>NZ_JACIGE010000003.1 GCF_014197755.1 Rhodocyclus tenuis | reverse complement strand
AAAGTAGGTCACCGCCAGGCTCCCCCATACCAACCCAACGCCCTCCCCGCTATCCAGCGGCGAGGGCGTCGGCCGTCTACTGACATCCCCTCCCCGCACCTACCGCAGAGTACCGCCAGCGCACTCCCCCTCCGCACGACCGGCCCTCGCCTCGCTCGCTCTTGCCCGCTCCGCGCCCCCAGGATCTGCCTCTCCCGGCTCCTGGCTGGCTTTTCCGCTGCGCTGAGAGGGCATCGGTAACAATCATCGCTTATCATGCGGCGTTGCCGATGCCGGAGGAAGCATGTTCATGCAGGAAATCATCACTTACGACCACGGCCTGTTCGCGATTGATGCCGGCTATGTCAGGCCGCAGATGGCAGCGATCCACTTCATTGTTGATGATGGTCGCGTCACTATCGTCGATACCGGCGTCAACGAGTCGTTGGCGCATGTCAAGGCAGCGCTCGCTGCGCTCGGGCTTGACCAAGCCAGCGTCGATTATGTCGTCCTCACGCATATTCATCTCGATCACGCGGGCGGCGCCGGCAGCTTCATGCGTGCTTTCCCCGGCGCACGCCTGATCGTCCACCCCCGCGGCGCACGGCATATGGCCGACCCGTCGAAACTCGTCGCCGGAGCGTCCGCTGTTTACGGTGATGAAGCCGTCCGTCGCCTTTACGGCGAGGTGTTGCCGGTCGCTGCGACACGCATCATCGAAGCGACGGACGGGCTGCGTCTGCCGCTCGGCGGGCGTGAACTCGTCTGCCTCGACGCGCCCGGACATGCCCGCCACCACCTCTGCCTGTTCGATCCCATTGCCGGCGCGGCGTTTACCGGTGATGCCTTCGGTCTGTCGTACCGGGAACTTGACGTCGACGGACGGCAGTTCGTCTTTCCGACGACGACGCCCGTGCAGTTCGATCCGGATGCTATGCGTGCCACCATCGACATGATCGCCGCGCTGCCACTGTCGGCCGTCTACCTCACGCATTTCAGTCAGTTGCGTGATGTGCCGGCGCAGGCGGCGGCGCTGCATCGCCGCCTTGACGCGCATCTGGCGATCGCCCGGCGCGAGCAGGCAGCGGAAAAGCACGCTGCATTAGCCGAGGGGGCCGGTAGCCGTGCGACACGCATCCGCGAGGGGCTTACCGAATTGCTGCTCGCAGAAGCGGAAGCATTTGGCAGCCACCTCCCAGCTGCCGAAATCGTCGAGCTGTTCGCGACCGATCTGGAACTCAATGCCCAGGGGCTTGATGTCTGGCTGGGTACGGAAACGGTCTGAACCTCCACGGTTCGCGGCCTGCGCTGCAGGCGAACGTCGCTGCCTGCACCCTTGCGCGGCGCGCACGAGCGCCGCTCCTACTATTCCCGCTGCGCGTTTGCCGCCAGATGGTCGAGTGCTTGCGCTGCGGCGAACAGGCCGAAGCTCGCCGTGACGCACACGGATGAGCCAAAGCCAGCGCAGTTGAGACCGCCGGCGAGCGCCGCACAGCTGTTGCCTTCTTGTGGCCGGCGCAAGGGCTCGCTCGAATAGACGGCAGAGACGCCGAACTTGCGGCCAGCTTCGCGTGTGAAACCGTAGTCGCGGCGCAAGGTCGAGCGCACTTTCGCGAGCAGTGGATCCTGCTCGGTGCGCGACAGGTCGGCGACGGCAATTCGCGTCGGATCGCTCTTGCCGCCGGCGCCGCCGACGCTGACCATGGCGCCGCCGCGCCGGCGCCACCAGGCGATCAGCGCCGCTTTCGCGCGCACCTGGTCGATGGCGTCGATCAGGAAATCGTAATCGTCGACGAGCAGCGAAGGGAGGTTGTCAGGGGTGACGAAATCCTCGATCTCGACGACCCGGCAAGCGGGGTTGATGGCGGCGATGCGCTCGGCCATGGCTGTCGTTTTAGCGCGGCCAAAGGCGTCGCCCAGGGCATGGATCTGGCGATTGACGTTCGACTCGGCGACCATGTCGAGGTCGACCAGCGTGATCGCGCCGACCGCCGAGCGCGCCAGCGCCTCCGCCACCCACGAGCCGACGCCGCCGATGCCGACGACGCAGACATGCGCCGCCGCGAAGCTCTGTCTTGCGGCGCTGCCGTACAGCCTTTCGACACCGCCGAAACGGCGCGCCAGATCCGCCTCGCCCGTTCCCGCTGCCACTCTTTCTGCCGCTGAACTCACTGTACTCAACCTTCGATCGCTCGCCTGATGACCTGATTGAACGGCGCGATCCATTCCGGAGCAAACTGCTTTTCACAGGCATTGACCTCGGCGATCGCCCGCAGCACCGAGCGGTTGCGCCCGCGGTGGATGTGCTTGAGCATCACCGCCTCGAAAGCGTCGACGATCGCCAGCAGACGCGCGCCGGCGCAGATGCCGCCACTCAGGCCACGCGGATAGCCGGAGCCGTCGGGCTTTTCGTGGTGCTGGGCGACGATCTCGGCAGCGCCGTCCCAACCCTGCATGCGGGTGAGCAGGCCGGCGCCGATCTCTGGGTGTGCGCGCAGGTCCTTCAATTCGCCAGCGCTCAGGTGGCCGACTTTCAGCCAGGCCGATTCGGGCAGAAACATCATTCCGACATCGTGCAGATAGACGGCCGCCTCGAGTTGCCCCTGATCGATCGGCTGTCCGGCAGCCTGGTTGGTCTCGCGCGACAGCCGCAGCAAGCGCGACGTACGCCCCTTGAACAGGGGCGAGCGCGATTCGAAACGCAGCGCCAGTTCGCGGAAGAAACGCAGGTCGTCGGTGCCGGCGACACGCGCTGTGGCGAAGGGCGCGGCAGCATCGCTCCCCAGATTGGGTGTCGCCGCTGAAGCGCGAAAGCCGGTGACCGCTTCGATCAGCGCACTGGCCTCGGCATCGGTCGCGCCAGGCTCGGCAAGCGCCAGCCGCTCAAGTCCGCCGACCAGCGCCGGCAGGCGCAAGGGGTCGAGTGACTTGCCGTTGGCCAGCGTCGTTGCTGCCAGTTCCAGGCGATCGACGGCCAGGAGGATGGCTTCGGCGAGCAATTCGGAAAAAACGAATTCGCCGGCGCGCAGTCGGCCGAGTGTCGTTTCGATCGGATGCGCGATGGCGACGGCCAGTTCGACCTTGCTCAGCGCCGCGTCCCCCTTGATGTTGTGCACGGCACGGAATATCTCGGCGATGGCCGCCGGGTCATTCGGCACGCGTTTCAGTCGGGCAACGTCGCGTTCGATCAGCGGCGCGTGGTCGTCGAGTGCGTCGACGAACTCAAGCAGCGCTTCGCGATCCCGGACCACCGGATCAGTGAGCAGACGTGGGTCCATTGGCAGTCCTCGTCAACAGTTGGCCCGATGCGGCGCGGGAATGGCCGGAGTTTAGCCGAAAGACTCCGCGGCGTCGCAGGGAAAGCGGGGTGGCCGCAACCGATGCCAGGCGGATGCGCTTGCGCGCTGCGGCCAAGCAGGACTTCGCTGCGCTGGTCCTGCCATCCGCGCTCGTCTACACTTCGCCCTTTTCAGCAAGGGATCAGACCATGTCCGTCACCACCACCGCCAGCGGCCTGCAGATCGAAGAAGTCACGGTCGGCGAAGGCGCCGTCGCCGAAGCCGGCAATACCGTCAGCGTGCACTACACCGGCTGGCTCACCGATGGCACCAAGTTCGATTCCAGCCGCGATCGCAACGATGCCTTCGCTTTTCCGCTGGGCGCCCGCCGCGTCATCAGCGGCTGGGACGAGGGTGTCGCCGGCATGCGCGTCGGTGGCGTGCGCAAGCTGACGATTCCGCCGACACTTGGCTATGGTGCGCGCGGTGCCGGTGGCGTGATTCCGCCGAATGCCACGCTGGTGTTCGAAGTCGAACTGCTCGGGGTCCTCTGAGCGCAGTCCGATGAGCAACCCTCCGCGCAAGACACTGAAGCTGCCGGCAAAAGCCGAAGGCGAGGCAAACACAGCGCGCAGCGGACGTCGTCCCCTGCGTGCGGCCAATGCGCCGCGCATCCGCCAGCCGCAAGCCGTGGTTGCCGTAGCGGCCGGCAAGCCGGCCGATGCGGCAGCAGCAACGCCGCGTGCGCGTCCGCAGCGTTCGTCGCCGGACGGCACCGACCCTCGCCGCAGTGGTCCGCCGACCGGTAATGCCGATAGCCGTGCAGGCCGGCAGGGCGGCAAGCCCCCGCCGCGGGGCCGCGACGATGCGCGTGGTGGACGCCCCGGCCCCGCTTTCGCTGGCAAGCCTGGCACTGCCGGCGGTGGTCGCCCGGCTGAGGGCGAGCGTGGCGCCGATGAGCGTCGCCGCGATTTTCGTGCGAATGATCCGGCAGGCAAGGGGCGACCCCGCGACGGCGACAAGCCGCGGGGAACAGCGCCGCGCGCCGGCGAAGCCATTCGCGGCGGCGGCAACCTGCGCCGCGATGCTTCGTCAGTCGCCGGCGATGACCGCTTCGCCCGAGACAAGCCGGCGCCGCGCGGCGGCCGGCCGGCTGCGTCAGGCGAGCGGCCGTTTCCGCGCAGCAAGCCGGCGCCGGATGCGCGTCCGGGGCGCGGCCAGGATGGCGAGCGCAGAACGCCGCGCGACACCGAGCGCACGACCGAGCGGAGCAGCGCAGGCGAGCGCGGCAAGTTCGCGGGGCGCGACAAGCCTCGCATTGACGAGAAGCCGGGCAGATCCGCCAAGCCCGCGGGTCCCGGCAAAGGCGGCCGTGAATCGTCGCAGGCCCCGTGGCGCGATGCGCCGCGGCCGGCCCCGGCGCGTGCCCCTGCCGCCAGCGAACGCCCGGCCCGCGCGCCGCGTTCGCCCGAGCACGACGGCGCTTCGCCCGAAGGGGTGCGCGTCTCCAAACTATTGTCGGAACAAGGGCTCTGCTCGCGTCGCGAGGCTGACGATTACATCGAGCGCGGCTGGGTTTTCGTCGACGGCAAGCGCGTCACCGAGCTCGGTGTGCGCGTGCCAGCGACCGCCGTCGTCACGCTGGCACCGGAGGCGCAGGCGCAGCAGACGCAGCGCGTCACCATCCTGCTGCACAAGCCGATCGGCTATGTGTCGGGACAACCGGAGCCCGGCTGCATTCCTGCGGTGAAGCTGATCCTGCCGGAAAACCAGTACATGCCGCCGGGCGCGCCGCCGTTCCGGCCGGGGCATCTGCAGGGTCTGGCGCCGGCCGGACGTCTCGACCTCGACTCGACCGGACTGCTGGTGCTGACGCAGGACGGTCGTATCGCGCGCGCGCTGATCGGCGACAACTCGACCGTCGACAAGGAATACCTCGTTCGCGTCGAAGGCAATGTCACCGAAGAGGGGCTGGCATTGCTGCGTCACGGGCTCGTTCTCGACGACCGGCAGTTGCGGCCGGCGATCGTCGAGCGCCTGAACGAGGACCAGCTGCGCTTCGTCCTGCGCGAAGGGCGCAAACGGCAGATCCGCCGCATGTGCGAACTCGTCGGTCTGACCGTCGTCGGCCTGAAGCGCGTGCGTATCGGCCGTATCGGTCTGGGTGCCTTGCCGCTCGGGCAGTGGCGTTACCTTAGCGACGACGAGAGCTTCTGATCTCTACCGGATGCCGGCGTCAGCAGGGATCGGCTGGCGCCGGCAGGCACCGGGCGTTCACGCCGTTTTGCCGCGGCGTGATGCCTGCTTGGTCGCCACGAACAGGCGCTGATCGACGGCGCTGCCCTTGAGAAAAACGTCCCGCTGCAGCTGTGGTCCGCTGGCGCCGCCGCGGACCTGCGGCCTTGTGTCCGCGCCACCTGCCCTGCGGAATGGTGACCGGGCAAGGAGCTCAGTCGTCGGCCTGTGCCGGCGCTGGCGGGGCGCCCTCATCGGCGCTGCGGCGTGCCTGTTTCTGCCGCAGTCGCGCGTTCTTGCCCTCGTCGAAGAAGGCGTAGCGTCCGGCCAGCTCGCAGCCTTTCATCCCGGGATCGCAGGGACGGTCGTCGACCTTGCTGCAGCGGTCATTCACTTCGTGCGGGCAAGCCCAGCCGCCGCCGCTCATCGCTCGTCTTTCCTGTCGTCGGCAACCGAGCGCATTGGCAGGCCGTTCAGCGGTAGCGGTTGATCGCGTCGCGCGTGGCCAGCGCCACTGCGCGCGCTGCCTGCGCGAAATCCTCGCCCTTGCCGGCATAGAGGATGGCGCGCGAGGAATTGATCATCAGCCCGCTGCCGGCGCTGCTGCGGCCGGCCTTCACCGTCGCCTCGACGTCGCCGCCCTGTGCGCCGATGCCGGGTACCAGCAGCGGCATGTCGCCGGTGAGCTCGCGCACGCGCGCGATTTCGGCAGGGAAGGTGGCGCCGACGACCAGCGCCAGCTGGCCGGTGTGGTTCCATTCGCCAGCGGCGAGACGCGCGACGCGTTCAAAGAGGCGCTCGCCGCCAACGTCGAGGAACTGCAGGTCGCTGCCGCCCGGGTTGGAGGTGCGGCAGAGCAGGATGACGCCCCGGTCGGACCAGGCGAGGTAGGGCTCGATCGAGTCGCGGCCCATGTAGGGATTCACCGTCACCGCGTCGGCGCGGTAGCGCTCGAAGGCCTCGACGGCGTACTGCTCGGCGGTGCTGCCGATGTCGCCACGCTTGGCGTCGAGGATCACCGGCACTTCGGGATGACGCTCGCGGATGTGCGCGATCAGCGCTTCCAGCTGGTCTTCGGCGCGGCGCGCGGCAAAGTAGGCGATCTGCGGCTTGAAGGCGCAGGCGAGGTCGGCGGTGGCATCGACGATCGCCTTGCAGAACTCGAAAATCGCATCAGGGCCTCCGCTAAGGTGCGCCGGGAACTTCGCCGGATCGGGATCGAGGCCGACGCAGAGCAGCGAATTGCGCGTCGTCCACGCGGCATTCAGGCGGTCGATGAAGGTGCTGGTTGTGTGCATGAGGCTCGTTCGGCGCGGAATGAGCCGCCATTGTAAACGTCGCCGCGGCATTTTTTGCCGTGATCGGGCGTCGCCGATGCCGGGATCGCTGCCATCTTGCGCTGTGGTGACGGCCATCGTGTGAACAGTTCGGGCGCGAGTCGCTTGTGCCGCTAAGATAGCGCTTTATGCCGGCGGCGAATGATGCGCGGCGCGGCATCCGGAAGCATCTAGGCAGGGGAATCAACATGCAACAAAAACGGGGAAGCGTGCTGCTGGGTCTGGGTTGTCTGCTGGCCATGCCGCTGGCCGAAGCGGCCAGCCTGCAGTCTTGCGCGGCAATCAGCGAAAACGCGCAACGCTTGCGCTGTTTCGACGAACTGGCGCGCGACCAGGGACCGTTGCTCGCCGCCAATACGGCCGCTCTGCAGCCGGCGGCGGTCGCTGCGCCGGCGCCTCAAGCTGCGCCAGCGGCGAGCGAAAGCGCGCCGGTCAGTCCTCTTGCCGAGCGCTGGGAGGTCAATGCCGAGAGCAAGCGTGGCGTCTGGTCGTTCCGCCCGCACAAGACCAATTACCTCCTGTTCGGCCGCTACAGTGACCGTGTCAACGAGCGTCCCTTCTCGCCTTATCTGCACGCCAATGTGGCCGAAGCGCAGGGCCTCGATGCGACCGAAGCGAAGTTCCAGCTGAGCTTCAAGACCAAGGTGCACCAGGACCTGCTTGGTTCGGGCGCCGATCTATGGTTCGGTTACACGCAGCAGAACAACTGGCAGCTCTACAACAAGGGCATCTCGGCGCCGTTCCGCGAAACCGACTACGAGCCCGAACTGTTCGTCACCGTGCCGACCGACTACAAACTGCTCGGCCTGCGTGGCCGCTTCCTCAACGTCGGCTTCGTGCATCAGTCCAATGGGCAGAGCCGGCCATTGTCGCGCAGCTGGAACCGCATCTATGCGCAGGCCGGTTTCGAGATCGGCGACGACTTCAGCCTGCTGCTCAAACCGTGGTACCGCATCAAGGAAAGTGCCGACAGCGACGACAATCCCGGCATCAACCGCTATGTCGGCGATTTCGAGGCCGAAGCCAGCTACCGCTTCGGCGCGCAACGGCTGACGCTGATCGGGCGCAGCACCTGGGATGCCAAGCGTGGCTTCGCGCAACTCGACTGGACCTTCCCGCTGCTCGAGAAGCAGAAGCTGAAGGGCTACGTTCAGTTTACCACCGGCTATGGCGAAAGCCTGATCGACTACAACCATCGGCAGAACACGATCGGCTTCGGCGTGCTGCTCACTGACTGGATGTAAGCGCCCCGCTGCAACATGAGTGAGGCTCCCCTTCCCATCAGCTTGCGGGTGATGACGGCTGTCGACATCGACGGCGTCGTCGCCGTGCAGCGCCTGTGTTACCCGCCGGCGATGAACGAGCCGGCAGCAATAATCCGCTCCCGCCTGGCGACGGCACCAGCCTTTGCCTGGGTCGCGGCGAGCGACGCCGGCATCTGCGCCTATCTTGTCGGCTACCCGTCGCTGCTCGGCAAGGTGACGGCGCTCGGTGGCGGGTTTGTCGTGCCGGCGGCACCCGACTGCCTTTATCTGCACGATCTGGCCGTGGCGCCGCGCGCACTGGGTCGCGGCGTCGCCGGCGCCCTGCTGCGCCTCGCGCGGGACGCGGCGAGCGCTGCCGGATTCTCGCGGGCGGCACTGGTTTCCGTACAGGACTCGCTCGCCTTCTGGCAGAAGCAGGGTTTTTCCGCCGGGCCCGCATTGACGCCGCAACAGCGCGTCAATCTTGCCTCGTATCCGCCGCCGGCGTTCTATCTGAGCTGCCGCATCGACTGACGCCTGGCACTGTCATTCGCCGGGCGAGTGCGCACCAATCATCCGTGGCGCGCTACGATGCGTACTGGCGCAAATCGGGAAACAGAGGGGCGGCGTGAGTTCGAGGCTGAGAAAGACTGCGCTGGTGCTGTCCGGCGGTGGCGCACGCGCCGCCTACCAGGTCGGCGTATTGCAGGCCATCGCTGAAATCCAGCCCGAGCCGCTGTGCAATCCCTTTCCGATCATCTGCGGCACCTCGGCCGGCGGCGTGAACGCCGGCGTACTCGCCGTCCAGGCCGACAATTTCTCTCTTGCGGTCGGCAGGCTGAGCGAGGTCTGGCGCAACTTCCGGCCGCAGCACGTCTATCGCGCCGATGTCCCCGGGGTCGCTGCCAACGCCTTGCGCTGGCTGTCGGGGCTGTTCTTCGGTGCGTTCATTCCCTCGGGCGGATTGTCGATGCTCGACAACCGACCGTTGCAGAAACTGCTCGAGCAACATCTCGACTTTGCCAACATCCGCAGCAACATCGAGCGGGGCGCGCTCGACGCGATTGCCATCACCTGCTCGGGCTATACCTCGGGGCAGAGCTGCAGCTTTTTCGAAGCCGGGCCGCAGGTGGCAGGCTGGAACCGGCTGCAGCGTGTCGGCATCAAGTGCGCGATCAGCGTCGAGCACCTGATGGCGTCGACGGCCATTCCCTTCATCTTTCCGGCGTACAAGGTGCATCGCGAGTATTTCGGCGATGGTTCGATCCGCCAGATCGCGCCGGTGAGCCCTGCCTTGCACCTTGGCGCCGACCGGGTGATGGTCATCGGCACTGCCAGCGTGCGCGCGCAGGCGCCCGAGCGCACGCGCGGCGACGGCCGGCCGACGCTGGCGCAGGTCGCCGGCCACGTCATGAGCTCGATCTTCCTCGACGGCCTGTCGGTCGACATCGAACGCATCGAGCACATCAACCGCACCATCAGCCTCACCCTGCGCGGCGATCCGTGCGAAGCCGGTCTGCCTCTGCGCCGTGTCGATGTGATGGTGCTGACGCCGTCAAAAGCGCTCGAGGGCATCGCGCAGAAGCATGTGCATCGGCTGCCGTTCGCGATCCGTTTGTTGATGCGCGTGTTCGGTGCCATGCGCCGCAGCGGCGGCAACCTCGCCAGCTATCTGTTGTTCGAGCAGGTTTACTGCCGCGAGCTGATGCAACTCGGCTACCAGGATGCGATCGCTCGGCGCGAGGAGATCACGGCCTTTCTCGAGGGCAAGATGTCGCCAGTGCATGTGGCCCTGCTGCCGCATGCCGGAGCGAACGCAAGTTGAGCCCGCCCGTCGCCGAATCAGGCGTTTTCGCAAGACGCCCGTATTTTTATCAAGCCGGGGAATTCCCGCGTACGCCGCGCCTCTGAACCCCGGATTCTCCTGTTCCTTGCCTCTGGTTTTCCCGGAAATACGCCATGTTCGCCTCGCTGCGCCGACCTGATGTCCTGATCACCACGCTCGCCGCTGCCGGCATCCTCATGATCACCATGGGAACGCGGCAGTCGCTGGGCCTGTTCATCAGCCCGCTCGACGCAACGACCGGCCTAGGCATCGCGACGATCAGTTTTGCGCTGGCGATCGGCCAGTTCAGCTGGGGCGCCATTCAGCCGGTTGCCGGCGCGGTTGCCGACCGCTACGGTCCGCGCGCCGTGCTGATCGGCGGGCTGCTGCTGCTCGCCGTCGGCAGCACGCTGACGCCGTTCGTAAGTTCGGGTTTCGGGCTGACGGTGTCGCTCGGCGTGCTGGCGGCGATCGGTTCGGGCGCCAGCAGCTTTTCGGTGCTGATCGGCGCCGCAGCGCAGCGCCTGCCGCTCGAGGCGCGCGGATCGGCGTCGGGGGTGATCAACGCCGGCGGTTCTTTCGGCCAGTTCGTCGTCGCGCCGATCATGCAGAAGCTGATCCAGAGCGTCGGCTGGATGGGCGCGATGTGGGCGATGGCGGTGATGGCGCTGGCCGCCTTGCCGCTGGTCGGCAAGCTGACGCAGGGCGCACACGAGACGCACCCGCACGCCGAGGAGGACCGCGGCCTCGGCCACGCGATCCGTAGCGCGCTGCAGGATCGCAGCTACCTGCTGCTGCACGCCGGTTTCTTCACCTGCGGCTTCCACATCGCCTTTCTGGTGACGCACCTTCCCGGCGAGGTGAATCTCTGCGGCCTGCCACCGTCGGTCGCCAGCTGGTCGCTGGCGATCATCGGGCTGGCCAACATCTTCGGCAGCCTCTACGCCGGTTCGTGTGTGTCGCGCTACCGCAGCAAGTACGTGCTGGCGGCGATGTACGGCTCGCGCGCGCTGCTGATCGGCGTCTATCTGCTGGTGCCGCACACCGATCTGACCTTCTACCTCTTCGCCGCCGGGCTCGGTTTCACCTGGCTGGCGACGGTGCCGCCGACTGCCGCCATCGTCGGCAAGCTGTTCGGCATCCGCTATCTCGCGACGCTGTTCGGGCTGACGCTGCTCTCGCACCAGATCGGCGGTTTCTTCGGCGCCTGGCTCGGCGGCCTGACGATCAGCCGTTTCGGCGACTACGGCTGGATGTGGTACGCCGACATGGCGCTCGCCGCTGCGGCCGCGCTGGTCAACCTGCCGATCCGCGAAGCGCCGGTGGCGCCGGCCGCGGCGGTGGCATGAGCGTTCTCTCGCCGTGGACGCCCGCTTGCCTTGCCCGGCGCGTCCATGGCAATCCTGCTCAGGGCATGATCTCGACGTACTCGTAAACCTCGGCGTCGGCGATCTGTTTGCGCACCGGCAGCGACGCCTGCGCGAACCACGCCTGCGGGTCGTGGCGGTCGATCTCGCGGCCCATGAAGCGGATCAGTTCGCAGATCGGTTCGACGACGCGCTCGCGGTACTCGGCGTCCTGCTGCACGTAGCCGCGGTGCAGGTTCTTCATGCAGTTGCGGCGGCACCAGGCAAATGCCTCGCAGCCTTCGCACGGCATCGCCGGATGCGGCTGCAAGGGGCTTCTGCGCAGCCAGTTCGACTGGATCTCGCCCATCTGCATCGCCGGGTCGTAGAGCATGTCCGGGCAGGGGAAGATGCGACCGTCGGGCATCACGTTGAGGATGTGCGTCGACACGCGGCACTGCGTCAGGCCACGGCACAGCTCCTCGACGCGTGAGGGCAGTACCTTGTTGCGCACCATGCCCATCAGCGGAATCAACGGATAGAGCTTGTCGGTGCGGTTGAAGAACTTGTCGATCAGGCGAACGAGCACTTCCTTGCGCCGGTCGATCGAGTCGCCGTCGTATTGCTCGTCGGCGACGAACTGCCAGTAGAGGTAGTCGAAGCTTTCGGCGAGGTCGTCGAGTTCCTCGAAGCTGGTCGTCGGCTTGCCCCAGGTGACGCGCGCGGTGACGCTGCCGCCGATGCGGTCGCGCACGTGCGCGACGTTCTTCTGCACCTGTCGCCAGACGCCACGGCCGCGGAAGCCGTCGGTCGTTTCCTCGCCGCCGTCGATCGAGACGAGCACGTTGGAGAGCTTGTGCAGCACCCAGTCGGGCAGGTTGTCGAGCAGCGTGCCGTTGGTCTGCAGCTGGTAGCGGAAGCCGGGGAAGCGCTGCATCACCTGCTTCATCATCGGCAGGTTGAGCGTCGGCTCGCCGCCGTAGAAGGTGACGTAGATTTCCTTGCCGGCGAGCTGGGCGTCGACGAAGGCGGCCAGCTGGTCGATGTCGTACTTGAGTTCGGTCTGCGAGCCGAGCATGTCGCCGACGCCGAGCGAGCAGTAGCTGCACTTGAGGTTGCACTTGAGCGTGGTCAGTAGTTGCAGTTCGACGCGGCCGCCGACGATGGCGGGTTCGTTCGGGTTTGCCGGCGTGGCCGGCAGCGGGTGATGGATCAGCGTGCTTGCGGTCATGGTCGTGTCGCTTGGCGTTTCAGGTTGTTCGTGATTTTTCAAAGCTTCGGGGCTCCGTCGCACACTGGCGACGGAGCCCCGAAGCGATCGCTGGCGTGGTGTCGGCGCGGCTCAGCCCTTGCTCCAGGAATCCTTGAGCGTTACCGCGCGGTTGAACACCGGCGCGCCGGGCTGGCTGTCGACGCGGTCGGCGACGAAGTAGCCGTGGCGTTCGAACTGGAAGCGTGCCTCGGCCGCTGCGTCGCGCAGCGCCGGTTCGAGTTGGGCGCTGATCGTCTGCCGCGAATGCGGGTTGAGGTCGTCGAGGAAGCTGCGTTCGAGGCCTTCTGCGTCGCCCTCGCGACGCGCACCCGGCGCCGGCACGGCGAACAGGCGGTCGTAGAGGCGTACGTCGGCGGCGAAGCCGTGCGCGGCCGAGACCCAGTGCAGGTTGCCCTTGACCTTGACCGAATCGGCGCCGGGGGTTCCCGACTTCGTCTCCGGCAGGTATTCGCAGAGGACAGCCGTCACATTGCCGTCGGCATCCTTTTCGCAGCCGGTGCAGCGCACGACGTAAGCGTAGCGCAGGCGCGCCATGTTGCCGGGGAAGAGGCGGCGATAGCCTTTCACCGGCACTTCCATGAAGTCCTCGCGCTCGATCCACAGCTCGCGGCCGAAGGGGGTGCTGCGCGTGCCAAGCTCGGGGCGTTGCGGATGGTTCGGCGCCGCACATTCCTCGCTAGCGCCTTCCGGATAATTGGTGATGATCAGCTTGAGCGGGTCGAGCACGGCGATGCGGCGCTCGGCCGACTCGTTCATCACCTCGCGCTGGCAATCTTCAAACAGCACGAAGTCGATCAGCGAATCGGACTTGGAGACACCGATGCGCTCGGCGAAGAGGCGGAAGCCTTCCGGCGAGTAGCCGCGACGGCGTGCACCAACCAGCGTCGGCAGGCGCGGGTCGTCCCAGCCGTCGACGTGGCCTTCTTCAACGAGCTGGATCAGGCGGCGCTTGGAGAGGACGACGTAGGTGAGGTTGAGGCGCGAGAACTCGATCTGCTGCGGCAGCGGCCGTTGCAGCAGGCCGCCGACGCTGCTGCCGTCGGCCAGCGTCGTCGTTTCGGCGAGGCGTTCGAGCAGCCAGTCGTAGAACGGGCGCTGATCCTCGAATTCGAGCGTGCAGATCGAGTGCGTGATGTTCTCGAGCGCATCCTCGATCGGGTGCGCGAAGGTGTACAGCGGATAGACGCAGTAGCGGTCGCCGCTGCGGTGGTGCGTGGCGTGGCGGATGCGGTAGATCAGCGGGTCGCGCAGGTTGATGTTGGGCGACGCCATGTCGATCTTCGCGCGCAGCACGTGCGTGCCGTCGGCGAACTCGCCGGCCTGCATGCGCCGGAAGAGGTCGAGATTTTCCGCGCGGCTGCGCGTGCGGAACGGCGAGTCGACGCCTGGGTGCGTCAGCGTGCCGCGGCCGGCGCGGATTTCGTCGGCGCTCTGGCTGTCGACGTAGGCGTTGCCGGTGATGATCAGGTGCTCGGCGAAAGCGAGCATCCACGCAAAGTAGCTGGAGGCGTGGTAGAGGTTGTCCTCGCCGCCGCCGCTCCACGAGAAGCCGAGCCAGCGCACGGCATCGATGATCGAATCGACGTATTCCTGTTCTTCCTTTTCCGGGTTGGTGTCGTCGAAGCGCAGGTGGCAGCGGCCGTCGAACTGCTCGGCGAGGCCGAAGTTGAGGCAGATCGACTTGGCGTGGCCGAAGTGCAGGTAGCCGTTCGGCTCGGGCGGAAAGCGCGTGCGGATCTTCGCCGCGTCGGCCGGCGCGGCGGCGTGGTCGGCGGCGGCGCCGGGCTGGCCCGACCAGCGGCGCGCGGCGAACTTGCCGGCAGCAAGGTCGGCTTCGACGATGTTGCGGATGAAATTGCTGGCGGGGGTTGCGCTTTCGTGCGGGGGATGGCTCACGGCGGTTCCTCGTTTCCGGAAGCAGCCTATTTTACAGCAGGCCATCGCCCCGCCGCCCCTGCTTGTACCATCGCTTTCAGCGGCAATCGGCAGTCGGCAATTCGCTGGCCAGCGAAAGTGTGATTCGCTCGCCAGCGGCGCGGCCCGCGTGGCAAAGCGTTAGAATTCGCGAGAAACGGGGACGGCAGCGATGGCACTCAGGAATCGACAATGAATTTACTGGCGTTCGCCGTCATCGGCATTGGTGCTGCCTGCGGCGCCTGGTTGCGCTGGCTGCTCGGTCTGGCGCTCAACCCGCTGTTTCTCGCGCTGCCGCTCGGTACGCTCGCCGCCAACCTGATCGGCGGCTACCTGATTGGCGTCGCGCTCGGGTTTTTTCACCAGTATGCCGACCTCGCGCCGGAAATGAAGCTGTTAGTGATCACCGGCTTCCTCGGCGGACTCACCACTTTCTCGACCTTCTCCGCCGAAGTCGTCGAACGCCTGCTCGCCGGCCAGCCGGCCTGGGCGATGACGCTGGCCGGCATTCATCTGTTCGGCTCGCTGAGCATGACCTGGCTCGGCTTGTACTCGATTGGTGCAAATCGTCTCTGGTCTTGAGCTGTTTTGCGAATTTGAGCCCTTTGTAGCTTAGTTTGGGCTATTGTTACGCGTTAATTACGCGCTTTTTCAGGTCGATACTGTCTTCAGCCGGAGGTTTACATGAGTATCACGCAAAGACTGGTCATCACCCTGTTGCTTGCACTCGGCGCGCTTTTCAGCGTCGGCGTTGGCGGTTTGTGGCAGCTTTACGAGGCGCAGCAGCGGCTCGAGTACATCCAGGCCAACACGCTGCCGAGCCTGAAAACGCTTGACGAAGCCGCACTGGCTTTCTCGCGCATCCGTATCGGCGCCTACCAGCACGCCTTGTTTGTCGATGCCGAAGCCAAGCAGAAGATCGAAAAGCAGATCGCCGATGACGAAGTGGTTTTCAACGGCCTGCTTGAGAAGTATCAACGCGAGCTCATCTCCGACGATGAAGATCGCAAGTTGCTCGAGGATGACCGCGCGGCGCTGCTCGCTTATCACGACATTCTCGCGACGGCGTTCGAGCGATCGAACTCGGGCGATGTCGATAGCGCGCGCACCATCCTGACGACCGCGCTGTTCGCGACGGCGCGCGTCATCAGCGGCGCACTCAACGCACACATCGACTACAACCAGAAACTGAGCGACAAGTTGCTGGCCGACAGCAAGGACGCCTATGTGCGTTCGCTGCAGATAACGATCGCTTCGATTGTCGTCGCGCTGCTTGCCGTCGTCGTCATGGGCGGGCTGTTGTTCCGGCATATCCGCGCCAGCCTGGCAGGCATCGAGTCGACGATGCGCGAGGTCAGCGCTTCGCTCGATTTCACGCGCAGCGCTGCGGTTCTGCGCAACGACGAGGTTGGCCGCACCGCGACTGCTTTCAATACCCTGCTGGAAACGCTGCGCGGCAGTCTGGGCGTGGCGGTGCGTAGTGCCGGCGATGTTTCGGTTGCGGCGCGCGAGTTGAAGTCCACCGCGCAACAGGTGGCGCAGGCGGCGACGGCGCAGAGCGAGGCGGCGTCGTCGGTGGCGGCGACGGTCGAGGAAATGACCGTGAGCATCAACCATGTTGCCGAACGTACGCAGGAAGCACAGACCTTGGCGACAACCTCGAGTGACCTGGCGCTGTCGAGCTCGCGCACCATCGCCGACACGATTGGCGACATTCGCGAAATTTCTTCCGTGGTGCGCAGCGCCGCCGGATCGATTCGCGACCTTGAGCAGCAGAGTGCCAACGTCGGCAATGTCGTGCAGGTGATTCGTGAGGTTGCCGAGCAGACCAACCTGCTGGCGCTCAACGCCGCGATCGAAGCCGCACGCGCCGGCGAGCAGGGGCGCGGTTTTGCCGTTGTCGCCGACGAGGTGCGCAAACTGGCTGAACGCACGGCAGCATCGACGCGCGAGATTGCCGACACCATCGAGGCCATGCGCGTCGGTTCGCAGCGCGCGGCCGAGCAGGTAATCGCCGTCGAGGCGCGCGTCAATGTCAGCGTTACGCGCGCTGACGACGCCGATCAGGCGATCCGTCGCATCGGCGAGGCGGCGCAGAAAACGAGCGAGACGGTGCACGAGATCGCCGACGCCATTCGCGAGCAGGGGATTGCCAGCAACAGCATCGCCGGGCAGGTTGAACGCATCGCGCAGATGTCCGAGGAGTCGAGCGCCGCTGCCGAACAGACCGCGGCCAGTGCCATCGGCCTCGACGAACAGGCCGAACAGCAGCAAGCGGCGCTCAGCCGTTACCGGATCTGATCGCCGGGAGACGCTGCCCGCGCAGCGTCTCCGCTTTTCCGCGGCGCGCTCGCCGCGGCTCCGGCGATGGCCTGGTTTTCCTCGACGCGTCCTGCGTACAGCGGCCGTTTCGTTTTCTCGGTTGCGTACCGCCGGCGGCGCGGCGCAGCCGAACGGTCTAAAATCTCGCCTCCTGTTGCCTGCAAGGCGCGGCGCCAGCTTTTTTGGCGCAGCCTCGGGCTGCTTTCCGGAAAAAGGATCGGGATGTTTTTTGCTGCGCTTTACGCTGGATTTCGAACGGTGCTGCTTGGCGAAGTGAGTGCTGACGGCCACTACCAAGGGAGTGGCTCTTGAGCAGCCGGCAGCCGGGGCCTGGCGCTTCGGCCGGCTTCGCCGACGACTGTCTCGCCGCCGACCAGCAGCGCCTGCGCCAACTGGCACGCGATCTGCGCCACGCCTTTGGCGACAAGCGCGCGGCGCTGGCCGCCGAACGTGAGTCCTTGCTTGCGGCGTCACGGGCGGCTGTGGCGGCGCGCCGGGCGCGTCTGCCGCAACCTCAGTTCGCTGACGATCTGCCGGTCAATGGCCGGCGCGACGAGATTGCCGCGCTGATCGCCGCGAATCAGGTGCTGATCGTCTGCGGTGAAACCGGCTCGGGCAAGACGACGCAGCTGCCGAAGATCTGTCTGGCGCTCGGCCGTGGCACGCGCGGGCTGATCGGCCATACGCAGCCGCGGCGCATCGCCGCGCGCGCCACCGCCGCGCGCATCGCGCAGGAGCTCGCCAGCGAACCCGGCGCGCTGGTCGGCTACAAGATCCGCTTCACCGACCGCACCTCCCCGGGCGCCTTCATCAAGCTGATGACCGACGGCATCCTGCTCGCCGAAACGCAGGGCGACCCGCTGCTGGCGAAGTACGACACGCTGATCATCGATGAGGCGCACGAGCGCAGCCTGAACATCGATTTTCTGCTCGGCTATCTGCGCCAGATCCTGCCCAAGCGGCCAGACCTGAAGGTGATCATCACCTCGGCGACGATCGACGCCGAGCGCTTCGCGCGCCACTTCGCGATCGGCGGCAAGCCGGCGCCGGTGATCGAGGTGTCCGGCCGCCTGTTCCCGGTCGACGTCCGCTACCGGCCGCTCGACGGCGCGCCGGGTAGCGCCGTAGCGCGCACGGTGGCTGCGCTCGCCGCTGAGCGTCAGGCAGCGCTTGCCGACGAGCGTGAGGCTGGCCTTGCCGGAGAGCGTAGGACCGGCCTCGCCGGAGAGCGTAGGACCGGCCTCGCCGGAGAGCGTAGGACCGGCCTCGCCGGAGAAGCGGGCGTTCGCACCGTGGCAGGCGACGGCGCGCCGGCGCTTGCGCCTGCAACAGCGGCCGTTTCCCCGCGACCGTTCGCACGCGAGGCCGGCGAGCGCGCAGAAAGAGCTCGCGCCAGCGGTGCGCCACCCGAGCGCGACCTCTACGACGCCATCGTCGACGCCTGCGACGAACTGCTGCGCTGCGGTCCCGGCGACGTTCTCGTCTTCCTGCCCGGCGAGCGCGAGATCCGCGATGCGGCCGAAGCGCTGCGCAAGCACGCGTTCACCGGCGCTGCCGCGCACGCCGAAATCCTGCCGCTGTTCGCGCGCCTGTCGGCCGAGGAACAGTCGCGCATCTTCCGCCCGCACGGCGGCCTGCGCATCGTGCTGGCGACCAACGTCGCCGAAACCTCGCTCACCGTTCCCGGCATCCGCTACGTCGTCGATACGGGACTCGCGCGCGTCAAGCGCTACTCGTACCGCAACAAGGTCGAGCAGTTGCGCGTCGAGAAGATTGCGCAGGCTGCAGCCAACCAGCGCGCCGGGCGTTGCGGACGCGTCGCCGCCGGCGTCTGCATCCGTCTCTACGCCGAGGCCGATTTCGCCGCGCGACCGGCCTTCGGCGATCCGGAAATCCTGCGTTCGTCGCTGGCCGGCGTCATCCTGCGCATGAAGGCGCTGCGCCTCGGCGACATCGAAGATTTCCCCTTCATCGACGCGCCGCCGACCAAGGCGGTCAGCGACGGCTACCAGTTGCTGGTCGAACTGGCGGCGGTCACCGAAGAGCGGGCGCTCACCGACATCGGCCGCACGCTGGCGGCGCTGCCGCTCGACCCGTGCATCGCACGCATGATCGTCGCTGCCCGCGACGAAGGTTGTCTTGACGAGATGCTGGTGATCGCCGCAGCGCTGTCGGTGCAGGACCCGCGCGACCGCCCGCAGGAACGCGCCGGCGCCGCCGATGCGGCCCACCGCCGCTTCGCCGACGAGAAGTCGGAGTTCCTCTCCTGGCTCAAGCTGTGGCAGTGGTACGCAGGCGAGATCGCGCACAAGAAATCGCAGCGCAAGCTGGCGCAGGTCTGCCAGGAGAACTTCCTGTCGCCGCAGCGCATGCGCGAATGGCACGACGTGCATGCGCAGCTGCACGCCGTCGCCGCCGAGCATGGCTGGCTGCATGGCGATGCGAACGCAAGCGCAGCGGCCAAAACGGCAGAAGCGAAAACGGCAGAAGCGAAAGCAGCAAGCGATAAGCGGGCGGGGACGCCGGCGGCTCGCGCCGAAACACAGAAGAACGCCGCAGCCGCCAGCAAGGTCGAGCCGGTGGCCGGGGTGCCGCTGGTGCCCGGCGCCGAAGCCGCGCGCTACGCCGCAATCCACCGCGCCCTGCTCGCCGGGCTGCTTGGCAACATCGGTTTTCGCAGCGACGAAGCCGCGCATTATCTCGGCGCGCGTGGCATCCGCTTCTTCGTCCATCCCTCGTCGCCCTTGCAGAAGAAGGCCGGCAAGTGGATCGCCGCCGCCGAGATCGCCGAGACCAGCCGGCTCTACGCACGCTGCGTCGCGCGCATCGATCCGGACTGGCTCGAGCAGGTGGGCGCTCACCTGATCCGCCGCAGCCACGCTGATCCGCACTGGGAGAAGAAGGCGATGCAGGCCGTCGCTTTCGAGCGGACGACGCTCTACGGGCTGGTCGTCACGCCGCGGCGCCGCGTCGCGCTGGCGCCGCTCGACGCCGCCGGTGCGCGCGAGCTGTTCATCCGCCAGGGGCTGGTCGGCGGCGAAGTGAGTGAGGACTACGCACGACGCTGGGCCTTCTTCCGCCACAACCAGGCGCTGATCGAGGAGATCGAGGCGCTCGAGCACAAGTCGCGGCGGCCCGACGTGCTGGTCGACGAAGAACTGATCTTCGCCTTCTACGACCGCGTCGTTCCGGCCGAGGTGTGCGACGGCGCCGGCTTCGAGCGCTGGCGGCGCGACGCCGAGCGTGCAACGCCGCGTCTGCTCTTCCTCGAACGCGACGACCTGATGCGCCACGAAGCCGCCGGCGTCACCAGCGACGCTTTCCCGCCGCGCTTCGCCTTCGGCAGCGGCGCCGGCGCCTGGTCGCTGCCGCTCACTTACCACTTCGAGCCGGGCAGCGCCCGCGACGGCGTGACGCTGAGCCTGCCGCTGGCGCAGTTGAACCGCATTCCGGCGGCGCGCTGCGAGTGGCTGGTGCCTGGCCTGCTCAAGGAAAAGGTGCTGCAGTTGGTGAAGACGCTGCCGCAGCGGATTCGCGCCAAGCTGATGCCGCTCGCCGAATTCGCCGAGAGTTTCGCCGACGAGGTGGCGCCCACCGACGAGCCGCTGGTTGGCGCACTGATCGCCTACATCCGCGATACGCGCGGCATCCACGCGCGCGGCTGGGCGCTGACGCCCGACGCTTTCCGTCCCGACGCGCTGCCGGCGCACCTGTTCATGAACTTCCGTTTGCTCGAGTCACTCGACGAGAGCGAGGCGGCTTTCAAGAGCAACGGCGGGCCGCGCGAAGGCCGCCTGCTGGCGACCAGCCGCCATCTCGCCGAACTGCGTGCCGACTGGGGACGCGAAGCGCGCGCCGAGTTCGCCGCGGCGGCGGCAGCGAGCGTTGCCGCCGGTTTCTCCAGCGAACGCGCCACCGGCACAGGCGCCGCTGCGGCATTCGCTGGAGCATCTTCCGCAGCCTTCGCCAGTGCCGACGCGAACAGCGCTCCGGCGGCCGAGGGCGGCGACGCGCGCGAGTTATCAGGCGCCACGCCGGCTAGTTTCACCGGCATCACCAGCTGGACTTTCGGCGAACTGCCTGAACTGATGGAAGTGTCGACCGGTGGCCAGACCGCCATCGGTTATCCGGCGCTCGCCGACGAGGGCGATTCGGTTGCGCTGCGCGTCTTTGATTCGCCCGACGAGGCGCGGCGCGTGCATCGGCAGGGCCTGCTGCGCCTCTTCATGCTGCAGTTTCGCGAGCAGGTGAAGTATCTGGAAAAGAACCTGCCCAATCTGACGCAGATGGGAATGCTCTACCTGTCGCTCGGCTCGCTCGACGAGTTGCGCCGGCAGCTGATCGAAACGGCTTTTGCGCGTGCCTGTCTGGCCGAGCCGTGGCCGGTCGACGCCGAATCCTTCACCACGCGCTGCGCCGAGGCCAAGCAGCGGCTCGGCCTGCTGGCGCAGGAAATCAGCCGGCTGGCTGAGCGCATCCTTGGCGACTGGCAGAGCTTGCAGAAGAAGCTGCCGGGCTTCCGCGCGCACGCGGAGGCCGTCGCCGACATCGAGCGCCAGGTCGGACGCCTCGTCGGCAAGCGCTTCGTTGTCGACACGCCTTTCGAGCGCCTGCAGCACTTTCCGCGCTATCTGCAGGCGGCGGCGTTGCGTCTCGACAAGCTGCGCAAGAACGGCGACGATGGCGCCGCGCGCGATGCGCGCGCGCAGGCCGACGTCGCCGCGCTGTGGCTGCAGTACGAGCGGCGCGCGCAGACGCTGGCACGGCAGGGCGTCGCTGACCCGCAGATGGAACAGTTCCGCTGGCTGCTCGAGGAATTGCGCGTGCAGCTGTTCGCGCAGGAGCTGCGCACGCCGGCGCCGGTGTCGGTGAAACGCCTGCAGAAAATGTGGGAGGGGATCTGATCCGGGCGGCGCGCTGACGCGCTCCCGGCGGAGCGTTGGCAAGTTCGTTGGTGAGGTCATTTGCGGAGCCGGCAGGGCCGGCAGAAGAGAGGGATATGCCCGAGATGGTCGTCGCACTGGCGCGCAGCTTGCGCACATTGGCCTGGGCGCGGGTCTGGCTGTACGTGCTCGGGCCGGCGGTGGTGTCTCTGCTGGCGTGGATCGCACTCGCGCTGTTCGTTCTCGACCGTTTCGTCGCGCTGCTGCTCGACCAGCCGCCGCTGAGCTGGCTGTCGGGCTGGGGCGCGGTGTGGCTGGCCAAGCTGCTCGCGGTGCTCGGCGGCTGGGCACTGGTCCTCGCCGCGGCAACGCTGACGGCGATCCTGCTCACGGCAATCTTCGTCCTGCCGCTGTTGCTGCGTCAGGTGGCGGCACGCGAATACCCCGATCTGGCGGCATTCGGCAGCGACAGCACCGCAGCGTCGACGTGGAACAGCGTCAGCGCGGCCGCGCTCTTTGCCGTCGGCTGGGTGGTGACGCTGCCGCTGTGGCTGATTCCCGGCGCCGCGCTGGTTCTGCCGCTGTTCCTGCTCGCCTGGCTCAACCGGCGTACCTTCGCTTACGACGCGCTGGCGGTGCACGCCAGCGACGACGAGCGGCGCCAGTTGCTGCAACAGCAGCGCGTGCCACTGCTGGCGCTCGGCGGCGTCGCGGCGGTGCTGGCGCACGTGCCGCTGCTCGGCCTGCTGGCGCCGACGCTGGCGGCGCTGGCCTACATCCATTTCTGTCTTGAAGCGCTGCGCCAGCTGCGGCGCGGTGCGGTTGTCACCGTTATCGTGGAGGAAAGGCAATGAACTTCGGCGCGTTCATCATCGGCGACGAAATCCTGTCGGGCAAACGCAGCGACAAACATTTCGCGCGGCTGACCGAACTGCTCGGCGCGCGCGGCCTGCGTCTGTCGTGGGTCGAGTATCTCGGCGACGAGCGGCCGCGGCTGGTCGACGCCTTCCGCCGCAGTTTTGCGCGTGGCGACGTCGTTTTCAGTTTCGGCGGCATCGGCAACACGCCCGACGACCATACGCGGCAGGCGGTAGCCGAGGCGCTCGGCGTCGATCTGGTGCTGCATCCCGATGCCGAACGCGAAATCCGCGCGCGCGTCGCCGCGGGCAAGATGCCGGTCGCCGCGGGGGCGGACGGGCCTTCGCCACAGCAACTGCTGCTCGGCAGCTTCCCGCGTGGCGTCGACATCGTTCCCAACCCGTTCAACCGAATTCCGGGTTTCCGCGTGCGCGAGCATCATTTTCTGCCGGGTTTTCCGCAGATGTCGCACCCGATGGTCGAGTGGGCGCTCGACACCTTCTATTCGGCGTACTTCAATCGGCAGCCGCCGGTCGATCGCGCGCTGCTGCTGACCGGCCCTGGCGCCTACGAAAGCGCGCTGCTCGATCTGATGGAGCGCATCGTCGCCGACTACCCGGCACTACGCCTGTTCAGTCTGCCTTCGCTCGACGCGAACGGCCAGCGCCGGCATCTGGAACTCGGTGTCGAGGGCGATCCGGAGCTGGTCGACGCGGCGCTGGCCGAGATTCGCGCTGAAATTGAAAGGCGCGGCATCACCTGGACGCCGCGCCCCTGAACTGCCTCGCGCCTGCCCGCAGCGTCAGCCGGGCAGCGCGCAATTTCCCGCCTATTTGCTGCGCTTGCTTGCCGTTGCGCGCGTGCTTGCCGCGTTGGCGGCGGCGCTCGTTGCTTCAGCGGCCTTGGCCGTGGCGCTGGTCGCTGCATGTACGTTGGCGTCGGTGATGTCGGCGAACTGGTGCGTCAGCTGCGTCAGGTTGCCATAGGTGGTGGTCGAGGCGTCGAGCACCGACTTCAACGCCGCGGCGAAGACATCGCCACCGAGCGGCGCATTGGCCGAGGTCTTCTCGATCGCCACTGCGGCATTGCGGGTGAAGACGTCGTATTGCGCTTCGACCACTGTCGCGAGTTCCTTCTGCAGCTTGGCGGTAAGCGCGTAAACCTTGCTCGAATAGTCGATCAGCTTTTCGATGTTCGGCTGCGCCAGCGAGGCATTTAGCTTCGCCAGATCCTGCGGGTCCTTGGCGCTGAGCAGTTGTTGCGTGCTGCTGACGCTGGCATTGAAGAAGTCGCGGCTGGCGGCGATATTCAGCGCGGTCAGTTGTTCGACGCCGCTGAAAGCCGTGCGCACCAGAGAAGAGAGTACATCGGCGCTGGCCTTTTGCGTCTGGGCCAGTTGTTCAAGAGGGTTGTCGCTCATGATTGCTCCTTACGATCGTGGATCGAAAAAGTGCGCTGGCGCAGGCTACTGGTCCGGCGCGTAAAAAAGCCCCGGCCGTGGCCGGGGCTTTCAGTCTTGCGTCCTGCTTGACTCCGTTCCGGCTTACTTCTTTTTACCGGCAGCGCTTGCAGCAGCGGTCGTCGCGCCGACAGCCTTGACCGTCGCGTTGGTGGCGGCGGCAACATTGGCTTCGGTGATTTCGGCGACTTGCTTGGCGGCCTTGTTCAGGCTGTCGAAAGCCGAGTTGGCAGCGGCGAAGGCCGACTTGACGGCGGCGACGGCGACGTCGGAACCGGCCGGGGCGTTCTTCGAAGCCTGGTCGAGCAGACCGGCAACGGTCTTCTGGAATTCGCCGTATTGCGCTTCGAGCAGCTTGGCGACTTCTTCCTGCGACTGGGCAGAGATTTCGTAGAAGCTGCGCGAGTAGGAAACGACCTTCTCGACGTTCGGTTGTGCCAGCGACGCCTGCACGGCGACGACTTCCTGCACGTCCTTGGCGCCGAGCAGCGCCTTGGTGTTGTTGACGCTGTCTTCGAGCAGCGAGCGGGCGGTGTTCAGGTTGAGCGCGGCAACGCGTTCGGCGCCGGCCAGCGCGGTGTTGGCAAGGCTCAGCAGCGCTTCAACGGAAGCCTTGTTGGCGGCGGCGAATTGTTCCGGGGTGGTAAACAGCGACATGGCGATTCTCCAGAGAGGTAGTTTGAATTCGGTCCTGAATGGCGATCGGCTACGCATCCGCACGGACGGCGCTGCCGGGCTACTGCGGGTTCTGCTGCGCGACTGGTGCCGCGTCGGCATTGCTGCGCTGCACCATGATTCCGATTATAGGTCGGAAGATGCGCCTGTCAAGTGCTTTTTGCTGCGCCGCACAAAAAATTAGCGCTTTGTTATTGCTTTAGTTTTTATATCGATTTGCGCGAGTGCGGTAGCAATGGCCGAGCCCGTTCGTGGAGTTCTCGGCGGGTGTTGCGAGGCTAGGCAGGTGGCCTGAAAAGGCGGCGGAAACCCGGATTCCCCGGGCCGGAGCGGCGCCACCGTTCCGGCTGCCCGCGCCGACGAGTCTAGCGGTGGCGGAACTCCGGAGGCCGCTTTTCGCTGAAGGCGGCCATGCCTTCCTTCTGGTCCTCGAGGCCGAAACTGGCATGGAAGCTGCGCCGTTCGAAGAGCAGTCCTTCCTGCAGGCTGCTCTCGAACGAGCGATTGACCGCTTCCTTGATCATCATCACTACCGGCAGGGAGAAAGAGGCAATGCGCGCAGCCGTTGCCAGCGCTTCCTCAAGCAGACTGGCGGCGGGAACGACGCGCGCAACCAGGCCGGCGCGTTCGGCTTCTTCGGCGTTCATCAGGCGACCGGTCAGGCACATCTCCATGGCTTTCGCCTTGCCCACCGCGCGCGGCAGCCGTTGCGTGCCGCCGGCGCCGGGCAGCGTGCCGAGCTTGATCTCCGGCTGGCCGAACTGCGCGCTGTCAGCGGCGAGGATGAAGTCGCACATCATCGCCAGCTCACAGCCGCCGCCGAGCGCATAGCCGGCGACCGCGGCGACGACCGGCTTGCGACAGGTCTTGACGCGTTCCCAGTTGCGCGTGATGTAGTCGCCGCGGTAGGCGTCCATGTGGCTGAAGTCCTTCATCGCCGTGATGTCGGCGCCGGCGGCGAAAGCCTTTTCCGAGCCGGTGATGACGATGGCGCCGATGCCGTCGTCGGCTTCGAAGTCGTCAAGCGCGGCGACCATCTCGTCGACCAGCGCGTCGCACAGGGCGTTGAGCTGTTTCGGCCGGTTGAGCTGGATCAGGCCGACGCGCTCGCGCCGTTCGACGATCAGGTACTGGTATTCCATGGCCTTACTCCTCGCGCGGACGGACAGTTTGTGCAGGTTTCAATGTCAGCGACTCAGCGGCGACTGGCGCCGGTGTCTTCTCGTCGCCATGCGACTTCGGCATCAGCACGGCACGCACACGGCCGGCCGGGACGCCGGGGACCTTGGCGGCGGTGCCGGTGGTGCTGCTGCCGGCGGTGACGAGATACTTTTCGGTCAGCGAGTCGTAGGCGATGTAGTTGCCGCGCACTTCGTCAGCGCCGTTCTTGACCCAGGCACGGACGAAGAACTCGGTCTTTTCGTTGCGCGCGTCGTGCTCGATGGTTTCGCCTTCTCCCTCGACGTACTCGTCCTTGCCCTCGCGCTTCTGGCGGAAACGGGCAAGGCCCTTGGCGCCGCCGATGGCCTTGCCGCGCTGGAAGCCGTCGGCGTCCTGGGTGACGATCAGGCGGTCGGTGCGGATCTGCAAGGTGCCCTGAGTCAGGACCACCGCGCCTTCGTAGATCTGCACCTTCTTGATGTCGTCGACGCTGATGCGGTCGGCTTCGAGGTTGATCGGTTTTTCGCGATCGGCACGCTCGGCCAGCACCGGCGTCGTGCCGCTGGCGAGCGCAATGCCGAACAGCGCGACGCTGAAGATTTGGCGCAGCGGTTTGACGCCGCTCTTGACGGTGGAGGTCTGCGGGAAAACAAGCGGGCTGGGCATGATCTTCTAGCGTTTCTTGGCGTGGGGGCTCTCGAACTGGCCGACGGCCTGCGAGTCGAGGAAGTAGGTTTGCGTCGCATTGTCGATGCGCATGCCGACGCCGGTCAGCCATGAACTGCCCTCGGTAATGCGCACCGGGCTTTTCGTGAACGCCTTTTCGTCGTCGGGCAGCACCGTCAGTTGCGGCATCGTTGCCAGCATCGCGTCGCGCTTTGCCGTTGCCGCGCGCTGCACGCGAACGTTGTCGTAGAGATCGACGCGCTCGCCGTCCTGGCTCATGTGCGCGCGGTCAGCCGACATCGTTGTCGTCGGCTTGCCGGGGCCGACGTGCACCAGATGCGGCAGCGTGATGTCGGTCGTGTCGTCGTCCGGATAGTGGCGGACTTCGCGGCTGGTCAGCGTGTACTGCAGGCGCCCGTGCTCGTCGAGCTTGCGCAGTTGCGAATCCTCGATGATGTAGTCGGGGTCGTGGCGCGTCTTGCCGTCGTGCTTTACCGCGGGCAGTTCGACCGCACCGCGCAGCCACCAGGTCAGCGCTGCCAGCGCCAGCAGCACCGCGAGCGGAAAAAACGCGCTGGAAAGGCGGGCGCCGGCAAAGGGATTCATCAGTTCGCCGAGGGCGGAGTGGGCAGCCACGGGGCGAGCGCGTCTTCAAGCAGTCCTTGCGCGTCGAGGATGAACTCGCAGACTTCGCGCACCGCGCCGCGCCCGCCGCTTTTCTGCGTGACCAGCGCCGCCTGCCGCTGCGCCAGTTCGTGTCCGTCGCCCGGTGCGGCGGAAAAGCCGCAGATGGCCATCACTTTCAGGTCGACGATGTCGTCGCCCATGTAACCGGCCTGGCTGGCGTCGATGCCGAGTTCGGCGAGCAGCCCGGCGAGCATCGTCGCCTTGTCGCCAACACCCTGGAACAGATGGGTGATGCCGAGATCGGCAGCGCGGTTGGCGACGCAGGGCGAACGCCGGCCGGTGATGATCGCGGTGACGATGCCGGCTTCCTGCAGCAGCTTGATGCCGAGTCCGTCGCGTGTGTTGAAACCTTTCAGTTCGATGCCGGCGTCGGAATAGAAGAGCGATCCGTCGCTCATCACGCCGTCGATGTCGAAAGCCATCAGGCGCAGGCGGCGCGCGCGTTCGATGGCGTCGTTGCGTGAAGCCATCAGATCACCTTGGCCTTGAAGAGGTCGTGCATATTGAGTGCGCCAATCAGCGCGCCGGCGTCGTCGACCACCGGCACCTGGTTGATCTTGAACTGTTCCATCATTTCCACTGCTTCGACGGCGAGCTTGTCGGGGCCGATGCAGCGCGGACGGGCGCCCATCACTTCGCCGATCGTGAGGCCGCGCAGGTCGATGTTCTGCGCGAAAGCGCGGCGCAGGTCGCCATCGGTGAAGATGCCGAGCACTTGCAGCTGCGGTGAGACGATCACGGTCATGCCGATGCCGCCGCGCGAGATTTCGAGAATGGCGTCGGCGACGCTGGCTTCCGGCACGACCGCCGGCACGTCTTCGCCCGCGCGCATGACGTCGCGCACGTGCGTCAGCAGACGGCGGCCAAGCGAGCCGCCGGGATGCGAGCGGGCGAAGTCGGTCGCCGAAAAACCGCGCGCATCGAGCAGCGCCACGGCCAGTGCGTCGCCCAGCGCCAGCGCGGCGGTGGTGCTCGCCGTCGGCGCCAGGTTGAGCGGACACGCTTCCTGTGCGACGCCGGCGTCGAGGTGCACGTCGGCTTCACGTGCCAACGACGAGGCGGCGTTGCCGGTGATGGCGATCAGCTTGGCACCCTCGCGCTTGACGATCGGCACGATGGTCAGCAGTTCGCTGGCTTCGCCCGAGTTGGAGAGCGCGATCAGCGCGTCGTCGCGAGTGATCATGCCGAGGTCGCCGTGAATCGCTTCGGCGGGGTGGACGAAATAAGCGGGGGTGCCGGTCGACGCCAGCGTCGAGGCGATCTTGCGGCCGATATGTCCGGACTTGCCGATGCCGCTGACGATGACGCGGCCACGCCGCGAGAGGATGAGGGCGACGGCGGCATCGAAGCTGCCGTCGATGCGTTCGGCGAGGGCGCTGACGGCGTTGGCTTCGATGCGCAAGACCTGCCGTGCCAGCGTCAATGCCGGCGAGGAAGACTGAGTTTGGTTCATCGGGAGTGAGCGGTTATGATTGCAGCGAGTATAGCAGAAGCGAATTCCGCGCCTTGACCTGACTCCGGGCGCAGCCAGCGCCCACCGGCGCGCGCTGCCGCCTGTCGGTGGCCTGCCGCAGCGCCGGCTTCCCCGGGCACGCAGTCTCCGGCCTCACCCCAGATACGTATCTGGCCTGCCGCCCTTATTGCTTCGCGTACGCACTCCGTCTTTATGGAAACACTGCCGATCGTTCTGCTGCTGCTCGGCGCCTCGGTGGCGGCGGTCATCGTCTTTCGCCGCCTGAACCTGCCGCCGGTTCTCGGCTATCTGTTTGTCGGTGCCTTGATCGGTCCGCACGCTTTCAATCTGATCCACAAGGTGTCGGCGGCGCAGCATCTGGCCGAGTTCGGCGTCGTCTTCCTGATGTTCTCGATCGGCCTCGAGTTCTCGCTGCCGAAGCTCTACGCGATGAAGCGCATCGTCTTCGGGCTGGGCTTCCTGCAGGTGGCGCTGACGCTGGCGGCGACGACGGCGATCGTGCTCGCTTTCGGTCTCACCTGGCAGGCCGGCGTCGCGCTGGGGGGCGCATTGGCGATGAGTTCGACGGCGGTGCTGACCAAGCTGCTGACCGACCGTCTCGAACTCGATTCGGCGCACGGCCGCGAAGTGATGGGCGTGCTGCTCTTCCAGGATCTGGCGGTGGTGCCGCTGCTCATCCTGATTCCCTCGTTCTCGCGGCCGCCCGAGGAAATGGCGGTGATGATGGCACTGGCGCTGCTCAAGGCGGCGGTGGTGCTGGCGGTGGTGCTGTTCCTCGGCCAGCGGCTGATGCGCAAGTGGTTCTTCATCGTCGCGCGTGGCAAGTCGGCCGAACTGTTCATGCTCAACGTGCTGCTGATCACGCTGGGCCTCGCGCAACTGACCGAACTCGCCGGACTGTCGCTAGCGCTCGGCGCCTTCGTCGCCGGCATGCTGATCTCGGAAACCGAATACCGGCATCGCGTCGAAGAGGACATCAAGCCTTTCCGCGACGTGCTCATGGGTCTCTTCTTCGTCACCATCGGCATGCTGCTCGACATGCCGCTGGTGCTCAAGAACCTGCCGTTGATCCTGGCGGTGCTGGCGAGTCTGCTGCTCGTCAAGTTCGCGCTGGTCGCCGGCCTGTCGCGCCTGTTCGGTTCGCCGACGGCGACGGCTTTGCGCTCGGGGCTGTGGCTGTGCGCCGGCGGTGAGTTCGGCTTCGTGCTGCTCGCCGAGGTCAAGAAGATGCATTTCGCGCCGTCGACCGCGCTGCAGGCGGTGCTGGCGGCACTGGTGCTGTCAATGCTGCTGGCGCCGATCATCGTCCATTACAGCGACCGCCTGGTGCTGCGCTTCGCCGCCAGCGAATGGATGCTGCGCTCGATGGCGCTGACCAATATCGCGGCGCAGTCGATGGGCGCCGAGAAGCACGCGGTGATCTGCGGTTTCGGCCGCAACGGCCAGTATCTGGCGCGCTTCCTCGCGCAGGAAGGCGTCAGCTACGTCGCGCTCGACCTCGATCCGGAGCGCGTGCGCGAGGCCGCCGCTGCCGGCGAGACGGTGGTTTATGGCGACGCGACGCGGCGTGAAACGCTGGTGGCCGCCGGGCTCGCGCGCGCCAGCGTGATGATCCTCACCTTCGCCGATACGCATTCCGCCGAAAAGGCGCTGGCGCACGCGCGCGAACTGCATCCTGGCTTACCGGTGGTGGTGCGCACGCACGACGAGAAGGACTACGAACGCCTGCAGGCCGCCGGTGCCGCCGAGGTGGTGCCGGAAGCGATCGAGGCGAGCATGACGCTCGCTTCGCACGCGCTGATCCACGCCGGCGTGCCGATCAATCGCGTCCTCAAGCGGGTGCGCCAGACGCGCCTCGCGCGCTATCGCACGCTGCGCGGCTTTTTCCGCGGTGGCAGCGACCGCGACGAAAAACTGCACGAAGCCGAGCAGGCGCGCCTGCATTCGTTGCCGCTCGCTGCCGGCGCCTGGGCGATCGGCCGCACGCTCGGTAGTACCGGCGTTGCCGCGATGGGCGTCGAGGTGACCGCGGTACGCCGGCGCAATATTCGTGCTCTCGAGCCTAGCGACGAGTTGTGCTTCGAGATCGGCGATATCGTCGTCCTGCTCGGTTCGCCAGCGGCGCTGGCGGTGGCTGAGGCGCGGTTGCTGAAGGGCTGAGGTCCCTTCAGGGTCAGTCCTTCCTGGCTCGCGGAAACGCGACGAAAAAAACCCGCCGGGAGGCGGGTTTTTTCTGGATGGGCATGCTTACATTGACATGCACACCGTGTAGGAGTCGTCGTCAAGAACTGCTGTTGTCGCCAATGCAGGATCCCCTCGCTTGTGGCTGGTGCTGACGACGCGCAGCGAACCGGTGTTGGTTACGCCGTCGTCGAGGGTGATATCGAGTTGTTTGGCAAACTTGCCAAGAATGCTCTTTGAGCAGACAACATACGATCCGGTAAGCGCGGCCGTAGCGGGGACGGCCGGTGGCCCGGAAGATCCTGCCGTGGCGCCAATATAGCCCGACAGGCCGGACTCAATGCCGATGATGCCGCCTTCTGCGTTTTTCGGGAGGTAAGAGGCGTCGGCAGTGGCGGTCGGCCCTGCTGCAAGACCTGCAAGCCTGACGTGCTGCCAGAACAGGTAAGACTCGTCCGTGACGGTTGTCGAATCCCAATTGCCGTTGATGACACCATTGCCAACGGTCGTGGTTGCAGGCGAAGTTGCCAGCGTGGCGGCGCTAAGGTGAGTGGTCACCGATTTGTCGTCGCCGGGAATTGCCTTGAACTTGTCCTGGTAGCCATAGATGAACAGCGGGATATTGCGGAAGTCAGTCGCAAAGTTCTTAACTTTCGCGCTGTTGATCAGCTCCTGCCCCTTCAGCACCCCACCGAGAAGCAGGCCAATGATGACGAGTACAATGGCAATCTCGACCAGCGTGAAGCCCGACTGTTGCCTTTGCATGTTTTTCGCTCCGATGACGATGGTTATGGACTTGTATAAGCATATGCCGTGCCTACGTTTGAAGGGGATTTCACGGCCAGACGCGCGCGAAAGTGTCGGCTATCTGGCGCTTGTGTCGAGAAATCGTCACTCGCGGGCTTTTGCCGCCCATTTCTGCACAAAGGCCGGGGCGTGAACAGTTTTGCCGCGATCGGCGAGTTCCTGATGCGGCGCCAGCGTTGGGTGCTGATTGCCCTGCTGGCTCTGCTGCATGTCACCCTGGTAAACGGTGTCAGCTCGCTCGGCCTGACCGCGTGGATGGTCGACGTCGGCCTGTTCATCCTCTGGCAGCCTTTCATCCGTGCGCAGCGCAAGCTGGGTGTCGTCGGCATTGCGCTACTGGTCGGCGGGCTTGCCGTTGGCGCATTGTTCTTCGGCTGGTGGCTGTTGATCTGCTGGTGCCTGGTGCTCGCCGCGCTCGTTGGCGGGCGGGTGATGTTCACCGAGCACCGGCTGACGCGCGTCTTTTATCTCCTGGCCTTCTCCTATCTGCTGCTGGCACTGCTGCTTTGGCTGCTGCCACGCGTGGCGCCGGATGGATTGCGCGTCGATCACGTGCTCGAGGTGATTTTCATCTGGGGCTCGTCGCTCGTTTTCCTGCTGATGGGCTTGCTGCCGGACGATCCGGAGAGCGCAGCGGGCGGGCCGGCGGTTGTCGATTTCTTTTACAGCCTGTTCATCTTCCTGCTGCTCGCCGTGCTCATGTTCGGCAGTCTGGCTTTCATGTTCCTGCGCCAGGCGGGCTACGTCGAGTCGCTGATTTATGCGCTGATCGGTCTGGCTGCGATGCTCTTGCTGATCGGCTGGGCGTGGAACCCGCGTCCGGGATTCAGCGGTGTCGGCATGGTTTTCTCGCGCTACTTGCTCACGGTCGGCCTGCCTTTCGAGAAATGGTTGCATCGATTGACTGCCGAGGCCGAAGGCGAGGCCGATCCCGAGCGTTTTGTCGGCAAGGCGCTGGCGGCGATGGCCGAATTGCCGTGGGTTGAGGGCGGCAGCTGGCGGACCGCTCGCAGTGCCGGCGAGTTCGGCACGCAGAGCCGACACTGCCAGAATTTTCGCAGTCCGCCGCTCGCGCTCGCGCTTTACACCCGCTATCCGCTCAGCCCGGCGCTGGTCTGGCACTTTCACCTGCTGGTGCAACTGGCTGCCGAGTATTACCAGGCGCGGCTGCGCGCACGCGAACTGCAGCATCTGAGCTACCTGCGCGCTGTTCATGAAACGGGTGCCCGCCTTACGCATGACGTAAAGAACCTGCTGCAGTCGCTCAACAACCTGTGCTACCTGGCGCAGAACAGTGGTGGCAGCGATGCTGCCGAACTCAACCAGCTATTGCTGCGGCAGTTGCCGCAGATCAGTCAGCGCTTGCGGCAAACACTGGACAAGCTGCAGAAGCCGCAGAACGCCTCACTCGAAACCCAGCCGGCGGCGCAGTGGTGGGAAAACCTGCAGCAACGCTACGCCGGCGGGGCAATCGACTTTTCGCCCTCGCCCCTGGCGGCGGATGCGAGCGTGCCGGCGGCGCTGTTCGACAGCGTGGTCGATAACCTGCTGCAGAACGCGCTCGACAAACGCCAGCACGAATCCGCTTTGCGCATCGCAGTCGCACTGGCCGCCGATGGCGAAGTGCTTGCCGTTGCCGACGATGGCAGCCCCCTGCCGGCGGCGTTGCTGGCCGATCTGCTGCGCGCGCCGGTCGCATCCGAGAACGGTCTCGGCATCGGCCTCTACCATGCCGCGCAGCAGGCGGCGGTCGCCGGGTTTGCGCTGGCGCTGGTATCCAACCGTCATGGTGACGTGCGTTTCGAGTTGCGGCGCAACCAGCTTTAGCGCTCTTCCGCCGTTCGCTTGCTGGGCGCGCAGCGACCGGCAAGGCGATGCACCAGCATCGGCCCCTTGCCCTTGAAGTTCCCCGTTTCTGCCGGCAGGAAGGCGAAATGGCCGGCGATGCGGCGATAGGTGCAATCGTCGACCTGCACCTTGCCGGGAACGCCTTCGCTGGTGATGCGACTGGCGATATTGACGGTGTCGCCCCACAGGTCGTAGATGAACTTCTTCTTGCCGACGACGCCGGCAACGACCGGGCCGCTGCCGATGCCGATACGCACCTCGATGCGTGGCTCGCCGACAGCGAATTCGCGCTGCAATAGCTCGCACATGTCGAGCGCCATGTTGGCGATTGCCACCGAATAGTTGCTCTGCTCGCCGTTGAGGCCGCCGGCGACCATATAGGCATCGCCGATGGTCTTGATCTTCTCCAGTCCATAGCGCTCGGCCAGTTCGTCGAACGCCGAAAAGATGCGGTTGAGCATCGAGAACACCTGCTGCGGTGTCAGTCCGGCGGCGAGCTCGGTAAAGTTGACGATGTCGGCGAACATCACCGTGACGTCGGCAAAGCCGTCGGCGATCGTTTGGCTGCTGTTTTTCAGTCGCTCGGCGATGGGGCCGGGGAGGATGTTGAGCAGCAGCCGCTCCGAGCGCTCCTGTTCGATCTGCAGCAGGCGGTGCGCATCCTGCAAGCGCGCCTGTGCCTTCTGTTTCTCTGCCGCCGAGTAGCGTAGCAGCAGGTAGACGATCGTCGATACCGACGCAAAGTTGAGCGCAAAGAAAAACATCGTCGCCTGCGCCGGAACCGCACTGCGGCCGGGCAACAGCGAATCGGCGAGATAGATGTCGAAAGCGCCGGAAAGCGCGGTGAGGAAAATGTAGGCGAAGAACCAGGCCAGCGACTCGTGTGCGCCGATCACCAGCACCGCACCGATCGGCGCCAGCAGTCCCCACAGGCTGATGCCGCTGGCGGTGATGAAGTTGCCGATACTCCATTGCGCGACGAAAGGCAGGAACAGGAAGATCGACAGCTGGCTGACGCGAAAGGCGTTGAAGTTCTGCGTCTTCAGGAAGAGCAGCAGGTTGCCCGCGAGCAGCAGTTGAAAGACGAAAGGAATGGTCGAGGAAAAGCGCGGGCCGACCTGCCAGTAAAGCAGCAGCCAGAGCACCGAAGTCAGGCAGGCCAGACCGGTGGCAAAGATCAGCAATGATTTCTGCAGCTGAAGCTCTTCCGTGTCGCTCGGCGAAATGCCGGCAATGCGGAGCTTGTGCAGCAGGGAATCCGGTGTGCTCATCTCGCGGCGCTAAAAATGTGACAAATGTCACAGAAGAAGCGGCGATTTGAACGCAAAGACCGGGGTCGGTCAATGGCGGCGGGATGGCCGGAGGAAGAGGCGTGGAGGCCGCGGCGCTCAGCGGGAGTCCGCGGCGGCGTGCGCTGTTGACCTCCGATTCGTCGGCCTTCCAGGCTGTGTCAGGGCAAGCGGCCGGCTGCGATCATGCGGTTGTAAAGGGTGAAAGGAGGTATCCAGACGAGAATGTCGTCGAATTCTCCTCCCGTCACTTCCGTGTTGTCGGTTGGCGTGCGTGCCATAAACAGAGTGCCGTTGATCGAACCCGTATCGTTTGCCTGTTCATCCGTGTTGCTAGCAGTGACACCTGACAGTGCTGTTCCGTCGATACTGGTACCGAATCTCTTGCTCCCGTGCGAAAAGACAACGGCAGCTGAACATGCTTGATCGGTGGAGTTGCATGCGGCTGCCTGCCCTACGAGATAGACGCTAGTGCCGGTATTGTCTCGAGTCTGAACCTTTTTGCTGGCTTTGCTCGACAGATTGAAAGTGGCATTAGCGAAATCAGGGCTGACACTGTAACGGATAAGCTTTCCCCGGCTGTCGGCCCTCTGTGTTCCCAGTACCTGCCAGGGAATAAATCCTGTGCACTGGGTATCACTAGCGCATAAGCCGCGTTCAGTGCCGTCAGTCGCCGAGACGGCTGGCCGTGGCAAGCGGCCGTTCGCAACGGCAAAACCAATCAACGCCTCCCTTGTTTCATCGAGTTGCCTCTTAGTCTCCGCGTCGTTTCGGTTTTCCTGCAGCGTGCTTAGCGAAACCATCATGCCGCCGAGCAGCAGGCCGACGATGACCAGCACGATGGCGAGTTCAACGAGAGTGAAACCGGCAGTGCCACGTTGGGGCTTTGGTGTCATGAAGGAGGAGGGTATGTGAAGTCCGTGACAAGACGGACTCAGATCATTACGCAAAAAGAGTAGCGGACGGTGCGGCAATGCTATGGGAGATTGATGCAAAGTACGACATCGACCGTAGGCGTCAGTTTGTTATAGGCCATCGCGCCTGTAAGCACGTTTGAGTTAGAGGTGATTGCGCCGAGAACGCTGCCCTCAAAGTAGGACGAGAGATCGGCTTTCTGTGCTGCAGTACGCGGCCCGCCACCGTTGCGTTCGCCGCTGAAAACCAAGGCGCCCCCGCAGGCCATACCATTGACGAGCATACATTCGGTCTGTGGCGAGCAGACTAGATAGCGGATCTGATCGTTCCACTTGCGTTGCCATTCTTCAAAAAGTGGCAGCGGGGCGCTGCCGCTCGCGGGAACGTAACCGACCAGCTTTGCGCCCTGCGCTACGGAGCCTGTTGGATTGGGGAGCTTTGCAGTCTTAAGCCAGGCCGCGATTTGCCCCAAGAACGTGTTCGTTTGTGTGGCAAAGTCATTGTTTCCGCGCTGTTTGATACGCGTGAATATCTCGCGTGGTGTGATCCACAGTAGTTGGTCGTTTGTCGCCACGTCGCCGCGTCGGCCTTGTTTGACCGTGGCGACGCCGTTGGTGGGGAAGGTGCCCGAATCGACATAAGCAGAGTAGTCGTTGTCGATAGAGCCGCTGCAGGCCTGGTCGCCGATTTGTCGCGCTTGCCCGGTGATCGGTGCTCCCGGCGCAAAAATCACCGCCGCCGCGCCTCCATCGTTGCCTGCGAGATCGTCAGCGGCGGCGAGCACGGTGCCACTCTGTGCATCAACGATGCGTAGGCTGCCCGCACTGTCCCAGTTCAGTAGGTCCGGTTTGGGATTGTTTTTAAAGCTGCCCGAAACGGCGTACCACAGACACTCGCCGTCAGCGTCGCGAAGGTCTGGCAGTTCAAGTGTGCGCCAGGGTAGATGGCCGACGACACTTTCGTCCATCTTGCCGCAGCTACCAGGGTCTGCACTGCCATCGTTATTGGTGTCTGGACAGGGAAGGAAGCCGAACGGTTGTCCAGGATGAGTTTCGCTGTAGGTGATCGCATACCCGATCAGCGCGTCACGCGCTTGCGCGAGCGCGGCGGCGGTCTGTTGATCGCGTGCTGCATTGGGCGCGCTGTTCAGGCGCTGGAACAGCATGCTCATGCCGGTCAGCAGGATGATGAGAAAAACGATCAGCAGTGCCGCACCGCGCTGGCGGCCGGGATGCTGGCGGTGCTCGACGCGGCAGGCCATGGCGCGCCTCAGCGGCGCTCGTCGCCGCCGCGGCGATGGACGACGATCCGCCCGTCGTCGAGCAGGCTGTGTGTTTCGCCGGTGCTGCGGTTGATCGTCTCGCCAACTCTGGCGCGGGTGGCGGGCGATTCTCCCGGGCGCACGACCACACTGGCGGGGTCGTGCGCGCGCGGTGTTACGGCCACCCCCGAGTCGATGTCGTTCTCGTTTTGCGGCACGCCGTTGATCCAGGCCGTGCGTTTGCCACTGCTGCGCGTGACGACGCCGTTTATCGTCAGCGTCGCGTCTTCGCTGGCCTGCGCCCGGTCCTCCTGGTGCAGGGCGCGCTGGCGGTCAAGCGCCTGCCGTCGCTCCGGGGTGAAGAACAGGCGGCCGAGGCTTTCCTCTGTCGCGGTCGCCGGCGAGCCAACGGCAAACAGCAACAGCAGTCCGAGCCAGCTCCGCCGGCCGCGGACGAGAATGGACAGAATGCGCCGTAGCGCGGCCTGTACAGCAGGCTGGGCGTTGGTGGAAGGACGGGGCGGGGCGAAGCTCATGGCTCGGTTCAGGGCGTGGCACTGGTGCGAACGGTGATCCAGTCGATCTGGCATTCTGCCTGCAATTGGGCGGCGCTGCCCGCGCGCTCGATGCCACTTCGCGGCAGGCGGGTTACTCCGCAACTCTTCACCTGGATCAGCGCTTTTGCCCGCTGCTGAAGTTCTTCGACCAGCCGGATCAGGTCTTCCTCATGCAGGAGTTTCAGCTGCAGCTTCATGCTGCTGACGTAGAAACGGAAGCCCGCCGCATCGCCGGCACTGTTGGCGTCGCCGTTCCTGCTGTCGCTCTCGAGCGGGCGTTGCGGCGAGATTTCGTACTGCAGGTCGATCAGGCGGTGGGTGTCGCGAATGTCGCGGAGCAGTTCGACCCACTCGAGGCGCTGCTCTTCGCCGATGACGCCGCGCCTCTGCAATTCGCCGAACAGCGAGGACTTGAGCTTGATCTCCTTTTCTTCCTCGCTGACGCGCTGCAGCTTCTGCTCGAAGGAACTGCGTTCGGCGGCGGCGGCGCGTTCGTCGCGTTCGGCATTCATTGCCCGGTCGCGTGCGCCGATGACGCATGCCGCGCCGATGGCGATCATCAGTACGCTGGCCAGCAGGCTGCCCTGCACTGCGCGCAGATCGCTCAAGGCGAACTTCATCGTTCAGCCCTCCGTCCGATGGCGATGGTGAAGGCGCGCGGTTTTTCATTGTCGAAAAGTATCTCGCCGCCGCGCAAGCTCTTCCCTGACTCGACGTCAAAGGGCTGCTGGACGACGCTGACGCGCCATTGCGGATCGGCTTTCAGCGAGGCGACAAAGGCATTGAAGGCTGCCAGTACCTGCCGTGGCGGCGCTGCTGCATCGAGGCGCAGAAAACCGCGCAGCACGGCGCCGTCGATCTCGCCGGCGAGCAGACCTTCGCCGCTGCCGCTTGTCGCCGGTGCGCCGCTGCTGCTGGCCGCCTGCCAGTCGATCGCTTCGAGTTCAATCTGCGGCGCGCTGTCGAGCGCGTGACTGAGGCGGCGGTAAAACGTTTGCGGTGTGCTGCTGTGCGTTTCGATCTCGGCGTAACGGTTGATGATGCGGCGCAGCGTCTCGTTGTCGGTGGGGATTGCCGGAAAGGTACGCACGATGTCGGCGTAACGCAGACGGGCGCTCGCTGCTGCTGCGCTGAATTCTTCCTTTTGCGCCAGGCGCTGTTCGCTGTCGATCAGTTGCTTGCCGGCAAACAGCAGACAGGCAGCCAGCGTTACCGCGCCAATGCCGACGATGCCGCGTCGTAGCTGCTGCAGGTGGAATGCGTGGCGCTGGTCGTCGTCAGCGAACTGCGCCTTCGGCGGGGCAACGGCGAGCAGGTGCAGGAACAGCGTCTCCGAGCGGCAGTCCGCAGGCGGGGTTTTCAGGCCGCAGCGGTGCGCCGCGTCCGCAAGGTCGAGCAGCCGGAAGCGCAATGTTTCGCCATCGACGCAGCTGGCGGCGATGGTCTTGTGTGCACTGGCGTGTGCCAGCAGGCAGGCAGTGATCGGCTGGTTGCGCGCGACCAGCCGCTGGCTGGTGAGGTACTGCTGCAGCTTTCTCGCTTCGCCGGCCAGCGCCTGCGCGATGCCGCTGATGCTGCTGTCTGGCAGCGAAGCCTGGCGGGAAAAGCGCAGCTCGCCTTTCTCGAAGTAACTCTGCCGGATGCTCTGATCCTGTACCGTCAGCAGCAGGCAGCGTTCCTCGTCGACGTGCAGGCGGCGCAACAGTGTGCTGCCGAGCAAGGCCTGCGTATAGATTCCCGACAAGGCGCAACCGGCTTGCTGCAGCGCTGCCAGCCACGGCGTGAAGAATCCCGGATTGGTCAGCCCGGCGAGCAGCAGGCGCTCCTCGCGTCGCCGGGTCTGCTCGCGTCCGAGCGAGACGGCGGTGCTCAGGCTGCTGCCGAAAAACTGTTGCCCGAGCTTGCGCCGGATGACGGTGGCGCGGTCTGCGCCGCTGAGGAAGGGGATGGTTTCCAGCTGGAATCCCTCCTCGGCGACGTTGGCGAGCAGGGCGAAGCTGTCGCGCGGGTGGCGCGCGAGGTAAGCGGCGAACTGCGCTGCACCGCGTTCGCCGATCTCGAAGCTTTCTTCCTCGTCAAGCTTGGCCGCCTGCCAGCGGTAGGCAGTCAGGTGATAGGCGTTGAGGTAGAGAAGGCGACGGCTAGCCATGGCTTACGTCTTGATGTGGCTGATCACGTCATACACCGGTCCGAGCACCGAAAGCATGATCCAGCCGAGCAGGCTGCCGAGCAGTACGGTGAGCAGCGGTTCAATGATCTGCTGCACCTTCTCGACAGATTCGCGCACGTCGCGGTTGTAGAAGTAGCTGACGTTGGCGAGCGCCTCGTCGAGCGCGCCGGTCGACTCGCCGACGCGCAGCATGCGGATCACCAGTGGCGGGAACAGGCCGACGGCGTGAAAGGCGCCGGTGACGTTGCGCCCCTCGCCGATCAGCTGTTCGGCACGCTCCAGTCCGCGGCGGATGACCAGATTGCCGACGACACCCTGCGTCGTGCGGATCGCTTCGAGGATCGGGATACCCGCGGCGTAGAGCAGGGCGAAGGTGTTGGCGAAGCGCGAGAGGATGATCTTGCGCAGGATGCCGCCGACCAGCGGCAGCCCCAGCTTGAACGCATCGTAGCGCAGGCGCGCCAGCGGGTTGCGCAGGATCATGAAGCGCAGCGCAAAGAGGGCGGCGACGGGCGCCAGCAGGAAGAGATACCACCAGGCAACGAGCAGGTCGGAGACGAAGAACAGCGCCTGCGTCTGCAGGGGAAGCGTCTGCCCCATGTTCTTCACGAAGATCTTGAGCTGCGGCACCATGTAGATCATCAGGAAGAAGGTCGCGGCGACGACGATGCTGCCGACGAAGGCCGGATAGAGCAGAACCTTCTTCGTCTGCGAGGCGAGTTCGTCCTCCCACTTCAGCGACTCGGTCAGCCGCTGCAATACCTCCGCCAGTCGCCCCGAACTCTCGCCGGCGCGGATCAGGCTGACGAACACCTTGTTGAAGTCGCGGCCCTGCCCGGCCATTGCCTGCGACAGTGTTTGCCCGCCCTCGATCGACTCGATCAGGTTGGCGACGACTTCGCGAAAACGCGCGTTTTCGAGGCTGTCGCGCAGGTCGCCGAGTCCTTCGAGGATCGGCACACCGGCGCGCGCCAGTTGTTCGAGGTGGAAGCAGAAGTTGATCAGCTCGCGTCGTGGCACGCGCTTGGCACCGAACAGGCCGCGATGGCTGACTGGTTCGCCGTCGATCAGGTCGAGCTCCATGCGCCGCAGGCGCATTTCGAGGTCGATCAGGTTGAGCGCGTCGATACGCCCGAGGGCGCGTTTGCCGCGGGCGTCGATCGCGCGATAGCTGAACAGCGGCATCGGCCTTACATCCGGTCGGTGAGGTCGATGACGCGGCCAAGTTCCTCGATCGAGGTCGAGCCGTCGAGCACGCGGCGCAGGCCGTCTTCGGCCAGCGTACGGAATCCCTGCCGGTCGGCGATGTGGCGCAGTTCGCGCGCGGTGGCGCGGCGCGCGATCATCTCGTCGAGATCGGCGTTGACGCGCAGCAGCTCCATGATCGCCAGACGGCCGCGATAGCCCTGGAACTCGCAGCGCTCGCAGCCGCAGGGACGGTAGAGCACCGGCCGCTCGCCGTCGCCAGCGATGCCGAGCAGACGGATTTCGAACGATTCGGCCTGATACGGCGTCTTGCAATGCACGCAGAGCTTGCGCACCAGTCGCTGGGCGACGATGCCGATGATGTTGCCGGCCATGATGTCGGGCAGGATGCCGATGTCGAGCAGGCGCGGGATGGCGCCGATCGCCGAATTGGTGTGCAGCGTGGTGAACACCTGGTGCCCGGTCATCGCCGCGCGGAACGCCATTTCGGCGGTGGCCGAGTCGCGCACTTCGCCAACCAGAATCACGTCCGGGTCCTGGCGCATCATCGAGCGGATGCCGTTGGCGAAGTCGAGTTTCGCCGATTCGGCGATCGACGTCTGCCGCACCATCACCATCGGGTATTCGACCGGGTCTTCGAGGGTCATGATGTTCAGACCCTCGGCGTTGATGTGATTGAGGATCGAATATAGCGTCGTCGTCTTGCCGCTACCAGTCGGCCCGGTAAACAGGACCATTCCTTCCGGGCGGGCGATCATCAGCTTGAGCTGGTCGAGATGGTCGGGCGCCAGCCCCAGGCCTTCGAGCGGCACCAGACCCTTCTGCCGGTCGAGGATGCGCAGGACGACGTTCTCGCCGTGAATCGTCGGCTGCGCGGCAACGCGGAAATCGATCGCCCGGCCGCTCATGTTGAGCGAGATGCGACCATCCTGTGGCGCGCGCGTTTCGGCGATGTTCATCCCCGACAGCACCTTGATGCGTACCGCCATCGCCGGCCAGTAGGATTTGTGCAGGGCGCGGATCTGCCGCAGCATGCCGTCGATACGGTAGCGGATGCGCAGGAAGCTCGCTTCCGGCTCGAAGTGGATGTCGGAAGCGTCGCGCTTGACGGCGTCGGTGAGGATCGAATCGACCAGTCGTACCACCGGCTGGCTGTATTCGTCGGTCGAGGCCTGCAGGCTGCGCACGTCGATTTCGCCGGTTTCGATCTCGTGCAGGATGCCGTCGATCGACAGTTCGTAGCCGTAGTACTGGTCGATGGCGCGGTCGATTTCCGAGTCGCTGGCAAGCAGCGTCTCGATGTCGATGTCGTCGCCCACCTGCGCGCGCACGCGGTCAAGGGCGACCAGGTCGTTAACGTCGGTCAGCGCCAGCGTCAGGCGCTGGCTGTGGGTGTCGTAGTCGAGCGGTAGCAGGCGATGACGCTTGGCCAGTTCGCGCGGGACGAGCTTGAGGCCGGCCGGGTCGACGATGGCGTGCGCGAGGTCGATGCTCTGCTTGCCGAGGCTTTCCGACAGCGCCTCGCGCAGCGTTGCTTCGGAGACGAAACCCAGCGAGACGAGCAGCTTGCCGACCGGCTGGTTCGACTTCATCTGCTCGAGCAGCGCGATGCGCAGCTGGTCCTCGCTGAGGATACCCTGAGCGATGAGAATCTGGCCGAGTGCGCGGTGCTGCGAAGACGGGGCGTTCATCGGGGACGAATTATCGGCAGTGCGTGAGCTGACGGGGAAAGCGTTGGGGCCGCCTGGGCATGCCGGGATCAGGGCTGCAGTTCGGCAATTCGGCGTTGTACGGCGGCACTGTCGAACGCCGCCGGGCGTCGGGCACTGGCGTCGAGCGCCATGCGGTAGTGCTGCGCGGCGAGCTTGCTTTGCCGCAGATGGTCAAGGCTGACCGCCAGGTTGTAGACAATGTCGGCGTTATCGGGCGCCGCCGTCCATGCCCGGAAATAGGACTGCTGCGCTTCGGCCCAGCGGCTTTGCCGCGACAGCACGTTGCCGAGCGCGAAGTTCAGCGCCGCGGATTCGGGCTGGCCGGAGAGCAGTATCTTCAAGCGGCTTTCCGCCTGCAACGGGTCGCCCTGAGCACGCAGATTGATCAGTCCGGCCTGCGCGTCCGGGTCGGCCGGGTTGGCTTCGAGCGCGCGCAGGTAGAGCGCCTCGGCTTGCGCGTAGCGTCCTTGCCGGCTGGCGACAAGGGCCAGACCGAGCAGGGCGTCGAGGCTGCGCGGGTCGCGCTGCAGCGCCAGTTCATAGTCGCGCTGTGCCTCGTCGGTCCTGCCTTCCTGCACGGCAAGATAAGCGCGCGTCAGGAGCGTGTCCGTTCTGGGTCCGCTGCTGCTCAGGCGCAGCGGCTGCTCGCTCTCGCCCGCGGCGGCTGTGGACGTGGCGGGCTGCCGCGAAGCGGACCGGCGAGCGGCAGGGCGCGCGTCAGCAGCCGCGGCGTCGACCGCGACCAGACCGGCAGCTGCCGCAAGGGCGGCGTTTGCCGCGGCCGGCTTTGCTGCGCCAACGGACATTTCTTCGCCGGGGCCGCTTTTGTCCGCCAGTGGCGGCTTGTCCGCGCCGCCTGCTTGCGCGCTGTCGCGGGGCGTTGCCGGAAGCGTCGGGGTGGCGTTGCCGGCGCTGGCGCCGGATTCATCTGGCGGCAGTGTCGCCGGGGTCGGGGCGGCAGTCACGCCGGCGGGCGCAAGCGACGAATGCTTGCCGGCTTGCAACTGCCACCAGAAGTAGCCAGTGATGAGCAGCGCGGCAAGTATGGCAAAGCCGATGAAAAGAATGATCGGCTGGCGCGTCGGTGCTGGCTGCTTGGCGGCGAACAGTTGGCGCGCGGCGGCACGTTCAGCGGCCTCGTCCGCAGCCGCGGCCGGGGGGGCGCTGGTCTTTGCCGAACGTGACGATACCGGCTCCAGCGTCAACTCCGCCGGATGGCCCGGCGCCGTTTGCGCATCTGCCTGTCTCTTGCTCGCTTCCGCCTTTTTCAGCGCGTCCATGAGCAGACTCACCGCGCGGCCCCCGGTTGTGGCGTCGACGTGAAGAAATCGTCCTTGGGCAGGAAGCGGCGCATCTCGCCAAAGTCGCCATCAATGCTGGCGTCCTTGAGAACGATCGGGCGCAGGAAGACGACCAGTTCGGTCTTGGTCGTCGTGTCATTGCGTTGCTTGAACAGTTCGCCGACGTAAGGTATCCGCGATACGCCGGGAACGGCGTTGTCGACGTAGTCGATTCGGTCTTCGATCAATCCGCCCATCACGGCGATGTTGCCGTTTTCGACGCGCATCACAGATTCCATTTCGCGCGTACGCACGACTGGAATCTCGCTGGTTATGGCCTTGACCTTGCATTCATTACCGTTAGTGATGGCGCCGCAAGGATAGGCAAGTGCCGGATTGGGGTCTGTAACCCAACGCACGATGCTCGAAATGCTCGGTCGGATGTTGAGCATCACCGTGTCGCCGTCGCCAACCTGCGGCGTCACGTTCATGACGAAGCCGACGGGGACTGACTGCAGCGTCGTCGTGAAGGTTGTTGTCGAGGTGTTGGCAGTGGACGTGGTGTCGGCCTTGAGCGTGAAGTAGACCTCGTTATCGACGACTTTGAGCACCGCGGTCTGGTTGTTCATTACCGAGAGTTTCGGGCTGGACAGCACCTTCACTGTACCGAAGGCGTCAAGCAGCTTGACTGCTGCTGAAATATCCCCATAGCGCGATGTGGCGTTGGCATAGGAAAGCTGGAAGAAAGTGTCGGGTAGTTTGGAAATGTTCTTACTGTCGGCAGTCGTTATATTGCCTTGGTTGAACGAGAAACCAGCACTGCCAAGCTTGGTCGACTTCCAATCAATTCCCTGCTGATAATTGTTGGACAGCTTCACTTCAGCGATGGTCGCTTCGATCAGCACCTGCCGCTTGACGCTCTGCATCACCTGATCGATGAACTCCTGCACCTTTTCGTGCTGGCGAGCGGTGGCGCGCACGGTGATCACGCCCGATTCGGCGTTGGCGATGACCGATGCGGCTTCGCGGAAGGTCGAGCGGCGAACGACGGTGGTGCCACTGTTCTGCAGCGTCGCCGGATTGGGGCTGCTGGCCAGCGAGGGAATCGACGTTGCGTTGCGGCCGCCGAGCGCCGCCGGGTTGGCGCCGGTGCCGGTGGTGCTTTGCGCGTTGTTCTGTTCGACCACCGTCTCGCTGGTACCTTCGGGCAGGATCTTGTCGGTCTCGCGCAGGATGTCCTTGATGTTCTGTTCGAGCTTTTCCCAGAAGTGGTTCTGCGCCTTGTTTTCAATGCGCGTGATCGAGTTGTTGGCGCTCGCCGTTGCCGTCGCCGTGCCGCCAGTGCCTGTTCCCGGAGTCCCTGACGCGACTTGCGTCGTCACTGCGACGGTTCCCGTCGTGTCGCGACTCATATTTACGTAGTCGACCTTGTAATTCTTCAGGTAGGGCGTGTCGGGCATGACGACGAGATTGGCACCGTCGAGTTCGAAGCGCATGTCGACCTGGCTGGCGATGCGCTTGAGCAGCTGCGGCAGCGTCTGATCGATGGCGTTGAGCGTTACCGAGCCGCTGATTCCGGGGTGAATGTCGACGTTGATCTTCGCGTCGCGCGCCAGTGCGAAGAGCAGATCGTGCACGCGCACGCCGTTGACGACGACGCTGTAGGTTTCGGTTCTGGCGGTGGCGCGGGGTGGCGGCAGGGCGACCGATTGCTGCACCGGCGGCGGGATCGTTCCGGCGCGATTGTCGGCGTTGTCGGCGCGCAGATGCGCCGGCGAGGGGTCACGGATGGTCGGCGCAGTGCAGGCGGAGAGCAGGACCGCCGCGGCGGCGGCGCAGGCGGATCGCAACAGCATACTCGGGCTCGACTTGGCAGAATGTCGTCGTGATGATAGCACGCGCAATCCTTGCAGCCGCAAGCGAATCGGGCGTTCTCGCGGCCTCCGCCGGCGTTGCTGCACGCCGGGTTTTTCAGCGCAGCTTGCTCACCTGACGGACGTACGGGCGCGACTCGCGGATGGCGGCCGGAAGCCGGGCGAGCGCGCTTTCGGCAGCGGCGACCGACGGGTAGTCGCCGTAGATGACGCCGATTTTTTCGCGGCCGCTCAGTGCTGAGCGATAAACGTGGATCTGTTCCGGGTCGAGATGCTGCTGCACGTTGCCAAGAAAGCGCTCGGCGGCAGCACGGTTGCTGGCGTCGGTGCTGAACAGCTGGATGAAATGGTGCGTGTCGGGCGCACGGCGCAGCCACTCTTCACTCGCGCCGAGGCGTTCTTCCAGCGTCTTGCTGATGCCGGCCGACGGCGGCGCGGTGGCGACGGCAACGGCCGGAAGCAAGGTGGGTGAGGCAGCAGGGGGCGCGGGTGTCGCGGCTGGCAAGCCCGCTTGGGCGCTGGCTGGCGTGCTGCTTGTGTCGCCGCGGTTTGCGCCGTCCATGGGTTGCGGCGTAGCGGGTTCACGCGCTCTTGTCGGCGCTGCCGGATCGTTGCTGGCCACCGTTGGCAAGTTGGCGCTGGCGGCTGCGTTGAGGGGCGCTTCAGCGCCGGTGTGCGTGCCGGCGAAATAGGCCAGAGCGGCGACGACGATCAGCGCAGCGGCGCCAACGCCGGCGCGCAGCTGCCATGACGGCGGCGTCGAGCGCATCGGGCCGAACTGGGCGTCGGCGATCGCTGCCTTGACCTGGCGCGCGTCGATCATGTGCCCGCCTTCCGAAAATGCGGCGAGCAATGCCTTGTCGGCGAGGATGTTGATGCGCCGCGTCAGTCCTTCGGAAGCGTCGCTGATCAGCTGCCGGGCGGCGGGAGTAAACAGGTCCGGGCCGCGATAGCCGGCGGCGCGCAGGCGGAACATCAGATAAGCGCCGACGTCATTGCGACGCAGGGGTTCGAGCGCGAAGTTGTGCGTAATGCGTTCGCGCAGTTGCCGCATCGACGGGTTGGACAGGTGCTGGTCGAGTTCGGGCTGTCCGAACAGCGCGATCTTGACGAGTTTGTGCCGGCTGGTTTCGAGATTCGAGAGCAGGCGGATCTCTTCGAGAGTTTCCGGCGGCATGGCATGCGCTTCGTCGATGAGCACGACGACGCGGCGGCCGCTGGCGTAGATTTCGATCAGCCGGTCCTGCAGGGCGCCGAGCAGCAGACGCGTGCGCTCGTCGGGCAGCGGCGCTTTCAGCTCGCTGGCGATGGCGAAGAGGATTTCCTCGCGCGTCAGCGATGGGTTGGCGAGGAATACCGTTTCGAAGTCTGGCGACAGTTTTTCGAGCAGCATGCGGCAGAGCATGGTCTTGCCGCTGCCGACCTCGCCGCTGACCTTGACGATGCCTTCATCGTTGCTGATGGCGTAGGCGAGGGCGTCGAGCGTCGCGCCACGGTTGGCGCCGGCAAAGAAGAACTCGGTATGCGGGGTGATGCGAAATGGCGCCTCGCGCAGGCCGAAGTGTTCGAGATACATGCTTATGGCTCCTTGGCCAAGGATTCCATGCGATTGTAGAGCGTCGTCCGGTTCAGACCGAGCAGTCGTGCCGCCTGGCTGACGTTGCCGTTCACCAGCTTGAGCGCGGCGTCGATGTAGTTGCGTTCGACGTCGGCGAGCAGGTGGTCGAGACTGAACGCTTCGGCCTGCTGCAGTCGGCGCAGGGCGCCGGCAAGTGCCTGCGGCTCGCCCACGTCGTATCCGCTTGCCGGCAGCGCTGTTGCTCCGGCCACCGGAAGTGGCGCGAGCACCGGCGCCCTGGCGGTCTCTTTGCTGTCGGTGGCGGCAATCAGGTCGAGTTCGGATTCAAGCTCGCTGGCCGAAACCTGCGCGCCGGCGTGTCGCGCCATCAGCCGGATGACGATGTTGCGCAACTCGCGCACGTTACCGGGGAATGGGTAGTCTAGCCACAGCGACTCGGCGGCAGCATCGAGACGGAAAGGCGCCTGTTGCGTCTGCGCCGCATAGAGTTGCCGGAAATGGTCGAGCAGGAGCAGGCGGTCGTTGCCCAGTTCGCGTAGCGGCGGCACGCTGACCGAAAAGACCGAAAGCCGGTGGTAGAGATCGGCACGGAAACGGCCGGCACGCACTTCGCTGCGCAGGTCGCGGTTGCTGGCGGCGACTATGCGCGCCCGGCTGAGGCGTTTCTGCGTTTCGCCGACGCGCTGATATTCGCCGTTTTCGAGTACGCGCAGGAGCTTTGCTTGAAGTTCAAGCGGCAATTCGCCGATTTCGTCGAGAAACAGGGTGCCGTCGCCGGCATCTTCGAAGTAACCCGCTTTCGCCGTCGCCGCACCGGTGAAAGCGCCGCGCGCATGGCCGAACAGCGTCGGCTCGACCAGCGTCGGCGAGATCGCGGCGCAGTTGATGGCGAGGAAAGGGCGCTCGCGCCGTCGTGAGTCCCAGTGCAGACAGCCGCTGGCGACGATTTCCTTGCCACTGCCCGATTCGCCTTCGATCAGCACCGGAAAGGGCGAGTTGGCTACCTGTCTGAGCTGGATGCGCAGGCGCTGCATCGGTGCGCTGTCGCCGATCAGGACGGCATTCGCCGCGGTGCGCTGGCTGGCTTCGACAGCACGGAAAGTCAGCGCACGGCGCAGGGTTTCGAGCAGATCGCCGGGGTCACAGGGTTTGGGGACGAAATCGACGGCACCGATAGTGCGCGCGTGGCGGGCGTTGCTGTCGTCGCTCTGGCCGGAAAGGACGACGATTTTCATCTCCGGCGAGTTTTGCAGCAATTCGCCGATCAGGGCAAAACCCTCGTCCGGGCGATGCGGCTGCGGCGGCAGTCCGAGATCGATCAATGCCGCCTCGGGCGGGCGGCGCAACTCACGCATCAGTTGCATGCAGTGCGTGCGCGAGTGACTGGCGATCACTTCAAAGGCCTGCTGCATCGAATAGCCCAAGGTGTCCGTGATCAGCGGATCGTCGTCCACGATCAGCAGCAGCGGTTTCTGTTGTGTCGGGCGCTCCGGTGTCTCGAGCATCGGGTAGGAGTGAGTGAATTTAAGCAAAGTCTATTATTTCACAAATATATATGCCCGCAATTTTGCCCCGGAACGGGCGTAATCCGTCAGGTATAATCACCGACTGCTTTTTTCTCGGAATGCACTGGTGCCAGACCACGACAGCCTGGTCAGAATCAAGGACCTCAGCTTCTCTTACGATGAACGACCCGTTCTCGACGGAATCAACATGGAGATTCCGCGAGGCAAAGTGGTGGCCATCATGGGCGGTTCGGGCTGCGGCAAAACGACACTGTTGCGCCTGATCGGCGGTCAGTTGAAGCCGACGCGTGGCGATGTGCTGGTCGATGGTCGCGCCGTCAATCGCATGGGGCACGAGGAGTTGTATGCCTTGCGCCGGCGCATGGGCATGCTGTTCCAGTTTGGCGCGCTGTTTACCGACATCTCGGTGTTCGAGAACGTCGCTTACCAGATGCGCGAGCATACCGACCTGCCGGAAGAACTGATCCGCGACCTGACCTTGCTCAAGCTCAATGCCGTCGGTCTGCGTGGCGCGCACGCGCGCATGCCGGGCGAGCTGTCCGGCGGTCAGGCGCGGCGTGTGGCGCTGGCGCGCTCGATTGCGCTCGATCCGATGCTGATGATGTACGACGAGCCCTTTACCGGCCTCGATCCGATTTCGCTCGGCGTCATCGGTCAGTTGATCCGCAAGCTCAACGACGCGCTCGGCGCCACCTCGATCATGGTCACGCACGACATCCACGAGTCGCTGCAGATCGTTGATTACATCTATTTCATGTCGGCGGGTCGCGTCGTCGCGCAGGGAACGCCGGACGAGATCCGCGCCTCGACCGATCCTTTCGTGCACCAGTTCGTCAATGCCGAAGCCGACGGGCCGGTACCATTCCATTATCCGGCGCCGCCCTACGGCGAAGAGTTGCTGCGCGGAGCCGCGCATGGCTAGTCGAATGCTCGACCTCGTTGCCGCGCTCGGCCATCGCCTCAACGAGAAGCTGATCCGGCTGGGTTTTGCCACGCGCTTCTTCTTCATGCTGCTCGTCTATTCCGGGCAGTCGTTCACGCGTCTGCATCTGACCATCCGCGAGATCTACTTCTCGGGCGTGCTGTCGCTGCTGATCATTCTCGTCTCGGGCTTGTTCGTCGGCTTGGTGCTCGGCCTGCAGGGCTACGAAACGCTGCAGCGCTATGGTTCTTCCGACGCGCTCGGTGTGCTCGTCGCCCTGTCGCTGACGCGGGAACTCGGGCCGGTCGTCGCTGGTCTGCTTTTCGCCTCGCGTGCCGGTTCGTCGGTGACCGCGGAAATCGGCCTGATGAAGGCGACCGAGCAGCTGACGGCGATGGACATGATGGCGGTCAATCCGATTGCGCGTGTCGTCGCGCCGCGCTTCTGGGGCGGCGTCATCGCGATGCCGCTGCTGGCGGCAATGTTCTCGGCAATGGGGGTCTTCGGCGGTTATCTGATCGGCGTCGTCTTCATCGGTGTCGATGAAGGCGCTTTCTGGTCGCAGATGCAGTCTTCGGTCGATTTTCGCGAGGACATCGTCAATGGCGTCATCAAGAGCTTTGTTTTCGGTGTTGCTGTCTCGCTGATCGCCGTTTTCGAGGGCTATGACTCGGCGCCGACCGCCGAGGGCGTCTCGCGCGCCATCACGCGCACTGTCGTCACGTCCGCGCTCGCCATTCTGGCGCTCGATTTCGTGTTGACCTCGTTCATGTTCCGGGGGGTTTGATGAATCGCAAGCTGCTCGACCTGTGGGTCGGTGTTTTTGTTGCCATTGGCATCGCTGCGCTGTTGTTTCTGGCGCTAAAGGTCGGCAACATGTCGGCCGCCAACTTCGTCGAGACTTACTCGCTGACGGCCAAGTTTGATAACATCGGTGGCCTGAAGGTGCGTGCGCCGGTGAAAAGTGCCGGCGTTCCGGTTGGCCGGGTCAGCGAAATCCACTTTGATCCGCAGACCTACGAAGCGGTAGTGACGATCAACGTCGATACGCGTTATCGCTTCCCGAAGGACACGTTTGCTTCGATCCTGACCTCCGGCCTGCTCGGAGAGCAGTACATCGGACTGGATGTTGGCGGTGATGAGAAGATGCTGGCGGCGGGCGGCGTGATCGCCAAGACGCAATCGGCCGTGGTGCTGGAGAAGCTGATCAGTCAGTTCCTCTTCAGCAAGGCATCTGATGGCCCGGACAAGAAATAATTTGATAAAGGTGGGTTCGTGAAAAAGCAGACCGCGCAGCGTCTCCGTCGTATCGTCCCGCTGATTGCCCTCGCTGTGCTCGCGCGCGGCGCCATGGCGGCCGACAATCCGAAAGACCCGTTCGAGGGGTTCAATCGGGCGATGTTCCAGGTTAATGAAGGCATCGACGTCGTCGTCAAGCCGGTGGCCAAGGGCTACGACGAGGTGGCACCCTTGCCGGTCAAGGCTGTCGTCGGCAATTTCTTCGGCAATCTTTACGATGCGTGGACGGCGGTGAACAATCTGCTGCAGGGCAAGCCGGGCGATGCTGCTTCCGATGCCGGCCGCGTGCTGGTCAATACGGTGGTCGGTATCGGCGGTGCTTTCGATATCGCCAGCGAAATGGGCCTGACCAAGCATTCCGAAGATTTCGGCCAGACGCTGGCGGTCTGGGGCGTCGGCGATGGCCCGTATTTCTACTGGCCGATCATCGGGCCGCGTACGACGCGCGACACCGCCGGCTGGGCGGTCGACTCCTGGGCCGATCCGGTATGGGGCCTTGACGAAGTGCCGGTGCGCAACAGTCTGGTCGCGGTGCGTTTCATCGACACGCGTGCCGCCCTGTTGCCGTCCGACAAGGTTGTCGAGGAAGCGGCGTTCGACAAGTACAACTACATTCGCGACGCCTACCTGCAGCATCGGCACAGCGCGATTCGCGACGGCGCACGCGAGAAAGACGATCTGACGAACTAGCAGGCGCGGCGCCGGTCAATCCGCTGCGCTCTTGATTGGCCGGCTCTTTCGGGACGCCGGCCAACTGATTTTGTAAGCTCCCTTTTTGCTATTGCTGGAAGTCATCCATGAAGGCACTTGTTTCCCGCGTTGTCACTTTCTGTTTCGGGCTGTCAATGTTTGTAGCGCTGCCGGCGCTGGCGCAGCAGGCGGCTCCGGACGCCCTGATCAAGCACGTCACCGAGGATGTTCTCGTCGTCGTTCGCGCCGATCGCGACATCCAGAGCGGCAACACCAAAAAGGCCATTGATCTGGTCGAAACCAAGGTTCTGCCGCACTTCAACTTTCAGCGCATGACTTCGCTTGCGGTCGGTCGCGACTGGAGCAAGGCGACGCCCGAGCAGAAGAAGCGGCTGTCCGACGAATTCCGTACGCTGCTGGTGCGCACCTATTCGAATGCGCTCACCGCCTACCGCAACCAGACCGTCGCCTACAAGCCGCTGAAGTTCACCGATGCCGACACCGACGTGGTCGTCAAGACCGAGATCCTGCAGCCGGGCAACAAGCCGGTGCAGCTCGATTACGCGCTGGAGAAGCAGGCCGATGGCTGGAAGGTGTACGACGTCATCGTCGGTGGCATCAGCCTGGTGACCAACTACCGCGATACCTTCCGCCAGGAAGTCAGTGCGGCGGGAATCGACGGCCTGATCCAGATGCTGGTGACCAAGAACCGCCAGCTCGAAGCCGGCAAGTCCGCCGACAAGAAATGATTGAACAAGCTGGCGACCGGCTACGCGTCACCGTGCCGATGGTGATCGGCAACGCGCGCGCGCTGCTCGAAGCCGGGCGCGCGCGTCTCGGCGCCGGCGAGAATGTCGTCGATCTGGCGGCGGTCGATGAGTCGGACTCGTCGGCGCTGACCGTCATCTTTGCTTGGGCGCGCAGCGTGCAGGCGCCGGGCAGCAGCTTGCGCATCGTCAATCCGCCGGCGAGCATGCTCAGCCTGGCTGAGCTCTACGGCGTTGCCGAGTTTCTTCCGCTCGCCTGATTCCCGGGCAGCGCAGCAGTCGCGGAGGGCGTCATCGCCGTCGCAGTTTCCATCCGGCAAGTCGAAAAGCGATTCGGGGCGCTGCGTGCGCTCGACGGTGTTTCGCTCGAAATCGGCGACGGGGAGTTCTTCGGCCTGCTCGGCCCGAACGGCGCCGGCAAGACGACGCTGATCTCCTGTCTCGCCGGTCTGGCGCGTGCCGATGCCGGCCGCATCGAGGTGCGCGGACATGACGTCGTCGCCGACTACCGCAATGCCCGGCGCATGCTCGGCGTGGTGCCGCAGGAACTCGTCTTCGACCCGTTTTTTTCGGTGCGCGAGACGCTGCGCATCCAGTCGGGTTACTTCGGCATTCGCAATAACGACGACTGGATCGACGAGATCCTCGCCGAACTCGACCTGACGACGAAAGCCGACACCAATATGCGCCGTCTTTCCGGCGGCATGAAGCGGCGCGTGCTGGTGGCGCAGGCCCTGGTGCACAAACCGCCGGTGATCGTTCTCGACGAGCCGACCGCCGGCGTCGACGTCGAACTGCGGCAGGGCTTGTGGCAGTTCGTCAGCCGCCTCAACCGCGAGGGCCACACTGTCATCCTGACCACGCATTACCTCGAGGAAGCGCAGGCCTTGTGCGGGCGCATCGCCATGCTCAAGGCCGGGCGGGTGGTCGCGCTCGATACCACCGAAAACCTGCTGGCGCACCATTCCACGCGCTCGTTGCGTGTTCGTCTGGCGCCGGGTAGCGAACTGCCGTCGGCGCTACGGGCGCGTGCGCAGGCCGATGGCGACGGCTGGCGCCTGCGCTACGTCGATGCCAATGAAATCGAGCCGCTGCTCGCCGCACTGCGCCTTGCCGGCTGTCGTCTTGAAGACCTGCAGTTGTTGCAGGGCGATCTCGAGGACGTGTTCATCGAACTGATGCAGCAGAGCGGGGCCGGCGCATGAGTGGCATGACGACGCTGCTGCGCAAGGAGGTGCTGCGCTTCTGGAAAGTGAGTTTCCAGACCGTCGCCGCGCCGGTGCTGACGGCCATCCTCTACCTGCTGATCTTTTCGCATGTGCTCGACGAGCATGTGCGCGTGCACGGCGTTCCCTATGCCGCCTTCCTCATACCCGGTCTGGTGATGATGTCGGTGCTGCAGAACGCCTTCGCCAACAGTTCGTCGAGCCTGATCCAGTCGAAGGTCACCGGCAGTATCGTCTTCGTGCTGCTGCCGCCGATCTCCTACGTCGAGTTCTTCTTCGCCTTCGTCGGTGCTGCCGTTCTGCGCGGTCTGGTCGTCGGTCTGGGCGTCTTTGCCGCAACAGCGATCTTCGCGCCGCTGTCTTTTGCCGCGCCGCTGTGGATTCTCGTCTTCGCCGTGCTCGGCGGCGGCATCATGGGTGCGCTCGGCGTCATCGGCGGCATCTGGGCGGACAAGTTCGACCAGCTCGCCGGTTTCCAGAACTTCCTGATCATGCCGCTGACCATGCTTTCCGGCGTCTTCTACTCGATCGCCTCGCTGCCGCCTTTCTGGCAGCAGGTTTCGCACTTCAACCCCGTTTTTTATATTATTGACGGCTTCCGTTTCGGCTTTTTCGGCGTTTCCGACGCTGCGCCGGAACTGAGCGTCACCGTCGTCGCTGCCTGTTTTGTCGTCGTCACCGCGGTGGCGCTGGCCTTCCTGCGCAGCGGTTACAAGCTGAGGAACTGATTCATGATGCATCCCGAGCAAGTCCGTGACCTGATCGCCGCCGGTCTTCCCGGCGCCGAAGTCGAGGTGAAGGGCGACGGCCAGCATTTCGAGGCGCTGATCGTCAGCGCCGAATTCGCCGGCGAGAACCGCGTGCAGCGGCAGCAGCGTATCAATGCGCTGCTGCGCGCCCATTTCGACAGCGGCGAACTGCATGCGCTGTCGATGCAGACCTTGACACCGGAAGAACGGAGCGCCAGCCGTGGATAAGCTGCTCATCCAGGGCGGTACGCCGCTCGCCGGCGAGGTCGCCATTTCCGGGGCGAAGAATGCGGCGCTGCCGATCCTCTGCGCCAGCCTGCTCTCGGCCGAACCGCTGCAACTCGCCAATGTGCCGCATCTCAACGACATCGCGACGATGCTGCGCCTGCTCGCGCAGATGGGCGTCGAGGTGACGCTCGACGGCAGCGAGGGACTGGCGCTCGACAGCCGCGTGCTGAGCAATCCGCAGGCGCCCTACGACATGGTGAAGACGATGCGCGCGTCGATCCTCGTTCTCGGCCCGCTATTGGCGCGTTGCGGCGAAGCCAAGGTGTCGCTGCCCGGCGGCTGTGCCATCGGTGCGCGCCCGGTCGACCAGCACATCAAGGGCCTGCAGGCGATGGGCGCCGAGATTCGCGTCGAGAACGGCTACGTCATCGCCCGCGGCAAGCTGCGCGGCGCGCGCATCGTCACCGACATGGTAACGGTGACCGGCACCGAAAACCTGATGATGGCGGCGACGCTCGCCGACGGCGAAACGGTCATCGAAAACGCTGCGCGCGAACCCGAAGTCGTCGACCTCGCCAACTGCCTGTCGGCGATGGGCGCGCAGATATCCGGCGCCGGCTCCGGTGTCATCCGCATTCGTGGTGTCGAGAAGCTGCACGGCGCGACGCATTCGATCATGCCCGACCGCATCGAAACCGGCACCTACCTGTGCGCGGCGGCGGCGACCGGCGGCAATGTCCGGCTGACGCGCACTTCGTCGGCTTTCCTCGACGTCGTCATCGACAAGCTGCTCGACGCTGGCTGCGAGATCGACATCGAGCGCGACGCGATTGGCATCAAGGCGCCGGCGCGGCTCAAGGCGGTCAGCCTGCGCACGGCGCCGTACCCGGCATTCCCGACCGACATGCAGGCGCAGTTCATGGCGATCAATGCGGTCGCCGACGGCGCGGCGGTGATCCGCGAGACGATTTTCGAGAACCGCTTCATGCACGCGGTCGAGCTGATCCGGCTCGGTGCCGACATCCGCATCGACGCCAACAACGCCATCGTCACCGGCGTGCCGCGCCTCAACGGCGCGACGGTGATGGCGACCGACCTGCGCGCATCAGCCAGTCTGGTCATCGCCGGTCTGGCGGCGCAGGGCGAAACGCTGATCGAGCGCATCTACCACCTCGATCGCGGTTACGAGCGCATCGAGGAGAAGCTGTCGCGCCTCGGCGCCTCGGTCCGGCGCGTGCACTGAGTGTTCGGCGGGCGGCAGTGCCAGACGCTGTCGCCCTGTTGCCCCAGCCTGTCGCGGCATCGTGTGCCGGAGCCGCGTCTGGCCGCCCGCCGCTTTGCCGCGGCAAGGGCCGGCGACGTGCGGTAAAATCGCCTCTTTATCAAGCAGGAAGACGCCGTGAACGGCATCACCATCGCCCTCTCCAAGGGCCGCATCTTCGAGGAAACGCTGCCGCTGCTGGCGGCGGCCGGGATCGTTCCGCAGGAGAACCCGGAAACCTCGCGCAAGCTGATCATCGCCACCAACCGCCCCGACGTGCGTGTCGTCGTCGTGCGCGCTTCCGACGTGCCGACCTACGTCCAGTATGGCGCGGCCGATCTCGGCGTCGCCGGCCGCGACGTGCTGATCGAGCACGGCGGCGAGGGACTCTATCAGCCGCTCGACCTGAATATCGCGCGCTGCCGCATGATGGTTGCCGTTCCCGAGGGCTTCGACTACGAGAATGCCGTGCGCCAGGGCGCGCGCCTGAAAGTGGCGACCAAGTACATCAACACGGCGCGTGAGCACTTCGCCGCCAAGGGCGTGCACGTCGATCTGATCAAGCTCTACGGCTCAATGGAGCTGGCGCCGCTGGCCGGGCTCGCCGACGCCATCGTCGATCTGGTTTCGTCGGGCGGTACGCTGAAGGCCAACCGGCTGGTTGCCGTCGAACACATCCTCGACATTTCCTCGCGTCTGATCGTCAATCAGGCCGCGCTCAAGCTCAAGCACGCGCAGCTGTCACCGATCCTCGACGCCTTCACCGGGGCCGTCGCCGCATGATCGCCATCAAACGCTTTTCATCCGCCGACGCCGATTTCAAGGCGCGTCTCGATGCGCTGCTGGCCTTCGAAGGCGCACAGGACGACACGGTCGATCGTACCGTCGCCGGCATCCTCGCCGACGTGAAGACGCGCGGCGACGCGGCGGTGATCGACTACACCAACCGCTTCGACCGCCTGTCGGTGAGCAGCATGGGCGAACTCGAGCTGCCGGCGAGCGCGCTGCAGGCAGCGCTGGACGGTCTGCCTACTGCGCAGCGCGCGGCGCTGGAAGCCGCTGCCGCGCGCGTGCGCAGCTACCACCAGCGGCAGCCGCTGCAGGGCTGGCAGTACGAAGAAGCCGATGGCACGCTGCTCGGCCAAAAAGTGACGCCGCTCGACCGCGTCGGTCTCTACGTTCCCGGTGGCAAGGCCGCGTATCCGTCGTCGGTGCTGATGAACGCGATTCCGGCGCACGTCGCCGGTGTCGGCGAACTGATCATGGTCGTGCCGACGCCGGGCGGCGAGAAGAATGCGCTGGTGCTCGCCGCCGCGGCGCTCGCCGGGGTGGATCGTGTGTTCACCATCGGCGGTGCGCAGGCGGTCGGCGCACTGGCCTACGGCACGCAGACAGTGCCGCAGGTGGACAAGATCGTCGGCCCCGGCAACGCCTACGTGGCTGCCGCCAAACGCCGCGTCTTCGGCGTCGTCGGTATCGACATGGTTGCCGGACCTTCCGAAATCCTCGTCGTCTGCGACGGCCAGACCAACCCGGACTGGGTGGCGATGGATCTGTTCTCGCAGGCCGAGCACGACGAACTGGCGCAGTCGATCCTGGTCAGCCCCGATGCGGCCTTCCTCGATCGCGTCGCCGAGGCTATCGAGCGCCTGTTGCCGACCATGCCGCGGCAGGCAGTGATCCGCGCTGCGCTGGAGAATCGTGGCGCGCTGATCGCGGTGCGCGATCTCGACGAAGCCTGTGCGCTGGCCAACCGCATCGCGCCCGAGCACCTTGAACTGTCGATCGCCGACGCCGAAAACTGGCTGCCGAAGATCCGCCACGCCGGCGCCATCTTCATCGGCCGCTACACCTCGGAATCGCTCGGCGACTACTGCGCCGGCCCGAACCACGTGCTGCCGACTTCGGGCAGCGCGCGCTTCTCGTCACCGCTCGGCGTCTATGACTTCCAGAAGCGCAGCAGCCTGATCCGCGTCTCCCACGCTGGCGCGCAGACGCTCGGTCGCATCGCCGCGACGCTGGCCGAAGGCGAGGGGCTGACCGCGCACGCGCGCTCGGCCGAGTACCGGCTCGACTGATCGACTAAGCGACTGAGTCCGCCGGCGCTCCGCTCGCAGTGGGCGCCGCCCTGCCAGAACGAAAACGCCGCAAGCGTCTGCCTGCGGCGTTTTCGTTTCCGGGGGCGGCCAGTCGCGCGCTAGAAACCGCGGAAGCTGGTGAAGGCCGAAACGGGCTCGCGCTCGGTGACCAGATGGTTTTCCGGCGCATCCGGGTCGGCGTAGCCGAGCGCCAGACCGCAGACGACGAGTTCGTTGTCGCCGATGCCGAGCACTTCGCGGATCGTCTGGTGGTAGTCGGCAAAGGCCGCCTGCGGACAGGTATCGAGCCCGCGCGCGCGCGCCGCGGTCATCAGGTTGCCGATGAACATGCCGTAGTCGATGAACATCCCCTGGCCGAGCTTGCGGTCCATGGTGAAGATCAGGCCGACCGGCGCGTCGAAAAAGAGGTAGTTACGCGCCGTCTGCTGCTTCATCGCCGCCTTGTCTTCCTTGCCGATGCCGAGCAGGCTGTAGAGGCCGAGGCCGACCTTGCGCCGCCGGCCGATCCACGGCTCGACCCACTCCTTCGGGTAGTAGTCGAACTCGCGCGTTTCGATCGGGCCGGCGTTGAACTTGTCGATGATCGCCGCCGACAGTCTGGCCTTTTCCTCGCCGACCAGCGCGTACACTTTCCATGGTTGTACATTGGTTCCCGAGGGGGCGCAGGCGGCGAGGGCGAGCAGTTCCTCAAGCGTCTTGCGCGCCACCGGTTTCGCCAGGAAGCGGCGGATCGAGTGGCGCGAGCGGATGGCGTTGTCGACCTGGGCGACGATTTCGCGTTGGGCTTCGTTCATGGTCAGAGAATTTCCCTCAGGGCGGAAAGCAGGGCAGTGCACTGGTCGTCAGTGCCGATGGTGATGCGCAGATACTGGTCGATGCGCGGCAGGCGGAAGTGGCGGACGATGATCGCACGCTCGCGCAAGGCGGACGCCAGTGTCGCCGCGTCGAGTTGCGGGTGGCGGACGAAGATGAAGTTGGCGGCCGAGGGAACGATGTCGAAGCCGAGCGAGTGCAGGTCGCGCGTCAGCTGTTCACGGCTGTTCATCACCGCGCGGCGCGTCGTGTCGTAGTGCACGCGGTCGTTCATCGCCGCGACGCCGCCGGCGATCGCCAGACGGTCGAGCGGGTAGGAGTTGAAGCTGTTCTTGACGCGTTCGAGCGCCTCGATCAGTTGCGCGTCGCCGATGGCGAAACCGACACGCAGTCCGGCCAGCGAACGCGACTTCGACAGCGTATGCACCACCAGCAGGTTCGGGTAGCGCGCGACCAGCGGGATGGCCGTCGGCACGGCCTCGGCGGCGAAGTCGATGTAGGCCTCGTCGATGACGACGACCGAATCCGGGTTGCTGGCGACGATGCGCTCGATTTCGGCGAGTGGCAGCAGGCGTCCGGTCGGCGCGTTCGGGTTGGGGAAGATGATGCCGCCGTTGGGCCGCAGGTAATCGTCGGCGACGATCGAAAAGTCGTCGGCGAGCGGCACGGCGACATGCTCGATCTCGTACAACCCGCAATAGACCGGATAGAAGCTGTAGGTGATGTCGGGGAAGAGAATCGGCCGCTCGTGCTTGAGCAGCGCCTGGAATACGTGTGCCAGCACCTCGTCGGAACCGTTGCCGACGAAAACGTTTGCTGCCGAGACGCCGTCGGCAGCGTAGAAGCTGGCGATGGCGGCCTTCAGGCGATCGCCGTTCGGATCGGGATAGAGCCGCAGCTTGCCGCCGTCTTCGCCCAGCTCACCGGCAATCGCGGCGACGGCGCGCTCGCTCGGCGGGTAGGGGTTCTCGTTGGTATTGAGCTTGACCAGCTGGCTCAGCTTCGGTTGTTCACCCGGGACGTAGGGGATCAGCTTGCGGGCGACGGCACTCCAGTATTTGCTCATGCGCTTCTCGGCGACTCGAAAAAGTGAGCGCAGGCACTGGCGCGGCGATCGGCGCCGGATTTGCTGCGCGATGGTGACCCGGCTGCCGGCGTATGCGTCCGGCGATCCGGCGAGGCCGGCTGCCGCCATGCCGAAGCTCGTTATCCAGCCTCTTGCGGACACTAAATCGATGGTTAATTCGGAATCGATCTCAGGTCGGAATGGTATCATGCCCCTCTGTTCCAATCCCTTGTGGCGCTTACGATGCGGCAGGCTGAAATCACACGCAACACGCTCGAGACGCAGGTCAGCGTCAAGCTCGACCTCGATGGCAGCGGCATCGGCCGCTTTGCGACCGGCGTTCCCTTTCTCGATCACATGCTCGACCAGATCGCGCGGCACGGCTTGATCGACCTTGCGGTCGAGGCGGTCGGCGATCTGCACATTGACGCGCATCACACCGTCGAGGATATCGGCATCAGCGTCGGTCAGGCGCTGGCGCGTGCGCTCGCTGACAAGAAGGGGCTGCGTCGTTACGGCCACGCCTATGTGCCGCTCGACGAAGCGCTGTCGCGCGTCGTCGTCGACCTCTCGGGCCGGCCAGGTCTGGTTTTTGACGTCGATTTCACGCGTGCCCAAGTTGGCGCCTTCGATGTCGATCTGGTCCGCGAGTTTTTCCAGGGCCTGGTCAATCATGCGTTGATCACGCTGCACATCGACAATATTCGCGGCGACAACGCGCACCATCAGGCGGAGACGATATTCAAGGCCTTCGGTCGCGCGCTGCGCATGGCCAGCGAGGCCGATCCGCGCGCTGCCGGCAGCATTCCCTCGACCAAGGGAGCGCTCTGATGGCGGCTGAGGGAATGATTGCCGTCATCGACTATGGCATGGGCAATCTGCGCTCGGTTTGGCAGGCGGTGGTGCATGTCGCCGAGGGCCGCGAAGTGTGCGTCACCGCCGATCCAGCCGTCGTCGCTGCCGCCGAGCGTGTCGTATTCCCCGGGCAGGGCGCCATGCCCGACTGCATGCGCGAACTTGATGCGCGCGGGTTGCGTCCGGCGCTGCTCGATGCCGCGCATGACAAACCTTTCCTCGGCATCTGCATCGGTCTGCAGATGCTCTTCCAGCACAGCGAGGAAGGTGATGTCGCCGGACTCGGCCTCTTTGCTGGCAGCGTTCGCCGCTTTCCTGCCGCGCAAATGGTCGATGCCGCCGGCGTTCGCCTGAAGGTGCCGCACATGGGCTGGAACGAGGTAGGTCAGACTGTTGACGGCGCTGGCGTGGCGCATCCGCTGTGGCAGGGTATTCCCGACGGCGAGCGTTTCTACTTCGTGCACAGCTACTTCGTCGATCCGGCCGATCGCGGCATCGTTGCCGGCACGACCGACTACGGCATCCCCTTTACCAGTGCAGTGGCGCGGGATAATATCTTCGCAGTTCAATGCCATCCGGAGAAAAGCGCACAGGCAGGCCTTGCCCTGCTGGCCAATTTCATCCACTGGTCGCCCTGATGTCGCGAAACCCCTGTTTTCGTCGGCAAGCTCGCTCTCTCCCGGATTCTTTTACGTCCCCCTTCTTCACTCCCTTGCTCCGCCAATATGCTGATCATTCCCGCGATTGACCTGAAAGGCGGCCAGTGCGTCCGTCTCAAGCAGGGCTTGATGGACGACGCTACCGTTTTTTCCACCACTCCCGGTGCGCAGGCGCAGCACTGGCTCGATCAGGGCGCGCGTCGCCTGCACGTGGTCGACCTTGATGGCGCCTTTGCCGGACAGCCGAAGAACAAGGCTGCCATCCGCGAAATCCTTGCCGCCGTTGGCGAGGAGATTCCGGTGCAGCTCGGTGGTGGCATCCGCGATCTCGACACCATCGAGCGCGCACTCGATGCCGGCATCAGCTACGTCATCATCGGCACCGCCGCGGTGAAGAACCCCGGTTTCCTGCACGATGCCTGCGGCGCTTTTCCCGGGCACATCATCGTCGGTCTCGACGCGCGCGACGGCAAGGTCGCCGTCGACGGCTGGTCCAAGCTGACGCGTCACGACGTCATCGATCTCGCCAAGAAGTTCGAGGATTACGGCGTCGAGGGCATCATCTATACCGATATCGGCCGCGACGGCATGCTTTCCGGCTTCAATATCGAGGCTACGGTCAAGCTGGCGCAGTCCCTGCGCATTCCTGTGTACGCCAGTGGCGGCCTGTCGTCGATCGCCGACATCGGCGCGCTGTGCGCGGTTGAATCAGAAGGCATCGTCGGCGCCATTGCCGGTCGCGCCATTTACGACGGTTCAATCGATTTTGCGGCGGCGCAGGCCGAAGCCGATCGTCTCGGCGCAAGCTGAGTCGGGAAAGGTTCCGGGTCTTCGCCTTGGCGCTCGCCAAACGCATCATTCCCTGCCTCGACGTCACCGCCGGTCGCGTCGTCAAGGGCACCAACTTCGTCAATCTGCGCGACGCCGGCGATCCGGTCGAGATCGCTCGCCGCTACGACGAGCAGGGCGCTGACGAAGTTACGTTCCTCGACATCACCGCTTCGTCCGATCAGCGCGACATCATCCTGTCGATCATCGAGGCGTGCGCCTCGCAGGTATTCATCCCCTTGACTGTGGGCGGTGGCGTGCGCGTCATCGGCGATGTGCGCCGCCTGCTCAATGCTGGCGCCGACAAGGTGAGCATCAACACGACGGCCGTGCAGAATCCCGATCTCGTCGCCGAAGCGTCGGCCAAGGTCGGCTCGCAGTGCATCGTTGTCGCCATCGACGCCAAGCAGGTCGCGCCCGGTGAGTGGGCGGTGTTTACGCATGGTGGTCGCAACCGCACCGAACTTGACGCGGTGGCCTGGGCGCGCCGCGTGCAAGAGCTGGGCGCCGGCGAAATCCTGCTGACCAGCATGGATCGCGACGGCGCACGCAGCGGTTTCGATCTGGCGCTGACGCGTGCCGTGTCCGATGCGGTCGATATTCCGGTGATCGCCAGCGGCGGCGTCGGCAACTTGCAGCATCTGGCCGACGGCGTAACAGAAGGTCGTGCCGATGCCGTTCTCGCCGCCTCGATTTTCCACTTCGGCGAGTTCACCGTGCGTCAGGCCAAGGAATACATGCGCGAGCGCGGCATCGAGGTCCGTCTGTGAGCCACGATCTCGATCCGAGCCTGCCCTGGCTTGACGCGCTGCACTGGGATGCCGATGGTCTGATTCCGGTGATCACGCAGGAAGCCGGCAGCGGCCGCGTCCTGACTCTGGCCTGGATGAACCGTGAGTCACTGGCCGAGACGGTGCGTTGCCGGCGCGCGGTATACTGGTCGCGTTCGCGCCAGCGTCTCTGGCGCAAGGGCGAGGAATCCGGCCATGTGCAGCATGTGCGCGATATCCGCACCGATTGCGACGGCGATGCGCTGCTGCTCAGCGTCGAGCAGGAGGGCGGCATTGCTTGCCATACCGGCCGCGAAAGCTGTTTTTTCTTCCGGGTCGAGGGCGAGCAATGGGCTGCCGCCGATCCGGTTCTGAAGGATCCGAAGGACATTTACGTAAAATGAACATCGATTTGCTGCACCGCCTGTCGGAGACACTGAGCTCCCGGCGCAATGCCGACCCGGAAAGCTCCTACACGGCGCAACTGATGGCCAAGGGGCCGGACGCCATCCTCAAGAAGATCGGTGAGGAATGTGCCGAGTTGATCATGGCCGGCAAGGAAGGCAACCGCCTGCACGTGGTCTGGGAATCGACCGACGTACTCTTCCACACGATGGTCCTGCTGGCGTACTACGGTCTGTCGATCGAGGATGTGTTGCAGGAAATGCGGCGGCGTGAAGGCATTTCCGGTATCGACGAAAAGAAAGCACGGAGCGCATAAGCGATGGATGACTGCCTTTTCTGCCGCATCGTCCGGGGCGAGATTCCCTCGCGCAAGGTCTATGAGGACGACGAGGTTCTCGCTTTCCACGACATCAATCCCTTGCGTCCGGTACACATTCTTGTCATCCCGAAGCGTCACATTACTTCGCTGGCGACGGTCAGCGCGGCCGACGTGCCGGTACTCGGCCGAGTGATGGCGGTGGCGCAACAGATTGCTGCCGATAATGGCAGCCCCGATGGTTTTCGCTTCATCATCAATACCGGCCGTATCGGGCAGCAGGACGTGCAGCACCTGCACGCGCATATCCTCGGCGGGCCGGAGCCGCTCGGACCGATGGTCAAACACTTATAAAGGAGACAGCTCATGGGTTCATTCAGCATCTGGCACTGGTTGATCGTTCTCGTCATCATCATGCTTGTGTTCGGTACCAAGAAGCTGCGCAACGTCGGCCAGGATCTGGGTGGCGCGGTGAAGGGTTTCAAGGAAGGCATGAAGGACGCCAGCGAAGACAAGCCTGCCGAAGCGGCCGCGCCGACGGCCGCGCCGCCGCAAGTGGCGGGCGGTCAGACCATCGAAGGCGAAATCCGGGAAAAAACGAAGTCCTGAGCGTCGCCGGCTGACGAGCAGCGCACGCGGCGCCCGGCGCCGCGCGGCGCTGTGACGCGGCCGCTCCGTCCAGGTCTGTCGCCATGTTCGACGTCGCCTTTTCCGAACTGCTGATCATCGCCGTGGTGGCCTTGATCGTCATTGGCCCGCAACGCCTGCCCAAGGTGGCGCGTACGGCCGGGGTACTACTCGGCCGTCTGCAGCGCTACGTCACCAGCGTCAAGGCCGATATCAACCGCGAGATCCAACTCGACGAGTTGCGCAAACTGCAGGCCGAACTCGCCGAGTCGGCGCGCAAGCTCGAAAGCCAGGTCGGCGCCGGCGTCTCCGGCGTGCAGCGTTCGCTTGACGACACCGCGCAGTCGCTGAATGCTACGGCCGCGTCGCTCAGCAGTGGCGTCACGGCAGCGGTGTCCGCACCGGCCGCTGAAGCGGTGTCGGCAACGCCGGCGGCTGCCGCCAGCGCCGCCAGTGCAAGCGACATTCCGGCTGCGTCATGGACCGCCGAGTCCTTTGCTGCGGCGTTCGGCGGCGCCGAAACCGATCCGGCGAAAGCTCCACTCGCACCCCCTGTTCCTGCCGCGCAGGTCGCCAACGAGTCGAAGGTCTGATGCTCGCATGAGCGACAACGAAGAGTCTTTCCTCAGCCACCTGGTCGAACTGCGCACTCGCCTGGTGCGTGCGCTGCTCGCCCTCGCCATCGTTTTCGGCTGCCTGTTCCCCTGGTCGAAAGAGCTGTACACGCTGTTCGCGCAGCCGCTGCTCGATTCGTTGCCCACGGGCGGGCAGATGATCGCCACCGACGTCATCGGCGTCTTCCTCGTGCCGATGAAGGTGACGCTGATGACCGCGCTGGTCATCGCGCTGCCCTACGTGCTCTACCAGGTCTGGGCCTTCGTTGCGCCGGGTCTCTACAAGCACGAGAAGAAGCTGGCGCTGCCGCTGGTCTTTGCCAGCGTCCTGCTCTTCTTCACCGGCATGGCTTTCGCCTACTTCCTGGTGTTTCCAGCGGTTTTCGGTTTCATGGCCAAGGTTGCGCCGGAAGGCGTTGCCTGGATGACCGATATCGACAAGTACCTGTCCTTCGTGCTGACGACCTTCGTCGCCTTCGGCTGCGCTTTTGAAGTGCCGGTGGTGGTGATCGTTCTGGTGCGCAGCGGGATCGTCAGCATCGAGAAGCTGAAGTCGTGGCGGCCTTACGTCATCGTCGGCGCTTTCATCGTCGGCGCGATCTTCACGCCGCCCGACATCATTTCGCAGCTGATGCTGGCGGTGCCGCTGTGCCTGCTGTTCGAACTCGGTCTGATCCTCGCCCGCTTTACCGGGCGTTCACCACAGGACGACGCCGAGGCGGCGGATCAGCCGGCTGTCGCCGTCGCGTCGGCCACTCCTGCCGTGACCGACAAGGCCTTGCCACCGGCTGGCGGCGCCGACGATACTGTGGCCCGCTAGCAGCAGTCGGCGCTATTTGTCCTGGGCGGCGCGGCGACAGTCGGCGCCTGCATGAGGACTTCTCCTTCCACGAACAGCCACAGACTGCCGGGTGGCATCGTCGTCCAGCACTCGTTGTCGGTGAGTGGCGTCGTTGCGATCACCGCGACGCGGTCCGCCGGTGTGGTCAACTCGGCAAAGTCGACGCTGACGTCCTCGTCGGCCAGGTGCGCGACGGCAAATGGCGCTTTGCGCACGACGTAGGCGAGTTGCCGCGAGCAGTGCGCGAACAGCCAGTCGCCGTTGGACAGCAGGTAGTTGAATTCGCCGCGGCTGCCGATTTCGATGCTCAGTTCGCGCAGTGCCGCGAACAGGTCGTCACGCGCCGGCGGCTGCGCACCGAAGCGTTGCCGCAGTTGGCGCAGCAGCCAGCAGAAGGCGTCTTCGCTGTCGGTGTCGCCCACCGCTTGGAAGCCGCTGGCGGTCTCCGTTTCGGCCTTGGCTGCGTCGGCTGCCAGACGGCCGAATCCGGGCAGCGCGCCGTTGTGCGCGAAGATCCAGTAACGCCCCCACAGTTCGCGCATGAACGGGTGTGTATTTTCCAGCGCGACCCGGCCATGCGTCGCCTTGCGGATGTGCGCAATGACGTTCTTCGAATGGATCGGATACTGGCGGACCAGTTCGGCAATCGGCGAGCGGCACGAGGGCTGCGGGTCGAGAAAGACGCGCGTGCCGACGCCTTCGAAGAAGGCGATTCCCCAGCCGTCGGCATGGACCGAGGTGGCGCCGCCGCGCTTCTGGAAGCCGGCGAACGAGAAGCAGATGTCCGTCGGCGTATTGCAGTTCATGCCAAGAAGTTCGCAGATTTTGCCGGTCTCCGCTGGGTGTGGAACTCGCCGGGCGCCGAGGGCGTGGCGAACGATGGCGGCGTGCTTCGCCAGTGCAAGGAGTTTAACGTAAGGCCGCGCAGCTGCCAGTGCGAGCTCGATATAAGCTCATTTCCGTGCGTCACAGGCGCTGCAGTCCGCAAACGCGAGCCCAACGAAGCGTCGGCTGCCTTGTCAGTCGCCGCCGCGGCGCGAAGCGACCGGTCGCTTGCCGACCTTGATCTTCACGTCGACCAGATTCTTGTCGCGGCGCAGCTTGAAAGCGATGCTGCTGCCCGGCTGCTGGCCGGCGATCAGGTCGAGCATGGCCTGCGGGTCTTTCACTGCCTGTCCGGCGATGGCGAGCAGGATGTCGCCGGGGCGGATGCCGGCGGCGTCGGCCGGACTGCCGCGCTGCACGCCGGCGATCAGTGCGCCGTCGGCGTCGGGCAGGCCGAAGGACTCGGCCAGCTCGGCGGTGATCTCCTGCGCCTCGACGCCGACCCAGCCGCGCGTCACTGCGCCGTTCTGGATGATCTGCTCCATCACGTTCTTGGCGGTCGACGCCGGAATGGCGAAACCGATGCCGAGCGAACCGCCGGAACGCGAGTAGATCGCGGTGTTGATGCCGATCAGCGCGCCCTGCGTGTCGACCAGCGCGCCGCCGGAATTGCCGGGATTGATCGCCGCGTCGGTCTGGATGAAGTTCTCGAAGGTGTTGATGCCGAGATGCGAGCGGCCGAGTGCCGAGACGATGCCCATGGTCATCGTCTGCCCGACGCCGAAAGGATTGCCGATGGCGAGCACGACGTCGCCGACGCGCACGTCCTCGGCGCGGCCGAAGGTGATCGCCGGCAGCCTGAGTTCCGTGGTCTGCCCCTTGACCGGGCTGACGCGCAGTACGGCGAGGTCGGTTTCCGGGTCGCTGCCGACAACGCGCGCGCGGAAGGTGCTGCCGTCGTTGAGTGCGACCTCGATCTGGTCGGCGGCTTCGACGACGTGGTAATTGGTCAGGATGTAGCCGTCGCTGCTGACGATGACACCCGAGCCGAGACCGGCGCTACGCGTTTCGCCTTCCTGCCGTTCGCCAAAGAAGTGGCGGAAAATCGGGTCGTCGAACAGCGGATTCTTCGGCAGCTTGACCTTCTGCGAAGTGAATACGTGCACCACCGAGGGCAGTGCCGTGCGTGCCGCTTCGCGGTAGGATGCTGCGGCGCTGACCGGTTCGCTGCTGGCGGGTGCGCTGGCCGGAACTTCGACGATCTGCCTGCGCTGTCCGATCCAGTCCGGTTGCACGACGCTGACGAGGAAATACAGCGCCAGCCCGACGGTGGTGGTTTGTGCAAAAATCAGCCACAAGCTGCGCATCGCGTAGGACCGGAAGAAAAGGGAAAGGGATATGCCAGAGGAAAACTCCGCGGGAATGCTGCGCGAAGAGCTGACGCGTTATCTGGATCAACTGCTTGAAAGCTCGAAGTTTCGCGATTATTGCCCAAACGGTCTGCAAGTGGAAGGACGCGTCCGCTTGCGCCGTGTCGTCACCGGCGTCACCGCCTGCCAGGCCTTGCTCGATGTTGCCGTCGCACGGGGCGCCGATGCGGTACTCGTCCATCACGGCTGGTTCTGGCGCGGCGAGGATGGCCGCGTTACCGGCCTGCGGCGATCGCGACTGGCGACGCTGCTTGCGCACGACATCAACCTGCTCGGCTATCACCTGCCGCTCGACGCCCATGCCGAGTTCGGCAACAACGCGCAGCTGGCGCAAAGCTTCGGCTGGATCGCGGACGGCCGTTTCGGCGAGCAGGACATCGCCTGGATCGGCCATACGGCGCAGCCGACGACGCTCGCTGAACTGAGCGCTAGCGTGGCCGCCGGTCTTGGCCGGGCGCCGCTGGTCATCGGCAACGGCGAGCGGCGGGTGGCGCGCATCGGCTGGTGCTCGGGTGGCGCGCAGGGCTATTTCGAACAGGCGATTGCGCTCGGCGTCGACGCTTTCCTGTCGGGCGAGATTTCCGAGCAGACCGTGCATCTGGCGCGCGAATCGGGTGTCGCCTACCTGGCTGCCGGCCATCACGCCACCGAGCGCGGCGGCATTGCGGCGCTGACCGCGCATCTCGCCGGCCGTTTCGGCGGCGATTGCGCCTTCGAGTTCGTCGATATCGACAACCCCGTGTGAATTCTGGAGCAAGCATGACTTACCTGTTTCCGCCGGCGCCGCAAGTCGCCATTCCCGTCGTCGGCAGCGACGCGCTGTTCCCGGTGCGTCGCGTCTATTGTGTCGGCCGCAACTACGCCGAGCATGCGGCGGAAATGGGCGCCGACCGCCGTGAGCCGCCGTTTTTCTTCAGCAAGCCGGCCGACGCGCTGGTTCCCGGTGGTGGCGAGGTGCCGTATCCGCCGGCAACGGCCAATCTGCAGCATGAGGTCGAACTGGTCGTCGCGCTGCAGCGCGGTGGCGCCGACATTGCGGCTGCCGATGCCGCCGATTGTGTCTTCGGCTACGCGGTCGGTATCGATCTGACGCGTCGCGACCTGCAGACGCGCGCCAAGGAAAAAAATCATCCGTGGGACATGGGCAAGGGCTTCGACCACAGCGCGCCGGTGTCGGCCCTGCGGCCAGTCGCGCTGAGCGGCCATCCCGTCGCTGGCGCCATCGGCCTGCAGGTCAATGGCCAGATCCGGCAGAGCGGCGATCTGGTGCAGATGACCTGGCCGGTCGCCGAGGTGATCTCCCATCTGTCGCGTCTGGTGAGGCTTGCTCCCGGCGATCTCATCTTTACCGGCACGCCGGCCGGCGTATCGACCGTCGTGCGCGGCGATCTGATCGAGTGCGCGGTGGCCGGCGTCGGCGAACTGAGTATCACGCTGCGTTGATCCGGGCGGCGCCCCTTGCCGGCGTCGCGCAGGCGGATTGCGTCGCTTGCCGCAGCGCTGGCCGAGTCAGCCGGCGCTGCGGCAGAAAATGCTGATCGCTTCGGGAATGCGGTCGAGCGCGACCACCTGATCGGCGGCGCCGAGCTTGATCGCTTCCTTGGGCATGCCGAAGACGACGCAGGAAGCTTCGTCCTGCGCCACCGTATGCGCGCCGGCCTCGTGCATTTCCTTGAGGCCGCGCGCACCGTCGTCGCCCATGCCGGTCATGATGATGCCGAGCGCATTGCCGCCGGCGAAGCGCGCCACCGAGCGGAAGAGCACGTCGACCGAGGGTTTGTGCCGGTTCACCAGCGGCCCGTCGACGACATCGACGATGTACTGCGCGCCGCTACGCTTGAGCAGCATGTGCTTGCCGCCAGGTGCGATCAAGGCGCGGCCGGGCGTCACGCGGTCGCCGTTCTTCGCTTCCCGTACTTCGATCTTGCACAGGCTGTTGAGCCGCTCGGCGAACATCGCGGTGAACTTTTCCGGCATGTGCTGGACGACGACGATACCCAGGCAGGTCGCCGGCAGGCGGGTAAGGACGGCTTCAAGCGCCTGCGTGCCGCCGGTCGAGGTGCCGATGGCGATCACCTGTTCGGTAGTGCGAACCAAGGGGCCCGCCGATCCGGCGGGGAGAATGACATCGGCCGTGTTTTTCGCGCGTAGAGGCAGCGGTGGTGGCGCCGCCAACGAGTATGAACCGGGCGAGGGCGATACATGTGGCTTGGTGAGCAGACGAACGTTGGCCCGTGCCGCGGCGCGCACGGCGTTAACGATGTCGTTGGCCGAGTCTTCGAGGAAATTCTTCAGGCCGGCTTTCGGCTTGGTGATGATGCTCACGGCGCCGGCAGCGAGTGCGTCGAAGGTCGCCTGGGCGCCGGACTCGGCCAGCGAAGAACAGACGACGACCGGCGTCGGGTGCTCCGACATCACCTTGCGCAGGAACGAGATGCCGTCCATGCGCGGCATTTCGATGTCGATCACAAGCACGTCGGGCCACTGCGCCTTCATCTTCTCGAGTGCGAACAGCGGGTCCGAAGCGGTGGCGATGACTTCGATACCGGGCTCACGCGCCAGTGCCTGCGATACGACCTGACGTACCAGCGCCGAGTCGTCTACGATCATTACCTTGATTTTGTCTGTGCTCATCTTTTCCGTTCTTGTTTTGCGGAGTAGGCGCATTCTGCAAGCGCCAGGTCTTACGGTTTGCGGTAGACCGTCGGCTGCACTGTGACAAGTTGGCTATTGACGTTGTTCAGCGTCTCCGAGTGACCGATGATGAAGTAACCACCGCTGACCAGGCGTGGCAGCAGGTTGCCGACGACCTGCCGCTTGGTCTCGACGTCGAAGTAAATCATCACATTGCGCAGGAAGATTACGTTGAACATGCCGATCTCGGGGTCGATCGGCTGCGTCAGGTTGATCTGGCGAAAACTGACGCGGCGGCGCAGTTCGGGTGCAATGAGAAAGCTGCCGGCTTGCGCGCGCACGCCCTTGAGGCAGTACTTGCGCAGCAAGGCCGGCGGAATCCCCTCGTTGCGGTCGAGCGGATAATGCCCCTTCTGCGCCGATGCCAGTACTTTCGTGCTGATGTCTGAGGCAAAGACCTCCCAGGGCTGGCTGGCGCGATGCTCGGCGAGCAGCATCGCCAGCGTATACGCTTCCTCGCCGGTTGAACTGGCCGCACTCCAGACGCGAAATGGCGAGGCTGAGCGGTATTCGGGAAGAACCCGCGCGCAGAGAAAATCGAAGTGCTTTGGTTCGCGGAAGAAGTAGGTCTCGTTGGTAGTGAGCAGATCAACCATCGTCTGCAGTTCGAGCGGGTTTTCGCCGCTGGCGAGCATCCGGTAATACTGGGTGAAACTCTGGTGCCCGTACTCGCGCAAACGCCTTTGCAGGCGGCCGACGACCAGCGACTTCTTCGAGTCGGCCATGCTGATGCCGGCGATCTTGTAGATGAGTCGCTGGAACAGCGTGAATTCCTGGTCGGTGATTGCCGCTTCCATCAGAACAACTCGACGTTTGGTTTCGTTGTGGGCCGCAGCTGAGCCTCAGCCCAGGCCAGTTCTTCGCGCTGGACGCTTTGCGCGCTGAGCATCGTCGACGCGATACGCCGGCAGAAGGCGTCACCGGTCTGCGGCACGAACAGGACCTTGCGCGCCCATGGCCCCTGCAGGTCGGAGGCGACCAGCGGAATCCGCTCCCGCTCCAGCCACTCGCGCGCGAACTCGGCATTGCGCTCGCCGACAGCCATCGCCGGGCTGCTCGCCTCGATCACGGCGCCGCCGCCGAAAGCCTTGGCTTTCAGACGATGGCGCACCGCGCCACGAGCGAGCATGCCATTGAGCAAGGCGGTCATGCAGGCATCACCGGCAAGCAATGCGTCGTCATCGGTCAGCGGATCGCGCTTGCGTGTCGGCAGCAGGAAGTGATTCAGCCCGCCCAGCGAACCGCCCTGATCGTAAAGGCAGACGGCAACACACGAGCCGAGCAAGGTGGCGATCGGTCGCTCGTTCTCGACGGCCCAGTCGCCGACGTGAATGTTGCGCGCCAGACGCTCGATCTCGCGTGCGGGGAGCCTGGCGTAGTCGGTCATGCGCCGGTCGCCGGCTGCTCGTGGCGAAGAACCGCATCCTTGCTCACGGCTCCCCTTCGTTCGGCGCGTCGGGATCGCCCATCGTCGTCAGCAGCGCGATTTCGGAGGCCGAGAGGGCCTTGGCGACGTTGAGGATGATGACGAACTTGCCATTGATCTTGCCCATGCCGCTGATGAAATCGGCGCGGATGCGCGCGCCGAAGGTCGGCGGCGGCTCGATGTCGGCGCGAGCGATTTCCAGCACTTCCGAGACGGCATCGACCATGACGCCGATATCGTGCTTCTGCTCGTCTTCTTCAAGTTCGACGATGACGATGCAGGTGCGCCGGGCGACTTCGGCCGCCCGTCCGCCGAAGCGGCAGGCGAGGTCGATCACCGGCACCACTGCACCGCGCAGGTTGATGACGCCGCGGATGAAGGGCGGCGTCATCGGTATTTCGGTGAGGCTGCCGAACTCGATGATCTCCTTGACGTTGAGAATGGCGACGGCAAACATCTCGCCGCCGAGCGTGAAAGTCAGGTACTGCTGCGGCGCGGCGGCGACCGCAGCGGCGGCCAGGGCTGCGTCCCAGTTGCTGCCCTGACGCTGGACCAGTTGTCCCATGGTCTTCCTCCCGCGGTCTCAGAATTTCTCGAAATCCGACTCATCGAAGGCCGTTCCGGCGACCCGTCCTGCTGCCGGTGTTCGCGCCGGTGCGTGGTGCCGCGCGGCAGGCGAGGCCGTGTTGCTGAGCATGGCCTGACGGCTGTTGCCGCGCCCTTGCGCGACGGTGAAGAAGCCCATCAGCTCCTGCAACTGGCTGGCCTGGCCACCGAGTTCCTCGGCCGTTGCCGCAAGCTCCTCGGAAGCCGAAGCGTTCTGTTGCGTTGCCTTGTTCAGCTGACCCATAGCGCTGTTGATCTGGGCAACGCCCGACGATTGTTCCTGCGAGGCGGAAGCGATTTCCTGCACCAGATCGGAGGTCTTCTGGATCGCCGGGACGATTTCGGTGAGTAGGCTGCCGGCGCGTTCGGCGAGCTTGACGCTGGAGCCGGCCAACTGGCCGATTTCCTGCGCCGCCACCTGGCTGCGTTCGGCGAGCTTGCGCACTTCGGCAGCGACGACGGCAAAGCCCTTGCCGTGTTCGCCGGCGCGCGCCGCTTCGATGGCGGCGTTGAGCGCCAGCAGGTTGGTCTGGTAGGCGATGTCGTCAATGATGCCGATCTTGTCGGCAATCGACTTCATCGCCTCAACCGTCTGCCCGACCGCTGCGCCGCCTTCGCCGGCTTCCTTGGCCGCCTTCGCCGCCATGTTGTCGGTGACCTTGGCGTTTTCGGTGTTCTGCGCCACCGACGCGGTCATCTGTTCGAGCGACGAGGTCGTTTCCTCGACGCTCGCCGCCTGTTCGGAGGACGACTGCGACAGCGACTGCGCGGTCGCCGACACCTGCCCCGAAGCATTGGAGAGCGCGTCGGCACCGGTGATGATCTGCGCGATCGTTTCCGACAGACGGGCAATGGTGTTGTTGATCGCGTCCTTCAGTGTCTGGAAATCACCCTCGTAATTCTTGGCGATCGTCTGCGTCATGTCGCCCTGTTCCATCGCCGCCATGACGCGCTGCACGTCGTTGATCGGCCCGATCACGGCATCGAGCGTCTGATTGACGCCTTCTACGATCTTGCGGAAATCGCCCTGATGTTTCGTTGCCTCGGCGCGGGTCGCCAGGCGACCTTCGATCGCCGCCTTGACCAGCGTATTGGCGTCGGCAACGAGTGCGTTGATTGCATCGATGGCGGTGTTGAGATTGTTCTTGATGGTGTTGAAATCGCCGTTGTACGAGTCGGTGATTCTCGGCGGAATATCGCCCTTGGCAATGCGGTCGACGTAGTTGGCGGCGACATTGAGCGGTCCGATGACCGAGTCAAGTGTTTGGTTGACGCCTTCGACGATCTTGCGGAAGTCGCCTTCATGCGCGCTGGCGTCGGCGCGCGTTGACAGCCGGCCTTCGATGGCCGCTTTGGCCAGCGCGTTGGCGTCGGCAGTCATCGCGGCAACGGCGGTACGGACAGCGGCAATGGCGCGCGAGACTTCGCCGACTTCGTCGTGCGACTCGTTCTTCAGTTCGAAGTTGAAATCGCCGACGGCCATCTTTTTCGCTGCGGCGACCGCCTCGTTCACCGGCCGCGTGATGCTGCGGGTGATCAGGAAGGCAAGCAGGATGGTGAGAGCGATTGCGGCACCGGTTGAAGCCAGCATCACCTTGCGCGCGGTGGCCGCCGTTTCGATCGATTCGGCGCCGCTCGAGCTCATCAAGCCGGTTTCGTAGCCGATGAAGCCCTGCAGTTCCTTCATGTAGGCGTTCTGCGCGGTACGCAGATCGCCCATCAGCAACTGCACGGCCTCTTCGTGCTTGCCCGCATCGAGCAGTTCGCTCGTCTTGGCCTGAAGCGTCGCATAGTTTTTCCGCACTTCTGCCAGACGGCTCAGGTACTCGCGGCCGCGCGCATCCTTGATCGATTGCTCAAGGTTCGCGTAGTTGTCGTTGTTTGCCTTGCGCGCTTCGGCGATCCGCTCCTTCTCCTGGGCGATCGCCGCCGGATCTTTCAGCAGGGCCGTGTTGCGCATCGCGCGCGCGACGACGTTGAGGTTGTCGATGACGTCATGCGCAACGACGGTCTTCGGAAAACGCTCATTGACCATCAAGTCAATGTCGTCGCTCAGGGCGCTGAGTCGCGTGTAGGCGACGCCGGCGATAGCGATCAACAGCGCCAGGATGGCGATGAAGGCAAACGCCAGTCGCGGGCCGATCTTGATATTGCTTAACATGACTACTCTCCTTGAACGACAAGGGTTGAGAAGCTCCTCGGGAGCTTGGATCTGCTGCCTTAGTTGCTGCTGGCAGGTGGACTTGCCAGGGCTTTTTCCTCGATGCGAATCGCGCGTTGAACCAGTGCCTGCACATCAAGTATCAGTGCCACTTCGCCGGTGCCGAGAATAGTCGATCCGCCAATGCCGTGCAGGCGGCTGAAAATGCTCGACAGCGGCTTGATCACCGTCTGGAACTCGCCCATCAACTGGTCGACGACAATGCCCGCCTTTTGCCCGGCGTACTGCACGACAACGACGTTTTCGCGCGGCGGTGCCGCGTCGGCCAGTGCGAACAGCTCGCGCAGGCGGATGAAGGGCAGTACCTCGCCGCGCAGATTGAGGAAGTTGCGATCGATACCCCTGCGGTCGAGTTCGATGCATTCGACCACCATGTCGAGCGGAATGACGTAGGCGGCGTGACCGATGCCGACCAGGAATCCGTCAATGATCGCCAGCGTCAGCGGCAGGCGGATGATGAACGAGGTGCCGCTGCCTTCTTCCGATTTGACGTCGATCGAGCCGCGCAGGCTCTGGATGTTGCGCCGGACGACATCCATGCCGACGCCGCGGCCGGAAATGTTGGTGACCTGCTCGGCGGTCGAAAAGCCCGGCTCGAAGATCAGGTTGATGATGTCCTGGTCGCCGAGTACCTGCTCGGGCTGGATCAGGCCGCGCTCGAGTGCCTTGCGGCGGATTTTTTCCTTGGGCAGGCCGCCGCCGTCGTCGCTGACTTCAATGACGACGCTGCCCGAGTCATGGTAGGCGTTAAGTCCGATGCGTCCACGGCAATCCTTGCCGTTTTGTAGACGCGTGGCGGTCGGCTCAATGCCATGGTCGATCGCGTTACGCACCAGATGCATCAGCGGGTCGCCGATTTTTTCGACCACCGATTTGTCGAGCTCGGTTTCGGCGCCCTCGATCACGAGGTCGATTTCCTTGCCGATTTCCTTCGAGACGTCGCGCACAACGCGGTTGAAGCGGGAAAAGGTTTCGCCGATCTGCACCATGCGCAGTTGCAGCGCTGCGTCGCGGATGCTCTCGACGAGGCGCGACAGCACCGAGGTCGACTCGACCAGTTCGCTGCGACCGCTACGCCGGGCGAGCAGGTTTGCCGAGGCGCCGGCGATGACCATCTCGCCGACCAGATCGATCAGCTGGTCGAGCTTGTCGGCCTGCACGCGGATCAGGCGCGCTTCGACCGCCTTCTTTTCGCTGACGCGCGTCTGCTTGCCGACGGCAGCGTCGACGACTTCGCGGTGCACCACCTTGTTGTCGACGAGGATTTCGCCGATCTGTTGCGCGCTCTGCGCGATCTCGCCGTGTTCGGCTGGTGCCGCCGGAACGAAGCCTTTTTGTTCGCAGAGGCCGGCGTCGAGTTCGGCCTGCGTCAGCGCGCCGCAGCGGACGAGAATTTCGCCAAGACGCATGTCGTCTTCAGGCAGTTCCTCGATCAGCTTCAGGTAGTCGGCGAGCTTGCTGTTCGGCGGCAGGATGCGCAGCTCACAGTCTTCGCGCACGAAGTCGAAGACGCGTTCGATATCCGCCTTGGACGAGCGCGTCTGCAGGCGGATCTCGAAGCCGAGGTAACACGACTCGGGGTCCATCGTGTCGGCCGACGGCATCGCGTCGCTGATCGTCTCGATGGCGAGGATTTCACCGAGCGAGGCGAGGTAGCGCAGGAAGGAGAGTGGGTCCATGCCGCCGCGCAGCACGTCGCGGCCGAAGCGCACCGAGATGTGCCAGCTGTCGGTGACGACGATGCCGCCGCCCGAAGCGAGGACTTCCTCTTGCTGTGCGACCGGAACCTTGCTGCCATTCGTGTCCGGCGCGATGTAGCGCGCCGACAGTTCGGCGAGCAGGGCGTCGCCGATGGCGCGGTCTGCCTCGCCGGGCGAGTCGAAGCCGGCTTCGAGCACGCCGATCAGCGTGTTGAGATGGTCGCCGCATTTGAGCAGCAGGCTGGCGAGTTCGCCGCTGACGCCGATCTCGGCATTGCGCAGGCGGTCGAGGACGTTCTCGACCTTGTGCATGAAACTCTCGATGAAATGACACTCAATGACGCCGGAGGCGCCCTTGACGGTGTGCGCGGCACGGAAGATGCCGTTGATCAGTTCGGCGTTGCCGGGATCGTCGGGTGCCTGTTCAAGGACGAGCAGGCCGGCTTCCATTTCGGCCAGTTGCTCGCGGCTTTCCTGGATGAAAACGCTGGTCAGTTCGTCCATTGCCTGTCTCACACGGCTTCGCAGGCGGTAATTACCACCGGGTCGCCGAAAAACGCCGTCAGGTTGCAGAAGTCAATCGTGCGCCGGACTTCGGGACTGTGCGCGACGATGCGGAAGTCGCAGCCGAGGCGCAAGGCTTCTCGCTTGCCGAGAATGAGCAACTGCAAGCCGGCGGTATCGATTTCGCCGACTTGCGACAGGTCAATCTCGACCGCGCCATCAGCTGCCAGGGCATCGAGCAATTGCTGCTTGTGCGTGGCGGCCTGATAGACGGTCAGGTCTTCGAGCAGGGTGACGCGCTTGGTCGCCATCTGCTGGCTCCTAGAACAGTTCGATCTTGCTGCTTTTCTCGGCCGGGGTGCGCGGGGCCTGGTTCAGTGCCCCGTCGTGCCGATGTCGTTGCGACTCCATCACGTAGCCTGCATAGATTTCATCGAGTCGCTGGCGCAGGGGCGTCAGCGGCACATTATCCTGTTCCGAGCCCTGCAGGCGCCGGGCGAGCGAATCGGCATGTTCGTCGAGGCAGTCGAGCGCTTTCAGTACCTGCTCGATCTGCTGCCGGGTAATGTCCTGAAACTGAACGCTGGCCAGTGCTTCCATGAACATGCTGGCCAGTTCGCTGCTTGATTCCTGTACGGTCTTCAGCACCTTGCTGTCGTGCTCAAGCAGTTCCAGGTAACCACCGCCGAGATTGCTCAACTGCTCGGCAAACTCGCCAAGGGCGGATTCCTGTTCGCTGACATTGCTGTTTGAAAGCTTTTCCTCGAACTGCGCCTTGATCGAATCGGCGACGGCGTTGATGCCTTCGCGGATCTTGCTCACCGCAGTATCCGTTTCCGAAGACAGCTTGCGCACCTCGTCGGCAACGACGGCGAAGCCGCGTCCTGCTTCGCCGGCGCGCGCGGCCTCGATGGCGGCATTGAGTGCGAGCAAGTTGGTTTGTCCGGAGATATGGCGGATCAATTCGACGAGCGTGCCCAGCGCCTGCGCTTCGCCGACGACCAGCGAGATGCGCTCTTGGTCCCTCTTCGCCTCCGAGCTGTAGCTGTGGATGAAGATATCCATCTTCTCGACCAGCTGCCGGTTTTTGGCGATGCGCTCTTCCGAGCCTTTGGCGATCGCTGACGATTCCTGCGTGGTGTTGCTGACGAAGCCATCGAGTGTGCTGACGACGCCATCGATCGATTGCAGACGTTCGGCGATCTGGTAGGCCGCCTGCTCGGTTTCCCTGACGATGTGGCGCAGTTGCTCGCGCAACACGCTGTTGAAGGCACGCACGCTTTCCAGTTCGCGTGCTACCTCGTCGCCGACCGCTTCGATGGCGTAGACCTTGGTGAGCGTCTCCTTGTCGCTGGTTGCCATGCCGAAAACGATGTCGTGGAACAGCGCGTAGGAGACGATGCGCTGCACGAGCAGGGCAACGACGACGGCGAGCATGGCGCCGATGGCCGCGCCGGCCGCATTGCTGAGACCAAGTTGTGGCAGCAGAACGTCGTGGAACCAGTGATGGCCGTAGAAAATACTCAGGCCGACAGCAGCGACGACGGCGCTTGAAACAAGCACCGAGCGGCGAGTGACCTGGCTCAGTTCCATGATGTCACCGGATAACGAGCTTGATCGTGTTGAGCAGCTCGTCGGCGGTTGCCGGTTTGACGATCCAGCCCGAGGCGCCGGCGGCTTTGGCCTCGAGTTTCTTCGCCTGCTGCGACTCGGTGGTGAGGAAGAGAATCGGCAGGAACTTGTAGGCGGGCAGTTTGCGTACTTCGCGGATCAGCTCGATGCCGTTCTTGCCGGGCATGTTGAGGTCGGTGATGAGCAGGTCAACCTTGACCCCGGCAGCGAACTTCTTCAACGCATCCTCGGCATTGGCAGCCTTTTCGGTGGCGTAGCCAGCCTTCGCCAGAATGTTGGAAATGCTCAGCAGAATGGTTGCCGAATCATCAACCAGAAACACGGTCTTCATTGCCAATCCTCTAAATTGTCCATTTTTTCGGACTATATAGCATTTACAGTAGAGGTAAGATGATTTCAGCAGCTTGTCATGCCGCATCCACCGGTCTTGACGGACCCCTTGCTTGCGGCTGTGGGATACCCGGCGACCCTGATGCGTTCCCGGTGCAGGCTATTTGACACGTCATCTTTTTCAGCACAGCGATGGCCCGATCGATGCGTCGAGTCTCGGGCAGCGACAGTTGGCTGCGGCGCTCAGCAAAATCAGTTAGTCTGCAGCCCGGCTCCTCCCGCTGCCCGCCAGCTCCCGTTCCCGTGCTCCTTCACCAGATCCGCCTGCTTGTTGCGCATGCCGTACCGATGCTGATTGCCCAGCTCGCCGGCATGACGATGATGATCATCGATACCGTCCTGCTCGGTCACTACGGCACCGAGGATCTGGCGGCGGTGGCGGTCGGTGGCGGCATCTATATTGCCATCATCTTCGCGTTGGCCGGCGTCGTTCAGGCGGTCGGGCCGGTCGTTGCGCAGCACTTTGGTGCGCGGCGTCTGAGCGAAATAGCGCCGGCTCTGCATCAGGCTTTCTGGTTGTCGCTGTCGCTGATGTTGCCGGGCATCCTGCTGCTGCTGCATCCCGATGCCTTGCTCTCGCTGTCGCCGATCGAGCCGGCAGTCGAGGCGAAGGTGCGTGCCTATCTGCTGATCCTCGCCTGCGGCTTGCCGGCGGTTCTCCTGCACCGCTGCTTCTACGCGTTCTGCAACGCGCTGGGTCAGCCACGGCCGCTGATGCTGATCAGTCTTGGCGCCGCCGGGCTGCATTGTCTGCTCGCCTGGCTGCTGGTCAGCGGACGCTGGGGCGGCGAGCCGCTCGGCGTGCTTGGCTGCGGCATCGCCAATGCCTGCGCCGGCTGGTTCACGCTGCTGTGTGGCCTGGCCTATCTGCGCCTGGCGCCGGCGCTGGGCGTGTACCGTCTGTTCGCGCACTTGCACATGCCAAAATTGTCCGCGCAGCGCGAGTTGCTGCGTCTCGGACTGCCGATGGGTTTTTCGAGTTTTGTCGAAATCTCGGCGTTTACCTTCATCGCGCTGTTCGTCGCGCAACTCGGTGCGGCGGCGGTTGCCGGTCACCGTATCGTCGCCAATCTGGCGGCGATTGCCTACATGTTGCCGCTGGCGCTGGCGATTGCCACGCTGGCGCAGGTGGGGCAGGCGGTCGGCGCGCGCGATGCACGCCGCGCGCGCGTTTCGATCGCCGCCGGCCTGCTGCTCGCCGGCGTGCTGTCGACCCTGCTTGGTCTGGCCTTGTGGCTGCTCGCCGAGCCGCTGGTCTTCGCTTACAGCAGCGACGTACGCGTGCAGGCGACGGCGCTCGGCCTGGTCGGCTGGATGGCGCTCTATCAGGTTTTCGACGCGGTGCAGACGATTGCCGCCTTCGCCTTGCGCGGTTACAAGATCACCTTCGCGCCGATGCTGGTGCATGTCGTTTCCTTCTGGGGCGTCGGTCTGGCCGGCGGCTGGTGGCTGGCTTTCAGGGCAGAAGATCCGCTCGGCGTCGCCGGTTTCTGGATTGCTTCGCTTGCCAGCCTTGTCCTCGCCGCGCTGCTGCTTGGCAGCATGTTGTGGCGTGCCGTGCGCCTGGCCAGGGCGGAGGCGGCGGCTGCCTGAATTCGGCCGCGAGCCGGGTCGGCGGCGCTGGCCAAGCACTTGCCGGGGCGCATGCCGGATGGGCATCTGCCGGCGTTTGCGGCGAAGAAATGCATAATTATGAATTCTTTACGCAAAAAAAATGCCGTGTGCTAGCATCTCGCGCTCGCCGGATTTGCCTGCCTCGCACGATGCGTCCTTGCTGCCAAGGCGCCGTCCCGGTTGCCGCTGATATTGTTTTCGGAACGGGCACTCGCCGCCGCCCTTGTTGTCATCACCGATCAGTCACTCATACCCGACAGATACGATGCCGCTGCCTCCCATTGCCTACGAGCGTACGCGCCAGCATGTGCGTCGCGTCGAGTTGTCGGGCTTCAAGCGCGGCGACGGACACTGGGACATCGAGGCGCGCATCGTCGACGTCAAGGACCACGACTACCACCTGTCGTCGGGGATGCGTCCGCAGGGTGAGCCGGTGCATGACATGAGCGTGCGCGTCACCATCGACCGCAAGATGAGCATCCTCGACGCCGTCGCGTGTTCCGATGCGACGCCGTATCCCGGATTATGCGAGAGCATCGCGCCGCATTACCGGCAACTGGTCGGGCTCAATCTCTTTCACGGTTTTCGCAAGGCGGTCAAGGACCTCTTTGGTGGCGTCCACGGCTGTTCGCACCTGAGCGAACTGCTCATGCACCTGCCGACGGCGGCGCTGCAGACCTTCGCCAGCGACATTCCCGATAACGACGACAGTGCGCACAAGCCCTATCAGCTCGACCGCTGCCATGCGCTCGACGCGCACGCCGAGGCGGTGCGTCGTTACTACCCGCGCTGGTACCGCGCTCCCCTCGCAGAGTCTGCGAGCGAGACGCCCCCTTTTACCAAACCGCTGTCTCCGGACGGTGAATTGAACGCTGGCAGCGCCGGCACCCCAAGCAACCCAGGCAAGGAAAACGCATGAAAATTCACGAATATCAGGGCAAGGAGCTCCTGAAAAAATTCGGCGTCGTCGTCCCCCGCGGGATCTTCTGTGCGACTGTCGATGATGCCGTTGCCGCCGCCGAAACGCTCGGCGGCAAGATCTGGGTGGTGAAAGCCCAGATCCACGCCGGTGGTCGTGGCAAGGGCGGCGGCGTCAAGCTGGCGCGCTCGCTCGCCGAAGTTCGTCAGGTCGCCGGCGAAATCCTTGGCATGCAACTGGTGACGCACCAGACCGGTCCCGAAGGGCAGAAGGTGCGCCGCCTGCTGGTCGAGGAAGGCGCCGACATCCGCAAGGAATACTACGTCGCCGCGCTGACCGACCGCGCCACGCAGAAGGTGGCGATGATGGCATCCTCCGAAGGCGGCATGGACATCGAGGAAGTCGCTCACGCGACGCCGGAAAAGATCATCACGGTCTTCATCGATCCGGCGCTCGGCGTCACCGACGCGCAGGCGCTGCAACTGGCCGATGGCATTGGCGTTCCCGCCGCTTCGCAGGCGCAGGCGATCGACACCTTCCGCAAGCTCTACGCCTGTTACATGGAAACCGACGCCTCGCTCGCCGAGATCAACCCGCTGATCCTCGAAGGTAATGGCACGATCAAGGCGCTCGACGCCAAGTTCAACTTCGATTCGAACGCGCTCTACCGTCACCCGGAAATCGTCGCTTATCGCGACCTCGACGAGGAAGACGCCGACGAGATCGAAGCATCGAAGTTCGGCCTCGCCTACATTTCGCTCGACGGCAACATCGGCTGTCTGGTCAACGGCGCCGGCCTGGCGATGGCGACGATGGACACGATCAAGCTGTTCGGTGCCGAACCCGCCAACTTCCTCGACGTCGGCGGTGGTGCGACGGCCGAGAAAGTCACCGAAGCTTTCAAGATCATGCTCAAGAACCCCAAGGTCAAGGGGATCCTGGTCAACATCTTCGGCGGCATCATGCGCTGCGACACGATTGCCAACGGTGTCGTCACCGCGGCGCGCGAAGTGCACCTCTCCGTTCCCCTGGTGGTGCGCATGAAGGGCACCAATGAGGATATCGGCAAGAAGATCCTCGCCGACTCGGGCTTGCCGATCATCACTGCCGACAGCATGGCCGAAGCCGCGACCAAGATCGTCGCTGCGGTCAAGTAAGGAGAGAACGAATGTCCATCCTGATCAATAAAGACACCAAGGTCATCACCCAGGGAATTACCGGCAAGACCGGCCAGTTCCACACCGAGAAGTGCCAGGAGTACGCCAACGGCAAGAACTGTTTCGTTGCCGGCGTGAATCCGAAGAAGGCCGGCGAATCGATCTTCGGCATTCCGATCTACGGCTCGGTCAAGGAAGCCGCCGCCGAGACCGGTGCTACCGTTTCGGTGATCTACGTGCCGCCCGCCGGCGCTGCCGACGCGATCTGGGAAGCGGTCGAAGCCGACCTCGATCTGGCGATCTGCATCACCGAAGGCATCCCGGTGCGCGACATGCTGATCGTGCGCAACCGCATGAAGGCCAAGGTCGCCGCCGGCGGCAAGGAAACGCTGCTGCTCGGCCCCAACTGCCCCGGCCTGATCACGCCCGACGAAATCAAGATCGGCATCATGCCCGGCCACATCCACCGCAAGGGCCGCATCGGCGTCGTCTCGCGCTCGGGAACGCTGACCTACGAAGCCGTCGGTCAGCTCACCGAAATCGGTCTTGGTCAGTCGTCGGCGGTCGGCATCGGCGGTGATCCGATCAACGGTCTCAAGCACATCGACGTGATGAAGATGTTCAACGACGATCCGGATACCGACGCGGTGATCATGATCGGCGAAATCGGCGGCCCCGACGAAGCCGAAGCCGCGCAGTGGTGCAAGGCCAACATGAAGAAGCCGGTGGTCGGCTTCATCGCCGGCGTCACCGCGCCGGCCGGCAAGCGCATGGGCCACGCCGGCGCGCTGATCTCGGGCGGCGCCGACACTGCCGACGCCAAGCTGGCGGTGATGGAGGAGTGCGGTTTCACGGTGACGCGCAATCCGTCGGAAATGGCGCGCCTGCTGAAGAGCCTGCTCTGATCCGGCGCCGCTCCGGCGGCAATGGCTGACGGACAAGGGCGGACTGAGGTCCGCCCTTTTTTGTCGGGTGCAGTACCGTCTATTGCCGGGGCCGACGGATTGCCGGATGCCCGGCAACGCCGCAGCGCGCTTCCCCTGTAGAATCGCGCCTCAACGAATTTTCATCCACAGCGGCGCTTCGGCGCCGCGCTCTGCGATCGCACCATGCCCGAAATGTTCAGCGCCCCCGGTTTCTGGGCGGCCGTGCTGCAAATCATCCTCATCGATATCGTCCTCTCCGGCGACAACGCGGTGGTGATCGCGCTCGCCTGTCGCAATTTGCCGCCCGAACAGCGCCGGCTCGGCGTGCTCTGGGGCGTCGCCGGTGCCGTCATCCTGCGTATAGCGCTGACCTTCTTCGCGGTCGGCCTGCTCGGCTTTCCCTGGCTGAAGATCGGTGGCGGTCTGTTGCTGCTGTGGATCGGCATCCAGCTGCTGCTGCCCGAAGATGAGGATGGGCACGACATCAAGCCGGCCAGCCATCTGCTCGGAGCCATCCGCACCATCATCGTCGCCGATTTCGTGATGAGCCTCGACAACGTCGTCGGCGTCGCCGCGGCGGCCAAGGGCGAATTCGTCCTGCTGCTGTTCGGGCTGGCGGTGAGCATTCCGCTGATCGTCTGGTCGAGCCAGCTGATCATGAAGCTGATGGAAAAGCACCCGTGGATCGTCATCGGCGGTGCCGGGCTGCTCGGCTGGGTTGCCGGCGAAATGATCGTTGCCGATTCGGTGTGGAAGGAATGGCTGGCGGCAACGGTGCCGCTGGCCGAACACGCCGTCCCCGCTGTCGGCGCCTTGCTGGTGGTCGGCGTCGGCCGCTGGCTGGGCAGCCGGAAAAGCGCGGAAAGCGACGTCAAGCTGCTTTGAGCGTTGCCCCGAGGGGCTGCCGTTCGGACGACTCGCTCCCGGAGATCACTCGCCACCGGTGCGCCCGATCGTCACCCGGCATCAATTTGACGGCCTTCGTTGCCGGCTGCAAAAATACGCGGCAGAGTGCTGACTCTTCTCTTGATTTTTCGCGGGCAAGGTGCGCCTCGTGATGCCTCTCGCCGTCATTGCTGTCGCTGCGCTACGTAATGCCCGCGACTACGCTGCCACCCGGCGCGATAGTGGAAAGGCGTTCGTTCGCCGTTTCGCCAACTCATCACCAATACGCAGTTCCGGCGGCTTTCTCTTGCGCCGCCGTCGAGGGCAATCGTGAGTCTCGCCGAAGCCCTTGAGTTTGCCACGGCGACCGACCGCGGGCGGGTGCGCGAGCACAACGAGGACGCAGTCTTCGCCAATCCGCACCTCGGGCTGGCGATTCTGGCCGATGGCATGGGCGGCTACAACGCCGGCGAAGTCGCCAGCGGCATGGCGACGACGCTGCTCGCCGCCGAACTGGAAGCCGCGCTTGCCGGCCGCTCGCCATCGGCGCCCGCGCACAGCGAACCCTCCGCCAGGCGTTGTCTGCGTTCCTGCGTCGAGTCGGTCAATGCTGCCATCCTTGCCGTGGCCAATAGTCAGAAGCAGTGCGCCGGCATGGGCACGACGCTGGTGGCGGCGCTGTTTTACGACGACCGGGTGGCCGTGGCGCATCTCGGCGATTCGCGTCTCTACCGCTTGCGCGGCGATCAGTTGCTCAGCCTGACTCGCGATCACTCCCCGTTGCAGGAGCAGCTGGATAGCGGTCTGCTGACGCTGGCAGAAGCGCGTCATTCGCAGCAGCGCAATCTGCTGACGCGGGCGCTCGGCGTCGATACCAGCGTTGACGTCGAGATTCACGAGCACGCGGTGGCGCCAGGCGACCTCTACCTTTTGTGCTCGGACGGCCTGACTGAAATGCTCGACGACACGCAGATCGGCCGGGTGTTGCAACTGCACGGCAGTCAGCCTGATCTGGCTGCCCGGCAATTGATTCGTATCGCCAATGACAATGGCGGACACGACAATGTTTCAGTCATACTTGTCGCCGTCAGACGTGGCTTTCCGGCGGCAGCCAACAGCTGGTGGTCGTCGTTTGCGGCCAGATTCAGACAGGACAGGCGAAGGGCAGGACGATAATGGCAAAGCTGATACTGAGCATGGATGGCCTGGTTCTCAAGGAAATCCCGCTCGACAAGGAACGCATGAGCATCGGCCGCAAGCCGCACAACGACATCCAGATCGACAATCTGGCGATCAGCGGCGAGCACGCCGCCGTGGTGACGATCCTCAACGATTCCTTTCTTGAAGACATGAACAGTACCAACGGCACGCTGGTCAATGGCCAGCCGATCAAGAAGCATTTCCTGAAGAACGGTGATGTCATCGAGCTCGGCAAGTACAAGCTCAAGTATCTGGCCGAAGCAGGCGCCGCCGATGCCGCCGATTTTGAGCGTTCGATGTTTACCCGGCCGGCCGCCGCGCGTCGCCCGCCTTCCGCAGCCGACTCGACCGCTGCGCAGCCTCTGCCGCCGCTCAATCCTGGTCTGGCTTCTCCTGCCGGTGCTGCTGCGAGGCAGCCACCGGCCGCAACGCTGCTTGCTGCCGTGAAACTGCTCAATGGCGCCAACGTCGGCCGTGAACTCGAATTGACCAAGGCCTTGACCACGCTCGGCCGGCCTGGCGTGCAGGTGGCGGTCATTTCGCGTCGCCCGCACGCGTATTTCATTGCGCACGCCGAAGGAACACAGTTCCCGCTGGTGAACGGGCGTGCCATCGGTGGTCAGGAGCATCCATTGCGCGACCATGATGTGCTCGAGATCGCCGGCATCCGGATGGAGTTTTTCCTCAAGGCATGAGGCGAGCGGAGCGCGCATGAAAGTCAGGGTTCTCGGCTGCAGCGGTGGCATCGGCGGGGCGCAGTTGCGCACGACATCGCTGCTCGTCGACCACGACATTCTGCTCGATGCCGGTACTGGCGTCTGCGAGCTGTCACTGGCCGAACTGACGGCCATAAACCACGTTTTTCTCACGCATGCGCATCTCGACCACATCGCCGCCTTGCCGCTGATGCTCGATTCGGTGGCCGACCTGCGCAGCCGGCCGCTGACCGTCCATGCCTGCGAAGCGACGCTGGAGAGCTTGCGCCAGCACATCTTCAACGGCGCGATCTGGCCGGATTTCTCGGAAATCCCCAGCCGCGAGCAGCCTTCCTTGCGTTTTCAGCCGGTGGCGGTCGGCGAGACCGTGCAGATCGGCGGGCGTCGCTTTACGCCCGTACCGGCCGATCACAGCGTGCCGGCTGTCGGCTACCACCTCGATTCCGGCGCCGGTAGTCTGGTTTTCACCGGCGACACAACGGTCAACGACGCGTTCTGGCCGGTCGTCAACCGCATTGCCAATCTGCGCTACCTGATCATCGAGACGGCGTTTCCCAGGCACGAGCAGGAACTGGCGACTGTCTCGAAACATCTCTCGCCGGCCACGCTGGCCGACGAGCTCGGCAAGCTCGAACGCGATGCCGAGATTTTCATAACGCACCTCAAGCCCGGGCAGTGCGCATTGACCATGGCCGAAATTGGCGAATGCGCGGGGCGGTTCAAACCGGAGTTTCTCGAGAACAATCAGATTCTCGAGTTCTGACGAGTTCTTGCTTCGCTGCGCCGGATCTGATTGTCCGGCGGGAATGCGCCGCCAGCCCTTCGGCAGCTCTGGGCAGCACGTCCTTCGGACGGCAAGATGGCGTCATGTGACGCAGATTGTCACTTGGCATGACGCAATCCGTCGCCGTTCGCCAGCAACTCGACGGTGGTAGCGGGGTTACAGCATGAATCCTGCATGGCACGGAACTTGATTGCATCAAGTCCAGCGGGTTATCCGTTGTTCCCATCAAAGGAGTTCAAGACCATGAAGAAAAAGCTGCAACAGGGCTTTACCCTGATCGAGCTGATGATCGTCGTCGCGATCATCGGCATCCTGGCCGCAATCGCGATTCCGCAGTTCTCCGAGTACACACGTAAGGGTGAGGACAAGGCGGCGCAGTCGGATACGCGTAATGTGCTTACGCAGTCCGTTGCTGCGTCGACCCAATAATTTTGGATATTGGAGAATCTCATGAAAAAAGTTGTTTATGCATCGATGCTTGCGGTTGGGGCTTTTCTTTCCTTTGGGGCTCAAGCAGTAACGATCTGTGATGCTGCAAAGCTTGGAGGCAAATCTGGCGCCGGTGTGGCTCCTGCATCGGGAACGGCGGGTACGAATTTCATGGTCAGAGCGATCACTCCAAATTGTTCGGCTAATGTGAACATGGACGGGCAAGATGGTACTTCTGGCGCTTGGTTCGCTGTAGGTGCAGCCTCAGTCAAAGGAGCCAACACCTTCGCGGGCCATACCAATGGAGGTGCCGTTTCTCCTTCTGCCAAGTGCGCGGTTCCAGGCGGCTGCACTTTGGGCGAGGCTACGACTGCAATGGGGGTGGCTAATACAGCTGCTCAAAACGCTGGTGGCACTGGCACCGGCACCGGCACCGGTACTTGATAGGTTGCTATGCTCCAAAAGAAGCGCGTCGGTTCGGCGCGCTTTTTCGTTAACGAACGATTGAGGGTCGATGTTCCAGTTCCTGATTTCCTCGTGGCGGGCCGGTCTCCGCGGCCGCTCATTCCTCGGCGTGTTCCTGCTCGGCGTGGCGCTGGTCGGCGTGGCGTATCTGTCTGCCTCGTTCTCGCCGCGCCAGCCGCAGACGGTCGCGCTCGACGTCGGTCTTTCCGGACTGCGCTTCAGTCTGGTGCTGTTCGCCATCCTGCTGGTGCAGGAACTCGTCGGCCGCGAGATCGAGCGCCGAGCGGTGGTGCTGACGCTCAGTTACCCGGTGGCGCGGGCGTTTTATCTGCTGGGGCGATATTTCGGAGTACTCGCCCTTGCCGGCGTGGCAACGCTGATTCTGGCATTGCTGCTCTGGATTGCGGTAATGGCCTCGGGTTTGCACTACGAACAACAGTTCGCCGTTCAACTGGGGCTGCCTTTCTGGCTGGCGGTATTCGGCGTCTGGCTTGATGTTGCTGTGGTTGCGGCGTTCACGCTATGGATCGCCACGCTGTCGACGGTAACGATGCTGCCGCTGGTGCTTGGCGCGTTGTTCGCGATTGCTGCTCGGGCGCTCGGGGCTGTGTTTGAGTACGTCGAAGGAGGAGCCAATGGCCAAGACGCGCTCGCGGCACAGTTTGGCTCGGTTTTGGCGCTAGTGCGCTGGTTGCTGCCCGACCTGTCGCGCCTCGACTGGCGTGGCTGGCCGATGTATGGCCTCGCGCCCGATACGCAAGCGCTGGCGCTGGGCGTCCTGGCTGCGCTGCTCTACGCCGGTGCGATGCTCGGTCTGGCGATCCATGCCTTCTCGCGGCGCGAGTTTTCCTGAGATGTTCGCTTCCCGTTGCGCCGGAATTACGTTCGCGCTGGCGTGTCTGGCCGGCTTCGCCGCGACCCTGCCGGCGCTCTATGCGCGGCCGCGCCTGGCAGTCGCCGTCGAAATGCAGGTCGCGCTGCCGCGCTTCGTGCAGGTGCTGATGGCGGCCGGCGACCGTTATCTGGCCGCCAATCTGGCCGGCTTTCGCGCGCTGGTGGCGTCGACCGAGAACATGGGGCCGGAGAACTACCGCATTCAGGGAATCGTCCAGTCCGACGCCGCCTGGCTCAACCCCGCGCACGAAGACAATTACTACATCGCTTCGGCGATCCTGCCGTGGAACGGCGAGGTTGCTGCGGCGCAAAACGTCCTGCGCGCGGCGACGGCGGCGCGTCCGTTCGACTGGCAGCCGCCGTTCTATCTAGGTTTTAATGCTTTGCATTTCGAGAAGCGGCCTGCCGAGGGGGCGCAGTGGCTACGCGTTGCGGCGGCACATAGCTCTGACGAAATGACGACGATACAGCTGCAGCAGATGGCCGCCAGCTGGGTTGCCACGGGCGAGGATCTCGAGTTTGCCATTCGCATGCATCGGGCGATGGCACGTGATACGCAGCACAAGGCTTTCGCCGCTTTTCTTGAGAAGCGTGCCGAGCGTCTGGAAAACTTGCTAGTGCTGGAACGGGCGGTCGAGCGCTACCGGCAGCGCCAGGGCAGTGTGCCGCAGTCGCCACAGCAGTTGCTTGCTGCGGGAATCTTGCCGGCCTTGCCGCGCGATCCTTTCGGCGGTACTTACGTCATCGACGCCAATGGGCGGTCGCAAGCGATCGAGCCGGGAACGCCCGCAGGGCGGGCGGCAGCAACGAAATGATCGAAGCAGAACGGGCGAACGAGTTGAAATGAATCCGGCCATCCATATCGAGAACTTGCGCAAGACCTACCCCGCCGCTTGGCGCAAGCCGGCCAAGGAGGCCCTGCGAGGCGTCTCGCTGGCAATCGGCGAGGGCGAAACCTTCGGTTTTATCGGCCCCAACGGCGCCGGCAAGAGCACCCTGATCAAGATTCTGATCGGCACTTTGCGGCCTACGGCTGGTGAGGCGCGCTTGTTCGGTCGGCCGGTGAGCGACGCGGCCGCACGCCGAGGGCTCGGATTCGTTCCTGAGAACCCAAGCCTGCAGGAATTCCTGACGCCTTACGAAATCCTGCTCATGGGCTTGCGTCTGCATGGTGCGAAGGTCGGCGACGAGCGCCGGCATTGCCTCGCCTGGCTGGAACGCTTTGGCCTCGGAGCCGTTGCCGACAGTCCCTTGCGCGGCTTTTCCAAGGGAATGATGCAGCGCACGGCTCTGGCGCACGCGCTGGCGGTCAAGCCCCGCCTCCTGATCCTCGACGAGCCTCTGTCCGGCCTCGATCCGGTCGGTCGCAAGGACGTCGTCGACATCCTCGACGAGTATCGCGGCGCCGGTGGCGCGCTGTTTTTCTCCTCGCACGTGCTGCACGACGTGGAGCGCATCGCTGATCGTTTTGGCCTGATCCATCAGGGCGAACTCTTGACGATTCGCTCTCCGCAGGAGATCGCTGCGGACCAAACCGGCCGTTACGTGCTGCGCTACCGTGGCGGCGCGCTGATCGAGGGCAGCCGTGAGGTTCGCGCCGACATTCGGGAGGTCGAAGGCGACTCGTCTGATCTCGCCGGGATGCTTGTACGGATTCATGCTGCCGGCGGCATTCTTCAGGAAGTCAAACCCGCGATGTCGCTTGAAACGGTGTTTTTCCGAACGATCAGCTCTGCTCCGGCGGATGCTTCACCCTTTGCTCGTGAAGATCGCTAATAAATGATAGGAGTTGTGTCTGATCGCGTCGTCAAGTCGGCGACCTTGAAGGGGGGCGTGCTTCTAGCCTTGCTCGCTTTCTCAGTGGTTAGCCCTGATCTGGCATGGTTGGCGGTTCACCGTCCTCCCGAAAATGCAGTTCAGGAAATACTACTGCCCGGGATCGCTACAGTCGGAGTGTTGCTTTCCCTGAGTTCTCGACTCTGGATTGGCGCCTTGCTTCTCGTACCTTGGGCAATCATCGCGCCACTGGAAGCTTATTACGTCCTGGATTTTGGTAAGTCGGTAGATAGCCATCTGCTTGGAATTATTGCAGACTCTAACTTTTCAGAAGCGAGCAATTTCATTTCAGGGGTTGTGGCTTTATTTGTCGCAATCGACCTGATCTTTATATTGGTTGCTGTTGCCGCACCATTTCTGTCGTTTCGTTTGCAGTTGTGCTGGACTGGCAGATCGCGCTATTGGGTGTTGCTGGCCAGCCTATTTGTGCTGGTTCTACCTGAAATAATGAAGTTTCACGGCCCAGTCCGTGCCTTGCCAATCGAAGCGGCACAGGCCGCTGGAAGATCCCCGGGCTCCGCTCTTGCGGATGATGGTTTTCCAGAGGTTTTTGACTATCTTGAGCGGGTATACCCAGCGGGCGTTCCGTCTAGAGCCTATGCCTATGTGCAGCAACGACGAGCCTTGAGAGAGGCGCAGCAGATGCTCTCCGGTTTCGGTTTTCAGGCGTCTCAGGAAAGTCCGGTTGATGTTCGGCAAGTGTACCTTCTTGTCATTGGCGAAACAGGCCGTCCCGACCATCTGCAACTCAATGGTTATGACAGGGAGACAACTCCTCGGTTGGTGTCCCAGGACCGGCTGCTAAGTTTCCGGAATGCCTTTTCTCCGTGGGCTTGGACTCGGATGTCTGTGCCGATCATACTCACCCGAAAGCCCGGCGAAGACAATAATCAGTTTTTTCCGGAGCGTTCTCTCGTTTCGGCATTCCGGGAGGCTGGATTCAGAACTTACTGGTTTTCGACACAGAGCCCGCTCGGTCCGCACGATAGTTCCATCGCGCTACACGCAGCTGAAGCTGACGAGACAAGATATCTCAATGTTGCTGATTATAAAACTGAAGGAGTTTTCGACGGAGCGTTGCTCTCGCCGGTTGACCAGGTTTTGAAGCGGGCGGAGCCGAAGGTTTTGATCGTTTTGCACACACTTGGTGGGCATTTCAATTACGCCGATCGCTATCCGAATGCCTTTGAAAAGTTTTTGCCATCCCTCAAGGGGCTGGATAACGCCGGTTTGCACAATCGAGAAATAAGGAGGGAGTTTAATAACAGTTACGATAACTCTCTCCTCTATTTTGACTATTTCATGTCAAGCTTGATTTCACGTCTCGAGAAGGAAAGCATCGTCTCGTCCATGTTTTATATCGCCGATCACGGCGAGAACTTGTATGACGGCATGTGCGAAAAGGCCGGGCACGGCCGTGGAAACGATTACGACTTTCGCGTTCCTGCGCTCTTCTGGTATTCGAAGGGGTACGAAGAGCTTTTTCCGGACAAGCTCAAGGCTATTGCCTCTCGGGTTGATTCGCCAATTTCAACCACAAATGTATTTCATTCCATTCTGGATGGGGCAAACATCCACTATCCGGGCGAGCGCCTTGAGTCCAGTGTTTTCGGCAAAAACTGGAAGCCCTCTCCTCGGATCACCCAGAACAAGATCGACTTCGATCTTGCGGATCGTGAAGGCGACTGCAAAAGGCTTGTCGCCAAATCGCCTAAAACCGACTGAGTGTGGTTTGGGGCTCCCCCGTCTCCTGGATCTGCCGCGTCGTTCTGTGGCGAGCGTCAGCAGATGCCCAGCGAGGTGATGCTTCCGCTTGAAAAGCGCCATCGCACTTTCAGTTTGGCGGAATCACCGCCCGCAGCACCGTCTGCGTTTCCCCTTGCCGGACCCGGTTCGAGAACCACCACAGCCCACCCTTCTTGACTGACCAGTCGGCTTCCTGGCCGGCGAGCAGCAGGGCGGCGACGCGGCCGAGGGTGGGTTGGTGGCCGACGACGAGGATTGCGCGCTTGCGTTCGCCGCGGTTCGGCACATTTGTGCAGGGCTGCGCGCCGAGGGCGCTGTCGTCGTCAGTCGCGTCGCTGCTCCCGTCCGGCCAGCCAGCCGCCGCCAGCAGGTCTACGACCCCTGCGTCCGGGCGCAGACGCTCGTCGGTGGCGAAGGGGACTCCCAGCGCGCGCGCCGTCTGCTGCGTGCGTAGCGCCGGGCTGACGATGACGCGCAAGGGGTTTGGCGCGTGCGCTTTCAGCCATGCCGCCATCTGTTTCGCCTGCTTCTCGCCGCGAGCGGTGAGCTTGCGCTGCAGGTCGGGGACGCCGTCTTCGGCTTCGGCGTGACGCCAGAGCAGGAGGTCCATTTTCATCTCCGGGCAAAAGCGGCAGTCTAGGCACGGCGTGTTGCGCCGGTTTTTCAGCTTGGCAGACGGCCTGGCGCAATCGTTCCGCTCAGCGCTTCTTCCAAGGTGGCGGCTGGCGGACAAATGCGTCGATGGCGGCGTCTATTTCGCGGCGCATCAGTTCGTCGCGCCCGGCGAGCCAGCCGCGCGCGAGCTGGCTCTGCGCGGCGCGCGGTGCCTGGGCGATCAGCTCGGCGGCGACGGCGAGGTCGTTCATGTGGCCGAGGAGTTCCTGCAGGTCTGCGGCCGAGCGCAGGTAGCGATCGACCTTGCTGCCGGCGAACAGCGGCGCGAAGAACTCGACGGCGTAGCGCAGCCGTTTCAGCGCAATGCGCAGGCGGTGACGTGCCGCGGCGTCGGCGCCCTGTGCGGCGGCGGCCTGGCGGGCGACGCGACGCGCGCTTTTCGTCAGGCAGTCGCGCGCGAAGTCCTTCAGCGTCGGCGTGTTGCTGCCGCTCAGCGCCAGCGTCGCGGCGGTGAATTCGAGCAGCAGGCGCGAGTATTCGGGCGCGGCTAGCGCCGCGCGTGCGGCGCGCCGACTGGCCTTGCGCCGCGCCGAGGCATGCTTCTGCAGACGCGCTGCGGCGGCGCAGTCGGGGAAAGCGGCGAGCAGCGGCGGCAGCGTTTCGGTGGCGAAAACCTCCTGATTGCGTGCTTCGCCAAGCGCGACGGCGAGCGCCCGCCAGCGCGCGTCGAAAGCGGCGAAGGGCTCGGCCGGCAACAGCGGCCGCCAGACGCGCAGCGCCGAACGCAGGCGGCGGATGGCGACGCGCGCCTGATGTACGAATTCCGGTTCGCCGCTGTCGCGCACGCCGCGCTCATTGCCTTGCAGGTGTTCAAGGCAGGAGAGCGCGACCGCGGCAAAGCCGGCAGTGGTGCTCATCCCGGCATCGAGCGCGATGGCGCGCGCCTTGGCCGCCCTGGCTTTCGCTTCGTTTGGCCCGACGAACAGCCGGTAGCCGCGTTCGGCCTTGCTCGCTGACGCCGGATGCAGCGGCAGTGTTTCCTGCAGTGTGCAGGCGAGGGTGAACAGGTCGGCCACTTCGCCGGCGAGCAGTTCGAGTTCGAGCTCGCAGATCGCTTCGCGCCGGCCGTTGGCTGCGATGTGGCCGCGGTCGAAGGCGACCTCGACGCGCGCACCCGGGCGCGGCTCGATAATCCAGGCCAGACGCGTGAAATCGGTGCTGAACGCTGGCCTCAGCGAATCGCGCCAGGCTTCGAGCTGGCGGCGCAACTCGGGCACGTCGACGTGGGTAAAGTCGAATTCGCCGGGCGCGCTCGGCGCCTCCCATTCGTTGCGTTGCGCCAGTCCGCCGACCGAGGGCGCGGCGCCTTTCACCGTCAGCAGGTGCTGCCAGCCGTGGCGGCGGTGGCGCACGGCGATGCGTGCTTTCAGCAGTGCCAGATCGGCGGTGTCGTAATAGGTGTTGGCAAGCCTTTGCTTGCGCGGCGGCGTCGCGGCAAGCAAGGGGTGGCGGAGCAACTGCGCGGCGGCACGCGCCGGCAGTGCGAGCTTGATTTCGGTCTCAATCGGCATGTGGCGGATTGTAACCAAATGTGGGCGGGTGATTCACCTCGCCCGGATGTCAGCCTTCGTAGGCGCGCAGCCCGGCGACATTGCTGATTTCGATGCGCCGGCCGTCGACCCTGATCAGTTCGTGTTGCGACAGCTCCTGCAGGATGCGCGAGAAGTGCTCGTGCGTCAGGTTCAGGCGCGAGGCGATGACGCCTTTTTGTGTCGGCAGCGTCACCGTTGCCGTTTGCGTCTCTTCGGCGGCAACGTCGCGCAGCAGGTAGCCGATGATGCGCTGCCGCGCCGACTGCAGCGAGTAGGCCTCGACGTCGCTGATCACCTGATGCAGGCGCAGCGACAGGCCGGCGATCATCTTGCGCGCCAGCTTCGGGTCGCGTTCCATTTCCTCGAGGATCGCCGCCTTGGCGACGTGCAGCAGCAGCGAGTCGGCGAGCGCCTGCGCATGCACGATGTAGGGGCGATCCATGAACATCACCGCTTCGCCGAAGGTCTGTCCCTGACCGAGTATCTCGACGACCTTCTCGCCGCCCTGCGGCGAGGTGAAGGCGAGCTTGATCTGACCATAGACGACGAGGTGCATGCCGGTCGGCGTGTCGCCCTTGTTGAACAGCATGTCGCCGCGCAGCGCGCTGATGTCGCGCGTGCCGCGCGCCAGCCGCGCGATTTCGTCGGGCTGCAGTCCTTTGAACAATGGCACGTGCGCCAGCAGCGCCTCGATATTGATGGCCGGTCGGTTTGCGTGCATTTGTTTTTGTCTCGAGCGGGACGGTGGAATCGGCATGGTCGCACCGCTGGCGTCGGCCGGCAAGGCGGCGAATCGCCATGCTGCATCAGGCATTTGGCCGCGCGGGCAGGAATGTCGGACGCTGCCGGCGCACGGCGTATAATCCGCCCACCCAGAAACCTAGTGATCGCCGCCCATGCCCGAAACGGATCTTTCCCGGCTGACCATCGACCGCCGACCCGGAACGTCTCCCCGTCGACGCAACTGGAAGCCGTGGGCCATCGGTGCTGCGGTATTGCTGGCGATTGCCTTTGCGGTGACGCACCTCTCCGGCGAAAAGGTCGTCGAGACCGTCAGCGTTACCACCGCCTATCCCTATCAGGCAGCCACCCTGCTCAACGCCGCCGGTTACGTCGTCGCGCAACGCAAGGCCTCGGTTGCCTCGAAGGCCACCGGCCGCCTGGAATGGCTCGGCGTCGTCGAAGGCAGTCGCGTCAAGCAGGGTGACATCATCGCCCGCGTCGAGAATCGCGACATGGTGGCGCAGGTTGATCAGGCCGCCGCCAGCGTCAGCTCGGCGCGTGCCGAGCTGGCCGACGCGCAGCGTGCATTCGACCGTTCGCGCGATCTGGCGGCGAAGAACTACGTCTCGGGATCGGCGCTCGATGCGGCGCAGGCCCGGCTCGACAAGGCGCGCGCCGGCGTCGCCGTCGCCCAGGCCAACCAGCGCGCGGCGCAGGTCTCGGTCGACCAGACGCTGATCCGCGCGCCCTTCGACGGCGTCGTGCTGACCAAGTCGGCTAACGTCGGCGACGTCATCACGCCGTTCTCGTCGGCTTCCGAAAGCAAGGGCGCGGTGGTGACCATGGCCGACATGGAAACGCTGGAAGTCGAGGCCGACGTCTCCGAAGTCAATCTGGCGAAGATCCGCGTCGGCCAGCCCTGCGAGATCCAGCTCGACGCTTTCCCCGAGCAGCGCCTGCGCGGTGTCGTCAGCCGCACCGTGCCGACCGTCGACCGTACCAAGGCGACGGTGCTGGTGAAGGTGCGCTTCGTCGACCGCGATGCCGGCGTGCTGCCGGAAATGAGCGCCAAGGTGGCTTTCCTCGACAAGGAGCCGGCTGCCGACGAACGCCAGCCGCTGATCGCCGTCGCCCAAGAGGCCATCGTCGAACGCGGCGGGCAGAGTTCGCTGTTCGTCGTCGCCGAAGGGCGGCTCAAGCTGGTGGCGGTGCAGACTGGCCGCAAGATCAACGACCTCGTCGTCGTCAGCGGTGTCAAGCCGGGCGATCGCGTCGTGATGAATCCGGCGGCAGGTCTCTCCGACGGCGACCGGGTGCGCGTGGAACAGAAATGAGCGAGCTGCCTGCTTCGCCACTGGTATCGCTGCGCGACATCGTCAAGACCTACCATCGCGGCCAGCAGACCGTGCCGGTGTTGGGTGGCATCACTTTCGACATCGACGCCGGCGAGTTTCTTGCGCTGATGGGGCCGTCGGGCTCGGGCAAGAGCACGTTGCTCAACCTGATCGCCGGCATCGACAGGCCTGATTCCGGACAGCTCGTGATCGGCGGCGTCGACATCGGCGTGCTTGACGAAGCTGAACTCGCCGACTGGCGGGCGCAGAACGTCGGTTTCATCTTCCAGTTCTACAACCTGATGCCGGTGCTGTCGGCGCTGGAAAACGTCGAGCTGCCGCTGCTGTTGAAGGACATGACGCGCCGTGAGCGGCGCGAGCGCGCGCTGCTGGCGCTGGAGATGGTCGGTCTGGCCGACCGCGCCGAGCACGCACCTTCGGAACTCTCCGGCGGTCAGCAGCAGCGCGTCGCCATCGCGCGCGCGCTGATCACCGACCCGACGCTGATCGTCGCCGACGAGCCGACCGGCGACCTTGACCGCGAATCGGCCAACGACATCCTGCACCTGATGCAGCGCCTCAACGACGAGATCGGCAAGACGATCGTCATGGTTACCCACGACAGCCGCGCCGCCGGGCATGCGCACGCGATCATGCATCTGGAGAAGGGCGAACTGTCCGGTCGCGAGGAAGTCCGTGTCTGAGCGCTCCGGCGCCGGATACGCCGCGTCGGCGGCAGCGGGCGCGGCGGCAGTCTTCGCGTGCTGAGCGCCGCCTCGCCCTCTCTTGCCCGCCGCTGATACGCCCGCATGCTGTTCACGCTGATCTTCCGCAACGCCTTCCGCCACCGGCTGCGCACGCTGCTGACGATCACCGGGCTGACCGTCGCCATCCTCGCCTTCGGCCTGCTATCGACGGTGATCAGCGCCTGGTACGCCGGCGCCGAGGGCGCTTCGGGAGCGCGCCTGATCACGCGCAACGCGATTTCGCTGATCTTTCCGCTGCCGCTCAACTACCGCGAGAAGATCCGCCAGATCGACGGCGTGCGCTCGGTCTCGCTCGCCAACTGGTTCGGCGGCGTGTACAAGGAGCCGAAGAACTTCTTCCCGCAGTTCGCCGTCGAGCCGGAAAGCTATCTCGGCATCTACACCGAGTACCGGCTCACCGACGAGGAACGGCGCGAGTTCCTGCACGATCGCAAGGGCTGCATCGTCGGTGCCAAGCTGGCGCGCACCTACGGCTTCAAGGTCGGCGACACGATCACCTTGCAGGGCCGCATCTTCCCGGGCAACTGGGATTTCGTCATCCGCGGCATCTACACCGGGCGCGACGCCAAGACCGACGTTTCGCAGATGCTCTTCCATTGGGACTATCTGAACGAGACGCTCAAGCAGCGCTCGCCCGGGCGGGCCAACGCCGTCGGCGTGTACATCGCCGAAATCGCCGAGCAGGGGCGCGCCGCCGAAATCAGCCGCGCCATCGACGCGCAGTTCAGGAACAGTAACGCCGAAACGCTCACCGAAACCGACCGCGCCTTCCAGCTCGGTTTCGTCTCGCGCACCGAGTCGATCGTCGTCGCCATCCGCATCGTTTCGTATCTGGTCATCTTCATCATCCTCGCGGTGATGGCCAACACCATGGCGATGACCGTGCGCGAGCGTAGCGCCGAATATGCGACCTTGAAGGCGCTCGGTTTCGGACCGGCTTTCCTGGTGTTGCTGATCTACGGCGAATCGCTGGCCATCGCCGCCATCGGCGGCGGCATCGGCATCGCTGCCACCTTTCCGGCGGCGGCGGCGTTCGCCAAGACGCTCGGCAAATTCTTCCCGGTGTTTGAAGTGTCGAACACGACGGTGGCGCTGCAGGTGCTGTGGGCGCTTGCCGTTGGCCTCGTCTCGGCGTTCTTCCCGGCACGCCGGGCGGCGCGCGTGAAGATTGTCGACGGTCTGCGGAGCATCGGCTGATGCAGGTGCCGATCGCCTATTCATTTCGCAACCTGCGCACGCGCCTGATGACCACCGCGCTCACCGCCGGCGGCATGGCGCTGGTGGTCTTCGTCTTCGCCGCCGTGCTCATGCTCGACGAGGGCCTGAAGAAGACACTGGTCGATACCGGCGAGGCCGACAACGTCGTCGTCACCCGCCGTTCGTCGGGCAGCGAGGTGCAGAGCAGCATCGAGCGCGTTCCCGCCGCCATTGTCGAAAGCCTGCCGCAAGTGGCGATGGGCGCCGGCGGCGAGCGGCTGATCTCGAAAGAATCGGTTGTCCTCATCACGCTCAACAAGCGCGGCAGCAAGGGAGAAGTCGCGCTGGCATCGAACGTCATCATTCGCGGCGTCGACGCCATGGGCTTCACGCTGCGGCCGCAGGTGAAAATCGTCGCCGGCCGCATGTTCCGCGCCGGGCAGGCCGAAATCGTCGTCGCCCGCGGCGTCGCCGAGCGCTTCGAGAACGCCGCGCTCGGCGATTCGCTGCGCTTCGGCAGCCGCGAGTGGAAAATCGTCGGCCTGTTCGATGCCGGCCAGTCGGGCTTCGATTCCGAAATCTGGGGTGACGCCGACCAGTTGATGCAGGCATTCCGCCGGCCGGTCTATTCGTCGCTGATCTTTCGCCTGATCGACCCGGCCGCTTTCGAGACCGCCAGGGAGGCAGTCGAGAGCGACCCGCGGCTGATGCTTGAGGCCAAGCGCGAGCGCAATTTCTACGCCGATCAGTCGGAAACCCTGTCCACTTTCATCCGCATCCTCGGCTTGTCGCTGTCGGTGATCTTTTCGGTCGGCGCCATCATCGGCGCGATGATCACCATGTATGCCGCCGTCGCCAACCGCACCGCCGAAATCGGCACGCTGCGCGCGATCGGTTTCCGTCGGCGCAGCATCCTCGTGGCTTTCCTGCTCGAATCACTGTTTCTCTCGCTGCTCGGCGGCGTCGTCGGCATCCTGGCCGCGTCGACGATGCAGTTCCTGACCCTGTCGACGACCAACTTTCAGTCCTTCGCCGAGCTGGCCTTCACCTTCCAGCTGACGCCGCTGATCGTCGTCAAGAGCCTGGTCTTTGCGCTGGTCATGGGCTTCATCGGCGGCGTACTGCCGGCGGCGCGCGCCGCGCGCATGAACATCGTCGACGCGTTGCGCGCGGCCTGATCCGGTCACAGCGCTATACTGCCGCCGTTGACCGCTGCCGCGGGTGCGGCGCTCCGCGCTCTGCAACACGTCTGCTGCTGCGTTTCGCCGGCGCCGATCGTGCCCGGTATGAACTCTTCCCCCTATTCCCTTTTTCCGGAGAACCCCGCATGGCGCTTGCCGATACCCCGAGCATGGCCGTCTTCTGCGACTTCGAGAACGTCGCCATCGGCGTACGTGACGCCAACTACGAGAAGTTCGATATCAAACCGGTGCTTGAACGCCTGCTGCTCAAGGGCGGCATCGTCGTCAAGAAGGCCTACTGCGACTGGGAGCGTTACAAGACCTTCAAGGCAACGATGCACGAAGCCAACTTCGAGCTGATCGAAATCCCGCACGTGCGTCAGTCGGGCAAGAATTCGGCCGACATCCGCATGGTCGTCGACGCGCTCGACCTCTGTTACACCAAGGCGCACGTCGACACCTTCGTCATCATCAGCGGCGACTCGGACTTTTCGCCACTGGTTTCCAAGCTGCGCGAGAACGCCAAGCGCGTCATCGGCGTCGGCGTCAAGCAGTCGTGTTCCGACCTGCTCATTTCCAACTGCGACGAGTTCATCTTCTACGACGATCTGGTCCGCGACAGCCAGCGCGCCGCTCGCCGCGAGCGCGAGCCGGCCGCCAGCAAGCGCCCGTCCGAGGACGACAAGCGCAAGAAGGAAGAGCTTGAGGCGCGCAAGAGCAAGGCGATCGACCTCGCTGTCAGCACCTTCGACGCGCTGGTCGCCGAACGTGGCGACAGCGGCAAGATCTGGGCGTCGCTGCTCAAGGAAGCGATCAAGCGCAGGAAGCCAGACTTCAACGAGACCTACTTCGGCTTCCGCGCCTTCGGCAACTTGCTCGAAGAAGCGCAGGCGCGCGGCCTGCTGGTTGTCGGTCGCGACGAGAAATCGGGCACCTGGGTGCATCGCGGTGCGCGCACCGAGACGCCACTCGAGATGGCACCGGTTGCCGCCGCTACGGGCGATGCCGCCGTCGCCGCCGCCGATGAAGCAACAGCGGCTGCTGTTGCGCCGGCCAACGAGCCGACTGGCGCCGAGCGCCCGGCACGTAGCGCCAACGGCCGTGGCCGCGGTCGCGGTGGACGCAAGGCCGCCAAGCCCGAGCAGGAAACTGCCGTGGGTCCTGAGTCTCCCGTGCCGGCGGTGGCGCCGGTCGAGTCGGCTGTCGAAGCCGTTGCGCCTGCCGCTGTTGCAGCTTCCGCAACAGGCGAAACCGTTGCCGCAAGCTCCCCGGCCGCGCTGACGTCCGCAGAAGCGTCGCCTGCCGGCGAAGCCCGCAATGCCCGTTCCGGTCGCCGCGGTCGCGGCAAGCGCGGCAATGCGGCGAGTGCGCCGTCTGGCGAAGGCGAGACGAAGCTGCTTGCCGACGCGGCCGCACCAGCGCCGGAAGCGGCCGCCATCGTCGCTTCGCCGACTACGGCGACTCCTCCGGCTCATGTGCCTCCCGTGGCGGCGCTGGAAGCTGCCACCGCGCCGGCCGAAAGCCCTGCCGATCCAGCGGCAGCGGCGAGCGCGCCGAAGAAGAAGGCGCCGGCACGTCCGCGCCGGCCGCGCGCGACGAAAGCTACCAAGGACGCTGCCTGATCTGCGTCTGACCGCCCGTGGAGCTTCGCTCCACGGGCACCACGGCTAGCGCCGGGCAGCGTCTTGCCCGGTCAGCCCAGCCTATCTGCGGGTTAACACGGTGGGCAAGCGGCCTCGGCCATCGGCCAGCCGCCGCTTGCCGGGCGATCTGGCAGGCAATTCGTCATTGGCATGCAATCGCTGTTGCGCCGACGCCTGTTGTCGTATGATGTTTTTTTATTTTCTTCATACGTTGGGTGTCTCATGTCTGCACGCCTTGTTGCCGCGCTGGCTTTGCTGTCGCTGCCGGCGCTGGCGCATGACCTCTGGCTGGAAAAGGAAGGCAGTACCTACGCGCTGTATCAGGGGCACCGTCACTCGGCGCATGCCGGCGCCGAGGTCGTTCCCTACGATGCCGGGGCAGTAAAGGCGGCGATCTGCGTCGATGCTGCCGGCAAGGCAAAGCCGCTCGCGCCCGGCAAGGCCTATCCCGCGAAATTCAGCGGCGACTGCGCCACCTTGCTGAGCAGTTTCTCCACCGGCTACTGGAGCAAGACGGCGTGGGAGACGAAAAATCTCCCCAAAACCGGCATCTCCGGCGTCGTCAAAAGCTGGTACTCGGAAGAGTCGCTGAAATACCTCGATCGCTGGAGCGAGGCCGGTTCCCGGCCGGTCGGCAGCGGGCTCGAAATCACGCCGACGAGCAATCCCCTCGGGCTCAAGGCCGGCGACAAGCTGGTCGTCCTGGTGACCGACGCCGGCCAACCGGTCGCCGGTGTTCCGGTCGCCTACGCCGGCGATACGCGCGGCGCCTCGGGCGCCGATGGCCTGGTCGCCATCCGCCTGCGGCAGGGCGGCGTGCAGCTGATCGAAGCCAGCCTTGAGACGCCGCTCGCCGACGGCCGCGCCGATAGCGCGATCCGCACCGCCTCGCTGCAATTCGAGATCGCCCGGTGAGCAGCGTCTTGCGCGCTCTCGCGGCGCTGCTCTGCGCCGCGCTCCTCGCGCCGCCGGTCGCGGCGCATGAGGTGAAGCTGGAAACTCGTGAGCAGGCGGCGACCGTCGTCAGTCTGCGCTACGCCGACGGCGAGCCTTTCGCCTTTGAAGCCTACGAGCTTTATCTGCCGGGCAAGGAGACGCCCGAACAGGTCGGCCGAACCAACGCCGCCGGCGAGCTCGTTTTCCTGTCCGGGCAGCACGCCGAGTGGCGGCTGAAGGCCTTCTCGGCCGACGGCCACGGCGTCGACCAGCGGCTTCAGCTGGCGGTTCCGTCGGTGGAGGCCACCACCACCCCTGCTGCCGAGCCGCCGCGCGTCTTGCTGCTGCTTTCCGGTGCTGGCGTGCTCTTCGGTCTGTTCGGTCTCGTTCAACTCTTCCTGCGGAGAAAAGGAAAATGAAAAACAAGGTATGGGGGATTGCCGCCTTGCTGGCGCTGGCGTCGGGGCCAGCACTGGCGCACCACGGCGTTGCCGGCGTCGGCGTGGCCGGGCTGAAAGGGCCTGGCGCACCGCTCGAATCGGCGGCGTCGACGGTCTTGCCGGAAGGCAAGGCGCTGGCCTACTTCAAGGTCGACGACGCCCGTTACCGGACCTACGACTGGGCGGCACCGAACGCGAAGTACTCGCGCTTCACCATGCTTGGCCTCGGCTACGGCGTCACGCCGTGGTTCTCGCTCTACGCCTTTGTTCCCTACAACGAGAAGATCGACGAGTCCGGTGGCCAGAACTCGCGCGGCGTCGCCGACATGTCGCTGCTGGGCCAGATCGGTTTCAAGTACGACCAGGGTTTCAAACTCATTCCGAAGAACGAGAGCCTTGATGACCTCGAGGACTGGCATTTCTCGGTCTTCGGTGGCGGTACGCTGCCGACCGGCGACGCCAATCACCGCCTCGGCGACGGCAGCATCGATCCGGGCAAGTCGCTCGGTTTCGGCAAGCCCTCGTTCTCGCTCGGGCTGACCGCGAGCAAGATGTTGAGCGACAAGCTGACCCTGAGCTTCGAAGCGTCGGCGCTGCGTTTCCGCGAATACACCTACGACGACGGGCAGCGTGTGCGCTTCGGTGCGGAAAACCGCTTCAATACGGCGATCTCGTACCGTGCGCTGACGCTGCCGGACGAGAAGTTTCGCCTCGACCCAGTGCTCGAACTGCAGTATCTCGGCCTCGGTCGCGATCAGGAAGAGGGCGTCGGCGCGTCGGCGACCGGCGGCCGCATCGTCTATGCCATGCCGGGCGTACGTGCCTACTGGCAGAACATGAGCTTCGCGCTCGGCGTCAAGACGCCGGTGTGGAAACATCTGAACGAAGCCGATCTGCAGCAGGGTGCGGAAGGCCGCGAGAAATATAGAATCATCTTCTCGGCCTCACTGCTCTTCTGATCGGTAACGGATGCACATCCCCGACGGCTTCCTTTCGCCACAGACCTACCTGCCGGCCTACGCGCTCGCTGCCGCTGCCTGGGCGTGGGCGGCGCAGGGCTTGCGCGCGACGCTCGACGAAACGACCGTGCCGCGGCTGGCGATGCTCACCGCGCTGGCCTACGCGCTGGGTCTGATCATGGTGCCGATTCCCGGCGGCACTTCGGGACACGCGCTCGGCGTCGCCATCCTGGCGCTGGTATTCGGCCTGCGCGCCAGCTTCGTCGCCTACAGCCTGGTCCTGCTGCTGCAGTCGCTGCTTTTCGGTGCCGGCGGCATCACCGCGCTGGCAGTCAACGCGCTGGCGATGGGCCTGTGCGGCGCCGCTGCCGCGTTGGGCGCGCGCCGCCTGCTGTGCCGCTTCGGCGATACGGTCTCGGTGGCCGTCGCCGCCTGGCTGTCGGTGGTGGTGCCGGGAGTCATCGTCGCGCTGGTGCTTGGCGTGCAGCCTCTGATCGCGCACCAGCCCGACGGCTCGCCGCTGTTCTTTCCCTTCGGACCGGCAGTGACGCTGCCGGCGGTGCTCATCCCGCATCTGGTCATCGGCGCCGGCGAGGCGGTGCTGACGGTGCTGGTCTTTCGCTACGTTAAGGCGCGCAATTGGCCAACTTGCTGACGCCACGGGGCTGGCTGCTGCTCTATCTCGGCAGTGTGGTCGGCATCACCTTCATCCACGCGCCGCTGGTGCTGGCGGCGCTGCTGCTCGGCGCGCTGGTCTTCGCCGGCAGCCGGCGCTGGCCACTGCTGAAGAAGACTTTGCTCGCGGTACTCGTCTTCAACCTCAGCGTCAGTGTCGGCTACGCGCTGCTCGCGCTGTGGCAGGGCCGCTTCAGCGTCGATTACCTGCTGCTGGTCAATCTGCGCGTGCTGTTGCTCGTCTATCTCGGTTTCTGGTTCGTCGCCGCTGTCGATCTGCTGCCGGCGCTGGCGGGTTTCCCGCTGCTGCGCCTGATCATCACGCTGGCGATCGGGCAGATCAAGACCTTCGAGCGCGTGCTGCGCGATTTCCGCATGGCCTTCCAGAGTCGCAATCTGGTTCGTCCGCGCCTGCGCGACCGGACGCGGAATTCGGCGGCGCAGGCCGAAACCCTGTTCGACAAGTCGCTCGCCGCTGCCGGCGAAACGGCGCTGGCGATGCGCTCGCGCGGAGCCTTCGATGATTGAACTGCGCCACGTCGGCTTCTCCTGGCCCGGCGAAGCGCCGCTGCTCAAGAACATTTCCTTCTCCATTGCGCCCGGCGAGAAGCTCATCCTGCTCGGCGCCAACGGCAGCGGCAAGTCGACGCTGCTCAAGCTGCTCAACGGGCTGATCGAGCCGGACTGCGGCGATTATCTCTGGCGCGGCGAGCCGCTGACACGGGCCCGGCTGCGCGCCCCTGGTCATGCGCGTGAATTCCGCCGTGCCTGCGCGCTGCTCTTTCAGCACCCGGAAGCGATGCTGTTCAACCCGACGGTGCGTGAGGAAATCGCCTACGGTCCGCGCCAGTTGGGGCTGGCCGATATCGACGCGCGCGTCGGGCATTGGGCGCAGCAACTGGCGCTGGAGAGTCTGCTCGACAAGGCGCCCTTCCTGCTCTCCGGCGGGCAGAAGCAGAAGCTGGCGCTGGCCTGCCTCCTCGCCCTCGACCCCGAGGTGCTGTTGCTCGACGAGCCGTCGGCGAGCCTCGATCCTGCGACCGTCGGCTACCTGATCGACCTGCTGCTGCATGCCGGCAAGACGCTGATCGTCGCCACGCACAACCTGTCGCTGGCGGCCGAACTCGGCGAGCGCTGCATCGTGCTCGGTCGCGACGGTGGCGTGCTGTTCGACGGGCCGATCGGTGCGGCGCTTGCCGACATGCCACTACTGGAAAAGGCCGGGCTGGCGCATCGGCACGCACATCGGCATGCGCATCAGCATTCGGCCGTCGAACACGCGCACGTGCATGTGCACGACTGGCAGTAAGGCGTCGCGAACTTCGCTCCCACCTGAGTCGCTGGCGAGAGCAGAGATGCCGTCAGCGGCAGAATCCGGACGTAAAAAAGCCGCGAAAAACGCGGCTTTTTTTATCTGCGGCGGCTTGCTCAGGCGAGCTGGACCGGAATCCGGTGGCCGGTACGCACGATGCGGTTGAGCGCGTCGACGTAGATCAGTTTCGGCTCGTGCGCGGCGAGTTCGTCGTCGGCGAAGGCGGCGAAGCTGGCGATGATCAGGATGTCGCCGGGCGCGGCGCGCCGCGCCGCCGAGCCATTGACCGAGATGACACCCGAGCCGCGTTCGGCGCGGATGGCGTAGGTGGTGAAGCGTTCGCCGTTATTGACGTTCCAGATGTCGATCTGTTCGTTTTCGCGGATGTCGGCGGCGTCGAGCAGATCCTCGTCGATCGCGCACGAACCTTCGTAATGCAGGTCGGCGTGGGTCGTCGTGACGCGGTGCAGCTTCGACTTGAGCATGGTTCTGAACATGTTGCGATCCTCTGCGCGGAGCGGGCGGCGCAAGGGCGCCGCGGGCGAAGCGACGCATTGTAGACCCTCGTCCCGCTCTGTCAATGCCGCCGGGCTTGCGGCCACTGCGCCGCGCCTGCTCCTGGCGCGGTGCAGTTTTTCTCTGGCTGGCTAGGCGTCGGCGCCGGTCGCCGTCGCGCGAATCTCGAGGTTGTCGATCAGTCGCGTCGAACCGAGGCGGCTGGCGGCGAGGACCACCAGCGCTTCGTCGCCCGGCTGCGGCAGCGCCAGATCGGCGCGGCGGCGCAGCGCGATGTAGTCGGTCTGCCAGCCGCGAGCGTCGAGCGCTGCTGCCGTCTGCTGTTCGAGTCGCGCAAAATCGCGTTCGCCGGCGAAAACCGCGTCGCGAACGCTGCACAGCGCCTGATACAGCTGCGGCGCTTCGGCGCGTTCGGCGGCCGACAGGTACTGGTTGCGCGACGACAAAGCCAGACCGTCGTCGGCGCGCAGCGTATCGACGCCGACGATGTCGAGCGGCAGAGCCAGTTGCCCCGCCAGACCGCGCAGGATCGTCAGCTGCTGGTAGTCCTTCTTGCCGAACAGCGCGACGCGCGGCTGCACGATGTTGAAGAGTTTCAGGACGACGGTGGCAACGCCGCGGAAGTGGCCGGGACGGAAAGCGCCTTCGATCTCGTTGGCGATCACTGGCGGATCGACCTGATAGACCTGCGGCTCGGGATAGAGCTCGGCCTCGTCGGGCGCGAAAACGACGCTGACGCCGGCGGCGTCGAGGCGCGCGCAGTCGGCGTCAAGGCTGCGCGGATAACGGTCGAAATCCTCGTTCGGACCGAACTGCAGGCGGTTGACGAAAATACTCGCGACGACGGTGTCGGCGTAGGTACGTGCCGCGCTCATCAGCGCGATATGACCATCGTGCAGGGCGCCCATGGTCGGGACGAAAGCGACGTTCTTGCCGGCCAGCGCAGCGCGCAGTTCGGGGATGGTTTTGATGAGTAGCATGGTCTCGGAGGTGAAGTCCGGCGCGATGCGCGCTGGCGTTCAGTAACAGTGTTCGGGTGCGGGGAAACTGCCGTCGCGGACGGCAGCGACGTAGGCGGCGATGGCGGCGGCGATCGAGGTCTGGCCGGCCATGAAGTCCCTGACGAAGCGAGCCTTGCGCCCGGCCGAGATGCCGAGCATGTCCTGCAGCACGAGCACCTGGCCCGAACAGTCGACGCTGCCGCCGATGCCGATGCTCGGAATCGACAGGCGGCGCGCGGCTTCACTGGCGAGTGCTGCCGGAACTGCCTCGATGACGATCAGCGCGGCACCGGCTTCCTGCTGCGCCAGCGCATCGGCCATGAAGCGGGCGGCGCCGTCAGCATCGCGGCCCTGTATGCGGTAACCGCCAAACTGGTGCACCGACTGCGGCGTCAGGCCGATGTGCGCACACACCGGAATGCCGCGCGTGCTCAGAAACTGCGTCGTCTCGGCCATGTTCACGCCGCCTTCGATCTTCACCATCTGCGCGCCGGCGACCATCAGCGCCGCGGCGTTGCGGAAAGCCTGCTGCGGACTTTCCTGAAAGCTGGCGAACGGCAGGTCGGCGATGATCAGCGGCCGCTGGCTGCCACGCACGACGGCGCCGACGTGATAGACGATGTCGGCCACCGTCACCGGTAGCGTCGAGTCGTGGCCCTGCACGACCATGCCGAGCGAGTCGCCGATGAGCAGCGCGTCGACGCCGGCGGCGTCGCACAGGCCGGCAAAACTGGCGTCGTAACAGGTCAGCATGGCGATCTTCTCGCCGGCGCTGTGCATCCTGGCGAGGTCGACGTGCGTCAGGCGGCGGCGCGGCGCGTCGCCCGGAACATGGACGGACATAGGGTCATTCTCCCCGGTTTGAGGGTTCGCAGGCAGTGCGCATCGGATCGATGCGTGGAACGGTCGCTGGCGCTGCCTGGTCGCGGCAAGGGCAGCGGCAGCACGCAATCATGAGCGGAAGATGAAATAGACGGCGCCAAGGATACACAGAGCCGCCCACAGATAGTCAAGCTTCAGCGGTTGCTGCATGTAGAAGACGACGAAAGGTACGAAGATCGCCAGCGTGATCACTTCCTGCATGATCTTCAGTTGTGCCAGCGACAGTTCGCTGGCACCGATGCGGTTGGCCGGCACCTGCAGCATGTATTCGAACAGCGCAATGCCCCACGACACCAGCGCGGCAATCCACCACGGCCGGTCGGACAGATTTTTCAGGTGCGCGTACCAGGCGAAGGTCATGAAGACGTTTGACGCGGCGAGCAGCAAGCCGGTCTGCCACAGCACCGGCAGTGTCACTCGGCGAGCCTCTCGATGCGCTGGCTGGCGACGGCCGGCAGCCAGGCAGCGGCCAGCCCGCGGCGCGGGATGCGGCTGTCCGGGGCGATTTCGACCAGCGGCTGGATGACGAAAGCGCGCAGGTGCATGCGCGGATGCGGCAGGCTGAGAAGCACGTCGTCGACACAGACCTCGTCGAGGCATAGCTGGTCGACCAGCAGCAGGTCGAGGTCGAGCGTGCGCGGCGCGTTGCGGCCGGCGCGGCGCCGCCCGAAACGCGCTTCGATGGCGAACAGCTCATTGAGCAGCGCGTGCGGCGACAGCGTCGTTGCCAGTTCGGCGACGGCGTTGACGTAGTCGGGCTGGCGCTCATTGCCGACATCGACCGGCGCGCTGCGATAGAGCGACGAGACGCGCAGCAGGCGGCTGTCTGGCAGTTCTGCCAGCGCCGCGGCGGCGGCTTTCAGCTGCGCGGCCGGATCTTCAAGGTTGGCGCCGAGGGCAACGAAGGCGCGGCGGGTCGGTGGTGTGTCGGTCATGTCGGAAAGATGCGGTTCACGGGGCGCCGCCGGCTCTGCGTGCGCAGCGCCTTGGCATTTGCCCTTGACGGTCGGCGGCGGGATGGAGCCTTGGCAGCGCGCAGTTTTTTCGGGAGCGTTTGTGGCGGCAGGAAGCGGCTGCGCCGAGGGTCGGTGCGCTGCGGGCGAGCGCTCAGTACGCTTCGCCCGCGTCGACCGCTGCCGGCGTGGCGGCGTCGCTGCCACCACCAGCCGGCTTGCGTTTGCGCCGCCGGCGTTTCTTCACCTCATCGGCGCGCGGCGGCTGCAGCAGCGCGGCGCGGCTCTCGCCGTCGGCGTCCATGAAGGCTTCCCACCAGCTGACGATTTCGCTGTCGATCTCGCCGGCTTCGCTGCGCAGTTGCAGGAAGTCCCAGGCGGCGCGGAAGCGCTGGTGTTCGAGCAGCGCGTAAGGGCGCTTGCCCGAGCGTTGCTCGAAGCGCGGCTGCAGCGCCCAGATTTCCTTGATGTCGCCGGCGATGCGGCGGGTGATGGCGAGGCTTTCCGCTTGCGTGTCGAGCACTTCGTCCATGGCCACGAACAAGGCCGGAATCGGCCGTTCGCCGGCCGCCTGCAGTTTCTGCCAGCGTGCCACCGTCTGCTGCCAGAGCAGCGTGGCGAAGAGGAATCCCGGCGAGATCGGCTTGCCTTCGCGCACGCGCCGGTCGGTGCTGTCCAGTGCCAGTTCGACGAAGCGCTCGCCCTGTGGTTGTTCGAGGACGACATCGAGCAACGGCAGCAGGCCGTGGTGCAGTCCTTCGTCGCGCAGCTGCGTCAGGCAGCGCAGCGCATGCCCCGAACTGAGCAGCTTGAGCATTTCGTCGAACAGCCGCGATGGCGGCACGTTCTCGATCAGCGGCGCCAGTTCGCGGATCGGCCGCCGCGCCGCCGGGTCGATCGACAGGCCGAGCTTGGCCGCCAGCCGCGCGGCGCGCAGCATGCGCACCGGATCTTCGCGGTAGCGCGTCACCGGGTCGCCGATCATGCGCAGGGTTTTCTGTTCGAGGTCGGCGACGCCGTGGTGGAAGTCGATGATCGTTTCAGCAACCGGGTCGTAATACAGGGCATTGACGGTGAAGTCGCGGCGCGCGGCATCCTCGGCGTGCGTGCCGAAGACGTTGTCGCGCAGCACGCGGCCATGCGCGTCGGTCTGCGTGTCGTCGTCGTGCGGGCCACGGAAGGTGGCGACCTCGATCGTCTCGGCGCCCATCAGCACATGCACGATCTGGAAGCGGCGGCCGATGATGCGCGAGCGGCGGAAGCACTGGCGCACCTGCTCGGGCGTCGCGTTGGTGGCAACGTCGAAGTCCTTGGGCGTGATGTCGGCGAGCAGGTCGCGCACCGCGCCGCCGACGACGTAGGCCTTGTAGCCTTGCTGTTGCAGCGTTTCGACGGTGCGTCGGGCGCCGCTGCTCAGGCGCTCGCGGTGGATGCCGTGGCGCGCGGCCGGAATCAGCGCCGGGCCGTCGTCGGGGCGGGCAGGCGTCGTCGGGGCGGTGGCGGCACGCGGGCCGAAAACACGGTGGATCAGTTTGCGAATCATTTTGGGTCCGGCAGAAAGGGCGAGGCTCAGGGGCGCAGGCTGATCGTCAGCCAGCCCTTGGCCTGTGCCGCCGCCGCCAGGCGTGCGTCGGGATCGACGGCTACCGGGTGGCTCGCCCAGTCAAGCAGCGGCAGGTCGTTGTGCGAATCGCTGTAGAACCAGCTGCGTGCGAAGCTGCCGCGCCACAGGCCGAGCGTTTCCAGCCAGGCGTTGACGCGCGTTACCTTGCCTTCGCGGAAAGAAGGTTCGCCGCGCGGTTTGCCGGTGAAACGGCCATCCTCCTGCGCCGGGATCGTTCCGATCAGGTGCGGGATGCCGAACTCTCGGGCGATCGGCCCGGTGACGAAACTGTTGGTGGCGGTGACGATGGCGCACAGCGCGCCGCGTTCGCGATGCGCGCGCACCAGCGCGCGGGCGCGCTCGCCGATCAGCGGCAGGATGCGCGTCGCCATGAATTCGCGGTGCCAGGCGTCGAGTTGCGCGCGTTCATGGCGCGCCAGCGGACGCAGCTGGAAGTCGAGGAACTCGAAGATGTCGAGCGTGCCGTCGACGTATTGCTGGTAGAAATCACGATTCTTCGCGGCGTGCAGTTCGCCGTCGATGACGCCGCGGCCGATCAGGAATTGTGCCCACTCGAAGTCGCTGTCGCCGGAAAGCAGCGTGTTGTCGAGGTCGAAGAGCGCGAGTTCGCGGCCATCGAGGGGAGGTAGCGTCAGGTCTGATGTCATGCGTTTGGGCGGTATTGGACTTTGGCTGGGGGCGGATGGCGGGCAGTTCACGCTTCGGGCGTGTTGTGCAGCACCTCGCGCAGCAGCGGCAGGGTGATCGGGCGCTGGTGTTCGAGCGAGTAACGGTCAAGCGCAACGAGGATCGCTGCAAGGCTGCGCATGTCGCGCGGCGCGCGCGCCAGCAGGTAGGGAAACCCCTCGGGCGGCAGGCGCAGGCCGCGCGCGGCGGCTTGCGCCGCCAGTGCGGCGATTTTTTCGGCGTCGCTCAGTGCATGCACGCGAAAAACCAGTCCCGAGCCGAGGCGCGTGCGCAGGTCTTCGCGCAAGGCGAGGCGCAGCGGCGGTTCGTTGCCGGCGGCGAGCAGGGCACCACCGCTGGCGCGCAACCTGTTGAATGCATTGAATAATGCGATCTGTCCGTCGGCGTCGAGCGCTTCCACATTGTCGACCGCCAGACGGCCGCCGCTGCGTGTATCGTCTTCGGCCAGCGTGCGCAAGGCTGGATCGCTGGCGGCGTCGAAGTACGGTGCTGCGATGGCGCGCAGCAGGTGCGTCTTGCCGGCGCCGCCATCACCCCACAGGTAGAGGCAGGTTTCCTCGTTGGCCGGCAGCAGCCAGCGGCGCAGGCCGGCGAGTACCTCGCCGTTGCTGCCGGCGACGAAATTGTCGAGGCTCGGCGCGGCATCCGGCAGCAGATCGAGGATGAGTTGACGCATCAGGGCGCAGGCGGCAGGTTGTTCGGGCGGGAGGGTCGTTCGGCAGCGAGGATTTCAGGAACGGCGGATCAAACAAGGCGGCTCGGCAGCGGCGGGGCCTTCGGCCCGGTGAGTCTCGTCGCGCGCGGGTGGCGCCTGCGCTGCCCGGTGTTGCACGCGGCACTACCATGACGGCGGATGAAGGTCCGGCGGCCGTTCGGCGCGTCGCCGACATTTCGGATAAAATCGCGGCTTTTCAAGCTTGCCGCTTTTATCAACCGGGCGGCGTGTGCGGCAGCATTCTATCACTCGCCGGCCCTGCTCGGGACGCTTCCCAAGATGACCCAGGAATTCAACTCCACCCCGCCCGCGGGCTCCCTCTCCTACCGTGACGCCGGCGTCGATATCGATGCCGGTGACGCCCTCGTCGAGCGCATCAAGCCGCTGGCGAAGAAGACGATGCGCGAGGGCGTGCTCGCCGGCATCGGCGGCTTCGGTGCGCTGTTCGAGGTGCCCAAGCGCTACCGCGAGCCGGTGCTCGTTTCCGGCACCGACGGCGTCGGCACCAAGCTGCGCCTCGCCTTCGAGCTCAACCGCCACGACACGGTCGGCATCGACCTCGTCGCCATGAGCGTGAACGACATCCTCGTGCAGGGCGCCGAGCCGCTGTTCTTCCTCGACTACTTCGCCTGCGGCAAGCTCGACGTGGCGACCGCGGCGGCGGTTGTCGGCGGTATCGCGCGTGGCTGCGAAGACGCCGGCTGTGCGCTGATCGGCGGCGAAACCGCTGAAATGCCCGGTATGTACCCGGCCGGCGAATACGACCTCGCCGGTTTTGCCGTCGGCGCCGTCGAAAAATCCGAAATCATCAGCGGCGCCGGCATCGTTGCCGGTGATGTCGTCATCGGCCTGCCGTCTTCCGGCGCGCACTCGAACGGCTATTCGCTGGTGCGCAAGATCATCGAGCGCTCGCATTCCGAGCTCGACGCGCCTTTCGACGAAGTCGACGGCAAGTCGCGCACGCTCGCCGACGCGGTGATGGCGCCGACGCGCATCTACGTCAAGCCGCTGCTGGCGCTGCTGCGCGCGCTGCCGGTCAAGGGCATGGCGCACATCACCGGCGGCGGCCTCACCGAAAACGTGCCGCGCGTGCTGCCCGACGCCGTCAAGGCAGTGATCGATTCGGCCAAATGGCAACGGCCGAAGCTGTTCGACTGGCTGCAGCGCGAAGGGCAGGTTGCCGATTCCGAGATGCACCGCGTCTTCAACTGCGGCATCGGCATGGTCGTCATCGTCAGCCCGGACAACGTCGCTGAAGCGCTGCGCCTGCTCGTCGAGGCCGGTCAGCCGGCGTACGAGATCGGTGTCGTCGAGGCGCGTGCCGCAGGTGAAGCGGCGACGATCGTCGTCTGACCCGGTCGGAACCGACGAAAAAGGCGGCGCGAGCCGCCTTTTTTATTGCCCGTCACGAGCGCGGTGCAGTCGCAGCTCAGTCGTGCCGTTCCGGGAACGACGGCGTCAGACCCTCGAACAGGGCGCGGAAAGCCTCGCGCATCTGCTGCTCGCTACAGCCCATGAGCAGGCCGTCGTCGAAGGCGTCCTGCGCCAGTTGCTGCAGCTCGTTGAAGTTCTCGTTGAGCAGGCGGATCTTTTCGACACAGGCGATGACGCTGCCGTCGGGACGGTGCCAGGTTTTCGGCGGCTCGCCGCCAGCCGGCTTGCTGCCGGCGCTGTTTCCGGGGATGTTTTCGCTCATGGGGCTCCTTTCCTGTGCCGGGCGGCGGGCGCTCAGTGCGCGGCCGCGCCTTCGAGAAACTGTGCGACGCGTTCGCCGACGCGAACTTCCACGTCGGCGGCGAGGCAGTCGACCATTTCCGGGCGCAAGGTGTTGTTCATCCAGGTGAGTTGTCGTTTGGCCAGCTGGCGCGTGGCGGCGCTGCCGCGCGCGACCAGTTCGCTGCGCGGGAACTGCCCGTCCTGCGCTTCCCAGACCTGACGATAGCCGACGCAGCGCATCGACGGCAGATCGGCGTGCAGGCGGTAGCGCTGGCGCAGCGCGGCGACTTCGTCCTCGAGGCCGGCGGCGAGCATCGCCGTGAAGCGCGCGCCGATGCGTTCGGCGAGCACGCTGCGCAGCGCCGGCAGCAGACCGAGCGCGAGAAAGCGGGCGGCGGGCGCCACCGCGGCTTCGCGCGCCAGCAGCGCCGACATCGGCTCGCCGGTCAGCCGGCAGATTTCGAGTGCGCGCTGGATGCGCTGCGAGTCCTTGGGCGCCAGCCGCGCCGCCGTTGCCGGGTCGAGTGCTGCGAGTTCGGCGTGCAGCGCCGGCCAGCCGCGCGCGGCGGCGTCTTGATCGATGGCCGCACGCAGGTCGGCGTCGGCCTGCGGCAGTTCGGCCAGACCGCCAAGTAGCGCGCGAAAGTAAAGCATGGTGCCGCCAACGAGCAGCGGCACGTGGCCGCGCGCGGCGATGTCGGCGATCAGTGCGCGTGCGTCGGCAACGAAGCGCGCGGCCGAATACGCTTCCTCGGGTGAGATCAGGTCGACCAGATGGTGCGGAAAAGCGGCGAGCGTCGCTCCGTCGGGCTTGGCCGTGCCGATGTTCATGTCGCGGAAGACCAGCGCCGAGTCGACGCTGACGATTTCGAGCGGGAAGCGTTGCGCCAGCGCGATCGCCAGCGCCGTCTTACCGCTCGCCGTCGGCCCCATCAGCAGGATCGCCGGCGGCAGCGCCGCGGTGTCTGGCGCTGCCGAGTGCGCCGGAGCGTGTGCCGTGCTCATCGGCCGCGCAGGAAGAGCTTGTCGAGTTCGGCGAGCGACAGCTGCGTCCAAGTCGGCCGACCGTGGTTGCATTCGCCGCCGCGCTCGGTGGCTTCCATCTGACGCAGCAGGGCGTTCATTTCCGGCAGCGCTAGCTGGCGATGCGCGCGCACCGCGCCGTGGCAGGCCATCGTCGCCAGCAGTTCGTTGCGCCGCGCGGCCGATAGCTGGCTGACGCCGTGCTCGCGCAGTTCGCCGAGCAGCGCCCGCGCCAATGCCGTCGGGTCGGCGCCGGCAAGCAGTGCCGGCACGCCGCGCACGGCGAGTTGCGTCGGCCCGAGCGGCGCGATGTCGAAGCCGAGTGCGGCCAGCGCGTCGGCGTGTTCCTCGGCGGCAGCGACGTCGAACGCGTCGGCGGCAAAGACAGCGGCGATGAGCAGCGCCTGCGTCGCCGGCGGCCGGCCGTCAAACGCCGCTTTCAGCCGTTCGTAGAGGATGCGCTCGTGCGCCGCGTGCATGTCGACGAGTACCAGCCCGTTGGCGTTCTGCGCCAGCAGATAGATACCGTGTACCTGACCGATGGCAAAGCCGAGCGGCGGCGCCGCGTCGCCGACCGAGGGGACGGCAGCGCGGGGCGAAGACACGTCAGCCGGCGAGGCGGCGGTAACGCCTGGTGTGGCCTGGGCGTCGCCTTCCTCTGTGCCGGCTGCGCTGCGCGCGCTGGCCGCGAAGGCGAGATAGGCGGCAGTCGCCGGCTCCTTGGCGCGCGGCGTGTGGCCGTCGCCAGCGCGGAAGAAATTCGCCGTGCCGGAATCGGGTGCAGCTTCGTTCCCGGCAGCCGGGTGTGGCCTGAGCGCTGGCGTGTAGCCGCCGCTGGCGTAGGACGGCAGCTTGCCGAGACCGTAATCGCTGCTGCCGGCGTGTCCGCCACGCGTGACGGCAGCGGCTTGCGGGCGGGAAAAGCCGGCGCCGAAACCTTCGCTGCCCGTCGTGCCCGCAGTCTCGCTGGCATCCGCGCTCGTCGTCTCGCCGCCAAGCAGATGCGCCGGCGTCGCCGCCAGCGCGCGCTGCACGGCGTGGAAAGCGAATTGGTGCACGCTGCGCGCGTCGCGAAAGCGCACTTCGGTTTTTGCCGGATGCACGTTCACGTCGACCGCCGCCGGGTCGATGTCGATGAACACGCAGTAGGCCGGCTGCCGGCTGCCGTGCAGCTGGTCGCGATAGGCTTCGCGCAGCGCGTGCGCCAGCAGCTTGTCGCGCACGAAGCGGCCATTGACGTAGCAGTACTGCGCGTCGGCGCGCGTGCGCGCCTGTGCCGGCAGGCCGACGCGACCGCTCAGTCGCAGGCCGCCGGCCGCCGCCTCGAGCGCACGCGATTCGCCGAGAAAGTCTTCGCCGAGCAGCGCCGCGGCGCGACCGGCAGCATCGCTCGCCGGCAGATGCAGGCCGCTACGGCCGTTGTGCGACAGTGTGAAGGCGACCTGCGGATGCGCCAGCGCGATGCGGCGAACGGCTTCGGCGCAGTGCGCGTATTCGGTCGCTTCGGCCTTGAGGAATTTCCGCCGCGCCGGCGTGTTGCGGTAGAGCTCGCGCACTTCGATCATGGTGCCGGCGGCGAGCGCCGCGGGCTCGGGTTCGCTGGCGGTTTCGTCGCGCGCGCGCAGGCGCCAGGCGTGTGCCGCGTCGCGCTGCCGGCTGCTGATGGCGAGATCGGACACGGCGGCGATCGACGCCAGCGCCTCACCACGGAAGCCGAGCGTGCCGACGCGTTCGAGGTCGTCGAGCGAGGCGATCTTCGAGGTGGCGTGCCGCGTCAGCGCCAGCGCCAGTTCGTCGCGCGCGATGCCGCAGCCGTTGTCGATGACGCGGATCAGGTCGACGCCGCCGCCTTCGAGCTGCACGGTGAGCGTCGTGGCGCCGGCGTCGAGCGCGTTTTCGAGCAATTCCTTGAGCGCCGACGACGGCCGTTCGACCACCTCGCCGGCGGCGATCTGGCTGATCAGCAGGTCGGGCAGGCGCTGGATCTGCCTTCGCCCCGGCGTCGACGCCGGGGCCATGGTTTCGGCCTGGGGAAGGGTTTCGGGCAAATCGGACATGGTGCGATTATCGCCGATGTCGCCAGCCGGCACTAATCAGCGGCTGCTGCCTGAGCCAATCGCATATTCGGTTAGAATCGGCCGGCCGCGTTTGCCGCGGCGGGCGGGCCGCGGCCATCGGCGGTGTTGGCACGGAAACTCCTGGCTGATGGAATATCTCGCCACCTTTGTCGATATCGTCCTGCATCTCGACCGTCATCTCGAACTCTTGGTGCAGCAGTACGGCATGTGGATCTACGCGATCCTCTTCGCCGTCATCTTCAGCGAGACCGGTTTTGTCGTCACGCCCTTCCTGCCCGGCGATTCGCTGCTCTTCGTCGCCGGCGCGCTGGCAGCGCTCGGCGGCATGGACATCGGCCTGCTGATGATCGTGCTGACGCTGGCGGCGATCTTCGGCAACACGCTCAACTACCAGATCGGCCGCTATCTCGGGCCGCGCGTTTTCCACTGGGAAAGCTCGCGCTTTTTCAACCGCGCCGCGCTTGAGCGAACGCACGCCTTCTACGAGAAGCATGGCGGCAAGACGCTGGTGCTGTCGCGCTTCCTGCCGCTGCTGCGCACTTTTGCGCCCTTCGTCGCCGGCATCGGCGCCATGCACTGGGGACGTTTCCAGATATTCAACATCGTCGGTGCGCTGGCCTGGGTGGGGTCGCTGACCCTCGTCGGCTACTGGTTCGGCAACCTGCCGTGGATCCGCCAGAATCTGACGCTGGTCATTGTCGGCATCATCGGCGTTTCGCTGCTGCCGGCCTTGTTCGCCTGGCTTTCGCAGCGGCGCGCGGTCTGAGCGGAAACGCCATGCTCGCTGGACGCGCCGCAGTCACCGTTTGCGCGCTGCTGGCGGTCTTGCTGGTGGCCGCTTGCGCGACCAAGGTCGGTCGCGATGGCAGCCGTACGGTCGAGGTGCATCCGCGTTACATCGCCAAGACCGACATCGACCGCAGCCTCGACGCCAGCCGGCGCGAAGTGGTTTACGGCCTGCGTCGCCTGACCGAAAAGCTCTACAAACGCAATCCGCGCGAATGGCGCAAGGCCAGCCAGCCGAGCCTCGAGGCGGCGGTCGATCGGCTGTTCTCCGGGCGCGGCGGCCTTGCCGAACTCGAGGGCCGGCAGGAAGGCGCCGCGGCGATGCTCGCCTTCAGCGCCGACTACAACGGCGACCGCGTGCTGGCACTTGTCGCCGGTCTGCTCGGCATGGTCGATGCCGCTTTCGAGCACAAGGACGATTTCTACGTGTTCGACGACCTCGATGCGCAGAAGCTTTACAATTGCGCCCGCAATATCGAGATCGCGCTGTGGAAACTGTCCTCGGCGCGCGCCGCCGATGGTGAGCCTTTCCTGCTCGCCAATGATCTGGATCCGCGCCATCCGAACCTCAGCTTCGAGCGCGAGTTTGGTCGCCTGATCGGCGTCCTCGATCTCCTTTCCGGCATCATCGCCGACAAGAACGGCCGCGCCCTGTCGCGGTTCACGCAAAGCGTCGCCACCGCGGTCTTCCTGCCGGTGGGGGCATTGGGCTTCAGATGAAATCGATCGTCATCCTCATTTCCGGGCGCGGCAGCAACATGACGGCGCTGCTCGACGCCGTTGCCAGCGGCGAGTTGCCGCTGCGCGTCGCCGCCGTCATCAGCAATCGTGCCGACGCCGGCGGACTGGCTGTCGCTGCCGCCGCAGGCGTGCCGACCTGCGTGCTCGAACATCGCGGTTTCGCCAGCCGTGCCGACTTTGACGCGGCGCTGGCAGAGCGGATCGACGCGTTCGCGCCCGATCTCGTCGTCCTCGCCGGCTTCCTGCGCATTCTCGGCGACGACTTCGTCAATCACTTTGCCGGCCGCCTGCTCAACATTCACCCTTCGCTGCTGCCGGCTTTCCCGGGTCTTGATACGCACCGCCGGGCGCTCGCCGAGGGCGTGCGCGTGCATGGCTGCACGGTGCATTTCGTGACGCCGGCGCTCGACCACGGACCGATCATCGTGCAGGCGGCGGTGCCGGTCGTCGATGGCGACGACGAGGACAGCCTCGCGGCGCGTGTCCTTGCCGCCGAGCATCGCGTCTACCCGCTGGCCGTGCGCTGGTGGGCCGAGGGCCGCCTGCATCTGGAGAGCGGACGCGTGCGCGTCGATTCGTCGCCGGCTGATGTGCCGCCGACGCTGATCGTGCCGGCCGCCGCGCGCACATGAAATGCCACTGGCGCTGATCGCCGCCTTCGTCGCCTCACTCGGCGCGCACGCGCTGGCGCTGTTCCTGCCCGATGTCGATCTGTCGACGGCGCCGTCGCCGCCGACGCTGGTCGCGGAAATCGAACCCGTCGCGGCACCGGCGCGCGTTGCCCCGCCAGCGCGCAGCACACCACGCAAGCGCCACTCGCCGGCAAAGCCCGCTGTGCCAACGCCTGCGGCGCCCTTGCCGGCCGGCGTCGCGCAGCTGACTGCTGCCGCCGGTGAAGCCGCGGCGCCAGTGGCAACCGAAGAGAGTCATGATGGCGCTGCCAGTGTGCCGGGCGATGACGCGAGTACGTCGTCGCAGGGGGCTGAGGCCACCGCCGATGCGGTCGCCAATCGCCTGCCGGCCGAAGGAACGATCTCTTATCGCGTCTATCGCGGCACGCGCGGGCTTGAAGTCGGTCATTCGACGCATACCTGGCGGATCGCCGACGGCGCCTATCGCATCAGCGCGCTGACCGAAACCAGCGGCTTGGCGGCCTTTTTCAAACCGCTGCAGATCGCGCTGGAAAGCCGCGGCCTGTTCGACGCTGCCGGCTATCATCCCGAGTCTTTCGCCGTCCGGCGCAACGGCGCCGAGACGCGCGAGCGCGCCGATTTCGACTGGTCGGCAGGAACCGTGCGCGTCGGCGACCGGCCGGCCGAAGCACTGGCAGACGGCGCGCAGGACCTGCTGTCTTTCCATTACCAGCTCGCCTTCCTGCCGCAGCTGGCGGGCGTCAATGTCATGCCGATCGCCACCGGCAAGAAGTTCGAGCGCTACCGTCTTGAGGCGGTCGGCGACGAAGAGATCGAGACGCCGGCCGGCCGTTTTCAGACGCTGCACGTGCGCGCGCCGGGCGACAATACGACCGATCTGTGGCTGGCGCGCGAGCGCTGGCTGCTGCCGGTTAAAATCCGCTATACCGACCGTCACGGCGACAGCTTTGAAGAGCTGGCCGACGTGATCCACACCAGTTCCGACTAGAAGCCCACCGATGCCCATTTCTCCTGCTGTCTTTGCCCGTGCCGAAGCCGTTCTCGGCGAACTGCTGCGCTTTGCCGCGCCTGCTGACGCGACGCTGTCGCAGTATTTCCGTCGCCATGGCGAACTCGGCCGCGCCGATCGCGCCTTCGTCGCCGAGACGACTTTTGCCGTCCTACGCCGGCGGCGTTCGCTGACTGCTCGCTGCGGCGACGACGTCACCTCGCGCCGCCTGCTGCTCGCTTCGCTGGCCTGTGTGCAGGGACTCAACCGGCGTGAGCTTGAATCGCTGCTGCGCGAATCGGAAACGAAGTGGCTGGCCGAAGCCAAGGCGGTGAAGCTTGCCGACCTGCCGCCTCCGGTGCGCTGCGACCTGCCCGACTGGCTGTACGAGATGCTCGTCGCGCAGATGGGCGAGGCGGCGGCCGAAGCGCTGGCCGAAGCGAGCAAGCATTCGGCGCCGCTCGACCTGCGCGTCAATCCGCTCAAAGCCGAGCGCGAGGCGGTACTGGCGCGGCTGGCCGAAGACGGCATTGCCGGCGTGGCAACGCCTTTCTCGCCGCTCGGCATCCGCCTCGCCGGCAAGCCGGCGCTGGCCAGACACCCTTTGTTTCTCGACGGCAGCGTCGAGGTGCAGGACGAGGGCAGCCAGCTGCTCGGCTATCTGGTGCAGCCGAAGCGCGGCGAGATGGTCGCCGATTTCTGTGCCGGTGCCGGCGGCAAGACCCTGCTGCTCGGCGCGCTGATGCGCTCGCAGGGCCGTCTCTACGCCTTCGACGTTTCGGCACCGCGTCTGGCGGCGTTGAAGCCGCGTCTGGCGCGCTCGGGACTGTCGAACGTGCATCCGGTGCGTATCGAATCCGAACGCGACGCGCGCGTGCGCCGGCTGGCCGGCAAGCTCGATCGTGTGCTGGTCGACGCGCCGTGCTCGGGCCTCGGCACGCTGCGCCGCAACCCCGACCTGAAGTGGCGGCAGACGGCGAAAGCGATCGCTGAACTGGCGGTGAAGCAGGCGTCGATCCTCGCCGCGGCATCGACGCTGGTGAAACCCGGTGGTCGTCTCGTCTATGCGACCTGCAGCCCGCTGGCGGCGGAAAACGACGTCATCGTCGACGCCTTCCTCGCCGCGCATCCCGAGTTTGTTCCGCTCAACGCCGGCGAGGTGCTGCGCGCGCAGGGTATTGCCATCGAGGCCGGCGAACGCTTGCGCCTGTCGCCGCTGGAGCAGGGCGTCGACGGCTTCTTCGCGGCGGTGCTGGAACGTCGATGAACGAGCGCGAGCTTTTTTCGCTGCTGCGCGGCATCTGGCGCGAGCTGCAGGAGCCCGATGCCTGGTGGCAATTCGTCGCGCTGTTTGCCAGCCTGGCCATCGCCTGGTGGCTGACGCGGCTGCTGCGCCAGTATTCGCGCGACGCCAGCGGCGAGCGCAGCGCACTGCGCGAGTTCGGCGAGAGCGGTCTGCGCCGCGTTTCCTTCCCTCTGCTGGCTCTCGCGCTGGTGTTGCTGGCGCGTGCCGCGCTGCAGCCTTGGTGGGGACACGTCGGCATGATCGATCTGGCGGTGCCGCTGCTGCTCTCGCTGGCCGTGGTGCGCGTCACCGTCTATGTGCTGCGGCGGGCTTTTGCGCCGAGCGGCTGGCTGGCCGCTTCCGAGCGCTTCTTCGCCCTCACCGTCTGGTTGTGTCTGGCGCTCTACATCACCGGGCTGTCCGATCCGCTGATCGACATGCTCGAACAGGTGACGTTCAGCGTCGGCAAGCAGCGGCTGGATCTGTGGGTGGTCCTGCACGCTGCCGTTACCGTGCTGGCGACGCTGCTCATCGCGCTGTGGGCCGCCGGTTTTGTCGAGCAGCGTCTGCTGCGCGCGCAGGATATGGACTCGAACGTGCGTGTTCTCTTCGCGCGTCTCGCCAAGTCGCTGCTGTCGCTGGTCGCGCTGCTGTTCAGCCTGTCGCTGGTCGGCATCGACATCACTGCGCTGTCGGTGTTCGGCGGCGCGCTTGCCGTCGGCCTCGGCTTCGGTCTGCAGAAGATCGCCAGCAATTACGTCAGCGGCTTCATCATTCTGCTCGACCGCTCGATCCGCATCGGCAACGTCATCGCCGTAGACGCGACAACTTCCGGTGTCGTCACCCAGATCACCACGCGCTATACGGTCGTCAATACGCAGACGGGCTCGGAGGTGATCATTCCGAACGAGTATCTGGTCAGCAACATCATCCAGAACCGCTCGTTCACCGACTCGCGCGTGCGCGTCGCCGTACAGGTGCAGATCGCCTACGACGCCGATATCGATCTGGCGATGCAGCTAATGACCGAGGTGGCGAATGCGCAGTCGCGCACGCTCGCTGATCCGCCAGCGCGTGTGCTGCTGACGCAGTTCGCCGACAGCGGTCTGAATCTTGAACTGGGCTTCTGGATCGGCGATCCGGAAGCGGGGTCGGCGAACATCCGCTCCGACGTCAGTGTTGCCGTATTGCGGGCTTTTCGCGCACACGGCATCGAGATTCCCTTCCCGCAGCGCGAAGTGCGTTTGCTCGGTCAGCCGGTGGTCTGTGCGGCAACGAGCTTGGAGGCGAGCGCTGCGCCGTCGCCAGCCGCCACGGCCGAGCTTTCTGCGACTCCCCCGGCAGCGCCTGCGGCGCCGGTCAAGCCGCCGCCATCGCCAACGCCGAAATAGCGGCGGGCATCCGGCACCGCTGCCGCGCTGGCGTGGCGAACAGGCGAAAAAAATCCCGCAAACTCTGGTGTTTGCGGGATTCAAGCCGTGTCGGGGGCGACTTGGCATCAGGGAGGTTCAACAATTACCGCTAGCGCTGCTACGTGTACGGCTTTGATCTTAGACGCCTTCACCCGGCCAGTCTGTTGTGCTTGCGCATCTCTTTTGTGACGGCGCGTGTCGCGGAGGCGAAAAAAATCCCGCGAGCATTCGCTTCACGGGATTCAAATCCCGTCGGGGGACGGGAATCAGGGAGGGTCAAACATTGCCAGCGCGGGGGACGCCGAGACAACGCCTGCATTCTAAGCGTGCGAGGGCTTCACGTATGTTGCATGTTTTTGGCTTTTTTGTGACGGCATGTGCTCGAATATGTCGTTTTTGGTTTTTTGAAGTTTGTGGCTTTTTCCTCGCGAGTGCTCGCGACGAAAGCCGGGCTTTTGCAAAAGAGGGCGAAAAAAATCCCGCGGTTGATTCGCCGCGGGATTCAAAACCCATCAGGGGGATGGGCTATCAGGGAGGTTCAAACAATTGCCAGCGAGGGGGCGCTGAAGCAATGGAAGAATTGTACTGCCGGGCTGCTGGCTGCTTCTGTTGTGCTTTTGGGGCGCTTCGGTGACGGGCTGTAACGGCAAGGCTTTGCTCGGCTTCGCGCGGGCGCGGGCCCAGGCGCAGGCGCAGGCGCAGGCGCAGGCGCAGGCGGCTCATTGCGCCGTCCGCGCGCCTGCTTATGCCTCAGTTATTGATGCCGGACTGCGTTACCGGCCAGCTCAAGGTGAAGCGTGCCCCCCCGAGCGGCGCTTCGTCCGCCGATGCCAAGCCATGGTGCTGCTCAAGCACCTGCCGGGCGATCGCCAGCCCCAGTCCGTAGCCACCGGTCGAGCGGTCGCGCGAGCTGTCGAGACGGGTGAATGCCGAGAAGACGCGTTCGCGTTCTTCGGGCGGAATGCCGCAGCCATCGTCGTCGACGTGGATGGCGATGCGGTCGTCGATCAGTTCGGCACTGACTTCGATACGCGAGCGCGCGTACTTGATGGCGTTGCGCAGCAGGTTGGTGATCGCGTAAGGCATGCTCTTGCGGTCGAGTTCGACCTGCAGGCCTTCCGGCACGGCGCGCGTGTCGACCGTCAGGTCGAGGCGGCGGCCGAGGATGCGCATTGATTCGACTTCTTCTTCCAGCCAGGGCGAGAACTCGACCGGCGACAGGTGCAGTTCCGGCGGTTCGCGTTCAAAACGCGCGTAGGTGAGGCTGGAGTCGATCAGGCCGTCGAGTTCGTCGAGGTCGTCTTCCATCATCCGGCGCAGGCGGTCGCGTTCGCTGCTCTCGTCGGTTTCGGAGATCATTTCCAACTCGAAACGCATACGCGCGATCGGTGTGCGCAATTCATGCGAGATGGCGCTCGACAATTCCTTCTGTGTGGCGATCAGTCGCTGGATGCGTTCGGCCATGCCGTCGAAGGTTTCGGCGAGCAGATCGAAAGCGCTGCTGCGGATGCGTGGCGCGCGTGCGTCGAGCTGCCCGTCGCCGAGGGCGCGTGCGGTCTGGCGCATCGCTTCCAGATCGCGCCAGAACGGGCGCACGAAGAACCACACGGCGATGGCCAGCACGACGCCGATCACCGTCCATGTCAGCAGCCGGATGCGCAGTTCCATCGACAGGCTGCCGTGGTATTCGGCATTGGCGCGTGGCGACAGCGGGCCGACCACCAGAACCTGCGAGGTTTCCTTGAGCCGGTGGTAGAGGATGTCGCCATCGGGCGAAACCGCCATGTCGCCGGAGTCGAGGCGTTCGGCCTGTTTCTGTTCAAGCCGGAGCGTCCAGCGTTCGACAATGTCGAGGCGGTAAGCGAACTTCTCGTCGATCGCCTTGACCGCGGTCGGCCATTCGGCGCGCGGATGGCGGAACAGTTCGTCCTCGATCAGAACGATGGTGCCGCGCATGAAGCGGCTCATGTAGTCTTCGGTGACGCCGCGGATGGCCGTCGAGATGACGAAATCGGCGAACAGCGCGATGACGATGAACGAACTGGCGGCGAGCAGGTAGACGTTGAAGAACAGCTTCGACAGGCTGTAATGCCCACGCCACGGTGCCGGCTTGTAGCGGCCGAAGATCGCCAGCAGCTTGTGGCCGCCGCCGTTGCTCGCGCGGCCCGCGCTGCTGCCGTTGCTATTGCCAGTCATGCTTGCTGAACAGATAGCCCTTGCCGCGTACCGTCTTGATTCGCTTGGGGTTGTCCGGGTCGTCGCCGAGTTTCTTGCGCAAGCGGGAAATGCGCGCGTCGATCGAGCGGTCGAGGCCGTCGAAACCGATGCCGCGCAATTGCTGCAGCAGGTCGTCGCGCGACAGGATGTTGCCGGCGTGCTGCGCCAGCAGCCAGAGGAGATCGAACTCGGCGGTAGTCAGTTCGATGACCTCGTCGCCGAGGTGTGCGGTGCGCGTTTCCTGGCTGATGCGGAAGCGGCCGAAAGCCAGCTCGGCGTCGGCATCGCTCTGCATCGTGCCGCCGCTGGTGGTCGGTGTGCGCCGCAGCAGGGCCTTGATGCGAGCGAGCAGCAGTCGCGGCTGCGCCGGTTTGGCAATGTAGTCGTCGGCGCCAAGTTCGAGACCGAGAATCTGGTCGAAATCCTCGTCGCGGGCGGTGAGCATGACGATGACGCCGCTGTAATGCGGGCGAATCATGCGGCAGACCTCGAAGCCGTCCTTGCCCGGCAACATCACGTCGAGCACGACGAGATCGGGCCGCTCGCCGAGGATGCGCGCTTCGGCGGTGTCGCCGCGCGACTCGATGCTGACCTCGAAATCGTTCTTGCGCAGATACTCTGCGGTCAGGTCGGCCAGGCGTTCATCGTCTTCAACGAGCAGGATGCGTGTTTTCATCGCGTCATGATAGCCCGAGCGCGCCGAAGAATGAACCTTCTCGCACGGCTACGCGCGCTGCCGCCGCGCAGTGCCCCGGCTTCCCGCGCCGGATGGCAGCGAGCAGGCGTTTGGTGTCGGCCACTGCTTGCCTTTAGAATCATTCGCCTCATCCCGGCGCTGGCCGGTTTTCGGGAGTGGTACAGCATGAACAGCGGCAAAACGCGAGACGGCATGCCGGGGAAAAAACGCCGCGTTGCGGGTGCTGGGTTTGGCGCATGCGCCTGAGTGCACGTGCGAACTTCGGCGTGATCGCCATCAGTGCCGCCGGGGCGGCTGTCGGCGGCTGGGCGCTCGGCGAGTTGCTGCGGCTGAATGCCTGCCATCTGTGCATTTTCCAGCGCCTGCTCTGCCTGCTGCTGGCAATCGTCGCGCTGGCCGGCGTGCTGCTGCCGTCGGCGCGTCGGCTGTTGGGATCGTTCGCCGCGCTGACCGCCGCCGGCGGCCTGGCGACGGCGCTCTACCAGAGCTGGCAGCAGTACGCGCCTGACCCGGCGAACGAATGCGCTTTCGGCGAGCCGACGCTGATCGAAAGGCTGGTCGACTGGTTCGGCATGCAGTGGCCGTCGCTGTTCATGGTGACGGGTTTCTGCTCAAGCAAGGAGTGGGTTTTCCTCGGACTGTCGATGGCCAACTGGGCGGCTTTCCTGTTTGCCGGCCTTCTTGCGCTGTCCTTGCGACTGGTGCTCAGCCGTCCGCGCTGAGCGCTTTCAGCGCCGTCCGGTGCTGCCGAAACCACCGGCGCCGCGCTCGCTGGCGGCAAACTCGTCGACCACCCGGAATTGCGCCTGCACGACCGGAACGATGACCAGCTGCGCCAGCCGCTCGAGCGGATTGAGCGTAAAGCTCGCACTGCCGCGGTTCCAAGTCGACACCATGATCTCGCCCTGGTAGTCCGAATCGATCAGCCCGACCAGATTGCCGAGGACGATGCCGTGTTTGTGGCCGAGTCCCGAACGCGGCAGGATCAGTGCGGCGTAGCCGGGGTCGGCAATGTGCAGCGCGATGCCGGTCGGCACCAGATGCGTTTCTCCGGGATTGATCTCTAGCGGCGCCGGAATGCAGGCGCGCAGGTCAAGGCCGGCGGCGCCGGCAGTCGCGTAATGCGGTGGCGATTCCTGCAGACGCGGGTCGAGCAGGCGGATGTCGATGGCTTGCATCAGCGGGGCTCCAGCAAATTGGCAATGCGCGCGACGATCTGCCGCGCCAGTTCGATTTTCGGCGCTACCGGTAGCGGGTGCCGGCCCTCATCGTCGAACAGTGTCAGCGTCGCCTGATCGCTGCCCAGAGACTCCTGCACCAGATTGCCGACGATCAGCGGGATCCCCTTGCGTTGACGTTTGGCTTCGGCGTTCTCGCCCAGTTGCTCGCTCTCGGCGGCGAAGCCGACACAAAACGGCGGTTTCGCCAGCGCTGCCACTTCGGCGAGGATGTCCGGGTTTTCGACCAGCTTGATCGCCGGTGGCGAGCCCTTTTTCTTGATCTTCTGCATCGACATCGTTTCCGGCCGGTAGTCGGCAACCGCAGCGACGCCGATGAAAACGTCACAGTGCGCGGCATGGCGCATCACCTCCTCGCGCATCTCCAGCGCGCTGCTGGTCTCGATGCGCACGACGCGATGCGGCCGTTGCAGATGTACCGGCCCGGAAACGAGCGTGACTTCGGCGCCGGCTTCGCGGCAGGCACGCGCCAGGGCGTAACCCATGCGTCCCGACGACAGATTGGTGATGCCGCGGACCGGGTCAATGGCTTCGAAAGTCGGTCCGGCGGTGAGCAGGACGCGCCTGCCGGCGAGCGGTTTGGGCTGGAAGTGATCGATCAGTTCGGTGACGATTTCGTCTGGTTCGATCATTCGCCCGAGGCCGTTTTCGCCGCAGGCCTGATCGCCGGAGCCGGGGCCGAGAATGCTGATACCGTCGTGCTTGAGCAGGGCGATGTTGCGCTGCGTCGCCGGGTTGTCCCACATCTGCCGGTTCATCGCCGGCGCCACCAGCATGGCGCAGTTGCGCGCCAGCGACAGGGTGGTCAGCAGGTCGCCGGCCATGCCGTGGGCGACCTTGGCGAGAAAGTCGGCCGACGCCGGCGCGATCAGGATGGCGTCGGCCTCGCGCGAGAGATCGATGTGCGCCATGTTGTTGGCGACGCGCGCATCCCATTGGTCGGTGTAAACCGGCCGCCCGGACAGCGCCTGGAAGGTCACCGAGCTGACGAAACGCGTCGCCGCCTCGGTCATCGCCACCTGCACCGAAGCGCCCTGGCGGATGAGCAGGCGGACGAGTTCTGCCGCCTTGTAGGCAGCAATGCCGCCGGTGACACCGAGCACGATGCGCTTGCCGCTTAATTCCATATGCGTTTTTCCTGGGGCGTGAATAGAATGGCGAAGGCGATAATTCTACTGGGGAATCCGTCGTGGCGATCAGTGACTGGCCGGTCGGCGAACGTCCGCGTGAGCGGCTCCTGGCGCAGGGGGCGGCGGCCTTGTCGGACGCCGAACTGCTCGCCATCTTCCTGCGCGTCGGCGTTCGCGGCAAGAGCGCCGTCGATCTGGCGCGCGAACTGATCGAACGTTTCGGCAGTCTGGCGCGGCTCTTTGCGGCGACGCAGGACGAACTCGCCAAGGTCTCCGGCATGGGGCCGGCCAAGTACGTGCAATTGCAGGCCGTGCTCGAAATGGCCAAGCGCTCGCTCAATGCCGAGTTGCGCGCAGCCACCGTCTTTTCTTCGCCGGGCGCTGTGCGCGACTATCTGCGCCTGCGTCTTGCCGGCTTGCAGCACGAGGTGTTCTTCGCGCTGTGGGTCGATGCGCAGAATCGCCTCATCAGCGCCGAAGAGCTGTTCCGCGGCACGCTGACGCAGACCTCGGTGTACCCGCGCGAGGTCGTCAAGATCGCGCTGGCGCATAACGCTGCGGCGGTGATCCTCGCGCACAACCATCCGTCCGGCGTCGCCGAGCCCTCGCGCGCCGACGAGGCGCTGACGCACGAGCTGAAGCAGGCGCTGGCGCTCATTGATGTGCGCGTGCTTGATCATTTCATCGTCGCCGGAACGGCTTTGCCGCTATCCTTCGCCGAACGCGGCCTGCTCTGAGCGATGTCCGCCGACGCCGCCGCGCCGGACGTCGCAAGTTCTCTCCGCTCAGGCACTTTTCCCAAAAAGGGCTTGAGTCTTCCGGGGGCTTTACGATAGAATCGCCGGCTTTCTTATCCCGCATCAATTGGAGCGACAATCATGGCGCGTGTTTGCCAGGTAACGGGCAAGGGCCCGATGGTTGGGAACAATGTGTCCCATGCCAACAACAGAACGAAGCGCCGCTTCCTCCCGAATCTGCAATATCGCCGTTTCTGGGTCGAAAGCGAGAATCGCTGGGTGCGTCTGCGCGTGTCGGCAGCTGCGCTGCGCACGATCGACAAGAACGGCATCGACGAGACGCTCGCAGATCTGCGCGCTCGCGGCGAAATCTGAACGCCACTGAGGAGCCTCGACCATGCGTGAAAAGATCAAGCTCGAATCGACCGCCGGCACCGGTCATTTCTACACGACGACCAAGAACAAGCGCACCAAGCCCGAAAAGCTGGAGATCAAGAAGTACGATCCGAAGGCGCGCAAGCACGTGACCTACAAGGAAACCAAGCTCAAATAATCCCGGGCTGTTCCTGACAGGCTTGAAAAAAATCCCGCTGCGGCGGGATTTTTTTCGTCGGTGACTCGCTGTCGCGGCGCTGCGGCTTGTCGGCGGCGTGCCGGTCGCTGCATCGCAGCGCCGGCGCTCGCGGCCGGGTGCTGCTTCAAGCCGGACGGCCGTTGCGCCGGGTATTGGCGGTTCGCCGCGCCGCGAAAACGCGGCAGAAACGGATCGATTCCGGGTAGGGAAAGAAGTCCTCGACGTGCCCCTCGCGGATGCGTCGCTGCTTTTCCTTCCAGAAGGCCGGGCTGAGCAGATCGCGGTGCCGCTTGAGAAAGGCCGTGCGTACGCGCGGATCGCCGAGCAGGAAGGCGGCGAATTCCTCAGGGAAGACATCGTTCTTCGCCACCGAGTACCAGGGCTCACCGGACATCTCCATTTCCGGATACGGCGCCTCGGGAATGTCGCGGAAGTTGCAGTCGGTCATGTACTCGATTTCGTCGTAGTCGTAGAAGACGACGCGACCGTAGCGGGTGACGCCGAAGTTCTTCCACAGCATGTCGCCGGGGAAGATGTTGGCGCTGGCCAGTTCGCGGATCGAGTTGCCGTATTCGAGGACGACGTCGTCGATCTGCTCGGGTATGGCGCGATCAAGGTAGATGTTGAGCGGCACCATGCGCCGCTCGATGTAGACGTGCTTGATGATGATGTCGTCGCCTTCCTCGTCGATCATCGACGGCGCCAGCGTGCGCAACTCTTCGAGCAGTTCGGCCGAGAAGCGCTTCTTCGGCAGCGCCACGTGCGAGAACTCGAGCGTATCGGCCATGCGGCCGACGCGGTCCACCTGCTTCACCAGCAGGTACTTGGCCTGCACCGTCGCGCGGTCGGTGTCCTTGCTGCTGCCGAAGACGTCCTTGATTACCTTGAAGACGTAGGGGTAGGACTGCAGCGTGAACACCAGCATGACCAGCCCGCGAATGCCGTGGGCAATGATGAACTGGTCTTCCGAGTGGCGCAGGTGCTGCATCAGGTCGCGGAAGAACAGGATCTTGCCCTGCTTGCCGAGGCCGAGCATGGTGTAGATCTCGGAACGCGGCTTGGTCGGCATGATGTTGCGCAGGAACTTGACGTAGGCCGACGGCACCTCCATGTCGACCATGAAATAGGCGCGCGACAGCGAGAAGAGCAGGCCGATGCGCCAGGCGTCGAGCAGGATGGTGTCGATGATCAGTTCGCCGCGCTCGGTGTGCAGGACCGGCACGGCGAACGGATATTCCTGGTGGCCGTTGACCGCGGTGCCGATGATGTAGGCCGCCTTGTTGCGGTAGAAGGCCGAATAGAGCACCTGGATCTGTGCGTTGGCCTCGGCCTTTGGCCAATCGCCGAAATGGCGCTTCAGCGCGCGCATCAGGTAGCTGATGTCGCGCTCAAGGTTCTCGAAGGGCAGCGTCCAGTCGAAGTCGAGGATGATGCGGCGGATGGCGTTGCGCAGGCCATGCTGCATCGGGTAGTAGCTGGAGTAGGTCGGCGGATCGGAGTCGATGTACTCGGTCGACGCCGCCGGCCGGGCGAAGATGTAGTCGTTGTTGTAATAGCTGCGATCGAGCAGCTTGCCGCATACCGAGTTGAAGAAGGTTTCGGCAAGTTCCGGCTGCTTGTGGTTGATCAGGTGGCCGATGTAGTAGAACTTCAGTTGCTGCCAGCCGTCGTCATCGAGCGTTTCGCCGCCGAGGATTTCGCGCAATTGCCCGAGCGTCTCGTGCACCCGGTCGTCGTAGGAGCGGATGCGCTCGCGCACGCCGTGCTGCGCGCCTTTCCAGTCGGCCGCCTCATAGAGCCCCTTGGCTTCGCGCGCATACTCGCGGATCAGCCGGTAGTGACGGTTGAAGCCGTCGATCATCACCGCGGCCATGCAGTGGGCAAGCGGGTTGTGGAGCTTGGCGATATCCATGCGGGCGGGCTTTGCTGAGGGAAGTCGCCGCTGATTGTAGCATCGCTGCTTATCGCCTCCGGGCAAGCCGGGGGCGCTCGTGGCAAGCGCCGTCCGGCGTCGCTGTCGGGCCGTCGTGGCCTGGCGAAAAGCGCCCCGGCGCTGGCGAAGCGCGCGTTTTGGCGCCATAATCCGGGCCGTCGAAGCCATCCTTCGCTTCGCTCCGTCGTTGCGCTGCCGGTGCTTACCCGTAGCGGCATTCACCGCAACTTTTGGCCCCGTTTTTCTGTCGGAGAGGATCGTGGGCGCTTTCCCCGCTATCTTTTGCTGCAGCTTTCCTGCGCTCGCCGGCCGGGCAAGTCTGCGGTACACATCGACAACCTGACACAATCAACCTCGCATGGAGTCGGAATGAGCGTTAGTTCCCAGATCAAGGTCCCGCAGGGCGGGCAGAAAATCGTTCCCGGGCAGCCCACCCCGGACAACCCCATCATTCCGTTCATCGAAGGCGACGGTATCGGCGTGGACATCACGCCGGTGATGATCAAGGTCGTCGATGCCGCGGTGAGCAAGGCCTACGCCGGCAAGCGCCAGATCCACTGGATGGAGGTTTACGCCGGCGAGAAGTCGACGCGCCTCTACGGTGCCGACCAATGGCTGCCGGCCGAGACCTTCGCCGCGCTCAAGGAATACTCGGTGTCGATCAAGGGGCCGATGACGACGCCGGTCGGCGGCGGCATCCGCTCGCTCAACGTCGCGCTGCGCCAGGAACTCGACCTCTACCAATGTGTGCGCCCGGTACGCTACTTCAAGGGCGTGCCGTCGCCGCTGAAGGATCCGTCGAAGACCGACATGGTCATCTACCGCGAGAACACCGAAGACATCTACGCCGGTATCGAATGGCAGGCGGGCTCGGACGCCTGCAGGAAGGTGATCGACTTCCTGCAGAACGAGATGGGCGTGCGCAAGATCCGTTTCCCGGAAACTTCGGGAATCGGCATCAAGCCGGTGTCGCGCGAAGGCACCGAACGTCTGGTGCGCGCCGCGATCAAGTACGCCATCGCCAACAAGCGCCGCTCGGTGACGATCGTGCACAAGGGCAACATCATGAAGTACACCGAAGGTGGCTTCCGTGACTGGGCCTACGCGCTCGCCAAGAACGAATTCGGCGGCGTCGAGATCGACGGCGGCCCGTGGCTCAAGCTGCCCAACGGCATCATCATCAAGGACGCCATCGCCGACGCCTTCCTGCAGCAGATACTGTTGCGTCCGGGCGAGTACGACGTGATCGCAACGCTCAACCTGAACGGCGACTACGTTTCCGACGCGCTCGCCGCGCAGGTCGGCGGCATCGGCATCGCGCCGGGAGCCAACATCTCCGACCAGTACGCGTGTTTCGAAGCGACGCATGGCACGGCGCCGAAGTACGCCGGCCTCGACAAGGTGAACCCGGGTTCGCTGATCCTCTCCGCCGAAATGATGCTGCGCCACCTTGGCTGGAGCGAAGCCGCCGATCTGATCATCAAGTCGATGGAAGCGGCGATCGGCGACAAGGTCGTTACCTACGATTTCGCGCGCCTGATGGATGGCGCCACCGAGGTGTCGTGTTCGGCCTTCGGCGATGCGATGATCGAGCGCATGTAAGCTGTCGGCGCCGGAGCGATTCCGGCGCCTGATTTTCCCGAAGCGATGCCGGCTTTTTTCTCCTCCTCCCTCTCCTGTCCGCGCTCCCGCGCGGCCGCTGCGCCGCTGGCGCTGTGGCCGACCGGTGTGCGGCTTGCTGCCGCCTGCCTTTCTGCTGCCCGGCGTTTGCGCTGATCGAATGATCGGCCAGCGCCGGGCGAAGGACGCCGGCGCTGGCGCCGGTGCATGCAGGACGCCCACTTTGGGCACCTTTGTGGACACATTCGCGGACGCTGGCACTCCTCGCCGGCTGTCTTGTGATCAGGCAAAACAGGAGAAGGAAATGAATCACAGCAGCCTCAACGAAGCCGCCGATGCGGCGCATTTCATCAACAGTCTGGATCGGCAGCGGCTGGTGCCGCTGATCGAGCGCGCCTGCGGGCGCGGCGACGACGCCGTGCCGCGTGCGCGCGAGGTGTTGCGTCGCGTATGTCAGGCGGTCGTGCTGCCGCCACAGGCGGTACCGGCCGATCTGGTGACGATGAACTCGACAGTCTCGCTGCATGCCGTCGACGGCAGCCGCACTTGCGAGCTGACGCTGGTTTATCCCGAAGACAGCGATCCCGACGAGCTGTGCTGCTCGATCTTCAGTTCCGTGGGGGCAGCAGTTTTCGGCCGTCGTGTCGGCGAGGAAGTCCACATTGACGAGGCCGGCTTTGCTGGTACGCGCTGGGTAATCGCTGCCATTCCCTTTCAGCCGGAAGCGCACGGCTGGCACACGATGTGAGTGCGTCCGGCAGGCTCTAGAGCAGCGCCTGCCCGAGCATGCGACAGCCGATGCCGACTGCCGCACCAAGCGCCGCCGGCTTCCAGACGGCGGCGGTACGCCGGCCGGCCGAGATGAGCACGGCGACGCCGGGGATATCGAGCGGGTGGATGAGGAAACCGGCGCTGGCGTTCATCAAGGCCGGCGTCGCCGCGCCGCTCTTCAGCATTTCGTCCATCACGCCCATCATCGCCGTGCCGCCGGCGAGCAACTTGGTCAGCGTCGGCAGCACCAGCACCGGGTCGACGCCGGCATAGCTGAGTGCTGGCGCCAGCGCTGACGTCAGCGCATCGATGGCGCCGGCGCTGCGCAGCGCGGTGACGACGACCAGCGACAGCACCAGCATCGGGATGGCGCCGACGGCGATCCTGAAGGCTTCGGCGCCGGCGCGGTTGATCACGTCGAGAACACCCTTCGCGTCTGCGGCCTGCGCGTGCTGCAGGTGTTCGTCGAGAACGGCTTCGCTGGCGTCGAGCTGGCGGCCGAAGAGATGATAGGTGGCCGCTGCGGCGACCAGTCCGCCGATGAGCGAGAGCAGCAGCGTACGGCCGAGGTCGAGGCCGAGCGCCACCAGCGGGAAGACGACGTTGGCCTGCGCCATGGACATCACCATCGCCAGCGTTGCTGCCAGATGCCGCGACGAGGTGCCGCGGCTCTCCATCATCGTCAGCGTCGCCACCGGCGCGGCAAAGCTGACGAAGCTCACCTGCAGCGCAGCGAAGACGCCGAGCCCGGTCAGTCCAAGTGGCCTGAGCAGCGGCGCCAGTCGCGCCACCAGCCAGTCGAGCGCGCCCCTGGCTTCGAGCAGGCGCATCAGCGCGAGCATGACGACCATGATCGGCAGCAGCACGAACAGCGACAATTCGACCGCCGAGCGGCCGGCGCGCAGGATGATGTCGATCAGGATTTCCATCGGGGTCGCGTCTGCTACTTCAGTGGCCGGCAAGCAGTGGCAGCAGCGGCGGCACCAGCCAAGGCAGCGTCAACGCCGCGAAGGCGCCGCCAAGACCCATCGCCAGTGCTGCGAAAGCGCCCGCTTCCTCGCTGATCTGCAGCGCGCGCGCCGAGCCGATGCCGTGCGCGGCGAGTCCGAGCGCGAAGCCGACACTAGCGTCGTCGCGCACGCCGAGGCGGCGCAGCAGGCCGCTGCCGACGACGGCGCCGAGGATGCCGGTGAGGATGACGACGACGGCGGTCAGCGAAGCGAGCCCGCCGATGCGTTCGGCGATGCCCATGGCGATCGGCGTCGTTACCGATTTCGGTGCCAGCGAGGCGATCGTTGCCGGACTGGCGCCGAGCGCGGCGGCGATCAGGCACGCCGACAGCGCCGCGGCCAGCGAACCGGCGACCAGCGCGATGGCGATCGGTCCAGCGCGTTCGACGATGCGCTGCCGCTGGCCGTAAAGCGGCACCGCGAGCGCAACAGTGGCCGGGCCGAGCAGGAAGTGTACGAACTGCGCGCCTTCGAAGTAGCGCGCGTAAGGCGTGCCGGTGGCGAGCAGCACCGTCGCCAACAGGGCGACGGCGATCAGCACCGGATTGGCCGCCGGGTGGCCGCGCAGGCGGCGCTGCAACGCGAAGGCAGCAGCGTAGGCGACCAGCGTCAGCGTCAGCCAGAGCAGCGGCTGCGTTTCCAGATATACCCAGATATCGTGGGCGGGGTGTCCGCCGATCACTGGGGGCATCGTGCGCCCCCGCTCATTGCTGCGTGTGCGCAGAGCTGCGCCGGCGGCTGAACCACGCCAGCGTCAGCCCGGCGACGGCGAGTCCGAGCAGGGTGCTGACGATCAGCGCGACGGCGATCGGCAGCGCTTCGTCGGCCAACCGGTGCAGGTGCAGCAGAACGCCGGTGCCGGCCGGCACGAAGAGCAGCGGCAGGTGCTGCAGCAGGCCGGCGGCGGTGCGCCGCTCGGACTCCTGCGGTCCGCCGCGTGCGAGCAGCCAGACGAACAGGAAAATCATGCCGAGTACCGGGCCCGGCACGGGTAGCTGCAGCAGCACGGCGAGCGTTTCGCCGAGCAACTGGCAGCAGAGGAAGAGGGCAAGCGCGGCGATCATTGGTGTTTCCGGCAGGCGGGAGGCCTGTAAGTGATGCGCCGTGTTCTACGCCTTTTGCCGGGAGTTGGCGAGCGCTGAGCTGGGCGGCAAGAACCGAGGATGCTTGGCGAAAACTTTCGGGGACGGGCGAGACGCGTCGGCTGACGCGCCTCGCCAGAGGTATTGCGTGAAGCGATCAGGCCATTGCCTCGTACAGCGGCAGCGTCAGGAACTCGGGGTACTCCGGCGTCAGCGACATGCGGTCGAAGATGTCGGCCGCCTGATCGTAGGTGGCGGTGTCCTCACCTTGCGCCGCGACGGCGGCCTTCACCTTCGCCAGTTCCTCGGCGATCATCGGCCGCACCATATCGACGGTCACCTTTCTACCGTCGTCGAGGATTCCCTTCGGCGAGACGACCCACTGCCACACCTGCGAGCGCGAGATTTCGGCGGTGGCGGCGTCTTCCATCAGATTGTGGATCGGCACGCAGCCGTTGCCGGCGAGCCACGAGCCGAGGTAGTGGATGCCGACGTTGATGTTGTTGCGCAAGCCGGCTTCGCTGATCGGTTGCGTCGGCTGGAAGTTGAGGAAGTCGGCGGCGGTGAACTCTTCATCGCGCTGCTTCTCCCACTGGTTCGGGCGCTCGCCGAGAACGCGGACGAACTCCTCGTGGGCGATGGCGACGAGACCCGGGTGCGCGACCCAGCCGCCGTCGAAGCCGTCGTTGGCGTCGCGCGCCTTGTCGTGGCGGATTCCGGCGAGCGCCTTCTCGTTGGCGACCGGGTCGTTCTTGATCGGGATCAGCGCGCTCATGCCGCCCATCGCCGGCGCGCCGCGCTTGTGGCAGGCCTTCACCAGCGCCAGCGCGTAGCTGCGCATGAACGGCACTTCCATGGTGATCACCGAGCGTTGCGCGAGACAGAAGTCGGGGTTCTTCTTGAACTTCTTGATGCACGAGAAGATGTAGTCCCAGCGTCCGGCGTTGAGTCCGGCCGAGTGCTCGCGCAGCTCATAGAGGATTTCTTCCATCTCGAAGGTGGCGAGGATCGTCTCGATCAGCACGGTCGCCTTGATCGTGCCTCGCGGCAGCCCGACGTGTTCCTGCGCGGCGACGAAGACGTCGTTCCACAGGCGCGCTTCGAGGTGGCTTTCCATCTTCGGCAGGTAGAAGAAGGGGCCGGCGCCGCGCGCGACTTGTTCCTTCGCGTTGTGGAAGAAGACGAGGCCGAAGTCGAAAATGCCGCCGGAAACGCGCTGACCGTCGACGAGCACGTGCTTCTCGTCGAGGTGCCAGCCGCGCGGGCGGATCTGCAAGGTGGCGATCGTGTCGTTGAGTTTGTATTCCTTGCCGGCCTCGTTGCGGAACGACAGCTGGCGGCGGATCGCCTGGTACAGGTTGATCTGGCCCTGGATCTGGTTGTCCCAGTTCGGCGCGTTCGAGTCCTCGAAGTCGGTCATGTACGAATCGGCGCCCGAGTTGAAGGCGTTGATGATCATCTTCGCCTCGACCGGGCCGGTGATTTCGGTGCGACGGCGTTCCAGCGCCTTGGGCAGCGGCGCGATTTTCCAGTCGCCGGCGCGGATGTGCGCGGTTTCCGGCAGGTAGTCCGGCATCTCGCCGGCGTCGATGCGTGCCTGACGGGCGACGCGCGCGGCCAGTAGTTCCTGGCGACGCGACTCGAAGGCGCGGTGCAGTTTGGCGACGAGCGCTAGCGCGTCATGCGTCAGTACGCTTTCGTAGCCGGGCTTGAGCGGACCGGTGATTTGTACGCCTTGCGGCAGATTGAGGCTCATGGGGTCTCCTTGTCTGTTGTCGTTCAGAAGTACGTCTTGATGAAATAGATGAGCGTCAGCGCGCTGCCGACGGCGACGACCAGCCGGCGCAGCCACAGCGCCGGCAGGCGGCGGGCAAGCGAGGCACCCGCCCAGCCGCCGGCCATCGCCGTAACGAGCATCACCAGCGCGTGCGGCCAGCTGATCGCGCCAGCGATGATGAAAGTCGCCGACGAGACGGCATAGTTGATGCCGGAAGTCAGGTTCTTCAGTGCGTTGATTTCCTGGATGTCTTCGAAGCCTTGTATGGACAAGGCGGCGAGCGTCAGGATGCCCATGCCGGCGCCGAAGAAACCGCCGTAGATCGCCACCACCAGCTGGAATATCGCGCCGCCGACACCGCCCGGTGTTTGTGCCTGCGTGCTGCCGAGGCGCTGCCGAATCCGGGTGAGCCGTTTCGAGATCTGCCCGCTGAAGGCAAACAGCGCGGTGGCGACGAGCAGCAGCCAGGGAATCAGCTTCGAGAAGGCGGCGTTCGACGTCGCCAGCAGCAGCAGCCCGCCAACGATGCCGCCGATCAGCGAGACGACGATCAGCAGGATCGCCCAGCGGCCGTGGCGCATTGCCTCGCGCCGGTAGGTCCAGGCGCTGACAAGGCTGGCCGGGCACAGGCCGACGGTATTGGTGGCGTTGGCCATCACCGGCGGCACGCCGGCGGCGAGCAGGGCGGGGAAGGAAAAGAAGGTGCCGCCGCCGGCCAGCGCGTTCATGCCGCCGGCGAGAAAGGCGCCGCCGGCGACGAGGAGCATCAGCGCCAGATCCATCTCAGCGTGCTCCGGCCTTCGCCGGCCGAGCGCTGCCGGTAGGCGCGTACGCAGCGATCGGCACGAGACGGCGAAGGCGGGCGGTCGGGCGGGCTGTGGTAAAGGTGGCGGTAGCGATCATTGGCGGATACGAGTGGCAGTCGGATTGCATCAGGATGCGAAATCCCGTGCAGAGTTCAATGTCATGCAGTTTATTGTTGCTCATAACAAAATATAAGACGCGTTGCGGGCGAATGATCTTTTACTTAAAGTATTAAGTTATGGATACCTTCAAGCAGATCGGCGCCTTTGTCAGCGTGGCCACGCGCGGCAGTCTTTCCGCCGCGGCGCGTGCCGAAGGGGTGACGCCGGCCATTGTTGGCCGCCGCCTCGATGCACTGGAAGCGCGCCTCGGCGTCAAGTTGATGGTACGGACGACGCGCAAGCTGACGCTCACCTTCGAGGGACAGGCCTTCCTCGAAGACTGCCAGCGCGTGCTCAACGATCTGGCCAACGCCGAGGCGGCGGTGTCGCTCGGTGGCGTCAAGGCGAGCGGCCAGTTGCGCGTGTCGGCGCCAGCCGGATTCGGCCGCCGCCATGTCGCGCCGCTGGTTGGCGCGTTCATGCAGGCCAACCCTGAAGTCACGGTCAATCTCGATCTGTCTGACCGCCTCGTCGATCTGGTCAATGAGAACATCGACTGCGCCGTGCGTATCGGCGAATTGCAGGATTCCAGCCTGGTCAGCGTCCGGCTCGGCGAAATGCGGCGCATGGTCGTCGCCAGCCCGGCGTATCTGGTCGCGTGCGGTGTGCCGCGCACGCCGGCCGATCTGGCGCGGCACAATTGCCTGTCGCTCGGGCAGCAGCGCGGCTGGGTGTTCCGCGACCCGGAGAGCGGTGAGCTGGAAACGCGCAAGGTCGGCGGCCGCTTCGAATGCAACGATGGCGCGGTGTTGCATGAGTGGGCTCTCGCCGGCAAGGGGCTCGCCTGGCGGTCCTTGTGGGAGGTCGGACAGGATCTGCAGGAAGGCCGGCTGAGCTCGGTGCTCGATGCCTGGCAGGCGCCGCCGATGGGTATCTACGCGGTTTTTCCGCAACGCCGGCATCTGCCGCTGCGCGTGCGCCTGTTCATCGACCTGCTCAAGGAAAGCTACAGTGAGCCGAGCTACTGGGCGCTGAACGGCGCCTAGCAGTGCAGGCCTGGAGGGGGGCGGCACGGGCGGGCCCATGAAAAAGGCGCCGGTGGGGGCACCGGCGCCTTGTGCTCCTCAGGAGGCCGTGGGTCGGCTTAGTGGAACTGTTCTTCCTCGGTCGACCCGGTCAGCGCGGTGACGCTCGAGGTGCCGCCCTGGATGACCGTGGTCACTTCATCGAAGTAGCCGGTGCCGACTTCCTGCTGGTGCGAGACGAAGCTGTAGCCGCGGTCACGCGCCGCGAACTCGGGTTCCTGCACCTTCTCGACGTAGGCCGACATGCCGCGGGCGACGTAGTCCTGCGCCAGGTCGAACATGTTGTACCACATGGAGTGGATGCCGGCCAAAGTGATGAACTGGTACTTGTAGCCCATCGCGCCGAGCTCGCGCTGGAACTTGGCGATGGTCGCGTCGTCGAGGTTCTTCTTCCAGTTGAACGACGGCGAGCAGTTGTAGGCGAGCAGCTTGCCCGGATGCTTGGCATGCACGGCTTCAGCGAACTTGCGTGCGAATTCGAGATCCGGCGTGCCGGTTTCGCACCAGACGAGGTCGGCGTATTCGGCGTAGGCGACGGCGCGCGAGATCGCCTGGTCGAGGCCCTTCTTCGTCTTGTAGAAGCCTTCGGCGGTGCGCTCGCCGGTGACGAAGGGCTTGTCGTTGGCGTCGTAGTCGGAGGTCAGCAGGTCGGCCGCTTCGGCGTCGGTACGTGCGATGACCAGCGTCGGCACGCCGCAGACGTCGGCGGCGAAACGCGCGGCGATCAGCTTCTGTACGGCTTCCTGCGTCGGCACCAGCACCTTGCCGCCCATGTGGCCGCACTTCTTCACCGAAGCAAGCTGGTCTTCGAAGTGCACGCCACCGGCCCCGGAGCGGATCATCGCCTTCATCAGTTCGAAGGCGTTGAGCACGCCGCCGAAACCGGCTTCCGCGTCGGCGACGATCGGAGCGAAGTAGTCGATGTAGCCCTTGTCACCGGCCGAGATGCCCTTCGAGTGCTGGATTTCGTCGGCACGGCGGAACGAGTTGTTGATGCGCTCGACAACTTTCGGCACGGAATCGACCGGGTACAGCGACTGGTCGGGGTACATCGACGCGTACGAGTTGTTGTCGGCGGCAACCTGCCAGCCGGACAGGTAGATCGCCTTGACGCCGGCCTTCACCTGCTGCATCGCCTGACCACCGGTCAGCGCGCCGAGACAGTTGATGTACGGCTCGTTGTTGACCAGATTCCACAGCTTTTCGGCGCCGCGGCGCGCGATAGTGTATTCGATCGGGAAGGAACCGCGCAGACGGACCACTTCAGCCGCCGAATAGCCGCGCTTGATTCCCTTCCAGCGGGGGTTCTCGGCCCAGTCTTTTTCCAGTGCGGCGATTTCTTGTTCGCGGGTGCTCATGTTCATCCTCGTGAAATTAGCGGCCGTCGGAGACGACCAATACGTCGATTGGATCGCGCCGGTGGCGGGTTGGCGGCGTGCCGCGGACCGTTGTTGCTGGGCGTCGATGGAGGAAAGTATATGGGCCTTTCTGTGTCGTAGCAACAGTCTTATATAAGACAGAAGATATTATTTTTCGCATCATAATCATATTGTTGCAATCGGCATCCCGGATTGCAAAAAGGCATTGATCGAGATGAAACGAAAAGCGGCAGGCGCTGCTGACAAACAATGGAGTTCTTCCCTGCGCCGACAAGTATTTCTCCGGCGTGCATCCAACAAATAGTTCTTCTTCCGCACGCCTGCGAGCCGCTTTTGAGCCGACCTATAGCCCGCCTTGGCTATTGCTTGCACCTCGGGCGCCTTTGATGGTCGATGATCGCCCTGCAAGACGAACTGGCGTTGCTGGATCGCGCCAATGTGTGCGTCACGCGCCGTTCAAGTGCATCCAGTGGGGCGTTGCAGTTGCGGGCGGGGATTTGAGGGATCGGCAAATGCCAAACCGATGTCCCGATAAGCGCCGCGGCGAGACCCTGCCAACAGGGTGCGAAACCCGCCGCCGACCCTGATCAGTCAGCTACGCCTTCAGCGCCGCCGCTCAATGATCAGGACCGACCTCAAATCTGTGGCGGGTCCGTCTCGCGCGCCGGTTGCCGATGCTTGCCTGCTGCCGCGATGAAGGCTGCCGCACCATCAGCCAGCGTATCGACGCCCGCCAGAACGATGCCCGGGTCGGGCCTGCCGGAAATCTCCAGCTTAGACCGGTACTAAATCCGGTGCAGCCTCAGCCCTCACGGCTTGCGATAGGTGTTCCGGCCTTTGCTGTGCCCGCTGTTTCCGCTCGGTACCTTAGCGAACTGACGGCCGCACCGTGTCGCCAAAGATTCAGCGGCCACAACGCAGGCGCTTGCTCCTGCCGGTCTGCAGCGCTGGGCTGGCGACTTCGTTTGCATGCGTCTTTGCCCGCAACGGCCGATACCCGCGACGCTTTGCGCATTGGCTGAAAGCTTCTGCGCGCTACCGTACGGAGCAACGTGCCGGAATGGTGACAATAGCTTTCTGCTTTCCGACGCTGACCGGTCTGGGTTGCATGGCGATTTCTGGCATGCCGTCACCGAAGTGCTGCGGCGGAATTCGTTGTTCTCTCAACCCCCATGGAAACAGGAGCGACACCATGAACGACAAGACAGCCAGCGTGCATTGGCAAGGCCACGGCAAGCAGGGCCAGGGAAAGATCAGCACGGAAACAGGAGCGCTGAAGGAGTATCCCTATGGTTTTGCAAGCCGCTTCGAGGACGATCGGCGAGGAAGCAATCCCGAAGAGCTTCTCGGCGCAGCGCATGCAGCGTGTTTCACGATGGCGTTTTCCTTTGCCTGTGACAAGGCCGGCCTGGCAACCAGCGCTATCGACACGCAGGCCAGCGTGCGCCTGTCCCGACAGGGTGACGGCTTTGTCATCGACCGCATCGCTCTCGCCATGCAGGCGACGGTACCCGGCATCGACGAGGCGAAGTTCCAGGAGATCGCCACTGCGGCGAAGCTCAATTGTCCCTTGTCGCAGGCACTTGCTGCGGTCCCGGAAATCACGCTTCTGGCGACGCTGCGGCAGGATAAGGGCGGCTGAATTCGTTTGCGCCGGAACCTCTCTTAAGCAATGCCGCAACCCGCTCCCATGCCGATCCGGCCGCTGGCAACGCTTTTTGCAATGAAGCGAGGCAAGCTGTTGCCGCTGCCGCCCAGACTGGCTCGCCTGTACGGCAGCCTGCGCATGCCACGGACACTCACTCATCCGCACGTCTTCAGCAATTTTGTGAGCACGCTGGACGGCGTCGTCTCGCTCAACGTGAAGGGACACGCCAGTGGCGGCGACATCAGTGGCTGGAACGCCCAGGACCGCATGGTGATGGGTCTGTTGCGCGCCATTGCCGACGTGGTGGTCATCGGTTCCGGCACCTTGGGCGCCGATCGCGAGCACGTATGGACGGCCGAAGCCATTTTCCCCGAGCTTGCGGATGACTATCGGCGGCTGAGGGAAACCTTGGGCAAGGATGACGCGCCGCTCAATGTTGTCGTCAGCGGCAGCGGCGAACTCGATCTGCGTCTCCCCGTGTTCGCGTCCGGCAAGGTGCCGGCGCTGATCGTGACGACGAGCGCGGGTGCGCAGCGCTTGCGCAAGCATGCTGTGCCCGATTCGCTGGCAATCCGCGCGATTGCTGGCGAATCGGCGACGATTCCGGCCCAGGCCATTCTTGACGAGGTGCTTCGCGTGAGCTCCGGCAAGATGATCCTGGTCGAGGGAGGGCCACGCCTGCTTGGTGATTTTTACGCGCAGCGGCTTATTGACGAGCTGTTCCTGACGCTCGCGCCGCAGATTGCCGGGCGCGAGGCGAATGACCGGCGGCTCAGCCTCGTCATGGGGAGGGCGTTTGCGCCGGGTGAGGGGCCTTGGGGAAGCTTGCGCGACGTGCGGCGCGGCAGCAGTCATCTGTTTCTGCGCTATTCATTTGCCGCGTCCAGGACAGAAGCGTCATGACGCGGCCGTCTATGCCGACCACCGACGGGCTCGAACTTCTCTTCAGCGGCATGGGATTTCTCCTGCCAGCAAAACGCGCCAGATGCGGGAGTGCCGTTCACTTGGGTCGCGGCCGCGCCAGATTCGGCTGCACGGCCTGCAGTCGGCCGGCACGCAACTCGATCACCGCTTTCGCCACGGCTCGCGCGACATTGCGCGTTTCTTCCTGCATCGCCTGATTCCGGTCGAGCGCCTCATGACTGGTCGCATACGGCTCGTAGTAGCCGATATAGCGGTCAAGCCGTGCCGCGACGCCGGCGTCGATGAAGCCCATCCAGTCGAGCCAGTCCGACAGCGCGCGGCGCGATTCTTCGACCCCCGTCACGTCGCCATGCACGACCAGGCCATAGGCGCGTCCCGCCAGGTGTTGCGGGTAGGTCCAGCCGGCCATCTCCAGTGCTTTTGCCTTGCCGGCCTTCTTGCCCGAGGTCGAGGTCGGATCCGGGTTGCCACCGTCGGCGCAAACCAGGCGGTCAATCATCAGCTTCAAGGGGCTGGGGCTCTGATACCAATACACCGGCGAGACGATGATCACCGCATGGGCGGCGGTCCACCGCTCGTAGATGTCGGCCATCCAGTCGTGGACCTGGTTCAGCGCGTGGTTCGGATAGCAGCTGCACGGCCAGTGGCACAGCGGCATCGCGGTCGATACGCAGCCCTTGCAGGGATGAATCTGCCGACCGTAATCGGAGGTGAGCAGGCTCAGGTCGAGTACATCGGCCTCGATCTGCGACTGCTCCAGAATTTCGCGAGCAAGTCCCAGCAGCCTGAACGTCTTCGATATCTCGCCCGGACACGTACCGTCATTGCGCGCTGACCCGCAGATCAGCAACACCCGCGAAGGTGTCGTGGGGTCGGCCCAGCGCAGTTGTGCTTCGTCGAGGCGCTCGCGGGTGGCAATCCAGTCGGTCGACAAATCGTAATCCGGATCAACGTAACTTGTGCCGGCCTTCTGTGTAAAGGGCGCCTTGCGGCCCTCCGCGTAGGCCTGCCACGCGATCTCTTCTAGGCGTGCAATCGACTGATCTTCGGCGCGGAATGCCGGATCATGGAAGGAAGCACGGAAGCGGACGCTGAATTCGCTGCGCTCAAGCTTCGCTGGCGCCTGGCCCTTGCGGATATCGATCACGATGGAACCCCGCCGAAAGTGCCTTCGGAGTCGCATAGCGCGCTGCGGCAGGCGCCGTCCACGAGCGCCGTGCTTGGAAACATATTGCTGCCGGCTTTGGCCCAAAGGTAGTCGGTGTCGAGTCGGCATGGCGCAAGAGGGAGCGTTCGCGCGGCAAGCCGCGGTCGGCGACTATGGGCACGGCGTTTCAGGCTCCTCCGCGGAGGGTAGAGAGCTCGCCACATGTGATGATATTCGCGCAAGTTGTTCTCCTTGGGAGATTTGTACGGCTCGATTTCCACGCTATTCAGAGCCCCCGGAAGCGTCTGTACGCAAACACACAAATGAAGCCGGCAGTCTCGCGCCCGAAACTCGGTGCACAGCTTGGTGCCGGGAAAAACTCCTGACAGCCAATGTCGCGCACAGCCGTCATCAGGCGGATTGCGCCAGTTCGTTCGAGAAAACGTGAGCGCAATCGCGATGCTGCAGTGTGTCGTTTCCAAGCAGGACGAGTGCGTCGCGCCAGCGCGCTGCGGGCGAGCTCCCCGTAGTCGATGGCAATAGCCAGCGTCGGGATCCTGGCGCAGCTGCCGTCACCGACGCCGGCCGAGTATTCGATGTGGCCGCAGGTCGCCTCTTCCTTCCGACTGCCCAGCAAGTGGTGGGTAGTCCTGGACGTCAGCAGATCGCTGTTTGTGCTCCATCGCACGGACTCGCTTGGTCTGCCCCTTGAATATCCAATGACGAAGCACTGCCGGCGGATTTTGCGCAGGTGTTGCGGATCGACTGGCCTTGATCTACTCGGGGATGTACATGATGGAGAATTGCCTGCTGATACTGATGCTGTCCTTGGTGGTGCTGTTTGCCGGGCTCCGCCGCAAGCGTTCGACGCGGACGGTGATGCCGGCACGAGCGCGCAGAGTTGCTGTTCCGGGATCGCTCATGGGTGATCGGGCGGTACCCGGGTTTTCCTCGTTGCTGTTGAAAGCTTGTTCGATCGGGGGGGTACTACTGGTCCTGTCGGCATGCGGCGAGGTGGCCACGCTGCCGGTGTCGGCAGGCATCGGCCCGCAGCCGGTGCTGCCGACACCGGCGCCGGGCTTGCTGCCGACGGTCAACATTGCCCCCGCCACGGGTTGGCCTGTTGGCGTTTTGCCGCAGGCCGCTCCAGGAACCCGCGTCACCGCCTTCGCTCGCGGCCTCGACCATCCGCGCTGGCTGTATGTTTTGCCCAATGGCGACGTACTCGTCGCCGAGACCAACGCGCCAGCGACGCCTGATGACGGCAAAGGAATCAAGGGCTGGGTGATGGGGCTGGTGATGGGCCGGGCGGGAGCCGGCGTTGCCAGCGCTAACCGCATCACCTTGCTGCGCGACAGCGACGGTGATGGCGTGGCGGAGTTCAGTTCGGTGCTGCTCGAAGGACTGCATTCGCCCTTCGGCATGGCGCTCGTCGGCGATGTGCTGTTCATCGCCAACAGCGATGCCGTGCTGCGCTTTCCCTACCACGCGGGTGATACGCGCATCGCCGCGCCGGGCGAGAAGCTGGTCGATCTTCCCGCTGGCCCGATCAATCACCACTGGACCAAGAACCTCATCGCCAGTGCTGACGGGAAGAAGCTCTACGTGACGGTCGGTTCCAACAGCAATGTCGGCGAGCGCGGCATGGCGGCCGAAGCCGGGCGCGCCGCCATCTGGGAAGTCGATATCGCCAGCGGCGCACACCGCATCTTCGCCTCCGGCCTGCGCAATCCCAATGGGCTGGCATGGGAACCCGCCAGCGGTGTGCTCTGGACGGTCGCCAACGAGCGCGACGAAATCGGCAGCGATCTCGTTCCCGACTACCTGACGTCGGTGCGCGACGGCGGCTTCTACGGCTGGCCTTACAGCTACTACGGTCAGCACGTCGATGAACGGGTGCAGCCACCGCGACCGGACCTCGTCGCCATCGCCATCTCGCCGGACTACGCGCTCGGTCCGCACACGGCGTCGCTCGGACTCGCGTCTTCGCGTGGAACGACCCTGCCTGCGGCATTTGCCGACGGCATGTTCGTCGGCCAGCACGGCTCGTGGAACCGGCGGCCACACAGCGGCTACAAGGTCATCTTTGTTCCCTTTGCAGGTGGACGACCGTCCGGGATGCCGGTTGATGTGCTGACCGGCTTCCTGAGCGAAGAGGGAAGCGCTTACGGCCGCCCGGTCGGCGTCGTGATCGACAAGCGCGGCGCGCTGCTCGTCGCTGACGATGTCGGCAACGTCGTCTGGCGCATCAGCACGTCGGAACATTGAGCCGCGCTGCGCCATCTTGGCGGCGGCAAGTGTATGTGCAGAAGCGTACAGACGGCGGATAACGGCTCAGGCGAGGGTACGCGAGCATTGGCGCCGTCGTACCAAAAGGACGCCTGCCCACCAGTGGATTCAGTGAAAGGTTTTCGTCATCATGAAAAATACATCAATCGACAGCGCAGTTCCGGGCGAAGCCAAGCTCAAGAGTGACAATTCGTCCGCTCATGGCGCAGGCAAAGCGGCAAGCGCCGAAAAATTTCCGCCTCGCCGCGAACTTGCCGAACAGCCCCCGGCGGCAGCGACTGAGGTGCCAGCGAGCAAACCGGGACGGCACAAGGTGTCGGCAATCTATCCGACGCGCAACGAAGCCGAGACAGTTTGCCAACGCCTGAGCGACGGCGGCATTGACTTCTGTACCGTCGATAGTGCGCACGAGCAGCCACTTGCGGTGATCGAGGACAGTAGCGACGAAGTACTCAAGGAGGTGCTGGTGGACGGCGCCATCGGTACCGCGATCGGCACCGGCGTCGGAGTGATCGGTACTGCGGTGTTATGGGCCTCCGGGGCTGCCCTCTTCATCGCCAGCCCGGTGGTGGCTCCGCTTGCCTTGCTGGGCTGGTTTGCCAGCATCGGTGGCGTCGTCGGCGCCGTCACCGGTTCGGCCAGCACACCGGAGGCCGGCACGACGCGCAAGGAGGGGAAATTCTCCGAACTCGTGATGGACGCGATCAAGGCCGGCAATGTCGTCCTGATTGCCCGACCGCGCGACCACGCCGAATCGGAACTGGCGAAGAAAATCATCGCCGACTCGCTTAGAGGTCGCGACAAGGCGGCGTCCGAATTTGTCGCCGAAACTTGATCGGCGGCGTCGCAGCGCGTCGGCGATGATCGCGGTGAAAGACTTTCCCATTGTCTGCGTCGGCGGCTCGGCGGGCGGTCTGGATGCTTACATTCGGCTATTGCAGAACCTTCCCGGTGACATGGGGGTGGCCATCGTCATCGTCAATCACATCACGAGCGTGCCGACGCTGCTCCATGAAGTGCTTCCTCGCTTTAGCGAGATGCCGGTCGAACTGATCACGGAAAAGCTTTCGATCACACCGAATCGCGTATTCATCATTCCCTCTGATCGGGATTTGCACGTCAAAGACGGGGTCTTCCATCTGCTGCCAATCTCCAAGCCGCGCGGCTGGCCAGATGTCATTACTGTTTTTCTGCGCTCATTGGCTGACTGCTGGGATGGCAAACTGATCGCCGTCATCGTCTCCGGCTACGACGGCGACGGTGCCCCAGCGCTGTGCGGGATCAAGGCGGTCGGCGGCATCACGATCGCGCAGCGGCTTGATACGGCCAAGCAGCCCGACATGCCGGAAAGCGCAATCAACAGCGGCTGCATCGATTTCATCCTGTCGCCGGAAGAAATCGCCGCATGCATCGTGCGGCTCGCACCGATCATGACGCATAAGCACCGAAACAGCGGCGATTGAGCGATTCCCGGTCGATCAGAAATGCAGCCCGATGCTGACGCCGCAATGGGCGGTTTCAAATCCCAAGCGCAACAGCGATGAATCAGTGGACCGGGATGCAGGTTGATGCACCAAAGCCGGCATCCGGGCGAAGACTTCGGGTGGCGAGTGGACGGCATCAGTCGCGCGCGGCCGGTGCTTCAGGCGGTCGGCGATGCTGTCGAGATCGTCCTGGCTGAACACTCTCAGATCAGTTCCCTTCGGAAGATACCGGCGCAGCAGGCCGTTGGCGTTCTTGCCTTGCCGCGTTGCCAGGGGTTGTGCGGATCGCAGAAGTGTACGGCAACGCCAGCGCCGCCTCAGCCGCCGAGGTAGGCGGCTTCGACTTCGGGGTTGGCGAGCAGGTTGGCGCCCGAATCGGCGAGGACGATCTTGCCGGTTTCGATGACGTAGCCGTGGCGGGCGATTTTCAGCGCCTGGCGCACGTTCTGTTCGACGAGCAGGATGGTCAGACCCTTGCGGTTGATCTCGACCAGCGTGCGGAATATTTCCTGCACCATCAGCGGCGCCAGCCCCATCGACGGTTCGTCGAGCAGCAGCAGCTTGGGCTTCGCCATCAGCGCGCGGCCGATCGCCAGCATCTGCTGCTCACCGCCGGAGAGGTTGCCGGCGAACTGGCCGGCGCGGTCCTTGAGGCGCGGGAAGATTTCGTACACCTCGGCGAGCGTGGCGGCGATCGCCGCCTTGTCGTCGCGCGTGTAGGCGCCGAGCGCGAGGTTTTCGGCCACCGTCAGCGTGGTCAGGATGGCGCGCCCTTCGGCCACCTGCACCACACCGTGGCGGACGATCTGGTGTGCCGGCAGGCGCGAGATGTCCTGACCGTCGAACTCGATCGTCCCGCGCGTGGCGCGCAGCAGTCCCGATAGCGCGAGCAGCGTGGTGCTCTTGCCGGCGCCGTTGGCGCCGACCAGCGCGGTGATCTCGCCCGAGTTGAGGTGAAAATTGATTCCCTTGACGGCCTCGATGTGGCCGTAGCTGACCGCGAGGTCGTGTACGCGGAGCAGGACGCTCATGCCGCTTCCTCCTCGCGACCGAGGTAGGCCTCGATCACTTCCTGATTGTTGCGCACCTCGTCGGGCGAGCCTTCGGCGATGATGCGGCCGAAGTTGAGCACGGCGATGCGGTCGCACAGCCCCATGACGAAACGCATGTCGTGCTCGATCATGAAGACGCCGTAGCCGCGGTTGCGGATGTTGATGATCTCTTCCATCAGCAGCGTCTTTTCCGACGGGTTCATGCCGGCAACGGGTTCGTCGAGCAGCAGGAGCTTCGGTTCAGTGGCCAGTGCGCGCGCAAACTCGAGCTTGCGCTGGTCGCCGTAGGAGAGGTTGTCGGCGAGCATGGCGGCCTTGTGTTCGAGGCCGAGCCACGAGAGCAGCTCGAAAGCGCGTTCGCGCGCGCGCTTCTCGGCGGCGCGACAGGCGCTGCTGTTGAAGAAGATGCCGCCGGCGCCGTATTTCAGGTGCTCATGCATGCCGATCATCACGTTCTCGAGCAGGCTCATCTCCTTGAAGATGCGGATGTTCTGGAAAGTGCGCGCGATGCCGCGATGCGTGATCTGGTGCGGCGGCAGGCCGACCAGGCTCTCTCCCTGGAATTCGATCGTGCCGCTGCTCGGCGCGAGCAGGCCGGTAACGAGGTTGAAGACGGTCGTCTTGCCGGCGCCGTTCGGGCCGATCAGTCCGTAGATGCCGCCGGCGGGAACTTCGAAACTGACGTCCTGCAGCACATGCAGGCCGCCGAAGTGCTTGCCGACGTTGCGGATCGACAGCAGCGTTTGCGGGGTATTCATGCCTCAGCTCCCTTGGCCTTGCCGAACCATTTGCGGAAGCGGCGCGGATCCCACAGCCCCTTGGGCAGGAACAGCACCACCAGCACGAGCACGGCGCCGTTCACGAAGGAACGGTAGTCGTGCAGCGAACGCAGCAGTTCGGGCAGCAGCGTGATGATCGAGGAACCGAGCAGCGGCCCGATCAGGCTGGAGATGCCGCCGAGGACGGCCATGGTGAGGATGTCCACCGCGGCCTCGAAGCCGTACTCGCGCGGGCTGATGAAGAAGGTGAAGTGCGCGTTGAGCGCACCGGCGACGCCGGCGATGAAACTGCCGAGCGTGAAGGCAAGCAGCTTGTAGCGATCGACGTTGATGCCCATCAGGCGTGCCGCCACTTCGTCTTCCTTGATCGCCTCGAAGGCGCGGCCGACCTTCGAGCGGCGCAGCCGCGCCAGACCATAGATGGTCAGCGCCAGCAGCGCGGCGATGTGCCAGCCCTCGGTCTCCAGCGGAATGCCGTTGAGACCTTCCGGGCCGCCGGTGATCTCGAGGTTGAGGACAGTGATGCGCACAACCTCGCCGAAAGCCAGCGTTGCCATTGCCAGATAGACGCCGGAAAGACGCAGCACCGGCGCGCCGATGAGTAGCGCGACGACTGCCGGCGCGATACCGCCGGTGAGCAACACCAGCGGGAACGACCAGCCAAGCTGCAAGGTCAGTAGCGCCGAGACGTAAGCGCCGATGCCCATGAACGCGGCGTTGGCCAGCGAGAGCAGGCCGCACGAGAGCGTCAGCCAGATCGACAGCGCCAGCAGCGCATGCACGCCGACCGAAAACACCAGCGTGCTGTAGGTCGACCAGAAATCGTTGAACCATTCCATCATGCTTTCCTTTCCAGCACTCGGCCGAACAACCCGGATGGCCGCACCAGCAGAATCAGGAAAAGCAGGCCGAAGGCGACGGCGTCGCCCATCTGGCTCGACAGGTAGGCCTTGCTGATCACCTCAGCGAAGCCGAGGAACAGCCCGCCGATCAGCGCGCCGCGGATGTCGCCCATGCCGCCGAGGATGATCACCGCCAGCCCCTTGTGCAGCATCGGCTGGCCCATCTGCGGCGTGATCGCGTTGAAGTCGAGTCCGATGAGCACGCCGGCGATGCCGCCGAGCGCGGCGGCGACAAAGGAGGTGACGTGAAACAGCCCTTCGACGTTAATGCCGAGCAAGGACGCGGCCTTCGGCGATTCGGCGATGGCGCGCAGCGCGCGGCCGAGTTGCGTACGCTTGAGCGCAGTGAACAGCACTGCCATCAGTATGAAGGCGATGGCGACGATGGCGATCTCCAGCGCGCGCACATGCACGCCGCCGACGATGAACTCGCCCGCCGGCAGCGTCTCTTCGGGGAAGCGCAGCACCTCGGCGCCGAACATTCCCTGCGCCGCGCTGGTGAGCATGATGCCGACGCCGATGGTGGCGATCATCGGCGTCAGATGCGGTGCGTTGCGCGCGCGCAAAGGCTTGAGGATGAGCACGTCAACGAGCAGGCCGAGCGTGCCGCTGAGCAGCATGGCGCCGAGCATCGCCAGCCACAGCGGTGCATCGAGATGGCTGACCAGCCATAACGCGGCGTAGCTGCCGACCATGAAGATCGCCCCGTGCGACAGATTGATCACGGCAAGCACGCCGAACACCAGCGTGAAGCCGAGCGCGAACAGCGCATAAACGCTGCCGAGGGTCAGGGCATTGAGAAGTTGCTGTTCAAGCATTGGAGCATTCCATCGGCTGAAGCAAAAGCAATGCGGGGCAGACTTTCATCGGCCCCGCATTGGAGGGTGCAGCGGAAACTATTTGCTGTCGTAGAGCGTGAACTTGCCGCCCTTGACGATGTAGATGAACGGCTTCTGGTCGGCGTCCCAGCCGCCGGGCTTGCCGGTCTTGGTTTGCGCCGGGCGGAACTTGAATGGGCCGGTGGCGCCGTTGATCGTCGCCTTGGGCAGCGCGTTCTTCAGCGCTTCGCGGTCGGCAGCGATGTCGCCGGAGAGCTTCACGTCCTTCAGCGCCGCAGCAGCGATGTGTAGCGCGTCATAGCCTTGCGCCGCGAACTGGTTCGGCTCGCTGCCGAACTTCTGCTGGTAGGCGGCAACGAAGGCCTTGTTGGCCGGCGCCGGGTTGGTGTTCGACCAAGGGCTGCCGACGAAGGTACCTTCACCGGCGAGCTTTGAGATTTCGAACAGCTTCGGCGAGTTGAAGCCGTTGCCGCCGATGAACGGCGCCTTGATGCCGAGGCCGCGCGCCTGCAGCATGATGTTGGCGGCTTCTTCGGCGAGACACGAGCAGACGATGGCGTCCGGGTTCGAACCCTTGATCTTGGTCAGCTGCGCCTTGAAGTCGACGTCGCCCTTTACGTAGGTTTCGGTCGTCGTCACCGGCAGCTTCTGTTCTTCGAGCACCTTCTTGAAGACGTCGTAGCCGCTCTTGGTGAAGGCGTCGTCGTTGCCGTAGATCACGGCGACCTTCTGCAGCTTGTAGTGCTTGGTCGCGGTGGCGACGGTGATCGGCAGCACATCGGATTCCATCACCGAATTGCGGAAGGTGTAGGGGCCGATGTCGGTGATGCCGTTGGCGGTGACCGAGGTGCCGAAGACGACGGTCTTGGCGGCATTGGCCACCGGTCCGGCGGCGAAGAACGAGTTGGACAGCGTCGGGCCGAAGATCATCAGCACCTTGTCCTGGAAAATCAGCTTCTTGAAGACGTTGATGCCTTCTTCCTTCTTCGCCTGTTCGTCTTCGATCACCAGCGCAATCTTGTTGCCGTTGATGCCGCCCTTGGCGTTGATTTCATCGGCGGCGAGCTGGAAGCCGTTGCGGATGGCGACGCCGTACTGGGCTGCACCGCCGGTGAGCGCTTCGGCAATGCCGATCTTGATGTCGGCTGCTTGCGCCACTCCGGCGCAGGCAAGGGCGCTGATCAGCGCGATGGATTTGGGCATGAAACGCATGAAATCTCCGATAGACGATGACAAGTTGACCGAGCGGGGCTGCCAATTGGGTTCTTGCGGTCGACGCCGCCGTGCGCGCGGCTGCCTCGGCTGTCGAGGCTTTCGACCGGGTTCAGACCGCGGGTGTCTGGTCTGAGGGCTGCGCCGACGACGGTCCCTTGTGGGGCGTCGCATCGGACTTGCGCGATGGACCGATCCGGTATCGGGTCGACGGGATTTGCCGCCGCGCGGGAAAAGCGCTGATTATACAGGCTCAAGCGAGCGCTTCGGCGCTTCGGGAACGGCCCGCGCCACGCAGGGTCGGCTGTTTATGCCGCTGCAATGCGCGTTGGCCCGGGCGGGCCGTCAGCGCTAGGGCGTGCCGATGAAGTCGCGCTTGCCAATGTCCACGCCGTTATGGCGCAGAATGTTGTAGGCCGTGACCAGATGGAAATGGAAGTTGGGCAGGGCGAAGCCGAGCAGGTACTGCATTCCCTGAAACTGCATCTGTTGGCCGCCGATGCTCAGCGCGATGTCGCGCGTTTCCGAGTCATTGACTCGCGCGGCGTCGACCGACTCGACAAAGGCGATGGTGCGCGCGATGCGCTCCTGCAGTTCAGCAAAGCTCTGCTCCGTGTCGGTGAAGCTTGGCACTTCGATCCCGGCCAGTCGCCCGACGGCACCTTTGGCGTGATCGCAGGCAATCTGTACCTGCCTGCTCAGCGGAAACATGTCGGGGAAGAGTCGCGCCGACAGCAGTACCTCTGGCGCGATCTTTCTGGCGTCGGCGTGGGCTTCCGCCTTGGCCAGAATTGCGCTCAGGTTTCTGAGCAGGTTGACGAAACGCGGGGCGCTGGCTTCGTACATTGAGATGGTCATGGTGAATCTTTCAAAACAGGTGGTTGATCGGTGCCGGCGGGCGGGCTTCGCCTAAGCGAGCGGCAGCGCTGCCGCCGCCAGGCGTGCTTGCCGGGCCTCTTCTTCTTCGCTGGCGGCGTTGATCACCAGCAGCACCTCGTCGAGGTCAGCAGGTTTCTCGTCGCGGCGGAAGACGCCAGAGAGCTGACTGTCCGCTTTGAGCTTGCCTGCTTCGTAGAGTGCCCAGATTTCGCTGCCGTAATCGGTCGCGAGCAGTTCGGGCGCGAACTGGCCGAAATAGGTGGCGAGATTGGCAACGTCGCGCGCGAGCATCCGGCTGGCGTTGTTGTTGGCCGCCGCGTCGATGGCCTGCGGCAGGTCGATGATCACCGGCCCGTCGCTGTCGACGAGTACGTTGTACTCGGACAGGTCGCCATGGACGATACCGGCACAGAGCATGAGTACCACCTGGCGAATGAGGGCGGCGTGGAACTCACGCGCCTGCTCGGCGCCGAGGACAACGTCGTTGAGGCGCGGCGCCGGTTCGCCGTCGGCGTCGGCTACCAGTTCCATCAGCAAGACGCCTTCGTGGAAGTTGTACGGCGTCGGCACGCGAACGCCCGCTGCCGCGAGGCGGTAAAGCGCGTCGACCTCGGCGTGTTGCCACGCCGCCTCCTGTTCCTGGCGACCGTAGCGCGAGCGTTTTTCCATGGCGCGCGCCTGCCGGCTGTTCTTGACCTTGCGTCCTTCGGTGTAATCGACCGCCTGACGGAAACTGCGCTTGTTGGCTTCCTTGTACACCTTGGCGCAACGCATCTCGTCGCCGCACTCGACGACGAAAACCATCGCCTCCTTGCCGCTCATCAACTGGCGGACAACCTTGTCGATCAGTCCGTCGACGAGCAACGGTTCAAGTCTGGCAGGCGTTTTCATCGTATTTTCCGTGGGCTTGCCGGCAAAGGGGTGCTGGCGTCAGTGGGCTCAACGCTGCGCGCGGGCGTGCAGGAGACGTGCGTCGTTTCTGGGTGACGCACAGCGCCGGCGGTCAGCCTGGTCGCCAGCTGGCAGGAAAGCCATGCCCGCCGAGCCGGCTTCGCTGCGCGCGGCGGTCGTGGTGAGATGATGGATGTGAGCGCGATGGGCTCAGGCCAGTGCGTCGCGACAGACGATGATGCCGTCTGCGTCGGCGCACAGCCATTCGCCGGGGAGAAAGGCGATGCCGGCGAAGGCCAGCGGCACCTCTCGTTCGCCGAGTCCGCGCTTGACGCTTTTCAGCGGATGCGTGGCGAGCGCGCGCACACCGATGTCGATCGTGGCGATCACCGCCGAATCGCGGATGCAGCCGTTGATGACGATGCCTTCCCAGCCGTTGCGCTGTGCCAGTTCGGCCAGCTGGTCGCCGAGCAGCGCACAACGTAAGGAGGCTGCGCCATCGACCACCAGCACGCGACCCGTACCGGGTTCGGCGAGCGCTTCACGCACCTTCGAGTTGTCCTCGAAGCTGCGCAGCGTGCTGATCCGGCCGGCAAACGACTCCCGGCCACCGAAACGCTGTAGCAGCGGCGTGGCAACGCGCAGGCTGCCGTCGGCGAGACGTGCTTCGTGAGCGTCGAGCAGGTCGGCGGTCTGGTAGCTCATCCGCTGATCAGACCACCGCTTCGGCTTCTTCGGCGAAGACCAGATGAACCTTGCCCTCGGCGTCGACATCGACGGTGACCTGGCCGCCGTTGGCGAGCCGACCGAACAGCAATTCGTCGGCCAGCGCCGAGCGGATCGAGTCCTGGATCAGCCGCGACATCGGCCGCGCGCCCATCAGCGGGTCGAAACCCTTCTTCGCCAGGAAATCCTTGAGCTCCTCGGTGAACACGGCCTCGACCTTCTTCTCGTGCAGCTGTTCTTCAAGCTGCATGAGGAACTTGTCGACCACGCGCAGGATGATGTCGTGATCGAGCGGACGGAAAGAGATGGTCGCGTCGAGGCGGTTGCGGAACTCCGGCGAGAACAGGCGCTTGATGTCGATCATCTCGTCACCGGCCTGCTTGTTGCTCGTGAAGCCCATCGTCGCCTTCTGGATCGCTTCCTGACCGGCGTTGGTGGTCATGATGATGATCACGTTGCGGAAGTCAGCCTTGCGCCCGTTGTTGTCGGTCAGCGTGCCGTGATCCATCACCTGCAGCAGGATGTTGTAGATGTCCGGATGCGCCTTCTCGATTTCGTCGAGCAGCAGCACGGCGTAAGGCTTCTTGGTTACCGCCTCGGTGAGCAGGCCGCCCTGATCGAAGCCGACGTATCCCGGCGGCGCGCCGATCAGCCTGGATACGGCGTGGCGCTCCATGTACTCGGACATGTCGAAGCGGATCAGTTCGTTGCCGAGACTGTAGGCGAGCTGACGCGCGACCTCGGTCTTGCCGACGCCGGTGGGGCCGGAGAAGAGGAAGCTGCCGATCGGTTTGCCCGGATTGCCGAGGCCGGAGCGCGCCATCTTGATCGCCTTGGCCAGCGCGTCGATCGCCGCATCCTGCCCGAAGACGACGGCCTTCAGGTCGCGGTCGAGGTTCTTCAGCGAACTGCGGTCGTCCGACGAAATGTGCGTCGACGGAATGCGCGCGATGCGGGCGACGATCTCCTCGATGTCCTGCTTGCCGATCAGCTTCTTCTGCTTCGACTTCGGCAGGATGCGCTGCGCGGCACCGGCTTCGTCGATGACGTCGATCGCCTTGTCGGGCAGATGCCGGTCACTGATGAAGCGCGCCGACAGTTCGACCGCCGAAGTCAGCGCTGCCGCCGAGTATTTGATGCTGTGGTGCGATTCGAAACGCGTCTTCAGCCCCTTGAGGATTTCGACGGTCTCGGCGATCGACGGTTCGTTGACGTCGATCTTCTGGAAGCGACGCGACAGCGCATGATCCTTCTCGAAGACGCCACGGTACTCGTTGTAGGTGGTTGCGCCGATGCACTTCAGCTGGCCCGACGAGAGCGCTGGCTTGAGCAGGTTCGAAGCGTCGAGCGTGCCGCCGGACGCCGAACCGGCACCGATCAGCGTATGGATCTCGTCGATGAACAGGATCGAATTGGGGTTTTCGGAGAGCTGCTTGATCACGCCCTTCAGGCGCTGCTCGAAATCACCGCGATACTTGGTGCCGGCGAGCAAGGAGCCCATGTCGAGCGCGAAGACGCGCGCCTTGGCGAGGATTTCCGGAATGTCGCCCTCGACGATGCGCCGCGCCAGTCCTTCGGCGATGGCGGTTTTGCCGACGCCGGCCTCGCCGACCAGCAGAGGGTTGTTCTTGCGCCGCCGGCACAGCGTCTGGATGACGCGCTCAAGTTCCTTGTCGCGGCCGATCAGCGGGTCAATGCGTCCCTGCTGGGCCAGCGCATTGAGGTCGATCGTATAGCTCTCAAGAGGACCGGAAGTGCCTTCGGGTTCGCCTTCGGCTTCGGTTTCACGCTCCTGGCGCGTCGTCGTCGGCTGCACCTTGCTGATGCCATGAGCGATGAAATTCACCACGTCGAGACGCGTGACGCCCTGCTTCTGCAGGTAATAGACGGCGTGCGAATCCTTCTCGCCAAAAATGGCGACGAGCACGTTGGCACCATTGACGGCCTTTTTGCCTGAAGACTGCACATGCAGGATCGCGCGCTGGATGACGCGCTGGAAGCCGAGCGTCGGCTGCGTGTCGATCTCGCCTTCACCGGCGACCGTCGGCGTGTGCTCGCCGATGAACTGGCTCAGGTCCTTGCGCAGTTGCTCGATGCTTGCACCGCAGGCGCGCAGGGCTTCCGCTGCCGACGGATTGTCGAGCAGCGCGAGCAACAGGTGCTCGACCGTGATGAACTCGTGGCGCTTCTGCCTCGCCTCGACAAAAGCCATGTGCAAGCTGACTTCAAGTTCCTGCGCAATCATTCAGTTCTCCTCCATGACGCACGCCAGCGGATGCTGGTGGTCGCGAGCGAAAGTGCAGACCTGTTCAACCTTGGTTGCGGCAACATCCTTCGGGTAGATGCCGCACAGGCCACGTCCTTCGTTATGGACTTTGAGCATGATTCGCGTCGCTTGTTCTCGATCCATCGAGAAAAATTTCATCAGAACGAGAATCACGAATTCCATCGGCGTGAAATCGTCGTTGAGCAGCAGCACCCGATACATCGGTGGCGGTGCAACTCGCGTACGTTCTGCTTCAAGCAGCGAACCATGCTGATGCTGTTTTGTCATGGGTCAATTCTAACGGCTCTTCCCGAATCCGCAACCTCGCCCCGCCTCGCTGGGAAACGGCGGCGAGAGTCGCGCCGGCCGGGAAAAGCTGAAATATTTCGAAAATGCTTGACGCATTCGCCGGAAGTAGCGTAAAAAGGTTCGCATGTTCTGGTTTGGAACGGTTCTCCGGGTTTCGCTTTCCGGACGCCACGCAGGCCGTCGTTAAAGCCAAAACATGCAAGTCGGGCAAGGCCCGGATTTAGTCTCTTTTCAAGGAAGTCGCAATATGGCAACTGGTACTGTTAAGTGGTTCAACGACGCTAAGGGTTTTGGTTTCATTACGCCGGATGATGGCAGCGAAGATCTGTTCGCGCACTTCTCCGCGATCACCATGCCCGGATTCAAGACCCTCAAAGAGGGCGAGAAGGTTTCCTTCGACGTGACGCAAGGCCCCAAGGGCAAGCAAGCTTCGAACATTCAGCGCGCCTGATCTTTTCAGGTTCGCAAAGAAACCCGCTGCAAAGCGGGTTTTTTTTCGCCTGCGCTTTGTCCCGGTTCGCTGTGCCGGAGCGCCCGGCAGACTCCCGCGCAATCGACGGAAACGATTGGAAACACACGTTGCCCGGCACCAGTTCATGCGCTGCGATCGACTCCGGTATCATGCCACGATGAATCCAAGACCTTTCCTGCGCTTGCCGGCCTTGCCGCTCCCGGCGGTTCCGCTGCTGCTGGCGGCCTTTCTGGGAATGGGTGTCTTGTGGCCGGCGCAGGCTGCCGACGAATTGCCCGACCTCGGCGAGTCGGCGCGTGTTGATCTTTCGCCGCAGATCGAACGGCGTATCGGCGAAAGCATCATGAACGACATCCGGCTGTACGAGCCGACCTATGTCGACGACGCCGAGATCAGTGACTATCTCAATCGCCTCGGCGGCCGACTGGTCGCTGCGAGTGCCAATCCGACGGGCGATTTCCTCTTTTTCGCGATCAACGACAGCGCGGTCAACGCCTTTGCCATGTTCGGCGGCTTTATTGGCGTCAATACCGGAACGCTGCTCACCGCGCAGACCGAATCCGAACTGGCCGGCGTGCTTGCGCACGAAATATCGCACGTCACGCAGAGCCACCTCGCGCGCCAGATCGCCAAGCAAAAGCAGAACTCGATTGCCAGCATGATCACCATGGCAATCGGCATTCTGGCAGCCCGCTCCAACTCGCAGGTGGCTGGCGCCGCGATCGCCTCGGCGCAGGCCGGTTCCATCCAGGCGCAACTGGCTTACACGCGGGATTTTGAGCGCGAGGCTGACCGTTTCGGTTATCTCGCGCTGGAAAAAGCCGGCTTTGATGTGCATGGCATGGGTGATTTCTTCGAGCGCTTGCAGAAGGCTGGGCGCGTCTATGACAGCAATGCGCCGGTGTATTTGCGCTCGCACCCGCTTACGGTCGAGCGCATTTCCGACATGCAGAACCGTGCGCAGAACGCGCCTTACCGGCAGGTCGTTGATAGCCTCGATTTTTCACTGGTGCGTGCCAAGCTGCGCGCGCAGCAGGGAACACCACGCGAAGCGGTGACCGACTTCGAGTCGCAACTGGCCGAAAAAAAATACGCTTCGGAACTGGCGGCGCGCTATGGCTTGACGCGTGCGCTGCTGCGTAACCGCGACCTTGCCGGTGCGCAGCGCGAAATGGCGCAGCTTAATGCGCTGGCCAAGACGCAGAAGTCCGCCTCGCCGCTGCTCGCCGGGTTGGCTGGCGAAATTCGCAGCGCCGCCGGCGATGCGCCCGGTGCGCTCGTCATCTACCGCGACGCGCAGTTGCGCTTCCCGCAGGCGCGCTCGCTCCTGTACGCTTACGGCGAAGCGCTGTTCGCCAACCAGCAATACGATCTGGCGATGCGTTTCCTCGATGCCCAGTTGCAGCTCTATCCGTCCGATTTCAAGCTCTATCAACTGCAGGCGAAAACCTGGGCGGCGCTGGGCAGGCGTCTGCAGCAGCATCGGGCCTTGGCTGAGTTCTACGCCTTGCAGGGTGAGCTTGGTCAGGCCGTCGAGCAATTGCAGATCGCGCAACGTGCCGGCGACGGTGATTTCTTCGAGCTGTCGGTGGTTGATGCCCGCCTGCGCGAACTGCGCCGACAGCAGGCCGAAGAGGCCAAGCGCCGCAACTAGACCGCGGCCCAGCGCGCTGGCGTGCTGGCGCAGCAGAACAATTGATACAGGAAATTGCCGGATATGGATTTCGACCGCGAACTTGACGTCACCTCCCTCAAATGCCCGCTGCCGATCCTGCGCACCAAGAAAGCGCTGGCTGAGATGGACTCGGGGAAGCTCTTGCGTGTGCTGGCCACCGATACCGGTGCGGTACGCGATTTCGAGGCTTTCGCCCGGCAGACCGGGAATGCGCTGCTCGCTAGCGAAGAGGAAAACGGCGTCTTCGTCTTCCTGTTTCAGCGCAAGTAGCCCGCCGGGCGGGCCTTGCTGATTCGCGTGCCCGAAAATTCGATGTCTTGCGCGGCTGGCGGCGCCTGGCCCGGTGACGATTTCGCACTGTTTGACGACGATGCCGGCGGTGCGCTGCTGCTTTCCGGCTACGTCGGCGAACTCGTCTTTTCTTCTACGGACGATCCGCGCGCGCTATTCACCGCCGTCGAGGCGGCCGCCGGGGAGGGCTGGCTGGCACTGCGTGTCGACTACGAGTTCGGCCATCGACTCCAGCCCAAACTTCCTCACCCGCCGGCCGGCCGGGCCTTGCTGCGCGCTTTTCGTTTTTCCCGTGCCGAGCGACTGGACGCCGCTGGCGTCGACAATCTGCTCGCCTGCAAGCTTGCTGCGCTCGACGACGAGTCGCGTGTCGCCGGCGTCGCCGAACTGCGACCGGGGCTTTCTGCTGGCGAATACGCACCGGCGGTCGAGCGCATCCGCAACTGGATCCGCACCGGCGACTGCTACCAGATCAACTTCACCTTTCCCATTGACTGCACGCTCTACGGCGATCCGCTGGCGCTCTACGCCGCTTTGCGCCGCCGCCAGCCGGTGCGTTATGGCGGCTTTCTCGTCGTTGGCGGCGGATCGGTCCTCTCGTTCTCTCCCGAACTTTTCTTCGCGCGCGCGGGCGCGCGGGTCATTACACGACCGATGAAGGGAACGGCGGCGCGCGGTGCCAGCGTCGCCGAGGATCTCGCCTGCCGTGAAGCCTTGCTCAACTCGGCGAAGGAACGCGCCGAGAACGTGATGATCGTCGACCTGCTGCGCAACGACCTCGGCCGGCTGGCCGCGCCCGGTGCCGTTCGCGTCGACGCGTTGTGCGTCGCCGAGGCCTACCCGAGCTTGTGGCAGATGGTTTCGACCGTCTCTGCCGACCTGCCAGACGCGAGTCTCGGCGACATTTTTGCTGCACTTTTCCCCTGTGGCTCGATCACCGGCGCGCCGAAATTGCGCGCGCAGCAGCTCATCGACGAGCTCGAGACGCAGCCGCGCGGGCTGTACACCGGCGCTTTCGGCTGGCTGGCGCCGGATGGCGACTGCCGCTTCAACGTGGCGATCCGCACGCTGAGCCTGCCGGCTGACACGGCAAGTCAGTGCGCGGCCAGGGACGGCGCTGCGCCAGCCGGCGTCGCTGCGGCGAATGAGGGGGCAGAAATTGCTTCTGCGGGCGGTGATGCTGTTTGGCCCGGCCGGCGTGCGCGCCTTGGTGTCGGCAGTGGCATCGTCATCGACGCCGATCCGGCGCGCGAGTACGCGGAATGCCTGCTCAAGGCCGAGTTCCTGACGGGCTTTGATCCCGGTTTCGAACTGATCGAAACCTTGCGCCTGCAGCAGCCCGCGGCTTCGGCGCCGGGTTTGCCGCGCTGTGCTGCCTCGACGAGCCTGGTCTATCCGCTGCTCGGGCGCCATCTCGAACGTCTGCAGTGCTCCGCTCGCGCGCTTGGCTTCACCTGCGATCTGCCGGCGATCGAGGCGGCGCTGCTAGCACTCGCCGCCGATCCGCAACTGACTTTGGCGTCGGTCTGGCGGGTGCGTCTGACGCTCCGGCACGACGGCCGCTTCGCACTGAGCCACGCACCGCTGCCGTTGCCGCCAGCGGTGGACTTGCTCGCCGTAGTGGCTGACGAACGGCTCGATCCCGACAACTATCTGCTGCGCCACAAGACCAGCGCGCGTGCGCGCTACGAGCGGGCGCTGGCGGCCTTGGCCGGACGCCCGGAAGTGTTCGATGCGCTATTTCTCAATCGCCGCGGCGAGGTCTGCGAGGGCGCGCGCAGCAATGTCTTCGTCGAACGCGGCGGCGTCCTGCTGACACCGCCGGCCCGTTGTGGCCTGTTGCCCGGCGTTCTGCGCGCCGAATTGCTGGCCAGCGGTCGTGCCGTCGAGTCGCTTCTGACGCTGCCAGACCTTCTCGCCGCGCCGCGCATCTTTCTCGGCAATTCCCTGCGCGGCCAGCTGCCGGTAAGTATCGGGCGGTAAACGGCGAAGGCCAGCGTCAGCCGGCCTTCGCCGGCGAAAACTGCTCGCGCGGAATTGCTCGTCCTTTACCCAGCCAGCTTGGCCAGTTGTGGCCGCAGCTTGTCGAGCGTCGCCGAAAAGTCGGCGAGCCGTTGGCGTTCCTGATCGACGACCTTGGCTGGCGCGCGCGAGATGAAGCGTTCGTCGGCGAGCTTGTTGCCGGCCTTGACGATCTCGCCTTCGAGGCGGCTGATTTCCTTTTGCAGGCGTTCGCGCTCGGCGGCGACGTCGATTTCCACCTTGAGCATCAGCCGCGTTTCGCCGGCAACGGCGACGGGGGCGGCCGCGTCTTCCGGCAGCGTGTCGACGATGCTGATTTCGGAGAGCTTGCCGAGCGCCTGCATCCACGGCGCGAAAGCGGCGAGGCGCGCCGCGTTGCCGCTGGCGATCAACGGTGTCTTCTGCGCCGGCGAGATGTTCATTTCGCCACGCAGATTGCGGCAGGCGTAGACCAGCGCCTTCAGTTCGGCGATGTCGGCTTCCGCAGCGGCATCGATCCGCCCGACGTCGGCGCGCGGGAAGGGCGCGAGCATCACCGAGGCGTTTTCGGCAAGCGGCTTGCCGGCGGCGATCGGCGCCACCGTCTGCCACAGTTCTTCGGTAATGAACGGGATCAGCGGATGCGCCAGACGCAGCGTCGCTTCGAGAATGCCGATCAGCGTACGGCGGGCGCCACGGGCGGCGGCCTCGTCGCCGCTCTGGATCGACACCTTGGCCAGTTCGACGTACCAGTCGCAGAACTCGTCCCAGACGAATTCGTAGATTTCGCGGGCGAGCAGGTCGAAACGGTAGTCGGCGTAATGGCGTTCGACGGCAGCGGCACAGCGTTGCAGGCGGCTCTCGATCCAGCGGTCGGCGGCGCTCAGCGTGAACGGCGCGTCAGTGGTGAAGCCGAGGTCCTGTCCTTCGCAGTGCATCAGCGCGAAGCGCGTCGCGTTCCACAGCTTGTTGCAGAAGTTGCGGTAACCCTCGCAGCGCGCCAGGTCGAACTTGATGTCGCGGCCGGGGCTGGCGAGCGAGAGGAAGGTGAAGCGCAGCGCGTCGACGCCGAAGGCCGGGATGCCCTGCGGGAATTCCTTGCGTGTGCGCTGCTCGATCTGCGCCGCCTGCTTCGGGTTCATCAGGCCGGTGGTGCGCTTCTTCACCAGATCCTCGACACCGATGCCGTCGATCAGGTCGATCGGGTCGAGCACGTTACCCTTCGACTTGCTCATCTTCTGGCCTTCGGCGTCGCGGATCAGGCCGTGCACGTAGACGTCGCGGAAGGGGATTTTGCCGGTGATGTGCTTGGTCATCATGACCATGCGCGCCACCCAGAAGAAGATGATGTCGAAGCCGGTGACCAGTACCGACGACGGCAGGTAGAGGTCGAGCGCCGGGTTCGACTTTTCCGGCCACTCCGGCGTCCAGTCGAGCGTCGAGAACGGCCACAGTGCCGACGAATACCAGGTGTCGAGCACGTCCGGGTCGCGCGTCAGCGCGCCGGTGTAGCCGGCCTTGGCAGCGAGCGCCTGCGCCTCGGGGGCGTCGTGCGCGACGAAGACCGAACCGTCCTCGCCGTGCCAGGCCGGAATCTGGTGGCCCCACCACAGCTGGCGCGAGATGCACCAGTCCTGGATGTTGTTCAGCCACTGGTTGTAGGTATTTACCCAGTTTTCCGGGACGAAGCGGATCTCGCCCGAGGCGACGACGTCGAGCGCCTTCTCGGTGATTGACTTGCCATCAGCGCCCGGTTTGCTCATGGCGACGAACCACTGGTCGGTGAGCATCGGCTCGATGACGACGCCGGTACGGTCGCCGCGCGGCACCTTGAGCTTGTGCTTGTCGGTCTTCTCGAGCACGCCGATCGCCTCGAGGTCGGCGACCACCGCGCGGCGCGCGTCGAAGCGGTCGAGGCCGCGATACTTCTCGGGCGCGTTGTCGTTGATCCTGGCGTCGAGCGTCAGGATGCAGATCGTCGGCAACTGGTGGCGCAGTCCGACCGCGTAGTCGTTGAAGTCGTGCGCCGGTGTCACCTTGACGCAGCCGGTGCCGAATTCCATGTCGACGTAGGCGTCGGCGATGATCGGGATTTCGCGCCCGGTGAGCGGCAGCTTCACCGTCTTGCCGATCAGCGCACGGTAGCGCGGGTCTTCCGGATGCACCATCACCGCGGTGTCGCCGAGCATCGTCTCCGGGCGCGTCGTCGCCACCGTCAGCGAGCCGCTGCCGTCGGCGAGCGGGTAACGGATGTGCCAGAGGAAGCCGTCTTCCTCCTCGCTCACCACTTCCAGGTCAGAGACAGCGGTGTGCAGCACCGGATCCCAGTTCACCAGCCGCTTGCCGCGGTAGATCAGACCCTCGTTGTAGAGGCGGACGAAGGTCTCGGTGACGATTTTCGACAGGCCGGCGTCCATCGTGAAACGCTCGCGCGACCAGTCGGGCGAGGTGCCGAGCCGGCGCATCTGCCGCGTGATGGCGCCGCCCGAGTATTCCTTCCACTCCCAGACTTTCTCGACGAACTTGTCGCGGCCGAGGTCGTGGCGCGAAACGCCCTGCGCGTCAAGCTGGCGTTCGACGACGATCTGCGTGGCGATGCCGGCGTGGTCGGTTCCCGGCTGCCACAGCGTGTTGTCGCCGCGCATGCGGTGGTAGCGCGTCAGCGCGTCCATGATCGCCTGGTTGAAACCGTGGCCCATGTGCAGCGTGCCGGTGACGTTCGGCGGCGGCAGCAGGATGCAGAAGGCGTCGGTCTTGGTGGTGTCGAGGCCGGCCTGGAAGTGGCCGGCGGCTTCCCAGGCGGGATACCAACGGCGTTCGATGTCGGCGGGTTCGAAACTTTTGGCGAGAGGCATGGTGGCGGCGGGGGATAGGTGACTGGACAATGGCCAGTGTCGGCCGCGCCTGAGGCGGCAGCGGGCAGCAGGCGAAAGACGCGGATTATACCGGATGGCGTATCGACGCCGCGGCGGGCTGGCGCGGCGCGGGGCCGCTGAGCCGATCAGTCGCGCGCCGGGGGCTCTTCGTGCGCCGGCAGTTGCTGCCGCCGGGCGAGAAAATCCTTGAGTGCGTTTTCGGCAATGGCGCGCAGGTCGCGGCGCAGATCGCCCTCGATGCGCGCGAAACTGGCGTCGATCAGCGCCGGCAGCTCTGCTTCCAGCCGTTCGCCGACGGCCTGCGCCAGTTCGCTGGCGAGGCGGTGCGCCAGCGCTTCTTCGATCGCCGCTGCCGGCATGGCCGCAGGCGTGGCTTCCGGTGGGATGACTTCGGTGAGGACCGGCAGATCGTCCTCGTTGCCGGCCGGCGCGGGCTCTACGGCGGGGCTTGGCGGCGCCAGCGGCTCGGCAGGATTCGCCGGCGGGGCAACGACGGGGCGCGGCGTGGCGATGAAGCTGCGCCGTTTCTGCATCAAGGAGTCGGCGCGAAGCACCAGCGCGCCGGTTGCGCGGTCGATGTCCATCAGCCGCGTCCGGCGAGGTCGATGAAAGACACGGCGAAGCCGCGTTCGCGATAGCGGCGAACACGTTCGCGGCCGGCATTGCGCGCTTCGGCGTCGTCGCCGACGACTTCGATGATCGACGCGAAGCGTTCGGCGCCTTCGGGTATTTCGTCGGCGAGACTGAACAGGCGCTCGCACTGTTGCGGCTGCTCCAGTTGCCGCGTGATCACCACCGGCGTTTCGGCGGCGAGCGGCGATTCGGCGCGCACATGCGCAACAAAGCTGCCGGGCGGATGCAGCCACAGCTGCCGGTCGATGGCGTCGGCGACGGCAGCTTCGGGTGCGAAGACGAGCAGCGCTTTCTTCTGCGCGAACGCCTTGCCGATGAGCACGGCCGCGGCGGCAATGCGGTCGCTGGCGTCGTGGTAGAAAAAGACCTGGGTCAAGGTGTTTGCGCTCAGGTGAGCAGTTCGGCGCGCTTGAGCAGATAGTGCGCAAGCAAGGGCACCGGCCGCCCGGTGGCGCCCTTGTCGGCGCCGCTCTTCCAGGCCGTGCCGGCGATGTCGAGGTGCGCCCACTCGTATTTCTTGGTGAAGCGCGAGAGGAAACAGGCGGCGGTAATCGCTCCGCCCCAGCGCCCGCCGATGTTGGCCATGTCGGCAAAGGGGCTCTTCAGCAGTTCCTGATAGTCGTCCCAGAGCGGCAATTGCCAGGCACGATCGTGCGCCTCGTCGGCGGCGCCGAGCAACTCGCGGGCAAGGCCGTCGTCGTTGGCGAAAAGGCCGCTGGCAACGTGGCCGAGTGCAACGACGCAGGCGCCGGTGAGCGTGGCCACGTCGATCACCGTTTCCGGCGACAGGCTTTCGGCGTAAGTCAGCGCGTCGCAGAGGATCAGGCGACCTTCGGCGTCGGTGTTGAGGATTTCGATCGTCTGTCCGGACATCGAGGTGACGATGTCGCCGGGCCGGCTGGCGTTGCCGCCGGGCATGTTTTCCGCCGTCGGGATGATCACGCTCAGATTCAGCGGCAGCTTCATTGCCGCGCATGCCTTGAGAACCCCGAGCACGGTGGCGGCGCCACACATGTCGTACTTCATCTCGTCCATCTCGGCGCCGGGCTTGAGCGAGATGCCGCCGCTGTCGAAAGTGATTCCCTTGCCGACCAGCACCAGCGGCGCTGCGCCCCCGCTGCTGCCACGGTAGTGCGCGACGATCAGTTTCGGCGCCTGCCGCGAGCCGCGGGCGACCGCCAGCAGCGCGTGCATGCCGAGCGCTTCCATGTCGGCGTTTTCGAGAATCTGGCAGTCGAATCCGTATTCCTGGGCGAGCGATTGCGCCGTTTCGGCGAGGTGCGTCGGCGTGCAGATGTTGCCCGGCAGATTGCCGAGGTTCTTGGTCAGAGCGACGCCGTCGGCGATGGCGATTCCCTGCGCCAGTGCCGCTTCCGCTGCCGCCAGTTCGTTGCGTCGCTCGACGGCGAAGGTGAGCTTGCGCAGTGGCCGGCGAACCTCGTCCTTCTTGCTCTTGAAACGGTCAAAACGATAGACGGCTTCGCGGGCGACGATGCTCGCCTGGCGGATCCGCCAGGCGACGCTGCGCTTCCTGACAGCGATTTCGGTGAGGAAAATGACGCCGTCGAAGGATCCGGTTTCGTTGAGCGTTTTTACCGCGCAACGGATCGCCTGGCAGTATTCCTTCTCGCGGAATTCCTTTTCCTTGCCCAGGCCAACTAGCAGGACGCGGTCGCACAGCGTGCCGGGAACCTTGTGCAGCAGCAGCGTCGAGCCGGCCTTGCCTTCCATGTCGCCGCCGCGGATGACGTCGGAAAGGTAGTTGCGGGCAGCGTTGTCAAGCAACTCGGCGGGCAACGAAAGCTTGCGTGGTTCGAAAACGCCGACGACGACACAGGCGCTGCGCTGCTTTTCCGGGCTGCCGCTTTTTATGCTAAATTCCACGCGCCGTCCCTCCGCCAGAGAAGTTGCTTGCAAAAGAACTGATTATCACAGTTGTATTTCATTAAAGTCAAAAGATGATCTTTCATCGCGCCGTGCGGCGCGAGCTGACGCACGCGGCGGCCGGCATCTTCGTCGCACTTTTCGCCATCATGGCGACGACCCAGTTGATCCGCCTGCTCACCGAGGCGGCAGCAGGCAAGGTAGCGCCCGAGGCAGTGATCGCTCTGCTCGGTTTTGCAGCGCTCAATTACCTGCCTGTCCTGCTCTCGCTGGCCATGTTTATCGCCATATTGCTGACACTTTCGCGCAGCTATCGCGATTCGGAGATGGTCGTCTGGTTTTCTTCAGGTTTGCCGCTGACCGCCTGGGTGCGCCCGGTGCTCGCCTTTGCCGCACCGCTGGTGCTTGCGGTCGCGGTCCTGTCATTTTTCCTGTCGCCCTGGGCTTTGTCACAAAGTGCAGAGTTCCGGCAGAAACTCAGCACGCGCAGCGATGCCGGTCAGGTCTCGCCGGGCGCCTTTCAGGAGGCGAGCAGTGCCAATCGCGTCGTTTTTGTCGAGGCCGTGGCCGAGGACTCCAGCGCGGTGCGCAATGTCTTTGTCAGCTCGGTGCAGAACGAGCGCCTCGGCGTGACGATGGCGGCGACTGGTCATCAGGAAAGCGCAGCCAATGGCGACCGTTTCATGGTGCTCGAGGATGGCAGGCGTTACGAGGTCGAGCCGGGTATTCCCTCTTTTCGCGTGCTTGAGTTCGACCGCTACGCGGTGCGGATCGAGACAAAAGAAGCGCAAGGCATCGAGCGCACGCCGCGCAACATGTCCACCCGCGACCTGCTCCGGGACGAAAAGGCGGTTAACCAGGCCGAGCTTCTCTGGCGCATCGGCATTCCGCTGTCGACGGTGGTGCTCGCCCTGCTGGCAATTCCGCTGTCTTTCGTCAATCCGCGCGCCGGTCGCTCGGCCAACATGCTCGTCGCACTGTTCACCTACATGATCTACAGCAATCTCTTGTCGATCGGCCAGGCCTGGGTGGCGCAAGGCAAGGTATCTTTTGTCGTCGGCATGTTCGGCGTGCACGTCCTGATGATTGCCCTGCTGCCGCTGCTCTTTTACCGGCGTATCGCCGTCACCTCTTTCCTGCAGCTGCGCCGATGAAGATCTACCAGCGCTACCTGCTGCGCGAAACGATGGCGTCGGTGCTGCTCGTTCTCGTCGCTTTTCTCGCCTTGTTCGGCTTTTTCGACATGATTGCCGAACTCAAGGACGTCGGCCGCAATGGCTACCAGCTGCAGCATGCACTCGCATACGTTCTGCTGCGTCTGCCGGGACGTGTTTATGAGTTGATGCCCGTCGCGGTGTTGATCGGCACGCTCTATGCACTGACCACGCTGGCGCGGCATTCGGAAATCACCGTGTTGCGCGTCTCGGGGCTGTCGACGCGCGGACTGCTCGGCAGTCTGTTCATCGTTGCCGGGCTGGCGGCGGTGACGACCTTCCTCATCGGCGAGTTCGTCGCGCCGCCGGCCGAACGTGCGGCCAACCAGCAGCGGCTGAAGGCTTCCGGCGGCATCGTCGCGCAGGAATTCCGCACCGGCTTGTGGGTCAAGGACGAGCGCACATTCGTTAACGTGCGTACGGTGCTGCCCGATGCCGGCTTGCGCGGCGTGCGTATCTACGAGTTCGACGAACAGGCCAGGTTGCGCTCGGTGAGCGAGGCGGAAGCGGGCGAGTACAAGGCCCCGGCCGGCTGGCAACTGACGGGCGTCGTCCAGACGATCCTAGACGGCGATCGGGCGCGTGTCGAGAAGAAGCCCCAGATGCTCTGGAGTTCGGCGCTGAGCCCGGACATTCTTTCGGTGTTGCTGGTCGTTCCCGAGCGGATGTCGTTCGCGCATCTCACCGCTTACATCCACCATCTCGCGGAAAACCACCAGAAGACACAGCGCTACGAAATCGCGCTATGGAAGAAGATCATCTATCCGCTGGCGGCCTTCGTCATGGTTGCGCTGGCCTTGCCTTTCGGCTATGGGCATGACCGCGTCGGCGGCGTCAGTCTGAAGATATTCGCCGGGGTCATGATCGGCATCTTCTTCCACATGCTCAACGGGTTGTTCTCGAGCCTCGGCGTCATCAACAACTGGCCGCCCTTGTCGAGTGCCATCGCGCCGTCTGCGCTGTTCCTGCTTGCGGCGATGGCGATGCTTGCCTGGAGCGAGCGGCGCTAAGGCTGGCAGCGCAAATCGTACTGCCGGTGCAGTGTTGCGGGGTGCCGGCATTCGCCGATGGCACTGGCGCGCCATCGGCCAACCCGTTCACTTTTTCGCGGCGGGCGGCAGCAGCGTGATACGGGTGCCAGACAGTCGGTCGTGCAGGAACTGGCGGTCGCGGTCGAACAAGGCCCAGAAAATGCCGATGCCGCCAAGCAGCAGGCTCGGGTAACTGAGGCAGTAGCGCAGCAGCGCCTGCCCCGGACGCACCGGACCGCCGCTGACGTCGTTCAGTTGCAGGCGCCAGGTTTTCATCGCCAGCGTCTGCCCGCCGTGCGTCCAGAACCAGCCAAAGTAAAGCAGCAGCGAAAGAAAGAAGTGCGCCTGCAGCACCGGCGGCGTTGCCAGTCGATGGGTGAACGCGCCGATGAGCACGTGCGGCAGCAGCATCAGGATCAGCAGCGCCGCGGCGAGCAGGATCGTCTCGTAGGCCATGCCGGCCAGCCGCCGGGAGATTGCCGGCGGTACATTTGCGTGATTGCTCATTAGGGGTGTGGCGCCTGCTCGGGCGCAATTATGGCGGGACTGCTGGTTTCGCCCGCACTGACGGCGGCTGCATCGGCAGGTTTTGACGTCTTCGGCGGGATGGCGGGGAGCGTTCCCGCCGGCGCAGCGTGGCGGCTCTTGGCAGCGGCGACGCTTGCCGCCTGTTCCTGCAGCTTGCGTTTCTCTTCCTCGGGAAGGTTTACGTAAACCTCCCATTTTTCCTTCAGTTCCTGCTTCTTTTCCGGCGGCAGTTGCGTCACGGTCTGGTATCTCTCACGCGCCGCCTGCCTTTGCTGCGGCGTCAGCTTGGCCCACTCGTACATCTGCGCCTGGACCCGTTTCTGATCCGCCGGAGACATCGTCGCAAAGCGCTGGGCGATCCCCAGCCATTTTTTGCGCCGGTAGTTCTCCATCTGGTTCCAGTCGCTGGCCAGCGGGACCAGGATGCTTTGCTGCTGGAAGCTGAGTTCGTTCCATTTCGGCTGCGCTGGCGTGGCGACGACCGCCGCCGGCGTCACCACCGCTGCAGGTCCCGCCCAACTACAGACGCAAATAAAACAGCTCAGCGCTATTCCGCCGAGGAGTTTTTTAACCATGCGTCGAAGCCTTTGTCGGTGAGTGCGCCAACCGGAAGCTCATCAGCGAGGAGCGCGCTGTCGATTTCTTCCATTTCGGTGAGGCTTTGGTCGGCGTGCCAGTACGCGGCAAAGCCGATGCCCAGTGCCAAGGCCAAGGCCGCCAGCAGTTGCTCGACATGCAGGCGCTCGAAGTGCGAGTGCAGGAAATTGCCGACCGATGCCAGTGCCGACTGACGCACCGCGACCCGCTGCTGCGCCAACGCGCGTTCGCGTGCTGCGCGCAGACGTTCGCTGGTGGCGGAAGGCATCTCGTGCAGTCCACGGTTCAACTGCAGCCTGACCTGCCGGGCAAACTGCAGTTCCTGCATTTCGTTCATAAAGTCACTCCTTTTGCTGCGAGCGCGGCGGCCAGCGTATGTGTGGCGCGCGAACAGTGCGTCTTGACGCTGCCTTCCGAGCAGCCCATCGCCTGGGCGGTCTCGGCAACATCCATATCTTCCCAGTAACGCATCAGGAAGGCTTCGCGTTGACGTGGCGGCAGCGCCTTTACTTCTTTTTCGATCAATTCGAGTACCTGTGCCTGCTCGAACTGCGCGTGTGGCGTGCTTACCGACTCGTTGTCGTTTTCCGACAGCAGACTCTCCAGCGGGTCGTGGTCTTCGTCGTCGCTCGGTGACAGTGCCGAAAACAGCGTCGTCCATGTCGAGCGAACTTTGCTGCGCCGGTAGAAGTCGCGGATCGTATTCTGCAGGATGCGCTGAAAAAGCATCGGCAGTTCTTCGCCCGGACGGTCGCCATACTTTTCGGCCAGTTTCATCATCGAGTCCTGCACGATGTCGAGCGCAGAATCTTCGTTGTGAACGGCAAACATCGCCTGTTTGAAGGCGCGGCGTTCAACAGCAGCAAGAAAGTCGGACAGTTCGCGTTGGCTGGCCAGAAGGGGAATCCTTTGCAAAACCGGTAAGCATGGCCTGCTTGCCGTCGTGCGCCGGGGGCGCAAGCCTTGACCAATCGGGGCTCAGGCATTAACGTAACCGGCTTTTTCGAGCACTCAGCTTGGTAAGGCGACGGCGATGATGATGACCGGTGCGGAGATTGTAATCAGGTGCCTCCAGGAAGAAAAGGTCGAGTATGTTTTCGGCTATCCCGGTGGTTCCGTCCTCCATATATACGATGAGCTGTTCAAGCAGGACAAGGTCAAGCACATTCTTGTCCGCCATGAGCAGGCTGCCGTGCATGCGGCCGATGGCCTGGCGCGCTCGTCGCACAAGGTCGGCGTCGCCATGGTTACCTCCGGTCCGGGCGCGACCAATGCCGTTACCGGCATTGCCACCGCCTACATGGATTCGATCCCGCTGGTGATCATCACCGGACAGGTGCCGACGGCCTACATCGGTCAGGACGCCTTCCAGGAGTGTGACACCGTCGGCATCACGCGGCCCTGCGTCAAGCACAACTTCCTGGTCAAGGACGTGCGCGATCTGGCGGTGACGATGAAGAAGGCTTTCCACATCGCCAGCACCGGCCGTCCGGGCCCGGTGGTCGTCGATATCCCGAAGGACATCACCGCGGCGAAGTGCGAGTTCGACTACCCGAAGACGATCCAGATGCGTTCGTACAACACGGTGGTCAAGGGGCACCTCGGCCAGATCCGCAAGGCCGTGCAGCTGCTGCTCGACGCCAAGCGGCCGATGATCTACACCGGTGGCGGCGTCATCCTGTCGAACGCCGCCGATCCGCTGACACGTCTGGTGCGTCGTCTGGGATTCCCCGTCTGCAACACGCTGATGGGTCTCGGCGCCTACCCGGCCGGCGACCGCCAGTTCCTTGGCATGCCCGGCATGCATGGCACTGTCGAAGCCAATATGGCGATGCAGAATAGCGACGTGCTGCTGGCCATCGGCGCGCGCTTCGACGACCGCGTCATCGGCAATCCCGAGCACTTCTCGGACGTGCCGCGCAAGATCATTCACATCGACATCGACCCCTCGTCGATTTCCAAGCGCGTCAAGGTCGACGTGCCGATCGTTGGCAGCGTTCCCGACGTGCTCGAAGAGATGTTGCGTCTGCTCGACGCCGACAAGGCCAAGCCCGACGCGACGGCGCTCGCCGACTGGTGGGCGACGATCGGGGGCTGGCGCGGCAAGAACTGCATGCGCTACGAAGCGAAGAGCGACGTGATCATGCCGCAGTACGTGATCGAAAAGCTGCACGAGATCACCGGCGGCGAAGCGATCATCACCTCCGATGTCGGCCAGCACCAGATGTGGGCGGCGCAGTACTACAAGTTCGAAAAGCCGCGGCGCTGGCTCAACTCGGGCGGTCTCGGCACCATGGGCGTCGGTCTGCCTTACGCCATCGGCGCCGCCTTTGCCAATCCCGACCGCCCCGTCGCCTGTGTGACCGGCGAAGGTTCGATCCAGATGTGCATCCAGGAGCTGTCGACGGCCAAGCAGTTCCGCCTGCCGATCAAGATCATCTCGCTCAACAACCGCTACCTGGGCATGGTGCGGCAGTGGCAGGAGATGTTCTACGGCAGCCGCTATTCCGAGTCGTACATGGATTCGCTGCCCGACTTCGTCAAGCTCGCCGAAGCTTACGGCCACGTCGGCATTCGCGTCGACCGGCCGGAAGACGTCGAACCGGCGCTCAGGAAGGCGTTCATCGAGCACAAGAACGAACTCGTCTTCATCGATTTCCGCACCGATCCGAAAGCCAATGTCTTCCCGATGGTGGCAGCGGGCAAGGGCTTGTCGGAAATGATTCTGGCTGAAGATCTGTGAGGGGCGACGACATGCGACACATCATTTCCATCCTGCTCGAAAACGAAGCCGGTGCGCTGTCGCGCGTCGCCGGGCTGTTCTCGGCGCGCGGCTACAACATCGAGTCGCTGACCGTGGCGCCGACCGAAGACCCCTCGCTGTCGCGGATGACCATCGTCACTTCCGGCTCCGAGGAAGTACTCGAGCAGATCACCAAACAGCTGAACAAGCTGATCGACGTCATCAAGGTCGTCGACCTGTCGGAAGCCGCGCACATCGAGCGCGAGCTGATGCTGATCAAGGTCCGTGCCGCCGGCAAGGACCGCGAGGAGATGAAGCGCATGGCGGAGATCTTCCGCGGGCGCATCATCGACGTCACCGAATCGACCTATGTGGTCGAACTCACCGGTCCCGGGGCCAAGCTCGACGCTTTCATCCAGGCGCTCGACGGCAGCCTGATCCTCGAAACCGTACGTACCGGCGTCAGCGGCATCGGCCGCGGCGACCGTATCCTCAAAGTGTGAGGTGGCGGCCGCACCGACGCTCCGGAGTCGGTCGCTGCGCTGGTTTTCCCGCACTTGAGCTCATTTCGCCCGTTTCAACTATCGCGCTCACGCACCTGAAAGGAATCGCATGAAAGTTTATTACGACAAGGACGCCGATCTCTCGCTGATCAAGGGCAAGAAGGTCACCATCGTCGGTTACGGCTCGCAAGGCCACGCCCACGCGCAGAACCTCAACGATTCCGGCGTCAAGGTCACCATCGGCCTGCGCAAGGGCGGCGCTTCCTGGGCGAAGGCCGAAGCGGCCGGCCTCAAGGTCAAGGAAGTCGGCAAGGCTGTTGAAGGTGCCGACGTCGTCATGATCCTGCTGCCGGACGAGAACATTCCTGCCGTCTATTACAACGACGTCGAGCCGAACATCAAGAAGGGCGCCGCGCTGGCCTTCGCGCACGGCTTCAACGTGCACTACAACCAGGTCGTGCCGCGTGCCGACCTCGACGTGATCATGGTCGCGCCGAAGGGCCCGGGCCACACCGTGCGCTCCGAATACCTGAAGGGTGGCGGCGTTCCCTCGCTGATCGCCGTGCATCAGGACGTCTCCGGCAAGGCCAAGGATGTTGCGCTGTCCTACGCGGCGGCCAACGGCGGCACCAAGGGGGGCGTCATCGAGACCAACTTCCGTGAAGAGACCGAGACCGACCTCTTCGGCGAACAGGCCGTGCTCTGCGGCGGCGCCGTCGAACTCGTCAAGATGGGCTTCGAAACCTTGACTGAGGCCGGTTACGCGCCGGAAATGGCGTACTTCGAGTGTCTGCACGAACTGAAGCTGATCGTCGACCTGATGTACGAGGGCGGCATCGCCAACATGAACTACTCGATCTCGAACAACGCCGAATACGGCGAGTACGTGACCGGCCCCGAAGTGATCAACGAGGAGTCGCGCTACGCCATGCGCAATGCCCTGAAGCGCATCCAGAGCGGCGAGTACGCCAAGCAGTTCATCCTCGAAGGCAAGACCAACTACCCGTCGATGACCGCGCGCCGCCGTCTCAATGCCGAGCATCCGATCGAAGTGGTCGGCGGCAAGCTGCGTGAAATGATGCCGTGGATCCGCAAGAACAAGCTGGTCGACCAGTCGAAGAACTAAGTTTTACGTATTGAGAGCGGGCGCGGCCGACCGGTCGCGCCCGTTTTCGCTATAGTTGCTGCAGTTTTTGCCCGTGTATTCGTCGCTTCGCAGCATCGGCCGCACGCTGGCTTGTCTCTCCCCGGCTTCCGTGCCGCCGCCCATCCGGCGCTTCGCCGCCACTGTCTGGACGATTTCCGCCCGATGAATTACCCGCACCCCATCATTGCCCGCGAAGGCTGGCCCTTCCTCGCCATCGCTATCGCCGTCGCCATTGGCGTCCATCTCGGCTTCGGCGCGATGCCGGCCTTTCCGTTCTGGATCATCGCCATCTTCGTCCTGCAGTTCTTCCGTGATCCGCAGCGCGTCATCTCGGGCGACGCCAAGAGCGTCGTCGCGCCGGCCGATGGCCGCATTGTCGTTGTCGAGGAAGTGCGCGATCCCTATCTCGATCGTCAGGCGATCAAGGTCAGCGTGTTCATGAACGTTTTCAACGTGCATTCGCAACGCAGTCCGGTCGATGGCGAGGTGAAGCAGCGCTGGTACAACCCCGGCAAGTTCGTCAATGCCGCGCTCGACAAGGCATCGACCGAGAACGAGCGCAATGCCTTGTGGCTGCGCACCAAAGACGGCCAGGATGTGACCTCGGTGCAGGTCGCCGGCCTCGTCGCCCGCCGCATCCTCTGCTACGTCGATGCCGGCAAGCAACTGGTGCGCGGCGAGCGCTACGGTTTCATCCGCTTCGGTTCGCGGCTTGATGTCTATCTGCCGCTTGACGCCCGCGTCAAGGTGACGATTGGCGAAAAGGTGTATGCTTCGACCACCGTTTTGGCCGAACTTGCCTGAAACATGCCGGAAATAAAGCCCCGCAAGACCCTGTTCAATCCCGAGTTGCGTCGGCGCGGGATTTACGTTCTCCCCAATCTGTTCACGACGGCCGCCTTGTTCTGCGGCTTCTTCGCCGTCGTCCAGGCGATGAAGGGCGCGTTCGAGCTGGCCGCGGTCGCCATCTTCGTCGCCATGGTGCTCGACGGCCTCGATGGTCGTGTCGCGCGACTGACGCGAACGCAGAGCGCCTTCGGCGCCGAGTACGATTCGCTCTCCGACATGGTCTCGTTCGGCGTCGCCCCGGCGCTGGTAGTCTATGTCTGGGCGCTCAAGGACATGGGCCGGCTCGGCTGGATCGCCGCTTTCATCTACTGCGTCGGCGCCGCGCTGCGTCTGGCGCGCTTCAACACCACGCTCGAAGTCGTCGACAAGCGCTACTTCCAGGGCTTGCCGAGCCCGGCGGCGGCGGCGCTGGTCGCCGGCTTTGTCTGGGTGGCGATCGACAACGGCATCGCTGCCTTCGACGTGCGCTGGATCGCCTGCGTGCTGGTGATCTTCGCCGGTATCACCATGGTGACCAATGTCCGTTTCTACAGCTTCAAGGACATCAACCTGCGCCGCAGCGTGCCCTTCATCTTCATCGTCGCCATGGCGCTGGGCTTCGCAGTGATTTCCTACGACACGCCGGCAGCGTTGTTCCTGCTCTTCGTCGTCTACGCGCTGTCCGGCTACGTACAGGCGGCGATTCGTCTGCTCAAGCGCAAGACGCCGAACCCCGGCTGAACTGACGCACGCCCGTCCCTTGTGCCGGGATGGTGCGCGCGGTGCTGGCGAGTCTAATGCCGGCGCTCCGGCAACAGGGTTTGTTTCGCCGCGGCGCTTCGCGCGCCGACCCTCTCCCTCTACAATCCTGTGCACTCCGCCCTGATTTCCGGATCCGGTGTCGGGCTTCCTTGACTATCTTCGGAGTCAGCTCATGAAACAGCGCCTCGTCATTTTCGACACCACCCTGCGCGACGGCGAACAAAGCCCCGGCGCGTCGATGACGCGCGAGGAAAAGCTGCGCGTCGCCCGCCAGCTCGAACGCATGCGCGTCGACGTGATCGAGGCCGGCTTCGCCGCCGCGTCGCCGGGCGACTTCGACGCCATCCACGCCATCGCCGAGACGATCAAGGAGTCGACCGTTTGTTCGCTGGCGCGCGCCAACGATAACGACATCCGCCGCGCCGGCGAGGCGATCCGCCCGGCGGCGTCGGGACGAATCCACACTTTCATCGCCACCAGCCCGATCCACATGGAGAAGAAGCTGCGCATGAGCCCCGACCAGGTCGTCGAGGCAGCGGTGCGGGCGGTCAAGCTGGCGCGCGAATACACCGACGACGTCGAGTTCTCGGCCGAGGACGCGGTGCGCTCCGACTTCGATTTCCTGGTGCGTATCTTCGACGCGGTGATCCAGGCCGGCGCGACGACGATCAACGTCCCCGATACCGTCGGCTATTCGATTCCCGAAGTCTGGGGCGAGCGCATGCGCACGCTGATCGAGCGCGTACCGGGCGCCGACAAGGTGGTCTGGTCGACGCACTGTCACAACGACCTCGGCATGGCCGTCGCCAATTCGCTGGCGGCGGTGCTCGCCGGCGCACGCCAGGTCGAATGCACGATCAACGGCCTCGGCGAGCGTGCCGGCAACGCCTCGCTCGAAGAAGTGGTGATGGCGGTGAGGACGCGCTCCGACCTGTTCCCGGTCGAGACGCGCATCGACACGACGCAGATCGTTCCGGCGTCGAAGCTCATCTCGCAGATCACCGGCTACCCGGTGCAGCCGAACAAGGCCATCGTCGGCGCCAACGCCTTCGCGCATGAGTCGGGAATCCACCAGGACGGCGTGCTCAAGCACCGCGAAACCTACGAAATCATGCGCGCGCAGGACGTCGGCTGGGCGCAGAACAAGCTGGTGCTCGGCAAGCACTCCGGGCGCAATGCCTTCAAGTCGCGGCTCGCCGAGCTGGGTATCGAGCTCGCCGGCGACGAGGCGGTGAACGCCGCTTTCGCGCGCTTCAAGGAACTCGCCGACAAGAAGCACGAGATATTCGACGAGGACTTGCAGGCGCTCGTCTCCGACGAGGCGGTGAGCGCCGGCGAGGAGCACTACAAGCTCGTTTACCTGCACGTCTGCTCGGAAACCGGCGAAACGCCGCAGGCGACGCTGACGCTGACGCTTGGCGGCAGCGAACAGAAGGCGCAGGCCACCGGTGGCGGCCCGGTCGACGCGTCGTTCCGCGCCATCGAGTCGATTGCCGGTTCGGGTGCCGAACTGCTGCTCTATTCGGTGAACGCGATCACCACCGGCACCGACGCGCAGGGTGAGGTCACCGTGCGGCTGGCCAAACAGGGGCGCATCGTCAACGGCGCTGGCGCCGATACCGACATCGTCATTGCCTCGGCGAAGGCCTACCTCAACGCGCTGAACAAGCTGCACTCGTCGCTCGAACGCGTCAATCCGCAGGGCGACGTGTAGGGCGTACGCGGGCTCGCTGCGGCATGGCGCCCGCCATGCCGCGTCGCCCGGTTTTATTGCGCTTGCTTGCCTGCCTGCGCCGACGGCCGCGTCCGGTAGGCGTAGGCCACGCTGGCAATGAAGAAGACAAACGAGAGGACGATTTCGGCGATGGCCAGCGCCTGCGACATTCCCTGTTCGGTGGTGGCGCGGACGATGCCTTCGGCAAAGTAGGCAAGGATCAGCATCGATACCCACTGGTAGGTGTAGCGGCGACCGTGCAGCACGCCACGCAGCGGCAGCAGCAGCGGCAGGCACTTCAGCGCCAGCCACGAGCCGCCGGGATGGATCGGCGCCAGGCGCAATTCCCAGGCGAGGCAGAGGAAGATCAGCGCAATCAGGCTGACGATCGAGGCATTCAGGGCGAGTCGGGTCATGGCTTCCGGGGCGGCTAAGGACGCGGGGAAAATGGTGGTGAAAGAGCGCTGGCGGGCAGCTCGCGCAAGGCGCCGTCAGCCGCCGCCAGCGAGGCGGCGCGCGATCGTGGCCAGCCGCTGTCCCTGGGCAAAGGCCAGCTGGCGTTCGTCGGCACTCAGTTCCGGGTCGCCGTCGCTGCCGGCGACGTGGCTCACGCCGTAAGGCGTGCCGCCGCTGCGCGTGGTCGACAGCGCCGGCTCGGTAAAAGGCAGTCCGACGATGAGCATGCCGTGGTGCAGCAGCGGCAACATCATCGACACCAGCGTCGTTTCCTGGCCGCCGTGCATGCTGCCCGACGCGGTAAACACGCAGGCCGGCTTGCCCACCAGCGAACCATTCACCCACTGCGTGATGGTGCCGTCCCAGAAATACTTCATCGGCGCCGCCATGGCGCCGAAACGCGTCGGACTGCCGAGCGCGAGTCCGCTGCATTCGTCAAGATCGGCGGGCTCGACATAAGGGGCGCCGCTTTCCGGCACCGCCGGCGCGCTGCTGGTGCAGACGCTGGCGACTTTCGGCACGGTACGCAGGCGCGCGCCGACACCGGACACCGATTCGATGCCGCGCGCGATCTGCTGCGCCAGCGCGCGCACCGAACCGCGCTGGCTGTAGTAAAGGACGAGGATTTCGCTCATCGGGCTATTATACGGGCGACGTCGGCAGCGTCTGCCGCCGACACCTTGCCGGCTTTGTCCACCTTTCGCCGCGGGCCGCCGCGGATGGCGGTTCTTTCCGGCTGCACCGGAAGCGCAGCCTTGTCGGCACCGATGAATCTCTCGCCATGGTTTTCCTCCTTCCGTTTCGCTTCGTGTTGACCGCGCGCCGCCATCCTTCATTCCCTCTCCTGCCGGCACCTTCGCTGTGCCGCTGGCCGGTATCGTGATCGCGCGCCCGGTTTCGCCGCTGCGGCGTTTGCTCCGGCGCCTCGTGCGCCGGTTCAGCGAGGAGAATCTCGACGAGGTCGCCGCCAGCCTGGCATTCACCACCTTGCTCTCGCTCGTGCCGCTGGTTGCGCTGATCGTCAGTCTGGCGACGCTGCTGCCGAGTTTTCCGGATTTTGCCGAGCAGATCGACCGCTATCTGGTGCATAAATTGCTGCCCGAAGGCTCTGCCGGGCTGATCGCCCGCTACGTGCTCGAGTTCTCGCACAAGGCCGCGCAGGTGACTGTCGCCGGCCTGCTCCTGCTGGTGGCATCAGCGTTTCTTTTGCTGCTCACCATCGAGCGTGCTTTCGGCCATGTCTGGCGGGCGCCGCGGCGGCGCTGGTGGCAGCGGCTGCGTCTGTACGCGGCACTGGTCGCACTCTGGCCGCTGGCGCTCGGTGGCGTCGCCGCAGCGATTTCCTACGCGGTGACGGTGTCGCTCGGTCTTGCCGACGAACCGCCCTGGTTACGTCGTCTGGCGTTCAAGGCGATGGGCGTGCTCGTGCCGGCGCTGTTTTTCGGAGGACTGTATTACACGCTGCCCAATGTCCGCGTGCGCGTGCGCGATGCGGCCTGGGGCGGCATCGCCGCCGCGCTCGCCTTTGCGCTGATGCAGAAGGCCTTCGAGCTGTACCTGCAGCACTTTCCTTTCTATCAGACGATCTACGGCGCGTTCGCGACGGTGCCGATCTTCCTGATCTGGCTCTACCTGTCGTGGGCGGTGGTGCTGATTGGTGCGCTGATCGCCGCGACCCTGCCCGAATTCGCGGCCGTTGAAGGCGGAGCCGATACTCAGACGCGCTCGTCGGCCTGAACGGCGAACAGCGCCAGACTCGGCGTCAGCTCCTCGGTGTGCGCGATGTGCAGCTCGCGCACGTCGACCCGTCCGCTATCGACGACGACGATCAGCTTTTCTTCGACCGCAGGTAGCGCCGCGGCGGCGATGAGCAGTTTCGTCCGTTCATGCAGCGGTGGCGCGGCCGGCAGCAGCAGCGCCGCCTGTGTCGTGCCGCTGGCGGGCAGCGCGAGCAGTGCCGGCAGCGCCAGCGGCGCGACGATCTGCAAGCCGAGTTCGAGGTGTTCGGGGTTTTCGGAGATGGCCCAGCGCACCATGGCAATCTGCCAGTGCCGGTCTTTCCCACTATCGTCTTCGCTGCAGCGGACGGCGACGACTTCGCCGACAGCCAGCGGGCCGCTGTCGCCACCGACATGCATCACTGCATAGCCGTCCGGACTTTCGTTGATGATCATCCAGTCTGACAGCGGTGCCGAATCCTGGCCACGCAGCGCCGCAATGACCGCCGTCAGTCCGGCACACAGTTGCGCGCGACTCGACTGCCGGCGCCGCAGGAAGCGTCGCTTGCGTGGCGCGCCCCAGCAGTTGAGCAGGTGGCGCAATGTGCCGCGCTGCTCGGGCGTGATTGCAGTTACCGGCAGTGAAGTGTCGATTGTCGCGTCGCCGGCTGCAGTCATGTGCCTTTCGACCAGAGTCGCGAGCGCTGCACAGGAGAAGAACAGCGCGCCGCTGTCCGGTGGCGGTGCGCGGCGCGCCAGCGGCGCCGGTGGCTGGTCACGCAGCGGGTCAATCCAGAAGGTCGCCGAGCCAGCCGGAGCCTGTGCCGACGGGGCGTCGACCTGTCCGGCGAAACGCTCGGCAAAAGCGGCAACGAAGCTGATTTCGCGCGCCGTCAGCGCCGCCGGATGGGCGCAGGCGACGAGCAGCGCAGCGTTGTAGACCTGACGCAGGCTGCGCGTCGCGGCGGCCGGAATGTGTTCGGCAAGACCGAGACGGACCGCTTGCACGTGGCGCTGATGCAGCGCCAGCCAGACGCCGCTGCTCGCCGGCGATGCCGTCAGGTAGCTGAGCAGCAGATGTCGGGCGAGCGCGTCGACGCTGCGCCACAGTGCGCCACCTGAGCGTATCGCTGCTGTCGCCGCTTCGCCGTCGTGCGCGGCATCGCCAAGCGCGCTTGCGGCCGGCAGGTCTGCCGCGAGTTGCCAGAGCAGTTCGTGCATGACGCGCAGGGTGCGCCCGGTGCTGCGCGGCAGCGGCAACTCGTGGTCGAGCAGGCTTGGCGTCAGTGCGTTGATCAGTGGCAACGCGCGATCAAAAAGCCGTTCGAGCAGTGCCGCGCGCTCGTCGTTCGTGGCGGCAATCTCGCGCAGGGCAAGGAGATGGCCGCGCAGGGCTTCAAGCTCATCGCGCGGCTGTGCCGGATGGCGGACATTCAGCCAGTCGGCAATTGCGCGCAGACAGGAAATTTCGTCAGTGGCGCCGCCCGTTGTGGCGGCGGCCGGGTCGCTGTCAGCTGCTAGGATCGGATCGTTCATCGCTATGGGCTTGGGCGCCGGCCGGTGTGAGCTGAACGATTATAACCATGGCGCGCCGGAACGTGTCCGGCAGTCCAGCTTTGCTGCCGGAATATCAGCTTGTTTTCTCGCGGTTTCTTGTTATAATCCTGCCCTTTTTCTGAATCCGGAAGAGAGTGTCATGGTAGTCATTCGACTGGCTCGCGGCGGCGCCAAGAAGCGCCCGTTCTATAACCTGGTGGTCGCGGATTCCCGTACCCGCCGCGATGGCCGTTTCATCGAGCGTATCGGCTTCTACAACCCCGTCGCCGCTGGCGCCGAGGAAAGCCTGCGCATCGCTGCTGACCGCCTGAACTACTGGCAGCAGCAGGGTGCCCAGCTGTCGCCGACGGTTGCTCGTCTGGTCAAGCAGGCTGGCGCCAAGGTCGCGGCCTGAGTTCTCCGCTGACCGCTGATTTGTCCGCCAGTCAGTCTTCGTCTCTGCCGGCGACCCCGGTCATGGCAGAGGCGGGGGGGGCTGCGGTGGAAAATGCGTCGGCGTTCGTCGTCCTCGGCAAAGTTGTCGATGCCTGGGGAATTGCCGGTGCGTTGAAGATTCATCCGTTCGCCGACGATCCTGTCGCGTGGGCAAAGTTGCCGGTCTGGTGGCTCGGCCGCGAGGAGCAGGTAACTGGCAACTGGCGCGAATGTCGTTTGCGCAGGGGTCGCGTGCACGGGGAAAGCGTGGTCGTCGAATTCGACGGTGTCGCTGACCGGAATGCTGCCGAGGCCTTGAAGGGAATGCTGGTCGGTGTGCCGCGTTCGGCGCTGCCACCGGCACGCGAGAATGAGTATTACTGGGCTGATCTGATCGGCCTGCAGGTGTTGAATACCCGCGATGAGCCGCTCGGGCGTGTGCTCGGGCTTATCGAAACCGGCGCCAACGATGTTCTGCGAGTTGGTGTCGAGGGCGAGCCGGAACGCTTGCTGCCCTTCGTTGCGGCGGTGGTGCTGTCGGTCGACATTGGTGCGGGATGCATCCGCGTCGATTGGGAAGCCGACTGGTGACGACAAGTCCGGCGTCGCCCGCAGGGGAGACGCGACCGTTGCTGCTGGTCGAAGCGGTCACGCTTTTCCCCGAGATGTTTGCCGCGGTGGCGCAGTACGGCGTGACGCGGCGGGCGCACGAGAAGGGGCTGTGGCAACTCGGTTTGTCGAATCCGCGCGATTTCACGCACGACGAGCGGCGCACGGTTGATGACCGTCCCTACGGCGGCGGTCCGGGAATGGTCATGCTGGCGGCTCCGCTGGAAGCGGCGATCGGCGCAGCAAAGCAGCGTCAGGCCGCTGCCGGTTCTGCAACCAGCCGGGTGATCTGTCTGTCGCCGCAGGGCGCGCCGCTGACACACCGGCGGGTCAGCGAGCTGGCGGCGGATGCGCAGGCGGGTGTCGGGCTGGTGTTGTTGTGCGGACGTTATGAAGGAATCGACGAACGCTTGCTGCAGCGTTGCGTTGATGAAGAAATATCGCTGGGCGATTTTGTTCTCTCCGGCGGCGAGATTCCGGCGATGGCGCTGATCGATGCCGTCGTCAGGCAATTGCCGGGGGTGCTGAACGACGCCGAATCAGCGGAACAGGATTCGTTTGTGGCGGGCCTGCTCGATTGCCCGCACTACACGCGGCCCGAGGAATACGCGGGGCTGCGGGTGCCGGACGTGCTGCTCTCCGGTCACCATGAAGAAATCCGGCGCTGGCGCCTGCAACAGGCGCTGGTGCGGACACGGCAGCGGCGTCCCGAGCTGATTGCGGGGCGGACGTTGTCGAAAGAGGAAGCGCAACTCCTGGCGCGGTTTCAGGAGGACTCGTAAGCGCTGCCGCTGGCGGCTGGCTACGGGCCGCAGTCGAAGTACGCAATGCAGTACGCAACTCCTGGCGATTTTCAGGAGAATTCGCAACTCCCGGCGCAAGCACTGGAGCAATGCGGTCAGACAAGCAAAAAAGGAGTATCAACAATGAATCTGATCCAGCAACTCGAGCAGGAAGAAATCGCCCGCCTGGGCAAGACGATCCCCGACTTCGCGCCGGGTGACACCGTCATCGTTCAGGTGAAGGTCAAGGAAGGCACGCGCGAGCGTCTGCAGGCCTATGAAGGCGTCGTCATTGCCAAGCGCAATGCCGGTCTCAACTCCAGCTTCATCGTGCGCAAGATTTCCTCGGGCGAGGGCGTCGAGCGGACGTTCCAGACCTATTCGCCGCTGCTGGCAGCGATCGAGGTCAAGCGTCGCGGCGACGTGCGTCGCGCCAAGCTGTACTACCTCCGCGAGCGTTCCGGCAAGTCGGCGCGCATCAAGGAAAAGCTGACCGCGCGCAAGGCCTGATCACCGGTCTTTGTCGCCGCGGCTGCGCGCCCGGCGGCAAGCGCAAGAAAAAGGGCAGCGTCTGCGGACGCTGCCCTTTTTGTTTGGATCGCGGCGCGGTGCGCGGTGAGCGGCCGAACGATCAGTCGGGCGTTTTCTCGATCAGCGCGTACGCCGAGTGGTTGTGGATCGACTCGAAATTCTCCGATTCGACCGTATAGCGGCGGATGCGCGGGTCGGCGTTGAGGCGTGCGGCGACATCGCGCACCATGTCCTCGACGAACTTCGGGTTGTCGTAGGCGCGTTCGGTGACGTATTTCTCGTCCGGGCGTTTCAGCAGGCCGAACAGCTCGCACGAGGCCTCGCTTTCGACGAGGTCGACGATTTCCTCGATCCACACGTGATCGTCGGCGCAGAGCGTGACGGTGACGTGCGAGCGCTGGTTGTGTGCGCCGCGCTCGGAAATCTTCTTCGAGCAAGGGCACAGGCTGGTTACCGGCACAACGACGCGCAAGGTTGCTTCGATCTCGCCGTCGCGGATGTCGCCGATCAGCGTCACGTCGTAGTCCATCAGACTCTGCACGCCGGAAACCGGCGCCGCCTTGTTGATGAAGAACGGGAAGTTCATCTCGATGTGACCGGTTTCGGCTTCCAGCCGGTCGACCATGTGGCGCAGCATCGCCGGGAAGCTCTCGACCGAGATTTCACGCTCCTCGGTGTTGAGTATCTCGACGAAGCGAGACATGTGCGTGCCCTTGAAGTTGTGCGGCAGGCCGACGTACATGTTGAAGACCGCGATGGTGTGCTGGATGCCGCCCGACTTGTCGAGCACCTTCACCGGGTGGCGGATCGCCTTGATGCCGACCTTGTTGATGGCGATCTGGCGCGTATCGGCCGAGCTTTGCACGTCGGCCATCGCCGCGCCTGGGCGCGGCGTGGGGGATTGGGGCATTTCTTCTCCTGCAGGCGGCGTGGTGCTGCTCACGCCACCGTTCTCAATAGGGGCGCCGCGCCAAGGCGTTCACGAACCGTTGCGACGATGCCGGCGCGGTCGAGGCCGAGTTCGGCGAGCAGCAGCGACTGGTCGCCATGCTCGACAAAGCGGTCGGGCAGGCCGAGGCGCAGCAGCGGCGTCGGGCAGCCGGCTTCTTCGAGGACGCGCGCGACTTCGGAGCCGGCGCCGCCGACCAGCGCGTTTTCCTCGAGCGAGACGAGCAGCGTGTGCTCGGCGGCGAGTTCGAGAATCAGATCGCGGTCGATCGGCTTGACGAAACGCATGTTGGCGACGGTGGCACCGAGTTCTTCGCCAGCGGCAAGCGCCGGCGCGAGCATGCTGCCGAAGGCGAGCAGCGCGACGCTGCGGCCACGGCGGCGGATTTCGCCCTTGCCCAGCGGCAGCTCGTTCAGTTCGGGTTCGATGGCGACGCCCATGCCGCTGCCGCGCGGGTAGCGCACGGCAGCCGGGCCGTCGTAGCGGAAGGCGGTGGTCAGCATGCGTCGGCACTCGTTTTCGTCAGCCGGTGCCATGATCACCATGTTCGGGATGCAGGTCATGAACGACAGGTCGAAGGCGCCGTGGTGCGTCGGGCCATCGGCGCCGACGAGGCCACCACGGTCGAGCGCGAGGACGACCGGCAGGTTCTGTAGCGCGATGTCGTGCAGCAGCTGGTCGTAGCCACGCTGCAGGAAGGTCGAGTAGATCGCCAGTACCGGCTTCAGTCCTTCGCAGGCGAGACCGGCGGCGAAGGTCGCCGCGTGCTGTTCGGCGATGCCGACGTCGAAGTAGCGGTCCGGGTATTGCCGCGCAAAGCGGATCATTCCCGAGCCTTCACCCATCGCTGGCGTGATCGCCACCAGACGTTTGTCGGCGGCGGCCATGTCGCACAGCCAGTCGCCGAAAATCTGCGTATAGGTCGGCTTGCCGCCGCCCTTGCCTTCGAGGATGCCGACTTCGGGCTGGAACTTCGAGACGCCGTGGTAGAGGATCGGGTTCGCTTCGGCCTGCTGGTAGCCCTGTCCCTTCTTGGTGATGATGTGCAGGAACTGGGGGCCGCGCAGGTTCTTCAGGTTCTGCAGCGTCGGGATCAGCGAATCGAGGTCGTGGCCGTCGATCGGGCCGATGTAGTTGAAGCCGAATTCCTCGAACATCGTTCCCGGCGTCAGCATTCCCTTGACGTGCTCTTCGGCACGGCGCGCGAACTCGAGCAGCGACGGCGCGACGCCGAGCATCTTCTCGCCGGCGCGGCGCGCGGCATTGAAGGTGCTGCCCGAAAACAGGCGGGCGAGGTGGCGGTTGAGCGCGCCGACCGGCGGCGAAATCGACATGTCGTTGTCGTTGAGTACGACCAGCAGGTCGGCGTCGGTGACGCCGCCGTTGTTCAGCGCTTCAAACGGTTGGCCGGCGGACATGGCGCCATCACCGATCACCGCGACCGTCTTGCGCGTTTCGCCCTTCATGCGCGCGGCAACGGCCATGCCGAGAGCGGCCGAAATCGAGGTCGACGAGTGGCCGACGCCGAAGGTGTCGTACTCGCTTTCGCAGCGCTTGGGGAAGCCGGAAATCCCACCGTGCATGCGCAGCCGGTCCATGCCGGCACGCCGTCCCGTGAGCGCCTTGTGCACGTAGGTCTGGTGGCCGACGTCCCAGACGAGACGGTCGTAAGGCGTGTCGAAGACGTAGTGCAGCGCGATCGTCAGTTCGACGGTGCCGAGGTTCGACGACAGGTGGCCACCTGTCTTGGCGACCGAGCTGACGAGGAAGGTGCGCAACTCGTCGGCCAGTTGCGGCAGTTGCCGCCGGTCGAGCTTGCGCAGTGCTGACGGGTCATCGATGCTGTCGAGCAGCGGATAGGTGTTCGTCGTATTTGACATGGCAGTTCCCGGACGCCTCGCCCTGGCGGGCTAAAACTTGCGATGGGTGATGAAATCGGTGAGTGCGATCAGACGATCGGCACCCTGGCCAAAGCCGGACAGCGCTTCGAGTGCGTCGGTGCGCAGGCGTTCGGCGAGGTCGCGCGCGCCGTCGAGACCGAGCAGGCTGACGTAGGTCGGTTTGTCGGCAGCGGCATCCTTGCCGGCGGTCTTGCCAAGCGTTGCCGTGCTCGCCGTGCAGTCGAGAATGTCGTCGACGACCTGAAAAAGGAGGCCGGCACGGCGGGCGTAGCGGTCGAGCGCTGCATATTCGGACTCACTCATCGCCTCGCCGCAGAGCGCACCGAGCAGCGTCGCCGCGCGGATCAGCGCGCCGGTCTTGAGCGCGTGCATCAACTCGAGTTCGGGCTGGTTGAGCGCGTGGCCGACCGAAGCGAGATCGATCGCCTGGCCGCCGGCCATGCCGAGCGAGCCGCTGGCATGTGCCAGCAGCCCGACCATTTCGAGTTGGCGTGCCGCCGTTACCGGTGAATCGTCGTCAGCGCCGAAGGCATCGCCGGCGAGCAGACCGAAGGCCAGCGTCTGCAGGCTGTCGCCGACGAGCAGCGCGGTCGGCTCGTCGAACTCGACGTGACAGGTCGGACGGCCGCGGCGCAGCACGTCGTCGTCCATGCACGGCAGGTCGTCATGCACCAGCGAATAGACGTGGATCATCTCGACCGCGCAGGCGGCGACTTCGAGGCGTTCAGGTGTCGCGCCGGTCAGTTCGCCGGCGGCGCAGGCGAGCAGCGGGCGTACGCGCTTGCCGCCGCCGAGCGTGACGTAACGCATGGCGTCGTGCAGACGCGCCGGAATGGCTTCGCTGGACGGCAGGAAGCGGCCGAGCGCGCTTTCGATGCGCGCCTGGACGTCGTGCATCCAGGCGCCGAATGCGGCCTCTTGGTTTGCGGAATTTGTGCTCATCAGGAGTCTCCGGCGGCTGCGTCGAATTCGCGCAGGGTGCCGTTATCGAGTATCTGGATCCGTCGTTCGGCGTCGGCAAGCTGCCTTTGGCAGCGTTGCAGCAATTCGGCGCCGCGGCGGTAGGCGGTCAGCGATTCCTCAAGCGGCAGCTGCCCGTCTTCCATGCGTGCGACGATTGTTTCGAGCTCGGCGAGCGCCGTTTCGAAGCTCGGACCAGTGTCCGCAGCGGTGGCGGAGGACGCCGCTGCGACGGTTTCGCGTGCGGATTGCGCCATGAATTAAGAACCGGAAGAAACGCGACAAAATAGCCGAAAGGGGGCTTCTGGTCAATTGTAAAGGCGGCTAGAATCGACGCCGCTCCGGGCGCCCGGCAGGCGCCGGCGCTGTTGCCGGACGCATCTCCGGCGGCGTCTGGCGCATGTTTTCTGTCACTGCGGAGACCGCTGCATGTCCGACACTGCCCTCGCTGCCGAACTGGCGGCGACCCGCCCATTGCCGCCCGACTGGTACTCCGACGCCGATCTGTTTGCCCTTGAGCAGCAGCGCTTCTTTGCCGCAGGCCCCGGCTACGTCGGCCACGAACTGATGGTGCCCGAGGTGGGCGACTATCGTACGCTTGAGGCGGTCGATCACTCGCGCCTGCTGCTGCGCCGCGACGACGGCGTCTGGCTGATGTCGAACGTCTGCCGGCATCGCCAGGCGATCATGCTGCAGGGCAACGGCAAGCTGAAGCGTATCGTCTGCCCGATCCACCGCTGGTCGTACGACAGCGACGGCCAACTCGTCGGTGCGCCGCGCTTCAAGGAGAAGCCGTGCCTGGCACTCGAGCGGCAGCGGCTGCAGTCGTGGCAGGGCCTGCTCTTCGCCGGGCCGCGCCCGGTGGCGAAGGATCTCGCCGCGCTCAACGGCGACGTTTTCGACTTTTCCGGCTACCGCCTCGACCGCGTCGTCACGCACGAGTGCAACTACAACTGGAAGACCTTCATCGAGGTTTATCTCGAGGACTATCACGTCGCGCCCTTCCATCCGGGGCTTGGCAACTTCGTCAGTTGTGACGATCTCGCCTGGCAGTTCGGCGAGCGCTTTTCGGTGCAGCGCGTCGGCCTCACGCGTTTCGAGCGCAGCGGCTCGCCGGCCTACGCGCGCTGGCAGCGGGCGGTGCGCGAGGTCCACCAGGGCGCGCTGCCGGCGCAGGGCGCCGTCTGGCTGACGCTGTTCCCGAACGTGATGGTCGAGTGGTATCCGCAGACGCTGGTCGTTTCCTCGCTGATGCCGCAGTCGCCGGGGCGCACGCTCAACATCGTCGAGTTCTACTACCCCGAGGGGATCGTCGCCGACAATCGCGAATTCGTCGAGGCGCAGCAGGCGGCCTACCTGGAAACGGCGACCGAGGACGACGAAATCGGTGAGCGCATGGACCGCGGCCGGCGCGCGCTGGCGCAGGCAGGGCGGCATGAGACCGGCCCCTACCAGTCGCCGCTCGAAGACGGCATGCGCCACTTTCACGAGTATTACCGGCGCGTGCTCGGTCGGCCGGCAGGCTGACCCGCCGGGTGTCGAACGCGCCTGCATGACGGCGCTGGCAGGCGCCAGCGCGCCGCTGACGGGCGTCGCCAGCGGGCGCCGGTGCTACACTTCCTGACCAGAATAACCTCCAGGGAGTGCGCAATGATCCTGACTGACCGCCAGCCACATCGCGTTGAAGTGACCGTTCTCGGCGAATTCGAGTTGGCCGACTTCAAGCAGTTCGAGACCTTGTTCGACGAGGTGCTCGCCGGCGACGCGCCGGTCGACCTCTACTTCGATCTGCGCGGAATGGCCGGCTTTACCGTCGATGTCGCCTGGGAAGAGGTGGTTTTCTCGCGCCAGCACGGCAAAGACTTCCGCCGCATCGCGGTCATCGCCGAGCATCGCTGGGAAGCCTGGGCGGTGTGGCTGACCAAGCTGTCGGCACAGGCCGAACTGCGCGTCTTTGCCGACGAGGAAGGCGCGCGCGGCTGGCTGGCCGGAGCGCTCTGAAGTGAGCGATACCGTGCCCGGTATCGGCGAGCGGGCAGCAGCGCCGGTGTTCACCACGCTCGTCGATGCGGCGACGCTGGCGGCGCACTTGGGTGATCCCGACTGGAAGATCGTCGATTGCCGGCATCGCCTGCACGACACCGGCTACGGCGAGCGCGCCTACGCCGAATCGCATCTGCCTGGTGCCGTTTTCCTGCACCTCGACCGCGACCTTTCGGCGCCGATGAACGGCCGCAACGGCCGGCATCCACTGCCTGATCCGGCGCTGCTGGCGCAGCGGCTGGCCGCTGCCGGTCTTCTTGGCGAGCGCACGCAGGTGGTCGCCTATGACGACGCCGGCGGCATGTTCGCGGCGCGCCTGTGGTGGCTGCTGCGCTGGCTGGGACATGCGCAGGTCGCGGTTCTCGATGGCGGCGTCGACGCCTGGCGCGGCGAGGGGCGACCGTTTTCCTGTGTCGCACCGCTGGCGGCAGACGCCGCCGTTCCGCCCCTGCCTGCGCCGGAAATGCTGCATTCGGCGCTGGTCGACGCGGCGACGATCGAGGCCGGTCTTGAACGCGGCGAGCTATGCCTGATCGACGCGCGCTCGCCCGAGCGTTTCCGTGGCGAAAACGAGACGCTCGATCCGTTCGGTGGCCACATCCCCGGCGCGCGCAACCGCTTCTTCGGCAACAATCTCGATGCCGAGGGCCGCTTCCGCCCGGCCGCCGAACTGCGTGCGGATTTCCTGACGGTGCTTGATGGCGTGCCACCGGAACGCGCGGTGATGTATTGCGGCTCGGGCGTCACCGCCTGCCACAATCTGCTGGCGCTGGAAATTGCCGGCCTCTCGGGTCCGCGGCTCTATCCGGGGTCGTGGAGCGAGTGGTGCACACCCGGCGAAGACGGCCAGCCGCAGCGGCCACTGGCCAGCTGAATCCGTACCGGCAGGCGGCGTTTGCCGCCTGCCGTCAGCAATCCGCTCCCGTTTTTTTCGTGAACGGCGGCGCCGCTCAGAGCGTGGCGCCGGTTTCCGTTCCCTGCTCGATGGCGCGTTTGGCGTCGAGTTCGCTGGCGACGTCGGCGCCGCCGATCAGCGTCAGCGCGACACCGCGTTCCTGCAGTCCGGCTTCGAGTTCGCGCCGCGGTTGCTGACCGGCGCAGACGACGATGCTGTCGACCGGCAGGCACTGACGCTCGCCAGCGACCACGATGTGCAGGCCGGCGTCGTCGATGCGCTCGTAGCTGACTCCCGAGAGCATCTCGACACCGCGCTGCTTGAGCAACGTGCGGCGGATCCAGCCGGTCGTCTTCGCCAGTCCGTCGCCGACCTTGGACGCTTTCCGCTGCAGCAGCCACACCTGCCGCGGCGAGGTCGGCGCCGTTGGCGTGACGAGGCCGCCGCGCTGGGCGAAGCTCGGGTCGATACCCCATTCGTGCTGGAAAGCGCTGAGCGTGTCGGCGGCGTCGTCGGTGTCGGCAGGTGCGTGCGTCAGCAGTTCGGCAACGTCGAAACCGATGCCGCCAGCACCGATGATCGCCACGCGCTTGCCGGCCGGATGACGGCCTTCGATCAGGTCGATATAGCTCGTCACCGACGGGTGTTCGATGCCGGGGATGTCCGGCGTGCGCGGCACGATACCGGTGGCGAGGACGACATGGTCGAAGCCCTCGGCGACAAGCGCCGCGGCGTCGACACGTGCGCCTAGGCGACGCTCGACGCCGGCCTTGGCGAGGCGGCGGTCGAAGTAGCGCAGCGTCTCGGCGAACTCGTCCTTGCCTGGAATCTGCCGCGCCAGATTGAACTGGCCGCCGATGCGCTCGGCGCTGTCGAAGAGCGTCACCCGGTGACCGCGTTCGGCGGCGGTGGCGGCGCAGGCGAGCCCGGCCGGGCCGGCGCCGACGACGGCGATGCGCTTGGCGTCTCGGGTTGGCTCGATCGGCAGCACGGTTTCGTGGCAGGCGAGCGGATTGACCAGACACGAGCAGACGCGGCCGGCGAAGATGTGGTCCAGACATGCCTGGTTGCAGCCGATGCAGGTGTTGATCTCGTCGCTGTGTCCGGCGGCGGCCTTGGCCATGAAGTCGGGGTCGGCGAGGAAGGGGCGCGCCATCGAGACCATGTCGGCGGCGCCAGAAGCGAGTACCTGCTCCGCGGTTTCGGGCGTGTTGATGCGGTTGGTGGCGACCAGCGGGATGCGTACCGCGCCCTGCAGGCGCTGCGTCACCCAGGCGAAGGCGGCGCGCGGCACCATCGTCGCGATGGTCGGGATGCGTGCCTCGTGCCAGCCGATACCGGTGTTGATGATCGTCGCGCCGGCGGCCTCGATCGCCTGCGCCAGCGCGACGATCTCGTCCCAGTTGCTGCCGCCTTCAACCAGATCGAGCATCGACAGGCGGAAGATGATGATGAAGTCGTCGCCAGCGGCGGCGCGCACGCGGCGCACCGCTTCGACGGCGAAGCGGATGCGGTTCTCGAAACTGCCGCCCCAGCGGTCGTCGCGGCGATTGGTCTGCGGCGCGATGAACTGGTTGATCAGGTAGCCTTCGGAGCCCATCACCTCGACGCCATCGTAGCCGGCGAAGCGGGCGAGTACGGCGCAGCGCGCGTAGTCGTCGAGGGTGCGCTCGATGTCTTCCTCGCTCATCGCGCGCGGACGCACCGGCGAGATCGGCGCCTGCAGCGCCGACGGCGCGACAGCACCAGGATGGAAGGCGTAACGGCCGACGTGCAGGATCTGCAGCGCGATCTTGCCGCCTTCGGCGTGCACCGCCTCGGTGACGAGCCGGTGCTTTTCGGCGTGCGCCTCGGTTTCCAGTGCGGCGGCGCCGGGCATGACGACGCCTTCCTGGTTCGGCGCGATGCCGCCGGTGACGATCAGGCCGACACCGCCGCGCGCGCGCGCCGCGTAGAAGGCGGCCATGCGCGCAAAGCCGCCCGGCGCTTCTTCCAGTCCGGTGTGCATCGAGCCCATCAGCGCGCGGTTCTTCAGTGTGGTGAAGCCGAGGTCGAGCGGCGCGAACAGGTGCGGGAAGGGCGCTTGCGGGGCGTTCATGAAAGCAGTCTCCGGATGTTGTTGTCGGTATGGGGGTAAAACGCCGTCGATTATTGCCGCACAGCGGACGGCGGGCAAGGACCGCCGGCGACGCGCTGCGCCTGCTGCGCCAGCGCCCAGGCGACGTGCTCGCGCAGCAGTGGAGAAGGATCGTCGGCGCGCGTCTGCAGCGCGGCGACGATCTGTGGCGTGGCGGCCGAAAGCGGTGCGTTGCCGAGCGCGACGGCGATATTGCGCAGCCAGCGCTGGTGACCGATGCGGCGGATCGGGCTGCCAGCGAGGCGCGCGTCGAAGTCGCTCTCGCTCCAGGCAAAGAGTTCGACCAGCGGCGGCGCGTCGAGCGCGTGGCGCACCGCGAAGTCAGCGTCGCCGAGACGCGCAAAGCGGTTCCACGGGCAGGCGATCTGGCAATCGTCGCAGCCGTAGATGCGCGCACCGATCAGTGGTCGCAGTTCGGGTGGAATCGCCCCATGCAGCTCGATCGTCAGGTAGGAGATGCAGCGCCGCGCGTCGACTTCGTAGGGCGCAACGATGGCGTCGGTCGGGCAGGCGTCGAGGCAGCGCCGGCAGTCGCCGCAGTGCTCGGCGACGGGGGCGTCGGGCGGCAGCGGCAAGGTGGTGTACAACTCGCCGAGGAAGCGCCACGAACCTTCGCGCGTCAGCGACAGGCTGTGCTTGCCGCGCCAGCCGATGCCGGCCAGTCGCGAAAACTCGACTTCCAGCACTGGCGCCGAATCGGCAAAGGCGCGCGCGGCAAAGTGCTCGCGGATTTCGTCACCGACAGCGGCCTGCTCGATTTCATCGCGCAGGCGTTCGGCGAGCTTCTGCAGCCGTCGGCGCAGCGTCTTGTGATAATCGCGGCCGAGCGCGTAGCGCGAGATGTAGCCGAGACTGCCGTCAGTGAGCGCCTGCTCGCACTCGGCGGCGCTTGGCCAGTAGGGCAGGCTCACCGAAATGACCGAACGCAGGCCGGGCAGCAGCGTCTCCGGCGCGCAGCGCAGGCCGACGTTTCTCGCCATATAATCCATGCTGCCGTGGCGGCCGAGTTCCAGCCAGCGCTGGAACGCCGGAATTGCCGCCGAAACGTCGATGCCGGCAATGCCGACGCCGGAAAAACCGAGTTCGCGGCCCCAATCCTTGAGTCGGCGTGCCAGCGCCGCCCAGTCGTAGCCGCCAGCACTGCCGGCGATGGGGGCGATCGCTGCCGACAGCGCCCCTGCCGACGCAACTGCGCCGCTTCCCTTTTCCCTTGTGGAGTCTTCATCGTGCATGGCAGCGATCATAACCAGTCCACCCTGTGCCTGCACTTGCCGGGCGAGGCGTCGACCATCGCCGCCGGCACTGCGCTGGCGGCGGCGCTAAAGCCCGGCCTGAATATCTGGCTGATCGGCGACCTTGGCGCCGGCAAGACGACGCTGGTGCGCGCGGCCTTGCGCGCGCTCGCTTACACGGGGCCGGTGAAGAGCCCGACGTATTCATTGGTTGAACTTTATAAACTTTCGAGCTTATACTTGTATCACTTTGATTTTTATCGCCTCAACCATCCAGAGGAATTCGTCGATGCGGGATTGGGCGAATACTTCACCGACGCTGCCATACGTTTCGTCGAGTGGCCGGACAAGGCTGCGGGCTTTCTGCCGCGCGCCGATCTGCTCGTTCGCCTGCGCCATGCCGGCGACGGACGGGAACTCGAACTTGAGGCCGTCACTGCGGCGGGGCAACAATGTCTGAGCGAGGTGAGCGGCCACTTGCCGGGCGGCGCCGCCTGATCGGCGCCGCCAGCGCGACGTTGCTGCTGCTGGCGACGCCGACGGCGCTGCGCGCTGCGTTGCGCGCGCCGAGCGTGCTCGCCGTGCGCGTCTGGCCGGCGCCCGATTACACGCGCGTCGCCATCGAGTACGACGCGCCGCTCAAGTACTCGCAGTTCCTCGTCAAGAACCCCGACCGTCTGGTCGTCGATCTCGAAGGCGTCGAATTCAACGGCGTTCTCGACAGCCTGTCGCGCAAGGTGGCACCGGACGATCCGAACATCCGCCTGCTGCGCGCCGGTCGCTTCAAGCCCGGCGTCGTGCGTCTGGTGATGGAGCTGAAGAACGAGGTAAGACCGCAGGTTTTCGTGCTGCCGCCGGTCGGCGAGTACGGTTATCGGCTGGTGCTCGACGTCTATCCGGCGACGCCGCCCGACCCGCTGCTGTCGCTGCTCGACGGCAAGGATGGCGAAGTGGGCGCGGGCGGAGGTTCGGGCGGTGACGAGCGCCGGCTACGTGGCGACGGCGAGCCGGATGCACGTGGCGATCAGCGGACGGACTCCCGTCTGGAGTCGAAGCCCGAGCTGCGCGCCGATGCGCGCGCCGAAGCGCGGGTAGAGACGCGCAAGCGTGGTAAGCCGGTGGTCGACCGGTTGGTGACGATCACGCTCGACCCCGGCCACGGTGGCGAAGACCCCGGCGCCGTCGGTCGCGGCGGCAGCTACGAAAAGCACGTCACGCTCGCTGTTGCGCAGCGCCTGAAAGCACGCATCGACAACGAGCCGAACATGCGTGCCGTGCTCACGCGTGATTCCGACTTCTTCGTGCCGCTGCACGTGCGCGTGCAGAAGGCGCGGCGCATCCAGTCCGACCTCTTTGTATCGATCCACGCCGACGCCTTCATCAGGCCTGACGCGCGCGGATCTTCGGTGTTCGTACTGTCAGAGCGCGGCGCCACCAGTTCGGCAGCGCGCTATCTGGCGCAGAAGGAAAACGAGGCCGACCTGATCGGTGGCGTCAATATCGACGTCAAGGACCCGATCCTCGCGCGCACGCTGCTCGATCTGTCGCAGACGGCAACGATCAACGACAGCCTCAAGCTGGGCCGGGCGGTGCTCGGTGAACTCGGCGCCATCAACCGCCTGCACAAGGACAGCGTCGAACAGGCGGGTTTTGCCGTGCTCAAGGCGCCGGACATTCCTTCCATTCTGGTCGAGACGGCGTTCATCTCGAATCCGGAAGAGGAAAAGCGCCTCAACGACGAGGCTTATCAGGACAAGATGGCTGACGCCATCCTTGCGGGGATTCGCAAATACTTTGCGCGCAACCCGCCGCTTGCCAAATCAAAACTGGCGCGGCTCGACTGAAAATATCGGCACTCAGGCAGCGATCAGGCGGGTGGGGGTTTGTCCGGGTCTGCTCGGGGGGAGCTCCGCAGCAGGCAAGCCGGCTGCGGAGCAAGGCAGTTCTAGACGCTGGCCGTCGAAGCGCCGGCTTTCCTGCCCGGTGCAGCGGGCGGGCTGAAACCGGAAACGCGGCAGAGAATGCTCTCGACCGGCTTGCCGTCGGTGAATCGGGTAACGTTGCAGCGGGAAATTTCGCCGCGCGCCGACAGGTCGGACAGCGAAGCGCGCACGTCAGCCAGCGGAATTCCCGTGGCGGCGGCGATTTCGGAGTCGAGCAACTGACCGTGCTTCTTCAGATGTTGGAGAATCGGGGTGGCGTGCATGGCAATCCTTTTCTGGGCGCTGCGCCGATGCGGACACCGGCACAACGTGAGCAACGCGAGCAGCGTTGATGCCTTCGGGAGCAGCGGTCAAACGAGGAACAACAAAAGCAAAAAGGCCAACCCGAAGAATTGGCCTGAATACTTGAAACTCTTGGTGCTGCTGACCGGAATCGAACTGGTGACCTACTGATTACGAATCAGTTGCTCTACCGACTGAGCTACAGCAGCGACGGGCGCGGATTATAGACGAAAGCGCCGCCCGAAACAAGGCTGTTCGCGGCCTGCCCGAGCCGGCTTGTTCCGGCGGGGTCGCCGCAACGGACTGCGCCGCAGCTGGCCGCCATCGCCGCAGCCGGCCATCGGCCAGAAACTGCCGTTCGTCATGCGCTGCTTGTGCCCTTGCGCGCAATTGTCCACCATGAAACCCATGAGAAAAGAGCCTCTTTCCGCGTGTCCCGCCCTTTGGCAGCGGCCGCTTGCGCCAGTGTTCGCGGGGTTTCGCCTTGCCGCCGCCGGCTTCACGCTGATCGAGTTGCTGGTGGTGTGTCTGCTGATCGGCATCTTCGCGATGATCGCGCTGCCGGATTTTTCCGGCATGATCAAGAGCGAGCGACTGGTTGCGCAGAGCAACGATCTGGTCAGTGACATTGCCTTTGCGCGCGCCGAAGCGATGCAAAGAGGCAGGCGGGTGACGTTCTGCCCGTCGTCCGACCAGAGTTCATGTGCTGGCTCTTGGGCGGCAGGCCGGATTGTTTTCCTCGACCTTAACGGCGATGGCAGTCGTGATGCTGCCGCGTCCGCCGGCGAGAACGTATTGCGTGTGCGCGGTGCGCTTCCTGGTGGCAATTCGCTGACCTGGAGCAGTTCGACACAGTTCCTTCAGTTCCGGAGTTCCGGTGTGCCATCGGCAGGTATCTCCCACTCCGCCGCCGCCGAGCAGATGCGCGACACCTTCAAGCTTTGCGACGCAACGGTCGCCAATAGTGGGCGCGAGATCATTGTTTCAGTGCTCGGGCCGATCGAAGTGAAGAGGGAGGGCGTGACGTGTCCCTGACTGCGTTTTCGCGTCGGCCGCTCCGGAGAACGGTACGCGGCTTCTCGCTGATCGAGGTGATGGTGACGATCGTCATCGTCTCTTTCGGCCTGCTCGGCCTGGCTGGCCTGCTGTTTTCGAGCATCACGGCGGGGCAGACGTCGATGTCGCGTACCGTCGCTGTTGACCTTGCCAACGAGATGGGTGACCGCATCCGCGCCAACTGGAAAGCCGTCAAGGATGGCAAGTTCGACGCGGTCGCGGTAAAAAGTGCTGCCGATCTCGCCGCCGCTTGCCCGAAAGCGTGCATGCTCGGGCAATGCACCCCCGCCGACCAGGCGACGCTGGATGTCTGCCTGTGGCAGGCGCAGGTGAGCAAGCAACTGCCGGGCGGGCAGGCCTGCATCATCGCGTCGCCGGATCCGACCCTGACGCCCGATCCCGATCCCTGCAAGCCGGTGAATCCCCTGAATCTGAAGTGCGAAGACACCACCAAGGCTTGCTCTTTCCGGGTCACGGTCCTGTGGAACGAAAACGCATACAGCACCGGGGCTGCCGCCAGTCAGCTCTTTCAGAACGCGCAGACGAGCTATTCGGTGAGTGTCCAGCCATGAATTCCGCAGATTTGCAGAGAGCCCGGCGAGCGTCCGCACAGCGCGGCTTTTCGCTGATCGAGTTGATGGTCGCGGCGATCATCGGCATCGTCATTCTCGGCGTCGTCGCTTCGCTCTACATCGCCAATCGCAAGGTTTTCCAGTTCCAGGAGTCGTATTCGCGGCTGCAGGAAGCCGGGCGCTACACCATGGACGCACTCGGCAGCGACATGCGTGCTGCCAGTTACGCCGGTTGTGGCCCGCTGGCGGAAGCCACCAATCTGTCGAACCTGCTGAATCCGTCTCTGCACGAAGAGATCAGGAACATCATCGCCAAGGATGGTTCCGGCAATCCCTACTGGTGGCTCGATACGGCAAGGATGGTCTGGGGTTATGACGACAACGGCGGGGCGATACCTGCCGAACTCAACGCGACTGTCTCTGACAGTGATGTTCTGGTCGTCAAGTATCGTTCTTCGGCTGGTGAAATCATGATTACCGACCATGACCTTGCCAACAGGCGATTTGCCGTCGCTGCCAACAGCTATCCGAAGGGGACAACTTTAGTCGCATCCGATTGCGCGCATGCAAGCGCGTTTCGTATGTCGAACGTCAGCTCCGGAAGCCCGGCGCTCATCGAGTACAACACCGGTTCATTGCCGGCTGCTCTGGATAACACCGGCGATCAACTTTCGCCGGAAAAGTATGCGGTCGGCGGCTTCATCTCGCCGCTCATCGTCAATGCCTACTACGTCATGGCGTCGAACAGTCCGGCGCTGGTCGATACCCCGGACCCGTGCCCGACGACGGACGCGGCCTTCATCCGCCGGGTGCTGGTTGTCCGCACCTTGTCCGGATCGACCGACGGCAATCTGCTGCCGCCCCGGCCGGTGGCTTGCGACGTGCAGACCTTGCAGGTCCGTTTTGGCGTCGATAACGACGGTGATGTCTCGGCAGACCGGTTCATGAGGGCCGACGAAATCGGCGTCAACAATCAGGCACTTTGGCGCAGGGTCGTCAGCGTGCGGGTTGAGCTATTGGTCGTCAATCCCAAGCTCAACACCGCTGAGTCCGATGTCGTTCAGTGCCTCGACTACAACGGTGGCGGCACGCCCCAAACCTGCCCAAACGCCGCCGACGCAACGGCCGGCGCGGGTTACGGCTATCGCTGGGCCGGGCAGGGGCGCCGCAGCGCCAAGGTGTTCACCTCCACCTACAGTTTGCGCAACCGTGCTTCCTGATCTCTTCGTCCGGACCGACATCATGAAGCGAAGACGCCTCGACCCGCCCATTCAACCTCTGCACAGACGCGAGTCGGGTTTCGTGCTGGTGACGGCACTGATGTTCCTCATCGTGCTGACGGTGCTCGGCCTCAGCATCATGAGTACCAATACGCTTGAGGAGCGCATGGCCGGCTATTTTCGTGACCGGCAGCTGGCGCTCGAATCTGCCGAGGCCGGTTTGCGTGATGCCGAGCGCGACATCTTCAGCGGCTCACGTGCGATCTCCGGAATCATGGGCTTCGAGGCCGGTTGTGCCGACAGCGGCTCCTATCAGGGTTTGTGCCAGCCCAGTACCACAGGGAATCCGATCTGGGTTGATCTTGAGGTCCCCAGTAACTCCGGATACCCCGGCTGGGTTGGCTCGGGTGACGAGAATGCCGCGGTGAAGAGTGTCAAGTACGGTGCCTACTCAAGCGCGCCGCTGCTGGCGAGGGTTGCCAGACAGCCGCGCTACATCATCGAGGCGCTGACGGTTCCGTCCTTCGACCTGGAGCCCGGCAAAAGCTCTTATGTCTACCGCGTCAGCGCTGTCGGCTTCGGTCGGCGCGTTGCGACGCGCGTAGTTTTGCAGGCGCTTTATCTCCCGTAGGCCGAGGAGTACCTCATGACCCGCACTCGCCAGTTTTTTTCGTCGTCGGCCTGGCTGCCGGCCGCCTTTCTCGCCAGCGCGCTCGTCCTGCCGTCCGCCTGGGCAGGTTCGATCAACCTCTCGCAGGAGCCGCTGTTCCTGACACAGAGCCAGTCGCCGCTGGTCATGCTGACGATGGCGCGCGACCACAAGCTGTATTACGAGGCTTACAACGACTATTCCGATCTCGACAGCGACGGCACGCTCGACCTCGTCTACAAGCCGGGCAAGATCGACTACTACGGCTATTTCGACTCGTACAAGTGCTACACCTACGACAGTACGGAGAGCCTTTTCGTCCCGGCGACGCCGACCAACAACCCGGTGTTCACCAAGTCTGACGGCTCGGAAATGAGTACCAGCGAAAAGGTGGTCGAGCGCCTGTCACGCAAAAGATGCACCGGACAGTGGAGTGGCGACTGGCTGAACTATGTCACCACCTCGCGCATGGACGCGCTGCGCAAGGTGCTCTACGGCGGCTATCGTTCTACCGATACCGGCAGCAGGACCGTTCTTGAGCGCGTCTTCGTGCCGCAGGACGCGCACGCCTGGGGCAAGGAGTACAAGAGCATCGCGCGCGATGGTTATGACATACGTAACTTCACGCCGCTATCCTTGCCGTCCTCCGGCAACTACCACCTGTTTGCCAACGTGACGCTGCTGGCCAGTGGCGATACGACGGGCAACGATACGGTCAGCGCACGCAACAGCCCACCGCTGCTGCGCGTGCTCAACAACACCAAGTTCCGCGTCTGGGAATGGCTGTCGATCGAGCGGCCGGTTGCGGGGTCGGAGTGCGCCACCGGCAACAACTCGCGTTCGGCATGTATCTCCAGCGTCGGCGCGACATGGACCGTCGTCAGCAGCAGCAATGTGCTGGGTGGCGGCACGACGCTCTACAGCTACACACACGACCGCGACCATCCGAACAACCGCAGCGAGATGGACGATTTTTTTACCCGAACGACTGGTAAGAGAATCCTCTCCACTCGCAGTGCGGGAACCACGATCACCAGCATCGATTGCAAGGACAATAACTGCGATCTTGATGCGGCAAGCGACGACAATTACGCGGTGGCGATTGTCGGCAACATCGTGATCACGAGCCCGGGCACCTACAGTTTCGCGATTGACGGCGACGATGCTATCGACTTCACGCTCGGAGCGGGGGTTTCCTACAATACGACGACTCGCGCACTGATACTTCCGCCGCCGGTACCCGATCCCAACAATCCGCCGAACACCATGCCCGATCCCTCGCTGCTGACGCTGGGGTGGTACGGCGGCCATGGCTTTTCCGGCGACCAGACGCATAACGCAACGAAGTATCTGGCGGCTGGAAGCTATCCCTTCGTCCTGCGCATGCAGGAGGGCAACGGTGGAGACGGCTATCGACTGAAATATCAGGAAGCCGGATCGACCTCGGCGATCTCCGATTACACCGTTCGCGTCGAGGTGTGCAACCCGGCCAAGCTCGAATCGAACTGCCGCGCCTACGGTTCCAGCCCGGTGGTGTACAAACCGACCGGCCTGCTGCAGCAGTATGGCGAGAACAACGCCATGTATTTCGGGATGATTTCCGGCAGCTACCGCAACAACACGCGCGGCGGCGTGCTGCGCAAGAACGTCGCGTCGATCAACGACGAGATCAACTCCGCCACCGGCGTTCTCACCTCGACCACCGGCATCATCCGGACCATCGACCGCCTGCGCATTACCGATTTCCGCTACAGCAGTCAGGATTATTCCTGCGGCTGGGTCACCACCACGCCGATGACGAACAACCAGTGCAACATGTGGGGCAATCCGCTCGGCGAGATGATTTACGAGGCCACACGCTATTTCGCCGGCAAGGCGACGCCGACCGCATCGTTTGTGGCCAATGTTGCCGATTCGAGTACTTCGGATTCAAAGCTTGAGCTGCCGTTGGCGACATGGGCCGATCCCTATCGCACGTCGGGCGGTTTCCCGCACTGCTCGAAGCCCTATTTCATGGCGATCAGCGATGTCTATCCCTCGTTCGACGCAGACTCGATTCCCGGCAGCAAATTCTGCACTGACGAAACAACGACGACTTATCCCTGCGGCGGCAGCACCTTCGGCTCGGGCGATCTCACCGACTTCAACATGGAGACGCTCGGACAAAGCGTCTGGAACAAGGAGTTCGGTTCTTCGGTGACGAAATCGGTCTTCATCGGCCAATCGGCGGGGAGCTACGACAATGCGCCGACACCGAAAGCGGCAAGCAGCTTCGGCACCCTTCGCGGTCTGTCGCCGTCGGAACCGACGCGGCAGGGAAGTTATTCTGCTGCGATCGCTGCGTACTACGGACACATGAATGATCTGAGCAACACCAACGGTAGCCAGAAAGCCTCGGCCTACGCCATCGCGCTGGCGCCGCCCTTGCCGACGATCGAAGTGCCGATGGGCGAGGCGAGGATCACCATCGTGCCTTTTGCCAAATCGGTTGGCGGCAGCAGCATCAGTGCCGCTGCTACTTCTTTCCAGCCGACCAACCAGATCGTCGACTTCTATATCGACGACATCGCCAATACCAGTGCCGGCGATGCCGATTCGACGGTCAACGGGGGCCGACCCTACTACAAGTTCCGCATCAACTACGAAGACGTCGAGCAAGGCGCCGACCACGACATGGACGCCATCTCGACCTACGAGATCAAGAAACTGGGTGACAACCTCATTTCGGTGTCGGTTTCTTCCGACTACGCGGCCGGCGGCATCATCCAGCACATGGGCTACGTCATTTCCGGCGCCAGGGAGCTGAGTGTCGTCCTCAACAGCACCACCGGCGAAGTGCAGTCGACCTGCGAGATCAGTTCCGGGGCTTCCAATTCGATCTACCTCGACGTGCGCGACAGCGACACCGGTGAGGGCAGCGATCCCGAGTACGGTATTGACACGCGTTACAACGCGTCCGTTGTCTCGCCAAGCAGCTGCACCGTCACCTCGAATGCCTATCCGGCGGGCGGACCGTCTCTTGGACTGTCGCGCACCCGCTACTTCCGCGTCGACACCGCGGCGACGGCAGCGTCGTTGTTGAAGGATCCGCTCTGGTACATGGCCAAGTTCGGCGGCTTCCACGACGACGACACCAGCCCGAACGGCATTCCCGAGGGCGCCGAATGGGATTCCGATGGCGACGGTGTTCCCGACAACTACTTCCTGGTCGTGAATCCGCTGAAGCTCGAGCAGCAGATGGGCGCGGCGCTCGCCAAAATCTCCAAGGATGCGGGCACGGCGGCGGCGCTGGCGACCAACTCGACCAGCCTGCGTTCGACCTCCGTTCTCTACCAGGCGCGTTTTTCCAGCGATGGTTGGGGTGGTGAGGTAAATGCCTATCCGATCCTGCCCGACGGCAGCCTCGGTCAAGCGGCCTGGCGTGCCCAGGACGTGATGTACTCGACGCCTATCGACCCCGCGACCCGCGTCATGCTGACCTACGATCCGGCGGCCGCCAGCGGCAACCACGGCATTCCCTTCCGCTGGGCGAGCATGACCAGCGACGGGGCACTGCAACGCTCTCTCGGCACGCTTTCAGCGAGTGGCAGCCAAGACACCGAGGGCGAGAACCGCCTGCTGTTCCTGCGCGGTGGCGTGCCGACCGGATTCAGGCAGCGTCCCGCTTGCGGCCCGCCGAGTTCTTGCGTGGTCAATTTCCTCGGCGACATCGTCAACTCGGCACTGCAATACGTTGGCGCACCGTCTTTCGGTTACGGACTGACCAGTTACCGCGATTTCTACAACGCGCGCAAGAGCCGGACGCCGATCGTCTATGTCGGCGGCAACGACGGCATGCTGCATGGCTTCGACGCGGCAACGGGCGTAGAAAGGCTGGCCTACGTGCCGAGCATGCTCTATCGCAACGCCAAGCTGTCCAAGCTGACCGCTGCCGACTATGGCAAGGAATCCAATCCGCACGCCTTTTATGTCGACGGTTCGCCAACCGTCGGTGACGTCTGCGATAGCGGCTGCGCCGATGCCGGCGCCTGGAAAACCCTGCTGGTCGGAGGGCTTGGCGGCGGCGGTCAGGGCATCTACGCCCTCGACATCACCGACCCGTCGACTTTCAGCGAGGCCAATGCGGCGAGCCTCGTCAAATGGGAATTCTCCGACAGCAGCGATGCCGCAGCGGCCGATCTCGGCTATACCTACAGCCGGCCGTCGATCGTCCGTCTGTGCACGACACGCGATCCGGATGGGGTGAGTGATCCGCAACCCTGCACGGACTGGCAGTGGGTGGTCGTTTTCGGCAACGGTTACAACAATGACGACGCCGATGGCACCGTCAGTTCGTCGAGCAATGCCCATCTGTTCATCGTCGATGCCTTGACCGGCACCTTGCTGAAAAAACTGACGACGACGGTGGCGGCGACGCCGAACGGACTGGCAACCGCGACGCTTGGCGACATCGACTCCGACGGGATTGCCGATTTCGCCTATGCCGCCGACCTCAACGGCAATATGTGGAAGTTCGATCTGACGACGATCAGCAGCGCAAATGTCGCGTACCGGCTCTATCACGCGCAGACCACGGGAGGTGATAGGCAGGCAATCACCACCATGCCCAAGCTGGTCCGTCATCCGCTGGGCGGCGTGATGGTCCTTTTCGGAACGGGGAAGTACCTCGAAGCGACCGACAAGAACAGCAGCCAGCAACAGACCTTCTACGGCATCTGGGACAAGCGCGACGCGACGGCCGGCGTTTCCTTCTCCAGCCGCAACAACCTGCAGGAGCAGCAGCTGGTCAACTTCTCGACAACCTACGGCGGGGCAATCTATTCGACGACCACCGCCAACGGCGTCGACTGGGACAGCAAGCTGGGCTGGTATCTCGATCTGCTGACCGACGGCAGCAATCCGAGCGAACGCGTCGCCTATGATCCGCAGCTGCTCGGCAGCAATCTGCTCAATGTGCCGACGATCGTTCCTTCGAACGACATCTGCGACTATGGCGGGAGCTCGTGGGACTACATGCTCAGCCCGCTCACCGGCGCCCGGCAGGACTACGATGTATTCACCAATGTTCCGAGAATAGTGATCAACACAGGCATCAGCGTTCCCGCCAGCCGTCGCCAATCGACCGTCGGCATTTCACCGACCGGCACCACGGTGACCATCGGCCGCGGCACGGGTGTTGTCTACAAGGGTGGGTCGGGAGGCGGTGGTGGCAGCGGCGGAGGTGTCGGCGGAGGTTTCGGCGGAGGTGGCGGCACCACCGAGGTTTATGGCATCACCCTGCAGTTCGGCCTTGGACGTCGGCTCTCGTGGCGAGAGCTGGAAACAGACTGATGCGCCAGCGCCCCGGCAGACGCTGGCAAGCTGCGTGTTGGCGGTGCGGTTTTGAATGATCGGAAAGAAAATGCTGCGAAAACCTCGCGAAGCGCGTGCCGCCGGTTTTACTCTCGTCGAACTGGTGGTGACGATCGCCCTCCTCGGAATCATCATGGCCATCGCCGTGCCGCAGTTCAACGAGTACATCCGCGCCTCCAAACGCGCCGATGCGACCGGCGTGCTGACCGAGGCGGGGCAGTTCATGGAGCGCAACTTCAGCAATACCGGCAGCTACCTGAGCGACAGTGCTGGCAACAACATCGCGCTGCCGGCGGGGCTCGCCGTGGCGCCGCGCTCGGCGTCGGCGGGCGAGGCTTACTACAACATCTCCTTCGTCGCGACGCCGACCGATTCGGCCTTCACGCTGCAGGCGGTACCGGTCAATTCGATGAGTGGTGACAGCTGCGGCACGTTCACGCTGACCAATACCGGTGTGCGTGCGGTCAGCGGCAGCCGGCCTCTTGGCGAGTGCTGGAAGAGCTGAGTCCACCGTCGCGCGGCAGGTGGCAGCAGCTTCAACTGGCGCTGCTCGCGTCGCTGGCGCTGCACACCTTCCTGCTGTTGCTCTCGCCGTCGCCGCCGCGCTTCCACTCCTATCCGCCGCCGCTGGCCGTCAATCTGCCCCGGCAGGCACCACCTGCGGCAGCTGAGGATGCCTCTGCCGCCGTCAGCCCGCGACCGGCGGCGCCGGAAGTCGCGCCCAGCGACGAAGTGCCGGCCGATATCGTCGAACTGACCCCGCAGCCGCAGCCGCCTGAGCGTGCCGCACAAACGGCCGTCTACATTCCGGCGGCGCTGCTCGCCGCGCGGCCGGTGCTGGAAAACCCCGAGTGGCTGGATAGCGGCTGGCCGCTGCCGGCGCAGGCGCGCGGCGATGTTGTCGTGGCCCTGCGCATCAGCAAGGACGGCGTCGTCGATGAGGTGCTGGTCGAGGAAGGTGCCGCCAGCGAACTGGCCGACTGGCTCAAGCGCGAGATACCTCTGCGCGCCCGCTTCACCCCGGGGCGCTGGCGCGATGTGCCGGTGGCGAGCGAACTGCGCGTCCGCCTGTCACTCGACGCGGTGGTGCGCCGCTGAGCGGCGCTAGCGTCGCGCGCCCGCGGTCCGGTAATCAGGTTGCTTCGAGCAGATCGCGCGGCAGCGGGAAATTGACGCCCTCGATGATGCCGGGAATGTCCTTCACCGAGTCGGCGCCGAGCGCGATCAGGCGTTCGACGACTTCCCTGACCAGCTTTTCCGGCGCCGAGGCACCAGCGGTGACGCCGACCTGCTGCACGCCATCGAGCCATTCGGCGCGGATGTCGGCGGCGCGATCAACGAGATGCGCGCGAACGCCGCGGCTTTCGGCGACTTCGCGCAGGCGGTTCGAGTTGGAGCTGGTCGGCGAACCGACCACCAGCACCAGATCGCAGGCGTTGGCCAGGCTGCGCACGGCGTCCTGACGGTTCTGCGTGGCGTAGCAGATGTCGTCCTTCTTCGGTCCGATGATCGTCGGGAAGCTCTGCTTGAGCGTGCTCACCACCTGTTCGGCATCATCCACCGACAGTGTGGTCTGCGTCACGTAGGCCAGCGCGTCGGGCTTTCCGACTTTCAGGCTGGCGACGTCGGCAGAGTTTTCCACCAGATACATGCCTTCGGTGGTCTGCCCCATCGTTCCTTCGACTTCCGGGTGGCCGCGGTGGCCGATCATGACGATCTCGCGCCCCTCGCGGCGCATGCGTGCGACTTCCATGTGCACCTTGGTCACCAGCGGGCAGGTCGCGTCAAAAACGCGCAGGCCGCGCGCCTGCGCTTCTTCACGTACCGCCTGTGAGACGCCATGCGCGCTGAAAATCACCGTGCTGTCGGCGGGAACATCGGCGAGTTCGTCGATGAAAACTGCACCTTTTTCGCGCAGCGAGTCGCAGACGAAGCGGTTATGCACTACCTCGTGGCGCACATAGATCGGCGCGCCGAACTTTTCCAGCGCGCGCTCGACGATGGCGATGGCGCGTTCGACGCCGGCACAGAAGCCGCGGGGATTGGCAAGGATGATGTTCATGACTGTTCCTGGTGGTCGGTGGCGCCTGACGGCGTCAGAGAACGCCGATCAGCCGCACTTCGAAGCGGATGGCGCGCCCGGCGAGCGGGTGGTTGAAGTCGAACAGCGCCGTTTCGGCGTCGAGTTCGCGCAGGAAGCCGGCGAAGGCGCCGCTGTCGGGAGCGGAAAATTCGACGAGCGAATTGGGCACGAGTTCGATTTCCGGCGGCAGCGCGCTGCGCGCGATGCGCTCGACGAGTAGCGGATTGTGTTCGCCGAAGGCTTCGGTCGGCGGCAGTTCGAAGACGCGTTCGGCGCCGACCGGCAGGCCGAGCAGACGCGCTTCCAGCGGCGCGGCGAGCTGACCGCTGCCCATCTGCAGCGTTGCCGGCGAGAGGTCGAAGGTGCTGACGAACTCCTCGCCGTCGGCGGCGGCCAGCCGGTAGTGCAGGGTGATGAAGCTGTCGGGCTGGACTGTGGGCGGATTCGCGTCGGCGGTAGGCGGCAGTTCGTTCGTGCTCAAGTGTTTTCCTTGGCCGCGCGATCACGCTGCGGGCGCAGTTGTTCGAGCGCCAGCAGTACGGCGCCGATGGTGATCGCCGAATCGGCGACGTTGAATGCCGGCCAGTAGAAGCCGGCAGCGTGCCACTGGATGAAGTCGACGACGGCACCGAAACGGATGCGGTCGACGACGTTGCCGAGTGCGCCGGCGAGGATCAGCGACAGTGACAGCGACAGACGGAAATCGTCGGCATGCCGGCGCAGGGTGACGACAATCCACGCCGAAATGGCGAAGGCCAGCACGGTGAAGAACCAGCGCTGCCAGCCGCCGGCGTCGGAGAGGAAACTGAACGCCGCGCCTTCGTTGAAGGTGAGCACCCAGTTCCAGAACGGCGCGACATAGACCGTCTCGCCCGGCAGCAGCCTGGCGAGGACGAACCACTTGCTGGCCTGGTCGAGGCCGATGAGGACGGCCGCCAGAATCAGCCAGGGGGTGATCCTAGGCGCAGGCACGCGGCTCCCCCTCGCCGGCGAGATTGGAAACGCAGCGGCCGCACAGTTCGGGATGCTCGGGGTCGCTGCCGACGTCGGCGCGCACGTGCCAGCAGCGTTCGCACTTGGCGTGCGTCAGCGCGCTGACGACGAGGCGTTCGTCGGCGGCGTCGGCCACTTCGCTGAGCACCACCTCCGAGCAGATGAAGACAAAGCGCAGGTCGTCGCCGAGCGAGGCGAGCAGCGCGTACTTCTCGCCGGCGGCGGCGATCGTCACCGATGCCTGCAGCGAGGAGCCGATCTCGCCGGCGATGCGGCGGTCTTCCATCGCCTTCGTCACCTCGCCGCGCCAGGCGCGCAGCTTGCCCCACTTGTCGAGCAGCGCCGCTTCGTCGGCCGGCGCCGGCGCGCGGTGCCAGGTCTGCAGCATCACCGAGTCGCGGTTCGGCGTGTCGTCGCCGGCGGCGAGCACGCTCCACACTTCCTCGCCGGTGAAGCAGAGGATCGGCGCCAGCAGGCGGTTGAGCGTGTGCGCGATGTGCCACAGCGCGCCCTGCGCCGAACGCCGCGCCAGCGACTTGGCGCCGGTCGTGTACAGGCGGTCCTTGAGGATGTCGAGGTAGAAGCCGCCGAGGTCTTCCGAGCAGAAGGTCTGCAGCGACTGGACGACGCGGTGGAACTCGAAGCGCGCGTAGTCGGCTTCGCAGCGCTCGGCGAGTTCGCGCGTCATCGCCAGCGCGTAGCGGTCGATTTCCAGCCAGTCCTCGGCTGCCGGCATGTCGCGGGCGGCGTCGAAGTCGGCGACGTTGGCAAGCAGGAAGCGCAGTGTGTTGCGCAGGCGGCGGTAGGATTCGACGACGCGCTTCAGGATTTCGTCCGAGATCGACAGCTCGCCCGAGTAGTCGGTGGCGGCGACCCACAGGCGCAGGATGTCGGCGCCGAGCGTGTCCGACACCTTCTGCGGCGCGATGACGTTGCCTTTCGACTTCGACATCTTCAGGCCCTTGCCGTCGACGACGAAGCCGTGCGTCAGCAGCGCGTCGTAGGGCGCGCGGCCGTCGATGGCGCAGCCGGTGAGCAAGGAGCTCTGGAACCAGCCGCGATGCTGGTCGGAGCCTTCGAGGTAAAGGTCGGCGGGGTAGGAGAGCTGCTCGGCGTGCGAACCTCGCAGCACGCTCCAGTGCGTGGCGCCCGAGTCGAACCAGACGTCGAGCGTGTCGCTCATCTTGCGGTAGTGCTCGGCCTCGTCGCCGAGCAGTTCGCGTGGATCGAGCGCGAACCAGGCTTCGATGCCGGATTTTTCGACGCGTTTGGCGACTTCCTCGATCAGTTCGGGCGTGCGCGGGTGCGGCTGCGCCGTCTCGCGGTGCAGGAAGAAGGGGATCGGCACGCCCCAGTTGCGCTGGCGCGAGACGCACCAGTCGGGCCGCGTCTTCATCATCGCCTCAAGGCGGGCGCGGCCCCAGGCCGGGAAGAACTGCGTTTCGTCGACGGCGCGGCCGGCGATGTGGCGCAGCGTCGGCGCTTCGCCCTGCGCTTCAGCGTGCGCTCCGCCTTGCGCGCGCTGGTCCATGCCGACGAACCACTGCGTCGTCGCGCGGAAGATGATCGGGCTCTTGTGCCGCCAGCAGTGCGGATAGCTGTGCTTGAGCTTGTCGAGCTTGAGCAGGCGTTCGCGCGCGGCGAGTTCGTCGATCACCAGCGGGTTGGCTTCCCACACCGTCTTGCCGGCGAGTTCGCCGGTCGACAGGGCGGGCGTCGCCGGCAGGAAGCGGCCGTCGTCGCCGACCGGGTTGTTCACCGGCAGGCCATAGACCTTGCCGACCACGTAGTCGTCCATGCCGTGTGCCGGCGCGGTGTGCACGAGGCCGGTACCCGAATCGACGGTGACGTGCGTGCCGCAGATGATCTCGACCTCGCGCGTCTGGAAGGGATGGCGCAGCAGCAGGTGTTCGAGCGCGGCGCCCTTGGCGCTGGCGACGCGCGTGCCGGTGAGGCCGTAACGCGCCAGACAGGCGTCGGCGAGTTCGCGCACGAGGATCAGCGATCCCTTCTCGGTGTCGATCAGCTCGTAGTCGAATTCTGGATGCACGCTGACCGCTTCGTTGGCCGGCAGCGTCCATGGCGTCGTCGTCCAGATGACGGCGAAGGTCGGCCCGCGCAGGTGCGAGAGGCCGAAGGCGTGCGCCGCTTTTTTGGCGTGGTTCGGGTGCAGCTCGAAGGCGACGTCGATCGCCGGCGAATTCTTGTCCTCGTACTCGACTTCGGCTTCGGCCAGCGCCGAACCGCAGTCGAGGCACCAGTTCACCGGTTTGAGGCCCTGATAGAGGTAGCCTTTTTCCAGGATCTTGCCGAGCGCGCGGATTTCGTCGGCCTCGGTCCTGAAGTTCATCGTCAGGTACGGGTTGTCCCACTCGCCGAGCACGCCGAGACGGATGAAGTCCTTCCTCTGCCGCGCCACCTGTTCGCCGGCGTAGGCGCGGCACAGTTCGCGCACGCGGTCGGCGGCGATGTTCTTGCCGTGCAGCTTCTCGATCTGGTGTTCGATCGGCAGTCCGTGGCAGTCCCAGCCGGGCACGTAGGGTGCGTCGAAACCGGCGAGCGTCTTCGAGCGGACGATGATGTCCTTGAGGATCTTGTTCACCGCGTGGCCGATGTGGATGTCACCGTTGGCGTAGGGCGGTCCGTCGTGCAGCACGAAGCGCGGCCGGCCGGCCGACGCGGCGCGGATCTTCTCGTACAGCTTCTGTTCCTGCCAGGCGGCGACCCATTGCGGTTCGCGTTTGGCGAGGTCGCCGCGCATCGGGAACGGTGTGTCGGGCAGGTTGAGCGTTTTCTTGTAGTCGGCCATGGCGATCTTTAGAGGATGGGCGGGCAGAGGGGCGCCGTCGGGGAGTGGCTGGATGTGCTGAATGCGTCCGCGGCGTCCGCAGGGCGGCCGGTCGCGAAAAACTCGCGTGCGGCGGCGATGTCGCGGCCGATCTGCGCACGCAAGGCGTCGAGGCTCGGGAAAGTCATTTCGTCGCGCAGCTTTTTCAGGAAGCGGACGCGCAGATGCGCGCCGTAGATGTCGCGGTCGAAGTCGAACAGATGCGTCTCCAGCAGCGGCCGCGTCTGCCGGTCGGCGCTCGGGCGCACGCCGAGATTGGCGACGCCGGCGAGCGGCGCGCTGCCGGGTCCGCCAAGGCCTTTCACCTCGACCGCGAAAACGCCACGCAGCGGCGGCCGGTCGTGCTTGATCAGGATGTTGGCGGTAGCAAAACCGAGGCGACGGCCGAGCTTCTGACCATGCACGATGCGCCCGTCGATGGCGTAGGGGCGACCGAGCAGGCGTTCGGCGCGATCGAGCTCGCCCTGGTCGAGCGCGTCGCGAACGCCCGAGCTGGAGACGCGTTCGCCGTCGACGACGACGCTGTGCATCGCTTCGACGATAAACCCGTGACGCTCGCCAGCGGCGGCCAGCTGCGCAAAGTCGCCGGCGCGGTCGGCGCCGAAACGGAAGTCGTCGCCGATGATCAGGTGACGTACGCGCAGCGTGTCGATCAGCACACGGCGGATGAAGTCGTCGGCCGAGAGCGCGGCCAGCGCGCCGTTGAAGCGGCCGACGCAGGCGAAGCGCACGCCTTCGGCAGCAATCATCTCGAGCTTTTCGCGCAGCGTGGACAGGCGTGTCGGCGCCGCTTCCGGCGAGAAATATTCGCGCGGATGCGGCTCGAAGGTGAGCGCCGACGGCAGCAGCGAGCGCGCGTGAGCGACCTCGCCGAGGCGCGCGAGCAGCGCGCGATGGCCGAGATGGACGCCGTCGAAATTGCCGATGGTCAGCGCCGTGTCGGCTGGCGCCGGGCGCGAGAATCCGCGGTGGACGAGCATTGGGCGAGTGCCGCCTCGAAAAAAACGTCAAATTATAGCGGGTTGGCGCTGCGCCTGCCGTTTCCGGGCCGGGTGGTGTCTGGCCGGGTACGCCGTCACCGGTTGCGCGCAGAATTTCGCGGTAAGATTTGGCGATCAGACAACACAGGGGAGAGTCGGTAATGCGCATCGAGAATTCGGTATTTGTGGTGACCGGCGGCAGTTCCGGTCTGGGCGCGGGAACCGCGCGCATGCTCGTCGCCGCCGGCGCGCGCGTACTCATCGCCGACGTCAATGTCGAAGCCGGCGAGGCGCTGGCCGCTGAACTTGGCGCTGCTGCGCGTTTCGCGCGTACCGACGTCGCCGATGGCGCCAGCGCCGCCGCTGCGATCGAAGCGGCGCAGACGCAGTTCGGTGGCCTGCACGGGCTGGTCAACTGTGCCGGAATCGCGCCGGCGGAGAAGGTCGTCGGTCGTGACGGCCCGCACCGGCTGGAAAGCTTCGCGCGCGTGATCAACGTCAACCTGATCGGCTCGTTCAACATGCTGCGTCTGGCAGCGGCGGCGATGAGCGGCAATGCGCCGAACGCCGACGGAGAGCGCGGCGTGATCGTCAATACCGCTTCGGTCGCCGCTTACGACGGCCAGATGGGGCAGGCGGCGTACGCCGCGTCGAAGGGCGGCATCGTCGCGCTGACGCTGCCGGCGGCGCGCGATCTGGCGCGCTCGGGAATCCGCGTGATGACCATCGCCCCCGGCATTTTCGAGACGCCGATGCTGCTCGGCATGCCGCCGGAAGTGCAGGAAGCGTTGGGCAAGACCGTTCCTTTCCCGTCGCGCTTGGGCAAGCCCGCCGAATACGCGGCGCTGGTGCGGCACATCGTCGAGAACACGATGCTCAACGGCGAGGTCATCCGCCTCGACGGCGCCATCCGCATGGCGCCGAAGTAAGCCATGTACTTCGGGAGAAGGCAGCGGGCCGCCTGTGCCGCTGCCTTGCGCGCGGCACAGGCGGCCGCGCTCGGCGCCGGTGTTGAAGCAACTGCCGAAGAAGTGCCCGCTGTGCGCGGTGTGGCTGGGCGGGAGGTAGTTCCTGCGGCGCGCGCGTACGGCATCCGGCGATGAGTTCAACACCCTGTTACCACTGCGGCCTGCCGATTCCGCTCGGGGTCGATCTGTCGGTCGGCATCGACGGCGAACGGCGCGCGATGTGCTGCATCGGCTGTCAGGCGGTGGCGCAGTCGATCGTCGATAACGGTCTGGCTGATTATTACCGCCATCGCGACGCGCTGCCCGAGTCGCCGCGCGAGGCCTTGCCGGCGGTGCTTGCCGATCTGCGTCTGTACGATAACGCCGATTTCCAGAAGAGTTTCGTGCGCACGCTCGGCGCCGACGAGCGCGAGGCGGCGCTGCTGCTCGAAGGCATCACCTGCAGCGCCTGCATCTGGCTGAACGAGCAGCATCTGTCGCGCCTGCCCGGCGTGCTCGCCGCCGACATCAATTACGCGACCCGGCGTGCGCGCGTGCGCTGGGACGAGACGCGCATCCACCTCTCCGACATCCTCGCCGCCGTGGCCGCCATCGGCTATCGCGCCTATCCCTACGATCCGGCGCGCAGCGAGGCATTGGCCAGGGAAGAGCGGCGCTCGGCACTATGGCGGGTGTTCGTCGCCGGCTTCGGCATGATGCAGGTGATGATGTACGCCGTGCCGGTGTACTTCGCCGCCGGCGACATGAGCGCCGACATCGAACAGCTGATGCGCTGGGCGAGCTTGGTGCTGACGCTGCCGGTCGTTCTCTACTCGGCGGCGCCGTTCTTCCGCGGCGCCTGGCGCGATCTGCGGCTCGGCCGCGTCGGCATGGACACGCCGGTGGCGATCGGCGTCGGCGTCGCTTTTGCCGCCAGCGTCTGGGCGACGCTGACGGCGTCGGGGCAGGTCTATTTCGACTCGGTGACGATGTTCGTCTTCTTCCTGCTCGGCGGCCGTTTCCTCGAAATGACCGCACGGCAGAAAGCGGTGTCGGTCACCGAGGCGCTGGCGCGGCTGCTGCCGGCCTTTGCCGAGCGTCTGCCGGCCTATCCGGAAGAGCGCGAGCCCGAGCGCACTCAGGTCGGCGATCTCAAGGCCGGCGACGTCGTGCTGGTGCGTGCCGGCGCGACCATTCCGGCCGACGGCCGCGTGCTCGAAGGCGAGAGCGCGGCCGACGAGGCGCTGCTGACGGGCGAGAGCGTGCCGGTGAGCAAACGGCCGGGCGATTCGGTGATCGGCGGCGCGACGAACGTCAGCAGTCCGCTGGTCGTTGCCGTCGAGGCGGTGGGCGAGGCGACACGCCTGTCAGCGATCGTCCGCCTGATGGAGCGCGCGGCCGGCGAGAAGCCGCGTCTGGTCGAACTGGCCGACCGCGTCGCCGGGCGCTTCATCGCCGTCGTGCTGCTGCTGGCGATCGTCACGGCAATCGTGTGGATGCTGGTCGATCCCGATCAGGCCTTGTGGGTCACGGTTTCGGTATTGGTCGTTACCTGCCCCTGCGCCCTGTCGCTGGCGACGCCGCTGGCGCTGACCGCCGCCGGCGGCGCGCTGGCACGCGAGGGGGTGCTGGTGACGCGCGCGCACGCCATTGAAACGCTGGCGCGGGCGACGCACTTCGTTTTCGACAAGACCGGCACGCTGACGCTCGGTCGCATGCGCCTGCTTGAGGTGCTGCCGCTCGGCCGGCTCGACCGCGCCGGCTGTCTGGCGCTGGCTGCGGCGCTGGAACGCGATTCCGAGCATCCGCTGGCGGCCGCCCTGCGCAGTGCCGCGGCGGAAGCTCAGACACCGGCGGCCGGAGCCGCCCCATTTGCTGTGCCGGCCGAACTGCGCAATACGCCGGGCTGCGGCATCGAAGCGATGGTCGACGGCCGCCGCCTGCGGCTGGGGCGGCCGGATTTCGTCGGCGAGCTGCACGGCATGGCCTTGCCGCCCGAGGTTGAGGCGGCAAGTGGTGGCGGCGAAGCGGTGGCGACGCTGATCGCGCTCGGCGACGAGCACGGCTGGCTGGCACTGTTCCGCATCGGTGACGCGCTGCGCCCGCAGGCCGCGGCGCTGATCGCCGATCTGCGCGCGGCGGGCTGCGCGGTGACGCTGGCGACCGGCGACGCGTGGCCGGTGGCGCGTGCGGTGGCGGCCGAACTCGGCATCGACGATGTGCACGCGGCGCTGTCTCCACAGGGCAAGCGCGACCTTGTCGCGGCCTTGCAGGCGCGCGGCGCCGTCGTGGCGATGCTCGGTGACGGTGTGAACGACGCGCCGGTACTGGCGCAGGCGCAGGTGTCGATCGCCATGGGCGAGGGCGCGCCACTGGCGCGAACGCAGGCCGATCTGCTGCTGCTCTCCGGCAATCTCGATCACCTGCGCCAGGGGGTGCGCCTGTCACGGCGCAGCTGGCGCGTCATCCAGCAGAACCTGGCATGGGCGGTGGTCTACAACGCACTGGCCCTGCCGCTGGCGATGGCCGGCATGGTGACACCTTGGTTAGCCGGCATCGGCATGTCGGCGAGCTCTTTGCTGGTCGCGCTCAATTCGCTGCGCCTGCAGGCGCCAGCCCGCAACTGACCCGGGGAATTCGCACCGAACACCATGGAAACCCTCTATCTGCTGATCCCTGTCTCGGTCATCCTCGTCTTTTTCGTCGGGCTGGCCTTCTGGTGGTCGCTGCGCAGCGGCCAGTTCGACGATCTCGACGGTCCGGCGTATCGCGTGCTGATGGACGACGATCGCGGCAAGGAGCAGGGTGCCGGGCCATCGACTGAGTCAGCCGATGCGGCGCCGGCAGCGGCTCCGCCGGCGCCGCCCGACACCGCCGCTGCGCCGTTGGAGCGGCGTCGCTAGTCCCGCCGGGAAGGCGGCCGGCCCGGCCGAGCGAGCACGTCCGCACAATAGAGCGTTTGATCTGTGCAATATTTTGTTTGATCTGTGTCGAGTTCCGTTACGTTGGATTACAATTGGCGCAAACAAAGTCAGACAGTGAATGTCATGTGGATTGCAGTGAGCGAGAATCCGCGTGTCGTTTTTGCAAATGAGGTGTGTCATGGCGGAAGCGCAAGGAACGTACAACTACACGGTCATCAGGCAGTTCTCGGTGATGGCGGTAGTCTGGGGGATCGTAGGCATGCTGGTTGGCGTGGTCATCGCCGCCCAGCTGGTCTGGCCGGAGTTGAATTTCGGCCCCTATTTCACCTTCGGCCGATTGCGACCGCTGCACACCAACGCGGTGATTTTTGCCTTCGGCGGCTGTGCCCTGTTTGCGACGTCCTACTACGTCGTGCAGCGCACCTGCCACGCCCGGCTCTTTGCCGGTCCTCTGGCAGCTTTCACCTTCTGGGGCTGGCAACTGGTGATCGTGCTGGCGGCAATCACCCTGCCGCTGGGAATGACGCAAGGCAAGGAATACGCCGAGCTGGAATGGCCGATTGACCTGCTGATCGCCGTCGTCTGGATTTCCTACGCGGTCGTCTTCTTCGGCACCATCGCCAAACGAACGGTCAGTCACATCTACGTCGCCAACTGGTTCTACGGCGCGTTCATCCTCGCCGTGGCGCTGTTGCACATCTTCAACAGTGCGGCGATCCCGGTCTCGCTGACCAAGTCCTACTCGGCCTACGCCGGCGTGCAGGACGCCATGGTGCAGTGGTGGTACGGGCACAACGCGGTCGGCTTCTTCCTCACCGCCGGCTTCCTCGGGATGATGTACTACTTCGTGCCGAAACAGGCCGGGCGGCCCGTCTATTCGTACCGCCTGTCGGTGGTGCACTTCTGGGCGCTGATCTTCACCTACATGTGGGCGGGTCCGCACCATCTGCACTACACGGCGCTGCCGGACTGGACGCAGTCGGTCGGCATGGTCTTCTCGCTGATCCTGCTGGCACCGTCGTGGGGCGGCATGATCAACGGCATCATGACCCTCTCCGGCGCCTGGCATAAGCTGCGCGACGACCCGATCCTCAAGTTCCTGATCACCTCGCTGTCGTTCTACGGCATGTCGACCTTCGAAGGGCCGATGATGGCGATCAAGACGGTCAACGCGCTGTCGCACTACACCGACTGGACGGTCGGTCACGTGCACTCGGGTGCGCTTGGCTGGGTGGCGATGGTGTCGATCGGTTCGCTCTACTACATGCTGCCGCGCCTCTTCGGCAAGCCGCAGATGCACAGCGTCAAGCTGATCACCGTGCATTTCTGGGTGGCGACGATCGGTGTCGTTCTCTACATCGCTTCGATGTGGATCGCCGGCGTGATGCAGGGCCTGATGTGGCGCGCGGTGAATCCGGACGGCACGCTGACCTACAGCTTTGTCGAGGCAGTCAAGGGCTCATATCCGTTCTGGGCAATCCGCTTCCTCGGTGGTCTGCTCTTCCTCAGCGGCATGCTGATCATGGCCTACAACATGGTGCGCACGATCGTCGGTGGCGAACGCGTCAATGCACCGGTGCTGGTCCCGGCCGCACAGCACGCCTGAGCGGGAGACGATGATGAAACTGACGCACGATTCCATCGAACGCAATGTCGGCCTGCTTTTTGTGCTGACCCTGCTGGTTTTGCTGGTGGGCGGTCTGCTTGAGATCGTTCCACTGTTCTTCCAGAAGTCGACGACGACGCCGGTTCCCGGCCTCAAGCCCTACACGGCGGTACGCCTCACGGGTCGGGATATCTACATCCGCGAGGGCTGCTACAACTGCCACTCGCAGATGATCCGGCCGTTCCGGGCCGAAACCGAGCGCTATGGTCGCTACTCGGTGGCGGGCGAGTTCGTTTATGACCACCCCTTCCAGTGGGGCTCGAAGCGCACCGGTCCCGACCTGCATCGCGTCGGAGGTCGCTATTCCGACGAGTGGCACCGCGCCCACCTGATGAACCCGCGCGATGTCGTTCCGGAATCGAACATGCCGGCCTTCGCTTTCCTTGCCAAGGCTCCAGCCGATGCGTCGGACATCGAGGCGAAGATGCGCTCGCTGCGCGTTGTCGGTGTTCCCTATACCGACGAGGACATCGCCGGTGCGAAGGCGGAACTGGAAGGCAAGACCGAGCTCGAGGTTCTGATTGCCTACCTCCAGGGGCTTGGCCTGGAAATCAAGGACACGCAATAACATCATGGATATCAACGATCTGCGTTCGCTGATGACGGTGTTTTCGCTGTTCACCTTCCTCGGCATTATCTGGTGGGCCTACGGCATGAAGGCCAACAAACGGAATTTCGATGAGGCGGCAATGCTGCCGTTTTCGGAGGAGGCGGTCGATCGGGCCGAGCTCGGCCTCGCCGGTGATGGCAGGGTGAAGGAAGGGAAAGCATCATGAGCGACTTTGTAAACGAGTTCTGGCACTGGTACGTCGTGGTGATCGTGCTGGTCAGCATCATCGGTTGCGCCGTGCTGCTCTGGGCGCAAAGCCTGCACCGTCCGGCGTCGAACAAGGTCGAATCGACCGGCCACGTCTGGGATGAAACGCTACAGGAATACAACAATCCGCTGCCGCGCTGGTGGATGTGGATGTTCTACCTGACGGTGGTCTTCTCGTTGGTTTATCTGGCGCTTTATCCCGGTCTCGGTCATTTTCGTGGTGCGTTGGGCTGGACTTCGGCCGGTCAGCACGAGGCCGAGGTGGCGAAGGTCGACGCGCAGGTCAAGCCGCTGTTCGACAAGTACCAGCAGATGGATTTGCGCGCGGTTGCCGCCGATGCCGAAGCGCTGGAAATGGGCAAGCGCCTGTACCTGACCTACTGCATGCAGTGCCACGGTTCGGACGCGCGCGGCGCCAAGGGTTTTCCCAACCTCGCCGACAAGGATTGGCAGTGGGGCGGCGAGCCTGAACGGATCAAGGAAACCATCCTCGGCGGTCGCTATGGCGTGATGCCGGAACACTCGCAGCTTGGCGAGGAGACGATCCGCAACATCGCCACCTACGTGCGCTCGCTGTCCGGCCTGCCCGGCGACCCGGCGCGTGTTGCCAAGGGTCGCGAAGCATTCAATGCTTCCGATTGCACCGCCTGCCACGGCCCCGACGGGAAGGGTAACCAGATGCTCGGCGCGCCCAACCTGACCGACAAGATCTGGTTGTATGGTGGCTCCGAGGCGACGATCGTCGAGACGATCACCAAGGGTCGCAACAACCAGATGCCGGCCTGGCAGGAGTTTCTCGGCGAAGGCAAGGTGCATCTCCTTGCCGCTTACGTCTATAGCTTGAGCAACACACCCGAAAGGCGTTGAGGAACTGTCTGGCTGCGGGCTCGCGGCCAGATTCGTCTCACCGCGGACAGCTAATTTTTCAGCTGGCAAAATGCCTGAAAGCAAAGACTTCGAACTTTGCCTCAAGCTTGAATATAAGTCTTTAATGAAACACTAAAGCGGACCGACCTGCCATGACTTCCCCGGTCGAAAACTCTGCTGCCGCGACTGCGGCGCAGAAGCCCCAAGCTGTTCCGGTCAATACCGGATCGCTTTACGAAAAACGCCGCAAGATCCAGGTCCGCGAGGTCAGCGGGCGCTTCAACAAGTGGCGCTGGTCGATGTTTTTCCTGACGCAGGCGCTCTTCTATGGCCTGTGCTGGATCGACTGGAATGATCGCCAGGCGGTGCTGTTCCATCTCGTCGAGCGCAAGTTCTACATCTTCGGCATGGTGTTGTGGCCGCAGGATGTGATCTATCTGGCGGTATTGCTGGTGCTCTCCGCGTATGCGCTGTTTCTGGTCACCGCCATCGGCGGCCGGCTGTTCTGTGGCTACGCCTGTCCGCAAACGGTCTATACCGAGATTTTCATGTGGATCGAGCGCCGCATCGAAGGCGATCGCGCTGCCCGCCTCAAACTCGACGCGCAGCCGCTGAGCTTGCGCACGCTGCGCCTGCGCGCGAGCAAGCACCTCGTTTGGCTGTTGCTGGCGTTCTGGACCAGTTTTACCTTCGTTGGCTATTTCACGCCGGTCAAGGAACTTGCCGCCTCGGTGACGACGCTGTCGCTCGGTCCGTGGGAGTGGTTCTGGGTCTTTTTCTACGCCGGTTTCCTCTATATGCAGGCCGGCTTCCTGCGCGAACAGGTGTGCAAGCACATGTGCCCTTACGCCCGCTTCCAGGGCGTCATGTTCGACCCCGATACGCTGATCATCGGCTACGACCCCGAGCGTGGCGAGCCGCGCGGCCCGCGGCGGAAGAATGTCGAAGCGGCGGCGAAGAAGACGGGCGACTGCATCGACTGCAGCCTGTGCGTGCAGGTCTGTCCGACCGGAATCGATATCCGCAATGGCCTGCAGTACGAGTGTATTGCCTGCGCCAAGTGCATCGATGTCTGCGACGAGGTGATGGACAAGGTCGGTTCGCCGCGCGGGTTGATCCGCTATTCGACCGAAAACGCGATGGCGCAGCATTACGGGCCGCGCGAGATCCTGGCGCATCTGATGCGTCCGCGCACCTTGCTTTACGGGGTCATCCTCACCGTCATCATCGCCGGTGCGGCGTGGAGTCTGGCGACGCGCACGCCGCTCAAGGTCGATGTGCTGCGCGACCGCGGTTCGCTGTCGCGCGAGGCCGACGACGGCCGGATCGAGAACGTGTTCACGCTGCAGATCATGAACACCGACGAACAGGCGCATCGTTTTGCGATCAGTGTTGATGGCCTCGACGGCATCGATATCGTCGACGAACGCATCGTCGAAGTCGCGGGTGCTTCCGCGCGCACCCTGCCGCTCACCGTTCGTGTCGAGGCGCCGCCGGGCAAGAAAGGAGCGCAGACGATTCATTTCGAGGTTCGTGCGCAAAACCATGAGGATATTGCCGTGCGTGAAAAAGCGAGTTTCTACCTGCCATGAATACAGCCTGTCGTGCCGCTCTGGCCAGACCCTGGTATCGCGAACGCTGGCCGTGGATTCTTATGGCCGGACCTTTCATTGTCATCGTCGCCGGCTTCATCACCGCCTGGCTGGCAATCCGTAGCAGCGACGGCCTAGTCGATGACGACTATTACAAGCAGGGACTGGCCGTCAGTCAGCGCGTGGAGCGTGATCAGCACGCCCATGACCTGGGGATCAGGGCAGAAATCGTCCTGCAGAGCGCGCAGTCGGCGAGCGAGCCCGAGTTGCGCGTGTTTCTGCGCGGTTTGCCTGCCTACACGCCGCCCAATGAGCTTGCCCTGCGCATCGTGCATCCGACGCGCAGTGGTCTCGACCAGCGCGTCGTCCTGCGTGCGATCGGCAGCGGACTCTACGCCGCGCGTCTGAGCGCTCCGCTCACGGGGCGCTGGCGCTTTGCGCTGGAAGACTCGACCAACGACTGGCGACTGGTCGGCGAATGGAATGTCAGCGCGGAATCTTCCTTGTCTCTGCCGGCGCCGCCGCGCAGTGCGACGCCACCCATCACTTACAAGGGGAAATGAGCCATGGCCTGGGATCTGTTATTCACCAGCGATATAGGGCTGTTCAGCTTGTTCGTCATCGCCTTCACCATCGGCATGTCGGTGTTTTTCGCGCGCTTCTTTCGCAAGAAAATGGATGAGGATGCGGCCAAACCGCCAGGCTGAGCACGCCCTGGTCGCGACAACTGCCCGATGGCGGCAAGATGTTCGCGCCGCGCAATGCGCGCGCGGCTTCAATCGCTGATCAGGCGCGAATCGCCGGGCAGCAGGCTGACGAGGAACTCCATCTGGTCGGCGAGGATGCGCCGGTTGCGCAGGATCATGCCTTCGTAACGTGACGGAATGCAGGGGACGTAGAGCATCAGCATTCCCGCTTCTTCGGGGGTGCGTGCCGCCTTGCGCTGGTTGCACGGCTTGCAGGCGGTAACGACATTGGTCCAGTGATCGCGGCCGCCGCGCGACAACGGTTTGACGTGGTCGCGAGTCAGTGCAGCGGTGTTCTTGTGCGCGCCGCAGTAGCAGCAGATCTGCCGGTCGCGCCGAAAGAGCAGAGTGTTGTCGAGCGAGGGTGGCAAGGGTTCCCAGCCATGCGGGTTGCGCCCGCGCAGCGCGAGAATGCTGCTGATGGTGAGTTGCGAGCGTTCGCCGGTCACCCGCGACCAGCCGCCGCGAAAGGTGAATGCGTAGTTACCAAGATTGCGGTCGACGCGGTCGCTCGCCTGGCAACGGACCGCGTATTGCCAGGAGAGCCAGCCGTGCGGCGCGCCGGTTACATCAACCGCAAGAATCAGCGGGTTCTGTGCGGAGGCGCTGGCAAGATCGGTCATGTTCATCAATATGTCCTTGCGTCCCAGTTTTGAAGACAATCGCGGCAGTGGCGCTCGCACTGGGTATCCGCGAGGATCCGGGGCGCTGCCTGCCACCTCATTCATGCCACCGGGCACAGTCAGCGCTGCGGTATGCTCTCGCCCGGCGGCAGAGTGTTTGCAGGATGCCGCTGACCAATTTCAGACCAAAGCCAGTTCCTTGGACCACAAACGACGCCCTTTGTTGCTGGCACTTTCCGCCTCGCTGATTTTGCACGGCATCGTGTTCGGTGCTTCGGCGTGGCAGCGACCGCCGGTGCAAGCGCTAGCACAGGCGAAGATCAGGCTCGTCGTCAGCCCCGGTGCGGATAACAGGGCTGCGCCGCAGGCAGCGCAGCAGCACGCGCCCAGCCACCGCGTCGTCGAAGCGGCACCGATACCGCCGTCGCCGTCGCCGCCACCGGCTGCGCCGGCCGCTCCGACGCGGCTGGCGACGTCCCTCGCGTCGGCGACGCACGTGCCCGTCCCTGACGCGCATTCAGCTGCGCCGGCAGTAAGCGCCGTCGCGGTACCGGCGGCGGCCGCGGCGCACAGCGTCGGTGATTCATCGCCGAGCGCTGCGGCTGGCGGTGCGCTGGCCCGCGACGGGGCCAGCGCTGACGCCTTGCGCGAATACCGGGTCGCCCTGGCGATTGAGGCAAAGCGCTTCAAGCGCTATCCACCGCTTGCCCGCGAGCGGGGCTGGGAAGGAATTGCCGAGGTATCGGTCAGTGCTGGCAAGCTGACGGAACCCCGCGTCAGTCTCGAACGCTCGAGTGGCTATGCGGTACTCGACGAGCAGACCCTGGAGATGCTGCGTCGTGCCGCTCACGCCACGCCGCTGCCCGAGGCGTTGCGCGGTCGCGATTTTCGTGTGGTGCTGCCGGTACGCTTCAGTCTCGATAGCGACTGAAGCTTGGTCAGCAGTGCAGGTCGTGCTCGTGCAGCAGGAAGCGGCCGGCAGTACGGTCGGCGAAGTAGGCACGCAGCGCGAGCGTGACGCTCTGAAAGGCGATCTCGGACCAAGGGATGTCGGCCTCGGTGAAAAGCGCGCTTTCGAGGCTTTCGGCGCCTGCGCCAAAGTCGCCGTCGACCAGGCGGCCGCGATAGAAAAGATGCACCTGATCGAAGGCGGGAATGCTGATCAGCGAGGCGAGTGCGTCGATCTCGACTCGTGCGCAGGCTTCTTCGCAGGTTTCCCGCACCGCCGCCTGTTGCGTCGTTTCGCCGTTCTCCATGAAGCCCGCCGGCAGTGTCCAGCGGCCATGGCGTGGTTCGATGGCCCGCCGGCAGAGCAGGATGCGTTCGTTCCACTCGGCGATGCAGCCAACAACCAGTTTCGGGTTGCGGTAGTGGATTTCGCCACAGACCGAGCAGACGTGCCGCGGAAAGTTGTCGCCGGGCGGTACAAGAAGAATGAGCGGCGCGCCGCACAGGTTGCAGAATTTCATGGCTGCGAGATGACCGGGGAGTTTCCGTCGCTGATAAGGCAGTCTATACGAAAGCGCGCCGGCCGTCGGCGCGTTAACAGCCAGCCCCGACGCTTTCGCCGGCTGCCATGCACATGTCGCGAACGCCTCGCCGGGTAACGGTTTTCAGCATTTTACGGGCGTTGGCGACGATTGCCGGCGCTTGCTGCAGAGCCCATAATTGCCCGGCCAGTGCGGGGTGAACGCGACATGGCTAATCCGAGACACCGCGAGGGGGGAGTCTCCGAGGGTTGCAGCGCGCTAAAGAAAGAGGCTCTGGCGCCCGTTAGCCGGAATACGTAAAACGCCGGCAGCAGCGTAATTGCGGAGGCGGAGAGGTCGCGGCGACATGCCCGCAGGATGCTCCTTGGGCGGTCGCAGTATCGCCGGACGCGCTTGAGCATGCTTTTTTTGCCGCGTTTCCTGGCATCCCGTTACAATATGGTGGGTAAATCGGGGCGACAGCCGCGGCAGAACAGGCGCCGCATGACGGGGGAACAGAATGCTGTTGATTGTCGGTTATATCGTCATCCTCGCGGCGGCGGTAGGGACCTATGCGGTCCATGGCAGCCTTCTGGCGCTGTGGATGCCGCTCGAGTATGTGGCCATTGTCGGTTTGGCAATAGGTGGCTTCATTGCCGGTAACGGCATGAAGGCCATCAAGGCGACCATTGCCGCATTGCCCAGCCTGTTCAAGGGCTCAAAATTCAACAAGGCGCTCTACGTCGATCTGCTCGCCTTACTCTTCGAAATCCTTGCCAAGGTGCGCAAGGAAGGCTTGATGTCGATCGAGGGCGACGTCGAGAACGCCGAGCAAAGTCCGATTTTCTCGAAGTACCCGTCGATCACGGCTGATCATCACGTGATGGAGTTCATCACCGACTACCTGCGCATGATGGTCGGCGGCAACCTCAATGCGCTCGAGATCGAAAATCTGATGGACATCGAGATCGAGACGCACCACCACGAGGCCGAAGTGCCGGCACATGTGATGACCAAGATGTCCGACGGCCTGCCGGCCTTTGGTATCGTCGTCGCCGTCATGGGCGTGGTCAACGTCATGGGCTCGGTCGGCGAGCCGCCGGCGGTGCTCGGCAAGATGATCGGCGGTGCGCTGGTCGGTACCTTCCTCGGTATTCTCGTGTCCTATGGTTTCCTCGCCCCGATCGCCAGCCAGCTTGAGCAGAAGGCCGAGGAAGGGTCGAAGATCTACCAGTGCATCAAGGTGGTCCTGCTCGCCTCGATGTCCGGTTACGCGCCGCAGGTGGCCGTCGAATTCGGCCGCAAGGTTCTTTACTCGACCGATCGCCCCAGCTTCCGCGAGCTCGAGGACGAACTCAAGGCACGCAAGGGCAAGTAGTCACTGCTGCCGCAAAGCCGGAAAATCTGAATGAGTGACGACGTCCGTCCGATAGTCATCAAGCGCGTCAAGAAGGTCGTCGGTGGCGGCCACGGCGGCGCGTGGAAGATCGCCTACGCCGACTTTGTGACGGCGATGATGGCCTTCTTCCTGCTCATGTGGTTGCTCGGTTCGACGGCGACCGGTGACCTCAAGGGGATTGCCCAATTCTTCAAGAACCCGAGCAAGGTTGCTCTGACCGGTGGCGAGGGCTCGGGCAGTGCGACCAGCATCCTCAAGGGCGGCGGCAAAGATCTGACGCGCAGCGAGGGCGAGGTCAAGAAAGGCGAGATCGAAAACCGCGAGAAGAGCGCCGACATCCGCAACGCCAGCGCGGAGAAATTGCGCCGCGAACTCGAAGAGCGCGACCGCGAACGCCTGAACGAACTCAAGCGCAACATTGAGAAGCTGATCGAGAATAATCCGACCTTGCGTCAGTTCAAGAATCAGTTGCTCATCGATATCACCAGCGAAGGGCTGCGGATCCAGATCGTCGACGAGAAGAACCGTCCGATGTTCGATTCGGGCAGCGCCGAGCTGAAGCCCTATACGCGCATCATCCTGCGTGAAATCGGCAAAGCCCTGAACGAGGTGCCGAACAAGCTCAGTCTGTCCGGGCACACCGATGCCTCACAGTACGCCGGTGGCGACAAGGGATTTTCCAACTGGGAGCTGTCGTCGAATCGTGCCAACGCCTCGCGCCGCGAACTGATCGCCGGTGGAACAGACGACTTCAAGATCCTGCGTGTCGTTGGTCTGGCCTCGACCACGCTCTTCGATCGCAACGACCCGCTGAATGCGGTCAATCGGCGGATCGCCATCGTCGTTCTCAACAAGCGTACGGAAGATACACTGCTGCAGGAAGACGGCCCGGCAACCGCGGTCGAGGTCGGCAGCAGCGGCAGCGGACTTGAAACGCTGCGTCAGTCAGCGCCGGGCCAAGCCAACTGAGTTCTTTTGCGTGTCGGGGCGACGAGCGCCGATTTTCCTGCGTGCTGCCACGAGAGTCAGGAACACGGAGGGAATGACGCTGGGACTCCGATCTTTGTTGTCGACAGGAGCATCATGAGCGAGCACTTTCCGGGACTGGGTGGGTTGCAGATGCCGGCAGGGCAGCGGGAATTCGTTTTTACCGCTGCCGATTTCGAGCGCGTACGCAAGCTCATCTATCAGCACGCCGGCATTGCCTTGTCGCCGGCCAAACAGGACATGGTGTATAGCCGGCTGGCGCGCCGTCTGCGGGCGACCGGGCTGAAGAATTTCGCCGACTATCTGGCACTGCTGGAAAAAGGGGATCGCGGCGAATGGGAAAAATTCGTCAATTCGCTGACGACCAACCTGACTTCGTTCTTCCGCGAGCCGCATCACTTTCCGCTGCTTGCCGATCTGCTGCGGCAAGCGGGCGGCGCCAAGCCCTTGCGCCTCTGGTGCTCGGCTGCCTCGACTGGCGAGGAGCCGTACAGCATGGCGATGACCGTCGTCGAAACTTTCGGCAATTTCGACGCGCCGGTTTCGATCATCGCTTCCGACCTCGATACCAGCGTGCTTGCCACCGCCGAAAAGGGCGTCTATCCGGCTGATCGTGTCGACAAGCTTTCGCCCGAGCGCCTCAAGCGTTTTTTTGTACCGGGCACCGGCAGTCAGGCCGGAAATTTCTGTGTGCGTCCGGAGTTGCGCCGTCTGATCACCTTCCAGCGCATCAACCTGCTTGATGCGACGTGGCCGATACGGCCGCCACTGAACGCGATCTTCTGCCGTAACGTGATGATCTACTTCGACAAGCCGACGCAGTACCGCATCCTGTCGCGCTTCGCGCCCTTGCTCAAGGATGGCGGACTGTTGTTCGCAGGGCATTCGGAGAGTTTTCTGCATGCCGCCGATCTGTTCCGTTCGCTCGGCAAGACTGTCTATTCGCCCGTGCAACGTGGTGGCTAGCGCAGCGTCGGCACCGGCCGCCGACGTCAGCGGGCGCATCTTGTTTGTCGGCGCTTCGACCGGTGGGACCGAAGCCATCAAGCGCTTCCTGATGGGCTTTCCCGCGGACTGCCCGCCGACGCTGATCGTCCAGCACATGCCCGAGTCGTTCACCGGGTCGTTCGCGCGCCGTCTCGACGGCTTGTGCAAAGCCAAGGTGGTCGAGGCGCAAGGTGGTGAGCGGATCATGGCCGGGACGGTTTACATTGCTCCCGGGCATTCACACCTGCTGCTTCGCCGTGTCGCCGGCGCCTTGCAGACCGAATTGCAGCAGACGCCGCCGATCAATCGGCATCGGCCATCGGTCGATGTGCTGTTCGACTCGGCGGCCGTGCTGGTCGGTGGGCAGGCGGTCGGCGTCATCCTTACCGGCATGGGCAAGGACGGCGCTCGCGGCTTGCTGCACATGCGCCGGGCGGGTGCGCAGACCTTCGGACAGGATGAGGCAAGCTGCGTTGTCTATGGCATGCCCCGCGAAGCGGTGGCGCTTGGCGCCGTCCAGGAGGTGGTCCGGCTCGACGAAATGGCGCGTCGGGTGATGACGGTTTTCGGGCGTGCAGTGGTTTAGCGACGCCCTCACTTTCATTGGAGAGCAAGACGATGCAGGCAAGCACTACAAGCGAAAACGGCGAGGTAACGGTTCGCCTCAGCGGCCGTTTCGATTTCAGCGCGCACCGCGCTTTTCGCGACGCCTTCGAGCTGGCGCTGGCTGACGCGCGCGCGCGTTCCTTGACCATTGATCTGGGTGGCGTCGATTACGTCGATAGCTCGGCTCTCGGCATGTTGCTGGTGCTGCGTGAGAAGGCCGATGCCGTTGGCCGCTCGGTGGCGCTGACCAATGCGCGCGGCACGGTCAAGCAGGTGCTCGACATCGCCAATTTCCGCAAACTATTTACCTTCGTCTGAGCAGCAAGACTCAAGCTTCGGCAAAATCTGCCGAAAGCCCGTCAGCGGGCAAGCGATAAAAACAGCAGTTCAAAAGGAGACAGGGATGGCAAGTATCGCGTGGCGGATCCGCATGGCGCTGTTGGTGCAGGTGCTGTTGGCTGCTGCTGCAGTCTGGGCTGGGATGGCACTGACTGACGCCGTGCTGCAGGTCATGGTGATCGTTGTTGGCGTGCTTCTGCTCAGTTCGTTTGCCCTGAGCTGGCTTGTTGAGCGTCCGCTGTCGCTGCGCCTTGCCGCTTTGCGCAAGCTTATCGGCGACATGCGTCTGTCCGGAGATCTTACCCTGCGCGCTTCGGCCCAGGGCAGCGACGAGATTGCCGCCGCCGCGCGCGAATTCAATGCCCTGATCGAGTCATTCCAGACGATCATCGGCAAGGTTTTTTTCAACTCGCTCGAGTTCGCCCGTGCTGCACATCAGTTGATTGAAGAAGCCAATAGTGTCGCCAAGGGCTCCAGTCAGCAACATCACGCAGCGCAGGCGACCGGTTCCTCGATGCATGAGCTGAGTGCGACGCTGCAACAGGTGAGCGACAAGGCCAGCGATACCGCGCAGATCGCCGAGGCCGCCAATGCTTTGTCTGCTGACGGTATGCGGATCGTTCATCAGGCATCGGCCGAGATGGAGAAGATCGCCCGTTCGGTCAGCGAATCGGCTGCCGTCGTTGGCGCGCTGGGCGAGCGCTCACGCGCGATCAGCGGCATTGTGCAGACGATCCGCGAGATTGCCGATCAGACCAATCTGCTGGCACTCAACGCCGCGATCGAGGCGGCGCGCGCGGGTGAGTCCGGCCGCGGCTTCGCGGTGGTCGCTGACGAAGTGCGCAAGCTTGCTGAGCGCACCGCGCGCGCGACTGGTGAAATCAGTGAAATGATCGGCGCCATCCAGGCCGAGACGCAGTCTGCAATCGAGAGCATCAGTGCCGGAAGCGGCCAGGCACAGTCGGGTGCCGATCTGACGCGGCAGGCGGCCGATGCGCTTGGACGGATCAATAACGGCGCCCAGGAAACAATGGACAAGGTCGGCGCAATCGCGGCAGCCGTTGCCCAGCAGAGTCGTGCCGGCGAAGAGATTGCCACGCACGTGAGCAGCATCATGGAGATGGCCCAGGCCAACGAAGCTGCCGCTGAAAAGACCTTCGCCGAAGCCAGTCAACTCGAGTCGCTCGCCGCCAACCTCAAGGAAATCGGCGATGTTTTCCGTCTCGGTCCCGGCGGTGACGAAGCCGTGGCGACGCACTCGCGCATGCCGGCGATGGTGCAGGAGACAGCCAGCGCGATCGGCCGCCTGCTCGATCAGTCGGTCGACAGCGGCAAGATTGCGCTTGATGCCTTGTTCGACGATCGCTACCAGCCGATCGCGAATACCAAACCGCCGAAGTTCAAGACCCGTTTTGACGATTTTACCGACCAGGCGGTGGCACCGATCCAGGAGCGCGTGGTCGAAGGGGCTGCGTGGCTGGTTTATGCCATCTGCTGTGACCGCAAAGGCTATGTGCCGACGCACAACCGGCGCTTTGCGCAGGCGCTCACCGGCGACGAGAAGAAGGACTTCGTCAACAATCGGACCAAGCGGATTTTCGATGATCCCGTTGGGCGCCGCTGCGGCAGTCATGAGTTGCCTTTCCTGCTGCAAACCTACCGGCGTGACACCGGCGAGATCGTGCATGACATTTCGGCGCCGATTTATGTAAAAGGAAGGCACTGGGGTGGTTTTCGCATTGGCTACCGGACCAGCGTCTAGCGTTTTGCGTGCGCCGACGGGCTATCTGCCGAGGCATTGTCTGGACGAAGGTTTATTTGGATTAAGATGGCTGCATGAAAGGCCGTGTTTGAGCCGAGCTGAGCGCCCAAGGAGATTTGACGATGTCCGAGTTGCTGAAGAGTATTGATGCCAGAACCAAGCTTGCCGGAACGAACAAGCTGGAAATCCTGCTTTTTTCGCTCGGTGTCGACGCGCGCACCGGGCGTCGCGAGACCTTCGGCATCAATGTGTTCAAGGTGCGCGAGGTAATGCGTACGCCGACGATCACGGCGGCACCGGAAATGCCGAATGCCGTCGAAGGGATGGTCAGTTTGCGCGGTGTCTTGGTGCCGGTGGTTGATCTGGCGCGGTACGCCAGAGTGCAGACCGACACGCCGCGCGAGATCATGATCGTCACCGAGTACGCCGGACACACTCAGGGTTTCCTCGTCGAAGGCGTCGATACGATCCTGCGCCTCGACTGGAGCCAGATGAAGGTGCCGCCGGAGATGCTCATCGCCGAGATGGGTGGGCTGGTAACGGCCGTCACCGAGCTTCCCGACGGCAGGCTGGTGATGATGATGGACGTCGAAAAGGTCTTGTCGGAAACGACCAACTACGATGACGACTTTGTCTACCGTTCGATTACGCCGCTGGAAAAACCCGATCTCACGGTTTTTTATGCCGACGATTCGGTGGTCGCGAGAAAACAGATCGAGCGCACGCTATCGGCGATGGGCGTCCGTTCGGTCGCGGCGGTGAATGGTCGGCAGGCGTGGGAAGAACTGCAGAAAATGGCGGATTACGCCAAGTCGGTCGGTCGCAAAGCCTCGGACGTGATCAGTCTGGTACTGACCGACATCGAAATGCCTGAAATGGACGGTTATATCCTGACGCGCATGATCAAGGGCGATCCGCGCTTTGCCGGCATCCCGGTAATCATGCACTCATCGCTGTCGGGCATGTCCAACCAGCAACTCGGCAAGTCGGTCGGTGTTGACGAATACGTTGCCAAGTTCGAGCCGCAGCGGCTGTCGGAAACACTGGCCCGTCGCTTGCTCGGCACAGCGGCTGTCGCGCAACCTGACTGAACCGGACCACCTCGCGGAGTCAATGATGGATATGGCGGAAAAGAAAAACCTGCTTGAAAGTGTGGATGCCCGGACCGGGCTCGCAGGTTCCAACAAGATGGAGATCCTGCTCTTCTCGCTGGGTACGCGCGAGACCTTCGGGATAAACGTGTTCAAGGTGCGCGAAGTCGGCCGCACGCCGCGCATTACGCGTACGCCGAACATGCCGCGCGGAGTCGAGGGACTGATTTCCCTGCGCGGCAATGTCATTCCGGTGCTGTCGTTGTCCTCGTTCCTTGAGCTTGAAGGCGTACCCCCGGGCCTCGGCAACAGCATGATGGTCGCTGAATACTCGAAGCGTACGCTCGGCTTCCTGGTGCATGAAGTCGACCGGATCATCCGCGTCGATTGGGAGAAGGTGAAAGCGCCGGAAACGCTGCTGTCCGCCAATCAGGGGCTGATCACCGCGGTCATCGAACTCGATGGCGGCCGACTGGTTTCGATCCTCGATGTTGAGCAGGTGCTTGCCAATGCCTTTGGCGAGGCGGTCATCATTGATATTCCGCCGGCGCGGATATCCGAGGAAGTCAGCCTTTTCTTCGTCGACGACTCGGTCGTTGCCCGGCGCAAGATTGCCGAGGTGCTCGACCGTCTGGGCGTCAAGCACAAGCACGCCAACAACGGCGCCGAAGCCTGGGTACGCCTGCAGGCGATTGCCGCGCATTCGCAACAGGTCGGTACGGCGCTGCGTGACGAGATACGGCTGATTCTGGTCGATGCCGAAATGCCCGAGATGGACGGCTATGTGCTCACCAAGAACATCAAGGCCGACTCGCGCTTCGAAGGCGTGCCGGTTGTAATGCACTCATCGCTGTCGTCTGAAGCCAACCGGGCAATGGGCAAAGCCGTCGGCGTTGATGCCTACGTTGCCAAGTTCGACGCCGAAGTGCTCGCCGACACCTTGCGCCCGATGCTTGAACGCTGATAAACATGCAAATCGCCCGGCAACCACGGAACGGTGCCGGGCGCTGATACCTGTAAAGAAAACTGGAGCAAAGAATGGCTGATCCGAAAATGAGGTTTCTGGTGGTCGACGATTTTTCGACGATGCGCCGGATCGTCCGCAACCTTCTCAAGGAGTTGGGCTATGCCAACGTCGAAGAGGCCGAAGACGGTGCGATAGCGCTGCAGAAACTCCTGAACGGTGGTTTCGAGTTTGTCGTCACCGACTGGAACATGCCGAATATGGATGGTCTGACCCTGCTGCAGAAGATCCGCGCCAATCCGACACTCAAGCATCTGCCCGTGTTGATGATTACCGCCGAAGCCAAGAAGGAAAACATCATCGCCGCGGCGCAGGCCGGCGCCAGTGGCTACATCGTCAAACCTTTCACCGCCGCGACACTCTCCGAAAAGTTGCAGAAGATCTTCGACAAAATGGGGGCTTGAGATGAGTTCGCCCAACATGTCCGGCGATTCGAACGACCTTGAGGCACTGTTCGACAGTATTGCCTTCGGTGCGCCGCCGGCGCCGCCACCGCCGCCCAAACCTGCCGCTGCGCCTGCCGGATCATCATTGCTGCAGCAGGCACGCGAAGGTGTCGGCGACGATTCCGATGATCTGCAGGCATTGTTTGATTCGGTGGCCAGCGAGTGTGCGGCTGTGTCTGATGCAGGGGGGGCTGCGCCAGAAGGCGACGATTCCGGATTGAGCTCGCAGGAGAAGGTGTTCAACCAGGTCGGTCAGATGGCGCGCAAGTTGCACGACACGCTTTCCGAACTGGGCTATGACAAGCTGCTTGAGAAGACCGTCTCGGAGTTGCCTGATGCCAAGGATCGCCTTGCCTACATCGCCAACCTGACCGAGCAAGCCGCTTGCCGCGTACTCAATGCCACCGACGTCGCCAATCCGATCCAGGAAGAGCTGGAGGCTTCGGCAGCGGCTTTTGCCCTGCGCTGGGATGCGGCATTCGCCAATAATGTTTCTGTTGCCGATTTTCGCGTGCTTGCCCTCGAAACGCGCGAGTTCATGAAGGTCGGCATTCCGCAACGCAGTGCCGCGACGCGTGCGCAGTTGCTGGAAATCATGATGGCGCAGGATTTCCAGGATCTGACCGGGCAAGTGATCAAGAAAGTCATTTCCCTGGCGCAGGATCTGGAGGCACAGCTGATGGGCCTGTTGATCGACACGATTCCCGAAGATCGGCGCAAGGAGACATCGCCCGGTCTGCTCAACGGGCCGGTGATCAACGCCAGCGGTCGTTCCGATGTTGTCGGTAGCCAACAGCAGGTCGACGATCTGCTTGATAGCTTGGGTTTCTAGTCAGGAGGCCGGGATGAGCGATTTCGGGGGTATGGAAGATCTGCTGCAGGATTTCCTGCAGGAGGCGCACGATCTGCTTTCGGACGTGGATAACAAGCTTGTTGATCTTGAGCGCGAGCCCGACGACAAGCGACTGCTGAACGATATTTTCCGGGGCTTTCACACCATCAAGGGCGGCGCGGGCTTTCTCAATGCTGCCGAGCTGGTGACCCTTTGCCACCTCACGGAGAACCTGTTCGATCGCCTGCGCAACGGCGAAATGACGCTGTCGCCCGAATTGATGGACACCATCATGGCTGCGACCAAGGGTGTGCGCGAGATGTTCGGTGAACTTGGGCAGGGCGCGCAGCCGCGCGCCGCGGAAGATCAGGTGCTGGCCGCGTTGCGCTCTGCTCTGGAAGGTGAACATGCGCCGGCTGCTGCTGCGACGCCGCCGGCGGTGCAGGCGCCGCCCGCACCGCCGGCGGCGGGTGGGGAGCCGGACTGGCAACAGTTGCTTGGTGCCGTCACCGGCCAGCCGGCGGCGGCTGCCTCGGAAGTGATCACGGCTGCCGAAGCCGCGCAGATGTCGCCGCAATATCCTCCTGAAGGTCGCCGAGTTACCGACAAGCCGGCGCTTGCCGCTGCCAGTCCGGCCGGTGGCCGGCGAACCGAAGAACGTGCAGCCGTTCGCGAGAACACCATTCGCGTCGATACGGCGCGGCTTGACCAGGTGCTCAATCTTTCGGGCGAAATCGGCCTGACCAAGAATCGCCTGACCAGCCTGCGCGTCGACATCCTGGCCGGCAAGACCGACGCCGACACCTTGCACGCACTTGACCAGGCTGTCAGTCAGCTTGATCTGCTGGTCTCCGACCTGCAGAACTCGGTGATGAAGACGCGCATGCAGCCGATCGGCAGGCTGTTCCAGAAGTATCCGCGTATCGCCCGCGACCTTGCCCGGCAGCTTGGCAAGGACGTCGAACTGGTACTCGCCGGCGAGGAAACCGAAGTCGACAAGACGATGGTTGAGGATCTGGCCGACCCGCTGATCCACCTGATCCGCAATGCCGTCGATCATGGCGTCGAATCCTCGCTCGAGCGTCAGGCGGCGGGCAAACCGGTGAAGAGCGTCGTCCGTCTGGAAGCGCGTCAGGAGGGCGATCACATTGTCCTCATCGTCGCCGACGATGGCCGCGGCATGAATGCCGAGCGTATCCGCGCGAAGGCGATCGAAAAGCGGCTGATCACCGAAGAAGAAGCGAGTACCTTCGACGAGCGGCAGAGCCTCAACCTGATCTTCCTGCCCGGTTTCTCGACGAAGACGCAGGTGTCGGACGTCTCCGGGCGCGGCGTCGGCATGGATGTCGTCAAGACCAATATCCAGAAGCTCAACGGCTCGATTGAAATTCGTTCCGAGCCCGGCAAGGGGTCAGTGTTCATCATCTCGCTGCCGCTGACGCTGGCAATCCTGCCGGTGCTGCTGGTGCTGCTCGGCGACCAGCCGTTTGCGCTGCCGCTGTCGATGGTGCGCGAGATCCTGCCGATCGAGCGCGACAAGCTGCAGGAAGTCGGTGGCAAGCGCACGCTGGTCGTGCGCGGCGAGATTCTGCCGGTGATCGCGCTGTCGCGCCTGCTCGGCTGGCCGCAGGATCAGGAGCCCGAGTTCGGGGTGTTGATGCAGACCACCGAACGCAGCTTCATCCTCTCGGTCGACAGCTTTGCCGGTCGCGACGACGCGGTGATCAAGTCGCTGGATGATTTCCGTCCGCGCGGTGTTGCCGGGGTAACGACGCTGTCGAATGGGCAGATCGTGCTCATCCTCGACATGAAGGAATTGCTCTCCGATCTCGGTTCGCATATCGATGCCGACGGGCGTGGCGGCCAGATCAGATCGCTCGAACTTTCGTTCTAGACGCCAATCGCCGGGTTCCGGCACAAAAGCAACGGGGGGCTTAAAGCCCCCCGTTGCTTTTGTGCGTTTGCGACAGATGTTGCGTTCCTGCTACTATTCGAGAAATGATCTAAAAAACATCTCATACCCCTTTAATTTTTAGAGATTTTTTTTATAATAAGCCGGAATTTCCCGGGACCCGTCGATGGCCGAAGATAGCGATCTCGAACGAACAGAACCCGCGTCAGCCAGACGGCTGGAGCAGGCACGCGAAAAAGGCCAGGTGCCCCGCTCGCGCGAGATCGGCGCTTTTCTCGTTTTGATCGTTGCCGCAGGGATGTTCTGGTCGATCGGCCCGTGGTTGATGCAGCGCTCCATGGCACTTGTGCGTCACGGCCTGACGCTTGAGTCGCCCCTGTTGCACGAGCCGCAGCGTATGGCCGTGCGCCTCTCCGAATTGTCGCTCGACGGGCTTTTCGCCATTTCGCCCCTGTTGGCCGCATTGGCGGTGGCGGCGTTGATCTCGCCATTCTTTCTCGGCTCCTGGGTCTTTTCGACGCAGTCGCTGGTGCCCGACCTGACGCGGCTGGATCCGATCAAGGGGCTTGGCCGCGTCATTTCCTGGTCCGGCATCGTCGAGTTATTCAAGGCGTTGGCCAAGGCCGGACTGATTGCCGGTGTTGCTGCCTGGGTCATCTGGAGCGAGCGCGGGCAGATCTTCGCGCTCTATGGACAGTCGGTCGAGAGCGGTCTGGCCGGAGCCGGTGAACTCATTGTTTTCAGCTTCTTCGCCGTGGTCGCCGGGATGCTGCTGATCGTCGCCATCGACGTCCCCTTCCAGCTCTGGCAGTACTACGACAAGCTCAAGATGAGCAAGGAAGAGGTCAAGCAGGAATACAAGGAGATGGAAGGCGATCCGCAGATCAAGGCGCGCGTCCGTGCCATGCAGCGCGAAGCCGCGCGCCGGCGGATGATGGGTGCGGTGCCCACTGCCGATGTCGTCGTCACCAATCCGACGCACTTCGCCATCGCCCTCAACTACCGCGCCGGCATGAGTGCACCCAAAGTCGTTGCCAAGGGGCGCGGCGAGATCGCCCTGAAAATCCGCGAGCTCGGTGCTGCCAACGGAGTGCCGTTGCTTGAAGCGCCGCCGCTGGCTCGCGCCCTGTACAAACATGTCGAACTGGAGCAGGAAATTCCTTCTGCGCTCTATGCGGCGGTTGCCGAAGTGCTGGCCTACGTTCACCAGCTGTCGCAGTGGCGGCAGGGCGCCGGCAAGTATCCGGTGGCGCCGCGCGAGATTGCCGTTCCGTCAGAACTGATGACGGAGGCGGCGTATGGCTGAGGCGGTGATGAAGCTGCAAAACCTGTTCGCCCGCATCGGCCTGCGTCAGCTGGCCGGTCCGGTGCTGATCCTGCTCATCCTGTCGATGCTGGTGCTGCCGCTGCCACCGTTTGCGCTCGACATCCTGTTCACCTTCAATATCGCCATTTCGATCATCGTCATGCTGGTGGCGCTGTCGGTCACCAAGCCGCTCGAGTTCTCGATCTTCCCGACGATCCTGCTGGTGACGACGCTGCTTCGCCTGTCACTGAACGTGGCGTCGACGCGTGTCGTGCTGCTCGAAGGGCATACCGGCCCGGGCGCTGCCGGCAAGGTGATTGAAGCTTTCGGCAGCTTCCTGATCGGTGGCAACTACGCCGTCGGTCTGGTCGTCTTCCTGATCCTGGTGGTCATCAACTTCGTCGTGATCACCAAGGGCGCCGGGCGTGTCGCCGAAGTCGGTGCGCGCTTCACCCTCGATGCCATGCCGGGCAAGCAGATGGCGATCGATGCCGACCTCAACGCCGGATTGATCGGTGAAGACGATGCGCGCCGTCGCCGCGCAGTGATTTCGCAGGAAGCCGATTTCTACGGCTCGATGGACGGCGCGTCGAAGTTCGTTCGCGGTGACGCCATCGCCGGCATCATCATCATGCTGATCAACGTCATCGGTGGTCTCGTCGTCGGTGTCCTGCAGCACAATCTCGACATCGGTACCGCGGCACGCAACTACACGCTGCTGACCATCGGTGACGGCCTGGTTGCGCAGATTCCGGCACTGATCGTCTCGATCGCCGCCGGTATGGTCGTTACCCGCGTCGGTGACGACGAGGACCTGTCACAGCAATTCGTCAGCCAACTGTTCAGCAAACCGCTGGTCATCGGTCTGACCGCGTCGATCATCGGCTTGCTCGGACTGATTCCGGGGATGCCGAATCTGGTTTTCCTGATGCTCGCCGGGGCGCTTGGCGCGCTGGCCTGGCAGTTGAACAAGCGCCAGCAGGTGCGCCAGCCCGACGTCGTCGCCGTTGCGCCAGCGCCGCCACCGGAAGCGCAGGAGGCCAGCTGGGCCGACGTCGCGCCGCTCGACGTACTCGGCCTGGAAGTCGGTTACCGCCTGATCCCGCTGGTCGACAAGGCGCAGGACGGAGAATTGCTGCGGCGCATCCGCGGCATCCGCAAGAAGTTTGCGCAGGAAGTCGGCTATCTGGTGACGCCGGTGCATATCCGCGACAACCTCGAACTGAAGCCGAACGCCTACCGCATCCTGCTCAAGGGGGTCGATATCGGTCAGGGCGAAGCTTTCCCCGGCAATCTGCTGGCCATCAACCCCGGCCGCGTGGCCGGCACGCTGCCCGGCGTGAGCACGCGCGACCCGGCTTTCGGCCTGCCGGCGACATGGATCGAGCCGGCCTTGCGCGACCAGGCCCAGGCGTACGGCTACACGGTGGTCGATGCCAGCACCGTCGTCGCTACCCACCTCAACCATCTGATCCTGTCGCACGCTGCCGAACTGCTCGGGCGCCAGGAAACGCAGGCGCTGCTCGACCATCTGGCGAAGGAAATGCCGAAACTCACCGAGGAACTGGTGCCGAAGGCGCTGGCCCTGGGAACCTTGCAGAAGGTGCTGCAGAACCTTCTCGACGAAGGCGTGCATATCCGCGACATGCGCACCATCGCCGAAGCGCTGGCCGAGCACGCGCCACGCAACAACGACGCCGAGCAACTGACCGCCCAGGTGCGCATTGCCTTGGGTCGCTCGATCGTGCAGCAGCTCTACCCGGGCGGCGCCGAGATGCAGGTGATGTCGCTCGATCCGCAGCTCGAACGCGTACTCCTGCAGGCGGTTTCGGGTAGCGGCGAAAGCGCTGCCATCGAACCCGGTCTCGCCGACACGCTGGTGCGCGAGACCGTTGCCGCTGCGCGCCGGCAGGAAGAACTCGGCCTGCCGCCGGTACTCCTCGTCCCTTCCAACCTGCGCTCGCTGCTGTCGCGTTTCCTGCGGCGTGCCGTTACCCAGCTCAAGGTCCTCGCCCACAGCGAAGTCCCTGAAAGCAGAACCATCAAGGTCACCTCGATCATCGGAGGTCGAGTATGAACGTCAGAAAATTCATCGCCGCGTCCGCGCGCGACGCACTGCGCACCGTCAAGGAAACACTGGGTCCGGATGCGATCATCCTCTCCAACCGCAGCGCGCCGGGAGGCGTCGAGATCATGGCGGTCGCCGCGCGCGATATTGGCATGCTGGCGCCAGCGAATGCGCGCGAAGAGATTGTCGTGCCCGCTGATGACTATACCGTCCGTCTGTCCGGCAAGGCTCCTGTCGCCACGCCGGCTGCTGCTCCCGCAGCGCGCCCGGCGCCGGCCGTTGCCTCAGCCGCACGCGCCACGCCAGCGCGGACCGAGGTGCCGCTCGCACCGCGGCCGATGCCGCGCGTCGATCCGCCGCAGAAAGCGCCTGAGCGCGAGGCCGAGGTGGTGCCGATGGGGGTGATGGACGAAATCCGCGCGTTGCGGCGCATCGTCGAACAGCATCTGGCCGGTTTCGCCTGGGGCGAAAGCGCGCGTTCCGAACCGGTGAAAACCGAAGTGCTGCGGCAACTGCTCGATGCCGGCTTCTCGCCGCAGCTGGCGCGCGAACTGCTCGCCGAACTGCCGCCGTCCTACGATGCCGGTCAGGCGCTGGGATGGGTGCGTGGCGTCGCCGATCGCGCCTTGCTGACGATCGGCGACGGCGCCGACATCGTCGACCGCGGCGGCGTGTTCGCGCTGGTCGGACCGACCGGCGTCGGCAAGACGACCACCACCGCCAAGCTGGCTGCGCGCTGCGTGCTGCGCCACGGCGCTTCGCGTGTCGCTTTGGTGACGACCGACGGTTACCGGATCGGTGCCCACGAACAGTTGCGCATCTACGGGCGCATTCTCGGGGTGCCGGTACATGTGGTGAAGGACGCCGCCGACCTGAAGCAGACCTTGAACGAACTCTCGCACAAGCACATGGTGTTGATCGACACCATGGGCATGAGTCAGCGCGACCGCCTGGTCGGCGAGCAGGTGGCGATGTTTGCCGAAACCGCGGTGCAGCGCATCCTGTTGCTGCCCGCCACCGGGCGCGGCGACACCCTCGACGATGTGGTGCGTGCCTACAATGGCCCCGACCTGGCCGGCAGCATCCTGACCAAGCTGGACGAAGCCGCCAGCCTTGCCGCTTCGCTCGATGTCGTCATCCGCCATCGTCTGTGCCTGCACTACGTTTCGAATGGCCAGCGGGTGCCGGAAGACCTGCATCTGCCCAATCGTCCCTACCTGTTGCACCGCGCCTTCAAGGACGCGCCGGAAGCATCGCCGCATCGTTTTGCCGGCGTCGAGCCGGGCTTGATGATGGCGAACAGCGCCGGCGCGCCGGTGGCGGCTTCCGGAGGTCGTCGTGGCTGAGCGTGCAGGCGATCAGGCGGCCGGTCTGCGCCGCCTGTTCGGTCGCGAGCGCATGCGCATCGTCACCTTCGCTGCCGGCAGTGTCGGCGTCGGCAAGAGCGTCACCGTCGCCAACCTCGCCGCGGCGCTGGCGCGCCAGGGCAAGGAGACGCTGATCATCGACGAGAATGCCGATGATCAGGTCGCGGCGCTTTTCGGCAGTGTTGGCCGTCACGATCTGCAGGAAGTGCTCGACCGCCGGCGCAAGCTCGCCGACACGCTGCTGACACTGGCGCCCGGCGTTCGCCTGCTGCGCGCCGAGCGTGCCATGCGCAGTCTGGCCGGACTCGCCGATGCTCAGCGTGACGCCCTGCTGGAAAGCATCGGTGGCATGGAACGTCCGGCCGACGTCATCCTCATCGATGCTTCGTCGTCCTACCCGCGCGGTTTTTCACCGCTCGCGCTGGCTGCCGACGAGACGGTGATGGTGCTTGCGCCGACCTCAAGCGCCATTACCGAAGCCTACGCCCTGATCAAGAAACTGAGTCTTGGCTTCGCCCGCCGTCGTTTTCGCCTGCTCGTCAACAAGGTGCGCGGTGCCGACGAGGCCGAGGCGATCCACGCCAACATCGCGCATGTGACACAGAGTCGGGGACTGGCGCGTACCGAATTCGCCGGGCATGTGCCGCTCGACGAGCATCTGCGCCAGGCCGAGCGCCTCTGTCAGCCGGTGACCGCACTCTTTCCCGACGCGCCGGCAGCGGCAGCTTTTCGCCAGTTGGCCGGCGATCTGCTGTGCTGGCCGCAACCCGACGGGGATGACGGCGGCTTCGAACATTTCGTGCAGCAGCTGATACACTTGAGCCAACGCATCGACTGCACCGCCATCCACGCGCGCTAGCGCCGGACGCTCAAGAATGTACAACGCCGCCGGTCAACTGGATTCCGACCAGCTGGTGCAGCGCTTTGCACCGCTCGTCAAACGCATCGCCTATCACTTGATGGCGCGTCTGCCGTCAAGCGTGCAGGTTGATGATCTGGTGCAGAACGGCATGCTCGGGCTGCTGGACGCTATCAACCGCTTCGAGACCGGCTTTGGCGCGCAGTTCGAGACTTACGCGGCACAACGCATCCGCGGCGCGATGCTCGACGGATTGCGCGAGAATGACTGGTTGCCGCGCAGCCTGCGCCGCGATTTCCGGAGAGTCGAAGCGGCGATCAGCCAGCTTGAGCAACAGAATGGGCGTGCTCCGAGCGAAAGCGAGCTGGCCGTTGCACTCGACCTGTCGCTCGCCGATTACCAGAAAATGCTGCAGGACGCGCGCGGCCATCAGCTGATCTATTTTGAGGACATGATCGAGGATGCCGGTGAGGACTTCCTTGATCGCCACATCACCGACGAAAAAAGCGATCCGCTGCAGCTGCTTGAGGAGCAGAAGCTGAATGAGGCGCTGGTCGAAGGAATTCAGTCCTTGCCCGAGCGCGAAAAGCTGATGATGGCGCTCTATTACGAGCAGGATCTCAACCTGCGGGAAATCGGAGAGGTCATGGGGGTTACCGAGTCACGCGTCTGCCAGCTGCACAGTCAGGCTGTTGCGCGCCTGCGCGCCCGTCTGTTCGGCGATTCCGCGAAGAAGGTAAGCAAGGGCGGACGGAAGGGGGCGCGTCGTGGATAAGGTCAGCATTCTCGGTCTGCTCATCGGCGTCATCGCCATTCTCGGCGGACAGGTACTGGAAGGCGGCCATGTCGGCTCGCTGGCGCAACCGACCGCAGCGCTGATCGTCATCGGCGGTACGCTCGGTGCCCTGCTGCTGCAGAGCCGTCTGGTGGTTTTCAAGCGCGCCATGCGCATGCTCAAGTGGGTCTGGGTGCCACCGGTCATCGATCATCTGCAAGTGATCAAGCAGGTCACCGCCTGGAGCCAGGTTTCACGGCGTGAGGGTTTGCTCGCGCTGGAAAACCTCACCATCCAGGTCAAGGACGAATTCACGCGCAAGGGGCTGCAACTCCTCGTTGATGGTGCCGAGCCGGCGCGTCTGCGCGAGGTGATGGAAGTCGAAATCACCACCTACGAGGACGAGTTGCGCCAGGGCGCCAAGGTCTGGGAGGCGGCTGGCGGCTATTCGCCGACGATCGGCATCATCGGTGCCGTGATGGGGCTGATCCACGTCATGGAAAACCTCACGGATCCCTCGAAACTCGGCGCCGGCATCGCGGTGGCCTTCGTCGCGACGATCTACGGCGTCGGGCTGGCCAATCTGGTCTATCTGCCGATTGCCAACAAGTTGCGTGCGCATATCGGTCGCCTGGTCGCGCAACGCGAGATGATCGTTGATGGACTGGTCGGCATCGCCAACGGCGACAATCCGCGCATCATTGAAAGCCGCCTGCGCGGCTATTTCTCCTGAGATCATGGCGCGCCGCAAGCTCGTCGAAGAGCCGGACAACCACGAACGCTGGATGGTGTCCTATGCCGACTTCGTCACCCTGTTGTTTGCCTTTTTCGTCGTGATGTATGCGATCTCGTCGCTCAACGAGAGTAAGTACCGTGTGCTCAGCGACTCGATCGTCAACGCCTTCCGCAACGTCTCGGTGACGCCGAGCGGACAAACCATGGTCATCGTGCCGGCGCCGCTCTCCCCCCCTTCACCGGCGACACAGGTGCCCAGTGAGGAGGATCGGAAGAAGGGCGAGCTCCGCCAGCAGCAGCGCGACAAGATGCGCAATATCGCACAGGACATCCTCAGGGTGATGGCGCCGCTGATCCAGCAAGGCAAGGTGCGCGTGCTTGAAACCAGCCGTGGCGTGACCATCGAAATCAACGACAGCATCCTGTTTTCACCGGGTCAGGCGCAGCTGCAACAGCCATCGGTGAAGGCCTTGCGTGCCATCGCCGAGGTGCTGGTCGACACCGAGTTTCCGATCATCATCGAGGGGCATACCGACAATGTGCCGATCAGCACGCCGCAATTTCCGTCGAACTGGGAGCTCTCGGCGGTGCGTGCGACGACGGTACTGCGGCTGTTTTCCGATGTCGGTGTAACGGCCGACCGGCTGACGGCAATTGGCTACGGCGAGACGCGCCCGGTCGAGCCCAATCTTCTTGCCGACGGACGCGCGCGCAACCGGCGCGTCTCGATCCTCATCGAGTCGGCGATTCCTGAAACGGGAACCGAGGTAAAGCTTGATGGCAGGACGCTCGCGCCCTCAGCAGCGGCGAGTTCTGGCGGGCCTGCCGACAAGCCTTGACGATCAAGGCGGCAGCCGACTGGGGCAATGATTGGTGAATGCCCTGCGCTGCTTAAACGGCGTCGCGCAGGCGGCCACCGCCCGACATTGAGGTTTGACCGTCGGGGCCGTATAGCTGCAAGGGTCGCGATGCACCGAGCAGTGCTTCAAGCGCCTCGGAATTGTGTTGAACGCGCAAGCGGATCAACTCGCCATTAAGACGGTTGAGTTCGCGGGCTTCAGCCGCCAGAGCAAGAAGCGACGACCAACTCTCGCGCACCGCCTTGTCTTCGGCATGGGCGCTCAGCCAAGCATCAATGCCGGGGCGGTCATTGGCGAAAGAGTGCGCCACCAGGTAAGCATTTCGCGTGGCGGCACAGGCGCTCAGGGTGTTGGCGACGACCGTCTTGCGCTCAACGATCTCGGGCAAGGCATCAGTGTCGCCGTCACTGAGAATTCGTTGCTCAAGCAGGAGCAACTCGACAAACGCGCGAACGGCTGCCAGTTCGGAATCAATGACGGACGCCAGTTCCTTGGGCGAATTCATCGGTTCAGCCACGGCGCTCCGCAGCAACCAGTTCACGAGCACTGTCGATCAGGCGGCCGGCGATAGCCTCGGCGTTGATGGTGAAACGACCTTCGGCAATTGCCTGGCGGATTTCGGCAATTTTCGCGCTATTGACCGGAGACCCCTCGGTCGATGCGCTCATTTGCGCGGCCAATCCGCTCAGGCGCACAGCACCTGCGTCTGGCGCCGCACCGGGAGCCGGCTTGCCAGCGGTGGAACTGGCACGGCTGCGCGTCTCGCTGGTGGCATAGCTGCCAGTGGACGGTAGTTGGCGTTCGACTTTCACGATGGTTTCCCCTGCGTTTCTCTATGTGTCTCTATCGACCATCCGGACTGCAACTTTAGCCCAATTTTTCAGGCAATCAATGCTTCCGCGCAATCTGGTGGAGCGATGTGCTGCAAAGGCTTGCATCAATACGACACTTCGACGGTTCCGTCGGCGCGCGCGACGCCGCTGACGGTCTGGCCGCCGCTCGTACGCACCTGCACTACCTGGCCGGCAGCGGCGTTGTTGAGGGCGCGTCCGTCGCTGCTGACGCTGAAGCCGGAGCCGCGATAGAGCAGTTTGACGTTTTGCCCCTGTTGCACAGCCAGCGGTGCGAGCAGCAGGTCGCTGCGCAGCGGCTGTCCCGCGCCGATACTCGATTTCGGTGTTTTGCCGATGGCTTGCGCGGCGTCGGTGACGATGCTTGTCGGCAGGCTGCCGAGGTTGCCCTGGCGCTCAACGATATCGCCGGGGCCAATCGGCTGGCCACCGGCAAGCGGTCGTGCGCTGATGAAATAGCTGCCGCTGATGCTGACTTCGACCGGCAGATAAACGGTCCATGTCGCCGGCCCAAGGCAGCGTACGCCGACCGTTGCCTTCCCCCACAGGCGCGCGCCGCCAGGCAGGAAGGGCTCGTAAGCGTTGCAGGCAGCGAGTTGCGTACGTGGGTCGAGGGCGCCGATGCGATAGCTGGTCTTGCCCGGTAATCCGCGTGTCTGCGTGCGCAGATAATCATCCACCGTCGCGAACAGCGCATCGGGCACCTGTGCCTGGAGCAGAGTCGTGCCTCCGAGCAGAGCGAGGCATAGCGTCAAACCGGCCGCGCGCGGGCGCCTGCGCCGGCAAGTTGTCCCGGCCAGCATGGCCGGGCGGCTTCCGGCGAGGAGTTGGGTAAGACGCCGCAGGCGGCGAAAACAGCACGAAGTCATCTTGCCATTGTGCCCGATCCGCTGCCGAAACCGAAGCCGCCCCCGCGCCTTGAGGGTATTTCCGCGGGCTGCAACGGCCACCGGGGGGCGACGCGCCCTTGATCCCGGTTGCTCGCGCGTGCCGCGGTTCCGCCGCTGCGCCTGCTGCTCCCGGTTGCCCGGCAAGCGCCCAGCCGCGGCAATTATTGCCGTTTTGCCGCACTGCAGGTGACGACGGACGGCCAGATCGACGGATGCGCTATGGATGTGTGCCGATTTCGCCGGTGGCACGCCTCTTGCAATTCCCGTCACGAAGTCTCCGATCCGCAGATGGAACACCTCGCCATGACCAGTAAACTCGACCAGGCATTCTCCTTTCAGCAGCAGGCGCTGGGTCTGCGCGCCTATCGGCAGCAGGTGCTGGCGGCGAACATCGCCAACTCGGATACGCCGAACTACAAGGCGCGTGATTTCGATTTTGCCGCTGTGCTCAAGGACACGCTCGCCGGCCGCAATACCGATCCGCTGTCGCTGTCGCTGACCTCGGCCAGGCACATTCCCGCCAGCGCCGCCAACGAGCCGGCGCGCCTGATGTACCGCAAGGAGCTGCAATCGAGCGTGGACGGCAACACGGTCGACATGGATGTCGAACGCGCGCAATTTTCGGAAAATTCGACTTACTACGAGGCCGGGCTGACCTTCATCACCGGCCGCGTCAAGTCACTGTTGTCGGCGATTCAGGGGCAATAAGCGATGAGCATGTTCAACGTGTTCCACATCGCCGGCGGTGCGCTTACCGCGCAGTCGATGCGCCTGAACACCGTCGCCAGCAATCTGGCCAACGCCGACAGCGCTGTCAGTTCAGACGGCAAGCCCTACCGCGCCAAGCAGGTGGTGTTTGAAGCGATCCCGGTCAAGGGTCTGGAAGCGCAGGGCGTACGCGTCAAGCAGGTAGTCGAGGATGCCAGTCCGCCACGCCTCGTTTATGACCCGCGCAACCCCGCGGCCGACGACAAGGGTTATGTCGCCATGCCCAATGTCAGCGTCGTCGACGAGATGGTGAACATGATTTCCGCATCGCGCTCGTACCAGAACAACGTCGAAGTGATGAATACCGCCAAGCAGCTTCTGCTGCGCACATTAACGATCGGCCAGTAAGCCGCAGCGAAGGAGATAGAAATGGCTTCCGTATCATCGACCAGCAGCAGTTCTCTTGCCGAGACCTATGCCGCCCTCAACGGCAGCAGTTCGACCTCCAAGAAGTCGGACATGGAGGCCGCGCAGGACCGCTTCCTTACCCTGCTGGTGACCCAGTTGCAAAATCAGGATCCGCTCAATCCGCTGGACAACTCCGAAGTGACGACGCAGTTGGCGCAGATCAATACGGTGACCGGTATCGAGAAGCTCAATTCGACGCTGACCGAACTGTTCGACATCTACGACCAGGGCCAGTCGATGCAGGCGGCGGGAATGATCGGCAAGAACGTGCTGGTCGAGGGCAAGAACATCGCCCTGTCCGAAGGCGCGGCGGTGGCCGGTATCGACCTGGCCAAGTCGGCCGACAAGGTGACGGTGAGCGTGCTCGACTCTTCCGGCAACATCGTCTACCAGGAAGACCTCGGCAGCCGCAAGGCCGGCTCCTTTGTTTTCGGCTGGGACGGCAGCACGACGTCGGGCGGCACGAAGGCGAAAGACGGCAATTACACGTTCAAGGTCGAAGCGACCACTGCCGGCACCGCGGTGGGCGCCACCGCGCTGCAACTTGGTTACGTCTATGCGGTTGTCCGCAACAGTTCCGGTTTTACGCTCGATCTTGGTAGTGCCGGGAACGTGGCGTATTCGGCGGTCAAGCAGATTCTCTAGTTTCGGGAGCAGAAAATGGCATTTCAACAAGGTTTGAGCGGACTCAACGCCTCGTCGCGGGCGCTTGATGTGATCGGCAACAACGTCGCTAACTCCAGTACCGTTGGCTTCAAGGCGGCTGATGCGCACTTTGCCGACATCTACGCCGCCTCGCTCGCCGGTGGCTCCGCCTTGCAGATCGGTATCGGCACCACGCTCGCGGCGGTCACCCAGCAGTTCACGCAGGGCAATATTTCGACGACCAACAATCCGCTCGACCTCGCCATCAACGGCAACGGCTTTTTCTGCCTGAGCAAGAACGGCGTGAACTATTACACGCGCAATGGCCAGTTCCACCTTGACAGCACCGGCAAGCTCGTCAACGACCAGAATCTGCAGTTGAGGGGCTATCAGGCACTACCCGATGGCACCATCTCGTCGGCCGATGCGACCGAGCTGCAGCTGACCCCCGATCTGCTCAAGCTGACACCGGTCGCCACCGGTTCCGGCCTCTCGGGAACCGGGGTCGAGATGAGCCTCAACCTGGACTCGCGCGACGACGTGACGACCTGGGTGGCGCCGGCTGCCGCGACGCCCGCTGGCACGGTGGTGACGATCGACCCGGCTAACTACAACTTCTCGCGTGGCGTCACCATTTACGATTCCCTGGGCAACCCGCACGCGCAGACCTTCTATTTCGTGAAGAACGCGACTGCGGGCTCGTGGTCGATGTACGGCAACGTCGACGGCAAGATGCCGGCAGCAGGCGATACGCCGAATCTCACCACCGGAATCCCGCTCACCTTCAATTCCAACGGTACGCTGGCGACGGTCAATGGTGTTGCCGTCGATCCGACGACCGGTGCGGCGACGCCACTGGCGATGACGCTGTCGCTGGCGGCCGCCGACAACCTGGGCGGTGCGACCTCGCCGCTGACGCCGGTGCCGCTCAACCTGACCGGAACGACGCAGTACGGCTCAGCCTTCTCGACCGACCGCCTGACGCAGGATGGCTACAGTGCCGGTACGCTGGCCGGGCTGAGCGTCACCGGCGAAGGCATCATCCAGGGCAACTACACCAACGGGCAGACGCGCAACATCGCCCAGGTGGCGCTTGCTGCGTTCCAGAACCCGAACGGACTGGCCAACGTCGGCGGCAACAAGTGGGTTGAGACCGCCGCCTCCGGGCAGCCCGCCACCGGCAAGCCGGAGACCGGTCAGCTGGGGGCCATCCAGTCGAACGCGGTCGAGGACTCGAATACCGATCTCACGACCGAGCTGGTCAAGATGATTACCCAGCAGCGCAACTATCAGGCGAACGCGCAGACCATCAAGACGCAGGATTCGATCATGCAGACGCTGATCAACATGCGTTGATTGAATACCGGGCAAGCGACGAGCAAACGAGACCACCATGGACCGCCTGATCTACACGGCAATGACCGGTGCCAAGCACGCCTTCCTGCAGCAGGCAGGCGTTGCCCAGAATCTGGCGAACGTGTCCACCATCGGCTATCGCGCCATGGAGCACAAGTTCCGCGCCGTGCCGGTGCTCGGCGAGGGAATGCCGACGCGGGCCTTTGTCGTCGATGCCTCGGTTGCCGACGTGTTCGAGCAGGGGCCGCTGATGGCCACCGGGCGTCCGCTCGATGTCGCAGTGAAGGGCACCGGCTGGATCAGCGTGCAAGGGCCGGACGGCAACGAGGCTTACACGCGTGCCGGCAACCTGCAGGTCAGTGCCAATGGCCAGTTGCAGACGGCCGGCGGACTGCCCGTACTCGGTGAAAGCGGCACGATCACGCTGCCACCGGACAACAGCATCACCATTGCGCCGGATGGCACCGTCTCGGCAGTACCGCTTTTCGGCGCGCCGAACAACGTCAATGCGGTCGGTCGAATCAAGCTCGTCAACCCGCCGGAAAACCAGCTGGTGCGTGGCGGGGACGGCCTTTTCCGGCAGAAGAGCGGGCTGCCTGCCGACGCTGACCCAGCCGTCCGTCTGGCGACCGAGTCGCTGGAAGGCAGCAACGTCAATTCCGTCGATGCGATGGTGAACATGATCAGCGTCGCGCGGCAGTTCGAAATGCAGATCAAGATGTTGCAGACCGCCGATTCCGACGCGCGCGCCGCGACCCAGATTCTCTCGATCAGCCGCTAGCCGAATCAGTACAACAGGACCTCAAGACCATGATCCGCTCCCTCTGGATCGCCCGCACGGGCCTCGACGCGCAGCAGACGCAGATGGACGTCATCGCCAACAATCTGGCGAACGTCAGCACCAACGGTTTCAAGCGCGCCCGCGGCGTCTTCGAGGATCTGCTCTACCAGACGATCCGCCAGCCCGGCGCACAGTCATCGCAGCAGACGCAGATTCCCAACGGACTGCAGCTCGGCACCGGCGCACGGCCGGTATCAACCGCGCGCATCCATACCCAGGGCTCGCTGCAGCAGACCGGCAACGACCTTGACGTGGCCATCGACGGTGCCGGCTTCTTCCAGATCCTGTTGCCTGACGGCACGATTGCCTACACGCGCGACGGTTCGTTCCAGAAGGATAATCAGGGGCAGATCGTCACCGCCAACGGCTATCCGGTGCAGCCGAACATCACCATCCCGGCCGACGCCTTGACGGTGACCATCGCCAAGGACGGCATCGTTACCGTCACCCAGCCGGGGGCTACTGCGGCGACGCAGATCGGCTCCTTGCAGATTGCCACCTTCATCAACGTCGGCGGTTTGCAGAGCATCGGTGAAAACCTCTTTCTCGAAACCGCTTCCAGCGGCACGCCGACACCGAACACGCCGGGAGCCAATGGCGCCGGGGTGTTCAACCAGCGCTACGTGGAAACCTCGAACGTCAACGTCGCCGAGGAACTGGTGACCATGATCCAGACGCAGCGCGCCTACGAACTGAATTCGAAGGTGGTGTCGACCTCCGACGCCATGCTCGCGCGTCTGACGCAACTGTAAAGGAGCTGGCATGAACAGGCCGACGACTTTCCTCCTGCTGGCGACACTTGCCCTTGCCGCGTGCACAACGGTGCCGCCGACCAACGTGCATCAGCCGATGTCGGCGCGGCCGGCCTCGCGCGGCGAGGTCATCGCGGCCAACGGCGGCATCTTCCAGTCCGGTGCGGTGCGGCCGCTGTTCGAGGACCGTCGCGCGCGCTACGTTGGCGATACGCTGACGATCAACATCACCGAAAACACCTCGGCGTCGAGCAAGGCCAACACCAAGACCGAGCGCACCGGCAACATCAACGCATCTGTCGGCCCGGTGACCGGGTTGCCGGTCAAATCCCTGCAGGGACTCGGCGTCACGGCGAGCGATACCAACAACTTTGAAGGCAAGGGCAACGCCGCCGCCAACAATGTGTTCACCGGTTCGCTCACGGTGACGGTCATTGAGGTATTGCCTAACGGCAACCTGCTCGTTTCCGGCGAAAAACAGGTCGGCATCGGCTATGGTCAGGAGTACATCCGCCTCTCCGGCGTCGTCAATCCGCTGTTCATCACTTCGGCCAATGCCATCAGCTCAGGGCAGGTCGCCGACGCGCGCATCGAGTACAAGGAGTCCGGCGTGATCAGCGAAGCGCAGGTCATGGGTTGGCTGGCACGATTCTTCCTTAATGTTATGCCGTTCTGATCCAGCAATGAACGGGTGCGCAAAATGGGTGGTCTGGCGGTTCGCAGCGGCAAGTTCCTGATCCACGCGGCAATAATTGCCTTCGCCGGCTTGCCGCTCCTGTGCGCGCCGGCTTTTGCCGAGCGCATCAAGGATCTCGCCTCGGTCGAGGGTGTGCGCAACAACCAGCTGATCGGCTACGGACTCGTCGCCGGCCTCGATGGCAGCGGCGATCAGACGACGCAAACGCCATTCACCACGCAGAGCATCGTCAACATGCTCTCGCAACTTGGCGTGACCTTGCCCGCAGGGCAATCGCTGCAGCTGAAGAATGTCGCGGCGGTAATGGTCACCGCCAGCCTTCCGGCTTTCGCCAAGCCGGGTCAGCAGATCGACGTCACGGTGTCGTCGCTCGGTAACGCCAAGAGCCTGCGTGGCGGCACGCTGCTGATGACGCCGCTGAAAGGCGCCGACGGGCAGATTTACGCGATGGCGCAGGGCAGTATCCTGGTCAGCGGTGCCGGCGCTTCGTCGGGCGCGAGCAAGGTCACGGTGAACCATCTCTCGGCCGGGCGCATCGCCGGCGGTGCGACGGTCGAACGCGCCGTGCCGACGCCGCTCGGGCAGGGCCCGTTTGTGCATTACGAGATGAGCGACACGGACTTCGGCACCGCCCAGCGCGTCGTCGAAGCGATCAACCGCGACAGCGGCGCCGGTACGGCGCAGGCGGTCGATGGCCGCGTCATCCGCGTGCGTGCGCCGGAAGAGCCCGCGGCGCGCGTTGCCTTCATGGGGCGTATCGAGAACCTCGACGTGCGTCCGATGCAGTTGCCGGCCCGCGTGGTGATCAATCCGCGTACCGGCTCGGTGGTGATGAACCAGAAAGTGACGATCGATCCCTGCGCTGTCGCGCACGGCAATCTGTCGGTGGTGGTCAGCAACGATCAGAACGTCAGCCAGCCGAACGCCTTTTCGCAAGGGCAGACGACGACAAGCAATCAGGCCGATATCCAGATCAAGCAGGACGGTGGTGCGCTGATGAACATCAAGGCCGGCGTCAATCTGGCCGACATCGTCAAGGCGCTGAACGCGCTGGGTGCCAATCCGCAGGATCTGCTGGCCATCCTGCAGGCGATGAAGTCAGCCGGTGCCTTGCGTGCCGAACTGGAAGTGATCTGATGACGGCGCCGCTATGCGCTCTTTGCGGCAGGGCGCCGGCATGAAGGCCAGCGACCTCGACGCCAACCGTTTCGTCCTTGATGTCAAGGTGGCGGGTGATCTGCGCAACAAGCTCAAGCAGGATCCGCAGGGCGGCCTCAAGCAGGCGGCGCAGCAGTTCGAGGGAATGCTGCTGCAGATGATGCTGAAGAGCATGCGCGACGCAACGCCGCAGGATGGCGTGCTCGATAGCGACCAGACGCGCTTCTTCACCTCGATCATGGACCAGCAACTGGCGCAGAACCTCTCGGCGCAGGGCAAGCTGGGCTTTGCCAAAATGATCGAGAAGCAGCTCGGACGCGGCATGGCATCGACCGACGCCACTTCGCCGACGACGTCGCAAGTGGACGCCTCGCTGGAAACCCTGCAGCAGGTATTGCTGGCGCGGCAGGCGGCAAAAACTGCCGCGGCGGCTGCCGCCCGCGAGGCGACGGCAACGGCTGATGCCGGTACAACGGCCGGCGGCGACAGCCGTGAGTTCGTCAACAAGATCTGGTCGCAGGCGCAGGCAGCGGCGGCGGCGCTCGGCGTACCGGCACAGTTTCTGGTGGCGCAGGCGGCGCTGGAGAGCGGTTGGGGCAAGAGCGAAATCCGCGCCGCGGATGGTTCGCCGAGCTACAACCTCTTCGGCGTCAAGGCCGGGCGCGGCTGGCAGGGCGCGACGACCGAAGTGCAGACCACCGAATACGTCAACGGCGTCGCCCAGACAAGCCGGGAGAAATTCCGTGTGTACGGGTCGTACGCCGAGGCATTCAACGATTACGCCAGCGTCCTGCGTGGCAGTTCGCGTTTTGCCGGTGTCCTCGGCCAGCAGGATGGCACGCGCTTTGCGTCTGCCTTGCAGGGCGCCGGCTACGCCACCGACCCGATGTACGCCGACAAATTGAGCCGCATCATCAACGGATCGACACTGCGCCAGGCCTTGGTCGGTTAGTCCTCAGGCGCGTTGACCTAAACATTGCGACGTATTTGCCGTTAGCAGACTGGAACCCGAGGTAAAGCCATGAGTACAGGAATCTTCAATATCGGTATCACTGGCATGAATGCCGCCCAACTCGGCTTGATGACGACCGGGCACAACATCTCCAATTCCGATACCCAGGGTTATAACCGGCAGCGGATTATCCAGGCGACGGCGATTGCGCAGTCGACCGGTGCCGGTTTCATCGGTCAGGGAACGACGGTCGTCACCATCTCGCGCAGCTACAACAGCTTCCTGCAGGAACAGATCAGCCGCGCGCAGACGACCTCCAGCGAGCTGGATACCAACTACACGCAACTCACCCAGATCGACAACATGCTGGCGGATACCGATGCCGGCTTGTCGCCCGCGTTGCAGGACTTCTTTTCCGGATTGCAGGAGGTTGCTGCCGATCCCTCGTCGATTTCGGCGCGGCAGACCTTCGTTTCATCGGCGCAGTCGCTGGCGACGCGTTTCCAGACGCTGGAGGCGCGCCTGAGCGAACAGTATGAGGGGGTGAACGAACAGATTTCGAATACCACCGATCTCGTCAATTCCTATGCGCAGCAGATTGCCAAGCTCAATCAGAGCATCATTCTGGCGAAAGCCGGCTCCGGCCAGCCGCCGAACGATCTGCTCGACCAGCGCGACCAGTTGCTGGCCGACCTGAACAAGGAAATCAAGGTCAGTACCGTCACCGAGGCCAACGGCAGCGTTTCCGTGTTTGTCGGTTCGGGCCAGCAACTGGTGATGGGACCGATCGTGAATAAGCTCGACGCGCGCCCTTCCTCTGCCGACAGTGAGCGCCTCACCATCGGGCTCGTCACCGGATCGAACTACCAGGAGCTGCCGGAACGGCTGATCGTTGGCGGCAATCTGGCCGGCTATCTGCGCTTCCGCAGCGACAGCCTCGACGGCGCCGCCAACGCGCTCGGCCAGGTGGCCGCCTCGCTGGCCAACGTGCTCAATACGCAGCAGTCGCTCGGCCAGGATCTGCTCGGGCAGACGGTCGCGAATGTCCCGGGTTTCGCCGCGCAGCTGTTCGTTTTTGATACGACCAACGTGCCGAAGATCATCGCCAACACCAACAACAGCGGTACGGCGACGATCTCGGCAACGGCCGCCACCGCTGCCGGGCAGACCGCCGGCTACCTGGTGAACACCGCGGGCAGCAATCTGTCGACCGAACTGACCGCTTCGGACTATCGGCTGCGTTTTAGCAGTGCAACGACCTTCACGGTTACCCGCCTGTCCGACGGCGTGGCGGTGGCGACCGAAGCCGACCTGACCGGCTCGACGATCAGCTTCGATGGCCTGTCGCTTGATGTGAACATGACCGGCGCGCAGGCCAACGACAGTTTCCTGATCGAGCCGACGCGCGAGGCCGCGCGCAACATATCGGTCAATCCCGCGATCATCAGCGATCCGCGCCTGATCGCCGCGGCAGCGCCGATCAAGTCGGCTGCCAGCAGCGCGAGCAATACCGGCAGTGGCGCCATTACGGCGCCAGTGGTGTCGCAAGGCTATACCATTCCGGCCAGCCCGATTACGCTCAGCTACTCGGCGACAACGGTGCCAGTAAGTTTCTCCGGCTTTCCCGCAGGCTCGACAGTCACCGTCAAGAGCGGCACGACGACCAGTACCTACACGATCACGGCAGCGACCGATCCGGTGCCCTACACTGCCGGAGCAACGGTCAGCTTCAACGGCATCAGCTTCCAGATCAGCGGCGCGCCGGCCAACGGTGATTCATTCACCCTCCAGGCGAATACCGGCGGCGTGTCCGACTCGCGCAATGCGGTGATCATGGGCTCGCTGCAAACGCAGAAGACGATGCTGGGTGACGCCAGCGGCGGCAAGGCCAACTTCCAGGACGTTTATGCACAGCTCGTCTCGGCGGTCGGCAACAAGACGCGCGAGCTGGAGATTACCAGCAGCGCGCAGGCCAGCCTGCTCGAGCAGGCACAGTCGGCGCGCGATTCGCTGTCGGCGGTGAATCTTGATGAAGAGGCGGCCAATCTGCTGCGCTACCAGTACGCCTACCAGGCCTCGGCGAAGATGCTGCAGATCGGCAGCGAGCTGTTTGACACCGTTCTCTCGCTCGGCAACTGAGCTCGACCGAATCAGGAGCAGCAATCATGCGCGTCAGCACCTCCCAGATCTACGATAACGGCATCAGCGGCATTACCAGCAATCAGGCGACGCTGTACAAGACGCAGGCGCAGTTGGCGGCCGGCCGGCGCGTGCTCACGCCATCCGACGACCCGGTTGCCTCGGCGCGGGCACTGGTGGTGACGCAGTCGCTCAACGTCTCCGAACGCTACATCGAGAACCAGACGACAGCGAATTCGTCGCTGGCACTGGTCGAAGGCTATACGCAGTCGGCGGTAAATCTCATCCAGAACGTGCGCGAGCGGCTGGTCGAGGCCGGCAACACCTCGCTGACCAATTCGGATCGCCAGGCGATTGCCACCGAACTCGAGGCGCGCCTGCAGGAGCTGGTCGGTCTGGCCAATTCGCAGGATGGTGCCGGGCGCTACCTCTTTTCCGGCTACATGAGCAGCACTACGCCGTTTTCTACCGATTCGACCGGAAAGATCACCTACAACGGCGATTCCGGCGAACGCCTGCTGCAGGTCGAGGCCACGCGCTTCATGCCGGCCAGTGTCGCCGGCGACGACCTGTTCGTGAATTCGCGCATGGGCAACGGCACCTTCGAAACGCGCACTGGCGGCAATCTCAGCGTCAACGGCGCGCCGCCGCCGGCCTACACCAACAATGGCTACAACACGGGTACCGCGATGGTGACTCCCGGCTCGGTCAGCGATCCCGCGAAATGGGCGTCGGCCAACAATCCCCGCGATTTCATGGTGCGTTTTTCCGTCGCCACGGCGGCCGATGGTACGAAGACGACCACCTATCGACTGTACGACAACCGCAACCCGGCCAATCCGGTTGACATCTCCGGCGCCGCCCAGCCCTACGTGGCCGGTCAGGCCATCGCGCTCGCTGACAACACGGCGGTGCCGGTGGAAGACTATGGCGGTTCGTTCATCGTTAAGGGCGCGCCGAACGATGGCGACAGCTTCACCGTTACGCCGAGTGGCACGCAAAGCCTGTTTGCCACGCTGGAAAACGCCATTGCAGCGCTGAATACACCCGTCGGTACGACCTACACCTCGACGCAACTGGTCAATGACATCGCCGCCGAGTTGAGCAACATCGACCAGAATCTCGACAACGTCAATCGCGTGCAGGCCAAGCTTGGTGCGCGCATGAACGAACTGGACTCGCTGCAGGCAACGTCGGAGAGCGTCAGCGTGCAGTACAAGACGACCATTTCCGGTCTTGTTGATCTCGACTACGCGAAGGCGATTTCCGACTTCGCCAAGCAGCAGACGCAGCTTGAGGCAGCGCAGGCGTCTTACGCCAAGATCATGCAGCTCGGTCTGTTCAACTATCTGTGATGGCCTGCCTGCGCAGCCTGCTCCTGATCGCCGCCGGCGGCCTGCTGGCAGCCTGTAACACGGTCAGCGGCAGCTATCCGCGCAGCCCGCTGATCTCGCAAAGCGCGACGATTCGCCTGACTGAAACTACTTCGCTCTCGTTCGAGGAGCTCTTGGGTGCTGCCGCCGTCGGCGCGGTGATCTACATGGTCTATGACCCGCTGGCACCGAACTGGACGATCGAGGAGCGGCCGCTTGACAAGGAAACCTTCGCGCTCGCCCTGCGCGCCAAGAGTTTCCGCATTGGCGGTGATGGCGAGTCGATGCAGATCTTCAGGCGGCGTGCCGAGCAACTGCAGCGCGAAAAAGGCTACACGGCTTATCGCATCCTCGATTACAGCGAAGGGATCGATTCGGGTACGCCATTCACTCACCGCACCTCGCAGGGAATCATTCAGCTCGTCGGCGCCGGACCGATTCCCGCGCGCTGAGCGCGCCGCGTTGCGGATTCAGGTCGCCGGAACAAAGTAGCCGAGCATTGAGCGCAGGGCGAATTCGAACAGTTGCTGCAGCGGCGCGGCCATATAGGGCAGGCTGAAGAGCAGCACGGCAAAGCCGAGCGCCAGCGTCAGCGGAAAGCCGACGGCAAACAGGTTGAGTTGTGGCGCGGCGCGGGTGAGCACGCCGAGCGCGACGTTGGTGATGAGCAATGCCACCAGCAGCGGCAGCGACAGCAGTACGCCATAGGTGAAAATCACCATGCCGGAATTGGCAATGTTGAGCCAGGAACCGGCTGCCGGCAGCGCCAGCGCCACCGGCAAGGTGGTGAAGCTGTGCGCCAGCGTCGCCAGTACGATCAGATGGCCGTTGATCGAAAGAAAAACCAGCAGCGCCAGCAGGTTGAGAAACTCCGACAGCACCGGCGTCTGGCCGGCGCTCTGCGGGTCGAAGAAGGTGGCGAAGCCAAGCCCCATCTGCATGCCGATCAGGTTGCCTGCCATGTCGATGGCGGAAAATGCCAGGCGCAGCGCGAAACCCATCGCCAGACCGATGAGGACCTGTTGCGCCAGTATCCACAGGCCGGCGCCGGAGGCCGGTTCGATCGGCGGCATCGGCGGCAGCGCCGGCGTCAGGGCGAGCGCAATCGCGATGCCCAGAGCGAGACGTATGCGTCTTGGCATGCCGCGGTTGTTGAACGGTGGCGCGGCTGACAGCAAGGCCAGGATGCGCGCCAGCGGGAAGAAAAAGGCGGCGATCCAGGCGTTGAGTTCGGCGCTGCTGAAGGTGATCATCGCCGCTCAGCCGATGATCTGCGGAATGCTCTCGAACAGGCGGCGCATGTAGTCGACCATCAACTCCAATATCCACGGGCCGGCGAAGATCAGCGTGATGAACATCGCCACCAGCTTCGGGATGAATGACAGCGTTGCCTCGTTGATCTGCGTTGCCGCCTGGAAAACGCTGACGATCAGGCCGACCACCAGTGCCGCCAGCAGCAGTGGTGCCGAGACGATCAGCGTGATTTCGATCGCCTGGCGACCGACATCCATGACCAGTTCGGGCGTCATGTATTGAAGCTCTGCACCAGCGTGCCAAGCACCAGATGCCAGCCGTCGACGAGGACGAACAGCATCAGCTTGAATGGCAATGCGACCATCACCGGCGACATCATCATCATGCCCATCGACATCAGCGCGCTGGCGACGACCATGTCGATGACGAGAAAGGGAATGAAGATCAGGAAGCCGATCTGGAACGCGGTTTTCAGTTCGCTGGTGACAAAAGCCGGCACCAGCACGCGCATCGGAATGTCGTCGGGTTTTTCCAGCTTCGGCGTGTTCGCCATGCTGGCGAAAAGACTGATGTCCGTTTCGCGGGTCTGGCGGAGCATGAAGGCACGCACCGGTACCGCGGCTCGGTCAACGGCCTGGTTGAAGGTGATGCGGTTCTCGGAAAGCGGCTGATAGGCGTCGGTGTACACCTTGTCGAGCACCGGCGACATGATGAAGAAGGTGAGGAACAGCGACAGCCCGACCAGCACCTGGTTCGGCGGCGAACTCTGCGTGCCGAGCGCCTGGCGCAGCAGCGAGAGGACGATGATGATGCGCGTGAAGCTGGTCATCATCAGCAAGGCGGCCGGGATGAAGGTCAGCGCCGTCAGCGTCAGCAGCGTCTGGATCGTCAGCGTGTAGTTCTGGCCGCCGCCGGGCGCCGGCGTGCTGGTGAAGGCCGGCAGGCCACCGGTGCTCTGCGCCGCTGCTGCCAGCGGTAACAGCAATGCCAGCGTGCCGAGCAGGGCCGGCAGGCAGCGCAGCGCGGCCGGTGTCTGCTTGCGCACTGGACAAGCGCTGCTCATGATTTGCGGCCGATCATCTGCGCCAGACGGCTGGCGAAATCACCCTCGGCACCGCTGGTGGCGGGCAATTCACCGCGCGGCAACGTGTGCAGGGTACGCATCTGGCCGGGAGCAAGCCCGACGACAATCCAGGTGTCTTCGATTTCAACGACGACGATGCGCTCGCGCGTGCCGATCATCAGACCGCCAACCATGCGCAATGGGCCGCTGGCGCCGAAGCCGCGCCCGCCGTTGGCGCGGCGCAGCAGGTAGGCGGCAAAGAAGAGTACGCCGATGACGGCGAGCAGGCCGAGCGCGGTTTGCAGGATGGCGCTTGCCGGTACGCCGGGCGCCGCCGGTGTGGCAACCGCTTCGGCAAAGGCCGGCCAAGCCATCAGCTGGAGAGCGGCGGCAACAACGACTGGACGAAAATAGGGAGGCAAGATGGTCGGCCGTGGAAGGAAGGCAGGGCTGAGACCGCAACGACGGCGGGATCCTTGCCCCGCCAGCGGCGGCGACGCAAGTGCTGGCCGCTATCTTAAAGGAAGGCGGAGGCCGGGGGAACTCCGTATTTGCCGGCTGTCCTCAGTCTGAGTGCGTGCGCTGCAGCCGCCTCAACGGCCGAGTTTGCGCATGCGTTCCGAGGGCGTGATGATGTCGGTCAGGCGGATGCCGAACTTGTCGTTCACGACGACGACTTCGCCTTGCGCAATCAGCGTGCCGTTGACCAGAACGCTCATCGGCTCGCCAGCCATTGCGTCGAGTTCGACGACCGAGCCGTGCGCCAGTTGCAGCAGGTTGCGGATGGTGATCTTGGTGCGGCCGAGCTCGACGGTGATCTGGACCGGGATGTCCAGAATCATGTCGAGCTCATTCATCATCGTGCCCTTGCCGCTGGGCTCGCTGAAGGTCTGGAAGATCTGCGCGGGCGCCGGCGTCGGCTCGCTGACCGCCTGTTCGGCCATGGCCGCGGCCCAGTCGTCCTCGCCCACGTTATCGGCGGCGCTACTGTTTTCGTTCTCTTCAGACATGCGTCTCTCCGAGCAGGGAGTCTGCTTCCGCTGCTATGAATCGTTCGACTTTCAGGGCGTACTGGCCATCCTGCTGGCCGTAGCGGCATTCGATCAGCGGCACGTTGTCCACATGTGCGGTAATCACGTCCGGGATCGACACCGGAATGATGTCGCCAGCCCGCATGTTGAGGATCTCGCGTAGCGATACCGTTGCCGTCGCGAGGTTTGCGGTCAGTTCGAGTTCGGCGTCCTTGAGCTGGCGGCGCAGCATCACCACCCAGCGCTTATCGCTCGATAGCTGGTCACTCTGCATCGAGCTGTAGAGCAGGTCGCGGATCGGCTCGATCATCGAATACGGGAAGCAGATGTGCATTTCGGCCGTGGCGCCACTGAACTCCAGCGTGAAGGTCGTCGATACGACGATTTCCGATGGCGTTGCGATGTTGGCGAACTGCGAGTTCATTTCCGAGCGGATGTACTCGAAGGTCAGTTCGTACACCGGCTTCCACGAGCGCTGGTATTCATTGAAGACGACTCCGAGCAGGCCGTGGATGATGCGCTGTTCGGTCGCAGTGAAGTCGCGTCCTTCGACGCGCGTATGGAAGCGCCCATCGCCGCCGAACATGTTGTCGATGACCAGAAAGACCAGATTCGGATCGAAGACGAAGAGCGAGGTGCCGCGCAGGGGTTTGGCAACGACCAGATTGAGATTGGTCGGAACCACCAGATTGCGGATGAACTCGGTGTACTTCTGCACCCGGATCGGTCCGACTGAAACTTCGGTGTTGCGGTGCATGTAGTTGAAGAGACCGATGCGCAGGTAGCGTGCGAAACGTTCGTTGATCAACTCCAGCGTCGGCATGCGGCCGCGGACGATGCGTTCCTGCGTGCCGACGTTATAGGCGCGGACGCCGTTGGTGCCCTCGTCGGCCTGTTCAGGCTCGTCAGCCTCTCCGGTGACGCCCTTGAGCAGGGCGTCAACCTCGTCCTGGGAGAGAAAATCCGAGGCCATGAAGGCTTACTGGATGATGAAGGAGGTAAACAGCACTTCCTTGACCGGGCCGTTTTCGGGCTTCATTCCCGGAGCAAGTACGCTGTTCATCTGGGCTCGTAGTTCGCCGGCAAGCTTTTCCTTGCCTTCCTTGGGCAGCAGTTCGGACGCCTTCTTGTCCGAGAGCAGCAGCATGACCTTGTTGCGCAACTTGGGCATGGACGCCTTCAGGCTGTCACCGGTCTCGATATCGTCGACCTCGACCGAGATCGACAATTGCAGATACTGGTCACCCTGCTCCGGGACGAGGTTTACGGTGAACACTTCAAGTGGCACGAATACCGCTGGCGCTTCCTTCTCGCCCTTTTTCTTCTTGGCCGGCTTGTGCGTTTCGACCGCGGCTTCGTCGTCGCCCTCGGCCTCGGCATCAGCCTTGTGCAGCATGAAAAAGGCAGCTGCGCCGCCAGCGACGAGGACCAGAACGAGCGCGACGATGATGATCAGAAGCTTCTTGCTCTTCTTCGGTGCTGCCTCGCCTTCAGGCTTCACTTCCTTGGTGGCCATTCAGTGACTCTCCATTGGTTTTCTCTCGCGACCGCCCGCGCACGCTCAGGCAAAGGTGTCGACCAGCCCGAGGCCGCTCTGGCTCCCCGTGCTGCGCGCGCTGCCGCGAGTGTCGGCGGCAAGTATAGCTGTATCGTCGCGCCAGCGGGTTGTGCCACCACTGCCTTCATCCGGCGCGGTTTGCTGGCGGAATGACTCGCTGCTGACGTTGGCTTGACCGAGCTCGATACCGACGCCGGCGAGCATTTCACGCAGCTTCGGCAATGCTGTCTCGATCGCGTCACGGACTTCGGCGTTGGGCGAGACAAATACTGCGGTCGCCCCGTCCTTGCTCAGGTTCAACGATATTTCTATCGGCCCCATTTGCGGCGGGTTGAGGGTCAATTGTGCACTTTGCTTGTCGTTGCTGGCGAGCCAGACAACCTTTTGCGCGAAATCTGCTCCCCAAGCGCGGTCGCGCACTGGTGTCGCGACATTCTGTGTCCCGTCGTTGCTCGTCGCGACGGGAGGCGAGTGGCTTGTGCCATGCACCGGCCCGACGTTTGTCGTCGCCGGCGATTCCTTGCCGGCTGCGGCGAAAGACAGCTCGGCACGCAGTGCATCGCCATTCGCCGCGGCAAATTTTGCCGCGCCGGAATCGCTTTCTCCCGCGGCGATTGTCAACAGATCCTTGGCAGTGGCGTCTCCGTCAGCTGTACTGCCCGGCGTGCCAACGCCAGTCGCGATCGGTCCATCCTGGTTTGTCGCCGATTCTCCGCCTGCAGTCGTCAATGCGACGATTTGTGGCGTGATCAGTCCGAGTGTGGCGAGAAACTCGCTACCATCGCTGCTGCCCGCCTCCTCCGTCAGCAGCGCTTCCTCCGCCTGGGCTGGCGGGGTGATGGCCGGCAGTTTGCTGACCAGTCCTTGGCCGAACAGTTGACCGAAGAGGAGTGCGGCGAAGTTGCCGCTGTCGGTCGTGCTGCCGCCTTCTGCAGCCGGATCGGCAATGGCGGGAGGGGATTTACCGGCTGTTGCCGGCTGGCTGACGCTCGGGGTGACGACGGTAATACCCATGATGGTTCCCGGAAAAGGCCTTGTGCTTTCTAAGCAATCCTTGTACCAGAAGCCTGGGTGGTCACCCGATGGGCGCTTGATCTCCGCGGCTGACTGAACGATCAGTCGCTTTCAAGCTTGCTTGCCCCGGGTGAGCGCGCGGCGAATTCATCGAGCTGCTTTTGCTCCTGCCGCGCTTCGCGCACGATTTCGACGGCGCGATGGCGCTCTGACAAGGTATCGAGGGCCTTCAGCTTGACGCGCTGCTCCTGCCACTGCACCTGTCCGGCGGCGGTGCGCGTTTTCTGCAGGCCGACGGCACGCCCTTGCTGTTCGATGGCTTCGTCGATTCGTCCAAGAAAGTCCTGGAAATTGCGCCATTCGGCCGGGCTCAGGCCATTGCCGGCAGCCTGCTGGAAGCGCGTGGCATAGTCGCTGCGGTACTGCTGCAGAAGTTCCAGTTTGCTGCGGGCGTCGTTTTCGGCGGCAATCAGCTGCGCCAGACGGCGTGTGGCATCGTCGGCACGCGTCTGCATCAGCTCAAGAACGGGTTGCAGGGAGAATGGGCGGGTCATTGCGGCGGCCTGATCTAATGCTTCATTCTAGCAGGCGGCCAGGTGCTCTCCGGCGAACTACACCACGTCAAAGAGCTGGGCCAGTTGCTCGAGACTCTCGGCAAAATCAGCGCGCTCGCCGAGGTTTTGCTGCAGGAAGCGTTCAAGCCGGGGATGCATGGTGATCGCCAGATCGAGTTGCGGGTCCGACCCGGCGACATAGGCGCCGACGCTGATCAGGTCGCGTGAGCGTTGATAGCGGGCGCTCAGCTGTTTGAAGCGACGGATGCGTTCGAGGTGCGTCGGCGTCACCAGATTGACCATGGCGCGCGAGATCGACTGTTCGATGTCGATCGCCGGGTAATGCCCGGCATCGGCGAGCAGCCGCGAGAGAACGATGTGGCCGTCGAGGATGGCGCGCGCCGAGTCGGCAATCGGATCCTGCTGGTCGTCGCCCTCGGCGAGAACCGTGTAGAAGGCGGTAATCGAACCGCCACCCTCGGCGCCATTGCCGGCGCGTTCGACCAGTTGCGGCAGGCGCGCGAAGACCGACGGCGGGTAACCGCGCGTGACCGGCGGTTCGCCGATGGCCAGGGCGATTTCGCGCTGCGCCATCGCATAGCGTGTCAGCGAGTCCATGATCAGCAGCACCTGCCGCCCCTGATCGCGAAAATACTCGGCAATCGCCGTCGCGTAGGCGGCGCCTTGCAGGCGCATCAGCGGACTGACGTCGGCCGGTGCGGCGACGACGACCGAGCGTTTCCGCCCTTCCTCGCCGAGAATCTGCTCGATGAATTCCTTGACCTCGCGGCCGCGCTCGCCGATCAGGCCGACGACGATCACTTCGGCGGCGGTATAGCGCGCCATCATGCCGAGCAGCACGCTCTTGCCGACGCCGGAGCCGGCGAACAGCCCCATGCGCTGGCCGCGGCCGACAGTGAGCAGCGCGTTGATCGCGCGCACGCCGACATCGAGCGCCTGTTCGATCGGCGCGCGCGACATCGGATTGATCGGGCGGCTCTGCAGTGGTTGCAATGCCTCGCTGTGCAGCGCGCCGAGGTTGTCGAGCGGCCGGCCGGCGCCGTCGAGAACGCGGCCGAGCAGCGCGTTGCCGACCGGCAGCAGCTTGGCGCGGTCGATCGCACGCCGGCGGAACGAGCGCGGTTGTCCTACCTTGGGCAGCGCCGGCGGTGCCTCCATGGCGACGACGCGCGCACCCGGTGAAAGACCGTAGACATCCTCGGCCGGCATCAGGAACAGGCGTTCGCCGTTGAAACCGACGACCTCAGCCTCGATCGGCGAGCCGCCGGCAGGCAGGATGCGGCAGGAACTGCCGAGCGGCAGCTTCAAACCCGCGGCTTCCATCACCAGGCCGTTGATTCTCGTCAGGTGACCACTCGCGAGCAGCGGGCTGGCCTGCCTCGCCGCATCGCGGCACTGGCGGAGAAAACCGTTCAGGATTGCCAGTCGCTGGTTTTCTTCCGCAGCAGTCGCCGTTGCCGCAGCGCCGTCAGCCTCGGCAGATGGCGCAAACGCGGTGATGGATTCAGCGTCTGCCTGCGGTTCGTCAGCGAGAGTGCCAACGTCTGGCGTGGTGGCTAGCGAGGCCTCACTCAGCGGCACACCGTCGGCTGCGCGAAGCGTATCGGTCGTGTTTGCTGCGGCAGCATGCCTCGCGGGTTCAGCCGGAGCGTCTGCGTCAGATATTGCTTCGCTCGTTTCCCCGGTTCCGGATTCGTCCATCGAACGGCCCCCGTTCAGCGCGGTGGCGCCAGCCAGTCGCTGCGCGCGCCGATGGTGTCGATGACCCGGCGGAAACGACTTTGCAGTGTGGCGTCGACTTCACTGGCGCCGATCTCGATCCGGCAGCCGCCAGCGGTGATCGCCGCGTCCTCGACGATGCGCCAGGCGTTGTGACTGAGTTGCTCGCCGAGATGGCTGCGTACCAGTGCCGCGTCATCGGGGTTGAGGAAGAGCAGTGGATGGCCGTGATGCGCCGGCAGCGTCGCAATCGCCTCGCGTACCACCGGCAGGATCAGCTCGGGCTGGATGCGCAGGCTGTGGCGCAACACCTGACTCGCCAGTTCGACGGCAAGGGTGAGCAACTGGTCGGCGAGTTGCTGGTCGCTCTGCGACAGGGCCTGCGCCAGCTCCTGCATCAGTGCTTCCAGACGGGTGGACTCCTCGCGTCCGCGTGCCACGCCCTCGGCGTAACCCTCGTCGCGGCCGTTCGCGAGTCCCGTTTCGTAGCCGGCTGCGTGGCCGGCGGCATAGCCGCTTTCCTGCGCTTCGCTGTGGATGCGCTCGATTTCCTCGGCGGTCGGCAACTGCAGCGTCGGGTCGTCGACCAGTTCGCCGCCATCGCCTGCCGCTTCTTCGGCGGCGGCGGGGCGGCCGCTTTCAGTTGCGCTTCGCGCTCGGCCTCGTCGAAGGCAGCGACTTCCCAGCGCTGGTAGGCGGTCAGTTTTTCCCGCGGAATGAAGCCGCTCATCGCCGCCTCAGACCATTTCCTCGCCGCCCTTGCCGCCGATCACGATCTGGCCCTCGTCGGCGAGGCGACGAACGATCTTGAGAATTTCCTTCTGCTCGGCTTCGACTTCGGACAGGCGAACCGGGCCGCGTGCTTCGAGGTCTTCGCGCAGCATTTCGGCGGCGCGTTGCGACATGTTCTTGAAGATTTTCTCGCGCAGTTCTTCCGACGCGCCCTTCATCGCCAAGATCAGCGAATCGGACTGGATTTCGCGCAGCAGCAACTGGATGCCGCGGTCATCGATGTCGAGCAGGTTCTCGAAGACGAACATCTCGTCGATGATCTTCTGCGCGAGGTCGGGGTCGTATTCGCGGACCGCGTCGACCACCGTCGTTTCGTTGGCCGTGCCCATGAAGTTGAGGATTTCGGCAACGGTGCGCACGCCGCCCATCGCCGCTTTCTTGACGCTGGCCGAGCCGGAGAGCAGACGCAGCATGACCTCGTTCAGCTCCTTCAGTGCTTCCGGCTGTACGCCCTCGAGCGTGGCGATACGCAGGATGGTGTCGTTGCGCAGGCGCTCGGTGAACAGATTGAGAATCTCGCTGGCGTGGTCGCGTTCCAGATGGACGAGGATGGTGGCGATGATCTGCGGGTGTTCGTTGCGGATCAGATCGGCAACGGTCGGTGCGTCCATCCATTTCAGGCCTTCGATACCGTTGGTGTCGCCACCCTGCAGGATGCGCGAAATCAGGTTCGATGCCTTGTCGTCGCCGAGCGCCTTGGTCAGTATCGAGCGGATGTAGGCATCGGTATCGACATGCACCGCGGCCGACTCGGCAGCCACGCGATGGAATTCTTCCAGCACTTCCTCGACGCGCGCGCGCGGCACCGACTTCAGTGCCGCCATGGCATGGCCGAGGCGTTGCACCTCGCGCGGGCCGAGATGCTTGAGCACCTCGGCGGCGTTGTCTTCGCCCAGCGCGATGAGCAGGATCGCGCTTTTTTCGACTCCGTCGTCAGCTGCCATTGGCGCCTATCCAGTCCTTGATGATGTTGGCGACGACCTTCGGGTCCTGCCTGGCCAGTTCGCGTGCCTCGTCGATCTTCTTCTGCAGTTGCTCGGCGGCACTGAGCTCGATTTCCCCGTCTTCGCCGGCAATGATGTCGATGCCGTCGATGTTGACCGTTTCCGGTTCCGGCGGCGGGAACATCGTCTTCACCAGCGGGCGAACGACACCGAGCAGCAGGTAGGCAATGATGGCGGCGATGGCGGCCCAGAACAGCAACTCCTTGCCCAGCGAAACAACTTCCGGATCCTTCCACAGCGGCAGCTCGTCGGCCTTCTCCGCCAAAGTGAATGGCGCGTTGGCCACCGACAGCGTATCGCCGCGTTCCTGCGTGTAGCCCATTGCCTCGCGCACCAGATCGTTGATCTGCTTGATCTCGGCATCGCCGAGCGGCTTCGTCGTCGGCTTGCCGTCCTTGCCGACGTCCTTGCGATGGTTGATCACCACGGCGGCCGAGAGGCGCTTGATGACGCCGACCGACTGCTTGGTATGGCGTACGGTGCGATCAACCTCGTAGTTGATCGTCGAATCCTTGCGCGTCGAGATCGGCGAACCCGCGTTGTAGATCGGCGCCTGGACGCCGGCGGCGTTGATCTGTCCCGGCGCCTGTTGCCCGGGCGGGACCGCCGTCGTAGCGCCGCTGCCGCCGGCACCGGCAACCGGTGGCGCCGTCAGCGGGGCGGTCGCCGGCACGGGGGGCTGGTTGGTCAGCGCGCCGGGTACGCCCATCGGTGTCGGATTGACGCTGGCCGTTTCGCTGGTTTGCTGGCTGCGGATGGTGATGTCCGGCGGCGTCGTGTTCGGCCGGTTGGTTTCGGCGGTCTGCTCCGATTGCGAGAAGTCGATGTCGGCGGCGACCTGGACGCGCGCGTTGTCCTTGCCGACGATCGGCGTCAGGATGTCCTCGATGCGCTTGATGACGCTCGCTTCGACTTCCTGCACGTACTTGATCTGCGTCGGATCGAGGCCGGCCTCGAGCAGCTTGCTCTTCAGCTGCGAGATCATCGCGCCGGACTGGTCGAGCAGGGTGACGCTGGCCGGTGCCAGTTGCGGCACGCTGGCAGCGACGAGATTCTGGATGCCGGCGATCTGTGCCGGTTCGAGCGCGCGGCCGGGGTACAGGTTGAGCAGCACCGACGCGGAAGGCTTCTGCTCTTCGCGCACGAATACCGAGGGCTTCGGAATCGCCAGGTGCACGCGTGCCGCCTGAACAGCAGCAACCGACTGGATGGTGCGCGCCAGTTCGCCTTCGAGCGCGCGCTGGAAATTGACCTGTTCGGCGAACTGGCTGGTGCCGAACTTCTGGTTTTCCATCAGTTCGAAGCCGACCGAGCCGCCTTTCGGCAGACCCTGCGTGGCCAGGCGCAGCCGCACTTCATGCACTTTTTCGCCGGGCACGAGGATGGCGGTGCCGCTGTCGCTGAAACGGTAGGGAACGTTGAGCTGTTCAAGCGCCGTGATGATCGCGCCGCCGTCGCGCTCGCCGATGTTCGAGAACAGCACGCGGTAGTCGGGCTGGCGCATCCAGATCGCCGATGTGACCAGTAGCGCAAGGATCGCCGCGAGGGTGACGCCGAGCAGGATCTTTTGCGTGCTGGACAGGCGCGCGAGGGCTTCGCGCAGGCGGTCGAGCAGGACGCTTAATTGCCCCGGAGTCGGGGTTTCGCCGGCAGTGCTGTCGGTGGTCGCCGCCATGGGTCAGTCGGTGAGAAAACTCTGAAATTAATCAATCGGGAAGCGAAAGACGCTGAGAATTATTCTACTATTGTAGCTGCTAAAACACGGGATTCTCCTACGAATGAGCGAAGTGGCGCAAAACGCTGCCGGCGAAGCTCCTGCCGGCAAGGCGCAGGAGTTGCAACGCGCCTTTGATGTCTTCAATCAGGTCTCTCTCGAACTTGCCCAGGCCTATGCCGGACTGCAGGCGCGCGTCGAGTCGCTGACTGCCGAACTGGCGACGGCCAACGGCGAGTTGCGGCGGCAATATCAGGAAAAGGAAGCGCTCTCCGAACGGCTGTCGCTGTTGCTCGCGGCATTGCCGGCGGGAGTCGTCGTTCTCGACAGCCGTGACCGCGTCAGCGAGGCCAACCCGGCTGCGCAATCGATGCTCGGTGATGCCTTGCCCGGTGCCGACTGGTCGGCGCTCGCGCATTCCCGCCTAGTGGCGACGGAAGCCCCTGAAGAGTGGCAGGTCGACGCGCGTCGCGTCGCCATCGCCGAAAGCGCGCTCGATTCTGCGGGCGGGAGAATCCTGCTGATTCACGATGTTACCGTTGCCCATCGCCTGAAGGCCGATCTCGAACGCAACCAGCGTCTGGCGGCAATGGGCGAAATGGCGGCGTCGCTGGCGCATCAGTTGCGCACGCCGCTGGCGACGGCGCTGCTCTACAGCGCCAACCTGGCGCAGCCGGAACTGGCCGAGGCAGCACGCCTGCGCTTTGCCGGCAAGGCGACCGTGCAGTTGCGGCGGCTCGAGCGGCTCATCCAGGACGTGCTGCTGTTCGCGCGCGGTGAGAGCATTGGACGTGAGGCGATCGACGCCGCGCCGTGGCTGGCTGAGGCGGCACAGACGCTGGAGCCCCTCTGTGCAGAAAAAGGCGTCGTTCTCTCCGTCGTCGTCGATGACGGCGACTCTATAATCATGGGCGGACGCAAGGCATTGTCGGGAGCCTTGCTCAACCTGCTGGAAAACGCCCTGCAGGCCTGCGAACGTGGCGGCGAGGTCGCCTTGCTGGCAAGTGTCGACGATGGTCGTTTGCGCGTCGCGGTACGCGATACCGGGCCGGGAATCGCGCCGGAAGCGCAGGCGCGTATCTTCGAACCCTTCTTCACGACGCGCGGGCAGGGTACCGGTCTCGGCCTGGCGATTGCCCTCGGTGTCGTGCGTGCGCACGGCGGCACGATCGAGGTGCATTCGGCGCCGGGCGCCGGATCGGAATTCGTCATGTATTTGCCGGCAGGCGTTGCCGCCGGTCTGGAAACGGAAAGAGAATGAGCCAGGGATTGCCGATACTGGTCGTCGAGGACGACAGCAACCTGCGTGAAGCGGTGTGCGATACGCTCGAACTCGCCGGACTGGCGACGATTGCCGCCGATGGTGGCGAGGCAGCGCTGGCAGTGCTTGAGGCGCAGCCTGTCTCGCTGGTGCTCAGCGACGTGCGCATGTTGCCGGTCGATGGCATCACGCTGTTGAAGGAAGTGCGCAGCCGTTTCCCACATCTGCCGGTGGTGCTGATGACCGCCTTCGCCGATGTCGACCGCGCGGTCGAGGCGATGCGCGCCGGTGCTTGCGATTTCCTGCTCAAGCCTTTCGAACCCAAGGCACTGCTCGAGCACGTCGCGCGTTACCGCCTGCCCGAGGCGATCGTCGACCGGCGCGTGGTCGCACAGGATCCGGCCAGCCGTAATCTCTTCGCGCTGGCGGCGCGTGTCGCGCAGACCGATGCGACGGTCTTGCTCACCGGCGAGAGCGGCGTCGGCAAGGAAGTGGTTGCCCGCTACATCCACCAGCAGTCGGCGCGGCGCGAGGGGCCGTTTGTCGCCATCAATTGCGCGGCGATTCCCGACAGCCTGCTTGAAGCCACGCTGTTCGGCTATGAAAAGGGCGCATTTACCGGCGCGCAGACGGCGCAGGCGGGCAAGTTCGAGCAGGCGCAGAACGGCACCCTGCTGCTCGACGAGGTGACCGAAATGCCGCTTGGCCTGCAGGCCAAGCTGTTGCGCGTGCTGCAGGAACGTGAGGTCGAGCGCGTCGGCGGCAAGAAGCCGGTGCCGCTCGACATCCGCATCATCGCCACGTCGAACCGCGACATAGCCGAAGCGGTCGCCCGCGGCGCCTTTCGCGAGGATCTTTTTTACCGTCTCAACGTCTTTCCGCTGCTGATCCCGGCGCTACGCCAACGCCCCGAGGATATCGTTCCACTGGCCCGGCGTTTCCTTGCCGAACATGGCGGACGTCCCGGCTTGCATCTGAGCCCCGCGGCGGAGGCGAGCTTGCGCGCGCGGCGCTGGCCAGGAAACGTGCGCGAGCTGGAAAACGTCATGCAGCGTGCGCTCATTCTCTGTGGGGGCGACTGCATAGAGGCTGACGCCTTGAGTCTGCCAGGCGCCGAGGCGGTTGCCGCGGCAACTCCAGTCATTCCCGCGGTTACGCTCCCCGTAGCGGCGGCGCCCGTGCTGGCGGCAGGTGCGGCGCTGCCTGGAGTTACGGCTGTTTCGGTGCCGGCACCGGAGCTGGCGGCGACGAAAACCGATAACATGCGTGATCTTGAACGCTTGCATATTCTCGAAACGCTGGCGTCCGTCGGTGGTTCGCGTAAACTGGCTGGCGAACGCTTGGGTATGTCGGAACGCACTTTGCGCCACAAACTCAAACAGTATCGGGAAGCGGGCCTGTTCAACGAGTAGCGCTGGCGCGCTTGTTGCATGGTGTCGGGCAACAAGCGTTTGGAGAAGCGTATGGACAGCAAGGGTATCGATCAGATGTTGAGCGTGATGCGCGGCGCCGCTGCGCAGGCGGCCGGTCGTCCCGCCGACGCATCGCCGACCAGTAATGGCGGTGTGGATTTCGCGCAGGTGTTGCAGAACTCGATTGCCCAAGTCAATCAGACGCAGCAGAAGGCCGAAGGCATGGCGGCAAGTTTTGCCGCCGGCGACAGCGACGGCAATATTCAGGATGTGATGATCGCCTTGCAGAAGGCCAACATCTCGTTTCAGGAAATGATCCAGGTGCGCAACAAGCTGGTGACCGCTTATCAGGATGTCATGAACATGCAGGTTTGAGCTTTCGTTCAAGACAAAAGCAAACGGCGCCGATGGCGCCGTTTGCTTTTGGCGGGCAGTGGTGAGGGTCTGCGTTTCAAGCGCACCGCCGCCGCTCCGTGGTCGTGGGCAAGGGTCGATTCCCGCTTCTACTCCAGGCCACTCAAGCGAGCCTTGCGTTCACGTTCGACGCGTGTGATGTAACGCTGCACCATGGTCAGACGGCTGCCTGGCAGATCGATGAATTCGCAGCCGATGCGCAAATAGCGCGCGCCTGTCCGCGTCGTCACCTCAAAGGCGTTGCGTACGCCGAGCGTTGCAGCGAAAACACCTTCGTTGGGCAGGGTGATGCGGCACTCGGAGAAAACAATCCCGCCGGGGAAGAGGTCTTTTTGCGCCAGGGGAACCATCAGACCGACACCTCCACCACTGATGTCGATCAACGCCGAGTCACAACTCATCGCCGTGCCGTCGGCGCGGCGCATCGGAATCACGCATTTGACCGGCGTCGCAAGCGGCGTCGACAAGCGGAAATACTCGCGCCGCTGCAGGCGCAGCAGCGATTCCGGCAAGCCGCCACGGAAGGCAGGACGCCCCTCGAACTGGTCGGCACCAAGCTTGTTCAGCTTGAACTGGATTTTTACCCGGTCGATCGAAGTGGTGAAGATCAGCTTGTTCGCGGCAAGCGCCCGCCGGTTCATCGCTTCGTCACTGCCGACATCGAAAAGAATCCCGGTGCTGTCCGGGGTGATGGCGAGCGGCGTGGTCAGCAGAAACGACTGGCCTTGATCGAAATAGACGGTGGTCATCGCCGCCTTCTGGATCAGCGTACGGATCGCAAAGAGAATTTCGGTGCGCGAGTGCAACAGGAAGCGACTGTAGTCTTCTTCTTGTTCCAGCTCGAAGGGGGGGGCAGGTAGTTCCGGTGGTTGCGGAACGTCGGTCTCTGCCATTTTCGGAATCCTGATGTCGACTGCGAGCGGCGAAGTTTAAAGGAAATTGTCGTGTCGGGAAACGCGCGTTTCCGCGCCTGTGTGCCGAATTTCTCAAGCCATGGGAATTGAGGGAATTCCGGGCGGCGGTGGCATGTCTGTTCCGCCATTTTCGAGGCGGTAGAGCCAGGCGAGCAGTTCGGCGACGGCGACATAGAGTTGTGCCGGAATGCGCTCGTCAAGATCGACCTGGACCAGCAGCGAAACGAGTTCGGGGGATTCGTGCACATAAACACCGTGCGCGCGGGCGCGCGCGATGATCTCCTCGGCGACGAGGCCACGCCCCTTGGCGACGACGCGCGGAGCGGCGTCGGTCTCACGATAGGCGAGGGCGACGGCGCTTTTTACTGCGTCAGGTGCCTTGCCCGGCATCGGTCCTTACCTCGGCTGCATCGGGCTTGCTATCGCCGACGCCGAAAGCGGTTAAAGAAAGTCCGGCACTGTTGAGCTGCTGTTGCAGTTCTGCGACCGCAGCCCGCAGCGTCGCCTGCGTCTCGGCGTCCCCCGCCGCGATATCGAGACGGATGCCGTTGCCGCGCAGGCCGATGCGTGCGTCGATCTCGCCGAGGCGGGGCAGGGTCAGGCGCATCTGCGTGCGCCATTCGGGGGCTTCGTCGTCGATACCGCCACCTTGCTGATCCGGCGAATCATCGCGTCGCGGCTCTTCGGCGATCTGCCAGTTCATCTGCTGGCCGGGCCAGATCTGCCCCTGCCAGTTGAATTGTTGCGTGGCCAGCGAATCGAGTTGCTGGCGGACGATCTGCACGGTTTCCGGAGCGACCTGCGTTGCCGGCGGATTGCTCGCGGCGGGAGCAGCGGTATTGTTGGCCGTGGCGCTGCTCAAGAGGGCTTCGCGTGCGCCGCTGAGGTTGCTTCCGTTGCCGGCGTTGGCAGGGGTAAGCGTGCTGCCGGCCACTTCGCGTGTTGCTGGTGACAGGCGACCCTGCGGCTCGAGCAGCAACTGTTCCTTGTCGACGCGGCCTTCAACCCAGCCTCGCTGATGCGACTCGTAAAACATGCCGCTTTGGCTGATCGCCTGCTTGAGTTGCGGCAGCAGTTCGGCAGCACTCGCCGGTGGCGTGTTGCTCAGCGGCTGTCCACCGTTGAGCGGCAAGGCGGCGCTTCCGCCGCGGCTGCTCTGGGGGCCGCTGAACAAATCAGCGATCAACTGGCCGGTGCGACTAAGGGTGGTTGCTACCGCCTCTTTGCCAGTCGCATCCGTTGCCGCACTGCCTTGACGTGAGACGACGGCCAGCGCCATCTTGCCGTTGTTTTCGACAACTTCGAGTTCAAGCATGTCGCCGCTCTTGGCGGCAAAGGGCAGGGCAAGCGTGACATCGCGCTGGGCGACGATGGCGCGGTAGGTGCCGTTGGGGAGAAGTGCCTGGATCTGCGCCGTGACTCGCTGCCCTGATGTCAGGCCGGACAGCCTGTCGGAGATTTCCTGCGAGGGCGTCGCCGGCGTGACCGGCTTGAGCGCCGGGTCGGTCAGGAGCTGCGTGCGACCGCCGATATCGGCCGGGATCATCGCGTTTTCAGACTATCGTTGTTGCTGCTGACCGGAAAAGCCTTTCAGCAGACGGCCAATATCGTTTTTCAGCCAGCTGGCTTTTTCGTCAATATCCGGGATGAGCGCGAGCGTCTGTTCAAGTACGGCGCGGTCGGCAGGCTGTGCCGGCGGCAGCGCGGCAAGATCGATTGTCCCCGCCAGCGCGGCAGCCGCGTCCCAGTCGCTGTCGTCCGCAAGCTCGCGCAACCGTTGCATGGTCGCGAGTAGGTGTTGGTAGGGGTCTGCCATGTTCAGCCTTGCTCAGCTCTCAGGAGGTTGCTGGATCTGTGCGGGATCGATCTGTCGCCACGCTTCGTGAATCTCGCCCAGCAGAGTCTCGACTTCCTTGAGTACGCCGAGATCGTTTTTCAGGTTGGCCCAGAGCAGTCGTGACACCATGTATTCATAGAGGGCGCCCAGCTGGAGCGCCAGATCGCCGCCCTTGTTTTCATCGAGGCTGGCGCCGAGGCCGTTGGCAATGATATCGATCGCTTTCGAGATCGAACTCCCCTTCAGCGGGATATTGCCTTCCTGCATCGCGAAGCGCGCCGTTTTCAGCGCCGCCGACGCGCCTTCGAACAGCATCAGGATCAGTTGATGCGGATCGGCCTCGTTGACCGAGGTGCCAATGCTGACCTGTTCATAGGCGTTGATCGGCTTGCCAACAAAAGGAAACATGCGTCATTTACTCGATGCTGCACCGGGCAGACTGGCCAGTTGCGTCGTGAGATAGGAACTCGTCTGCTGCATGCTGGCGACGAGCGTGTCAAGCGCAGTGAATTGCGCGCGGTAACGGGCTTCGATCTGCGTCAGACGATTGCTGAGCTGGGTTTGCTGCGTATCCAGCCGCTTGATCATATCGTTCACGCCCTTGGTCGCGGAAGTGATCGAGCCCGAGGTGCCGACCATTTTATCCATCGCCGTGTCGAACGCGGTGCCGATTTTTTCGACAAGCGTGGCGACGCCGTCGAAATCGGCTTCGAGTGCCTTGCTCAGCTTGGTGCTATCGACGGTGAGCTGGCCGGTCTTGTCGAAGGTAACGCCGATGTTGTTCAGCTTCTGGTAGGCGCCACTGCCGCCCGCCGTCGTGCCGAAGACCAGATTGCGCAGCTGTGTCTGCGACGTGCGGAGAATCGCTTGTCCCTGCAGGATGCCGGCCTTATCCGTTTCCGCATCGTAGGCACCAAGCGTGGAAATGGTCGAAGCAGCTTCGTTGAAGCCCTTGACGAACGCGTTGATCGCCGACGTCAGCGAGGTTTTAGTATCTTTGCTGACCGTGATCGTGGTCGGGCTACCTGCCGTGGTCGTTTTGATCAGGGCGATCGAAACGCCGTCGAGAACGTTGTTGACGAGATTGCTGGTGCTGCTTGCGGCGATGCCGTTCAGGGTGAATGCGGCATTGGTAGCCGCCTGGCCGCCCTGGGTGATGTCTTGCGTCATGCTGCCGCTGGCAGCTGCCGGGTCATAGTCGAAGCCGCTCAGCCCTGACAGCTTCATCACGTTGCTGGTGCCCGTGTCGTCGCTGGTGAGGATGAGTTGAGCTCCGGCAGAGCCGGTCACGATGGTTGCGGAAACGCCGGCCTTTGCCGAATTGATCGCGTCGCGCAGTCCGCCGAGCGTCGCATTGCTGCTATCAATCGTGATTTCGTACTTGCGTGCGCCATCGCCGACGAAGGTGCTGCCACTGAGGCTGCCGAGTTCGATGCTCAGCGTGCCGGTGGCAATGGCCGAACTGGCGCTTGTGTAGGGGCTGGGCGAGCCTGTCGATGCCTGCGAGGCAAGGCGCTGATTCTTCGCCAGACTGCTGACTTCCAGTGTGTAGGCGCCGGCGACCGCGCCCTTGCTGGCGGTCACGGTGGCGATCGAGCTGTCGGCGATCTTTGCCGAGAGTGTCGAGTACTTTTCGGCAGCGGTCTGCGTGGACGACGGTTTCAGGCTGGAGGCGGCGCTCTGCAGCGAGGACAGCGCGCTTTTCAGCGAGCCCAGGCCGGAAATACGGGCCTGATAGGAAGCTTCCTTGGTTTGCAGTGCGATCAGCGGTTGCTGCTCGGCGGTCATCAGCTTGGTGAGGAGGCCGGACAGGTCGAGCCCGGATCCTGAGCCTAAGGAAGAAACGCTCGCCATGATAATTCTCCAGTTCAGTGTCTACCGGCAAGATCTGCCGCATTGGCCATTCAAAGCAAGCTTCAGGCCTTGTTCTGAATGAATAGACCCTGCAACTTGTCGAGTGCCTTGGCAATGGTCAGCACCTCTTCCGAGGGGATCTGCCGGACGACTTCGCGAGTCTGCTGGTCGATAACCTTGACCAGCGTCCGTCCTGAGTCCTTGTCGATGGCGAACTCGAGTCCGCTGTTGATCGGTTGCACAAAAGCCTTGATGCTTTCGGTGGCTTCCTGCAGTTGCTCGGGAGTGATCTGTTCAGTAGCCCGTGCCTGCGCTGCAGTGCTGCTCGTGCTGCTGGTCTCGGTGGCCGAAGCGACAACCGTGCTGCGCGTACCGGAGCTCGCCGTTGGCGGTGAAACCTGGCCGGTCGGGATGGCGCCGGTGGGTTGGATATTCATTTTCCTTCTCCTTGGCTTCGAGGGCGAACGGCGCGATAGCCTTTTCTAGCTACCGCGCCGTTCGTCAGGCTCTTCAGCGGGGGTAGCCCCCTAGCCTATAAGACTACTGCTTACTTCAACAGGCTCAGCACGTTTTGCGGCAGCGAGTTGGCTTGCGCCAGCATCGCGGTACCGGCTTGCTGCAGGATCTGCGCACGGGTCAGGCTGGCGGTTTCCGCGGCGAAGTCGGCGTCGCGGATGCGGCTGCGTGCCGAGGACAGGTTCTCCGAGGTGGTGGCCAGCTGCGACACCGTCGATTCGAAGCGGCTTTGCAGCGCACCGAAGGAAGCACGTTGACCATTCACCGCGTTCAATGCCTGATCGACGATGCGGATCGCTTGCGTCGAGTTATCGACAGTGGTCACGTCGAGCGATTGCACGGTCTTCAGCGAAGACGCGGTGACCGCAGCTGCCGCGATTGCTACACCGAAGGTGTTCCCCGTGGTTGTCGCCGTCGAGGACGAGGCAATGGCGAAGGACTTGTCGGAATCGAGAATCACCTGGCCGCCGATGGTGATGCTACCGGAGGTCGATGCCGCCAGGTTGGTGCCGCCGGCGGTGATCGAGCCAGCCGCAGAGGTGCCGGTAGCAGCAGCGATGTTGATGTTGCTGCCGTCGGAGGCGGTGAGTACGACGCCCGTGTTGTCGTCGGTCAGCTTGGCGGTGATGCCGGTCTTCGACGACTGTGCGTTGAACTGGGTGACGGCGTCAGCCAGACCGGCGGCGGTACCCGTTGCGGTCAGGTTGAAGGTGACGGCTTGGGCGGTGGTGTTAGTGCCCATGACGTCGACCGAGTAGGAGCCGGACGCACCGAAGGTCACCGTCGTCTGCGTATAGGCCGAGGCCTTGATGCCGGTTTGCGACTGGGCGTTGATCTTGTCGGAGATGCTCTTGGCCGAGTCGGTGGTCACCAGGTTGACCTGGCCACTACCGGCGGCGCCGCGCAGCGTGAGGACGCCTGATGCGCTGACCACGGTGCCCGAGTTGGCGGTGACGGCAGCACCGGTTGCGCCGGTGGAGGTGGCGCCGGTGGCGTTGCCGATCTGGTTGGTGCCGTAGTTCGTGGTACGGAAGTTGGTCGTCGTCGCGGTGACCGTCTGCAGGGCGTTGGCGCCGACCTGGAAGGTGGCCGAAGCGAAGGAGCCGTCGAGCAGCGTCTTGCCGTTGAACTCGGTTTGCGTCGAGAAACGGTCGAGTTCGGCGACGAGTTGCGTCACTTCCTGGTTGATCGTCTGACGGTCGGACGCGGTATTGGTGGCATTGGCCGACTGCACCGCAAGTTCGCGGACGCGTTGCAGGATGTCGCCCATCTGCGTCAGCGCGCCTTCAGCCGTTTGCGCCAGCGAGACGCCGTCGTTGGCGTTGCGCTGTGCCTGGTCCATGCCGCGGATCTGCGCGGTCATGCGCTGGGAGATGGCCAGGCCGGCAGCATCATCCTTGGCGCTGTTGATCCGCAGGCCGGAAGACAGGCGTTGAAGCGAGGTGTTGAGCGTGTTACCTGACTGGTTCAGGTTGCGTTGCGCGTTCAGCGAGGCAACGTTGGTTTGAATAACTTGCATGATCTTCTCCTTCGGATCGGTTGGTCACAAGCTCACATTTACCTTGTGGTTCATGTGGCGCTTGGAGCATCTAACGGATCGTCGGAGAGGAACTTTAGCGATTTCTTTCGCTGTCTCCCGAAAAGCCGAACCCGCTCGACGAGCGGGTTCGGCGGTGTGCAGGCGTCGCCTTGGCGCGCTCGGGCGGGCGGCTTACTTGAGCAGACTGAGCACGTTCTGCGGCAGTGCGTTGGCTTGCGCGAGCATCGCCGTGCCCGCCTGTTGCAGGATTTGGGCACGCGACAGTTCAGCCGTCTCGGCGGCAAAATCGGTATCGCGGATGCGGCTGCGTGCCGCCGAGAGGTTCTCGGCCGAGGTTTCCAGCTGCGAGATCGAGGCTTCAAAGCGACTCTGCAGCGCGCCGAAGGTGGCGCGTTGTCCATTAAGGGCATTCAGCGCCTGATCGACGATGCGGATTGCCTGCGTGGCATTTGTCACGTTGGTGACATCGAGCGTCTGTACCGACTGCAGGGCCGACGATTGCAGTGCGCCTGCGGTGAGTGCCGTGCCGAAGGTGTTGGCCGTCGTCGTCAGTGTCGACGACGAGCCGATGGCGAAGGACTTGTCGGAGTCGAGAATCAGCTGGCCGCCAATCGTGAGGCTGCCCGACGCCAGCGCGGCAAGCGTGCTGCCGCCCGCCGTGATCGTCCCGGCCGTTGCTGTGACGCTGTTGGCGCCGAGGTTGATGTTGCTGCCGTCGGCCGCAGTGATGACGACGCCGGTGTTGGTGTCGTTCAGTTTTGCGGTGATCCCCGTTTTCGACGATTGGGCGTTGAAGGCCGTGACGGCATCTGCCAGGCCCTGCGCCGTATTGGTTGCTGTCAGGCTGAAGGTGACCGGGACCGAGGCGCCGGTGGCGCTGACGTCGAGCGAGTACGAGCCGGAAGCGCTGAAACTCAGCGTCGTCTCGGTGTAGGCCGAGGCCTTGATGCCAGTCTGCGACTGCGAATTGATCTTCTCGGCGATGCTCTTGGCCGAGTCGGTGGTCACCAGGTCGACCTGGCCGCTGCCGGCGGCGCCGCGCAGCGTGAGCACGCCTGAGGCGCTAACCGCCACGCCCGAATTGGGTCCGGCGGTGGTGCTGGTGATACCCGTGGCAGTGGCGCCGGTAGCGTTGCCGATCTGGTTGGTGCCATAACTCGTCGTGCGGAAGTTCGCGGTCGTCGCGGTAATGTTCTGCATGGCGTTGGCACCGACCTGGAAGGTGGCCGAGGCGAACGAGCCATCGAGCAGGCGCATGCCGTTGAACTCGGTTTGCGTGGCGAAGCGGTCGAGTTCGGCGACCAGTTGCGTCACTTCCTGGTTGATTGCCTGACGGTCCGACGCCGAGTTGGTGGCGTTTGCCGACTGCACGGACAGTTCGCGGATGCGTTGCAGGATGTCGCCCATCTGCGACAGCGCCCCTTCTGCCGTTTGCGCCAGCGAAACGCCGTCGTTGGCGTTGCGCCGCGCCTGATTCATGCCGCGGATCTGTCCGGTCATGCGTTCGGAAATGGCCAGCCCGGCCGCATCATCCTTGGCGCTGTTGATTCTCTGGCCCGAAGACAATCGCTGCAGTGCCGTCGAAAGTGCGCTGCCCGACTTGTTCAGGTTGCGTTGCGCGTTGAGTGAGGCAACGTTGGTTTGTATGACTTGGGGCATGGCAGTCTCCGCAAAACTGGATAGGTGGCCGCAACGATCGGCCGCGAGCCGAATCTTCCGGTGTGCCTTCCTCGAAGCGAGGAGTGTGCCAGCTGAAAAAAGTGCTCAAGTCTGCTGCAATTCTGCCGTTAGCTTGGCGTAATCCGCCTTTCCGGAGCGTATTTTGCGAGAATCGGCCGCCCGGAAAGGCCGCTGGCACGTCGGCAATGAAAAGGGCGGCAAAACTTGCCGCCCTTTTCATTGCGCCGATAGCAGCGATCTAACGCATCGTCCAGGCGTCCAGCCACTCGTCGAGATGCTCCTCGAGCATCCAGTCGCGGGTGACTGCAGCCTTCATTGCATCGCCACGACGCGCCAGTTCATCACGGTCGGACAGGTGTTCGCGGATGGCGCGTAACCAGTGCGTGCGTTTGTTCTTGACGCGTGTGATCGGCAGGTCGCCCTGGTAGGGGACGATGTCGGTGGCGATCACCGGATAGCCGAGGATGCCGTATTCGAGCAGTTTGAGGTTCGACTTGCACTCGTTGAAGTGGCAGAGCTCGAGTGGCGCCAGCGCGAGATCAAGCTGCATGTCGGCGAGTGCGTCGGGATATTCCGCGAAAGGCACTCCGGGGCGGAAGTCGGCGATGAAGGGACGCAGCGCATCGGGGGCGAGGCCCATGAACACCCAGTCGACCTCGTCCGCCAGTTCGCGCACGATGTCCTCGATGATCAAGAGGTCACCGACGTGACTGATCGAGCCGCTCCAGCCGACGCGCGGCTTTTTCCGTTGCTGCCTGGCCGGCGCCAGCCCTTCCCAGCGTGATTTTGGCAGACGATTGGCGACGACGCGGATGTCGCCATTCATCTCGCGCAGCGCTTCTGCCAGTGGCGCGGTCGACACGATCAGCCGGTCGCACACGCCGATGCTGCGGCGCAGCCGCTCCTTGATGTCTTTTGGCGTTTCCTGGTTGTGCGGGTTGTGCTTGGGCAGTTCGAACATCAGGTCGTCAAGTTCAAAGACCAGCGGCTTGCCGTTCACTCGCCGGTAGCGTTCGACGCGAGCGATCTGCTCGTCCATGATTTGCCGCTGCAGCACGACGATGTCGGGGTCAGCGCGCGCGATGTCCACGCTGTCGAAGGTGTAACAGGTGGCGTTCGCTTCCGCACGATGCGCTTCCGTGAGGGCCTTCGCCGGTTCGATGATGCGGTAGTAGCCGCAGCCGCCCAGGTCGGCGTGGAAGGCGAGGATGCGCGGTAGCGGCCGCCATGGAAAGCGCTCGCCGATCAGTTCGCGCCGTTTCTCGTAGGAAAACACCGGCGTCTTGCTCGCCAGTGCCGGATGGTAGGCAGGGTCGTGTCGCAGCAGCGGCAGGTGCCGGAGCAGCAGTTCGTCGCTGAAGGCGAGTACCGGCTCGCGCGGCGCCGCTTCGCTTGTGGCAGTGCGCAGCAGGCTGACAAAGGGGGTCCACAGGCAGCGCAGTCCGGCCGCGGTGACGCGCAGCGTGTAGTCGGCAACGGCCAGCGCCGGTGTGTCCGCGGCGGCGACGTCAAAGCCGCCAGCAGCCTCGAAGACCACCTTCTTGGTCAGCAGGCAACCGTCGGGCAAGGCGGCAAAGCGTTGTACGAGGTGCGCGCGTCCGAGGATTCCCGCCTGCTGGTGCAATGCGCCGGCGAAGGCGTCGGCGGCGCCGTCCTCAATGCCGACGAACAGGCCGCTGGCGAATACCTTGCCGTCAGCACCCAGAATGCGCGGGGCGACGGCAGCAACACCCGCGTCCATGGTCAGTCCGCCCAGTTCTTCGAGCCAGCCATTGGTGGCCGGGTGCAGACGCGGATCAAGGAAGACCAGCAACTCGCCGCGTGCCTGTTCGGCGAGCAGGTTGCTCGCCTGCACGCTGCCTGCCGGCGTGTCGAGGCGGAAGATGCGCAGTTGTGCCGACTGCAGCGCGTCGAGTCCGTCTACGTATTCGCGGATCACCGGGTCGCTCACGCCGTTGTCGAGGATCAACACTTCCCAGCCAAGCGTTGTCGTGCACTCGAGCGTGCGTTCGAGATTCTGCTGGAAAGGCGGCGTCGTCGCGTCGAGGACGAGCAACAGCGATACCGAGGTATCGGCGGCAGGCTGGCGCCGGATGCGGAAGGTTCCGGGCGTCCAGCCATCGTCGATCTGTGCCGGGATCGCCGTGGCGACAAAATGGCGGCCCAGCGCTGCGCGGCGTGATCCGTGCACCTGCGAGAAGGGCAGGTCGCCGTCGTTGCCGCCGGGCGGGCGGTGCAGCAGTGGCTCGGCAAGGTGGGCGAAAGACTCGCTGCCGTGTCGCGCAAGCAGGCGCAGCGCCGCGTCGTAGACCTCGGCGCCGCGCAGATCGGCGGCGAAGCCGCCGCCGCTGAGCAGCGTCGCCCGTTCGAACAGCGTCAGGCCGCTGCTCAGATAGTCCCAGCCGAGCAGCAGCTCCGCGTCGAAATCGGGTTTGAGCTTGAGCTGCGAGGGGATGTTGTTGATCAGTACGCTGTCGTCGCCATAGAGGCAGCGCGCGTCGGGCGTACGCCGGGCGAGTTCGATCAGACGCAGCAATGCGGCCGGTTCGACGACATCACCGGCGTAGAGCGGCGCCACCCAGTCGCTGCCGCTGCGCACGATTTCCTCGTTGATCAGCACGAACGGCGACTGGCCGGCCGGCAACTCACGCCAGCCGATGCGTCCGCCCGGCACGGCCACTCCGTCGGGCGCAGTCTTCGGCGAGACGACAGTGATGCGTGCGCTGCTATAGAGCTGGCGTGCGAGATTGCCGATGGTGGCGGCGATCCGCGTCTCGTCGCCGACGGTGTCGATGAGGAAGAGATGCACTTCCGGCAGCTTCGGCCAGTGGGCAAGATGTTCTTCCCACAGGCGTCCGTCCTGCGGCGTCGGCGCCAGACGTTCGAGCAGCAGCAGGTCCGGCGGCGTTTCGCGGTAGTTTTCGATATCGTCGGTGCGCGCATTGTTACCGGCGACGACATAGAACTGCAGGCTGCACAGTTCGTCGAGTTCGGCGCCTTCGATGGCGTGCAGCGACATCTTGCCCATGTTGATGTCGATCGGACCGGGGCGCGGCTTGTTTTCTTCATAGAAGGCCATCAGTCGCGGGTCGATCGCGTACTGCAGCGTGCGCACGTGGTAACCGGTTTCGTGGAAGAAGCGGCGTACTTCGCGCAGCGTGAAGAAACGGATGTGGGTGATGTCGAGCAGGCCGGAATCCTCGTAGCGCCAGTAGCCGGCAGCCATGTCCTCCATCAGCTTGAGGTTGCGCACGTTGGGGATGCTGGCGATCACCTGCGCGTCCATTGACAGCCAGGGGCGCAGCGCGGTGAGCACCGACCACGGGTCGTACATGTGCTCGAGCACGTCGGCGACGATCACCGTATCGATGCTGCCGGGTTTGACGCCGGCGGCGGCGAAGTCGATTTCCTCGAAGCGGCCGACCAGCACCTGGTCGAGCTGCTTCTTCGCCAGTTCCGCCGCCGAGCGGTTGACCTCGATGCCGATGACGCGCGCGCGCGGGTGCTTCGACTTGATGTAGGCACCGGTGCCGCCAGCGGCGCAGCCGATGTCGAGCGCCAGCCGGATCGGTCGCGGCGACAGGTCGACGAGTTCGCGCCGGACGCCACCGTGATAGCCGGTGGCTGCGGTATCTTCCACCTGCAGCAGAGTCTTCCAGGCAGGCGGTGGCGCCTTGCGGCGCAGTGACGGATCGGGCTCGAAGGGGATCAGGCAGGGTGTGGGCAGGGCAAGCTGGCGCATCAGCGTGGCAACGCGCTCGGTGGCGCAGCCGTCCATGGCGGCATTGAATCGTGGCGCCGCTGCGGCCATCTGTGCAGGGATCTCCGGATCGTCGAGCGTTTTCAGAATCGTGTCGGCAAGCTTGTCTGCCGTTGCCTGGCGCAGCCCGCAGTCACCGGCAAGATACGGGCCGAAAACAAAGGTGCTGTCGGTCAGCAGATTGACGCCGCGCGTCTGCACACAAAGCGCCTCGATCAACAAGCCCGAATCGTTGGCAACGATCAGGTCGGCACCGAGCAGATAGGGCAGCGGTTTCTCCATCGGGATTCCCTGCCCGTCGATGGCATCCTGGACGTAAACGTAGTCCCGGTCACGAATGCCGAGGCGATGAGCAATGCCGCGAACCAGTTTCTCCGCGTGCGTCCCGGCGCCCGGGCGGTCCTTGATGATGTGTTGCGCTTGTTTGCCAAGAGACTTGATGGCGCCAAAGAATGCTTCGGTGACGCGTGTCGGGTTGTCGGCATCTTCAAGCAGAGAGAGGCCGGCAAACCACGTGGTGCCATAGACGATGATCGGTCGGGACGGATCCAGACCGTGTCGGGAACAGATGAAGTCGCGCCAGTAAGCGCGTCGTTCGCGTTCCGCCATCAGCGCATCGAATTGCGGCAGGCCGGTCGCATGCAGTCGGGAGATATCGTAGCCCACGTCAGAGAAAGATGCCTGACTGCCCTCCCCGAATACGGCCATGTGATCGGCCTGCTGATGCTGGTGAATCGAGTAAGGCAAGCCGAGGAACGGATTGTGTTCGAGGTGCAGCGTCGGGATGCCTTTGTGGCGGGCCCACATGCACAACACATTGGAGTGCAGCATCCATTCTTCGTTGAGCACTACCAGTTCGATCGCGTGTTCCGAGGCGACTTCGTCGAGTGCGGCGATCAGTTCGATGGCAGATCCCAGATTGGCACGGGCGTTGCCGAGTGTCAGCTGTCGCGCGTCGTTTTCGGTCTGTGTCGCGGACAGCAGAGGTTTCGCCCAGTCATCCAGTTGCTCGATCAGGCGCGCTTCATGCCGTTTCAGGGCATCGCGCCGCGTCTTTGAAAGAACGTCATCGAGTACGAGGGGGCTGGCATTGGCTGAACGCAATTTGGACAGGTGCTCGGCGCCGAAAAAGCTGCGCGTGGTGATGATTGTTCGTGGCCCGCTCACTTCCAGGTAGCGAAGCAGGACGCCGAGGTTCTTGGGCCACAAGAACGAGATGAGCGCGGGCGTTTTGTTCATTGCGATTCCTGTGCGTTGGATTGGTGTGCCTGACCCGCCACCATTGCCTGCAAGGTCTGGTACATGAAAGCACTGCTCAATGGCGTGCCGCGAAATGCCGGAAAAATGCTGCTGTCTCCAGACTGGCAGGTGTTGTCCAGCGCACTGAGCAGCGATCGGTCAAGTTGCAGTTGCTTGTGCCAGTGCGCAAACCGGGCGGCTAAGGTGTCCGGCAGCCAAGCGAGCTCGATTGCTCCCGAATTTTCTTCCGTGCGCTTGAGAAAACTCTGCCAAAGCATGAACAGGAAGTGTTGGTTCGACGGGTAAGCGAGATGCTCGGCGAGAGCGTCCCGCCACGTCGTCTCGGTGAGCTCGCTTTGTATGCCGTCAGTTTCGAGAAAGCTGAGGAAGGAAGCAAAACGCGGGTCCGACTCACGCCAGCTCAGCCGCTTCTGCTGCAGCGCGGGATAGACGGTCAGCAGGCTTGGCCAGTCGATGCCAAGTGTGGCGTCATCGTTGAAAAGGAAAGTGATCGGGGTAGTCATTGCCTGCGCTTCCTTGGGTAGGGTGTCTGATTAATCACTGCGCTGCTGCGGGCAGAATCATTAGCATCTGTGCATTCTCTGCGCTCCCTGTCGTCAGGAGACGGTGACGGGATCGCAGTCCCTCTGCGCGTGGCTTTCTTGCATTGCTCTGACAGCAAGAATGGCATTCTCCTGACATCCCGGCAACGAATGCTGCGGGTGACATGACTCCCTGTGCAATTCGCCGTCACATATCGAGACCACAGATAACGCTGCTGAGATGATACTGGGCGCGGAACTGCTGGCAACGGAGCAGAATACTCCATCATGTTCGTAGGGCTTTGACTCCTGCTGGCAGGCAAGCGCGCGCTCACTGCCCTCGGCATGAAGCGATCCGGGCTTCGAAGCTCGCGACGAAGCTCTCGTGTTCAAGTGCGCATCACTCGAATGCATCCTGAGTGACGGCGGTGTTCTTGATGATCGGGCGACTCGCTTTGCGTCCAACAATCTGCTCGAGGTGCTTGGGCGGCAGACCGAAGCCCGGGCGCACGCTGCGCACGGCGTCGGCCGTGATCAATTCACCGGCCTGCAGGTCGCGGACGAAATACAGCGAGCGCCGGAACTTGAGGTTGCCCTGTTCGCTCGATTTGCGCGTGTAGTCGACGCGGCCCAGCGCCTCCCAGGCGACGCGCGAACTCCGGCACAGCGCGGCGAACGCGTCCGGTTCCAGCGAGAAACTGTCGTCCGGTCCGCCCGCCGAGCGGTCGAGCGTGAAGTGTTTTTCGATGATGGACGCACCGAGCGCGACGGCGGCGATGGCGGTGCTGTTGTCGAGCGTATGGTCCGACAGCCCGGTGACGAGGCCGAAGCGCGCGATCATGTCGGGGATGGTGCGCAGGTTGTAGTCGGCCGCCGGCGCGGGGTAACCGCTCACACAGTGCAGGATCGCCAGTTCGCGGCAGCCGCCAGCGCGCGCGGCGTCGATGGCCTCGGCAATTTCCTCGGCGTCGGCCATGCCGGTGGAGATGATCATCGGCTTGCCGGTACCGGCAACATAGCGGATCAGCGGCAGGTCGATCGCCTCGAACGACGCGATCTTGTAGGCCGGAGCGTTCAAGTCTTCGAGCAGGTCGACGGCGGTGCTGTCGAAGGGCGAGCTGAAGATGGTGATGCCGAGCCGGCGCGCGTGCGCGAACAGCGGCGCATGCCATTCCCACGGGGTGTGCGCCCACTCATAGAGTTCGTAGAGGGTGCGCCCGGCCCACAGGCCATCCTCGATGCGAAAGTCGGGCAGGTCGCAGTCGAGGGTGATGGTGTCGGGGCGGTAGGTCTGGATCTTGATCGCGTCGGCGCCGGCGGCCTTGGCCTGCTCGATCAGGCGCAGGGCCTGGTCGAGGCTGCCGTTGTGATTGGCCGACATTTCGGCGATCACGAAGGGCTGGCAGTCACTGCCGATGTCGCGGCCGTCAATCCGCAGTGTCGGGGCCATCGATTTTCTCCAGGATGAGTTTGTAGCGGTGGCCGCGCAGGTCGAAGAACGCCGGGAAGCGCTGCGGGTCGGCCACCCGGATCTTATCGAACTGGCTGGCCAGACTGGCGTGCGGATCGACGCGGCTGTCCTCCGGCGTGCGTCGGCGATAGACCATCGCGTCGCTATCGTCAGCTTGCGGCACGGGGTCGATGCGCCCGAAGCCGGCGACGGCAAAATCGATCATCTCGATCTCGGCGGCGAACAGGCGTGCGTTGATTTCGTCCCACAGCGCGTGTTGGGGCACCGGGATCACGAGCTTGCGCCAGATGCGTCCGCTGTCGACGGCGTCTGCGGCCTCGAGCAGGCTGAGCGTGATCGACCCGGCGCCGCCGGCGATCTCCCAGATGTGCGGGCTCCAGCCACGTCCGCGCGGCAGGTCGCTGGCGTGCAGCACGAGGCTTGCGCGATACGCCGCGCGCTCCTCGGCGCGCAGGATCTCGCGGCAGGAAACGAGGAAAAGCAGCTCGCCGCCGGGCAGCTCCGATTTGCGCTGCACGAGGCTGATCGTATGCCGGCCGGCGTTTTCTGCCACCCAGCGTTGCAGGTAGGGCATCACTGGATGGGCGGGATCGCTGCACAGGATCGACAGCTTCATGCCGCGAATCCGCCGAGGTGGCCGGCGACGCGCGCCGTACCGCGGCCGTCGGTGATCGCGGCGGCTTTCTCGCGCATACGGTCGAGGACGGCACCGAGGTCGGCGCGCTGCAGGAATGCCCTCAGTTCGGCGGCGAGCGTCTCCCGCGCGATCGCCTGTGCTGCGCCGGCTGCCTGCAGGGCGTCGGCGATTGGCCGCTGGTTGTCGGCGAGGACGACGAGCAGCGCGGGCAGTCCAAGACAGCAACGCTCCCACGAGGTACTGCCGGCGGCGCCGATGGCGAGATCGCAGTCCGCCATCAGGCTTGCCATGTTCGGCACGTTCACTCGCAGGTCGGTGGCCCAGGGCAGTTGCGCCGCCTGCGCGCGCACTGCGTCTATCGCCGGCGCGTTGCGGCCCATGACTACGGTGATCCGGCAGTCGTCGGGTAAGGTGCAGCCGCGCAGGGCAGCGAGCGCCTCGCCGGTGACGTTGTCCGGGTCCACGCCGCCCATGTTGAGCAGCAGGTGGCCGAGCCGCGCCGGCCGGCGGCGCGCCGGCAGACGCTCGTGCAACGCGGCGAACTCGGGGCGCAGCAGCGCGTGCTGCGGGCCGGCAAGCACCCGGCAGGCAGCGGGAACGCGTCCGGCGTAGTCGGCCGCGCTGCGGCCGAGGTTCTGGTCGAGCAGCAGGTCGCAGTCGTGTGGGCGGTCGGCCAGATCGTCTATGACCATCAGCTCGCGGCAGCGCGGGCGCAGCGCTGCTTCCCAGCGCGCGTCGAGCGCGTAGTGATCGGCGACCAGCCAGTCGACGCGGTCGTCGCCGAGCGCCGCGGTGGTGGCGCGCGCGTCCGCCTGCCAGGTGGCGCCCAGCCAGGCGGCGTGCGCGGGTGGCGGCGTGCCGGCGTCGGCGGCGGCCGGGTCGTAGGGCAGCGCGATGCCGGCGTGGCCGCGCTCGGCGATCAGTCCGAGCAGGTGGCCGGGATGCGCGCGGCAGACGAAGCGACAGCGCGCGCCGTCGCGCCTGAGCCGGTCGGCCAGCGTCAGGCAGCGCATGAGGTGGCCGGTGCCGATCTGCAGCGCGGCGTCGGTGCGGAAGACGACGTCCATCGGACCTCAGTTCAGACGCTTGAAGCCGGCGTGGCAGAGCGGCCCGTTGAGCCGTTGCATGACGTCGTCGCCGTCCTCGCAGGCGCGGATCATCGCGAACACCGGGTCGAGCGCGGCGAAGAATCCGGCGACTATCTCCGGCGTGTGCTCGGTGCAGACGTACGTGCAGTTGCCGGCGAGGTAGCCCTGGCGCAGCATTTCCTGCGTGATCAGCGTCTTGTAGGCGAGCGCCTGCGGGCTCTTGAAGCTGAAGCCGGTGAGCGCCGGCAGGCCCCAGTGCTCGATCGCCAGGCCGTACTTGTCGGCGAGCGCCTGCCAGCCGCCGCGCACAGCGAGGCCGGTGTCGGTGATCGTCGTCCACGACTGCAGGCGTTCCATCACTTCCAGCGTTTTCAGCGCCGCCGTCGGGCCGATGCGCTCGGTCCAGAAGGTGCTGCTGATGAAGGTCGATTGCGCCGCTTCCATGATCTCGCGCCGGCCGATGGTGGCGGTGATGCCGTAGCCGTTGCCGAGCGCCTTGCCGAACATCGCCATGTCCGGTTCGACGCCGTATTTCTTGTGCAGTCCGCCAAAGGTTTCGCGGAAGCCCGAGGTGCATTCGTCGAAGATGAGGACGATGCCGCGCGCGCTGGCGAGTTCGCGCACCTTGTGCAGGAAGTTGTCTTCCGGCCCCTTGTTGCGCACGACCTCCATCTTGATGACGCCGATGTCGTGCGCGTTTACCAGCGCCTCCAGTTCGGCGAAGTTGTTGTAGTTGAAGGGGAACACCGTTCCGCGCAGTTCGCGCGGCACGCCCTTCGGCTCGAGCCCGGGTAGCAGGTGGCCGTCGAGGCTCTTGTCGTCGGCGAGGTTGGCCGAGAGATACCAGTCGTGCCAGCCGTGGTAGCCGCAGATTGCCACCTTGTCGCGTCCCGACGCGGCGCGGGCGATGCGGATGGCGATCGCGTTCGCTTCGCCGCCGGAGCGCGCCAGCCGCACCATGTCGGCCCACGGGTGCAGCTCGACCAGTTTTTCGGCGAGATAGACTTCTTCCGGGCAGTTGAAGGTCGACATGTTGCCGGCGTCGACGGTCTGCCGCACCGCGGCGTCGACCTCCGGGTGGCCGTAGCCGAGGATGTTGGTGCCGATGCCCATGATCGACATGTCGATGTATTCGCGGCCGTCGAGATCCCAGACGCGGCAGCCGCGGGCGCGGCTGAAGTAGGCCGGCCACTGCTCGGGCAGGAACATCTCGGCGCGTTTGGAGAGCAGCATATTGCCGCCGGGAATCACGCGCTTGGCGCGTTTCCAGAGCTTCTGGCCGGTGCCGAGCGCGGCGCCCTCGTTGCGCGCCAGCGCGGCGTTGGCGGCAAACAGTCCGGGCTGTGCCTGCTGCAGCTCGCGCACCTGTTCCCAGCCGAAGTGGCGGTCGGGGGCGAAGTGTGCGAAGACAGCGCAGGCGACCTCGAAGTCGCTGGCTTCGTCGACCGTCCACCGCCAGGCCGACAGGTCGGTATCGTGGCGCAGTGCGGCGGAGCGGAAGCGTCCGGATTCGCGCAGGTAGGGCGTGACGTGCTCGCGGTCGTGCGTGCGCTGCGTTTCGCGGGCGGCGGTTTCCAGCGCCGAGCGGCGGAAGACCTCGATGTCGAGGCCGTCCGGAAAACTCGGCGGGTCGATGTTGCTGAAGTAGTCGACGCCGCTGGCCTTGAAGCGGCGGATGCAGTCGTCGACCAGCGCCGGGTCGACGAGCGGGCAGTCGCCGGTGATGCGCACGACGACGTCAGCGTCGTGTCGCTGCGCGCACGTCAGGTAACGGTCGAGCACGTCGTTCTCGCTGCCTTGTTCGCAGGCGTAGCCGAGCGCGCGCACGTGCTCGACGAGCGGCAGGTTGCGCGCGTCGGTCGAGGTGGCGACGACGATTTCGTCGACCTCGCCGGCTTTCGCCAGTCGCGACAGCAGCACTTCGATCATCGGGGTGCCGCCGATCGGCTTCATCACCTTGTTCGGCAGGCGGGTGGAGCCCATGCGGGCCTGAACGATGGCGACGACCTTCATGACAGTTTCCAGTGAGCGGGGTTGAGCAGATCGGCATCGTCGATGTCCGGCCAGGCGGGCGGCGGAATCGCACCCTCCTCGCTGGCGGCGACGATCTGCCGGAGTTGGGCGACGGAATCGACGCCGACGACGACACGGTCGCTGCCGCCGACCGACAGCGCGTAACGCACGCAGGCCTGCAGCGGACTCAGCCGCGTCGCGCGCAGCCAGTCGTCCCACGCCTGCCAGAGCGGCTGCCAACGGTTGAAATACGCCGGGCGGGCGCTAGCATCCAGCAGCAGCAGACCCTGCAGGAAGGCCGAGCGGGTGTGGACCTCGACGCCGCGCGCGCCCAGCCGCTCGATCCAGCCCGAGCGGAGCAGCCGGTGGTCGAAGAGGCTCAGGGGCGACTGCACCAGATCGGGTTTGCTCATCGCGAACAGCGCGTCGAGTTCGTCGGGCGCATAGATCGAGACGCCGGTCTTCGCGGCGAGCCCGTCGTTCTTCAGGCGCTGCAGGCCGACGATCAGCTCCGGGCCGCTCGTGCCGAGCAACTGTTCGGGGCGGTGCAGCAGTACCGCGTGCACGCGGTCGACGCGCAGGCGGCGCAGCGAGGCCTCGACTTCGGCGACGACCCAGCCGGCGAGGTCGGTGCAGTCGGCCGGGGCCGCCGGCAGCTTGGTGACGATCTTCCAGCCGGCAACGCCGATGGCGCCCAGGCGCGCCTCGCTCTCGCCGTAGGCGATGGCGGTGTCGAGCGTGTCGATGCCGCTCTCAGCCGCAGCCTCGAGGATGCGCGCCACCTCGTCGAGTGCGGGGCGGCCGTCGCGGTTGGCGACGCCGTAGTCGAGGCCGAACTGGACGGTGCCGAGCGCCAGCCGGCTAGGCATGGTCGCCCCCGCGCTTGCGCAGCGTGGAGACGGCGACCCATTCCTGCGGCTCGTCGCAGAAGGCAGTGCCGCCATGGGCGCTGACGCGATGTGCGTAGCAGGTGTAGGCCGGGTGCCAGTCGAACAGCCGGCGGAAATCCATCTTGCGCGAGTGCACGCCCGGCTTGTGGTGATACGGGCGCACCAGCGGCGTTGGCGAATGGAAGTCGTGGATGATCAGCCACGCCGGATCCGCCAGCACGCGGTCTGCTTCCTGCGCGATCCGGAACAGATCCTGCGGGTCGCACAGGTAGAGGCAGAAGCCGAACACCAGCACGTCGAACGCGGCATCGCCATGCGGCAGGGCGTCGGCCGTTCCCTGGCGGGCGGCGACGCCGCGCGCCTGCGCTGTGGCGACGGCCTTCGCCGACGGGTCGAGGCCGTGGACCTCGGCGTCGAGCCGTGCCGCCAGCCACGCCAGCCGACGCCCTTCGCCGCAGCCGACCTCGAGCAGGCGCAGCGGCGGACTGCCGGGCGGGCGCTGGCCGGCGATGTCGAGCACCGTCGCGACGACCGGGTCGGCGGCGTGGTCGATCTGCGCACAGGTGGCACGGTTGCGTTCGAACCAGGCGTCGCCTTCGGAGTGCAGGAATACGTCTTTCTGGCGCATGGCGGCTCCGTTCAGCAAGGGGCGGACGGCGACGCCGCGCCGGCGATGGCGGCGCGCACGGCGGCGATCACCATCTCCTGATCGGCGTCGCTCATTGTCGGGAAGAGAGGCAGGCTGATTGCGTGCGCGTAGTAGCGTTCGGCCTCGGGAAAGTCGCCGCGGCGGAAGCCCAGTCGCCGGTAGTCGGGCTGGGTGTGCACCGGGATGTAATGCACGTTCACGCCGATCCCCTGCGCGCGCAGGGCGGCGAAGAGCGTGGCGCGCGCGGGGCTGCCGGGGGCCTCGCCGACGCGCAGCACGTAAAGGTGCCAGCTCGACGCGCTGTCGGGTGCCTGCCGCGGACACGTCACCGGCAATGGCCGTAGCGCGGCGTCGTAACGCTGCGCCAGTTGGGTGCGCCGGGCGACGTAGTCGTCGAGCCGCCGCAACTGGCTCAATCCGAGCGCGGCCTGCAGGTCGGTCATCCGGTAGTTGAAGCCGAGAGCGATCTGTTCGTAGCTCCAGGCGCCGTCGGGCGCGCCTTCCATCTGCGCCGGATCGCGCGTGATGCCGTGGCTGCGCAGCAGCGCCATGCGTTCGGCCAGCCGCGGATCGTTGGTCGTCGCCATGCCGCCCTCGCCGGTGGTGATGATCTTGACCGGGTGAAAGCTGAACACGGTGATGTCGCTGCAGTCGCAGCCGCCGACCGGCTTGCCGCGGTAGCGCGCGCCGACGGCGTGCGACGCGTCCTCAATGATGGCGAAGCCGTATTCGTCGGCCAGCGCGCGGATGCCGGCCATATCGCAGGGCTGCCCGGCAAAGTGCACCGGCACGACGATCTTCGGCAGGCGTCCGTCGCGACGCGCGTCGGCCAGCTTGGCGGCGAGGACGGGAACCGACAGGTTGTAGGTGTGCGGGTCGATGTCGACGAAGTCGACCTCGGCGCCGCAGTAGCGCGCGCAGTTCGCTGAGGCGACGAAGGTGTTGGGCGAGGTCCACAGCCGGTCGCCGGGGCCGAGCCCGAGCGCCAGACAGGCCAGGTGCAGGGCGGCGGTCGCATTGCAGGTGGCGACAGCGTGCCGGGCGCCGCAGCCGGCGGCGAAGGCTGCTTCGAACTGCGGAACGGCGGGGCCCTGTGTCAGGAAATCCGAGCGCAGGACGGCGACGACGGCCTCAATGTCGTCATCGCTGATGTGCTGGCGGCCGTAGGGGATCATTGACTAGATGTCGTCGGCGCTTCGGTTGAATTCGCCGAGTTCGGCGATCGAAAGAAAGTGGGGGTTCGTTCCCGAGTTGTACTCGAAGCCTTGCGCCACCGGCGTTCCGTCCTCTCCCAGCTTGTTGGTGACGAAGTTGTTGCTGCGCGACGAAAACGTAATGGTCGGGCGCATGACATAGTGATCCGAAAACTCGAGCGTGAGGTGCGAATCGTCGGAAGGGCACATGATTTCGTGCAGCTTTTCGCCGGGGCGAATGCCGATGACTTTGTGTGGCAGACCGGGCGCCATCGCTTCGGCGACATCGACGACCCGCACCGACGGAATCTTGGGTACGAAAATTTCGCCGCCAGCCATCCTTTCGAAGTTCTTGAGCACGAAGTCGACGCCCTGCTGCAGGCTTATCCAGAAGCGCGTCATGCGTGCATCGGTGATCGGCAGTGAGCTTGCGCCTTCCGCAAGAAGCTTGCGGAAAAACGGAACCACCGAACCTCTTGAGCCGACGACGTTGCCATAGCGGACGACCGAAAAACACGTCCGGTGACCACCCGCCATATTATTGGCGGCGACGAAGAGCTTGTCTGAGGCGAGCTTGGTGGCGCCATAGAGATTGATCGGGTTGGCCGCCTTGTCGGTCGACAGTGCCATCACTTTCTGCACGTCGTTGCGCAAGGCCGCATGAATGACGTTCTCGGCGCCGTAGATGTTGGTCTTGATGCACTCGGTCGGGTTGTATTCGGCGGCCGGCACCTGCTTGAGTGCGGCGGCATGGATGACGTAGTCGACGCCTTGCATGGCCTGTACGAGGCGCTCGCGGTCGCGCACGTCGCCGATGAAGTAGCGCATGCAATCGGCGTTGAAGGTCTGCTCCATCTCGTATTGCTTCAGTTCGTCGCGCGAATAGATGATCAGCTTTTTCGGGCGATGACGTTCCAGGATGGTTTTGACGTATTTTTTGCCGAAAGAGCCTGTGCCGCCGGTAATTAGTATCGTCTTGTCGTCGAACATGGTCACGGTTTCCGCTTTGGCTTGTGAGTTTTGCTTATTGCTCGGTTTCGGAGCCCTGAATGGCAGCTAGCAGTTCTTCCCGGATACGCAGCACCAGATCAGGCCAGTTACCCCGTTGCGCCTGACGGAAGAGCTTGAGCGAAGGGTACCAGTGCGAAAGGCTGCCGCCACGTCCCCATCTCCAGTCGCCAGGACTCGCCAGCATCGCCCAGCCGGGCCGGTTCGTCGCGCCGGCCAGATGCAGCGTTGCGGTATCGACCGAGATGACGAGATTCAGATCCTGCAGCAAGGCGGCGGTGTCGGCCATGTCGCCCAGCCAGGGGCGTGCGTCGATGACGCCGGGCAGGGCTGCGAGATCGGCATCGACCTTGGCGCGGTCGCCGTCGTCGGTCTGCAGGCTGACGAACAGCACTTCGTCGAGTTCGAGCAGCGGTGCCAGCATGGTGGCGGGACACGACCGCTCGAGGTCTTGCGCGTGATCGGGATTGCCTGCCCAGCGCAGACCGACGCGTACGCCGCAGTCCTTTTCCGCGAGTAACTCGCGCCACGGCCGGGCAATGTCGCCTGGCGGGGCGAGATACGGCAGGTTCTGCGGAATGCTGGCGATGCGGGTCCGGAAAAGTCCAGGGATGCTCATGATCGGAACATGGAAATCGTGTTCCGGCAGGGTTTCGCCGATGGCAGTGACTTTGCCGATTCCCGGCAGACTGCGCATCAGTCGCACCAATGCCGGCGGACAGGCGATATCGACGCTCAATCCCTGCGCGGCAAGGAAAGGGAGATAGCGAACCATCATCACGCTGTCGCCGAGCCCCTGCTCGCAGAGCACAAGCAGGCGCTGTCCGGCGAGATAGTTACCGTCCCAGGACGGCGAGGCGGGACGTACGACCCTTTCCGGGAAGGCTCGTAGCCGTTCTTCGTAGAAAGGCCAGGCTGTCTCGTAGTCGCCGTAACTGAGTTGGCAGAGCGATGCTTCAAAGCGCAAATCGTGTGCGCCATTCCGCTTTTCCGCTGCGATCAGGAAAGTTCGCGCGGCAAGCTCGAAATCGCCGAGGCGGCGCGAGGCGACTGCGAGATTTTCCCAGAGCACGGAAGACTCGGGCGCGAGAGACAGCGCCCGGCCAAAACACGCGCGAGCGGCGTCGAGTTCCTTGCCTTGCTCCATCAACACCATGCCGAGTGCGTTCAGCAACTGCGGGTCTTCGGCGTGCTCGGCGACGGCGGTTCGGGCAAGGTTCTCCGCTGCGGCAAGCTGGCGCGCGTTGACCAAGGTCATGATCGATGCGAACAAAGCCTGTGGGCCAGACTGCGTCATTCGTGGTGCTCCGTAAAGCCGTTGATCCATATCGGGTGTTGGCCGGCGTATGGTACTCGCGAGTCGCTCGCCGCCTGCGTTCGGATATCTATCGGCCATTCGGCCGAGGACTTCAGGCCTCCATTGGCAGTTGGGTAGCGGCAGCTTCCGGCGCCGTGTGCGGCGGGTCCGGCCCCGTCGGGATCAGGCGGCAACAACCCGGTTCTTCCCCGTTTGCTTGGCCTGGTACATCAGCTCGTCTGCGCGCTTGGTGACGCTCGTCTGCGTGTCGGTTTCCTGCAGTTCGGTGACGCCGGCACTGAAAGTGATGAGCAGCTTGTCGTTGTTGTGCAAGAAAAATCTACGCGTCAACTCCCGCTGCAGGCGTTGCAGTATCTTGGCTGCGGCGTCGAGATCGGTTTCCGGCAGCAGCACGATGAACTCTTCGCCACCTAAACGGGCAATAGTGTCCTGCGGACGCAGGGTTTCGCGGATGACCGTTGCCAAGTGAACCAGTGCGGCATCGCCGGCATCATGCCCCAGCACATCGTTCAGTTTCTTGAAATTATCGATATCGAGCAGCCCGACACAGAGCGGGGCGTGGCGGCGCAGCGCGCGTGCAGCTTCCTTGTCAAACGCGTCTTCCAGTCCGCGGCGATTGAGCGTTCCGGTGAGCTGGTCGTGGCGGACCAGATTGCTCGCGCGGTCGAGTTCCTGCTGCAACTCGTTCACGCGTCGCTCGGCCTCTTCGACACGTGCGCGCGTGCTGCGCAGCTCGTCCTGCGAGCGCTGGGCATTGAGCTGGATGGCGCGCGTCGCGCTCATCACCTCATCGAGAACGCTCTCCAGTTGCGTGATTCCTTCGGCTTGACTGATCCGCTTGGCGCAGGACTCGATCTTGTCGTGGAATTCCGAGGTGGAGTCGGTGAATTCGGCGAGGTGATCGACGAAGCCGGCGATCAGGTTCTTGAGTGCTGTCCGGGCCTCGGTCAGCCCCTGTTTGAGCTGACTCTGCTTGAAAATGACTTCCTTCAGTCGGCGCTCGGCATCGTCGATCGCGCGGATGTTCATCGGTCGGGCGACGATTTCCTGAACGGCGGCGATCTGGCCACTCAGCCAGCGGTCGTCAAGGACGAGTTCACTGACGTTGTCGATCAGCAATTGCAACAGGTGCAACAGGCCCGCGCGCAGTTCGGTCCGGTCTTCTGCGAGCAATTCGAAGCGGAAGGCGAAGCGGCGCAGGTTGTCCTGTAGTTTCTTGAGAGACTTCAGATCGCTGGTGGCACGCGTGCCGGCGGCAAGCGCGCGCGCTTCGGCAGCAAGTTCGGGCGCGTCGCTCAATTGCGTGGCGACGACGCCATCAAGCGTGTAGGCAAAGAGCTCCCGCAACTCGGGCAGCAACTCACTGGCGCGGCTGACGCTTTTTGCATCGGCGGTGATTGCCGCAGCACTGTCGTTACCAGGCTTCTCGTCAGCGCCGATCGTCTGGTCGACCAGCGATCGTTCTTCGCCGCTGCCTTGTGCCTTCCAGGAGCGCATCAGCCCTTGCAAGCGGGAATACAGGTTGTCGTTGTTATTGGCGGCGCTGGCGAGAATGTGTTCAAGGCCCTCGCGTTTGCGCGCCGGGGTCAATCCGGCGTGATGGGTTTCCCACAGGCGAAGGATTTCGCCGATCAGTTCCCCCCATCCCAGGTCGGCACGACTGCTGACGGTCTTGATGAAATCGACGAGAAGCTTGCGCGCCTCATTCCAGTCCTCATTGCGGATGGCCTGATCGAACTGCCGGGCAAGACGTTGCTGCTCGGCCGAATCCTTCGGTAGCGCGCTGAGTAGCGCCTTCAGTTCCTGTGTCGGGAAAACGTCGCTTGCAGCTTGTGCGACGCCGGAGATTTCCTGGTAAATCGTCCGGTAATTGTCCGGCGACGGCGCCATGCGTCGGCTGGCGAGCATGCGCAGCGTTTCGCGGGCAATTTCAGAGGGGTTGGTCAGACTGGGTGGCATGGTTTGCTTGACGTCGGTGACGAATGCATTCTAAAGAGCACGGCACTTTGGCGAAAGCCGCCGTTTGAGGTTTCTGCCGGCTGCAGGGGCTGAGCTATAATGCGCGCCGATTCCAGCAAGTGCCCCCGTAGCATGAAGGTCGTGCAGTTGCCTTGTAAGCATCAGGTCCTGGTTCGATTCCGGGCGGGGGCACCATCAGCTTTTACTGGTCGTTTCGTGTACCCAAAACCCCGCGATCTGGCGGGGTTTTTGTTTGTGGACTTTTCTTACTGGCTCGGCTTGCTGCCGGCGCATCCGCGGTTTTTCTCCGCGTCCTGCATTTGGCCGGCATGCGCCGTTTTCGCGGACGTGCAGGCCTGTCCTGAACGCTAATGGCATCAGGGCTTGCTGGCGGCGGCAAGAGCTGTCAGCCCCTGGTCAAGGTTGGTGGGCTATACGGGTTTCATTGTTTATCCGTTTTGCTGCTGCGTCGTCGCCGGGCAGTGCTGGCGCTGCCGATCTCATCGCTTATCGTCTGTTGCGCAACGCCGGATTCCGCCGTGACACTGGTTTCTGGCGGGGCGGGCGCACCAAGGCGGCGGGAGAGCAGCGCGGCCGCGGCCTTGATGCTTTCCGCGAGGGGGCTGTCCCAAGCGTTGTCGAAGTTGCCCACCGACCCGAGCGAGGTAATGGCGGCGACCATCTTGCCGGTGTGGTCGAATACAGGCGCGCTGAAGCCGTTGATGCCGGGAGTCAGGCTGCCGCTGGCGCGGGCGATCCCGTGCCGGCGGGTTTCCTCGATCAGGGCGTCCAGTTCCTTTTGTACGGTAGCGAGTGGACGCCCGCTTGCTTCTGCTGCAGCGCGGACTTCCTTTTCCAGTTGCCGCTTCACATACGGCGAACGATAGAAAGCGGCAAAAGCGCGGCCGGTCGCCGAACTGGCAAGCGGCAATACGACGCCGGTGCGCAAGGTGACGGTGATCGGCCCACCGGCTTCAATCCAGCGCACACAGGTCGGGCCGTGGTTGCCCCACATCGCCAGCGCCACCGTTTCGCTGATCTGTTCACACAGGTCGTCAAGAATCGGCGCCGCCAGGCGAACCGGGTCAATGCGCGCGAGGCTCGCCAGTCCCAGTTCGAGCGCAAAGCCGCCGAGGTCGTAGCGGCCGGTGTTGGCGTCCTGCTCAACCAGCCCCATGCGCATGAAGCTGACCAGGTAGCGGTGTGCCTTGGCGGCGGCCATGCCGCCGTTTTTTGCCAGATCGCGCAACATCATCGGCCGACCGTTGGCGGCGAGTGCACGCAACAGGCGAACACCTACTTCGATTGACTGAATCCCCTGGCGTGGCTTTGCAAGATCGGTCGTCATAAATCCTCTGCGGCGGGTTTTTGTTTCATGGTCAGGGCAGCGCGAATTGTAGCCAGTGCCGCCCGGGCCAGGCGGGGAATCTTCCGGTATCGAGCTTCTGGCCGCGATCGATGCTTCATGCAAGAATTCACCGAACTCCGTTGTTGCATGGTTCCCTTGTAAATGGGGCGGGCGGCGATAACCATGAGACGAGAAAGACAGGTGGGCTTTATGCGATCAGTGCTTGTTGCCAATCCGAAGGGCGGGGCCGGCAAAACCACGCTGGCAACCAATCTTGCGGGCTACTTCGCCAATGCCGGGCAGCGCGTGAGCCTCTGCGACCTCGACCGGCAACAGTCGGCGCTGCGCTGGATGGCGTTTCGCGACGCGACGCTCGCGCCGGTTGGCGGCTATTACGCCGGCGCGCAAATGCTCTTCTCCTTGCCGCAGGATGTTGACTGGGCGGTCCTCGATGCGCCGGCCGGCTTGCAGGGCTATCAGCTCAATAACTATCTGCGCGCGGTAGATCGCGTCCTCATTCCGATCGTCCCGTCGGTATTCGACATGGCGGCCAGCGAGGACTTTCTCAATACGCTCCGCCAGGAGATGCGCGGCCGCCCGGGGGGCATCGGCATTGCCGCGATGCGCGTCGATCCGCGCACGCGCGCTGCGGCGATGCTGGAGTCCTTTCTCAAGCACTTCGACATCCCGATCGTCGCCTACCTGCGCAACGCTCAGTCCTACGTCAACGTCGCTGCCGCCGGCAAGACCATCTTCGATCCACCGCGTTCGCGTTATCAGCGGGAAAAGGAATCCTGGAATTCCCTCTTGCGCTGGCTCGAATCCTAGGCTATAGTTCGCCCCCTCGTCGCAACGCACTTCCAGCCGCAGCAAGCGCGGCAGCGAAATCAGAAAGTACGGTGTTGACGAGGTGTAGAGAAGCGTAGTATAGTTCCGCTTCTCTGACGGACGCGGGGTGGAGCAGTCTGGCAGCTCGTCGGGCTCATAACCCGAAGGTCACAGGTTCAAATCCTGTCCCCGCAACCAGCTCTTTAAAAACGAGACAATTGATAGGTGTGGGTACTTGTCGAGGTGAGCGGTCTTTCGGGATTGCGCGCTAAAAGATGTAGTGCTCGCACTAGATGTAAAACTGTGATTTTGGGGAGACCCAGAATTGCGACGTCAAGCGAGAGTT
>NZ_JACIGE010000002.1 GCF_014197755.1 Rhodocyclus tenuis | reverse complement strand
GCCCTCGTCTCCACCCTCCTCGTCCTCGCCATCCTCGAACACTGGTTCATGGTCGTCCCCCTCAACGGCGCCAAACTCTGGCTCTGGTCTTTGCATCCCGAACGCCGCAGTCGCGTCATCGCATCGGATCTGCCGGATGATCCGAAGGAGCTGGTGGCCGATGTGGCCAAGCTGGTGCAGCGCTAAGCGGGGAATGCCCGGTTCACGAGCGAGCGGGCCGGCAGGGGGGCGCCGACACAGGCCGCCGCGCAATGCCGATGTAGGCTAGAGCCTGTCCCTAGCCGGCAGCGACGCGCAGCTGGTAGAGCTCGTCCTCGACGCAGTCGTCGAGTTCGGCTTCGCTCATGCCGAAAAATGCCGCGACCCACGGCTGACCAAGTCGCCATTCGCTCTCATCCTGCGCGTGCTGGAAGAGGCTGATGATGTGCTCACTGATGACACCAAGTGCGATCAGTGCGCAGCTTTCACCGGCGAGTCCGCTGTCGCTTTCCACCCCGAGAACCTGAAAATCGTGGTGCGAGCGAATCGCGCCAGCGAGCACAGCGGACAAGCGCCAGCTACGCGCCAGCAGGTAGCCGATGACCGCGTGGTCGACACCATGGCGCGATTCCTCGACGCTGGTAAACGAATGCTCGCTGCCATTGGCGAGTTGCAGTGTCGCCTTGTAATCGGGGAAGCGGCGCAGCATCAGGGGAATGCCCGCGTCGTGAAACAGGCCGTAGCAGTAAGCGAGGTCGCGCCCGACCCCTCCAAACCGTTCGGCAACGCGCGAGCAGGTAGCGGCGTTGAGCGCGGCGCGTTCCCAGAAACGCTCCAGGCGCGGTCCCCGGTCGCTGCTTCCCGCGCGTTTCAGCAGTTCGGCAACGACAAGGTTGAGGATTTGCCGGCTGCCCAGCATCGAAAGCGCATCGGTGATCGAATTGGCTTGCCGCCGCAGTCCGAGTGCGGGCGAATTGGCGACGCGAATGACGGCCGCGGCGAGCGCGACGTCACGGCTGATCAGCTGTGAGACGCGACGCGTATCAAAAGCATCGCTATTCAGCGTCGATTGCAACTCGCTGAGGATGGCGGGGCAAGGCGGCAGGTCGAAACCGCGCAGCAAGGGAGAGAGGTCGGTGTCGTCTGCAATCTTCATCAGGTATCAAAGCGAACTGCGCGGGAGTGTTGGAGCACATTAGCACTGCCGCGCGAGCGCGCCAATATCCATAAAGGCATATGGGCAGAAAACCGTTTGCATACAGCCGGACCTGATTTCGCCGCGCCCGGGAACGGCGACTCTGCGGATGCCTGGTGCCGGAGCTTACGCTTCATTCATGCCGCAACAATCGCAGCGCCGGTGCTACGGCTGCTCGGAAGGATGAGCAGCCCCTCCTATTCGAAATAGTTGCGCGCCGTCTCGAAGCGTTCGGCATAGTAGCGGCTGCTGAGACGGTCAATGCGTACGCGTCCATTGCTGGATGGGGCGTGCACGAAGCGCTGGTCGCCGATGTAAACACCGACGTGAGAAAAAGGCGCGTTGCGCGTGTTGAAGAACACCAGATCGCCCGGCTGCAATTGCTCGCGTGCTACCGGCCTGCCGCGGCGGGCGATATCGGCGGCGCTACCCGCAAGACGCAGGCCGGTGGCCTGCGCGAAAACGTAGGACACCATGCCGCTGCAGTCGAGACCTGCCTCGGGGTTCTTGCCGCCAAAACGATAGCCGGTGTCGATCAGTCCTAATGCGAACATCGCCACCTCCTGCCCGGCATGGCTGGCAAGCGGCCGCTGCGCAAGCGGTGTTTCGGCAATCGGCGGAGTACTGCAGGCCGCGAGCAGGAAGAGGGCGCAGCAAGCCGTCGTGGCGAGCTTCTGCGTTGCGGAAAAGCGGGTGAAATACTGCGTGAACATGTGCGGAGTATAGACTGAAGGCGAGCAAGCAACGGGTAGCCGGACCCAGCTCGAGACGAGCGACGTCATTTCCGGCGCCTGTCGTCCAGCCCGACCCGTATCAGGCGCAAGCCGGCCAATCTTCGCAGGAGGCAAAATGCAGGCAGGCAATACCGATCTTCTCCGAAACGCCTGCCTCATTGGCGGCGACTGGCTGCCGGCGCAGGGCGACAAGGTCTTCGCCGTACACAATCCCGCCAACAACGAATTGCTCGCGCAGCTGCCCGACTGCGGCGAGGTCGAAACGCGGCAGGCGATCACTGCTGCAGCTCTGGCGTGGCCGGCATGGCGGCAGCGCACGGCGCACGAACGTGGCGCCCTGCTCAAGCGCTGGCACGCGCTGATTCTTGCGGCGACGGACGATCTGGCCGCGCTGATCACCGCCGAATGCGGCAAGCCGCTGGCTGAGGCGCGCGCCGAGGTCGCTTACGGCGCGTCCTTCGTCGAGTGGTTTGCCGAAGAGGGCAAGCGCGCCTACGGCGAGACCATTCCGAGTCCGCAGCCGGCGCGCCGCCTGCTCACCCTGCGCCAGCCGGTCGGCGTCTGCGCGGTGATCACGCCGTGGAATTTTCCGCTGGCGATGATCACGCGCAAGTTGGCGCCGGCACTGGCTGCCGGCTGCGTCGTCGTCGCCAAACCGGCCGAGCAGACGCCGCTGACCGCACTGGCGCTGGCGGTGCTGGCCGAGCGCGCGGGGATCCCCGCCGGCGTGATCAATGTCGTCACCGGCAGCGCGGCCTCGGCAGCGGTGATCGGCCAGACCCTGTGTGACGACCCGCGCGTGCGCAAGCTGTCCTTTACCGGATCGACCGAGGTCGGGCGGCGGCTGATGGCGCAGTGCGCGCCTAGCATCAAGAAGCTGTCGCTCGAGCTCGGTGGCAACGCGCCTTTCATCGTCTTCGACGATGCCGACCTTGATGCGGCAGTCGAAGGTGCCCTGCTCGCCAAGTTCCGCAATGCCGGGCAGACCTGTGTCTGCGCCAACCGGCTGTACGTGCAGCAGGGAATCCACGACCGTTTCGTCGCGCGCCTTGCCGAACGCGTGCAGGCGTTCAAGCTCGGCGACGGCGCTGCGCCGGATACCGCGATTGGCCCCTTGATCGACGCTGCGGCATTGAGCAAGGTCGAGGCGCTCGTGGCTGATGCCGTGGCTGCCGGTGCCCGTGTGCTGAGCGGTGGCCAGCGTCGCGCGGAAGGTGGCAATTTCTATCTGCCGACCGTTCTCACCGGCATGACGGCGGCGATGCGCATCGCGCGCGAGGAGATTTTCGGCCCGGTTGCTCCGGTTTTCCGCTTCGCCGACGAGGCCGAGGCGGTCGCGCTGGCCAACGATAGCGAGTACGGACTCGCCGCGTATGTCTATACTCGCGACCTGAACCGCGCGCTGCGCGTTGCCGAGGCGCTCGAAACGGGAATGGTCGGCATCAACACCGGCATCATCTCCAACGAAGTCGCGCCCTTCGGTGGCATCAAGCAGTCCGGCATCGGCCGCGAGGGTTCGCGGCACGGACTCGATGAGTACCTCGAAATCAAATACCTGTGCATCGACGCCGGCTGATTCCTGCCGGCGCAATCAGCTCTTGCCGTCCAGCGCCTTACCCCATTCATCACACCCAGGAGCAAGCATGAACCCACGTAACGGTTACGACATTGAAGATCTGCAACCCGGCATGAGCGGATCGGTTTCGAAAACCGTCACCGAGGCCGACATCGTCCTCTTTGCCGGCATCTCGACCGACGTCAACCCGGTGCATATCGACGAGAGCTATGCGGTGACGACGCCCTTCGGCGGCCGCATCGCGCACGGCATCCTCTCGGCCGGCTTCATTTCCGCCGTGCTCGCCAACAAGCTGCCCGGACCCGGCACGATCTATCTCGGCCAGACGCTACGCTTCAAGGCGCCGGTACGTCCCGGCGATACGGTCACGGCGACCGTCACGGTGAAGGAAGTGATCGTCGGCAAGCGCCGCTGCATCCTCGACACCGTGTGCACAGTCGACGGCAAGGTGGTCATCGAAGGCGAGGCAACGATGCTGTGCACCAGCAGCGCTGCTGCCTGACAAGCTGACTGCAGGCGGCTCCCCGCGTCTGGCGCCGGGTGCTGCCTGCCAGCGCCGCTCGCCGCCGGCGAGCGGCGCTCACAACAGCACGATGTCGTACTGTTCCTGCAGGTAGCTCGGCTCCGCCTTGAGCGAGATCGGCTTGCCGATGAAGTCGGAGAGCATCGCCAGCGCGTGTGACTCTTCTTCCTGGAACAGCTCGATCACCGGCGGGCTGGCGAGGACGCGCAACTCGCGCGCGTTGAACAGGCGAGCTTCGCGCAGCAGCTCGCGCAGGATTTCGTAGCAGACGGTGCGCGCCGTGCGCACCTCGCCGCGGCCCTGACAGGTCGGGCATTCCTCGCACAGCACGTGCGCCAGCGACTCGCGCGTGCGCTTGCGCGTCATTTCGACGAGGCCGAGCGCGGTGAAGCCGTTGACCGTCAGCCGCGTGTGGTCGCGCGCCAGCGCCTTGTTGAACTCGGCCAGCACCGCTTCGCGGTGTTCGGCGGTGTCCATGTCGATGAAGTCGATGATGATGATGCCGCCGAGATTGCGCAGGCGCAGCTGGCGGGCGATCGTCTGCGCCGCTTCGAGATTGGTCTTGAAAATCGTGTCGTCGAAGCTCCTGACGCCGACGAAGCCGCCGGTGTTGACGTCGATCGTCGTCATCGCCTCGGTCTGGTCGAAGATCAGGTAGCCGCCCGACTTGAGCTCGACGCGGCGCGCCAGCGCTTTCTGGATTTCCTCTTCGACGCCGTACAGCTCGAACAGCGGCCGCTCGCCGGTGTAGTGGTCGAGCAGCGGCGTCACCGCCGGCGTGTATTCGGCGGCGAAGTTCGACAGCTTCTGGAAGTTCTCGCGCGAGTCGATGGCGATGCGCGAGGTTTCAGGATTGACGAAGTCGCGCAGCACGCGCTGCGACAGCGACAGTTCCTGGTAGAGCAGTGACGGCGGTGGCGCCGTTTTCGACAATGACTGGATGTCGCGCCAGACGGTACGCAGGAAACCGATGTCGTTGGCCATCTCGCTTTCGGTGGCGTTCTCGGCCATCGTGCGCACGATGAAACCGCCGGGTTCCTCAGGCGGCACCAGGCGCGTGATCTTCTCGCGCAGTGACTCGCGCTCGGCGTCGCCCTCGATGCGTTGCGAGATGCCGATGTGCTTTTCCTGCGGCAGATAGACGAGCATGCGGCCGGCGATCGATATCTGCGTCGACAGGCGCGCGCCCTTGCTGCCGATCGGGTCCTTGATCACCTGCACGACGATGCTCTGTCCCTCGTGCAGGATGCGTTCGATCGGGCGAGGCGGCTCGCCGGGCGCGCGCGGCTCGCGGATGTCGCCGACGTGCAGGAAGGCGGTGCGTTCGAGGCCGACGTTGATGAACGCCGACTGCATACCGGGCAGGATGCGCACGATGCGCCCGAGATAGACATTGCCGACCAGCCCGCGGCTGGCGTTGCGTTCGATGTGCAACTCCTGCACCGCGCCCTGATAGACGATGGCGACACGGGTTTCCTGCGGCGTGAAATTGATCAGGATCTCTTCGGGCATGGGCTCGGGTCTTGGGATAGGTGGCTGCGGGGTGCCGCACGGCAAGCGTGCGTGGCGGTGGCGATGCGCGTGTTACGACAGCCGCTGCGCGGCCGGGGTTGCACTTGCCGCCGTGGCCGCCGGTGCGGCGCGTAGAATGTTCGCCTGTCTGTCGCTGCATTGCTGGCTGACGCCAGCGACTCTCCGAGCATTTTACCGCGTAAGCACCGATGCCCACTGTCCCCGAACTTCTCGCTCCCGCCGGCTCGCTGGCGATGGCCGAGGCCGCCATTGCCTACGGCGCCGACGCGCTCTACGGCGGCCCGCCGCGCTACAGCCTGCGCGCGCGCAACAACGAATTCGGCGACACGGCGCGTCTTGCCGCCGCCATCGCTGCCGCGCACGCCGCCGGACGCCGCTTCTACCTCGTCGTCAATGCGCTGCCGCACAACGGCAAGCTGAAGAGCTTTCACACCGATCTGGCGCCATTGATCGCGCTCGGCCCCGACGCGCTGATCATGGCCGACCCCGGACTCATCGATCTGGCGCGCGAGGCCTGGCCGGACGTGCCGATCCATCTGTCGGTACAGGCCAACACGATGAACTGGGCGTCGGTGCGCTTCTGGCACAAGCTCGGCATCGCCCGCGTGATCCTCTCGCGCGAGCTGTCGCTCGACGAGATTGCCGAAATCCGCCAGCGCTGCCCGGAGACCGAGCTCGAAGTCTTCATCCACGGCGCGCTGTGCATCGCGCATTCGGGCCGCTGCCTGCTCTCCGGTTACTTCAACCGGCGCGACGCCAACCAGGGCAGCTGTACCAACGCCTGCCGCTGGGAGTACACGATGCACGCCGGAACGGCCGACGCCAGCGGCGATCCGCTTCCGCTCGATGTTCCGCAGGGGGCGCCAGCAGCCGGCGAGTGGCTGATCGAGGAGCGCGAACGCCCCGGCGAGCTGATGCCGATCGAGGAAGACGAGCACGGCACCTACATTCTCAATTCGAAGGACTTGCGCGCCATCGAACACGTCGCGCGCCTCGCCGCCATCGGTGTCGATTCGCTGAAGATCGAAGGCCGCACCAAGTCGGCCTACTACGCGGCGCGGGTGACGCAGTGCTATCGCCGCGCCATCGACGATGCCGCTGCCGGCCGCCCCTTCGACGCCTCGCTGTACGCGACACTCGATGCGCTCGCCAGCCGCGGCTATACCGATGGTTTCTACCAGCGCCATCACGCCGCAGCGACGCAGAACTATGCCAGTGGCGCTTCGGCCGGCGGCAGCAGCCGCTATTGCGGCGACGTCGTCAACTTCGATGCCGCACGCGGGCTGGCCGAGGTGGCGGTGAAGAACCGTTTCGCCGTCGGCGACCGCCTCGAAATCGTGCAGCCGGCGGGCAACCGGGAATGCCGCGTCGAGCGCATGGAAGACAGTGGCGGCACCACCATGCGGGTGGCACCGGGAGATGGTCATCGTGTCTGGGTGGCGCTGCCCGCTGACGCCGTCGGGGCGCTGCTGGCGCGCTTCGAGCCCGCGGCAGAGACGGGAAACGCGCCCGATCTGCTGCCGGCTGCGCCCGACGCCCGCTGATGGGGCTTTGTCGGCCACGACGGCGGCTGCCACAGCCGGCACCGAGCGGCGCCACGAACGCTCTCAGACCTTCAGGCCGAAGCTGCGCAGCAGTTGCGTCGTCTCGTACAGCGGCAGGCCCATGACGCCGGTGTAGCTGCCGGCGAGATGCGCGGCGAAAGCGCCGGCGCGGCCCTGGATGCCGTAGGCGCCGGCCTTGTCGAAGGCTTCGCCGCTGGCAACGTAGCGTGCGATGGTGTCGGCGTCGAGTCGGGCGAAGCGCACCTCGCTCACCGACAGCACACACTCGATGCGTCCGGCGTCGGCAACGGCGACGGCAGTCAGTACCCGGTGCGTCTGGCCGGAGAGGCTGTGCAGGATTTGCCGCGCGTGTTCGGCGTCGTCGGGTTTGCCGATGATCTCGCCGGCGAATTCGAGCGTCGTGTCGGCGGCGAGCACCGGCTGCGCGGTGAGCTTGCGCCAGCCGACGATGCGTTGGCCGTGTGCCGCCTTGGCACGGGCGACGCGCACGACGTAGGCGTCGGCGGCTTCGCCGGGGAAGGGTGTTTCGTCGATCTCCGGGTCTTCGCGCGGCGGGTTGCGGAAGGCGATCAGGTCAAAGGCGATGCCGACCTGCGCCAGTAGCTCGCGCCGGCGCGGACTGCGCGAGGCGAGGTGGACGCGCGCTGCCTTCTGCTCACTGGCAGCCGTCGCGGCGGGCGCCGCTGGTGTCGCGTCGGCGCTCAGTTCGTCCGTCCATGGCGTGCTGCCAGCCGCGGTCGGCGGGTTTTTGCGCTCGTTCATCAGCCCTCGCGGTGATAGGGGTGGTTGCGTACGACGCTCATCGCGCGATAGAGCTGTTCGCAGAGCACCAGTCGCGCCATCGCATGCGGCAGCGTCAGGCTGGAAAGACGGATGCGGCGCTCGGCGGCGCTCTTGATCGACTCGTCGATGCCGTCGGCACCGCCAATGATGAAGGCGGTGTCGCGGCCGTCCTGCATCCAGTCGCGCAGACATTGCGCCAGCGCCAGCGTTGTCAGGTCGTCGCCGCGCTCGTCGAGGACGATGACGCGCGGAAAAGCGCCCAGCGCCGCGCGCAGACGCACCGATTCGGCGGCGAGCAGTTGTTCGCGTGTCTTGCCGTGGCGCGGTTCCGGGCGGATTTCGTGGATGGCGAGCGGCAGTTCGCGCGGCATGCGCCGCTGGTATTCGTCGCAGCCGGCGGCGACCCAGTCGGGCAGCTTGTGGCCGACGGCGAGGATACCGAGCTTCATGCGCCGGTGTTAGCCGCCGTGCTGTCGCCGTTGCCTGCGGTTCTCGCACGCGGTGCGCGCAGCAGGCGCGCCGGCAGTTCGCCGCCCCACAGCTCTTCCAGATTGTAGAAGCTGCGCACGGCGGGCTGCATGATGTGCACGACGATCTCGCCGAGATCGACCAGCACCCACTCGCCGTTGTCTTCACCTTCGCTGGAGAGGACGCTGGCGCCGGCTTTACGCACTTCGTCCTGAACATTGCGCGCCAGCGAATTGACCTGCCGGTTCGATTCGCCGGTGGCGACGATGACGCGTTCGAAATGCGGCGTCAGCCGGCGCGTGTCGAGCACGGTGATGTCGTGGCCCTTGATGTCTTCGAGGGCGTTGACGACGATTTTCTCGAGCGTGCTGATATCCATGGGCGGTTTCAATTCCTGCGGTAAAGGTGTTCGTGGCGGATGTGCTCGATAACGGCGTCGGGCAAGAGGTAACGCGCGCTGCCGTTGTTGGACAGCAGCTTGCGGATCTGCGTTGCCGAAATGTCGAGCGCGGTCATCGCGAAGCTGACGATGCTGCCGGCCGGCGATTCGCCGAGTGCCTCGGGCGAAGTGCGGTAACGCTCGCGGAATACCTCGGCCAGCGCCGGCGGTAGCGTGCGCGCGTCGATCGGAAAACCCGGCCGGTGCGCGACGGCGATGTGCGCCAGCGTCAGCAGGCGTTGCCACTCGTGCCAGCCGGGCAGGCCGGCGAAGGCGTCAGCGCCGAGCAGCAGCACCAGCGGCCGTTCGCGCCCGCATTCGTCCTCGCCGCGCAGACGCGCGAGCGTCGGCACGGTGTAGCTCGGCTGCGCACTGCTCACTTCGGCGCTGTCGAGCGAGAAGCGTGCGTTGCCGGCAATCGCCAGTTGCACCATCGCCAGCCGGCTGGCGGCGCCGACCGAGGGCGTCTCGCGATGTGCCGGCTGGCCGGCGGGAATCCAGCGCACGCCGGCCAGCGCCAGGCAGTCGCAGGCTTCCTCGGCCAGGCGCAGATGACCCAGATGCACCGGGTCGAAGGTGCCGCCGAAGATGCCGAGCGGCGCGCCGCCCAGCGGGCCGGTGGCGGCCTTATTCATCCACGTCGGGACTGCGTTCGCGGACGATGAAGACATCGCGGTAGCTTGCGTAGAAGCTGGCGAACAGCGTCGGCGCGAAGATCAGCAGGAAAGGCAGCGACAGCATTTTCGTGATGCTGGCGAGGTTCTGCGGCAGAAAGGCGGCGAGCAGGCCGAGGACGACGCCGGGAACGATGGCGCCGAACAGCAGCGTCGCCGCGCCATAGCCGATGAACGCGCGCCAGTTGCGCAGACAGGCGACGAAGCTGAAGAACAGCGCCTTGCCGGCGGTCAGTCCCTGCCAGGCAACGAGCGCCGGCGCATACCAGTAGGCCATCAGCAGCGGCAGCATCAGCACCAGCGCAATCTGCGCGGCGTTGGCGAGTTCGCCGCTGTTGAGCGCGTCTTCGCTGGGCGCTTCGCCGGCCAGCATCCAGTGCAGCAGTACGCCGTCGTCGGCGAGCGAGCTGATCGCGAGAACCGTCGCCGTCGCCGCGAGGTAGCCGGCGCCGAGGACGAGCAGGGTGCGCGACTGCTGGCGAAAGCCCGAGAACAGGCTCAGCGGGCTGACCTTCTGCGCGCGGTCGAGATCGCGGCAGGCGTTCATCAGTCCGACCGAGAACAGCGGCAGCAGCATGGTCGCCAGCGCCGGCCCGAGCAGCGGAACGCTGTTGAGCAGCGCCATCAGCGTCCAGTAGGCGAAGACGAGGAAAACGAGCAGCGCCGGGCTGCGGCGGAAGATGGCAAAGCCGTCGGCCAGCCAGCGGAAACCTTGGCGCAGGGTGAGCGTCAGCGCTTGCATGGCGGGAGCGGCAGGGAACGGAAGCGGTGTGTCATGATCCGGTAGAAGAAGGATGCCGTGCCGCAGGCGTTCAATCGCGCGACCGTGCCAAAAGCCCGCATGGTAAGGCAAGCAGGCACTCGCCGCACGGTTCGCTCATGTTCTGCATGTCGCTCATGCTCCGACGAAGATGTCGCGGTACGCGGCGTACAGCGATCCGGCGAGCACCGGCAGCAGGACGAGGAAGCCGATGCCGGCCGGCAGCGCGGCGAAAAAGCAGAGCACCAGAGTGATCAGTCCATAGACGAGGAAAACGACGGCGTTCTTCAGACAGGCAGCGAAACTCGCTTTCAGTGCCGCTAGCGGCGCCATGTCGTGAAAGGCGACCAGCGCCGGCGCAAAGCAGATCGCCATGAGCAGCGGCACCGACAGCGCCAGCCAGATGAGCATGGCGAGCATCATGCCGCCGAAGGCGAAACCGAAGCCGGCCGGACGGCCGAGGGCGACAGCACCGGCCAGACTGCCGCCGGCGAGCAGGAAAACCACCGCACTGATCGCCAGCATGCCGAGCATGTAGAGAACGCCGAGCAACACGAGCGGGCCGGTGTTGACGCGAAAGCCGGCAAACAGGTCGGCGACGGTTGGCGATTCGCCAGCGGCGGCGCGACGGCTGGCGAACATCAGCCCGGCGCAAAACACCGGCAGCAACAGGTTGGCAGCAAGCTGGCCGATCAGCGGCACGATCGACAGACCGAACATGGCAACGATGAAGAGCACGGCGATGGCTACCCAGACGCCGGCGTTGACCATGAACATCGCCCAGCCCTGACGGAACCAGTCGAATGCGGCGCTCGGCGGCGCCCTGCGGCTGCTGCCGGCAAACGGGAGTGCAGGGAGGGGGAAGTTTTCCATGGCGGGCGCGTCGTCGAACCCGGCTCAGGCAGCCGGCGGGTCGATCCATACCTGCCGGCGGTTGGCGGCGATGTGCCCACGCAGCAGCCTGCGGTACTCGTCGGGGTCGCGCCGGGCGACAAGTTCGCCAGTGCGCGGCCGGTGTGCGTCGAGCAGTCGTGACAGCCAGAAACGCAGCGCGGCGGCGCGCAGCATCGCCGGCCAGGCAAGGTGTTCGCGTTCGCTCAGCGGGCGCACGGCGTGGTAGGCGTTGAGCAGCGCGACGGTACGCGCTGCGTCGAGTTCGCCGCCTTCCTCAGCGCCACGGCACCAGTCGTTGGCGGCGACGGCGAGGTCGAAGAGCAGCGCGTCAACGCCGGCGAAATAGAAGTCGAGCAGGCCGCTGACGCGTTCGCCGTCGAACAGCACATTGTCGCGGAACAGGTCGGCGTGGATGATGCCGCGCGGCAGTTCACCGCTGACTTGCTGCGCTTCGTGGCGGATTTCGTCGCGCAGCAGCGCGGCATCGTCGGCGGCGAGCAGCGGCAGCAGCTGCTTGGCCGTCTCGCGCCGCCAGGCGGCGCCGCGCTGGTGTTTCTGGCGCACGCCGCAGGATTGCGCGGCGACGTGCAGATCGCCGAGCAGGGTGCCGATGGCGGCGCAATGCGCAACGCCAGCTTGCGTGAGCGAACGGCCGCCGAGGCGGGTGACGATGATTGCCGGTTTGCCGGCGATTTCGCCGACGTATTCGTTGTCGCGGTTGGCAATCGGCGTCGGGCAGGGAATGCCATGCCGCGCCAGATGTGCCATGAGATTGACGAAGAAGGGCAGCTCCTCGCGATTGAACTGCTCGAACACCGTCAGTACATAGCGACCGTGCACGGTGTCGACGAAGAAGTTCGAGTTCTGCAGTCCCTCGGCAACGCCTTCAAGCCGCTCGAGCGCGCCAAGCGAATAGCGCTTCAGCCAGCTGCCGACCTGGTCTGGAGTGAGCGGGGTAAAGACTGACATGCTGGCGACTGGCGTGGGTGGCTGCGCTGAGCTGGGGCGGCGGTGGCGGCAGTCGAGGCAGCGCCGGCAAGTCAGGGCGCCGGCGCTGCGGCCGCCCGCGGCGGCCTCAGAAGGTGCCGATGATCCACTGCGGCACCTGGATGCCGTGGTCGAGCGAATCGGTGCGCGTGAAGCTGCCGTCGCCGCGGTTGTCGATCAGGTAATACGGCGGCAGGCCGTTGGCCGGCGTCACCTTGATCATGTACAGCTTGCCGTTTGCGCGGAACTCCTCGACGGTGTCGGCTTCGCGCTTCTTGATCGTCACCTGCGGTTCGAGCGCGGCGTCAAAGGGAACCATTTCCGGCGGCGGCGGGGGGACGGCGGGCAGCGGTTGCAGATCGCCCGACTGCTGGGCAAAGGCGCTGCCGGCGCAGGCCAGCAGCAGGAGCAGGGAGAAGGACGGGGGCAGCGATCGGCGCATGGCGGACTCTCTTGAAGATGACGCAGCAGGCCGCGAGTGCCTGTGTGATGCCGATTGTATTACAGGTTGAGGAGCATCTCCCGCTCGACCGGCAGCGGCGCAAAACCGCGCGTCTGGTAGTGGCGGAAGATCGCTTCGACGACGGCGTCGGGGTCGTCGATCACCTGGATCAGATCGAGGTCCTTGGCGTCGATCATGCCTTCACCGACCAGCCGCTCGCGCAGCCAGTCGAGCAGGCCGCGCCAGAAAGGCTCATGTACCAGGATGATCGGAATCTTGCGGCTCTTGCCGGTCTGGATCAGCGTCATCGCCTCGAGCAGTTCGTCGAGCGTGCCGAAGCCGCCGGGCATGACGACGTAGGCGCTGGCGAACTTGACGAACATGAACTTGCGCGCGAAGAAGTGGCGGAAGCTCTGCGAGATGTCCTGATAGGGGTTGCTGTGCTGTTCGCGCGGCAGCTGGATGTTGAGCCCGACGCTCGGCGACTTGCCGAAGAAGGCGCCCTTGTTGGCCGCTTCCATGATGCCGGGGCCACCGCCGGAGATGACCGAAAAGCCGGCGTCGGAGAGCTTGCGCGCGATGTTTTCCGTCAGCGCGTAGTACGGCGAATCCGGCGGCGTGCGCGCGCTGCCGAAGATCGACACTGCCGGGCGGATCGCGGACAGCCGCTCAGTGCCTTCGACGAACTCTGCCATAATGCCGAAAATCCGCCAGGATTCCCGTGCCGACAGCGCCTGCGCAGCCTGATCGGCGTCGGCGAGGCGGGGGATTTTTTCCTTTTCGCTCATTCGTTTTCGCGCTTTCTCGTTCGCTGGTCCAGTCGTTCAACTTCCCGGTCTACCCGATGCCCACCCTGCTGCTGGTCGACGGTTCGTCGTACCTTTACCGTGCCTTCCACGCCCTGCCCGACCTGCGCAATCGCGACGGCGAGCCGACCGGCGCCCTCTACGGTGTGCTCGGCATGCTACGACGGCTGGAAGCCGACCACAAGGCGGCGGACGTCGTCTACAAGGCCTGCATTTTCGACGCCAAGGGCCCGACTTTCCGTGACGAGTGGTATCCCGAGTACAAGGCGCAGCGGCCGCCGATGCCTGAGGATCTGGTGGCGCAGATCGCGCCGCTGCACGCGGCGATCAGGGCCTCCGGCTGGCCGCTGCTGATGGAGGCGGGCGTCGAGGCCGATGACGTCATCGGCACGCTGGCGCGGCAGGCGGCAGACGCCGGCATCGACGTCGTGGTGTCGACCGGTGACAAGGATCTGGCGCAGATCGTCGGCCCGCGCGTGCGTCTGGTGAACACCATGAGCGGCGAAACGCTCGACGAGGCCGGCGTGCTCGCCAAGTTCGGCGTCCCGCCGGAGCGCATCGTCGATTACCTCGCGCTGGTTGGCGACGCCGTCGATAACGTGCCGGGCGTTGCCAAATGCGGCCCGAAGACGGCGGTGAAGTGGCTGACGCAGTACGGTTCGCTCGACGGAGTGATCGCCGCTGCCGACGGGATCAAGGGCGTCGTCGGCGACAATCTGCGCGAGGCGCTCGCTTTCCTGCCGCTCGGGCGCAAGCTCGTCACCGTGCGCTGCGATCTCGATCTGCCGCTGGCGCCGGACGAGCTCACGCCGTCTGCGCCCGACCGCGAGGCTCTGGCGGCGCTGTACGCGCGCTACGGGCTGCGCAGCTGGCTGCGCGAAGTGGACGAGGCTGGCGTGCCGGCGGCGGATGCCACGGCCGCGGCGGAGAAAAAACCGGCGACTGCGTCGTCAGCGGAGCCGGGCGCGGCGGTGAGCCCGGCCGGCGATCTGCCGCTCGCGAACGACGGCGCGCACCGCGCCCATTACGATACGCTCCTCGACTGGCCCGCTTTCGAGCGTTGGCTGGCGAAGATCGAGGCCTGCGAACTCGTTGCGCTCGACACCGAGACGACCAGTCTCGATCCCTTCGCCGCGCGGCTGGTCGGCATCTCCTTCGCCGTCGCGGTTGGCGAGGCGGCCTACCTGCCGCTGATGCACAGCGGCACCGAAGCACCGCCGCAGCTGCCGCTCGACGCGGTGCTGGCGCGCCTGAAACCGTGGCTGGAATCGGCGCAGCACGCCAAGATCGGTCAGCACCTCAAGTACGACCAGCACGTCTTCGCCAACCACGGCATCGCGATCAAAGGCATCGCCCACGACACGCTGCTGCAGTCCTACGTGCTTGAATCGGGCAAGGACGGCGTGCGCGGGCACGACCTCGGCCAGCTGGCGCGGCGCCATCTCGGGCTGGAGACGATCGCCTACGAGGCGCTGTGCGGCAAGGGCGCCAAGCAGATCGGCTTCGACCAGGTGGCCATCGAGCAGGCGGCGCCTTACGCCGCCGAGGACGCCGACCTGTGCCTGCGCCTGCACGCGGTGCTCTACCCGCAGATCGCCGCCGACGCCGGCCTGTTGCGCATCTACGGCGAGATCGAGATGCCGGTGCGCGAGATCCTCTTCCGCATGGAGCGCAGCGGCGTGCTGATCGACGCCGGCCAGCTGGCGCAGCAGAGCCACGAACTCGGCACGCGCCTGCTGGCACTGGAGCAGGAGGCTTACGTGCTCGCCGGGCAGCCGTTCAACCTGGCGTCGCCAAAGCAGCTCGCGGAAATCCTGTTCACCAAGCTCGGCCTGCCGGTGAAGAAGAAGACGCCGGGCGGCACGCCGTCGACCGACGAGGAAGTGCTCTCCGAACTGGCGCTCGACTACCCGCTGCCGAAGCTGCTGCTGGAAACGCGGCAGCTGGCCAAGCTCAAGGGCACCTATACCGACAAGCTGCCGCGCATGATCAACGCCGCCAGCGGGCGGGTGCACACCAGCTTTTCGCAGTCGGCGGCGGTCACCGGGCGGCTGGCGTCGAGCGATCCGAACCTGCAGAACATTCCGGTGCGCAGCAGTGAGGGCCGGCGCATCCGCGCGGCTTTCGTCGCACCGCCGGGCAGCGTGATCGTCTCGGCCGACTATTCGCAGATCGAGCTGCGCATCATGGCGCACCTCTCCGGCGACGAACGCCTGCTCGACGCCTTCGCCCACGGCGAGGACGTGCATCGCGCCACCGCCGCCGAAATCTTCGGCGTGACGCCGCTCGAAGTCGGCAGCGACGAACGGCGCGTCGCCAAGGTGATCAACTTCGGCCTGATCTACGGCATGAGCGCCTTCGGCCTCGCCCGTCAGCTCGACCTCGACCGCGGCGCCGCGCAGTCCTACATCGACCGCTATTTCGCGCGCTATCCCGGCGTTGCCCGCTACATGGAAGAGACGCGCCTGGCGGCGCGCGAGCGCGGCTACGTCGAGACGGTGTTCGGCCGCCGCCTGTGGCTACCTGAAATCCGCGCCAGCCAGCAGGGTCGCCGCCAGGGCGCCGAACGCGCGGCGATCAACGCGCCGATGCAGGGCACCGCCGCCGATCTGATCAAGCTGGCGATGATCGCGGTTCAGGGCTGGATTGACGCTGCTGCGCTACGGACCCGGATCGTCCTGCAGGTGCATGATGAACTGGTGATGGAAGTGCCGTCGGACGAGCTAGTGCTAGTGCAGGAGAGGCTGCCGGGGCTGATGACGCGCGTGGCGACGCTGAAGGTGCCGCTGGCGGTCGAGGTCGGGGTGGGGGCGAGTTGGGGGGAGGCGCACTAGCAGCCACGTTGCTTGCTGCGCTGACTATCCCCCGACGATCTCCCGGATAGCAGCTTCCACCTGCGCTTCTTCAATATCCTCGACGGCAAATGTCTGCGGCTGGAGCAGGCGGTGCCTGACTTGCCAAGGATACCAGTGCGTACGCTTGAATTCCGAGTTCTCGAACAGGGCAACGATCGGTAGATCAAGGCCTGCCGCCACGTGCATTGCACCGCCGTCTGAGCCGAGGAAATAATCGCAGGCAGCAATTCCCGCGTTCAACTCTTCCAGTTGCCGCGTTGGCATGGCGACGACCTTGTTTCCTGAGCAGCGCTGGAGTAGTGCAGCTGCCTTCTCGTCATCGCCCGGGTGCATGGGGTTGTTTGCCGATCCAGGCGACCAGAAGATCGCAAATCCCAGATCGGGAATATCCGCCAGAGCATGTATCAGTGCAACGAACTTCTCCAGCGGCCAGCGCCTTGTTTTTTCCCGCGCACTGATATGAAGCGCCAACCAGCGCACACCGTGACCGCATTGTTCCAGCCGTCGGCGGGCGTCTTCCACGAGTCCAGCGTCTGGGAATACTCGCATTTTTCCGGGCGACTGTTCGATTCCCAGCATTTTTCCGGCCAGCGCAACAGCCTCAACTTCGTGCAAGCCTTCCGGATTTCCAGTGATGAAATCGCTCAGTCCGTCCGCCTTTTCGCCGCGAAGAGGGGGAAAGCCAAGTATCCGGCGTGCACCAGCCATTCTTGCCATACGCAACCCGTGCTGGTCGAAGCCTGGTTTTGCAAGAATGGCAAGGTCGAAACGTCGCCCACGCATGTCCGCGATCAGTTTCATGCGGGCATACAGCGCCAATACCCGGCCGCCGATTCGAGACTGATGCTTCAGCTTTTCGTAAGAAAACACTTCGTTGACGTCGGTGTTTCCGTCAAGTACGGCGCGGTTGTAAGAGTTTACAAGGGCGGCGATGTGAGCTCCTGGCAGTGCTTGCCGCAAGCTTCGCAGGAAGGGTGTGGTACAGACGAGGTCGCCGATGTTGTCACGGCGGACGACGAGAATGCGATGCGGGGAGCGAATTTTCATGGTTCGGTGAGTGGGGTAAAGTGCGTTGTTATTGGCACGCCAGCATAGAGTAAGACGTCGACAACTTGGCGCGAAGTTGCGTATCTATCGCCTATCGGTAGCACGCGAACCCGGCATACTCTACTGTCGATATGCCGGGTCGGGGCGCACAAGTCCTTATAATTGTCCGTCACGCGGTAACAGTTCTTCAACCAAATGCAAAAAATTCGATGACAAACGCCTCTTGCGAACTTCCCTTCGACCTCAATGGCCAACAAGTCTGTGCTCTGGGGTCGGCGCCGGGATCGATATTTCCGCCCGATAACGGCGAGCCTTGGACTATCGCCACGGTCAATGGATCTCAAGCAGTGCTGGGGACCTTCGGCATATCGGGGTCGCCAAAATTCACCGTTTTCAATACCTCGTTGATAAAGTCAAGCTTCAAGACCAATGTTGCAACGCGTAAGGCGTTGCGGGGTCTGGGTACAGAAAATCTAATCGTTCTTAGCGACGAGAATGCTTTGAGAAAGCGTCTTCATATCAAACTGCTGCTGTTTTTTTTGCGCTACCGCTACGGTACACTCAAGCTCCTGAACACCATGCGGCGCGTAGAAGTGATGGAAGAAGTGCTGCAAATGAGCTTGGCTGATGCGGAGAAGCCTTCTAATGGAATTTTTTTGGCATTTCTGGCGCTGCATTTAGGCGCCAGGCGCGTCGTGATGAGCGGTTTTTCACTGAGCAAGGCTGGTCATGCTTACAATAAACTGAATTTTTTACGTGGTCATGTCGACGCCGATCGCTTTGTTCTGGCGAGAGCGGTAAGCATCGGCCTCCCAATTTTTACCACTGATAGCGAATTCTCTGCGGAAAGCGGCGTGCCGTTGCTCTGAGTATGGCGGGTTTTTGCATTTGTCATTGCTGTGGGCGGATAAGAATATGGCGGCAACAGTCATCAGACTATTTTCTGCACTCGACTTCGCCCCGGTTCCTCAGGTTCGGTAGCTTTTGACTCTGGCCGGAACTCCAACGGCGATCGCGTTTGGCGGTATGTCTTTCGTAACTACCGCACCCGCACCGATCACTGCTCCATCACCGATAGTGATGCCAGCCAAGATAACGGCGTTTGCACCTATCCAGACGCCGCTACCGATTTTTATCGATTTCCCCACCGTTGGTTGCAGGCGAATCAGCTTCCCGGCAGCGTGCTCGTGCTGATAGGAAATTATTCTTGCCCCTGGACCAATCAACGTATCGTTTCCGATCTCTATTCCGCCAGTTCCGTCGATCACGGTCTGGTTATTGATTTCGACTCCGTCGCCAAGTTTTACTCCACCCGCTCCGCCCTTCAAATCCGCGTAACGATTTATGGTTACTCTTTGGCCAAACTCGATGCGACCTTTTCTCGACGCGTCCAGCGACGAGCTGTCGTGAATTTTGCAATTTCTGCCGAGTCGTATGTTCTCAAAGCCTTTAATATATACGCCAATGGAAACCCTGCTGCCGTTAGATATTCTGTGTTTGAGCGAAAAAATTATATTCCTGAAGGTTTTCATATAAATAGGTTTCTGGCTGAGTTGTGAATGGCAATCGTCTATCCGGTTCAGGTGGTGCTCGACCCCCGAGCTATGACAGCGCTCATCCCGCGGGCGATGGCCGCGATGAGGAAGAGCGCTTCTACCTCCCTTAGCGAGCGAGGGCGACGCCCCGGCGACGAAACTGAATCGAACTTGCGGTCCATTGGTGGCATTGTTTTCCAAGCCAGATGTGCGCGACAAACACGTTGTGCCAGACCTCTTGATTTTGCGCAAAGGCAATATTTTCGAGGGGATTGCCCGCATTCTCTTTGCTGCCCTTGATTAGGGCGCCTGTTTTCGCTCGGCGCTCACGACGAGCAAGACGCCAGTCAGGAAAAAGAAGATCTGCAGCATGTGGTCCTGGTTAACGCTGTCAATCAACATGCGTCCAGTGAAGCCTGTACCCAGGAAAACGAGTACGAGTCCGGCGAGGCGGCGCTCCCTGCCGAAGAACTCTTTCCATCCATGCCATATCAGGCTGGCCATAAAGGCGATCCATAGAAGTAAACCTGGTAATCCGACCGCGGAGCCGAGGTCTACGAAGCCACTATGGGAGTGGCCGCGGTAATGAGGATAGTGTTCCCTCAGTGCGTGACCAAAGGCGTTACGTCCGTATCCAACTCCGGCGGGGTGTTCAGCGATCACGCGCAAACCTGCCCGAATCCAGGAAATGCGATTGTAGGCAGACTCATCTGCGGGTTGTCCATTGGCAAGAAGCGGGCGCGGTAGTGAGGTTCTGTGCCACTCTTCGTGGTTGTCGATATCCCAAGCCAGTTGTGCGGTTTCGCCGAAAACCTTCCAGCGAGCGTCGGCTTGATAGCTGGCCCAAGAGAAAGCACCTATCAATGCGAGCACTCCGATGCCGATGGCAGCCGTGCGCTGCGGTCCGATCCGCGGGTACTGGTCATAGAGGTACAGGAAAAGTGCCGACAGTGAGAGGAAAATCAGGCCGATGGTGCCATTGCGGGCTCCCGCGAGGTACATGGCGAAAAGCGCTACGGACAGACAAACGAGATTGACCGTGAGCGGCACCGGCAAGAGCCGGCCGCGGCCCGTGCTTCTCCCGAGCAAGTCGACCGTCAGAAAAGCAAGCAGAATATTGAGGATAAAACTCATCTCAAGTTTTCCACCGGTCAGGGGGACGAGTCCGCGTAACAGTGCGCCTGTTGTCAGCCAGTGCAGTAGCGACTGTGCGACAGCGATCAAAGCCTGAAGGGAAAAAACGAAAACGATGCCCAGCATCAGTGTCGCGGCGTTTATGAAGCGGGTGGAGCTGGTACCGGATATGCCTTTCGCCAATAGAACTCCGGCTATCAACGCAGCCAGCGCCGGCAACCATTGTCCCTTGAGTTCACCGAGCGCCCAGCTTGTTTCAGGAGAAATGAAAATCGCCTGCATGACAAACCATATGCTCAGGATTCCCAGCAAGCCCAGAGGGATCCGAATGATCTTGATGTCCGACCAACGCAACTTTCCTATTTCGTTCGCCAGAAGAGCAAGCGTGCTGGCAATGAGAAAGTAGCGTAGCGCTATCGTCCCCTTTATTGACCAAACGAATAGAAGGCTCAATGCCGAGAGCAGAGCGAGTGTGAGCCGCATTTTCAGGAGGTCATCGAATCAATAGTTGGCGAACGCTTGGCCCGATGTCGGAGAGAACAGTTGAATCACTCGCATCTGACGTTCAGGTTCTTATATTTCTTGACCGTCTTGTTTGCGCGGGGAGTCTATTGGCAAGCCATTTTGGATTGCCCACGCCTTTAGGTATTTCAGAAAGGTGTATAGCGCGGCATAGGTTGCCGTAATAATCCCGAGAGCACCATCCTTGTATCCACCCTTACGAAAGTACCATTTAAGGAACGCGAATATTGGACTGATGGCTGCCCGCAGCAGGCTGGGGGAGATCGTTTTGTGGCGGACAAGTCGCGAGGTGTAGCCATTGACCTTGTCGAAAACCTCGTTCAGCGAGAAGAAGGTATCGTGCACGACGTGGCCCGGTATCGTCTCGGTCGTGGTGAAGCCAGTTGGTTTGTCATCGACCGGCTGATCGTTGAAACGGGCGGAGATACGATTGAACAGGCGCACCGGATTGTCGGGGGACGATACCGGGTAGATGGCCCGCACTTCACGCCCCAATACGTACCAATGGCGGGTGATCCGGTACGCTTGCCCGACGTCGTCGAGCCGCTTTTTCAGCTCATTGATGCGCTCGACCGTGGCCGGGTCAAGAAATTCGTCACTATCGAGACAGAGAACCCAGTCATTGCTTGCCAGCTCGATGGCAAAGTTCATTTGCCTTGAGTGGGTGTCGTAGGGTCGGTAGACCGGGGCGAGGCCCTGTGTCGAAAGATATTCCAGGGTGCCGTCGGTACTCCCGGAGTCGACAACGATCAACTCATCGGCGACCTCACGTGCGGGCTGCAAGCATCGTTCCAGCGTTCGCAAGGAGTTGAAGGTCAGGATGCAGACAGAAATCTTGGGCATGGGTGGGCGAAAAGGTTGGTGGGTTGCTTCCCGATGGCTACAACTAGCCTGCTCGACTGACGGCGGGGCGGCCGTGAAGCAGGCCTGACCATCGGAGAGCGCTTTGCTTGTAGAAGACTTGTCGCTCGCCGATTGGCACGTATCAGCCACCCACAAATCGCGCCGGTATTTTAACCCGCGGACCGAGGGAGCCCCCACGCGAAGACAAATGTCCGAAAGCAAGATTAGGGGTGGCGTCTATCGAACTGAAAATCGATATCATCAGGTCCGTTTGTCAAGGAGGCTATGTGGCTTCGCAGTTGATTAATCGATCTACCGCCGCTTTTACGCGAGTCAGCGGAATCGCCTGCATACAGGCTCCCGGGGTGAGACACTCCGACGGAGAGCGTCCACAGCGTCGTACCCACGTGAGTTCGCGGCGGAAAAGAAGTTTCTGATCGCGGCAGGGGAAGGGTTCCTCCGCGAGGGCGATGTAAATCGCGTCACGCCAGAATGTGCCTTTGCCATAGATGTCGATGGAACCGGGGCCGAAGAGCGCGATGGTCGGAACGCCGACGACCTTGCCCAGATGTGCTACTCCCGTGTCCGGGCATATCAGTAGCTTTGCGCTGACAAGAAGGGTCCAGAGTTGCGCCAAGCTTAGCGAGCCGCAATGGCGGGGATGCTGGTTTAGCGGATCAATTTCGTCGACCAGAGCAGTTTCTCCAGGGCCGACGCTCCACACCGGTGTGACGCCGAGTTCCACAAGATGCGCAGCCAAGGCACGCCAACGTTCCGCGGGCCACAGTTTCAGTGGCGTCGAAGCGCCGACGTGCAGCACGGCATACGGGCCGCCGGGAACGTGCGGTGGCTTGGCTGCCGGAGCCGGCCAGTCACCGGGTCGGAATGCCTGCGGTGCCGCGCCATCGATGAGTCCTGCCGCCATGTCCGCCCAGGTCGCCGGAACCGTCGAATGGGGATGCGATTCATCAACCATCCAGTTTTTCCAGGCTGGCCGATCGCCTTCGAAACCGACTATCCATTTCGCGCCGGATGCGCGGGCCAGCCAGGCATAGCGGTTGTCGCCGAGGACGAAAGCGATATCGAACGGGCCCTTGGCGAGAATCTGCCGCAAGGAAGAAAACGAGCGCAGGTCGTGTGGCTGAGCCACAAATCCATAGGGCCGCCCCGAAAAGAGCGTCGCTACGGCCGGGCGGCAGAGGATGACGCGCTCCGCATCAGGATAGCGCTGGGCCAGTTTTGCCAGCAGCGGTGCCAGGAGAATCGTGTCGCCAAGCAGGAGATGATGAGCAACAAGTATTTTCCTTACCGGACGCGACGCAGTTGGCCTGCGCCTGCGCAGGCTATTCGTCACGGCAAGGCCGATCGTCAGCAGCCGAGAGATCAAACGGCTCATGCGCGGCGGCGATCCGCTTCAATAAAACGACGCTTGCTCTGGCGTGCTGATTCAGCTGGGTGCGGAAGAACTGTCGCCGATTTCTTCGTGCAGGGGTTCAATTGCCCTCCGCGAATTGCAGGTGATGGAGTTGGAAGTAGGCACCTTTTCTGTCGAGCAACTCGCCGTGCGTTCCCGCCTCGATCACCTGCCCCCGTTTCAGGACAATGATGCGATCCGCGCTTTCGATCGTCGATAGTCGATGGGCGATCACGATTGTCGTGCGACCCTGCATCAGGGTTTCCAGTGCAGCCTGCACGTGGCGTTCCGACTCGGTATCGAGTGCGGAAGTCGCTTCGTCAAGGATGAGGATGGGGGCGTCCTTGAGAATTGCGCGGGCAATGGCCAGCCGCTGGCGCTGGCCGCCAGACAGTTTGACGCCTTTTTCTCCGATCTGCGTGTTCAAGCCTTCCGGCAGCATTTCGATGAACTCAAGCGCATGCGCAGCCAGGGCGGCCGAACGGATTTCCTCGATGCTGGCGCCCTGTTTGCTGCCGTAGGCGATGTTTGCAGCGATCGTGTCGTTGAACAGGACGACGTCCTGGCTGACCAGCGCGATGTTGTCGCGCAGGCTGTCAAGGCGGATGTCGGCGATCGCATGGCCGTCAATGCGTATCGAGCCAGTGTCGATGCTGTAAAAGCGCGGCAGCAGATTGGCGATGGTCGTCTTGCCACTGCCCGATTGCCCGACCAGCGCCACGCTCTCTCCGGGCTCGACCGAAAAACTCAGTTGGTCAAGCGCCCGTCGTTCTGCGCCAGGATACGTGAACGAAACTTCGGAGAACTCGACCCGCCCCCTGGCGCGGCCAAGCGTGACCGTTCCATTGTCGGGCTCGGGTTTTTCGTCCAGTACCGAGAAAACGCTTTCTGCGGCGGCCAGTCCCTTCTGAATCGGGGCGTTGACATCGGTAAGTCGCTTCACCGGTGCTAGCAGCATCAGCATCGCCGTAATGAAGGAAACGAATCCCCCGACTGTTGTCTGGTCGTTCCCAACCTGCCGCAGTGCGATCGCCATGATCGTTGCCAGCGCGATCGCCGCAAAAAACTGGACGATCGGACCTTGTGCCCCGGCAGCAATTGCGACGCGCATGTTCAGCCGGCGCTGCTCCTGGACCGAGCGCCGGAAACGATCGCACTCGTACTGCTGACCACCAAAAATCTTGACGACCTTATGGCCTTCGATCGCTTCCTGAAGTACCTGGGTAATCGTTCCCTGCGAGGCCTGAATGCCGCGCGATACACGTCGCAAACGGCCGCTGAAACCCTTCACGGCAACGGCGATGAACGGCACCATCGCAAACGCGACCAAAGTCAGTTGCCAGTTGAGATAGAGCAGCCAGCAGAGCAGGCCGATCACCGAAAGGCTGTCCTTGACCAGGGTGGTCAGTGCTCCGGTCGCCGCGTTGGCGACGCCATTGACATCGTAGGCGACGCGTGACATCAAGCGTCCCGAGACGTGATCACCATAATAGCCGACGGGAAGCTGGACGATTCTTGCGATCATCTCCTGCCGCAGTTCGGCGATGACGTTGTTTGACACCCATGCCATCGCGTAGTCGCCGCAGAAGCCGAGTGCCGCGCGTGCGATGAAAACGCCGACGATGGCGGCAGGGTAGAGCAGCCAGTCCCAACTCTCCTTCGCCGTCGTGAAGCCGTTGTCGAGCATGTTCTTCATCAGTGCCGGGAAGACTGGCTCGACGATTGAGGATAGACCCATGCAGACGAGGGCGACAACGAAAGCCACCCAGTACGGGCGGACATAGCTCAACAAGCGTAGATAGAGCTGCTTGCTGTTCAGTTCGGTAGGCGATCTAGGCTTCATTGAGCGGCGGATTATACGCTTGCCCTTGCCGGGCTAATTTTTGCGGCAGGCATGGGTAGTGCCCGACAGCGGGTACATGGGGTCATGGGCAAGACAGTGTCCGATATAGCGCCAGCAGCTGTTGCGCCATCGCGCCGAGCGAAAGCTGCTCGACCGCTGCGCGCGCCGCTCGGCGCCTGCTTGTGCTGCCGGCGCCGAGCGCCTCCATCGCCGCGGCGAGCGCGCCGATGTCAGCGGCGTGGACAATTTCGCCGCTCGCGCCGGCCTCTATCAATTCCGCCGCTCCGCACGCCGTCGACGTGATCACCGGCAGGCCACAGGCCAGCGCCTCCAGCGCCGCGTTCGGGCAGGGGTCGTAGAGCGTCGGCAGGACGAAGACGTCGGCCGCACCGTACCAGGGCTTCACATCCTGCAGCGGGCCGGTAAACAGGGTGCGTTCGCCGATGCCGAGCTTGCAGGCGAGTGTGCGCATCGCGGCAAGCTTGCGGTCGGCGCCGACGATAACGAGGCGGGCGCGGCGATCGCGCAGGCGGGCAAAAGCGGCGAGCAGCTGTGGCACGCCCTTGCGCTCAAAACCGCTGCCGACGAAGAGGAATAGCGGTACGTCGGCGTCGATGTCGTTGGCTGCGCGCATTCCTTGCCGGTGTTCTGCCGCCAGACGGGGATGGAAGGTGTCGAGGTCGACGCCGTTGTAGATGACGTGCAGCTTGTCTGCGGCAACGCCGTAGTAGTGGACGATTTCGTCGCGAATCAGCCGCGAATTGCAGATCACCGCGCGCAGATCCGGGTGCGCGAACATCGCGCGTTCGGCGTCGAGCACGTAGCGATGGTAGGGGCTGAGCGACAGTCCGAGGCGGCCGAGCGGGCCGCGCACGCGGCGCAGCCGGTCGAGCCAGGCGGCATGGACGCCGTCGCCGGCGCGGAAAATCATGCAGCCGGGGATGCGTTCGTGCGCCTGCGTGATATCGAAGTCACCGTTCTCCATGGCCGTCTGCACGCATTGCGCAAAGCCGCGGTCGCGGGCGACGCGGCCGCTGCCGGCAGGGTCGCAGATCAGCGTGCGGAAGCCTTCGCGCAATTCGGCGCCTTCCCAGCTGCGCGTGATCAGCGTCACCTCGGCGCCTTCCTGCGCCAGTGCGCCGAGCGCGCGCTCGACAAAACGCTCGGCGCCGCCGAAGGGGTTGTAGCGCTGGCGGATGACAGCGATCTTCATGCGGCGCTGGCGCCCTGCGGTGCGGCTGGCAGAACGTCGTCGATGGCACGCATCACCTGCTCGACCGACAGCGTTGTCAGACAATCGCTCACCTTGCCACCGCCGCAGCCGTCAATGCCGCAGGGCCGGCACGGGTGGCGGTCGCTGACGATGACGCGGTGGTGGCGCGGCGTGGGGGCTTCAGCGTCCGCTGCCGGCGCCTGCCACGGTCCCCATTCGCGGTCGCCGGACGGGCCGAACAGTGCAACACAGGGCGTTCCCATCGCCGCGGCGATATGCATCGGCGCCGAGTCGACGCCGACGAAGAGCCGGGCGCGAGCCGCAAGCGCGGCGAGTTCCTTGAGCGACAGCTGGCCGGCGAGGCTGATCGCCGGCTGCGTCAGACGCGACTGGATGGCGTCGATCATCGCCTGCTCGGCGGCGTCGGGCGCTGCGCTGAGCACAACGCGATGGCCGGCAGCGTGCAGCCGGTTGATCAGCGCCGCCATCTTGTCTACCGGCCAGCACTTGAAATGCCAGCGCGACGCCGGATGCACATGGACGAAATTCCCGTCAGCCAGCCCTTGCGCCGCGAGCAGCGTTCTGACGCGCGCTTCAGCGCCGCCGCCCGGCATCAGCGTGACGACGCGCTCGGCCGGCGCTGGGTAGAGCCCGATGCGGCGCAGTGCGTCGAGGTTGCGTTCGACCGTGTGGCGCAGCGCGTTCTTCGGTGCGCCGGTGAAATGCGTAAACGCCGATTGCCATAAGTGGCCTCGCCCGCGCATCTCTGGAGCGACGGCCCAGCGCGCACCGCATAGCCGGGCTATCCACGCTGCCCGCGGATGATCGGTGAGGTGGATGACGAGATCGTAGTGCCGGCCGCGCAGTGTCTGCAGCAGAGCCCATTCGGCGCGCGCCTGCGCCAGCGGGCCGAGCTTCTTCCAGTGGCGGTCGATGGTGTGCACCGTCTCGATCGCCGGGTGCAGCGTCAGCATTGCGGCGGTGTCGGCATAGACCAGCGCGTCGATGTCGATGTGCGGTGCGTGCGCCTTGAGCACGGAGAAAACGGGTGCGCTGAGCAGCACGTCGCCGTGGTGACGTAGTTTGATGACCAGCGCGCGGCGGACTTCGCCGAGCGGAACGGGATCCTTGACCATGGCCGCGATTTTAGCCGTTCAGCGTGTGCAGCACGGCTTTTCGGGCGCTGACGCCGGCTCCTGCGCCGCCATGCGTCGCATCGGCGACGAAATCGACGCGCGTCAGCGTGCCGAAATCGAGTTTCAGCGTGCTCCACGCGGCCAGCGGCAGTCCGAGCCATTGGCCGAGCAGCACGCGCATCACGCCGGCGTGGCTGACGATGGCGAGATCGCCCGTCTTGGCAGTGGCTGAGTCGCCAGCGGCGGATGGCACGCCGAATCCGGCGGCACAGGCCAGCACGCGGGCGCGCAGCGCCGCCACCGATTCTCCCGGCTGGTGATCGCCATCCGCTCCCGTGCCGGCGGGCGGGACGAAGTGTTCGAGGTCGGCGGCCCAGGCGTCGATCAGTGCCGCGTCGATGTCGTTCCAGCGGCGGCCTTCCCAGTCGCCGAAACTCTTTTCCAGCAGACGTTCGTCGTAGCGCGCCGTCACGCCGAGCGCCGCGGCGACGCCGTCGGCCAGCGGCCGGCAGCGCCGCGCCGGGCTGGCGACGATGCGCAGCGCGCTGCCGCTGGCAGCATCACCGACGTCGCAGCCGCCTCCGTCTTCACTTCCAGCTCCACCTTGCGCGGCGAGCAATCCGGCCAGCCGCCTTGCCGCCGCCTGCGTCTCCGCGGCGTCGGCCTCGACGTCGAGCCGTCCGTAACAGACTCCCGGCTCGATCAGCGGCCGCGCGTGGCGGATCAGGAAAACACGCACAGCAAGCCGCCGTAGAACGCCACTTCCGAGAGCTGCTGCACGGCGCCGAGGCAGTCGCCGGTGTAGCCGCCGAGTTGGCGCCGGTACAGGCGCGCCAGCCACAGCGTCGCCAGCAGCGCGAGAACGATGCCGCAGGCCACCGGCAGCGGTGGCAGGAAAACCAGTGCGGGCAGAACGAACAGCGCGCCGACGACCATCTCGCCGGGCGACAGCTTGCTCGCCACGGCTTTCGCCTTGCCTTCCTCGCGCGCGTAGTCGAGCGTCGCCATCAGCGTCGTCGCGCAGAAGCGCGAGATCGCGTGGCCGGCGATCAGCGCCGCCGGAATCAGCGCGGCGCCGAGTTCGAGCAGCGCGCAGAACTTGAAGATCAGGATCAGCACCAGCGCCGTCGCGCCGAAGCTGCCGATGCGCGAATCGCGCATGATGGCGAGGATCTTGTCCTTGCTCCAGCCGCCGCCGAAGCCGTCGACGGTGTCGCTCCAGCCGTCCTCGTGGATCGCACCGGTGAGGTAGATCGTCGCCGCCATCGAGGCGAGCACGCACAGCGTCAGCGGCCAGAAGAGATGCGTCAGCGCAAAAACGGCGGCGCCGATGCCGCCGACGAGCAGGCCGATTGCCGAAAAGTAGCGCGCCGAGCGCGCCAGCGCCGGCGCGTTGTGGCCAACCCAGGCCGGCGCCGGCAGGCGTGTGAAGAAGTAGAGCGCGGCGAAGAAATAGCCGGCCTCGCGCTTGAGCGCGCCGACCGGCGGTACGGCAGCGTCTACCGGACTGGCGGGTGCTGCGTCGCCGGGTGCCGGGCTGCCGTCTTCGCGTGCGCCTTCGCTCACCCGCGCGGTTCCTTGTCGCTGACGCCGGCCGACTCGAAGCTCGCCATCTCGTTGAGGAAGGCGGCGGCCGACTGCACCAGCGGCCACGCCAGCGCGGCGCCGGTACCTTCGCCGAGGCGCAGGCCGAGGTCGATCAGCGGTTCGGCGGCAAGCGACTTCAGCTGCGCCTGCGCGCCGGGCTCGGCCGAGTGGTGACAGAACACGCAGTAGTCGCGCACTTCCGGCGCCAGACGCACGGCGACGAGCAGCGCCGCGGTGACGATGAAACCGTCAATGAGCAGCAGGCCGCCGCGTTGCGCGGCGCCGATCATCGCGCCGGCGATCATCGCGATCTCGAAACCGCCGAATTCGGCGAGCACGGTCAGTGCGTCGGCGTCGGCCGGCAGCGCGGCGCGTGCCGCCGCACGTTGCAGCAGCGCACGCTTGTGTTCAAGGCCGCGGTCGTCAAGACCGGCGCCACGCCCGATGCAGTCGATCAGCGGCGTACGGGTCAGCTGGCTGGTGATCAGCGCCGAAGCGGCGGTGTTGCCGATGCCCATTTCGCCGAAGGCGAAGACGCGCGCGCCGCTGTCGGCGACGCGCTGCGCGATCTCGATGCCCTTGGCCAGCGCGGCGTCGCGCTCGGCGGCGCTCATCGCTGGTTCTTCAAGATAGTTGCGCGTACCGGTCGGGCTGATCTTGGCGTCGATCAGGTTGTCGCGCGGGCCGAATTCGTGCGCCACGCCGGCGTCGATGACGTGCAGGCGGATCTTGTTCTGCCGCGCGAAGACGTTGATCGCCGCGCCGCCGGCGAGGTAGTTCTCGACCATCTGCCAGGTGACGTCCTGCGGGAAGGGCGAAACGCCGGCCTTGGCGGCGCCGTGGTCGGCGGCGAAGACGAGCATCTGCGCTTCGCCGAGCTGGGGCGACAGCGTGTTCTGGATGCGGCCGACCTGCAGCGCCAGCTTTTCGAGCAGGCCGAGCGCGCCGAGCGGCTTGGTCTTGCGGTCGATCTTGTGTTGCAGGGCGGCGACGAGCGCGTCGTCAACGCGCGGAACTGAGAAATTCATGAGTGACCTTGGCAGAACGGAAAAAGGGCGGGCGGCGGCTGCGCACCGCATCTGCGACCGCCGGATGCGGCCGTGCCGGAAGCGTCGCGCGCGCCTGCCGGGCGGGCCGGCGAAGGCGCGATTATACGCGGCGGCCTGCATGCTAAGCTTTGCGCCATGAAAGAGCTGATCATCGGCGGCGCCCGCTCGGGCAAGAGCCGCCTCGCCGAGCGGCGGGCCCTCGAATGCGGCCTGCCGGTGACCTACATCGCCACCGCGCGTGCCAGCGACGACGAAATGGCGCGGCGCATCGCCATCCACCAGGAACGCCGGCCGGCCGGCTGGGGGCTGGTCGAAGCGCCGCTCGATCTGGCGACAACGCTGCGCCGCCACGCGGCACCGGAAACTTGTCTGCTGGTCGACTGCCTGACGCTGTGGCTGGCCAACGAACTGTTCGCCAGCGACGCGGCGGCGCAGGCCGACGCCGGCGAGCCGGTCGTCTGCCCGCGCTTCTTTGGCGCCATTGACGCGCTGATCGAGGTGTTGCCGACGCTGCCCGGACGCATCGTCATCGTCTCCAACGAGGTCGGCTGGGGAATCGTGCCGATGGCCGCCGTGTCGCGCGTTTTTGCCGACGAGCAGGGCCGTCTCAACCAGCGCGTCGCCACCGCCTGCGAGCGCGTCACGCTGGTCGCGGCGGGCTTGCCGCTGAGTCTGAAAGAGCCGTAACCGGCGCCGAAAACCGCAGCCGATCACTGGAGGAGTCGCCATGTACCAGCGCATCATCGTAGCCATCGACGAAGGTTTCATGACCACGCGCGTGCTCAGCGCTGCCGTCGATCTGGCGCAGAAATACGGCGCCCGTCTGCTCATCTGCCACGCCATAGACGAAACCATCTTCGCCCACCGCGAGGTCGAAATGATGTTGCCGAACAGCGTCGGCAAGGCCGAGTACCGCTTGCGTCTCGGCGCGCAGGGCTTTCTCGTCGAGGCCGCCGCGCAGGCGCGTGCCGCCGGTATCGAGGCCGAGGTGAAAGTCGTCGAGTCGGAGCGCAAGAGCGTCCCCGATCTGATCGCCGAGGCGGCCGGCGAATGGCAGGCCGACCTGATCGTCGTTGGCACGCACGGCCGGCGCGGCGTCGAGCGCTTCTTCGTCGGCAGCGTTGCCGAAAAGCTGGTGCGCAAGACCGATGTCTCGCTGCTGCTGGTGCGCGGCGAGTAGTTGCGCTGCCGTGCCACTACCGGCGTGATGTCTAAAAAAGCAATATAAACAACATATTATTGTTTTTCGTTGCGGCGCTCGCGCGCGGCAGTGAAATCAGCCAGCGCCGCCGTCAGCTTCGGCCAGACGAAGGCGGCGTCGACCGCTTGCGCCAGCCGGTCGAGATCCTGTTCGCGCCGCGCCGCGGCGTCGAAGCGCGTCGTCGTCGGCGCCGCGCCGGCCCATTCGAGCAGCGCCGCCAGCGCTTCCGCCTCGTCGAACAGCCCGTGGCAGTAGGTGCCGAGAATGCGGCCGTCGGCGGATATCGCACCGTCGGGGCGGCTTACAGGGGCAGCGTTTTTTGCGGCCGCATCAACGGTACTTTCGTCCGCGTCGGGCGCATCACACTCCAGCCACACTGCCGGGCGCGCCAGCGCGGTGCCGCTTGTTGCGCCGTGGTGAATTTCGTAGCCGGACAGCGCCGGGTTGCCGGCGAGCGCCAGCCGGCCGCGTACGCGGCGCAGCGTCTTCTCCGGCGCCAGCGTCGTGCGCAGATCGAGCCAGCCGAGTCCGGCAACGCTGTCTGGCGCACCTTCGAGGCCGAACGGGTCGTCGAGTTGCGTGCCGAGCATCTGCAGGCCGCCGCAGATGCCGATCAGGCGCCCGCCGTAGCGCAGGTGGCGCGCGATCGCCGCTTCCCAGCCGCGTTCGCGCAGCCAGGCGAGGTCGGCCTGCACAGATTTCGATCCGGGCAGGATGATCAGGTCGCAGGCGCCGCCAGCTTCGCTGTCGGGAAGCGGCTCCTGCGGGCCGACGAAGCGGAAATCGACGTCCGGGTGAAAGCGCAGCGGGTCGAAATCGGTGTGGTTCGAGATGCGCGGCAGCGCCGGCACGGCGACACGCAGGCGGCGCTTTCCGCTGCCGGTGGTCGGCGCGCGCGGCAGCGCGTCCTCGGCGTCGAGGTAGAGGTCCATCAGGTAGGGCAGCACGGCCAGCACCGGCTTGCCGGTGCGTTGTTCGAGCCAGTCGAGCCCCGACTGCAGCAGGCCGATGTCGCCACGGAAGCGGTTGATGACGAAGCCGACGACGCGCGCGCGTTCGCTCTCCGAGAGCAGTTCGAGCGTGCCGACGAGATGCGCGAAAACGCCGCCGCGGTCGATGTCGGCGATCAGGATCACCGGGCAGTCGACGACTTCGGCGAAGCCCATGTTGGCGATGTCGCGGTCGCGCAGGTTGATCTCGGCGGGGCTGCCGGCGCCTTCGACGACGAGCGTCTGGTACTGCGCCTGCAGCCGTCGCCAGGATTCGAGCACGGCGCCAAGCGCGCGCGGCTTGTAGGCGTGGTAATCGCGTGCATCGAGGTCGGTCAGCGCGCGGCCATGCACGATCACCTGCGCGCGCCGGTCGCTTGATGGTTTGAGCAGCACCGGGTTGAAGTCGCTGTGCGGCGCCACACCGGCGGCCTGCGCCTGCAGTGCTTGCGCGCGGCCGATCTCGCCGCCATCGACCGTCACCGCCGAGTTGAGCGCCATGTTCTGCGGCTTGAACGGCGCGACGCGCACGCCCTCGCGATGCAGGATGCGGCACAGCGCGGCGACCAGCGTGCTCTTGCCGGCGTCGGAGGTGCAGCCCTGCACCATCAGGTCGGTGAAAGGCGGAACGCGGGTGGGAATGCGATCCCGAGCGGGAGTGGCAGGCGGGTTCATCGTAAAATGCGGCTCTTTGGCGAGCGCCGATTCTCGCATGTTCGCCGCCGCTTCCTGCGGCCGCTCCGCACTTCCCCGCTTCCCCCAGTCCCGTCGCCGTTCCGCTTACCTTCCTGCCGATGCCCCTTTTCGCGCTCCCCGACGTTCTGCTGCTGCCGCTGGCCGGTCTGGCCGCGGTGCTGCTCGATCGTCTGTTCGGCGAGCCGCCGCGCTTTCATCCGCTGGTCGGTTTCGGCAAGCTCGCCGATGCGCTCGCCGGTGCGCTCAACCGTCCGCGGCAGAACACGCAGGGCGGCAATGCGGGCGGGACGATCACGGCGCAGGCAGGCGCAACACCGGCGGCGGCGCTGGCTGTTGCCAAGGCGGCACCGCTCGCTGAATCCTACCCGCCGTCGACCGACGTGATCCGCCGTGGCGCCGGACTGCTCGCCTGGGCGCTCGCCGTGCTGCCCTGGGTGGCGCTGGCCGCCTGGCTGTGCGCGCCGGCGCGGCTCGGCTGGATCGGCGACGTGCTGCTGCTGACGCTGGCGCTCGGCGGACGCAGTCTCGCCGAACACGCGGTGCAGGTCGGCGCCGATCTTGTCGCCGGTGATCTCGCTGCGGCGCGCCGGCATGTTTCCTTCCTCGTTTCGCGCAACACCGCCGAACTCGACGAGGAGGGCGTCGCCCGCGCCTGCGTCGAATCGACGCTGGAAAACGGCGCCGACGCCATCTTCGGTGCGCTGTTCTGGTTCGCCCTGCTCGGCGGGCCGGGCGCCGTGCTCTACCGGCTGGCCAACACGCTCGACGCGATGTGGGGCTACCGCACGCCGCGGCTGGCCGCTTTCGGCTGGGCGGCAGCGCGCCTCGACGATCTGCTCAACTACGTCCCGGCGCGGCTCACCGCCGTCGCCTACGCGCTGTGCGGCGCAACGCGCACGGCTTTCGCCTGCTGGCGCAGTCAGGCACCGCAGTGGGACAGCCCGAACGCCGGGCCGGTAATGGCCGCCGGCGCCGGCGCGCTCGGCCTTAGCCTCGGCGGTGCCGCCACCTACCACGGCCAGATCGAAACGCGACCGACACTCGGCGCCGGGCGCGCCCCGCGCGGTGCCGACATCGCCTCGGCGCTGAGGCTGGTGCGGCGCGCGCTGGCCTTGTGGCTTTCGCTCTGGTTCGTGCTCGCGCTTGCCGTTGCTTTCGTTGCGGGCGGGCCGGCAGTGGCGCCCGCAGCGGCAGCCGGATCATCGTCCGCATCGCTGTCTGCATCCGTTTCCAGCGTCGCATCAGAATCGGCGCCCGCGGCGTCTCTTTCCCGCACCGCGTTCTCCGTCAGCGCCATTGGCACGGCCAACCACAACCGGGGCGGCGAGCATGCTTGAGCACGGCGGGCGCTTGCGGCAGGCCGCTGCCCACTACGGCATTCCGCTCGCTGACTGGCTCGATCTGTCGACCGGCATCAATCCGCTCGGCTGGCCGGTGCCGCCGCTGCCTGCTGCCTGCTGGCAGCGCCTGCCCGAAGACGACGATAGTCTGGAACAGATCGCCGCCGCCGCTTACGGCCATCCGGCGCCGCTACCCCTGCCCGGTTCGCAGGCGGCGATCCAGACGCTGCCTTACCTGCTGCCGACCGGTCCGGTGGCGGTGCTGGCACCGTGTTACGCCGAGCACGCGCACGCCTTCGCCATCGCCGGTCGCGTGCCGCAGCGCTTCGCCGCCGAACAGCTGGAGGACCTTGCCGCCCGCGCGCGCGTCGTCGTCCTCGCCAACCCGAACAACCCGGACGGCGAGGTGTTCACGCCGCAACGCCTCGCTGCCGCCGCCGCGCGGCTCGCTGCGCACGGCGGCTGGCTGGTCGTCGACGAAGCCTTCGGCGACGCGACGCCGGAACTGTCGCTCACCGGCAGCGTCGACGCACTGCCGCGAACGCTGCCCGAGAACATCATCGTGCTGCGTTCGCTCGGCAAGTTCTACGGCCTGGCCGGCGCGCGCGTCGGTTTTGCGCTGGCGCCGCCAGCCTTGCGCAGCGCGCTCAGGGAGCGCATCGGTCCGTGGCCGGTTTCGGGTCCGGCGCGGCTCGCCGCCGCCGGTGCGCTCGCCGACCGCGACTGGCAGGTGGCGACGCGCGCCCGGCTGGCGCGTGACAGCGCCCGCCTAGCCGCGCTGCTCGCGCCTTTCGGCGCGGTGCGGCGCACGGCGCTGTTCTGCTGGCTGCCGCTGGCCGAAGCACCCGCCCTGCACGCGGCGCTGGCACGGCGCGGCATCCTGACGCGGCGTTTCGACGATCCCTGCGGCTTGCGCTTCGGCCTGCCCGGCGTCGAGGCGGAATGGCAGCGGCTGGCCGCGGCGCTGGCCGCAATCGCGAAAGAAAGCGTGATGGAAAACATGAAGGAACAGGGTGCATGAGCGGTAGTGAGCGAACAACAGGTGCCGCAATGTCCGGCGAGAACGCACGGGCTGCGCGGCGTGGCGCAGTGGCGCCGACGCTGGCCGTGCTGGCTGCGCTGCTGGCGGTCGGAGTGCCGCCGGCCGCTGCCGCACCGGCGGCGTCGACGGCCATCGTCGTCAGCGACGACGCCGGCAACACGCTGCGTCTGGCGCGACCGGCGCGGCGCATCGTCAGTCTGGCGCCGCACATCACCGAAACCCTCTATGCAGCAGGTGTCGGCGAGCGCGTCGTCGGCAGCGTCGACTACGCCGACTATCCCGAAGCGGCGAAGCGCCTGCCACGCGTCGGCGGCTATTCGCGTCTCGACGCCGAGGCGGTACTCGCGCTCAAACCAGATCTCGTCGTCGGCTGGCAGAGCGGCAACGCGCCGGCGCAGATCGAGCGCCTGCGCGCGCTCGGCATCCCGGTCTTTCTCTCGCAGCCGAACCACATCGAGGACGTGGCCAGCGCGCTCGAACGCTTCGGCGAGCTCGGCGGCGAGCCGGTTGCCGGCCACGCCGCGGCGACGCAGTTCCGCGAGCGGCTGGCGGCGCTGCGCGCGCGCTACGGCGAGCGGCCGAAAGTGCGCACCTTCTACCAGATCTGGAAACAGCCGCTGATGACCATCGGTGGCCGGCAGATCATCAGCGATGCGATCCGCCTGTGCGGTGGCGACAACATCTTTGCCGCGCTCGACACGATGGCGCCGACGGTGACCGTCGAAGGAGTTCTCGCCGCCAACCCCGAGGCGATCGTCGCCAGCGGCATGGACGCCGCGCGGCCCGAATGGCTCGACGACTGGCGGCGCTGGCCGTCGCTGACGGCGGTGGCGCGCGACAACCTGTTCTTCGTTCCGCCCGAGCTGATCCAGCGGCACACGCCACGCCTGCTCGACGGCGCCGAGCGCCTCTGTCAGGCGCTGGAAACCGCGCGTTCGCGGCGGCGTTGATGCACACTTCCACCCGAACGGCATCGGCGGCCTGCGCCGCCGCTGCCGACTTACCTGTCCATCGCGCTGTCGGCGATACTGCCGCATTCGCCGACGCCACTGCCGAGCCGTAGCGCACCTGACGCCCGGCCATACAAGGAGACACAACATGGAACACATGGAACATGATTTGCGCGCCGCCGCCCTCGAATACCACCAGTATCCGACGCCCGGCAAGATTTCCGTCCGCCCGACCAAGGGCCTGACCAACCAGCGCGATCTGGCGCTCGCCTATTCGCCCGGCGTCGCCGCCGCCTGCGACGCCATCGTCGAAGACCCGGCGACGGCCAGCCTGTACACCTCGCGCGCCAACCTCGTCGGCGTCGTCACCAACGGCACGGCGGTGCTTGGCCTTGGCAACATCGGCCCGCTCGCCGCCAAGCCGGTGATGGAAGGCAAGGGCTGCCTGTTCAAGAAGTTCGCCGGCATCGACGTGTTCGACATCGAACTCGCCGAGAACGACCCCGACCGGCTGATCGAGATGATCGCCGCGCTCGAGCCGACGCTCGGCGGCATCAACCTCGAAGACATCAAGGCGCCCGAGTGCTTCTACATCGAGAAGAAGCTGAAGGAGCGGATGAAGATTCCGGTCTTTCACGACGACCAGCACGGTACGGCAATCATTTCGGCGGCGGCGCTGCACAACGCGCTGCTCGTCGTCGGCAAGCGCATCGAGGACATCCGCGTCGTCTGTTCCGGCGCCGGCGCGGCGGCGATCTCCTGCCTTGACCTGTGGTGCGATCTCGGCGTCTCGCGCGCCAACGTCATCGTCTGCGACTCGAAGGGCGTCATCCACACGCAGCGCGCCGACAAGCTCGACGAAACCAAGGCGCGTTACGCGCGCGACACCGAAGCGCGTACGCTCGGCGACGCCGTCGTCGGCGCCGACGTCTTCCTCGGCCTCTCCGCCGCCGGCGTGCTCAAGTCCGAGATGGTGGCGACCATGGCCGAACGGCCGATCGTCTTCGCGCTCGCCAATCCGACGCCGGAAATCATGCCCGAGGAAGTGAAGGCGGTGCGCCCAGACGCAATCATCGCCACCGGCCGTTCGGACTATCCGAACCAGGTGAACAACGTCCTCTGCTTCCCCTTCATCTTCCGTGGCGCGCTCGATTGCGGCGCGACGCGCATCACCGAGGAAATGAAGCTCGCCTGCGTGCACGCCATCGCCGATCTGGCGCGTGCCGAACTGGTCGACGCCGGCCCCGCCGACCACATCCAGCATCGCTCCTTCGGCCCCGAATACCTGATCCCCAACCCCTTCGATCCGCGCCTGATCATGAAAATCGCGCCGGCGGTGGCGCGCGCGGCGGTCGAATCGGGCGTCGCCGCGCGGCCGATCGCCGACTTTGACGCCTACGCCGAAAAGCTCAGGGAATTCGTCTATCACACCGGTCTCGGCATGCGCGCGATCTTCTCCGCCGCCAAGCACGGGCCGCAGAAGCGCATCGTTTTCGCCGAGGGCGAGGACGAACGCGTGCTGCGCAGCGCGCAGATCATCGTCGAGGAACGCCTGGCGCGACCGATCCTGGTCGGCCGGCCGGCGGTGATCGAGTCGCTGCTCGCCGAGTGCGCGCTGCGCATCCGGCCGGGCGTCGATATCGACGTCGTCGACCCGGAAAGCGACACCTACTTCGAGGAAAGCTGGCAGGCCTACCGCAAGCTGATGGTGCGGCGCGGCGTCACGCCTGACATCGCGCGCCTCGAACTGCGCCGCAACAACACGCTGGTCGGCGCCATGCTCGTCCGCCTCGGCTACGCCGACGGCCTGATCTGCGGCGTGCGCGGGCAGTACGAGCAGCATCTGGCGATCGTCGCCGACGTCATCGGCAAGCGCCCCGGCGTGAACACTTTCGCCGCGATGAACTACCTGATGCTCACCGGCCGCTCGCTGTTCATCTGCGACACGCAGGTCAACCGCGACCCGAGCGCCGAGGAAATCGCCGAAATGACGCTGCTCGCCGCCGAAGTGATCGAGCGCTTCGGCATCGCGCCGAAGGCGGCGCTGCTCTCGCACTCCAACTTCGGCTCGTCGTCATCGGCATCGGCGCAGAAGATGAGCCGCGCCGCCGCGCTGCTCGCCAGCCAGTCGACCGGCAAGCTCGAAGTCGACGGCGAAATGCAGGGCGCCGCCGCGCTCGATGAGGACGTGCGTCGCCGCCAGTACCCCGAATCGAAGCTCAAGGGCGAAGCCAACCTGCTGGTCATGCCCAACATCGACGCCGCCAACATCTCTTACAGCCTGCTGCGCATGACTGGCGGCGAAGGCGTCACCATCGGCCCGATCCTGCTCGGCGCCGCGCGGCCGGTGCATGTGCTCACCGACACCGCAACCGTCCGCCGGCTGATCAACATGACCGCACTGGCCGTCGTCGACGCGCAGGAGAAGTGATATGGCGGCGCACATGAGCTATGAAGAACACCTCGACGAAGTGACCACGCTGATCACCGAGATATACGACGTCGCCGACGACGCGGCGATCCGCATGGTGATGCGCGCACAGGACGAGGAGTTTTTCTCCGGCCACGACGACGATCCGTCGATCTGCACGCTGGAGCGCGCGCACGAGGACGCGAGACTGGTGTTCAGGAAGTACGGGAAGTAGCGTTTTCGGACGTCCCGCCTCTTAACGGCCTTCAGCTTTCTCCTGAGCAGCCATTTGGCAGAACACAATTTCTGCTCAATGGAGATCTACGCAGCAGCCGCTGGTGACCTCAGGGTTGGTACGTCGTGCCGTAGATGCTCTTCCCAGGACCTATCGGCCATATTCGGCCAGTTAGGCGAGCCGAGAACTCGATGAAGGTAAAGCGCAGATCGCTCAGGGCGAGGGGGGTTTGTGCGCCAGCGCACGGATTGGATGGCAGCGTGCGCGTACCTTCAACCAAGGGAAAAGATCCGCTGAAATATGGTATCCGCTAAAAAGATACCTGCACTCCGGCTTCCGATCTGTTCCCAAAATGGCGATGGCCTGATCTGCCGACGCTGAGCATTTTCCGGATACTGATCACATCGAGGAGGTCCCTGGGACTCATCTTGGCGGATCTCTTAATCCAGCCAGGAGAAATCATCATGAAACTTTTAGAACTTGCTGTGGCAGCGCTAACGATATTCACCTTGAGTGCATGCGGCGGCGCAGCCGGTCCGGCTGGCCCGCAAGGCGCACAGGGCAATCAGGGTAACACTGGCGCAACCGGAAGTACTGGCACCACCACGGTGGTCGTTCCTCCCCGTTAAAAGCAGCTTAGTCGGCAGGTGCCGGCCACTCGACCGGGTTTGAGTACGCCTTGAATATTGATCGGATGCCTGCCCCGATCGCCGGGTTATGGCCGCTTGCTATCGTGATGACAAAGGAGTGCTCAGGCAGGCGGGTCGTTTGGCCAGACGTGGTGCAAACCAGTGCTCAGCGGGCGCGGCCTTCCGCATCTGGCGCAGGATCGGCACTTTCTGTCGTGCCCGTGGCATCGCTTCCGGCTTGATCTCCCGTACTGCCTTCGCCGTCGCGTGGCGTAATGACTGGCGGATTCGGCGCCAGCGTTGCTTGCCCCGACCGGACGACCGCTGGCGGTGCCGGTGGCGTGGCGCTGTCGATGCGCGCGTTGAGCTGGTAGTCGGCCAGACCCCAAGCGACGGCCAGTAGCAGGATGAGCAGGAAGAGAAGCAGTAGCATCGTCGCCGGGCGTCAGGGTGCGATGGCGGCGGCGTTCAGCCGAGCAGCCCTTGCAGGTGCGGCGCCAGCCCCTGTTCGTTGACGAAAGTCAGGCCGTACATGCTGCTCAGGCCGCGTGCCTGTTCGTCGGTCAGGTCGGTGGCGCAGAGGATGAAGTGCGCTTTATCGAGGCCGAGTTTCTTTTTCAGGCAGACGTATTTGTCGATGCTTTCCCTGAACTCGCCTGATTTGCATTCGATGCACACCGGCTCGCCGCCGTTGAGCAGGAAGAAGACGTCGAGTTCGTTCTGCTCTTCGTTAGCAAAGGTGATCGACAAATTGCGCGCGCATGACAGCTCTGCGTGCCGCTCCTTGCAGATCTCCAGCACCTGCATCAGCGCGAACCACTCGAGCCATTCGCCGTTGAAGAAGCGCTGGATCTTGACCGATTCCTGAATGCCGAGGCGGATGGTCTTCTCACCCTTCTGGTAGATGTAGCGCGAGAAGAACGAGTACTCGTGCAACTGGCGGCAGAAGGTGACTATCGCGAGGTTGTCCGCCTCCTTGTACTTGCCGAGTTCAACCTTGATTCCCCAGTGGCTCTTCGCCTGCGCGAAGCGCACCTGATCGAGCAGTGGCTTGAACAGCTCGTAGTTGTTACCGATTTCGAGCGCCACCTCGTCGAAAAAGCCGGTTGTGTCGACGGCTTCAAGGTTCGGCTGGATGCGGATGCGTCGCTTGCCGAACCATTCGTTGAGCGGCCCGTGCTGCAGGTCGGTGGCGATCAGCGCGGTGTTGTAGATGTTCAACGTTTCGAGCTTGGGCGGGCTGGCGGGGGCTGCCGGCGCCTTGCCGTTGTCTGCCGCTTCGCTGTTGCCTTGTGCATGTGTCGTCCGCAGTGCGAAGTAGCGCTCCAGCAATTTGCCGACGAAGAAAACCGTGTCGTATGCGGTGTTGGCGTGCCCACAGCGCGGGCAGTTGCTGCTGCTGCCGACATCGCTGGCGGCGACTTCTGCTAGATAGCCGCACTTGTTGCAACGATAGAGTCCCATCTGCCCTTCCCTGATTTCTTGTCCGGCAAGTATAGGGTAGGACAGCGTCGTAGCGGCGGCGCCAATGAAGAAGCCTTTGCAGCCGGGCGTGCGGCTGCTGCCGGCGTGACCGGACGGCTCAGCCGTCGAAAGCCGCGATTCCTGTCTGCGCGCGGCCGAGGATCAGCGCGTGGATGTCCTGCGTGCCTTCGTAGGTGTTCACCACTTCCAGATTGACCAGATGGCGGATGACGCCGAATTCGTCGGAAATGCCGTTGCCGCCGAGCATGTCGCGCGCGTTGCGGGCGATGTCGAGCGCCTTGCCGCAGGAGTTGCGCTTGAGCAGCGAGGTGATTTCCGGCGTGGCGCTGCCTTCGTCCTTCATGCGGCCGAGGCGCAGGCAGCCCTGCAGGCCGAGCGCGATTTCGCTCTGCATGTCGGCAAGCTTTTTCTGGATCAGCTGGTTGGCGGCGAGTGGGCGGCCGAACTGCTGCCGGTCGAGCACGTACTGGCGCGCCGTGTGCCAGCAGTCCTCGGCGGCGCCGAGCGCGCCCCAGGCGATGCCGTAGCGCGCCGCATCGAGGCAGGTGAACGGCCCTTTCAGGCCGCTGACGCCGGGCAGTTCGTTGTCGGTCGGGACGAACACCTCGTCCATGACGATCTCGCCGGTGATCGAGCTGCGCAGGCCGACCTTGCCGTGGATCGGCGGCGCCGTCAGGCCGGCCATGCCTTTTTCGAGCAGGTAGCCGCGGATGTCGCCGGCGTCGTTCTTCGCCCAGACGACGAAGACGTCGGCAATCGGCGAGTTGGTGATCCACATCTTGCTGCCGGTGAGGCGAAAGCCGCCGTCGACGCGGCGGGCGCGCGTCGCCATGCTGCCCGGATCGGAGCCGTGGTCTGGTTCGGTCAGGCCGAAGCAGCCGATCAACTCGCCGCGTGCCAGCGCCGGCAGGTATTTGCGCCTTTGCGCTTCGCTACCGAAGACGAAGATCGGCAGCATCACCAGCGAGGACTGCACGGAGAGCATCGAGCGGTAGCCCGAATCGACGCGCTCGACCTCGCGCGCGACCAGCCCGTAGCTGACGTAATTGAGACCGGCGCCGCCGTATTCGGGCGGCAGCGTCGGGCCGAGCAGGCCGAGTTCGCCCATCTCGCGGAAGATCGCCGGATCGGTGTGTTCGTGGCGGAAGGCGTCACGCACGCGCGGGCGCAGGCGTTCCTCGCAGAAGGCACGCGTGCTGTCGCGCACCATGCGTTCCTCGTCGCTCAGCTGACGGTCGAGCTGGAACGGGTCTTCCCAGGAAAAGCGCGGTTTGGCGGATGGCATCGGAATCCTTCCTGAATCGGGCGGGCGAGGGCTGCCGGCGATTGTAGAAGGAAAGGACTGAATTCTGGTGCCGCATCCAAGCGCCGCGTTCAGGCGCTGCGCTGGCGCGGCCGGGGGCGGCGTGTTTCGTCTCAGCGCAGCCGCTGCGCGAGGATTCCCAGCCATTCGTGCAGCGCCAGCGTGCTTTCGCGCAGCGCCCCCATCGATGGCAGCGAGGAGAGGAAGTCTGCCTCGTCGTTGTTGCTCGGGAAGAGGGTCGGTGCCGCAATGACCTTGAGTCCGGCGCGCTCGAATTCGGCCTGCGCGCGCTTCATGTGGAAGCGTTCGGTGACGAGCAGGACGGTGTGGATGTCGGCGGCGGCGAGCATCTTTGCCGACAGGTCGGCGTTGTCGCGCGTGTCGAGCGATTGCGTTTCGACCCAGCGCGCGTCGAGGCCGTAGTCGTCGTGCAGCGCGCGCGCCATCGCCGTCGCCTCGGCTTCGCCGCCGCCCGGCGCGCCGCCGCTGAGCAGCAGCGGCAGGCCGGTCTTGCGCTGCAGGTGGGCGCCGTAGCGCAGGCGCATCAGCGAATGCTCGCGCGGCACGCCGACGCCGCCGTATTCCGGTGCGTGCTGGCGGATGCCGCCGGCGAGGACGACGATGGCTTGCGCTTTCGCGATCTCTGCGGGCGACAGCACTTCGCCGCCGAGGCTGTCGCTCAGTCCGCGCGATACCACCGGCAGCGACAGCGCGAAAAGCAGCGCGATGCCGCTCCACGCCAGTGTGAACCCGCCAAGGCGCCAGCCGCGCCGGCGCGAACGCGCCAGCAGCAGGCCGAGCGCCGCCAGCAGCAGCGGCCCGACCGGCGGCAGCACGATGACGGTGATGAGCTTTTTCAGGAGGAACAGCATCGCGCAGGATTCCGGCCCTATATTCGCCCGTGTTCAGTCCGCCGTCAGCCGGCTTCTGCCTCGCCGCCGACCGCGTCGATCAGGTCGGCAAACAGCTTCGCCAGTTCGCCGGCCATCAGCGTGAAGTCGAGGTCGAAGCGCTCATCCTCGTTGCTGACATCGGTCTCGTTCTCTTCCTTGAGGATGTCGAGGAAGGCGACGCGCTTGATCGCGCCCGACTCGCCGAACTGGAAGGAAATGCGGTCGTTCCAGGTCATTCCCAGACGCGTTACCGTCTTGCCGGCGGCGATGTGCGCGCGAATCTCCTCGCCGTCGAGACTGTGTTTCGCGTAGCGCACGGTTGCCTTTTCCGGCGAGCGCAGTTCGAGGTCCTGGTCGAGCGAGAAGCCTGCCGGTGCTTCGTTGTCGGCGACCCAGCCGGTCATTGCCGCCACCGGCGAGCGCGCCAGATGCAACGGCTTGGCCGGCAGCGATTCGAGCGTCTTGTGCAGTGTTTCGAGGAATTCCTCGGCCTTGGCCGGCGACGCGGCGTCGACGACCAGCCAGCCGTGCTGCGGGTCGATCCAGCCGAAAGTGGTGCGGCGGCGGACGAAGGCGCGCGGCAGCAGTTCTTCGGTGATGCGTTCCTTCAGATCGCGCATTTCCTTGCGGCCGACCTTGCGGCCCTCGTTCTCGGCGATTTCCTTGGCGCGATCCTTGGCGAACTGCGTCACCACCGATCCGGGCAGCAGCTTCTGTTCGACGCCGAGCGCCAGCAGCCACTGGCCGTTGACCGCGTGCACCAGCTCGCCGCCGTCGCGCGGCGCGGCCCAGCCGAGCGTTTGTGCGTCGAGCCCGCCGCAGGTGGCGAGCGGGCGTTGCGCCAGCTGTGCCGACAGGCTCTCGGCGGTGATCGCCCAGTCGGTCGGCAGGCGGTAGAGCTGTAAATTCTTGAACCACATGGGGATTTGCTCCGGGTAAGGCGGTGAGTGCGACAACAGGGGGGCAGCGATTATAGCCCCGGCGAACGGGCCGGCGCGCGTGTCGCGGCGAGCGGGCTGGCGTCCTTGACATAGAGTTCGGGGATGCCGGCGAGGCGCTCGACGAGGAAATCGATGAACACCCGCACTTTCGGCGGCAGCCCGCGACGGCTCGGGTAAACGGCGTTGAAAGCGACGCGCGGCGCTTCCCACTCGGGCAGCACCGGTAGCAAGGCGCCGTCGGGGATCGTTCGCCGCACGAGGATCGCCGGCAGCAGCGCGATGCCGAGTCCGGCCAGCGCGGCGGTGCTGACAACGCCGGGATCGTTGCCGACCAGCCGCGCCGAGAGGAAGACCTCGCGCGTTTCGTTGCCGCGGCCGAGCGGCCAGAAATAGCGGCCATGCCGGCAGAACCGTGACAAGGTCAGTGCCGAATGCTGCGCCAGCTCCTCGGGCGTGGTCGGCGTGCCGTGCTGCTGCAGATAGGCCGGGCTGGCGAACAGCGCCATGCGGCTTTCGCCGAGCAGGCGGACGGCGGCCGACGAGTCGGCGAGCGGGCCGATGCGGATCGCCAGATCGAAGCCTTCGCCGATCAGATCGACGGCGTCGTTGCGCAGTTCGAGCTGCAGGTCGATTTCCGGGTGGCGGCTCATGAACTCTGGGACGACCGGAACGAGAATGCTCATGCCGAAGGAAAACGCCGCCGACACGCGTAGTGTGCCCCGCGGTTCTTCCTGCACGCGGCCGACGGCGTGTTCGGCGTCGGTGATCTCCTGTGCGATGCGGCTGCAGTACTCGTAGTAGATCGCGCCGGCCTCGGTCAGCGAAACGCGCCGCGTCGTGCGCTGCAAGAGGCGCGTGCCGAGACGTTCCTCGAGTTCTTGGATGCGCCGGCTGATGGTCGTGCGCGGCAATGCCAGCGCGCGGGCCGCGCCGATGAAACTGCCCTGTTCGACTACCTTGGCGAAAACGAGCAGCTGGTTGAGGTCGGTCGCCATTGTTCTCTCAATGAAACAATCAATCCCGAAAAAGCCAGCTTATCCCGCTTGCAGGCACGGAGTAAAGTAACGTCCCCGCCAAACCTTGCGCCTTCTCCGATGCCCTGTTCACTTCCGCGCACTGCACTTCTTGCCGCGCTGCCGCTGCTCCTGCTGACGGCGTGCGCGACGCCGGGCGACAGCGCTTCACGCGCCAGCCCTGCCGATCCGGCGACGCTGGCAGCGCAGCTCAGCGCGGGCGACGCGCCCTGGCCGCAGGAGCGCTGGTGGTCCGCTTTCGGCGACGCCGGGCTCGATGCACTGGTTGCCAGCGCGCTCAGGGAAAGCCCGTCGCTGCGCATCGCCGAAGCGCGGCTGGCGAAGGCGCGCGCACTTGCCGACAGCGCCGGTTCGCTGCGCTTTCCCGACGTGTCGTCGAGCCTGCAGGCGACGCGCCAGCGCTACACCGAAAACGGCATGATCCCCAAGCCGTACGCCGGCAGCATCCTCACTTCGGGCGAACTGGCGCTCGACTTCGCCTACGACTTCGATTTCTGGGGGCGTAACCGCGACCGCCTCGCCGCCGCCGTGTCGCAGACGCGCGCCGCCGGTGCAGAGCGTGAGAGTGCGCGTCTGCTGCTCGTCGCCGCTGTCGTCCAGTCCTGGCTACGCCTCGACCGCAGCTACCGCGTGCTCGACATCGTCGAAGCGCAGCGCACGCAACGCGAACGCCAGTTGCAGCTGACGCGCCGCCTCTTCGACGCCGGGCTGGCCGCCGCCGGTGACGTGGCGAGCGCCGACGCTGCGCTGGCCGCGGCACGGCAGGACATGCAGGCGCAGCGCGAGCAGATCACGTTGCAGCGCCACCAGATCGCCGCGCTGGCCGGATTTGGCCCCGATTTCGCGGCGACGCTGCCGCGCCCGCAACTGCCCGACCCGGCTGCCGGTGGCGCCGCCCTGCCCAGCGTACTGCCGGCCGACCTGCTAGGCCGGCGCCCCGATCTCGTCGCCGCACGCTGGCTGGTCGAGGCGGCGCGCGGCAGCGCCGCGGCGGCGCGCGCCGAGTTCTATCCGAACGTAAACCTCATTGCCTTTGCCGGTTATTCGAGCATCGGCCTTGGCAATCTGCTCAAGTCCGGCAGCGGCATCGCCGGCTGGGGTCCGGCGATCAGCCTGCCGATCTTCGACGGCGGCCGCCTGCGCGCCGGTCTCGACAGCGCCAACGCCGACCTCGATCTCGCCATCGAGCAGTACAACCAGACCCTGCTCGACGCCGTGCGCGAAGTGGCCGATCAGGCGGCGAGCCTTGCCGCGCTCGCCGGGCAGCAGGGCGAGGCGCAGCACGCGCTGGCGCAGGCGGCGAAGACGCGCGAACTGACGCAGATCCGCTTTGCCGCCGGTCTGGCCAGCGAACTGACGCTGCTCGCCGACGACGACGCCTGGCTCGCCCGCCGGCGCGCGCTCGTCGACGTGAATGAACGCAGTCTGGAAACCCGTCTTGGCCTGATCAAGGCGCTTGGCGGCGGCTACGATGCCGCGCCGCAATCCCGAACCCACGAGGACGCTCCCGCGAGCGCAGCCCAATGAGCGAACAGAAAGAAACCCCCTCAACCGCCATCGCCGACGGCCGTCGTCGCCAGTTCGTCACGCGCGCGGTCATCGTCATCGCCGTCCTCGGCGTCCTCTATCTGGCCTGGTGGCTGCTCGTCGGCCGCGTGCACGAACATACCGACAACGCCTACGTTGGCGGCAATCTGGTGCAGGTGACGCCGCAGGTCGGCGGCACCGTTCTTGCCATCGCCGCCGACGACACCGACTACGTCGAGGCCGGGCAGGCGCTGGTCCGCCTCGATCCGGCCGACGCCCGGCTGGCGCTTGAGCAGGCCGAAGCCGATCTGGCGCGCGAGGTGCGCAACGTGCGTAACCTCTACGCCAGTCGCGCCGCCGCCGCCGCGCAGGTGAACCTGCGCGAGGCCGAACTGCAGCGCGCCAGCGAGGACGAGCGTCGCCGGCAGCTGGTTGCCGGCAGCGGCGCGCTTGCCGTCGAGGAGATCGAGCACGCCTCCGCCGCCGCCCGCGCCGCCGCCTCGGCGCTCGCTGCCGCGCGCGAACAGCTCGCCGCCGCCGAGGCGCTGACCGAAGGCACGACGCCGGCGGATCACCCGAACGTCGCCAAGGCCGCCGCGCACGTGCGTGAGGCGCATCTCGCCTACACCCGCGCCATGCTGCCGGCGCCGGTGTCCGGCTACGTTGCCAAGCGCAGCGTTCAGGTTGGCCAGCGCATCCAGCCCGGTACGCCGCTGATGGCGATCGTTCCGCTCGACGGCCTGTGGGTCGACGCCAACTTCAAGGAAAGCCAGCTTTCGCGCATGCGCATCGGTCAGCCGGTGAAACTGACCGCCGACATCTACGGCAGCAGCGTCGACTACCACGGCAAGCTGCTCGGCCTCGGCGCCGGCACCGGCGGCGTCTTCTCGCTGCTGCCGGCGCAGAACGCCACCGGCAACTGGATCAAGGTGGTGCAGCGCGTGCCGGTGCGCATCGCGCTCGACGCCAGGGAGCTGGCCGAGCATCCGCTGCGCGTCGGCCTGTCGATGCAGGTCGAGGTCGATGTCGGCGATGCGTCCGGGCCGGTGCTCGGCACCGTGCCGCGCGCCGATCCCGCCTACGAAACGCGTGCCTTCGGCGCCGAGGACAAGGAGGCCGAGCAGCGCATCGCGCGCATCATCGCCGCCAACCTCGGCAAGGGCGGGCGGTGAGCGAAAGCGGCAGCGGCACCGCCAGCGGCGCCGGCCAGCCGGCGGCAGCCTCGCCACCGGCGGCACCGACGCGCTCGCCGCACACGGCGCCCTTGACCGGCACGCCGCTCGTTCTCGGCACGCTGGCCTTGTCGCTGGCGACCTTCATGAACGTGCTCGACACGACCATCGCAAACGTGTCGATCCCGGCCATCGCCGGCGACCTCGGCGTGTCGCCGTCGCAGGGCACCTGGGTGATCACCTCGTTCGCCGTCGCCAACGCCATTGCTGTGCCGCTGACCGGCTGGCTGACGCAACGCTTCGGCCAGGTGCGCCTGTTCGTCACTTCGGTGCTGCTCTTCGTCGTCGCTTCGATCCTGTGCGGGCTGGCGCCGAACCTTGAGCTGCTGATCGCCTTCCGCATCCTGCAGGGCGCCGTCGCCGGGCCGATGATTCCGCTCTCGCAGGCGCTGCTGCTCTCGTCGTATCCGCCAACGAAGAGCGGCATTGCACTGGCACTGTGGTCGATGACGACGATGGTGGCGCCGGTGGTCGGGCCGATCCTCGGCGGCTGGCTGTCGGACAACATCTCCTGGCCGTGGATCTTCTACATCAACATACCGGTCGGGCTCGTCGCCGCCTGGGTGACCTGGCGCATCTACCGGCCGCGCGAGACGGCAACGCGCATCGTGCCGATCGACCGCGTCGGCCTCGTCCTGCTGGTGCTCTGGGTCGGCGCACTGCAGATCATGCTCGACAAGGGCAAGGAACTGGACTGGTTCAATTCGCCCGAAATCATCGCGCTGGCGCTGACTTCGGCGATCGCTTTCGTCTTCTTCATCGTCTGGGAGCTGACCGAGGCACACCCGATCGTCGATCTGTCGCTGTTCTCGCGGCGCAACTTCGTCACCGGCACGACGACCTTGAGCCTCGCCTACGGCTTGTTCTTCGGCGGCATCGTCATCATCCCGCTGTGGCTGCAGACGCAGATGGGCTACACGGCGACGCTGGCCGGGCTGACCACGGCGCCGGTCGGCATCCTCGCGTTGCTGCTCTCGCCGGTGATCGGCAAGTCGATGGGCAAGCTCGATCCGCGCTGGATCGCCAGCCTGTCGTTCTTCATCCTCGCCGGCGTTTCGTTCCTGCGCGCCGATTTCACCACCGGCGTCGACAACTGGACGGTGATCCTGCCGCAGCTGATCCTCGGCGCCGGCATGGCGACGCTGTTCCTGCCGCTCACCGCGATCCTGCTTTCCGGTCTGCCGCCAGCGAGCATTCCGGCGGCGTCGGGGCTGTCGAACTTCTGCCGCATCACCGCCGGCGCTTTCGGCACCTCGATCGCCGCGACCGTGTGGGACAGCCGCACGAACCTGCATCACGCGCAGCTGGTCGAGAACCTGACGCCCTACGATCCACTGACGACGCAGGCGCGCGACAGCCTCGCCGCCGCCGGTCTCAGCCCGGAACAGACGCTCGGCACGCTCGATCGCATGGTCACCGGCCAGGCGGCGGTACTGGCGGCCAACGATTTCTTCTGGGTGTCGGGTTTCCTCTTCCTCTCGCTGCTGGCCATCGTCTGGTTCGCCAAGCCGCGCGCCAAGGTCGCCGCGCTGCCCGGCGGCGACCACTGATCAGCGATAGACGAGGTCGCGCAGCGCCAGCGTGAGGTCGGGCACGTAGGTGATCAGCATCAGGCAGGCGACGACGACGCCGACGAAGGGCAGCAGCGGACGCACCAGCTGTTCGAGCGACACCTTGGCGATCGAGCAGGCGGCGAAGAGGTTTACGCCGAACGGCGGGGTGATCATGCCGAGCGCCAGGTTCACCACCATGATGATGCCGAAGTGCACCGGATCAACGCCGAAGGCCGTCGCCACCGGCAGCAGCAGCGGCGCCAGTACGACGATTGCGGCCGAGGTCTCGATGAACATGCCGATCAGGAACAGCGCGGCGTTCACTCCGAGAAGGAAAGTGAACTGGTCGGAGAACAGCGTGCCCAGCCACGCGCCGAGCGCGCCGGGGATGCCGGCACGGTTGAGCAGGAAGCTGAAGACGCCGGCGTTGGCGATGATGAACATGATCGCCGCCGTCGACACCACCGAGCGGCCGAGCGTCGCCGACAGCGTGGCGAAGGTGATGCTGCGGTAAATGATCATGCCCACCGCCAGCGCGTAGACGACCGCGACCACCGACGCCTCGGTCGGCGTGAACACGCCGCCGTAGATGCCGCCGAGGATGATCACCGGCATCAGCAGCGCCAGCCAGGCGCGGCGGCAGGCCGGCCACAGCGGCAGGCGGCCGTCGCCGTCCTGCTTGCCGTAGCCGTTGCGGCGCGCGTAGAACCAGACGTAGCCCATCAGTGCGACGCCGATGAGGATGCCGGGAACGACGCCGCCGATGAACAGCTCGCCGGTCGAGGTGTCGGTCGACACCGCGTAGAGGATCATCGGGATCGACGGCGGGATGATGACGCCGAGCTCCGCCGCCGACGCCTGCAGCGAGGCGGCGAAAGGCGCCGGGTAGCCGTGCCGCACCATCGCCGGGATGAGGATGGCGCCTACGGCGAAGGTGGTGGCAACGCTGGATCCGGCCACCGCCGCGAAGATCATGCAGGTGAGCACGCAGGTGACGGCAAGGCCGCCCTGCACGCCGCCGACCACGCTCTTGGCGAAGTCGACCATACGTTCGGAGATGCCGCCAGCTTCCATCAGGTTGCCGGCGAGGATGAAGAAGGGGATCGCCACCAGCGGATACTTGTCGAGCGCGGCGTAGAGCTGCTGCGCCACGACCAGCCAGGGCAGGTTCTCGCCGGCGGCGATGCCGGCCAGACTGGACAGCCCGATCGAGACCGAAATCGGTACCGTCAGGCCGAAGAAGACCAGCATCGAGAGGATCATCAACTGCGACATGGTGGGAGCGGAGGCGAAAGGATCGGGCGAGGGCGGGCGTCAGCCCTGGGCATCGCTGGGCGCGGCGGCTGGCGACGCGGCCCACAGGCGGGCGAGAACGCCGATGGCGGCGAGCGCGGCGCCGACCGGGATGGCGAGGTAGATCCAGGAGATCGAGATGTCGAGGCTGGGCACGGTCTGGAAGCGCACCCGCCAGGTCATCTGACCGCCGATCCAGGCGACGAAGAGCAGGAAACCGCCGCAGATCGCGGCGACGCCGATCTCGAGGAGGCGCTGCCGCGCGGGGGCGAGCAGCGAGTGCAGCAGCGTCACGCCCATCATGGCGCCGTGGCGGAAGGCCAGCGCTATGCCGAGAAACACGGTCCAGATGAGCAGGGCGCGTGTCAGCACTTCGCTCCAGTCGGTTGGCGACTCCAGCACGAAGCGCGCGATCACCTGATAGAAGGCGGCGACGACCGCGGCGACGAGGAGCACCTGCGCGACATAGGAAACGCCCTTGAACAGGGCATTCTCAAGACGGGAAAACAGCGACATGCACGAATCCGTGGGCAAGGGCGGCGGCAGGGCGGGCGCCGGTCGGCGCGCCCCGCCGCCGGCGGGCATTACTGCGTGTTGCGGATCGAATCGATGAGCGCCTTGCCGAACTTGCGCTCGAACTCGGGATAGGCCGGCGCGACCGCGGCCTCGAAGGACTTGCGGTCGACCGTGGTGACCTGCATGCCGTCCTTCTTCAGCTGCTCGACGCCGCTCTTCTCGACGTTGTCGACATAGGCGCGCATCGCAGCGGAACCGTTCAGCGCGGCCTGCTTGAACAGCTTGCGGTCGGCGTCGGAGAGGCTGCCGAACACCGACGGCGACACCAGGATTACCGTCGGTGCGTACACATGGCCGGTGAGCGACAGGTACTTCTGCATCTGCGAGAGCTTCGCCGAGGTGATCACCGACAGCGGGTTTTCCTGGCCGTCGATGGTGCCCTGCTGCAGCGCCGTCGCCACTTCCGGCCACGCCATCGGTGTTGGCAGGATGCCGATCTGGCGGAACGCAGCGATGTGCACGGGGTTTTCGGTGGTGCGGATTTTCAGGCCCTTGGCGTCGGCGGCGGTGACCACCGGGCGCTTGCTGTTGGTGAGGTGGCGGAAGCCCTGTTCGCCCCATGCCAGCGCGACGATGCCGCGCTTGGAAAATTCGCCGAGCATCGCCTGTCCGGACGGGCCGTCCATGACCTTGCGCGCGTGCTGCAGGTCGCGCATCAGGAAGGGAATGTCGAACACGCCGGTCTGCGGAACGAAGTTGAGCGTGGCGCCGGTCGACACGATGGCCAGATCAATGGTGCCGAGTTGCAGGCCCTCGAGCACCTCGCGCTCGCCGCCAAGCGCGCTGTTGGGGAACTGCTGCACCTTGAATTTACCGCTCTTTTCCAGCGTCTTGGCGAAGGCTTCGGCGCCGGCGCCATAGTGCGAGGATGACGACAGTGCATACGCCATCTTCAGCGGCGCCTGCGCGGCGGCCGGCTGCGCGAAGGTCAGACAGACAAGGCTGCCGACGGCGGCAACCACGGAGGCAAGACGGAACAGGCGCATCGGAGTGTCTCCTGAGGGGAAAAGGCGGGCGGCGGGATATGCCGAAAGAGGGACGATGCTACCCTCCTGCCGGGGCGGGATTCAAGCCTTGTGCACCAGAGCCGGGCGGGATGCACCGAATTCGGGCGCAATCGCCGCGGCCGGAAGCGTTCAGCGCGCTTCGAGCAGCCTGACGACGGTGTGCAGCACGCGGTTGGCGGGCGTGGCGATGCCCAGCGCTTCGCCGCGGCGGACGATGTGGCCGTTGAGGTGGTCGATTTCGCTCGGCTTGTGTCGCGCCAGATCCTGCGCCGTCGACGACAGCTGGCCCTGCATGGTGCGGCCGATGCGCCGGATGGCTTCGTGGATGTCGCCGGGGATGCTGATGCCCTCGGCGGCGGCGACTGCGAGGCATTCCTCGACGACGTCGCGCATCACGTCTTCAACGCCGGTGCCCTGTACCAGTCGGCCGTAGGGAAGTTGCGTGATCGCCGACAGCGCGTTGTAGGCGCAGTTGAGGATCAGTTTGGCCCACAGCGCGCCGCTGACATTATCCGAGATTTCCACCGGCACGCCGGCGGCGGCGAACATCTGCGCCAGTTCGTCGCTGACCGGCGACGGCCCGATCACCAGTTCGCCGCGCCCGTGGTGACGCACTTGTCCCGGTCCGGCCATTTCGGTGGCGACATAGACCACCGCCGGCGTCACCTCGCGCTGCAGCAGGTATTGCAGGCGCTCGGCGTTGTCGACACCGTTCTGCAGGCTGAGGATCGTCGCGTCGTCGGCGAGATGCGGCCCGATCTGGGCGGCGGCTTCGGTCGTGTCGGTCGATTTGACGCAGCAGAGCACCAGTCCGGCGCCGGCGACGGCGCTGGCGTCGGTACTCGCCGCCAGCGGCACGTGCGCCGTGAAGGTCTGCGTTTCCATCAGCAGTCCGTCGCGTCGCACCGCCTCGACGTGCTGCGCACGCCCGATCAGCACCACTTCATGGCCGGCCCGTGCCAGCATGCCACCGTAGTAACAGCCAACTGCACCGGCCCCCATCACCGCTATCTTCATGCGCCATTCCCCATCGCAGGCTTCAGATCGGGGAGGACTTTAGCATTGCCGCGCGGGCCGCGTCACCCGTGGCGCAGGCGTTCAGGCAGTCCGGTCTGCGGACAGTTACGGGGCCAGCCAGACGCCGTGATCGGCCGGTATTTTTCTGATGTCCGGACGAAAAAAAGCCCTTGCCGGGGCAGGCAAGGGCTCTTGTGCGGCAGCTGTTCACAGCGCGGAGCGGGCAGGCGCGCAGCCTGCCGCTGACTGCGCTCAGCGACGGTAAGGCGGCGGTGCGGCGGCGGCGCCGGACTGGCGGCCGGGCAGGTGGCGGAAGGTGATGCGACCCTTCGACAGATCGTAGGGCGACACTTCCAGCGAAACGGCGTCGCCGGCGATGATGCGGATGTGGTTCTTGCGCATCTTGCCGCCCGAGTAGGCGATCAGTTTGTGGCCGTTATCGAGGGTCACGCGGTAGCGGCCGTCGGGCAGCACTTCGGTGACGGAACCGTTCATTTCGATGAGTTCTTCTTTTGCCATTGCTGAAGCTCCTTTGCTGATGGCCGCTCCCGCCCGCGGTACGGACGGTAGCTGCGCCGGCTTGCCACCGCCCTGGCAAGCGCTGGCCGGTCGAGCGCCGGCGCGGTTGGCACACGGCGGGGACTGGCGAAATCGGCACCATGATTGGCGGGCCGAGCGGGTGTTGTCTTGATGGCGCCCCCGACGCCACAGGCGGCAGGGGTGGGCGGCGCGGTCGGTGACGGGTGCGCGCGTCGCGCTACGGGCGGTCGATGCGGCAAGACCGCGATGAAGTCCGGGCGGTCTGGCGACCGGCGAAGGACTGGCCGGAGGAGCCGCCGAAGGCAGAGGGCGGCTCGCAGCGCATGCTGGAAAGAAAAATGGCCAGTCCAGAGGACTGGCCATTTCCTTGATTTTCTTGGTGGGGCGTGAGTGATTCGAACACTCGACCTACGGATTAAGAGTCCGCTGCTCTACCAGCTGAGCTAACGCCCCGGAAACCGGTCTGTCCCTTGGCTTGGTGTGTCAGTCGGAGAAAAACTCGCTGCACAGCAGGTCTTTCGAACACCAATCCTGCGGGAAGGCGCGCATTATCAAGGCTTCTCGGCCGGTCGTCAAGCCAAACGTGGCTTCAATGCGACGAATCGGTTTTCCCGGACATCTGCTGATAGGCAGCCAGCGCTTGCGCGACGAGTCCGCTGGGTTTGGCGGCGTCGCCGAGGCCGAACTCCGCCTGCAGGGACGATTTGTTGTCCTCGATGTAGGCGATGGCGCGGCTCAGATTGTTCAGCCGCTTGGGGATGAAGTTGCCGTCGGAATTGAGCAGCTCAGCCGACTTGGCGAAGTTGGCGCTGAACTGCTGCACGGTATCGACGACGCCCTGCTTGTTGCTTGCCAGCACCGCATCAAGCCTGGTGCTGTCGAGCGTCGCGAGATTGCTGTACGGGTCAATGGTGAGGCCGAGGTCGCGCAGCCCGTGCAGACCATCGCTGGCACCATTGAACATGTTCTCGACGCTCTGCTCGAGTTCGTAACGCGACACCTGTGCTGCCTGCGTGTCGGCGAGCAGGCTGCCGCTCTGCATGTCGGCGTCGAAGCGCTTGACCCACGCGTTGTACTGGTCGGTGAAGGTCTGCAGGCTGGCGCGGATGCTGTCGTCGCTGCTCGTCAGGCTGATGCCACCGAGGCTCTGCGCGTCCTGCTGCATCTCGCTCAGCCAGGACTTCATCTGGCTCATTTCGGAGAACTGCGCCTTGTAGCTGACCTCGTCGTAGTTGATGACGCTCATCATCCGGTAAGCCGATTCGGGGTCGAACAGGGCGGTGTTGCGTCCGCTCGCCGAGAGGCCCTTGCTGGAACTGGTGTCGAGGACGTTGCCGAGCGCGTCCGAGCTGCTTCCTGTCGAGCTCGTGAGCACGTCGAAAATGCCCGCATCGTTGGCTGAGTCCTTGGCGGAATTGCCAGCGAAGGCAGCGTTCAGCAGCGAGGCGAAGTTCTGCGACTGGATCGTGGCAACGCGCAGCGTCAGCGACGCCGCGCTGCTATTCGCGCCGGAGGTGACGGCGTCCGCTCTGTTCTGGTTGAACTGGGCAAAATTGAAACCGATGTTCGTTAGCGCGCTGACTGACATGGCAACTCCGAGCGGCGATGAAGGCGTTGGCATCCTTCTTCTGTTCGCCACTCTGCAGGTACGCAAGAAACAGGCCGCGCGGGTCGGCATGCACTTGTGCGCCGCGGAAGGCAGTGTTCGCGCGGATGTCCCCCGCCGTGCCGGGCGGGAGTGAATGATTTCAGGGGCAAACGAGCCGCAGAAGCGGCAAATACTGCCGGCGCTTCTGCCCGATCGTTTCCTGAAATTGCCCACGATCCTGGTTTGAGTCGTATTATTCAGTATCTATTCATTATTCTATTCATCGCCATGCCGTCCCACACCGACTCGATCCGGCTTTGCCTGCTGCAAGGACCGAAGCAGGCTCGCCAGCTCGTTGAAAGCATTGGCATCAGTCAGCCGACGGCATCACGAGCGCTGGCGGCACTCGGGGATGAAATCCTGCGCATCGGCTCCGGTCGTGCGATTCAATACGCGCTGCGTGATCCCGGACGTGGACCGGGAAGCGTCCCCATATATCAAATCACGGCCGACGGCACGATCCGTCGGCTCGGCCTGCTCATTCCTGTCTGTCCGAACGGTTTTGTCATGCAACAGGAAGACGGCCGCAGTTTGCATAGCGAAAGCCTTCCCTGGTGGCTGGCGGACATGTGCCCGCAAGGTTTTCTCGGACGCGCCTATGCAGCGCACCATGCAGCTGCGCTCGGCTTGCCGGCGAGTCTGGTGGAATGGTCGGAAACACACATGCTGCGCGCGCTGATGGCGCATGGCGACAACCTGGTCGGCAACCTGCTGCTGGGCGACATCGCCCGCGAGCGTTTCATCGACTCCCCGCCGCCGTCCCCGGTCGATGAGTCGCAATATCCGGCCTTGGCCGAGGCTGCTGAACGCGGCGACGTTCCGGGGTCATCGGCCGGCGGGGAGCAGCCGAAATTCATCGCTTTCACCGGGCAGCATGTCCTCGTGAAGTTCACCGCTGTCGAAGACAATCCGGTGACGCAAAGGTGGCGTGACCTGCTGGCTGCCGAGCACCTCGCGGCAAAGGTGCTGCGCGCCGCGGGCGTTCCGGCGGTGTCATCACGCCTGCTCGATATCACCGGGCGACGCTTTCTCGAAGTCGGCCGATTTGACCGCGTTGGCCTGCTTGGGCGGCGTGCGCTGCATTCGCTCACCTCGCTTGAGGCGGAATTCATCGGCGACGCCCGGTCGCCCTGGCCGGTGCTGGCAGCAAGGCTGGCGGCGCAAGGCATCGTCACCGCCGAGGCGGCAGAGGGTGCCGCGCTACTCTTTGCCTTTGGCACCCTGATCGGCAATGCCGACATGCACAACGGCAATCTGTCTTTCGTCGCCGAAGCTGGCCGCCCGTATCAGCTTGCTCCCGCCTACGACATGCTGCCCATGGCGTTTGCCCCGCGCAGTGGCGGTGGGCTGCCGGTCGAATTGCCACCGGCGCGGCTGCATTCGAGCATCGAGGCCGCAACCTGGCGACAGGCGCTGGTTCTCGCTGATGAATTCGTCACCAGGATGCGGCAGGACGGCAACTTTTCCGCTAGCTGGGTCCAGTGTGCCGACGCCCTCGGCCGGCATCTTGAAGATGCTCGACTGAGAATCGCCCGACTGGGCTGATGATCGGGCTACGGAACAGCAGAAATGAAAACGGCTTCCATCTCTGGAAGCCGCTTGAATTCTGGTGGGTCGGGCGAGATTCGAACTCGCGACCAACGGATTAAAAGTCCGCTGCTCTACCGACTGAGCTACCGACCCAAAAATCGAAGATCGCGGATTGTAGATAAGCGCGGCAAGGGCGTCAATGCGGATCGGCCGGCAAGGCCCCGTCGCTGCGCGGCTTTCCCGGCTTTTCCAGGCTTGCTGCCGGCTCTTTCGCTGGTGTCGGCAGTGCTCTGGAATGCGCCGTTGTGGCGCTTGCCGCCTCTTCTGCGCGCAAATCAAGCTCCCGCCGCCGCGCCGTTGACCGCCGCGCTGCCAGTCGGGATACTGCCGGCCTCGCTTGAAAACCCGTGATTACGCGCGCAAAGGCTCGCCATGTTCTACGACGCCGTCGAAGGCATTTCCCGTGATTCGCTGGCCGCGTTGCAGACCGAGCGTCTGCGCCGCTCCGTTGCCACCTGCCTGGCGTCGCCGTTCTACGGCAAGCGTCTGCGCGCGCTGGGGCTCGGGCCGGAGAATTTCAATTCGCCCGACGACGTGCGCAAGCTGCCGTTCACGGTCAAGGACGACCTGCGCGCCGGCTATCCCGACGGATTCCTCTGTCAGCCGCGCGACGCCTTCATCCGCCTGCACGTCTCATCCGGCACGACCGGTGCGCCGACGGCGGTGTATTACACGGCCAACGACGTCGACTCGTGGTCGCATCTGGTCGCGCGCTGCATGCACGCGGTCGGTCTGCGCCGTGGCGACGTGTTCCAGAACATGAGCGGCTACGGCCTGTTCACCGGCGGCCTCGGCATCCACTACGGCGCCGAACGCCTCGGCTGCCTGACGGTGCCTGCCGGCGCCGGCAACTCCAAGCGCCAGCTGAAGCTGCTGCGCGACTTCGGCGTCGACGGCGTGCACATCATCCCCTCGTATGCGCTGCACTTCGGCCACTTCCTGCAGCAGGAAGGCATCGAGCCGGGCGATCTCAAGTGGCGTTTCGCGCTGATCGGCGCCGAGCCGCACACCGAGCGTGCGCGCCGGCGCATCGAGGAACTGCTTGGCCTGAAGGCCTTCAATTCCTATGGCCTGACCGAGATGAACGGCCCCGGCGTTGCCTTCGAGTGCGCGGCGCAGGCCGGCATGCATGTGTGGGAAGACGCCTACATCGCCGAGATCGTCGATCCGGTGAGCGGCGAAGCGCTGCCCGACGGCGAAGTCGGCGAGCTGGTGATGACCACGCTCTGTCGTGACGGCATGCCGCTGCTGCGCTACCGCACGCGCGACCTGACACGCTTCATCCCCGGCGAATGTGCCTGCGGGCGTACGCATCGCCGTCTCGACCGCATCACCGGCCGCACTGACGACATGATCATCATCAAGGGCTGCAACGTCTTCCCGATGCAGATCGAGCAGGCGCTGATGGCGATGCCGGAAGTGGCGCCGAACTACCTGATCGAGCTCTATCAGGAGAACGACATGGACCAGATCCGCGTCAAGGTCGAGATTCAGGACGAGGTATTTGCTGCCGACGACAGAACCCGCGCCGCGCTGCACAAGCGGCTGGTGGCGCGGCTGCGCGACGAAATCCTGGTGACGCCGGCGGTCGAGCTGGTGCGGCGCGGCAGCATCCCGCCGGCCGAAGGCAAGGCCGTGCGCGTCGACGACCGGCGAGTGCACGAGGACTGCCGCAGCGGCGCCTGAGGCTGCTCGCTTCCCGGTCCTGATGAGCCGGGCACAGCAGGCGCGAACGCGCCAGAAACTTCCTCAGCTAGCGTTGCGCATCGGCGTCGGGTCGGCCAGACCGGCGGCGATGAAGCCTTCGTGGCGCAGGCGGCACGAGTCGCAGACGCCGCAGGCGCGGCCCTCGGCGTCGGCCTGATAGCACGAGACGGTGAGCGAGTAATCTACGCCGAGTTCAGTGCCGCGGCGGATGATCTCGGCCTTGGACAGATCGATCAGCGGCGCGTGGATCGTCAACCGCTCACCCTCGACGCCGGCCTTGGTGGCGAGATTGGCCATCGTTTCGAAAGCCGCGATGTATTCCGGGCGACAGTCCGGATAACCCGAGTAATCAACCGCATTGACGCCGACGAAGATGTCGCGGCTGCCGAGCGTTTCCGCCCAGGCCAGCGCCAGCGACAGCATGATCGTGTTGCGCGCCGGCACGTAGGTGACGGGAATTCCCGGCTGCACGCCGTCGACCGGCACGGCGATGTTGTCATCAGTCAAGGCCGAGCCGCCGAACTGGCCGAGATCAAGCTTCAACACGCGATGCTCGGTAGCACCCAGCGCCGTGGCGACGCGCGCGGCGGCGACGAGTTCGGCGCGGTGGCGCTGGCCGTAGTCGAAGGACAGGCAGTAGCTGCGGAAACCGGCGGAGCGGGCGATGGCCAGCGTCGTCGCCGAATCGAGGCCGCCGGAAAGAAGGATGACGGCGGGGCGGGCAGAATCAGACATGGATGCGAACGGGAAATGAAGGCCGGCGGCGCGTGCCGCCGGCGGAAAAGACGCGGACTGCCGGAATCAGTCGTTGGCCAGCGCCGACAGCTCGCGTTCGAGCAGCGCCGGGTCGCCGAGATTGAGTTCGACCAGTCGGCGCAGATGGGTGACGCTGTCGAGGTCGATCGTGCGACAGACGATGCCGGCGTCGCCGCCGCCGACGTGGCGCACTTCGCCTTCCATGCGGATGGCGTCGCCGAGTTCGTCGAGGTGCACGTCGAGCGAACAGAGGCTGCCGATGGTGATTGGCGTCGCCGGATTCAGCGCCAGCAGCGCGCCCTTGAGCGAGATGTCGAGCACGCGCACGGCGAGGGTTTCACTGCCGACATTGAGCTGTGCCGGCGTGTGGAAGGCGATGCGGGTGTGATGGCGGCGGTCATCGGTCACGGCGGTCTCCTGGGCGCTTACTTGCCCCGCATGTTACCCCAAAGCTGCTTGTGCAATTGCAGCTGGAAGCGCGCCGGGATGCGGTCGGCGATCATCCAGCCGGCCAGCGTCGGCGGATCGAGGCGGTCAGCCACCGGCGACATCAGCAGCGGGCAGCGCTGATCAAGGCGGTGTTCGCGGATCTGCGCGCAGGCCCAGTCGTAATCGGCGCGGTCGGCGAGGACGAATTTCAGCTCGTCGTGCGCCGTGAGCAGTTCGATGTTCGGCCAGTGGTTGCGCGCTACCTCGCCGGAAGCCGGCGCTTTCAGGTCGACGATGCGCGAGACGCGCGCATCGACGCCGCCGATGTCGAGCGCGCCGGAAGTCTCCAACGACACGTCGCAGCCAGCGTCACACAGCGCCGTCAGCAGCGGCAGGCAGGCGGCCTGCGCCAACGGCTCGCCGCCGGTGACGCAGACGCGGCCAACGCCGAAAGCGAGCACCGCCGCGACCACCTCGGCCAGCGGCCGGCTGCTGCCGCCGGAGAACGCATACTCGGTATCGCACCAGACGCAGCGCAGCGGGCAACCAGTCAGGCGGACGAAGACGGTGAGCAGGCCGGCGCGCGAGGTCTCGCCCTGCAGCGAGAGAAAGATTTCGTTGATGCGCAGCGTGGCGCCCGGCGAGCGTGGCCCGCCGGAGCCGGTTGCTGGTGTCAGCTTCACCGGTTCTTCAGCCGCTGCTTGGCGGTGCTGGCAGCCGGGCTGTCCGGGTACTTGCTCTGCAGCGTTTCCAGCGTCTTCTTGGCGGCCTTGGCGTCGCCGAGTTCCTGCTGGCACGAGGCGATGTTGAGCAGCGCGTCGGAGGCCTTGGCGTGCTGCGGCCAGCGCGCGATCAGCGAATTGTGTGCGTCGATCGACTTCTTGCAGTCGCCGAGCGCGTACTGCGCGTTGCCGAACCAGTATTGCGCGTTCGGCGCCAGCGTGCTGTCCGGATGCGCCTTGACGAAGCCGCTGAAGGCGCTCGCCGCTTCCTTGAGTTTCTTGCCCTTGAACAGGTTCAGCGCCGCTTCGTACTCGTGCGCTTCGGCGTTCGGGTCGGCCGGCGGGCGCGGCGCCGTGGTCTTGCCATCGGCGGCGGGCGCTGCATCGGCAGGTTTGCCCTCGGCCAGGTGCGGATCGGCGCTGCTCGCCTGTGGCTCAAGCTTGCGCAGGCGAGCGTCGAGGTCGATGTAAAAATCCTGCTGCCGCTTGTTGGCGGCTTCCAGCTCGTAGGTGAGCGTTTCCACTTGGCCACGCAGGCGCGCGTTCTCTTCGCGCAGCGCCTGGATCTGGTTGGCCAGCTCGAATTGCGCCTTGCTCGTGGTTTCGAGGCGCTCGCTGGTTTTGGCGTTGAGGTCGGAAATCTGGCGACGCGCTTCTTCGTCGTCAAACAGACCGGCGTGGGCCGCGGGGGCCACGCCAAGTGCCAGCCAGAGACACAGCGCCGCCGGCGACAGCGCCGGCAGGGGGGCAGTCGGGCGGCGGCGCTGCATGCTTAGAACTCGCCGCTGTAGAGGATGTCGGCGCGACGGTTTTCCGCCCAGGCGGTGTCGTCGTGGCCTTCATTCTTCGGCTTTTCTTCGCCGAGGCTGACCGATTCAACCTGGTCTTCGCGGGCGCCGAGCAGAACCAGCATCTTCTTCAGCGCTTCGGCACGCTTCTGGCCGAGGGCAAGGTTGTATTCGCGGCTGCCGCGTTCGTCGGTATTGCCCTGGATCAGGATCTTGAACTGACGGTTGGCGGAGAGGAAGCGCGCGTGCGCGGCAACCAGATCCTTGAACTCGGCCTTCACTTCGAAGCTGTCGTAGTCGAAGTAAACGCTGCGCTTCGACAGGATGCTCTTCGGATCGGTGAGTTCGGCGGGCAGGCGGTTGCCTTGCACGTTGCCGGCGACGACTGGCGTCACGCCGGTGCGCGATTCAACCGGAGCGCCGGACTGCTCTGGGCCGGTGGGCGACGAGCTGCAGCCGGCGACGAGCGCGGCGAAAACGGCGGCGGTGAGCGTTGCGGGAAGGGTGGTGCGGACTTGCAGGCGATTCATTTTTTAACTCCTGTGACCCGTGCGCGGGCCATCTATTTGAGGAACGGACCCCACGCCGGTTCACGCACGTTGCCGGCGGGTATGGAAAGTCTTTGCCGGATGCGGCCGTCGATCGAAACCGCCGACAGAACACCCCTGCCGCCGACTTCCGTGGCGATCAGGATCATGCGGCCGTTCGGCGCGAAGCTCGGCGACTCGTCTTTCTGCGAATCGGTGAGCAACTGCGTCTGGCGGCTGGCCAGGTCCATCACCGCGAGACGGAAAGCGCCGTCGCGGCGGGTAATGAAAGCGAGCGAACGGCCGTCCGGCGAAACGCGCGGCGTCACGTTGTAGCTGCCCTCGAAGCTGACGCGCTGCGCGTCGCCGCCGCCGGCGTTGATGCGGTAGATCTGTGCGCTGCCGCCGCGGTCCGAGGTGAAGTAGATGAACTGGCCGTCGGGCGAGAACGAGGGTTCGGTGTCAATGCCCGACGAGCTGGCGAGGCGCTGCACGCCGGAGCCGTCGGCGTTGATCACGAACAGCTGCGAGCCGCCGTCCTTGGTCAGCACCACTGCCAGCCGGCGGCCGTCGGGCGCCCAGGCCGGTGCCGAGTTGGAGCCGCGGAAGTTGGCGATCGCCGTCCGCTTGCCGCTGGCCAGCGAGTGCACAAAGATCACCGGCTTCTTGTTCTCGAACGAGACGTAGGCCAGTCGCGTGCCGTCGGGCGACCACGCCGGCGAGATGATCGGTTCGCGCGAGATCAGCGCCGCCTGCGCGTTCTGGCCGTCGGCGTCGGCGACGTGCAGTTCGTAGCGGCCGCTGCCCTTGACCACGTAGGCGATGCGCGTCGAGAAGACGCCGGCTTCGCCGGTCAGCTTTTCGTAGATGACGTCGGCGATGCGGTGGCCGGCGGCGCGCAGCATCGGCGTCGAGGTGACGAAGGCGGCGCCGCCGAGGGCGGACTGGCGGTTGATGTCGTGCAGGCGGAAGCGCGCTTCCAGGCGGCCGTCGCCGGCGGCCGAGATGCTGCCGGCGGCGAGCGCGTCGGCACCCCTGCTGCGCCAGTCGGACCACGCCGGCTGCGAGCTTTCGCTGAGCGCGGCAGAGCCCGGATCGACCAGACGGAACATGCCGCTGCGTTCGAGGTCGCCGCGGATGACGGTGGTCAGCGCGCGCGCGACACCGGCTTCGCCGCCAAAATCGGCAATGGCAACAGGGATGCGATTGGCACCGGCGCCGGTGATCTCGATCGTCAGTTCGGCGTGGGCGGGGAGGGCGAGTTGCGCAGCAATCAGGGCGCCTGCGGCAATCAGGCTCAGGCGGCGCAGCACGGTCGGCAAAAGCCGTTCGGGCAGGGAACGAAGCATTGAGCGGAGAGGATCGCGACAGAAAAAGAAGACGCGATTATAGACCTGCACAAGCGGCGCGACTTGTAAGCAAGCGTAATTTCCCCTCTGGAACCGGGGCTTGCGCCGCATGTCGAAACGCAGCGCGCGGGGAGGGGCGTCTGCCTGCCGGTGTGCGAACGGCGTTAAACTCACCTTTTCCGGTGAGTCGCGCCGTGTCCGCAGCGCCCGGCGCTCGCCGACATTCCTCTCCCGCCTCGCCCTGAGCCGATTTCAGCCCCGTTTTCCTACCGTTTCCTGCGTTCGCGAATCTGTCAGCCGCGCATCGGAGTCTCCCATGAGCATCCTTGCCCTTCCTTTTCTTACCGAACTGGTCACCATCCGCCGTGACCTGCACGCCCATCCCGAACTGGCGTTCAACGAGTCACGTACCGCCGATGTCGTTGCCCGCGAACTGACGCGCTACGGCGTCGAAGTGCATCGCGGCATTGCCGGCACCGGCATTGTCGGCATCCTGCGCAAAGGCAGCGGCAGCCGCTCGATCGGTCTGCGCGCCGACATGGACGCGCTGCCGCTGCTCGAAAAGAACGAGTTTCCGCACCGCTCGCGCATCGAAGGCTGCATGCACGCCTGCGGTCACGACGGGCATACGGCAATGCTGCTCGGCGCCGCGCGCTACCTCGCCGACAACCTCGCACGCGTCAATTTCGACGGTGTCGTGCATTTCATTTTCCAGCCGGCCGAGGAGTCCGAAGGCGGCGCGCTGCGCATGATCGAGGATGGCCTGTTCGACCGCTTTCCGATGGACGCGGTGTACGGCATGCACAACTGGCCGGGTCTGCCGGCCGGCCAGATGGTCGTGCTCGACGGGCCGGTGATGGCTGGAACCTGTGCCTTCGAGATCAAGGTGCACGGCCGCGGCTGTCACGCCGGCATGCCGAACCAGGGCGTCGACACCATCCTCGCCGCCGCCACGCTGGTGCAGGCACTGCAGAGCGTGGTCGCGCGCAACCTGCATCCCTGCGATGCGGCGGTGGTCAGCGTCACGCAGTTCCACGCCGGCGAAGCCTGGAACATCATTCCCGACGATGTTGTTCTGCGCGGCACGCTGCGCAGCTTCAAGCCCGAGGTGCAGGAGCAGGTCGAACTCGCCATCGAGCGCATCGCCGGCGGCGTCGCTTCCACCTTCGGCGCGCAGATCAGCGTCAACTTCGATCACCGCTATCCGCCGACGATCAACAGCGTGCCCGAGGCGCGGCTGAGCCGCGAGGCCGCCGCGGCGACGCTCGGCGCCGCGGCCGTACGCAGCGACGAACTGCCGTCGATGGGCGCCGAGGATTTTTCCTACATGCTGCGCGAAAAGCCCGGTTGCTACGTCTGGCTGGGCAACGGCCCGGGCAGCGGCGGCTGCACGCTGCACAATCCGCACTACGACTTCAACGACGCGGTGCTGCCGCTCGGCATCAGCTACTGGGTCAGTCTGGTGAAGACGGCGCTCGCTGTTGACCACTGATCCGGCGGCGCGGCAGCGGCCGGCATCGCGTGTTGCTGCCGCTGCGCGCCTGACGCGGTCGGCCGCCTCTGCTCCTGCCTCCATCTCAGCCGCAAGCTGAATTTCCGCCTCCGCCGCGGCGTCTTTCGCGTGCCGCCCCCCGCTTTCCCCACCCACTGCCGACCTTTGCGCCGCCGAGGACCATGCCGACACTGACCACCATCGCGGGCAAGGATGCACCGCTGGAAACAACCATCGCCCGCTTGCAGGCGCGGCTTGCCGCACTCGGTTTCAATGTCGAGGAAAGCGCCTGGCTGAACCCGGTCGCCGGCGTGCATTCGGTCCATTTGCGCGACCGCGACTGTCCGCTGCTCTTCTCCAACGGCAAGGGTGCTTCGCCGCTCGCGGCGCGCGCCAGTGCGCTCGGCGAGTTCTGCGAACGCCTGTTCAGCCGCCATTTCTGGACGCACTACGCGCGCGGCAGGCACAGCGGCGTCGTCCATCACGCGCAGGAAAAGTGGTTTCCGCTCTCCGGCAAGCGCTGGCCGCGCGGCCTGCTGACGCCCGAACTGCGCCGCCTCTACGACCCGGAAGGCGCGCTGACGCCCGCCGAGCTGGTCGATTTCAACAGCGGCGACGCGGCGCGCGGCATCTGCGCCATTCCGGCGACGCGCCTGCGCGACGGCGAAACGGTCTGGTTTCCGGCCAACATCGTCGGCAATCTGTATCTCTCCAACGGCATCGCCGCCGGCAACACGCTCGCCGAGGCGCGCACGCAGGCCCTGTCCGAGGTGGTCGAGCGCCACGTCAAGTTCCGCGTGCTGCGCGAGGGGTTGTGCCTGCCCGAGGTGCCCGAGGCGATGATCGCGCGCCACCCGCATCTCGCCGCCGGCATTGCTGCGCTGCGCGCCGCCGGCTTCGGCATCCTGGTGCGCGACGCCTCGCTCGGCGGACGCTACCCGGTGGCCAACGTCACCCTGCTGCATCCGCAGGACCAGGGCTGTTTCGCCAGCTTCGGCGCGCATCCGCTCTTTGCCGTCGCCCTCGAACGCGCGCTGACCGAGTTGCTGCAGGGGCGCGCGCTCGAGGCGCTGGCTGGCTTCCCGCAGCCGGGCTTCGACGCCGACGAGATCGCCAGCGCGCCCAACATCGAAGCGCACTTCGTCGATTCGAGCGGCATCGTCGGCTGGTCCTTCCTTGCCGACCGCCCCGATTTCGAATTCTGCGACTGGAATTTCGCCGGCGACACCACCGCCGAAGCCTGCTTCCTCATCGACTGCCTGCACGCCGACGGCCACGAGGTCTATTGCGTCGACTACAGCCAGCCCGACTTCGCCGTCTGCCGCATGCTCGTTCCCGGCGTCTCCGAGGTCTATCCGATCGACGACCTGCGCTGGGAGAACAACCGCGTCGGCGCCGAACTGCGGCCGGCGATCCTGGCGCTGCCCGACCTCGCTGACGACGACTGCGCCGAACTGCTTGACGCGCTCAACGAGCATGGCTTCGACGACGCGCGCCCGATCGCTTCGCTGATCGGTCTTGCCGTCGACGCTGGCTCGTTCTGGGAAGACCTGCGCGTCGGCGAGCTGAAGACGCTGCTGGCGCTGGCCATCGGCGATGTCGCCGCGATCCGCGAGGGCTGCGACTGGGTCCGCCACTTCGGCCAGATCGACGCCGGCCGCCGCCACGTCTATCAGTGCATCGAAACGCTGCTCGGCCTCGCGCTCGGCGCGGTCGAGGAGGCAAGCAGCGTTGTTGAGGAAGATGGCGAATACGCCGAAAGTTATACGGAATTCGCGCTGCCGACGCCCGCAGACTGGGCGCCGTGGCGTGCCGCGCTGCTGCCGATGTTCGGCGCCGAAACGCTGGCGCAGGCCGAGTCGATGCTCGCCGGCGAGCGCCGCGCCTTCGGCATTGCCGCGCCGGGCGAGGACTTTGCCGGCTGTGCGCTGCACGCGCGCCTGCTGGCCGCAGGCCAACGTCTGGCGGCGGCCGAAACCGCCGCTGCCGGCAAGCCGGCGGCTATCGGCGCATAATTCCGCATCCCTTGCCGGAGTAACCCGCCATGACCAAGACCCGAACTCCAGAACGGCGCCTGCGCTTTGCCGCGCCACTCGCCCTGCTGCTCTTTGCCGGCACGCTCGCCGCCGCGCCGGCGCCCTGGTATCTGTGGTCGAGCACGCAGAGCGATGGTTTCATCTGCGCGCAGGTCCCGCCGGGAGATGGCTGGCAGCGTGTGCGCGGCCCGTTCCGTGATGCCGTCTGCAAGAAGCAGGGGCTGCCCGGCTGAGTTCGACAGCGGCGCGGGCGCTCGTCGCTGTTGCAGCGTCCGCGTTGCCGCGCGCCGGCACGGCTACCCGGCACCAGTGCCGCAAGCTGCCTGCGGCAGTCGCCACCAGCGTTTCAGGCTAAACTGCCGGCCGTTGCCGGAATGCCGTTTCGCCGCGCCGTTTTCCCCGAGGATGCGTGATCGTGAATTCAGAACACCCCGCCACCGTGCCGGCGGTTCCGCTGTTGTGGGCGCCGCGCCCCGCTCCCGCCGTGCCGCGCGCGCTGTGTACCGACTGCGGCGTCTCGCGCATGGCCGACCCCGGCCTGTGCAGCCGCGCCTGCCAGTTCATTGCTCCCGACTACGCCGCGCTGGAACGGCAGGTGCATGGCCGCGAACGCGATCCGGCGCGCGCCGAGGAACGCTTTTTCGGACCCTACCGGCGCATGCTGCGTGCGGCGATGAAGGAGCCGCGCGCCGGCGCGCAATGGACCGGCATCACCACGCGCATCGCCGAACGCCTGCTCGAAACCGGCGCCGTCGAGGCGGTGCTGGCGATGGCGCCGGACCCCGACGACCACTGGCGGCCGAAGCCGGTGATGGTCACCGCCGCTGCCGGCATGAGCCACTGTCGCGGCATGCGCATGGGCTACGCGCCGCTGCTCTCGCTGCTCGAACCGGCGCGCGAGCACGGTTACAAGCGAATCGCCGTCGTCGGCGTCCCGTGTCAGGTCCATGCGTTGCGTGCGCTCGAACGCGAACTCGATTTCGAGCGCATCGACGTCATCGGCATTCCGTGTTCCGACAACACCACCACCGAGAACTTCCACGAATTCCTCGGCCTGCTCGCCGACGACCCGACGACGATCACCTACCTCGAATTCTGCGCTGACTACCACGTCGAACTGCGCTACAAGAGCGGTGGCAAGCGGCGCATTCCCTTCCTGTTGCTGCCGCTGTCGAAGCTGCCGACCGATTTCTTCCCGCTCACCTGCCGCAGCTGCGTCGACTACACCAACACGCTCGCCGACATCACCGTCGGCTACATGGGCGGCGAGGGCGAACAGTGGGTGCTCACGCGCACGGCGCGCGGCGAGGAGCTGCTGGCGCTGCTCGGCGACGAGGTCAAGCTCGCCGAGCCCGGCAGCGCCGGCAAGCGCGAAGGCCCGGTGCGAGGCTTTCTGAAGAACGTCGAACGTGCCGCCGGCGGTCTGCCGGTGCGCGGCATGCCCGACTGGCTGCGGCCGCTGGTCGGCTGGCTGATGCCCAAGGTCGGCCCGCGCGGCATCGAATTCGCGCGTGCGCGTGTCGAGATGAAGGCGGTCGAAAGCGTGCTGCACCTGCGCCGCGAACAGCCGAAGCGGATGAAGCACATGATCCCGCCGCACGTCTGGTCGCTGGTCGAGCCCTACGGCCTGACGGCGCGGGACGGTGAGCGCAAGAGCGCGGCGGAAAATCGCGCCTGACTTTCCGGCGTCGATTTCGGCCGGCAGCGGCTGAAGAAAACCCGCACTTCACCCGAATTTACATGCGGCAGCACCGCAGGCCTGGCGTCGGCGTATAAGCTTTTCATCCCTTCGCTTGTGCCGCAGACAGATGACCGAACTGCTTTCCTCCGCTTTGCCCACGTTTTCCCGGCCCGCTGCCGGCCCGCTCGGTCTGGCGCCGCTGCTGCGCGCCAATCTGGCCGGACAGGATCTTGGCGCGCTCTGTCAGTCGCTGCTTGAACGCGCCGCGGCCGACGCCGACGACGCCTTTGCGCTGATCGACGCCGGGCTGATCCTGCAGTTTCACGGCAATCCCGAACTCGCCATGCAGCTGCAGCGGGAAGCGCTGCGCCTGCGCCGGCACTACGTCTTTCCCGCAAAACAGCCGGTGCGCCTGCGCGTGCTCGCCTTCATGGCGCCCGGCGACCTGATGGCCAACGTGCCGATCGAATGTCTGCTCGAAGATTCGGATATCGAGCTGCACCTGTACTACGCGATGCTCGACGACGTCGATTTCGCCGAGATTCCCGAGCACGACGTGCTCTTCGTCGCGCTCAGTGACACCGAGGCCAACCGGCCGATCCTCGACGCCTGGCTGCCGCTGCTCGCCGAGTGGCCGCGGCCGGTGCTGAACAAGCCGCAGCACATCGGCCGCGTCGGTCGCGATGTTGCCGCGCGCCTGCTCGCCGACCTGCCCGGCGTGGCGATGCCGCCGACGCTGCGCGTCGGCCGTGCGCTGCTCGAGCAGATCGCGGCGGCGCAGGTGCCGGCCGGGCAACTGCTCGCCGGCATCGACTTTCCGTTGCTGGTGCGCCCGGTCGATTCACACGCCGGCCACGATCTGCACAAGGTCGACAACGCCGCGGAACTCGCGCCGGCGCTGGCGACGATCGCCGGCGACGAACTCTTCGTCGCGCCCTTCATCGACTACTGCAGCGCCGACAGGCAGTTCCGCAAGTACCGCGTCGTTCTCGTCGACGGGCAGCCGTTTGCCGTGCACATGGGTATTTCCAGCCACTGGATGATCCATTACCTCAACGCCGGCATGGCCGACGACGCTGCCAAGCGCGCCGAGGAAGCTGAGTTCATGGCCGCTTTCGACACCGGCTTCGCCGTGCGTCACGCCGCCGCGCTGGCCGGCATCGGCGAGCGCATCGGCCTCGATTACCTCGGCATCGATTGCGCTGAAACTGCCGACGGCCGGCTGCTGGTGTTCGAAGTCGATCACGCCATGGTCGTGCACGCGATGGACCCGGTGGACGTCTATCCGTACAAGCCGCCGACGATGCACAAGCTGTTTGCCGCCTTTCGTGCCATGCTGCTCAAGGCCGCTGCCTGATATGCCGAAAGAGATAGAGGCGAAGCGGTTTGAAAGGACGGCAGTGATGCACACGACTGAGCTGAACAACCAGCTCAACTTCAGCGGCGGCCCCGGCGTGCTGCCGGAGTCGGTGCTCGCGGCAACGCGGCAGGCGATCGAGGCGGTTCCCGAAGTCGGGCTGTCACTGCTCGGCATCAGCCACCGCTCGCAATGGTTCGCCGAAGTGGTGGCCGAGGCCGAGCGCAACATCCGCACGCTGCTCGGCCTCTCCGACGACTTCGCCGTGCTCTTCCTGCAGGGCGGCGCGACGCTGCAGTTCTCGATGGTGCCGATGCTGCTGCTGCGCGGCAGTGGCAAGACCGCCGAATACCTGCGCACCGGCTACTGGAGCAGCAAGTCGATTCCCGATGCGCAGAACGAAGGCGCCGTGCGCGTGCTCTGGGACGGCGAAGCCGAAGGCTTCCGCCGCCTGCCGGCGCCGGCCGAACTGCAGCATTCGCCCGATGCCGCGTATCTGCACTATGTGTCGAACGAAACCGTCGAGGGCGTGCAGTTCAAGACCATTCCGGGGCTCGACAGCGTCACCCGCGTCTGCGACATGTCCTCGGATTTCCTCTCGCGCCCCTTCGACCCCGAGCGCTTTGACCTGATCTACGCGCACGCGCAGAAGAATCTCGGGCCGGCCGGCGTTACCGTCGTCCTCATTCGCCGCGCGCTGCTCGAACGCGTGCCGCCGGGGCTGCCGAGCATGCTCGACTATCGCTCGCACCTGCAGGCGCACTCGATCTACAACACGCCGCCGGTGTTCGCCATCTACGTCGTTCTGCTGGTCAGCCGCTGGCTGCTGAACGACATCGGCGGGCTGGCCAGCATGGCGGCGATCAACCAGCAGAAGGCCGCCGCGCTCTATGGCGCGATCGACGCCAGCGGCGGGTTTTACGAGGGCTGGGCGGCGCCTGCCGACCGCTCGCTGATGAACGTCGCCTTCCGCCTGCCGACGCCGGAACGCGAAGCCGCTTTCCTGCGCGAGTCGGCGGCCGCCGGTTTCAGTGGCCTCGCCGGGCACCGCTCGCTCGGCGGCATCCGCGCTTCGATCTACAACGCGATGACGCCGCAGGCGGTGGCGATGCTCTGCGACTTCATGCGCGAGTTTGCGCGCAAGGCCTGATCCGGCCAGAAGTGGATCAGGCCGCGAGCGGCATCAGCCGACGATCCGGCCCGCCACCTTGGCGACACGTTCGCCGAACAGCCGCGCGGTTTCCAGATCGCCGGGCGGGATTTCGTCGGGGCTGGCGTCGGACGGCGTCTGCGCCATGGCGCCGGCGAAGGAGCCGACGTAGTTCACGTCGTTGCGCTGCGCCGCCTTGCTGTTCGACGGCATCATGCCGGTGCCGACCCAGATTCCCGAGTGCTGCATCGCCAGCGTGAACAGGTAGTGCAGCGTCGACAGCTTGTCGCCGTTCATCGTCGCGCTGTTGGTGAAGCCGGCGAAGAGCTTGTCCTTCCACGCCTGCGCACCCCACACCTTGCTCGAAGCGTCGGCGAATTTCTTGAACTGCCAGCTGACGCTGCCCATGTAGGTCGGGCTGCCGAAGATGATGGCGTCGGCGGCGGCGAGCGTTTCCCAGCCGCCGGCGGGCAGATTGCCCTCGGCGTCGATCGGCACCAGCTCGGCGCCGGCGCCGCTGGCGACGGCTTGCGCAACGCGCAGGGTGTGGCCGTAGCCGGAGTGGAAGACAACTGCGATCTTTGCCATGGTGAAGCTCCTTCTGTTGGGTTCGGGGGTGAATCAGGCGGCGAGGTCGAAAACGAGCACTTCGGCGTCGCTGCCCTTGCTCAGTTGCAGGCTGCTTTCTTCGGCCAGCAGCGCGGCGTCGCCGGCGTGCAGCGTCTGTCCGTTGACGACGAGCGTGCCGCGCACCAGATGCACGTAGGCCTTGCGCGCCGGGTCTAGCGCCAGCGTTGCCGACTCGTCGCCGTCGAACAGGCCGGCGTAGAGCGTGGCGTCAGCGGTGATCGTCACCGAGTTGTCAGCGCCGTCGGGCGAGGCAACGCGGCGCAGGCGCCCGCGCTTGTCGGCGGCGGGAATCGTCTTCTGCTCGTAACCGGGCGAAATACCGAGGCGCGAGGGATCGATCCAGATCTGCAGCAGATGTGTCTCTGAATCGGTGGCGTGGTTGAACTCGCTGTGCATCACGCCGCGGCCGGCGCTCATGCGCTGCACGTCGCCGGGCGGGATGCTGGTGCCGTTGCCCATGCTGTCCTGGTGCGCCAGCTCGCCGCTGAGCACGTAGGTGACGATCTCCATGTCGCGGTGACCGTGCGTGCCGAAGCCCTTGCCGGCGGCGATCCAGTCTTCGTTGATCACGCGCAGGTTGCCCCAGCCCATGTGCGCGGGGTCGTAATAGCCGGCGAACGAGAACGAATGCTTGCTCTTCAACCAGCCGTGGTCGGCGTGGCCGCGTTCCTGCGATTTGCGAATGTTGATCATGGTGGCTCTCCTTTGCTGGACTCCACTATAGGAGTGCGCGCCACGCGTGCGGTGCAGCGGCTTTGCTGTCATCATGCAAAAAATTTGCACGATGGGTGAGCCAATGAGCAAAAACGCAGCCTCTCCGCGCGACGTGCTGACGCCGGATTCACTGGCCCTGCTGCAGGGGATTGCCGATGCCGGCAGCTTTGCCGCCGCCGCCCGCGCCGCCGGCATGGTGCCGAGCGCGCTCGGTTATCGCGTGCGCCAGATCGAAGACGCACTCGACGTGCTGCTCTTCGACCGCAGTTCGCGCCAGGCGAGCCTTACCGCCGCCGGCCACGAACTGCTGCGCGAGGGCGCGCGCCTGCTCGCCGAAGTCGACGCCATCGCCAACCGCGTGCGCCGCGTTGCCACCGGCTGGGAGTCGCAATTCACGCTGGCGCTCGACGGCATCATCGACCGCAGGACCGTGTTCGAACTGTGCGAACAGTTCTTCGCGCTGAAACCGCCGACGCGCCTGCGCCTGCGCGACGAAACGTTGTCCGGCACGCTCGCCGCGCTCAGCTCGGGCCAGGCCGATCTGGCGCTCGGCGTCGTCGCCGAGGCGAGCACGGTGGTCAGTCTGCAGACGCGCCCGCTCGGCAGCCTGCGCTTTGTCTTCGCCGTGGCGCCGCACCACCCGCTGGCACACGCGCCCGAACCGCTTTCGGACGATGTGCTCGGCCAGCACCGCGCCGTTGCCGTCGCCGACTCGGTGCCGCGCGGCGGCGGCCTCACGCTCGGCTTGCTCGCCGGGCAGGAAGTGCTCACCGTTCCAGGCATGCCGGACAAACTGCAGGCGCAGCTACGCGGCCTCGGCGCCGGCTTTTTGCCCGAATGCCTGGCGCGCCCGTACATCGAGAGCGGCCGGCTGGTGGAAAAGCGCGTTGAACGTGCCGAACGCGTCGTGCACGTCGCCTACGCTTGGCGCAAGACGCCCGAAGCCGTGCGCGGCAAGGCGCTGCAATGGTGGTTGCAGCAACTGGAAAGCAAGGTGACGCGGCAGGCTCTGGTCGGCGAACGCATCACACCGAGCCGGTGAGCGTTTTCGCGCGCCGCTAAGGGGGCTTCGGGACGCTGCGTTCGCGGCGCACGGCAAATGATAAAGGCAGCGCGTCGCGCTGCCTTTATCAAGAACGTCCGGAGTGTTTTACCGGAGTTTGTGCGGCTTACTGCGCCGGCACTCCCTCCTTGAGATACATCGGCGACCGCGGCCCGTACAGAATGCCATTCGGGCGACCGGCGCTGAGAAGACGAGCGCTGGTCTGCCCCGCGATGACATGACCCTGGTTGCTCACCGTCTCGGCAATCTGGCGGATCGCCGCCTTGACCAGCATGCCGACCAGACCGCCATTGTTGCTGTCGCCTTCGGCGCTCGACGCTGTTGCCATTCCTGACCATAGCGTCTTGCCAGTGCGCAGGTCGACGAGTTTGCCTTCCGCCGTGACACGCGTCTCGCTTGAAATGACGGCGTACGATGTTCCGTACTGTTTGACGTTGATGTAGAGCGCGGCGTCGGCCCCGAAAATCTGGCGCAGCTTGGTGGTGGGGATTTCATGAATGTCCGCAGGCGAGGTCATGCCGTTCTGCTTGAACGTTTCGTCGACCAGGGTCACCGGGAAAACGTAGTAGCCGGACTCGGCGAGAGGAGCGGTCGCCTGGGACATCATGCTGTACGTGGCCTTGATATCTGGCGAACTGTTCAGCGGCGGCAGGACGAGGATTGAGGCCGGGCGCGCTTCCTTGAATGCCGTGTAGTCATAGGACTTCGGGGTTGCGCAGCCGCCGAGGAGCAATGCGGCAGCAAGCGAGGCTGCGCTGAGCAGTGCATGGGTACGATTTGCTTTCATCGGGATCGCTTTTCTATTCGGGTTTCTTCGGTTTCAGCAGGAAATCGACATAGGCCGCGCTTTCCGGGAACTGCTGCCGTTCTCCCTGCAGGTTCTGCTCAAGCAGATCGGTCCTGCCGGTCTGCCCGTAGAGCAAGCCAAGATGCGCCTGCATCCCCGGCGGCACCGGCTTTCCCTTCGCTTTTGCTTCCTCGCGGATTTTTTCCAGACTCTGGATACCGTCTTCCGGCCCCTTATCGCCCTTGAAGTACGAATACTGCTGGGCCTCGAAATCGCCCCAGTGATAGAGAGCTTGCGACCGCGTTGCACAACCCGACAGTGTCGCCACGGCCAGGCCGGCGAGCAGCATCAGCCCACGCATTGAGTGTCTTTGCGACATGCTTATCCCTTGAAAATCAGTTGGCGGGACGCCATGCGCCAGCTTCTACGCCGGTCACCAGGCCGTCGACCGCTTGCCGGATGGCGAGGTCGAGCACCTTGCCGTTAAGCGTCGAGTCGTAACTGGCGGTGCCGCCAAAACCGATCACTTCGCGATTGGACAGCGAATACTCTCCGGCCCCTGCCGTCGAGTAGATGACTTCCGAAGTGTCGACATCGACAACATTCAAGGTCACCTTGGCGTAGGCGACCTGTTGCTTGCCGCGGCCGAGAATGCCGAACAGCTGATGGTCACCCACTTCCTTGCGACCGAACTCGGTCACATCGCCAGTGATCACGTAGCGCGCACCCTTCAGCGCTTGCTGCTTCTTGGCGATTGTTGCTTCCTGCTTGATTTCGCTCATGTTCTCGCGATCGAGCACGGAGAAGCGATTGGTCTGCTGCAGGTGGGAGACAAGGATGGTTTTGGCCTGACTGCCCAGACGGTCAACGCCATCGGTGAACACACCACGCATGAAACTGGAGCGGTTGTCGAACTTGCCGACAGAAATCGGCTGGCGGACACCCACGTACGGGCGAGCGGCAGAAACGGTCTGTTGCGGAGTGATGGTGCGCGAATCTTCTGTGGCACATCCGGCAAGTGTTGCTAGCAATACCGACAAACAGATGCCGCTGACTTTCTTCTTGTTCACGTTATCTCCATGTTCTGAGGATATGCATTGAATTATGCACGGCCTATGATTTTATCATCGCGGTTTGCGATCGCGCGCAGTTGCTACCAATCCGGGCTGGGCGCCTGTGCCGTGCAGGTCGCGCAGCAGGCAGCGTCAGGCAGCATCCCGCTCGGCAAATACCTCCTTCGCCGCAAACAGGCCGTTGAGCGCCGCCGGAAAGCCCGCGTAGATCGCCATCTGCATGATGATTTCGACGATTTCATCGCGCGTGCAGCCGACATTGAGCGCGCCGTGGATATGCACTTTCAGCTGCGGCGCGGCGTTGCCGAGCGCCGTCAGCGCGGCGACGACACCGATCTCTCTGGATTTGAGGTCGAGCTGCGGCCGCGAGTAGATGTCGCCGAAGGGAAACTCGATCAGGTAGCGCGCGAAGTCGGGTGAGATGTCGGCGAGCGACTCGATGACGCGCTCGCCGGCGTCGCCGTCGATCTCGCGCAGTTTGTCCCAGCCGCGGCGGTAGCGCGTCGATTCAAGGGGATTGTGGGTCGGTTGCATGGACTGCCTCGTCTGCTGGCGCCCCGCTCTCGGTGATCATCTTCCGGTAAATGCCGATCTTGTCGTCGAGAACGCTGGCGCATGTCGAAAGCTCTTCGATCCTGGTGGCCAAGCGTTCGCGATGGAGCTTGAGCATCGCCAGCCGCGCCTGCAACGTCGTCTCGCCTTGCGCCCTGAGCGCCGCGTACTGCCTGATCTCGGCCAGCGGCATCCCGGTCTGCTTGAGCCGGAGCACGAACTCAAGCCAGAGCACATCGGCCGGGTGGTACTGCCGATGCCCGCCCGAGTTGCGCCCGGCAGGCTGCAGGATGCCCTCGGCTTCGTAGAAGCGCAGGGTGTGCGTGGAAAGCCCGCTCAGGCGCGAAAGCTCTCCGATGGAGATGGCGTTGTTGGTCACGTCCGGCATGGTGGGGCTTTGAGTGCACTCGAAGTCAAGCGAAGTTCGCAGCTTCCGGCAAATGGTGCGGGCGGGCAAGGCTGTGAGGAAGCACTGGGAGCTTAACTACGTAAACAGCCCGCCCGAATATCTCTCGTTACTGACTGGCAAGCGCGCTGAAGCGGTGGTTGCTGATGGAGCGGGGTGGAACGATAGCCCTCTCAAAGCTACACGGCGGCAAACAGAAGACGAGCGCAAACCTTCAACTCCGCAGTCTTCTCAACCGCCTGCACGGCGGCAAACGCCGAGCTGGCCAAGCTGCGTGGCATCGCCGAACTTCTCAACCGCCTGCACGGCGGCAAACCGCCACATCCGCATGCATGCCTTGCGGTAGCTCTTCTCAACCGCCTGCACGGCGGCAAACAGCGCCAAGAAACAAGCCATCCTCGACGCATGCTTCTCAACCGCCCGCACGGCGGCAAACGAGCGAAAACTTTGATCCAGACGAGCCGGAAACTTCTCAACCGCCTGCACGGCGGCAAACTCACGCAGTCTGGCGGCAGCCGGTACGAGTCGCTTCTCAACCGCCTGCACGGCGGCAAACGGATACGGCAAGGCGCTGAAGGCTGCGCAGATCTTCTCAACCGCCTGCACGGCGGCAAACACCAGACGCTGCAGACGCGGCCATTCGCGCTTCTTCTCAACCGCCTACACGGCGGCAAACAGCTTCGGCGAGTTTTTCGGCGAGGCCAAGGACTTCTCAACCGCCTGCACGGCGGCAAACGGCCACCGACACGCTGCGCTCGCTGGCGGCGTCTTCTCAACCGCCTGCACGGCGGCAAACGCCAGCTATCGCTGGGAGATCGTCTGCGAGGACTTCTCAACCGCCTGCACGGCGGCAAACGACCGGGACGCATCAGCCCAGATCGGCGACGACTTCTCAACCGCCTGCACGGCGGCAAACTGGCCGCGATTCCGTTTTCCGTCTTCGACCAGCTTCTCAACCGCCTGCACGGCGGCAAACACGCCCAAGCGAAAACAACCGCTTGCGATAATCTTCTCAACCGCCTGCACGGCGGCAAACCCGACGATCACGCCGCCGGCCGGCTACATCAACTTCTCAACCGCCTGCACGGCGGCAAACCGATTCATGGCCGGCGCCGGCAGCGTGTCAGTCTTCTCAACCGCCTGCACGGCGGCAAACAAGGCGACCCAGAAGAAGACGCCCGCAGAATCCTTCTCAACCGCCTGCACGGCGGCAAACCGGCCGACGCAGCAGACGCCGCCGCTGCGCAACTTCTCAACCGCCTGCACGGCGGCAAACAACAACAGCTGCGCGGCTGGGCCGCCGCGCGCCTTCTCAACCGCCTGCACGGCGGCAAACGCGGCTACAACAACGGCCGCGCGGCCGACCGGCTTCTCAACCGCCTGCACGGCGGCAAACAGAATCTGTCCCTGGGCCTTACCTGTCAGGTACTTCTCAACCGCCTGCACGGCGGCAAACCTGTTCGGCAAGCGCAAGCGCGGCGCGGCCGACTTCTCAACCGCCTGCACGGCGGCAAACTGTGGTCGGCGTCGTCTTCGCGGCGCCGTCCTCTTCTCAACCGCCTGCACGGCGGCAAACTCGCCGTCGTCTCTGGCGATGTGTTGCTCATCCTTCTCAACCGCCTGCACGGCGGCAAACCGCCCGCCTCGACGTTGCCAGCGCCTCCAACTCTTCTCAACCGCCTGCACGGCGGCAAACCTGCTAACTTCTTCCTGCGTGATTCACATGCACTTCTCAACCGCCTGCACGGCGGCAAACAGCAGCTCGGCATGGCGCTTCGCCATCATCTCCTTCTCAACCGCCTGCACGGCGGCAAACGTAGCCGCTGGCCGTGACTTTCCTTCGCGGATCTTCTCAACCGCCTGCACGGCGGCAAACCCCGTGTGGGATCAGAGCCGCTTCCTGCGCATCTTCTCAACCGCCTGCACGGCGGCAAACAACACGTTCCTTGACTTCGCCTTCTGGCAAAACTTCTCAACCGCCTGCACGGCGGCAAACGACATCGACGATCTGGCGGGCAAGCTCGCCGACTTCTCAACCGCCTGCACGGCGGCAAACTCTTCTCGACGAGCGTGCAGACCACGCGCCACCTTCTCAACCGCCTGCACGGCGGCAAACCAGCGGCGGTCGCAGAAACGCCCGGTCAAATCCTTCTCAACCGCCTGCACGGCGGCAAACGGAGAGTTCGCTTCGAGCGAACATCTGCACGTCTTCTCAACCGCCTGCACGGCGGCAAACATGGTTCGTCGGATCGGGCAAAAGCTCCCGATCTTCTCAACCGCCTGCACGGCGGCAAACCAGCCCCGAAGGGGACCGGGTGAGGATTTCAGCTTCTCAACCGCCTGCACGGCGGCAAACGAAAAGGTCTGCGTCGGCAATGAAGGCGGTGACTTCTCAACCGCCTGCACGGCGGCAAACCACCAGGGACCTGAAGAACTCCGCCGCGCGCTCTTCTCAACCGCCTGCACGGCGGCAAACAGCGTCAGGGTTCCGTTGTCGTCATGCTTGAGCTTCTCAACCGCCTGCACGGCGGCAAACACGGCCTTGTCGATCACCTCCTGCCGGCGCGCCTTCTCAACCGCCTGCACGGCGGCAAACGACGCGCGCTTTACCCATCAGGAATACCGCAACTTCTCAACCGCCTGCACGGCGGCAAACAGCCGGGCGCACCGAGAACGAAAAACGCTACACTTCTCAACCGCCTGCACGGCGGCAAACTCGATCTACGCGCCCGACCTGCTGATGGGAATCTTCTCAACCGCCTGCACGGCGGCAAACTTTCTGTTGGTCGTGACGAGCTGATCCTGATCCTTCTCAACCGCCTGCACGGCGGCAAACAGTAGATCAGCAGGAAGAGTAGGGCAGCGATGCTTCTCAACCGCCTGCACGGCGGCAAACGCCTTCAATTTCGTGCATGACAAACAGCAACTCTTCTCAACCGCCTGCACGGCGGCAAACGTGAAAGCCGAATCAACCTGTAGATATCAAGCCTTCTCAACCGCCTGCACGGCGGCAAACTGGCCGTCGAAGAAGGCTGGTACGCGCGCGACCTTCTCAACCGCCTGCACGGCGGCAAACGACCTATGTAGAGCGTTCTCCCCTTGCCATTCCTTCTCAACCGCCTGCACGGCGGCAAACATCGGAGAATTCGGATTCTCGGCGCAGAACGACTTCTCAACCGCCTGCACGGCGGCAAACAATGGAAATCACCTATGACAAGTCCGTGAAGTCTTCTCAACCGCCTGCACGGCGGCAAACTTTTACCCCAACAGCAAGTCGCTTCTCTGCTCCTTCTCAACCGCCTGCACGGCGGCAAACCCTCGCTTCGCTGCGGTCCGCGCCGGCGACGCCTTCTCAACCGCCTGCACGGCGGCAAACGCTGTCACTGTTGCCGCTGTCATCAGCGGCGTCTTCTCAACCGCCTGCACGGCGGCAAACCCGATAAGGCACTCGACCTGTATTACACTCAACTTCTCAACCGCCTGCACGGCGGCAAACGAACTGATCGAAGTCGATCCGTTCACCGTTGTCTTCTCAACCGCCTGCACGGCGGCAAACTGGATGAATGGCCAGAAACCATTCATTTAAACAATGAGTTCCCCTGAGATTCGTGCTTCAGACTTCGTCGTTTCAGGGGGTTCTCAAAATATTGATATTAAAGAGTTTTTTCGCAGAGCCGTTTGACGAAGTCAAACAGGAAGTCAAGGGAGTCGCCGTCCTGGAGGGTCTCGATGAGCAGGGCGCGGAAGGCGTTGTCCTTGACGCGGGGGTTGGCGCCGCACGTGAAGGCCAGAGGCATCACATAGGCGTCCTTGATCAGGTCGGCGATGTCGAAAACCAGTGCGCCACGCCGGGTTTTGCCATGCAGCAGGGGAAAAGCGTAGCTGATGCCAAGACCGTTGAGGGCGACGGCGGCGAGGCCATAGGCGATGTAATTGCCATGATCGAGGAAGGAATTCACCCGCTCTTCTTTGCTGCCCTTGGCGCCGGCGCCCTCCTGGCGGGTGAAGTTGAGGCCGTGGCCGGCGGAGAGGCTGGCGTAGAGGGCGCGCGCCCATTCGGCTTCGGCCAGCAGCAGGGACTGCGTGTCGGGCACTCCAGCACTGCGCTGGCGGAATTTGTCGATGGCGACCGCAGGGATCTCGATCTTTCTTTGCAGCAGCTCGCTATTCCTGGCCCATGCCTTGCCGGTGAGCGCGATTCGTTCGGCGATCAGTGCTTTGGCCAGTTCCAGCCGCTGCGTTTCGTCCATCCAGTGGCGCACCCAGGCCTGCATGTACTCGGTCGGCCGGTATTCGCTCTGCGGGGTGAGGAATACCGGTTCGGTTGCGGCAAAGAGTGGTGAGCCGCCACTGCCGCAGAAACCCACCAGCACGTTCGACTCGGCCAGTCTTCGCATTGCAGCGTCGGTGATCGAGGTGCCCTTGCCAAGCAATAGCAGGGCAGTGTTGCGTTCCGGCAGGTTGAAGTACTGCTCTACATCCTCGCCGGTTTCGGTAAGCCAGACGATGCGTTCGTCTTTCTGGAGCACCCGCGCGTGCTCCAGGTAGAAGATGTTGGCCCTTTTTGAGAGCAGGATTTGCCGGGGTTTTGGCCGGCCCTTGTTCATGGCAGCCGGGGCAGGGCGAAGGGGCGGGATGCCGTGGCCAGTCCGTAAGCATCCGGTTCGCCGGGTCCCGCGTCCGAAGCGGGCTGCGCCTCGACATAGAGCCGCCAGGCCTGGCCGTTGCTCTGGCTGCGCAGCGCAAAGAAGGGCAATTCGGCCTCGTCGGCGGCCTGGATGCGGCGCAGGCGGAGACTGCCTTCGGGTTTGCGTTCCGCCTTGCGGCTGGGAATGCGGTAGCGGCGGTAGCTGACCCAAGGGCCGTTAAAGTCCTCGGGAACGGCCTTCGGGTAGGCAAAGCGGCCGATTCTGGCAGGCCCTTCGGCGAACCCGGGGTGTGTTTCAGTGGCAGTGACCAGCCGATCCAGGGCTTCCCGACTGGCGGCGAAGACCCGCAAGCGGGGAAAACTTCGCGGGTAGTCGGGCAGCGCCAGCGCGTATTGCCCCGTATAGAGCCCGAACACACCGTGCAGCACCTTCAGGGCGAGCGCCGCGGTGATCGGCGACGGGCGCGGCCCGAGCTGGAAATCCACGTAATGGCGCGGCTCCATCATTCCTTGCCCCCGGAGAAGACCCCGCCCCGGATCAGGCTGGCGATCATGAACATCCCTTCGGGGGACGCCGGGTCCAAGGTGTTGAGACGGCGAGCGAATTCGAAGGCAGAGGTTTTGCGGTCGCGGAAGAACTCCTGGGCTTCCAGGCTGGCACCGTTAGGTTCTACCGGTAGCGGGCGGCCATGCTCGGCGTAACTCGGATACCACGTGTCGATGGTGCGCAGGGCGTTGCCGATTTTCTGGTCGCGCAGGGCAGCGTGACCCATGGTGCGGGTGCTTTCGAACTCGATGCCGTTGCGGCTGCCGGCCCGTTCCGGAGAGCCCAGGCAATAGAGCGGGCGGGCGAAGCCGCGCGGCTTGTCCTCCACGTAGTTCTGGGAGGGGAAGACTTCCAGCGCGCCGCGCACACCGAAATCGAGACGCGCCTCGATGTCGAGCCCGGCATCGTCGTCGCCGCGCAGTCCGTCGGCAATGTAGGCCGCTACCTGGCGTTCAGCATCGGTGATGTTGTCGAAATGGTTGAGCGGGGTGGCCAAGGCATCGAAGCTGGCGAGAGGCGTGCCGTTAACGCTGACATGCACCTCGACCTGGCGCGCAATGGTGCGGTTGCGCCACAGCCAGCGGCCGTTGGCGATGTTGCGGGCGAAGCGCTGGGCAACTTCGTCCAGGCCGGGAGACGTCTTGGCGCGCTCGATGAAGCCGGTGACGCTGTCGCGGTAGTTACGGACGAGGTCGTTGGCGTCGGTGCTGGCGGGGGCGCAGGCAAACAGTACATCCTTCAGATCGAGGAAACGCAGACCGAAGCGCACGGCCAGGGCTTGGGCCTCTTCTTCCAGCTTGGCGGTATCGGTGGTCTGAATGTTGGAAACTTCCTGGCGCTTGGCGTTGGCTGCCGTGCTCTTTTCCGCGTCGCCGTCCTTGTTCACGTTCTGGGTGCCGCGGATGCCGTGGCGCACGACCATGACCGGAGTCTGGCTGTCCTTGAGCACGTTGAAGAAAAGCGCGTCGGTGATGACGAGGCCGCGCTGGAAGGCGAGGACGCCGGGCAGTTTCTTGAATTCGGGTGCATTCATGGGGATGCTCCTTTACAGGGAAGAAATGGAAGGGCTGATGGTTTGCGGCACTGCTTGGCTTTGGCGGATCACGAATACATCGTCCTGCAGCCAGCTGTGCTCCCACCAGGGAATCGGGCGCTGGCCGTAGTCACGCGTGGACACGTACTGCACCAAGCCAAGCAGTGGTTCGCAGAAAGCATGCAGTGGCGTTTCTCCCCGGTCGGTCTGGCGCGCGCCGGCGCGGGTTTCGAAGGGGGTGGTCATGGCGTAGCCGAGCACGCTGGCGGCCAGCCAGGATTCGGGCAGCGGCGGTGGTACGTCGCCGGCCTGGGCGCCGGTCGTTTCCGTTTTGGCGGGCCTGCGGCCGATGGCGGCGACCAGGGCGTCCACGGGCGAACCTTCGCTTTGGAGCAGGTCGCTGCGTTCGATCAGCCAGAAGCCCTTGGGCAGGTGCAGGTCGTCGAGGTCGTTCTCCGCTTCTATTTTGCCGTGGCTATCGATGTTGCCGCCGGCGATGCGGGCGGTACGCAGGAAGCTCTCGATACGCTGCACGTTGATGCTGCCCTGGACTTCGAACAACAGCGACAGCGTCAGGTGGCAGCTGGCCGTGGGCTGCAGGGAAAGCGCGTGCGGATTCTTCGACGAGTAATCGACGTTGTCGATGAAGGTGGCGCCCCGCCGCTGCTGGGGATGGAAGTCGTAGAAGCCGTCACTGCCGTATTCGCCGAGCAGCTGGGCGTCGTGGTGCACGATGGCAACGCGCTGGGGGCGACAACCAGTCTTGAGACCCAGATTGTGGCCAAACAGCACGCAGGCCATTAACTGGGCAGGGGTGATGGCGACGTTGCCGGCTAGGGCGTTGGCGGCGCGGATGCGCAGGCGGGGCAGCAGCAGGTAGCTCATCGCACCACCTCCTCGATCATGGCTTGCAGTTCGAAAATGTCCGCCTGCTCGAACTGGAATTCGTCCTTGCCATCGCCAAAACGGTAGTCGGCGATCAGCCTCGCCAGCCGCAAGGCGAAGGCACGCGGCCATTCCTTGTCGCGCAGCTCGGGATCGACCAGTCCCCGGGCCACCGGGTCGGCCTCGGCAGAAACCAGCGGCGAACCGCCAGCCGGAAGCACGTCCCGTTGCGCCAGCAGGCGTTGTCGCGCCGCGTCGCCCTGAGCGAGGATGCCCCGGGCGATAGCGCGGACATGGACGATTTCTTCGTCGCGGCTATCCATGTTGGTGGGAATCCGGCCGCCGTTGCGCCGCCGGCAGTCGGCGTACCAGTCGCGGAAGCCGCGCAGCAGCGGGCGCGGCAGGCGCATGCGGACTCCCTGGAAATGCAGGGCGAGGACGGCCTTCAACTGGCGGTTTTCCGTGGGGGCGAAGAAGACCAGCGGGCGCTGCATATCGCGCACCAGTGAGCCGACGTTCTGCGGGTTGGAACCGCCCAGCCCGAATATCGCCACGGGAATCCGCCGCAGGTTTTCGTCCGGAACTTCCCGCAAGTGCTCGTTGTGCTGACGTACCTTGGTCCGCAGCTTGCGATTGACTCCACCGGAAGTCAGCGGCGTAACCGACACGTAGCCGCCCTGCCGTGGCAGCAGCAATTGCCGGGCGCGCAGGGAAACCTTGTCGGTGCCGATCTGGGCCCCCTGTGCTGTCGCTGCGGCCAATGTTGCCAGGATGCGTGTGGCTTCGTTGGCCGGAGCCGTTGCGACGCCTTCCCGGAGCTGGTTCAACTGCTTGACCACGGTGGCCGTCTTGCCCGCGTTAGCCACGTAGTCGAGGGCCGGTACCTCGCCCGCGCCGAGCAGGGTGCGCGCAGACACGTAGGGCAGCTTCAGTCCCTGTTCCGGCGCCAGACGGATGCCGCCAGGCGGCGCGTTTGAATTGACGGTCTTGTGGGAAAAGGTGACGAGTTCGGCGCAGGTAGCCGCGTAGAGTTCTTGGGGCAGGGCGACCCACTCGGGCGGTTCGGCAGCGACGGTTATTTTGGGGCGTGCCACGTCATGCTCCTCGCTTATGACTATGATGTTGGCACGCTAAATCCGAGTGTGCTTCCTGTCAACAAAAAATTTTTACTATCACTATTAATAACTAGGAGTGTTATATAACCCCACTCCTCTATGTGCTGCAGTTACCCGCCTGCTCGGCGGCACACAATTACTATCGCTTCTAACAACTAACTCTCAACCACCTGCACGGTGGCGGTCGCAAGCCTAACACGGACCTGAACAAGCGATGCACATCACCCTGATTTCAGCCTGCGAGCGGCGGGCGGTGAAGCGGAGCCGGGCGATTCTCGATAGCTACGCGATCCGCACCGGCATCCGTTCCTGGGCGACGCCGATCACCCTCGAAGGAGTGCGGGAGCTGCGTGGTTTGCTCAAGGCGTCGGCGACACGGCAGACGGCAGTGGCCTGCTACCGCAACGAGGGGCGCGAGCGGATGCGCTTGCTGTGGGTGGTGGGGTCGCGCGACAGCTTCGGGCCGGAAGGGCATTTCCCGGCTGGCCATACCCGGCGCCGGCAGCCGCCGCCTTTCTGGCTGCGCATCGTTGGCCTGCTGGCGCACGCTGCAGGCCTAGGACACGATCTAGGCAAGTCCGGCAATTTCTTCGCCGGCAAACTGGCGCGGGCGGTGGCGGGCGGGCCGCCCGAGGCCGATCCGGTTCGCCACGAGTGGATTTCCATGCGTCTGTTGCAGGAGCGGCGCCGGGGAAATGAGTGGAGCCAAGCCTGGTTGTCGATTGCGAAAAAGAAGTCCCTCTGCGAACCGGGCGGCTTGGAAGATACGGGCATCGACGGCCCACTGCGGGCGCTCGATTATCTGATCGCCACCCATCACCGCCTATTCGGTCCGGCAAAAGGTACGTCGACCCCCACCAGTGAAAAGCATGTGGCAGAGGGTGAACGGGCTCGCGAACTGGTGCCGGCCGGCACGCTGCCCGATGAGTTACTGGAACTGCTCGAACGGGTCCAAGCACGCCTGATTCGCAAGGCCGGTGAGCGCAGCCCGGCCTTCTGGCGTGGTGCGGCGGTCCTCGCCCGGGCAGCGCTGATCCTCGCCGACCACGAGGTTTCCGCGCGACCATGGCCGGGGGGTGTGAAGGCTTGCGAGCTTTTCGCCAACACCAAGGACGGCGCTTTCGATCAACCGCTGGACTGGCACCTGCGCACGGTCGGCGGGCGGGCCGCCGACTTTGCCTGGCGCATGGCCGCCCTGCGTCTGCCCGGGCTGGCGACGGAAAGCGTCGAGCACATCCTGTCGCCGGCCGATGAGCGCGGGCGCTTCGCCTGGCAGAATCAGGCGGTGGCGGCGGTCGCCGCGCTGCGCGAGCGCTCTGAAGGTGGCCTGCTGATCTTCAACATCGCGGCGACCGGAGCGGGCAAGACCATCGCCAATGCCAAGTTGGCTTGTTCGGTGTCGTCGCGGCCGCGCTTTGCCATTGCGCTCAACCTGCGCACGCTGACCCTGCAGACCGGCGATGCCCTGGCCGACGATCTCGGTCTGGGCGAAGACGAGCTGGCGACGGTGATCGGCGACCGCATCGCCAGCCGGCTGCACGCGGCCGGCAAAGCTGACGATCCGGCACATGCCGGCACTTTCGAGACCGAAGGTCCGGCGACCGAATACGACGCCCGTGGCGGCGAGGTGGAGCTGCCGGAATGGATGAAAGTACTCACCGAGCGGCGGCCTGTGCTGCGCAGCGTGATCGGTGCGCCGGTGCTGGTTTCCACCATCGATTACCTGATCAATGCCGGCGAGCCCGGACGCCAGGGGCACCATGTTTCTGCGCTGATGCGCATGATCGACAGCGACCTGGTGCTGGACGAGGTGGATTCGTACGAGCCGGTTGCGCTGGTGGCCGTGCTGCGCCTCGTGCAGGTGGTGGGGCTGATGGGCCGCAGCGTCATCTGTTCGTCGGCGACCCTGCCGCAGCCGGTGGCCGAGGCGGTATTCCGGGCTTTCCGCTGCGGCGTCGAGATGCGCTGCGCGCTGGAGGAGCGCGAGGCGCGTTTCGGCATCGCCATCGTGGACGACCGGACTGCTCCGACCACTTTTGCCAGCGACGCGGATCTGCCCGGGCAGTTTGCTGAGCATGTTGGGCGCCTGCTGGCGGTGCCGCGGAAAGCGGTGCGCCGGGCCTGGGTGCAGCCGGTGAACGGACTTGGCGGCGAGGCCTTTCTGGCGGCGATCAGCGACGCAGTGAGGCGTTTGCATGAAGCGCATTCCTGGGTTGGTCCGGGCGGAAAACGGCTCTCGTTTGGCCTGGTTCGGGTGGCCAACATCGGTACGGCAATCCGCACTGCGCGCCAATTGGCGCGAGCCGTACCCCATGCCCGGGTGGCCTGCTATCACGCCCAGGAGTTCCGCATCCAGCGACATCTGAAGGAAAAGCGGCTGGACTTCCTGCTGAACCGTAAGCGTGGTGACGGGCACATCGTTCGGGACGAGGAAATCATTGAACTGATGGCTGCGAGTGCCGCGACAGACGTGCCGTTCATCGTCGTCGCAACGCCGGTCGAGGAAATCGGTCGCGACCACGATTTCGACTGGGGAGTGATCGAACCGTCGAGCGCCCACTCGATTGTCCAGACCGCCGGCCGCATCAACCGGCATCGCCTGCGTGAAGTGAGCGAGCCCAATGTGGCGATCCTGCAATACAACCGGCGCTGGCTGGAGGGGCGTCAAGGCGAGCCTTGCTTCGTCTGGCCTGGTCTGGAGTCGAAATCGCAGGCACACCGCTATTCGAGTCCCGACCTGCTCGCCCTGCTGGCCGACGCCGACCTTGAAGCGCTCGATGCCCGTTTGCGTCTGGGCCGGGGGTTGATGGCGAGGGACGAGGATCGCATCGTCAGGGAGCGTCTCGAGACGCCGCTGAGCATCGTCGAAGCCGATGAAGGCGCCCGATCTGAATGGATGACGCAGGCTTTTTATGCCAATTACGCCTTGCGCGACGGCGTGCAGCACGAAGCTTGGCGGGCCGAGCGGGTGAATGGCTTCTGGGTTTTCAAGCGTCAGGCGCGGCCAGGCGAGAAAGAGTCCTGGATGACGCGCAGCCTGGATGAGGAAGTTCGACGTCAGAGCAACGACTGGCTGACTTGGGATCTGGAAGAGCTGGTCACCACCTGCGTCGAGTTAGATGTTACCCCGGCGAGTGGCCTGGAATTACAGGTGCGGTACCAAGCCGAAGGAACTGGACTCAGCTGGGACCAATCGTTCGGCTTTTTTCTGAGTAAGCCGTAGCGACGCAGGCGGCTGTAGCGCCGCGCGAAATTTGGCAGCGTTTCGCGAGATATTTGAAAGATAAGAATTGTACCGGCCACTGAGAAATAATTGCGGCTAGCGCAATGACGGTGGCCCCAATCAATCCGGCTTGCGGGGGGCCTGATGCTCAATGATGCGCGTCATGCCAGCAGCCTCCACAGCTCGTCGCGTAGCGCTGCCGCTTCCGATTCGAGCGCTGTTAGCTTGCTCGCCGCGAATGCTGGCACCGCTTGGGCAGACGCGACCGCAGTGGCAATCTCGCGGGCCGGGCGAATGCTTTCGGAGTCGATGGCAAGCAGTCGCCCATATATCTCCGCTACACGGCTGTTTGCGGGAGTGGGGATCGGAGTCTGCTCCGGCATGTCTTCGCAGGTCCAATCATCTCCATGAGGACGATACCGTTTTCCTGGCTCGATTACCGCTGGAGGCTCGCGATCAATACAACCACCGGGGAGGAGGAATTTCCCCGGATCGCGGGGGCTTTCGTCAGCTGTCGCCGGACCACGAAAGTAGCCATCAGCATCGAGTTGAGAAACGATCTTCTGTGACATGGCTCCTCCTAGTCCTAGTATTTGATGCAAGCAAGCAAAGCGACGTTACGCGGACGCGTTTCTGATCCGCCCGCCGACAACGTGTAGTTGCCCGACGCAACAGACCCCGACGCTGCGTTGCCCGAGGTGTTTGCCCCATAAACTCCGCTGCCGTAGTCGGTATTGTTTGTCGTTTGCTGGTGCGAGTGAGACTTGAAATCGTCGCTTTGCGCACTCCCGAAAACGCGCCCAGAATCGACGCCGCGCCCGTCATCCCAGCCGCGTACGAACTCTCCGCGCAAGTCCGGTAGCGCGAATGTAGTCGCCCCGTCGCCCGCACCGTAAGTTGTTCCAATCGCTCCGAAGAGCTCCGAATATGTCGTGCGAGACAGTAACGCCCCGTTTGCCTTGAGATAGCCAGTAGGCGCTGAATTACGAGCGACGTGTATGACTGTCCCGACCGGAACGCCCGCACCACTCCCAGCATCGACGTCAACGAACAACTCCGTTGCATTCCGCGCGATGCCGACGAAGACCGCATTGGTCGGCGCCGTCGCCGTGATCGCCCCCGCCGTCGCGCCGTCGAGGTAATAGCGCGCGCCGGGCGTCAGCCCCGTGAACAGCACTGCGTCGCCGAACGCATAGACGTTGCCATTCGCCACATCGGCGAAACCGACGCAGCTTTGCTTTGCTGTCCCGTCAGCAAGCGCCAGGTCGAAGCGGCTGTTCCCGGCATCCCAATACACCGCCTTGCCCGTGCCGGTGACGGCGGCAGCGAAGGTGGCGTTACTGATGATGACCGCGCGCTGTCCGGACTGGATCATCTTGACGATTGCCTGGCGCAGCTGCGTGAGGTCGCCGGTCGCTGGCACGAAGCCTGCACCGATGATGACGGCTTCGATCTCGCGCTGCGGGTGCTCAATCGCCGCCGCCGGCACTGCGCTGCCTTCAATACCGCTGGCAGGCGCGGCATCAACGTACGCAGCCCCCGCCGCGGCACCGATGGGTTGGACGTATTTCATTTACGCTCCTTCGTAGGAAAAAATCAGCCGGGTGTGTGCCGGCTTGAGGCGTTTGAGCTTGCACTCCAGGTCGGCGGCGCGATCGATCTTGCCGAGCAGATCGCCGCACTGGCTGGCGCCGGCGCGAAAGGCGGTGAACCGCGGGCCGGTGACGCGAATTCGCCACTGATGGCGTACTGCAGCGCCACCGCCGAGGCGGTCGCCGCAGCGATTGACGCCGGTGAGGAATGGCCGGAACTCGTCGAGTTCGACGGTGTAGCCCATCGCCTCGGCCAACCCGAGAAAGTAGGACGGACTGGCGCCGCCAAGCGCGGTCAGCTTGGCGACGACGGCAGCGCGGCGTTCCTGCAGCGTCGTGGCCACGCCAGCGCCGCAGGTGTCGGGAAGACCGCAGACGCGCTCCCAGTCCGCGAGCAGCTCCAGCGCCGCGCGACCGTCGGCTTCGTCGAGCGCCGACCCGCCGCGCGCATCGACGCGCGCAAACTCCTCGGCCAGCGCATCGAGCAGCCGGGTGAGGGCCGCATTGGCCGCGCGCGGCCATGCCGCGCCGCTCGGCAGCAGCGCCTGCAGCTGGGCGCGGTAAGCGGCAGCGTTCAAGCCCATGCGATGCTCCCGAAGGTCGCGATCTGGCCGACGGCCAGCGTGATGTCGGCGACCGGTGAGAGCAGAACATGGTCGGTTTCGCCAGCAGCCAGGGAGATCGCTTCGCGGATGTGCGAGAGCGGAATCTTGCCTTCGTTGCCGCCGCCTTCCGGCTCGGCATCGCGGATCAGCAGATCGCGCAGGCTCGCCTCGACCGCCGCCTTTACGCTGGCCGTCGCTGGCGTGAGCTGGATCTGAAACGCGACCGGAACCGCGATCGGCGCGACGACGTAGAGCTGCATTCCAACTGGCCGCAGCGTGTCGATGTAGGCCTGCACCGCGGCCACCTCGGCTGCATCCGGGATCAGGCTCGCGTCGTCGTCCCGAACGAAGCGCACCGTCACCGTGCCGTCGCCCATCTCCAGCGGATAACACCAGGCGCGCGTCACGCCTGGAACCTCCAGCGCCCACGCCACGTAGTCATGCGCCGCGCCGCCGTGCGGCGTCTGCTGGATGCGGGCGAGCACGCGGGCGCGCAGGCTCTCGATGTCCTCGATGTCGGCGCCGCCGGAGAGCCCATCGCTGCCGACCGTCGCGGTGGCGTTAAGGCCGTCGATCGGAGACTCGATGCCCAGGGGCGCGCCTGCCGGCGTGTTGCCGGTCTGTCCCGGCTCCCTGGCCACCAGCGTCAGCACCGCAACACCGCCGGCGACCGTCGCTTCGCCCTCGCTCACGAAGGCCGCGCCGTCCTGCCGCTTGAAGACCGTGCCGGCCTCGATGACGGTACCGTTGCTCCCCGTTACCGTTGCCGCTCCCGCGGCGTATGAGGCCGGCACGCGGCCGGACGGCAGCCAGATCGCGGCGTGGCGCTCGAGGATGTCGTCGTCGCACTGGTCGACGAGAATCTGGCGGGCGATCCAGTCGAGATAGCCATACAGCCCATGCACGGCGCCGGCATGCACACGGGACAGCACGGTGAGATTCGAGCGGCGCAGGCGCGCATCGGCGCCGCGAAAGCGGCTCTCGATATCGGCGACGGCGCGCTCGATCAGGGTTGGCAGATCGGGGCGAACGAAAGGCATCTCACACCTGGTTCCAGAGGGTTTCGAAGCGGATCGGGGCAACGCTGCCGTCCGGCCGATGGATGCGGACGATCATCCCCATCACCTCGTCGCGGGCGACGAAGGTTTCCACCTCGACGCGCCGCGCCGCACCGTCGGCCACCAGCCACGCCAGCGCCTGCTCGGCGTATTCCTTCGCTGCCGTGAGCGACGCCTGCAGCTGCTTGGAGGCGCGCAGCAGCCACAGCCGCGAACCGATGCGATCGCCGGCGATCGGCGGATACGCGTCTCCCCACCAACCGCGGCGGTCGCTCTGCCCGAGCGGCAGCGTGTCGTCGTCGGCCGCGCGAGCGTCGGTGAACAGCGACAGGATGACTGCTGTCTCCAGCCCGTCGTCGGTGGCCAGCGCGAACTGCTCGAGCGCCAGATCGGCGCCGCGGTCCATGTCCACGAAAACGCTGCGCAGGTCGCTCATGACATCGCCTGCGACGGCTTGCTGGTGCTGCCGCCGACACCGTTTTCGTGATGGGTGTGGTCGTTGTAGGTGCCGCGCATGCCGGCCATGCTGCGCGTGCCGTGGTCGCTGATATCGCCCTGCGCAACGATGTTGCCGGCAACGGCAAGGTTGCCCGTCATGCTCACCAGCGGCGTGTCGATCGTCACCTGCGGCGTATTGAAGATTTTCACCGGCAGGCCGGCGCCGTCGATGACGATGCCCTCGCGCGTCAGATGCACGCGCTGGCCAAGATCGTCGTAGAGCGCGGCTTCACCCGGCGCGATCGCACGCAGGCGAAACTGGCGATCGGCGACGCAGATCATCACGCCGTGGTCGCGATCGCCGCCGACGGCGAAATACAGCCCCTCGCGCTGCCCCGGCGGAATCGAGGTCATGCCGTACTGCTGCAGGATCTCGACACCGTCGCGCACCTCGCCGTCGAGCAGCTTCACCTGCGCTGTCTGCACCTTGCCGCCGTCGTTGATGGAAGTGACCACGCCGCGCCCGACCATCAGGCGCAAGCGGCGGGCGAGCGGCGCCATCATGCGCGCGACCAGCGTCTGCGCGTCCATCATTGGTCGCTCCAGTCTTCGACCTTTTCTTTCCGGTCGCGCTGCTCTTTCGTCTTGAGCTTGCCGAAGAGGCGCGACTGGGTAACGCCTTCGAGCAGCTGGAATGCCTCCGGCTGCGAGATGGCCAGCTCGGTGAGGGTGCCGCCCTGGTCGTCGAGCGTGTAGGTGCAGCCGACGATCAGCATCTCGGCGGCGTCGAGCAAGAGCATCGACGACGTGACCGGAACGATGGTGTTCGGCTGCCAGATGTTGCCAGCCGGATCGACCCAGCCCTGCACGGTGACTGAGCCGCGCGCGCTGCGGCCGCGGCGGACGTTGCGCTCCCACTCGGCGCGATCCTTCAGCGTCGCATTCTTGCTGTGCGCCTCGGCCAGCACGATCAGCGGCCGTGGCCGCGTGATGATGTCGTCGGCGACCTTGGCCGACGGCGACGAATGCACCTGGTCGCCCTCGGCGCCGAGGCGTCCCTGGCCCTTCACCGTGTAACTGGAAAAGCGTTCCTTCCAGGAGAACTCGCCGCGCGCCGCCTTGATGTTGTCGCCCTCGACCAGCCCGTAGTCGAGCCGGTGCTTGCCGGCGCGGGTGATGACCAGGTCGCCATCCGGGTTGCTGGTGAGCAGCAGCGCCTTCAACCGCGCGGCACGCTCCAGGCACTCGAAAACGCTCTCGCCCTCCTGGATCGAAAACGAGTCGAGCGCGCTGCCGATGTCGACGCCGTCGTCGATGATGACCGCGATGTCGTAGGGCTTGAGCAGATCGCGCGCCAGCTGGTCGATCTTGACCTTGTGCCACTGGCCGGTCTTGTAGGCTGCCGAGCAATCGACCAGGTCGGCCGTCTTGTCGCGGCCGGACACGCGCAGCGTGTGACGGGTCGCGTCGAAATCCACCATCACGGTATCGACGTAGCCGGTGATGACCACATCGCCATCGAGCAGCAGCTGGCACGGCTGCCCGGGGCGGATTGGCCGGCGCCGCAGCGAACCCGGCCAGCGCTCGGTAATTTCCAACTCGTAGGTGCCGGCCAGCTGCTCGATCGAGCGCGTGACGCGCAGCGATTTCCAGCCGCCGTAATAGGCGCCGGCGATCCGGAGTTCCGCGATGCCTGAGAGTTTGTCTTGCGTAGCCATGCGGCGAGACTACGGTCGCGCGCGCGAGGCACCAATTAACCGACGTTACAACCGGCTCGCCGGCCGGATGCTGCCCGAAGACTTAGCGCGAGATGACTTCCAGCGCCTCGCCGCCCGGAACAAAGCCGGGGTGGCGGATCACGCGCAGATTGCGCGCGATCAGCTCATCCTCGCGCGTCGCATCGCCGTGGATGCGGTAGGCTGCCACCAGCGCCGGCAGCGTCGCCGGCAGCGTGGCGGTCGTCACGCGCGGGGCGTTGATCGAGCGCGCCGTCAGGTCGCGTACCAGGGCGACGCGCAGCGCGGTCAGCGCCTGATAGACAGGTTCCGATACCTCGACCACGGTCTGTGCCGGCGTGCCATTGCCGGTCGGCGCCGGCACGATGCCGGCCGCTTCGTCGTCAAGGCGTGCCGACAGATTCTCGCGCAGCGCGGCGCCCTCGTCGGAGGTCGCGATGCTCGCCCGGCTTGCCATGCGGGCGGCCTCGACCAACGCCGCTCGGCGCACCAGGTTGGACATTGCCGCCTGATTGGCCGCCTGGCGAACCCGTGACGGCGTCGTCGTCGGCACGCGTGATTGGCTGCTGCCGAAGTTGAACAGGCCGCGGTACGAATTGAGCGCGTTGAGCGGACTCTTCGCCAGCGCCTTGAGCGTGCCGATCGAGCCAAGGACGCTCTGCGCGAGCGCGGCCGGCGCACGGATCAGGCTGTTGAGGCTGCCGACTACGCCATTGGCTGCCGCCATCACGTCGGACAGCACCGACAAGTCGGGCACCAGCGAGCGGCGCGCGGCTTCCAGAGACTTCATTGCGTCCTTCGCTGCCTTGAGGCCGGCGGCGACCCCGAAATCAGGCAGGCCGTCGACGGAGAAGTCGCTCGCGAAATCGTCGGCGATCGCGTCATTGGCGTCGTCCGCCGCCGACTCGACGGCGGCCTGCGTATCCTGCCGCGCCGATGGCTCGGTGTTCTCGCCGGCGACGATGAAGTCGAGCGAGAAGCGGGCGACGCCGCCGTCCTCGGGAGATTCGGAGATCCGCGCCGGGCTGGCCAGCGTGACGGTACGCTCGCCGTAGTACGGATGAATCAGCGTGCCCGCGCCGCGCTGCTTCAGCGCCTCGATCAGCGCATCGCGTGCCTTGAAATAGTCCGGGCCGACGATGATCGCTTCGATTGTGAAGGCATCGGCCTTGAGGCCAAGGTCTTCGGGGTAGGCGTCATCGCGCTGCGGGTATTCATGGATCGCCACGCGCCGGCCGACTTGCGTCTGCGCACTCTTCACGCCGAACGGCACGCCGCGGAACGAACCCGGCTTGAGCGACTTGCGCCAGGGCGCGACGTAGCGCTGGCTCACGGCGTCACCATCGTGCGGCCGGCATCGACGTTCATCGGCACGCGCGGGTTGCTGGTGGTAGCCGCTACCGAACTCACGCGGCCGTCCTGGTCGACGCGGACGCGGATTTCGCCGCCGACCTTCGATTCCTCGCTGTGCATCCATTCATAGATCAAGGCGCCGAGCGATTGCTCCCCGGAGAGCTTCGAGGTGCCCCAGTTGAGCAGCTGATTGATCGCGCTGCCGATGCCATAGCCGGCGGCACCGGCGCCGACAACGCCCGTGCCGGCGGTGGCCAGCCCGGCCGCGCCCATGCTGCCCCATGCCGACAAGGGCAGACCACCCGCGAGAACGGCGAGCGACTTGGCGCGACTGGCGGCCTTTGCCGCCGCACCACCGGCGCCGGCACCTGCGGCCGCTCCAGCAATGTCGGCGGCACCGCCCATCGAGGCAGGCCAATTGACCACGAAGACCGGCGTCACACCCATGGCCGCTTCCAGTGCCTTGCCTTCTGCGACGCCGGCGGCCGTGCCGCCGAAGCGCTTGGCCAAGGCGCCGACCGCCTTGCCACCATAGCGGGCGGCGCCGAAGATGCCGGCAGCGCCGAGCGCGCCGCCGAGGATCATGTCCTTGCCGTCGATACCGAGTCCGCCGTTCTCTTTCTTGTCCAGGGCGAAACCGACCCACTTCTGATAGGTGTCGTTGAGCGGCCTTACAAAGTCGTCGGCGGCCAGGCGAAGGGCGGCCTTCAGGCGCCCGGTCTGGTCGATTGAGTTGCTGATTGCCTCCGGTAGATCACGCGAGATCGCTCCGCCAGCGGCGCCGATCGCGGCGCTGAACTCGCCAAACTTGCTCAGGCTGTTTCCTCCCAATAAGGTCTTGAGCCCCTTGATCGTGTCGAGATCGGCCTCGCCAAACGCGTTTTGCAGAAAGATTGCGCGGGCCTTATCCGTCTTCAGCGTGTCGTACTTTGCCTTGAGGTCGTTGAAGATGTCGGCAACGTTGCGGCGCTCACCCTTCGCGTCGAAGAATTTGACGCCCGTTGCCGAGGCTGCCGCCTTCATGTACTTGAGGTTTGTGAACAGGCGCAAGGTGCTGTCGGCGAGTGTGGAAAGACGCTCAGGCTGTTTTTCGACCTGCGACAGGGTCTCGATGAAGGCGAGCGTCTGATCGAATCCCATGCCTGCCGAGGCGGCGTTGACGCCGACCCGAGCGAAAATGTCGGAAAGGTTTTGCAGTTCGGCGTTTCCCTGGCGACCGGCGACAGTCATCTTGTCCAGGAGCAGCGCCGCCAGGCCGGGCTTGGATAGATCGAAATTGAATGCAGTCGACGCAACGGTCAGCCCGGATGTCAGCCGATCGGCGCTAGCGCCGGTTACCGCCATCGCCTTGTTGGTGGCGTCGATGACCGGCAGTGCTTCGCTGAACTTGAGACCGGCTTGAACGGCGTTATTAAAGCCGCCCTGCAGGTCATCGACATTCTGCCCAGTCTCGCCAGACATACGGAAAAGTTCGCTGCGCAGCTTCTCAACCTCGCCGCGAGACATTCCTGCCGTCTGTCCGATCTGCGTCAGGCTCTTGTCCATGCGCCCGCTCTGAGCAGCCGTGGCGACGGCGCCGACGCTGACGCCGAGCGTCGCCAGTTGCCCCTGCAGGCTGCTCATCGCGCCCTTGAGCGTATCGATCTCGCGCTTCGCGCCCTTCGCGAAGCGGCTGACACTTCCCCCTGCCTGCGTCAGCCCGGCGACAAAGCGCGCCGAGTCGGTGTAAAGGCGCAAGGCAAGGGAAAGGTCGCGATTGCTCATTGATCAGGGTTTCCCGCTTTGGCAGCGACGATAACGCTCAGGTAGTGATTGAACTCGGCCGGCGCCAGACTGAGAATCTCAGCCCGGCTCCAGCCGGTTTTCATGGCCAGTAGCAATACCTGGTTCAGGAGGCCGGCTCGCTGTCCGGCTCGTCTTCCCCCAGATCATCGATCTCCGACTGAGCAGCGCGCAGGATGCGCCAGTCGACCGGCTTCAGGCGACGGATCATGCCGACAGTGAAGGGGCCTTCGAAGCTGCCGACGCGCACCAGCTGGCGAACCATCAGCTGCGCGTTGAAGTTGAGCGGCTTGGTCACGTCGGCTTCGAGTTCGGCGTCGAGCAGATCATCTACGGTCGCCTCGCGCACCTCGAAATCACGATGCAGGACACCGTTGACCGACAGCCCGACTCGCAGCGTTCCGGACACGCGGCCGTCGGCGAAGGTGAAGCCCAGCGGGTGCTTTTTCTCGCTCATCTCACACCTCCTCGCAGCTCATGCCTTCGAAGCGCAAGGCCACTTCACCCTTGTCGAGCTCGAGCGCCTTCGCGCACCAGGCGTTGCGCAGCACGTAACTCTTTTTCGTGTCGGTATCGAACGACACCACCACGTCGACCATGTCCGCCAGCTCCTGCAGCGAGGTGTCGGCGCTGTGCGCGATCGAGCATTCAACGTAAGGCACGGTCGGCTTTTCCTTGTAGCCGAGCACGCCCGAATCGCCCAGTTCGGCGGTGCGCTCCGGGTTGCCGAAGCCGAGCTTGGCGCCTTCTTTCGACGCCATGCGTTTGCCGGCGACGGTGACGTAGGCGCGTCCGGTCAGTTGTCCCATTTTTGTTTACCTCACACTCACAGAATGAATTGAACGGCGGCCGCGAAGACGTCGAACTGATTGACGACGTTCGGCGGCAGCACGGCATTGACGCGGCACTCGTCGGCAACCGAACGGAGCACCTTCAGCTCGCGCTTGAAGCCGTCGAGGTCTTCGAGCAGCCCGACGTATTCCAACTGGGCGGCGGCGGCGATCAGCGTGTTGCGGATCAGCTTCGGCGTGGCGATCTTCTGCCCCGGGGCGATGCGCTCGAGCACGTCGTCGTCGGCCAGTTTGTGCGCCGGATAGTCGCGCGCGACCGCAAAGCGGAAGACGTAGCGCATGTAATCGACCGTCCACTTGACGTTCAGCTTGAGCAGGCTGCGGTCGTCCATGCTGAAGGTGTTGGTCTGGTAGGTGGTGATCACCTGCTCGACCATTGCCGCGCCCGACTCGTCGAAGATGATCGTGCTGATGCCATCGTGCAGGATCAGGTTGCGCTCGGTCTGGGTGAAACGCAGCGCCTCGGCCGGCGCCATCACTGCGGGCAGGGAGAGGCCGCGGAACGGGATCGCCGGATCGTTGCCGCCGGAGAACTCGACCGCAGCGGCGGCCTGTGCGGCAATCACCCAGGGCAGCGTCGGCGAGCCGTTGAGCCCGAAGACCGTGCTGTGCGGACTGTTGCGGGTGGAACCGAAGGTCGACAGCGTCGCCGCAGTGCCGGCCTTGAAGGCGAACACGTGGCCGGCGCGCATGTCCATGCCGCCCCAGCGGCTCTGCAGCTCGGTCTCCATCGCCACCAGGTTGGCGGTGTCGCTCCATGGCATGACGATGCTGTAGTAGGCGCCGGTACTCATGGCGGCAATCAGCGCGAGCACGTCGGGGTTGCCGCTACCGGCAACGCCGGCAGCGATGGCCATCGTGACGCCCTTCGGCATTGCCTCGCCGTCGTAGTAGTTCCAGCGCACGTCGATGGCGCCGGCGTCGGCGCCCTTGTGGCGGGCGGTCAGCGTTACCACGCCAGCGGCGGAGGTGGCCGTCACCGGCGAATCGAGGTCGGCATTGACGGCCGCGGCGATGGCCGTGGCAATGGCGGCAACGGCCTGCCCCGAGCTGATGCCGATGGCGATCCGCCGACCGCCGATGTAGAGATAGGCCGTTCCCGCCTCGGTGGGCGCGCCGGTGACGGTGATGGTATAGGTGGCCGCCACACCGGCCGGCAGGTCGTCAGCGGCCAGCGCCCACATTTCGGTGTAGGGATTGACCTGGTTGGCGGCGGCAATCATTTGCGCCAGCTGCGATCCGCGGCCGAAGTAATTGACGCCGTCGGTCGCACGCGTCACCCGGGTGAGCACGCCAGCGGCAACGGTGCCGGTGGCGAGGCGCTGGCCGAGGATGAGGATACGGCGCGCCATTCCCGGCAGGCCGCGGACCGCCTTGGTGTGGTCGATTTCGATGAACTGACCGGGCACCCGCCAATCAATGGGGATGGTCAGGAAGTTGATGTTGTCGGGCATGGTGGGCTCCGTTGATCAGGACTTGGCTTTAACGGCCGTTTCGGTGGCGGCCGCGGGCTGCTCAGGCACCGGGCCGAGCGTGGCATCGCCATCGCGCTCGCGGCGAAGCCAGTACGACGTGCGCTCGACGGCTTCGCCGGCGGGGTCGAGCGGCTTGCCGTTTTCGTGCCGGACGAGAACGCCGGGCTTCGGCGTGGCGAAGATTTTTTCCATTGAGTTACTCCTTGTTGGCGAGGCGGTCTTTGAGGCAGTAGCCCATCAGCGGCCAAATCTTGGCGATGGCGTTCTGGCGGGCGATCTTGCGGCCAATCTCGGCGTCGAAGTTTTCGGGAGAGGCGCATGCCGACTCGCCGGTGACGGTGAAGCCATTGCGCAGTACGAGGACGCAGAAAGTGAGCAAGCCGAGCGCCTTGAAGTTATCGATCCCCTCGATGTGTTGCACCCCAGAACCGCCTGCCGACAACAAGCCATCGGCGGCGGTGAAGTAGTGCTCGCTGGCGATGTTCGCCTCGATGTCCGCCGGCGTGATGCGCGGCGCCGTCAGACCTTTTGCCTGGATTTCATTCTCGATTTGGTCGGGCATCACTGCTTACTCCTGAAGTTTTAGGGTGTCGGTCAGTCCGGGTGCCGACGTGCTGTAATCCGGCGGCTCCTGGAGCCACTTGCTGTGCTCGGCCGCGCTGGCCTGCGCGTCGATGTCGGTGGCGGCGTGGAAGGTGCGAAAAGCGGCAAGGTCCGCTTCGTTGATCGGCAGCTGCAGGCGTACATCGGCGGATGCCTGGATCGGCACTACGCCGACGTAAAGGCCTTTCTTGGCGATCGCCTCGCTGGCGACCTGGTCGCACGAGAGCACCTCAAAGCCGGCTATGGCATCACCGGCGCCGACCGTGGCGCCGTCGACCAGCGTCATCACCGCGTCCAGCATTTCGTACAGGCCGATGGCGACCCCGTCGCCGTGGCGCGCTGCCTGCTGGCTGCGGCTGTTCTTGGCCACGCAAGCGATGCCGAACTTCGGCCGCGCATAGCCGCGGACGACCGGGAACGAGCCCATCGCCACATAGACCGCCGGCGCGTCGGTCGAAAAGCGGCCGAGCAGGCTGTCGCCGTCGAGGTCCGGCAGCGAATCGACCTGGCGCAAACGCGAGGCGAGCGGCGACGCACGCAGCAGCGCGACGAGGCCGGTTTCGAGTTCAACCAGCATGGGAGGCCCCTCCGATCGCGCCATTGATGCGCCGGGCGAGCGCGTCGAGGATGTCGTCGCGGTCGTCGGCATTGACGCCGAGGAACGGGCGCGCCGGCATCTTCACTGCCTTGACGACGGCAAAGCCGCCACCCGGCAGCCGGAACTTGAGCGCACCGCCGGACTTGGCGCGGATGGTGCCGCCGAACTGGTGAATCGCCGCGTAGATGCGATTGACGCCCCACTCGGCAAAGTCGGCGCCGGCGCGGCCGTTGATCGACCCGGACAAGTGGCCATCCTTCGTCAGCGTGCGGCCGCCGGCCAGCTGAGCGCGCAGGCTCGGCTGCCACTTCACGCCATCGGGGCCGGTTTGGCTGCGGAAGCGTGCGCGCGTGCTGTTCTCGCCAATGGCGGCAATGTCGCGCATTGCTGGCGAGGCATCGCGGCCGAGCGCGATCAGCCGGCGCAGCGCGCCGTTGATCTGCCCGTCTTCGATCTTGATCCAGGCGTCCATCAGATGAAGTCCGCCGACGCGCTGCGCCGCCACACGGCGGGCGCGCTGGTCATCTCGACATTGCCGCCGCTGGCGGCGGGCGTGTCGGCCGGATCGCCCAGCGAGACCTTGCCGGCTGCGACGTCGCGAAAGAAGGAGAGCGCCGCGTCGTAGCGCTTCTGGATGGTTTCGGACGCGTTATCGTCATGCAGGAAGTAACGCGCCAGGTCGCACGCCAGGCGCGTCACCGCCGCCGGCGGGTTGGCCATCGGCACGGCGTAGCGCGTGGCCAGATAGCCGTCGATGGTGCTGTCGGCATCGGCCAGCGCCTGCGCAATCAGCGCTTGCGCGCTGGCCACGGCGGCGCGCTCGGCGGCAGACCACGCCGCCAGGCTCTCGCCCGCCACCGCTGCCGTAAGCAGCTCCGGGCCAACCAGGCGCGGGGTCGACCGATCGACACGCTGGGCGATCTCCTCGGCCGCAAAGCGCGCGAGCAGGTCGGCGGCGGTGGCGTAGGACATGGCTACTTGCCTTTCTTGGCGTCGACCGGACCGCTCACGGCCTTGATGGCGAGCAGTTCAGCAGCCTCGGTGTCGGACAGTTCGAGCGAGCCGCCTTCGGGCACGACGACGATCTCCTTCGTCTCGGCGTTCGGCATGGTCTTGATCGGGGTGTTGGCGATGTAGGTTCCCACGGCAGTCTCCTGGCGCCCCCGGACGAACCGGGGGCTGATTGGTCAATGATTGATGGCGGCGGCGGTCAGGCCGGGTTCTGGATCAGATAGCCGGCGCTGATACCGGACAGCACCGGCGCACGCTCGTACGTCACCGGATAGATCCACGACTTGGAGTTGTCGTCGTAGTACGGCTGATCGGCGGCGGGGTTGCCCGTCATCGTGTAGGTGTAGCCATACGACGGCTCATCCGGATCGGAGAGCTGGCCCTCGGGAACGAAGGCGAGCACGGCGTTATTGCCCCAGATGTCGGTTGCGACGTTGGCGTCGTTCCAGTAGACGCCGGCGCCGACGATGACCTTCTTGACGTTGAAAAGCCCAGCCAGCATGTCCGGCGTGATCGACTGCGCGCTGGTGTACTGGAAGCGAGCGACGATGTTCGGATTGTTCTTGCAGGCGTTGAAGCCGACGGCCGAGAGCAGCAACACGTTCGGATAGACGCCGCACTGGCTGCGGATTGCCTCGCGGCCAGTGTCGATATCGGCCAGCGGAACGCCGGTGGAGACGCTCCATTTCGTGGCGCCGGCGAGCGTGATCTTGTTGCCTGCGCCGTAATTGGCGGCATTCGTTGCCAGCGCCGCTTGCTCGACTTCGACCGACAGCTTGAGCGCCTTCATCGTCTTGCGAACGGCGCCGCTGCCCAGATCGACGCCCGGCACCAGCGAGGCGTCGCGCTGATACTCGCGCGGCACCATGCCTTCCAGGGAGTGATTGAAGAGCGCGAAGGGCTTGCCGAGATAGCCGTACTGGACGCGACGGGTTGCCGAGCCCGGCGTGCGCGCCGAGGAATACAGACGGAAGGCCTCGCGGCCGAACTCCAGAATCTGGCCGCCGGAGACGGCGACGTAAGCGGTCGGAAAAAGCACGTTGCCGACCATTTCCTGATTGCTGTAGCCCTGGGCGACAGACGACAGGATCGGATCGATGACGCGGACCGACGAGGGAGAGAGAACGTTGGGCATGACGGTTCCTTGGGGTGATTAGCGAAGAGGGGGCGGCGGATCAGGCCATCGCGATTTCGATCAGGTCGCCCGCAGCAGCAGCGGCCTGCATGGCGTAGCCGACGATGTACTGGGGCGGATCTCCGCCAGCCACCGTGCCGGCGCCGTTGGCTGCCGCCGAAGTGACCGCCGTTGCGCCCGCTGCGATGGTGATCGCCGTCGCCGTAACGACGCGAGCAGTGGCATCAACCGCCAGAGCAGCGCCGACTGCGATCGCTGCACCGGCTTCGGCCACAGCGGTGCCCAAGCGGCATGCGCGCCCGTAGGCGCCGGAGGCCACACTGAATTCGGCGATGCCGAGCACCTTCTGACCAGCGACAGAGGCTTGCGCCCCGTTGAAGCCGACAGCGCGGTACTCCTGAACGGCGCTGCTGGCGAGAAACGGAAGGGAAAGAATGGAAATGGCTTGCTGACTCATGATGTCTCCCGGGGTGGATATCAGTGACCGCCGACGGCCTTCACCGCGACGAGGTAATCGACCTTGTGCTCGGCCTGGTACGTGAGCGCCGCCTGGTGGATCGCGAGCTGCGCGGGATCAACCTGCGCGCCGGCCGGAGCGGCAAAGTCGCCGCCACCGACAAGCGGTTTCGGCGGCACGCCGTTGGTCTGCGTGCTGAGCGGCGCGACAACCGGGGCGTCCTTGACGAAGCCCTTGAGGGCGACGACGTCGAGCGTCTTCGCCCACGCCTCCTGCGCCGGCAGCAACTTGCCGGCGGTCAGCGCCGCGGTGATCACCTCGGCCTTTTCTTGCTCGGCGGCGGCAGCCTTGAGCGCGGCGTTTTCGGCGCGGGCACTCGCCAGTTCGCCCTGGGCGGCGGTGAGCGCGGCGATCGGTACGAACTTGGCCGGATCGGGCGCGGCGCTCTTCAGCGCGGCAATCTCACGTCCCTGGTCGGCGAGGTACTGCGCCAGGTCGAACGAGGTTGCCGCCTGGGCCGGACCCGACTTGATCTGATCGATCAGCTTCTGCAGCTGGGCGGTGACTTCTTCGGCGGTGGCGCCGACGGGCAGGTTGAGCAGGTAACGCAGCTGCTCGAGGAGTTCATCCATTGGGTTCTCCTGAGGGGTGAAGGAAAGGGCGGCGGAATACTTCGCTGCAACGGCGGCGGTGAGCCCGGGCTGCAAATCGAGGGCAGGGAAATTGGTCAGCGCCACATGCAGCACGCGCACCGGCGCGCCGCTGGCGTCGTACTCGAACACCGGGCTGATGTAGCGGTACTCGTCGGACTCGATGAAGTTGGCGGCGCGCTCGGTCCACTTGGCGCCGACCACGTAGAGGCCATCGCCCTCGCGCCATTCGAGCGCCTTGAACCAGCCGGCGGCCGGCGCGGGCTGACCGTTCTTTTCTGCGAGAAGCGTCTGGTGCTCGTAGTCGATGACGAAGTCGACGCCCGTCGCCGCCACCTGATTGATCAGGGCGGCGGCGATGGTGGCGTCCATGCGCCAGGCGGGGATTTCGGCGGGGCGGCCGTCGCGCGCCCGGAACTCGCCGGCGGGGAGCAGGCGAAAGTCAGCCGCCGCGTTGACCTCGAAGGTGAGGACGGCAACGCGGCCGGCGGTGCTACGGCGAGAGGCGGAGGGCTTGGTTGGCTTCGACATGCGGCCACCTTAGGGGGTGGCGGTCGAGCCTTCCATTAACGTGAGTTAGAACCTGATGCGGGGCGCTCGCGGGCGCGCAGGGGCGCGTGATGGGCACAGAAGAGGACTCGCCAGCGAGCCCGAAAAGTTCAGGCGGGCTTGATGTCGGCCCAGTGCAGCAGGTGGCGCGTCAAACGCTGGATGCGAGAGACGCGGAACGAATAATCCGCGCCGCCATTCTGGCCAAAGCCCTCGGCACGCAGCAGCTCGTTGTGGCAGAGCACATCGAGCGCGCGGTAGATCGGCGGCTCGTCTCGCTCGATCGCAAGCCGCTCGCCCTGGTGCGCCGACCAGGAAGCGGGCGAGTCGTCGCTGGCGAGCAGGCGAATCTCCAGCGCAACAAAGCGCGCTTTCAGATCGCGGTGCAGGCCGGCCTTGGCCGCGTAGCCGACGACGATATCCCACGCCGCGAGCACGGCAGCAACGGTGGCGAGCGCCAGCAGCCAGGCGGGGGAATCACCGGGGCGCGCAATGTCGAACAGCACCGACCCGGACAGCAGCACCGTCAGGCCGCCCGTGATCTGATGCAGCCGCTCGAAGAAAGCGCGCCGCCGGTCGTGATAGCGGATGGAACGGCGGACATCGAAGAGCAGGCGGAACTGATCGTCGCTCATGTCCTGCAGGTTCATTTTTTATCGCCCTTTCCGCCGTTGCCGCCGTTACCGCCCCGATGAGGATTTGGCGGCGCCGGCATGGTGTTGGTGACTGCCCACCCGTGGCCTCGCTGATCAGACAGCGGCACGGCTTTGTCGTGCGTTTTGTTCCGGTCCGGATAAACAGCCGGCTTGCTCGGTTTCTTATCTTCCGCCACTTTGCTTCTCCCTTTCAAGTTGTTCTAAAAACTGCTGGCGCCGCAAACGGCGGTGCAGACCCCCGCCGCGCTGCCGCGCCGAGCCGTTTATAAACGCGCAGGCTGAGCCTCCGACCAAAAGCCTGCGCATCCGCCTGCACCTTGCCCCCGGTTGCGCCCCACAGCGCTTCCGCACCGATCGAGCCTGAGCGAAACAGGCGCTGTTCCTCTACCTCCGATCCTGGAGAATCGTGTCGATAATTTCGATGCGCTCGCGGTAGTAGGCGACCATCTTTCCCTTGCGCTGGCGCACGGTGGCCAGCCACATCGATGGGATCGCCATTGCGCCGATCATCCAAGCGAACATCCAGAACTGCCCTGCGATCTTGAACCACGCATCGGACAGCAGCAGCCACACCGACCCGATAACACCAGCCAAGAACCACCAGAACGGAATGCTGAAGAAAATATCCCGGCGCATCTGCCAAAGCTTCGCCTTGCACCGCTTGAGTTCCCAAGTCAGCTCTGTCGTATCACAGTCCCACAGCATTTGCGCCCCCACGTTGATGATGTCTCGGCCAGCCACGTAACCGACTTGGCCATTGAATTCCTGCTTATTCATCTCTCCCTTTCTTTGAGGTTCCACAGCGGCAGGGGCGAAGCCCCTACACCCTGCGGGGCTGATTAGAGGGCGCCGTTTCGGCGCGCTGTTTTCTTGCGCTCCGCAACGGCTCGATAAACCGCCTCGAGCTCCAGTGCGGAGAGGTCTTTCAGGGAGCGGCCGCTGTAGCGATCGGCCAGCAGTTGCGGCAACGCATCGGGCTGGCCGATCTCTTTCAATACCGCGTGGATGTAGCGATAGCGGCTGTTTCGCCAGTCCGCATCTTTGGCCGGGGCGCTTTTCGCCGAGCGCAGCCGCGCGAGCCAGGTCTGCAGATACGCCTCGGCCTGGGCAAAGTTCTCCGCCGGGATCAGGTGATAGCTCGTCACCTTGAGCTTGGCTGTCAAGGCCGACCACACGGTGGCGTGCCGCTTGGGCACGCGCTTGATGGCCGTCTCCAGCGCAACCACCTCGTTGACCAGATCCTTGAGCCGGACCTTCTGGGCCGGCGAGATGTGTTCGGGGCCGGGCTGGATGACGACCTTGAGGCGTGGCCGTGCCGCCACCTGCAGATGGATGTCGCCCGTCTGGCCAATGATGTTGTTGCCGCCGGAGATGCGGCCGATCCGGATGCTGTTGCCGGGCGCGTCATTGATGACGTCTCTGCCGGCGATGTCGCCTTCGATTGCTCCCTGGAACTCTTGCTTCACAACGGTCGCTTTCCCTTCGTCTTGATGATGTCGCGCCCGGCAACGTCGCCGACGGCACCGTGGAATTCCTGAATCGATCCTTCGAAGTTCTTCGGCGGCTGAGGGCTGGACCCGGCGCCGCCCCGGGCGCACAGCTTGACTACCGCGCGCGCCAGCTGCTGCGCGTCGAGCTTCTTGTCGAGCGAGAGCAGATCCACCGCGTCGAGCACCGCCTGATGCACGGCGGCTTCGCCGATGCCATCACCCCGCCGCTGGCCGGTGATGACGTACTGGACGTCAACGCCGGCAGTGGCGATTGCGGCGAGATAAGCCGCATCGGGGGAGCGCTCTGCCTCCTCATAGTTGAACTGCGTCTTGCGGCCAACGCCGCCCGCAGCTCCGAAATCGCTCTGGTTCAGGCCGAGCCGTTCGCGCTCTTCACGCAGCCGCTTCCCAATGCCCACAAAAAGCCCCATAAACAATTTGACAATGGGTACAAACGTACCCATAATTTATTCACACCGTCCAACACAGCACGGCGACTTAATCGACACCCGAAAGAGCGCCTAACCCCCGAAGGAGCTTCCATGAAACAACTGCGTACTGCCGAAGAAGCCCGCGCCGAACTGAAGCGTCAGGGCATCTCCATCACCGCTTGGTCGCTGGCCAACGGCTTCTCGCCCAACCTGGTCTTCGAAGTCCTCGGCGGCCGCAAGAAGTGCGCTCGCGGCGCCGCCCACAACATCGCCGTCAAGCTCGGCCTCAAGGACGGCGTCGTTTGCACCGACCCGGCCCGCGCGCTCGACTCGCAGGCTGACCGCCGCATCGCCGCGTGAGACCTGCCATGTCGGCCGATCAACTGCTCGCACTGCTCGCGGAGTTCAACGGCAGCAACCACGCCGAGCTCGCGATCAAGTACCGCATTACTACTGTGCAGGTTCATCGCCTGGTAGCGCAGCTGCGTCACGCAGCGCTGCGCGCGGCGCTCCTGGCAAGCGTTGAAAACTCCGCGCAAGTCCTCGTGGCATTCCGGTTTCAACAGGAGTTCCTATCTGGCACCGAAGCTGTGCTTCAAGCCGTTCAAAAGGCCAGAGCAGCGGGCTATGAGGATCGTCTTGTGCTTGCTCTGCATATTCTCGCGGCAGCGCCTGCAGCAACTGCGCCGGACTCCGGCTCGACTCCGCCAGCTGCGCCAGAAGAAAGCCAATCAGCGCCTCAAGCCCATCCTGATACAGCGCCGCTTCCTTCAGCGCCGCTGAAGTCGTCGCTGCTACCTGATGCAAGCCGTATTCCATTTCAGCCATGACGTACTCCCCTATCCAAATTATCGACGCTTCATCCTATTTCATGCAAACGCGTTGCAACAGCCGCAATTCGGCGATTTGTTTGGCGCGGCCATTTGCCGCCCGGAAAGGGGGCTTCCAATGAGCCGCCGGAACTGGAAACGCCTGCAGCCGACCAGCCTGCGCCACGCGCTGGAGCTGTGCAAAGACCACGCCCGCGAGCGCCGCAACCTCTCCGTTGAGCGTATTGCCGACGCGATGGGCATCACCGACCACTGGTCGCTCTACAAGTGGATTCAGTCCGGCCGCTTCCCGGCCAACCTGATCCGCCCCTACGAAAACGTCTGCGGCATCGACTTCGCCACCCGCTGGCTGGTGGCCAGCGCCGGCCGGCTGATGGTCGGCATCCCGACCGGGCGCAGCGCCTCGGCCGCCGACATCCAGACGCTGCAGGCGGTGCTCAACGATGCCGTCGGCGCGCTGATCGGCTTTTACGCCAGCCACGCCAACGCCGACGAGACGCTCGGCGCGATCCAGGCGGCGCTGGAAACGCTCGCCGCGCACCGCGGCAACGTGGTCAAGCACGCGCAGCCCGAACTCGACTTTGCAGGAGAGGCGGAATGAGCCGGGACGACGACGAACGCGGCGCCGCGCTGAAGGTGCTCGACGTGCTCGATGCACTGTCGGCTTACGCCGTGAATGGCGTCTCGAACGCCGCGCTGGCCAAGCAACTGAATCTGAGCGCCAGCAACATCACCCGCGCGACGCGCCTCCTGATCGAAAAGGGCTGGGCGCGCAAGGACGAGACCACCGGCCACTTTCACCCCACGCCCCGGATGGCCCGAGTCTTCGGTCGCGTGATGGCCGATCTGGACCGCGCCGATCAGCGACTGGCGGAAATCCGCCACAACTTCACCCGTACGAACTGAACTGGAGAACGCCAACATGGCACGCCCGACCAAAGCACTCCCCACCCCCGCCGACGACGGATTCAACCCGGCACGCCTCGAAGAGGCCAATGAGGCCGCCAAGCAACTTGGCGCCCTGCAGCAGGGTTACGAGCAGGGCCGTGACCTGGTCAATCAGCTGCTCGGCCAGGCGCAAGCGTTCCAGGCAGCAGGCGATCTACTCCGAACGTTCGGAGTTTCTAAGCTCGCGATCGTCAAGGAAAACAAGCTGTATCAGCAACTCGCGGGTGCAAGAACTCCGAACGGTTCGGAGTTGAAGGGTACGTGGGTGGAATTTTGCAGCCTGCTCGGGATTTCCGACGACAAGGCCAATCAGGACATCGCCAACCTGCAAGCGTTCGGCGAGGAGGCTCTGGAGCAGATGCAGCGCGTCGGCATCGGCTACCGTGATCTGCGTCAGTTCCGCAAGATGCCTTCTGATCAGCGCGCAGCACTGATCGAAGCGGCCAAGGAGGGCGACAAGGACACTTTGCTGGAACTGGCCGAAGACCTGATCGCCAAGCACGCGAAGGAAAAGGAGGCGCTGACGCAGCGCGCCGAAGCCGCCGAGGCCGACCTCGAAGCTCGCGGCGAAGTGCTCGAAGGCAAGAACCGCAAGATCGACGAGCTGACCGAATCGCTCGCCAAGGCGCAGCGCCGCGTGAAGGCGCTGCCGCCGGCCGAGGTGGCCGACGAGCTGCGCAAGGAAGTCACGCAAATGGCGGGCATGGCCGAAGTGGGCATCCTCGCGCTGCGCTCCGGTTTGGCGGCGCTCGCCGAGCATGCCGAAACGCACGGCGCCAATCACGAAGACTTCACCGCGGGGCTGATCTGCCAGCTGGAGCTGGCGATCAAGCAGCTGCGCGGCGAGTTCGACATCAAAGCCCGTCCGGACGGCGACGACACGCCCGAGTGGGCGCGCCCCGGCGCCGAAGCGCGCATCAAAGAAGCGACGGCTGCTGCGATGGCAGAAAACGGCTGGGCCTTCGATGCGAGCGGAAAGATGGTTCCCGCCGAGCTGGCGAAGAAGGGCTGGGAACTCGATGCGCAGGGCCGCATGGTGGCGGCCGGCACGGTGGCAGAGGCCTGAGCCATGAGCCCGGCGCTGACGGAAAGATTGGTGTCGCTGGCCTGCGCCCTTCGCCAGGCGGCGCACGGCAGCAAGGACGCCATCTACCAGGCTGCGTGCCAGGAACTGGGGATGTCGCGCGCCACGTTGCACCGCAAGCTGAAAGAGGTAGCCATCATGGGCGAGCGCAAGAAACGCCGCGACGCCGGCAAGACGGCACTGTCGCGCGATGAGGCGCTGGTGATCTCCGGCGTGCTGACGAACTCGGCGCGCAAGAACAACAAGCGTCTGTTCGGCGTGGGCGATGCGGTTGAAGCGCTGCGCGCGGATGAGAAGGTGCGCGCCGAGGGCATCGACAAATCGACCGGCGAAGTCCGGCCGCTCTCGCAGAGCACGATTCACCGCGCGCTGCGTGCCTACAAGCTGCATCCCGACCAGCTGGCCGAGCCGGCGCCGGCGACGCAGCTGGCCAGCCTGCACCCGAATCATGTGTGGCAGATCGACGCCAGCCTGTGCGTGCTCTATTACCTCAAGCCCGGCGCCGGCGCAGGGGCGCGCGAGAGCGGCCTGCAGGTGATGGAAGCCGACAAGTTCTACAAGAACAAGCCGAAGAACCTCGCCCGCATTGCCGCCAACCGCGTTTGGTCGTACGAGCTCACCGATCACACCAGCGACTGGATTTACGCCGAGTACGTGATGGGCGCGGAGTCCGGCGACAACCTGTGCTCGGTATTGATCAACGCGATGCAGGAGCGTGGCGGACAAGACCTCATGCACGGCGTGCCGAAGATCCTGATGCTCGACCCGGGTTCAGCCAACACGGCGGCGATGACGAAGAACCTGTGCAAGTCGCTCGGCATCCGGCTGATGCCGCACGCGCCGGGCAACGCCCGCGCCACCGGGCAGGTGGAAAACGCGCGGAACATCATCGAGCGCAAGTTCGAAGCGCGGCTGAAGTTCGAGCCGGTGGCGAATCTCGACGAGCTCAACGAGCGCGCCCGGCAATGGCGGATGGCGTTCAACGCGACGGCGATTCATCGCCGGCATGGACGCTCGCGCAGTGCGGTGTGGATGACGATTACCGCAGCGCAGCTGGAGAAGGCGCCGCCCGTAGAAGTGTGCCGTGAGCTTGCCGTCGCGGCGCCCGAGCCGCGCACGGTGACGCCGCTGCTGCGCGTGCAGTTTGCCGGCCGCGAGTGGGACGTGTCGACGGTGCCTCAGGTGATGGTTGGCGAGAAGGTGCTGGTGACGCGCAACCCGTGGCGCGACGATGCGGCGCAGGTGGTGCGGATCGACGCCGATGGCCGCGAGGTTTTCCACGTGGTGGCCGAGGTGAAGAAGAACGAATTCGGCTTTGCCGAGACGGCTGCGGTGATCGGCGAGCGCTATCGCGCGCCTGCCGATACGCCGGCGCAGACGGCCAGCAAGGAAATCGAGCGGCTGGTGATGGGCGCGGACACGCAGGGCGAGGCCGAGGCGGCACGCAAGGCGAAACGCCTGCCTTTCGGCGGCGAGTTCCATGCCTTCAAGACGATCACCGATGCCGAACTGCCGAACTATCTGCCGCGCCGCGGCCGGGCGCATTTGCTGACGCCGCCGACGGTGGAGTTTCCGCCGCTCTCGCACGTCGAGGCCGCACGCCGTCTCAAGGCGAGGCTCGGCGAGCGCTGGACGAGCGAGCACTTCGCGCGGCTGGCAAAGCGCTTTCCCGAGGGCGTTCCCGAAGACCAGCTCGATACGGTTGCCGCCGAGCTCGAGGGCGCGCGCGCGGCACAGGGCGAACCGGCAGCGCGGCTTCGCGCGGTGGGAGGTGCGTGATGCTCAGGCTGAAGCTTTTGCTCGGCCCCCCCGGCTGCAGGCAGGCCGATCTGGCGCGGGCACTGAAGGTATCGACCGCGACTGTCGCTCAGATCGTCAATCACGGCTCCTGGCCAAAGAGCTTGCCGCAGGAAACGCTCGAGGCGGGAATCCGGGCCTTTCTTTCGCAGGCCAATGTTCCAGCGGCCGATATCGCAACCGCTTTCGAAGTAGTGGGGCAGACGCGCGCCAACGCGCCTGCCCCGGTCTCCCCGCAGCAAACCACTGACGACTTACCCAAGGAGGATTCCATGTTACTGCGTAAACAAACCCTTCACCCGGCGACGAAGAAGCACTTCTCGCTCTTCCGCGACCCCTTTGCAGAGGATGCCATCCAGTCCGACGAGGACATGTATGTCAGCCCCGATATCCGCTATGTGCGCGAGTCGATGTTCTCGGCGGCCAAGTTCGGCGGCCTGCTCGCCATCGTCGCCGAGTCCGGCGCCGGCAAGACGACGCTGCTGCGCGACCTGGAAGAGCGCATCGAGCGCGAGCACCAGCAGATCGTGCTGATTCGCCCCTACGTGTTGGGCATGGAAGACAACGATCAAAAAGGCAAGACGCTCAAGGCCAGCCACATCGCCGAGGCGATCATGGCGACGGTGGCACCGCTGGAGCGGCCGAAGAGCAGCCCGGAAGCGCGCTTTCGGCAGTTGCACCAGGTGCTGCGCGAGAGTCACGCCGCGGGCTATCGGCATTGCCTGGTGATCGACGAAGCGCATGCGCTGCCGGTTCCGACGATCAAGCATCTGAAGCGCTTCTTCGAGCTGGAGACCGGGTTCAAAAAGCTCTTGTCGATCATCCTGATCGGCCAGCCCGAGCTGCAGGCGAAGCTGTCGGAACGCAACGCCGACGTGCGCGAGGTGGTGCAGCGCTGCGAGATGGTCGAACTGCCGCCGCTGGATGGCGGGCGCCTGGATGACTACCTGCGCTTCAAGCTGGAGCGTGCCGGCAAGGCGGTTGCCGATGTGATCGACGCGGGCGGCATTGACGCCATCCGCGCCAAGCTGACGGTGACGGCGCAGCGGCGCGACAAGGCGGAGACGGTCTCGCTGCTGTATCCGCTGGCGGTGGGCAACCTGATGACGGCGGCGCTCAACGTCGCCGCCGAGATCGGCAGCCCGCTGGTAACGGCCGACGTGGTGCGGAGCCTGTGATGAGCGCCGCCCATCTTCAACAGCCGCGGGCGCTGATCGACTCGGCGGCGCCGGACGCTACTCGCCAAACGTCGATCGCGGCGGCTACCAAGCTGATCACCAGCTTGCTGAACGCCGTGGTGTGGCTGATCAGCCAGCGCTTCAGCGTGATCAGCTTTCACGGATCGCGCGACATCGGCGGCGACAAGATCGTGATCGTCGTGGCGCCCAGCCCGCGCCTGCATGTGGTCTTCAAGGATGACTGCGCCTGGCGCCAGCGGCGGCAAGACGGCGCGCTGACGATCTACACCTGGTTCGCCGATCGCTTCGGCGTGAGGATTGAGTGGGAAGAAGTGACATGCCTTTGATCACTGAAACCATCATCTGGCACCCGACCGCCGAGCAACTGCCGGACTCGGATACGACGGTACTCATTACCGGCAACGTCGAGGCAGGAAATGTCTGGCTGGGCTATCTCGACGGCGAGCAGTGGCGCAATGCTGACGGCTGGCCGATTGATCCGCCCACTGCTTGGGCGACGATGCCGGCCGGGCTCGAGGCGGCGCAAGAACCTTTGACTGGCGTGCGCTGCGAGGTTGTGAAGAACTGCAAGAGCTGCCGGCACAGCTTTGGACGCCTGTCCTGCGCGCTGGCTGGTCGCGATTTCGACAGCCTAACGCGCGCCACAACGCCACCCGACTGGTGCCCGCTTCCGGTTTACACGGCCGCATTTGCTACCGCCGAGAAAGGCGGTGCCGTATGAAGCCGCTCGCTGCAGTTCTGCGCTGGGCAGAACGTGCCCGCCTGGCGCTGCGCTTTTCCGTCTACCTGCGCTATTCGCCGCGCCGGGCGTGGCTGCTGGCGAAGCGGGAAGGCCTGGCATGAGCAGCCTTTTCTCCTCGCAAATCGCGGCGCTGCTGCAGATGAAGACGCCCGAGCAGGAAGTCGTCGAGGCCCTGCGCGAGGCGCGCGAGCCGCTGACTTTCAGCGACATCAAGGTGCGGGTGAGCACGCATGCGCTCAGCCTGACGCGCCTGCTCGATCTGCTGCTGACCCGCCGCGTGATCGAACGCGCCAGCGATGTGGATGCGCCGGCGGGCTCGCCGCGCAAGAAGGTTGCGACCTACCGCCTGTGCGCCGGTGCCGATCTCTCCGCTTTTTCCGTCTCCAACTGAACTGAAAGGATTCACATGACCACTCCAACCATCGCCCATATCCGCGACGCCGCTCAGCGCCTTGCCGACGCGCACCGCTTGTCGGTGGCTCGCGCTACGGCGCTTGAGCACGCGCTCTCCGAAGCCGCGGCGCCGATCTATACCGCCCACCGCCCGGGGATCGACGCCGCCGCGGCGCACGAGGCCGAGTGCCATGCCGAGCTGCAGGCGCTCATCGACGGCGCGCCGCAACTGTTCGCTCGCCCGCGCTCGATCCTGATCGACGGCGTGAAGTGCGGCTACCGCAAAGCCGAGGATGGCATCGACTACGACGACGAAGCCGCCGTGATCAAGCGCATCAAGGCGCTGCTGCCCGATCAGGCCGATCTGCTGGTCCGCACGCAAGAAGCGATCAACGTCGAGGCCGTCGCTCAGCTCGACAGCGCCATCCGTCGGCAGATCGGCATCCGCTCGGTCAGCGGCGCCGATGCCTCGTTCATCAGCTTTACCGACACCGACGTCGAAAAGCTGGTGAAGGCCATCCTCGCCGATGCCGCCAAGCGCCAAGGCGAGGACGAGAAACCGTCGAAATCTAAGGGCAAGCGGAAGGGGGTGGCAGCATGAAGAGCATCAACGCAAAGACGGTTTCCGGCGCCGACGCGCTCGCGCTGCGCCGGGAGAAGAAGCTCAACCAGGCGCAATTCTGGGGGCCGATCGGCGTTACCCAGTCGGGCGGCAGCCGCTACGAAAACGGCCGCAGCCTGCCGAAGCCGATCCGCTTGCTGCTGGCCATCGCGCACGGCAGTGAGGCCGATAGCAAGAAGGCGGTAGCGCAGATTCGCGGCGAGGCCTGATCGGTCGCCGCCTCAAGCCGCTCCTCGGGGGCGGCTTCGGGAGACTGCCATAACCGGGAACACCACATGAACGAACGCGACAAGATCATCGCCAAAATCCGCAAGTGCCTCGCCCTGTCGGCCAGCGCCAACGAGCACGAAGCCGAGGCCGCATTGCGCCAAGCGCGCAAGCTGATGGAGACGCATGGCGTTGCCGACCTCGATATCGCTGCGGCCGAGGCCGCTGAGCGACGCGCAAAGGCTGGGGCCACGGCGAAACCGGCCCAATGGGAAGCAAGCCTTGCGAGCCTGACGGGAGAGGCCTTCGGTTGCCGTGTGATCTTCAGCCAAGGCTGGGATCGTGCGAAATGGGAACCCATCGGCGAATGGGCCTTCATCGGCACTGGCGCTACACCGGAGATTGCGCAATACGCCTTCACCGTGCTTCTTCGGCAAGTGCGGCGCGCGCGGGCCGAGCATATCAAGGCCAAGCTCAAGCGCTGCAAAACCGAGACCAAGACACGACGTGCCGATCTGTTCTGCGAAGGATGGGTGGATGGCGTTGCTCGCGCGCTCGGTGCATTCGCTGGTTCGGGTGAGAGCTCAACGGCGATCGAAGCGTTCGTCGCCAAACGCTACGGGGCTCTTGGCTCGCTTGAGGCGCGTGATCGCAACGCGGGCAGGAAGCTGCGCGACCATGAATACGACGACGCGCAGGCAGGGCATTGCTCCGGTCGTCAGGCTGAGTTGAATCGTGGTGTTGGTGGCGTGGCTGCGCCACTGGCACTGGAGTGACGTCATGACCACTTCAATCTGGAACCGTCGGCGTAGCGCCGAACAGCAGCGCGCGGCGGAGATCACGCATATCCACGTTGCGCGGCAGCAGACCGGCATGGCCGAGGATACGTATCGCGGGCTGCTGGCGTCGATCGAGCAGGTTCAGTCGTCGAAAGACTTGTCTGCGCTCGGCCGGCGCCAGCTGCTCGATCATTTTCGCAAGCTGGGCTGGAAGCCCAAGCCGCCCAAGAAGGCGCCGGCGACGCGCGCGCACAAGCCGATTGCGCTCAGCAAGGAAGAGATCGAGGCGAAGATTGCAACGCAGCTGAAGGCGCTCGGCGCCGAGTGGGGCTACGCCTACGCCGTGGGCCGGCGCATCTTTCCGGACATCGCGCGCTGGGAGTGGCTGACGCCGGAGCAGCTGGGCGCGGTGTCGTCGGCGCTGGAGCGGACGATCCGCTTTCGGGAAAAGTCGGCACAGAAGGATGCGCGGGCATGAGCCGGGGAGCGCCGCAGCTGATTGCCGACCTGGCGGAAACCATCGCCGCCGAGCTGGTGAAGTCCGGTCAGACGGAAGAAATCGCCGTGGAGATCGGCGTGGCCGTTGCGGACAAGATTCGCGGCGACTGGGGCGGCGAGCCGATCTATATCCCGAAGGGCTGCGCGATCGACATTTCCCGCCGCGACGTTGAGATTTTCGAGAAATTCAACGGCACCAACCACCACGCGCTGGCGCGTGAGTACAATCTGACGGTCATACACATTTATCGCGTCGTCAAGGCCGTCCGCCTGGAAATGGTGAAGAAGCGGCAGGGGGCGCTGTTCTAGGGGGGAATATGAAAAGGGTTTTTCTGGCGGCGGTTCTCACCGCATCTTTGCTCGGGTGTGGCGACAAGAAGCCTGAATCGCACGAATTTACGTTGCACACAGACAAAGACCTTTCTCCCGCTCAGATCGAAACGATCACCAACGCGGCCGGCGCCCTTTTCAAGCAATGCCACGCACTGAAGGAGTATCTGCCGGACGTGGTTGAGCACAATGCCAAGATCTATGACGCAAAGGGGTTCTCTGAAAGTCGCGACTTTGGGTGGCGTCAGTTCGTCGAATTTGACTTCACCTTGTCAGATAAGCCCAAGGTAGTTCCGCGCGAGTACTATGCCGCCGGGCACCACTGCCGCTTCAGGGTGAGCGGAGATGAGGTAGCAACGCAAAAGACACCATGCGCGCACTTGTGCATGGGGGCCGGGGCAAAAGTCGACGGGGCTTACAGCCTTTACATAGGAAAGGCAGTAGACGGAAAGCCGTCTTCTCGGCCGCTTTAGTTGCTCCCTCAAGATTTTTGCAACAAGCCCAAGCCCCGCTCAGAGCGGGGCTTGTTGTTTCTAACTGCGGTTAATGGAGCCTCCGCGCGCGCGTCGCTAACGTGGGCGCATGCCTCGTCGCCAAACATCCCCCGCTGGCCTCGCTCTCATCGAATCTTCCGAGAGCTTCAAGCCGACCCGCTATTACTGCCCAGCCAACAAGCTGACGATCGGCTTCGGCCACGTGATCCGGGCCGGCGAGTCGATTCCTGAGCGCATCACGATCGAGCAGGCGCGCGCGCTCATGCGCGACGATCTGGCGCCGGTCGAAATCTACCTTTCCGCCGTCTTCCCCGATCTGCCGCAGTGCCAGTTCGACGCACTGGCGAGCTTTGCTTTCAATGTGGGGATCGGCGCCTTCGAGAAATCGACGCTGTTCAGCCGCCTCAAGGCAGGCGACACGATGGGCGCTGCCGGCCAGTTTGCCCGCTGGGTCAAGGCCAACGGGAAGACGCTTCCGGGCCTCGTCAAACGCCGCGCCGCCGAGCGCGCACTGTTTCTTTCCCAGGAGAAGTGATGGACCCGCTCACGATTGGTTTGGGCCTGGCACAGATCGCGCCCAGCCTGATGCGCTTTTTCGGCGTCGGAGAAAAGCCTGTTGCGGTAGCCGAGAAAGTGATCGGCATCGCCCAGACATTGACTGGCCAGCCGACCGGCGAAGCCGCACTGGCGACGCTGCAGGCCGACGCAGAGAAAGCGGCCGAGTTTCGCCTGGCTGTGCTGCAGAGCGATGCGGATCTCGAACGTGCCTATCTGGATGACCGCAAGGATGCACGTTCGCGCGATGTGGCTTTGCACCAGGCTGGTTACGCGAACAAACGCGCGGACTTGATGGTGGTGTTCGACGCAGTGGGCCTGATCGCTTGCCTCATCGTGCTCTTTGCGTTTCGCAAGGAGATGCCTGGCGAGGTTGTCGGACTGATTTCAACCATCGCCAGCATTTTCGGGTTGTGCCTGCGTGATGCTCACCAGTTCGAGTTCGGGTCGAGCCGGGGCTCTCGCGATAAGGATGTGCTGCTCAACGTCGCCGGAGGAACGAAGTGAATGATCGTGCGCGCGCGCTGGCGCAGGCTGGGGGCCGGCGATGACCGTTCAGGTTGAGCTTTGGGGGCTGATCACCTTTCTGGTCGGTCTGGCGATCACGTTCATGAGCTGCGTTTTCGGCTTTGCTCGCGTGTTGGGCGCACAGATCGATCAGCGTCTCACCGAGAAATTCAGGGCTCAGGAAGAGGCGCGCGAAGTAGGCAGCAAGGCGCTGCGCGAGCACATCGACCGTTACATCGCACAGGCTGATCGCACGGCCGACCAGGTAGCGGCGCTTGAGCGCGATTTTTTGCGCTGGCAGGCGGAGCTGCCGGTGAATTACGTGCGACGGGAAGACTACGTGCGGGGGCAAAGCGTGATCGAGGCCAAGCTCGACGCGCTCTACAGCAAGCTGGAGGTGGTGCAAATGAGGGGGGCAAACAATGGTTGATACCGCCAAGGTTCGGCGCGAGTCGATGCGCTGGAATCTGATCAATACGCTGGACAAGGCGCGGCCGCACACCAGCAGCGAGGCGTTTCTGCTCGACGTGATGCGGGCGATCTATCCGGACGCGACCTTGCTGGAGGTTCGGCGCGAACTGGATTACCTGGCGGATCGGCGATTGGTCGATCTGAACAAGATGCCGTCGGGCGCGTGGTTTGCGGATCTGACGCGCTACGGCGTCGATATCGCGGAATACACGATCGACTGCGCGCCCGGCATTGCGCGGCCCGAGAAGTACTGGAGCGAGTGATGGCCCGGCGGTCGAACATTGACGGACTGCCGGAAGACGTTCGTCGGTGGCTTGAGCGCGCGCTCGCGGAAAACAATTTCAGCGGCTACCAGGCGCTGGAAGAGATGATGCGGGAGCGCGGCTACAGCATCAGCAAGAGCGCGATTCACCGCTATGGCCAGAAGATCGAGCGGCGCTTCGCTGCCATCAAGGCCAGTACGGAGGCGGCGCGCTTCCTGACCGAGGGGGCGGCCGACGACCAGGACGCGCGCTCGGAAGCGGTGATCGCCCTGGTGCAGACTGAGCTGTTCGAGAGCATCGTGAATCTGCAGGAGGCCGATGAAGAGGGGCTGAAGCCGGAAGACCGGATCAGCCTGCTTTCAGCGGCCGCCAAGAACATCGCCACGCTGGCGCGGGCGTCGGTCAATCAAAAGAAGTTTCGGCTCGAGGTGCAGGCACGCGTCGAGGCGGCGGCGACTGCTGCCGAGAAGATCGCCAAGAAGGGCGGCCTCTCTCCCGCGGCGGCTGCCGAGATCCGCAAGAGCATTCTGGGCATTACCGGATGAGCAACCCTCTCAAGACTGCGCTCACTCCGGAAGCGGCGGCCGATGCGCCGCCGCCGGTGCTTTTGGGCTATCAGCAGCGGTGGATTGCAGATCCGTCTCCCCTGAAAATCCAGGAGAAGAGCCGCCGCATCGGCTGGACGTGGGGTGAAGCTGCCGACAACGCTTTGACTGCCGCCAGCGAGGGGGGCAGCAACGTCTTTTACATCAGCGCGACGCAGGACATGGCTCTCGAATACATCGAGGCGTGCGCGATGTGGGCGCGGGCCTACGACCTGGCAGCGGGAGAGATCGGCGAAGGGGTTTTCGACGATGGCGAGAAGGAAATCAAGACCTACAAAATTGATTTCCCGAAGACCGGCCGTCGCATCGTCGCGCTATCGAGCAGACCAGCCAACCTGCGCGGGAAACAGGGCGACATCGTCATCGACGAGGCGGCTTTTGCCCCCGACTTCGCGGGCCTGATCAAGGCGGCGATGGCCATGCTGATGTGGGGCAATCGCGTCCGTATTGGAAGTACCCATGACGGAGAGGACAACCCATTCAATGAGCTGATCAACCAGGTTCGATCGGGAAAGCGCAAGGGCACTGTGCATCGAACAACCTTCGCTGAAGCGGTCAGCGATGGGCTCTATCGGCGCGTATGTCTGCGGCGTGGCATCCCTTGGAGCAAAGAGGCCGAAGAAGCGTGGGTTGCCGACGTGCGCGGCTTTTACGCCGAAGACGCGGCCGAGGAGCTTGACGTCATTCCGTCCAAGGGAGGCGGAACCTATCTTCCGCTGGCGCTGATCGAATCGCGGATGGCGCCGGGCGTGGCCATCGTGCGTCAGCGCTGGAATGCGGAGTTCGGACTGCTGCCGGAGCCGATGCGCGCCGCCGAGGTGGCGGACTGGTGCCGGGAGTTTCTGGCGCCGCACCTGGCGGCGCTGGACCCCAAACGCCCGCATGGTTTCGGCGAGGACTTCGCGCGCGTGGGCGATTTGACGGTGATCACGGCGCTTGAGGAAGGCGCGGATATCGTGACCCGGCCGCGCCTCGTGGTCGAGCTGGGCAACTGCCCGTTCAGCCAGCAGAAGCAGATCCTGACCTTCATCGTCGATCGCTTGCCGCGCTTCTACTCGGGGGCGCTCGACGCCGGCGGCAACGGTGCGGATATCGCGGAATACGCGGCTGACAAGTGGGGGCACACGCGCATCGAGCAGGTGAAGCTCTCCGATTCGTTCTACCTGGCGAACATGCCGAGGTTCAAGGCAGCGCTGGAGGATGCAACGCTCGACGGGTTGCCGCGCGACGAGCAGTGCCGGGACGATCTGCGCGCGATCAAGAAGATCGATGGCGTTCCCAAGCTGGGCAAGGCCAAAACGCAGAACGCTGACGGCAAGAAGGTTCAGCGCCACGGCGACTTTGCAATCTCGCTGTTCCTCGGCCACTTCGCGATGAAGCGCGATGTGGCGCCGATTGAATTCACCGCCGCCCCGTCCCGCGCCAGCCGCTGGGATGGCGACGGTCACAGTTACGGTTCAGGAGCCTGGTAATGGCGCAGATTATCGACATCAACGGTCGCCCGCTGCGGCGCGAGACGCTGGCCGAGCCGCAAACCTCGCGCATTGCCAATCTGGCGCAGACCTTTGCCGGCCATCCGTCGCGCGGGCTGACGCCGCCGCGGCTGGCGCAGATCCTGCAGCAGGCCGAGGCGGGCAATTTGACGGCGCAAGCCGAGCTATTCATGGACATGGAGGAAAAGGACGCGCACCTCTTTGCCGAGATGAGCAAGCGCAAGCGCGCGTTGCTGACGCTGGACTGGCGCGTGGTGCCGCCACGCAATGCGAGCAAGGAGGAGGAAGACGACGCCGCGTGGGTGAATGATGTGCTGCGCGACTTCGCCGACCTCGAAGACCTGATGCTCGATGCGCTGGATGCGATCGGCCACGGCTTTTCTGCACTGGAACTGGAGTGGCAGATGGTCGGCCGCGAGCGGCTGATCGCTGCGGCGCACCATCGGCCGCAGAGTTGGTTTCAGCTGGCGCGCAACGACCAGAACGAGTTGCGTCTGCGCGACAACAGCGGCGATGGCGCCGAGCTGCAGGCGTTCGGCTGGATTGTGCACACGCATCGTGCGAGGAGCGGTTACATCGCGCGCGGCGGGCTGCATCGTGTGCTGGCGTGGCCCTTCCTGTTCAAGAACTTCGCTGTGCGCGATCTGGCGGAGTTTCTGGAAATCTATGGGCTGCCGATGCGCCTGGGCAAGTATCCGCCCGGGGCTTCGCCGGAAGAGAAGGTGACGCTGCTGAATGCGGTGGTCAGCATCGGTCATGCGGCGGCCGGCATTATCCCGGACGGGATGTCGATCGAGTTTGAGGAGGCCGCCAAGGGGGCTTCTGATCCCTATGTGGCCATGATCGACTGGGCGGAACGCAGCATCAGCAAGGCGATTGTCGGCCAGACGACGAGCAGCGAGGCGAAGTCGACGGGCATGGGCAGTGGCATTGCCAATTTGCACGGCGAGGTTCGCCGCGATTTGCTGCTCTCGGATGCGCGCCAGCTGCAGGGAACGCTGACGCGCTGGCTGGTGCAGCCGTTGCTGGCGATGAATCGCGGGGTGAGCGATCCGCGGCGCTTGCCGCGGTTTGAGTTCGACACCGGCGAAGCGGAGGATCTGAAGCTGTTTGCCGAGTCGCTGCCGAAGCTGGTGGCGATGGGCATGCGCATCGATCCGGCGTGGGCGCACGAGAAGCTGCGCATTCCTGAAGCCGCAGAGGGCAAGCCGATTCTGGCGCTGGCGCGGCCGCAGCTTGCCGTTCCGCCTGACGAGCGCCCGGCCGAGGCGGCCGACAAAGGCGGGCAGGCGGCAGCGCGAGTTGCGCTGAAGGGCGGTAGCCGGGCTACGGCCGAGCTGGATGAGTTCGACCGTCTGGCGGAAGAGATGGCGGGCGATTGGGAGCGGACGCTGACGCCGCTTGTTTCGCCGATCGAGCGCCTGGCCGAGGAGTGCAAGACGCTGGAGGAGTTCAACGCGCGGCTGCCGCAGGCGGTTGCGCAAATGGATGCCGAGGCGCTGACGCAGCTGCTCGCCCAGGGCAATTTTGCGGCGGCGATCTTCGGCCGGGTCGGTGGCGGCCAGGTCGATTGATATGGCGCCGCGCATCGATCTGAAGCTGCTTCCGCCGGAAGAGGCGATTGCCTTCTTTCGGCAGAAGGGTTTTCAGATCGGCTTCGACTACCGCGATGTTTGGCAGCAGGAGCATCAGGCGGCATTCACCGTCGCCAAGGCGATGCAGGTGGATCTGCTGCAGGACATCCGGGCGCAGATCGATGCGGCGCTGGTCAATGGTACGACGCTGCAAACCTTCATCGCGGAGCTGCGCCCCAACTTGGTCAAGCGCGGGTGGTGGGGGCAGAAGTTGATGGCCGATCCGGTGACCGGCGAGACGAAGGAGGTGCAACTCGGCAGCGCGCGCCGGCTGAAGGTGATCTACGACACCAATCTGCGCACGGCGCACGCAGAAGGCCAGTGGGCGCGCATCCAGGAGGCGAAAGATACGCTGCCGTTCCTGATGTATGACCACACGCCGAGTGCGCACGAGCGCAAGGAGCATGCGGCGTGGGATGGCTTGGTGCTGCCGGTCGATGACCCGTGGTGGCAGGCGCATTTCCCGGTGAAAGCGTGGGGCTGCAAGTGCCGGGCGATCCAGGTGGGCCGGCGCCAGATTGATCGTCAGGGGCTGAAGGTCGGCTCGGCGCCGGCGGAATCGTTCAGCACCTATACGAACAAGCGCACCGGCGAGACGCAGCAGATTCCGGCGGGCGTCGATCCGGCGTTTCATTACCCACCGGGCGGCCGGCTCGGGAACCTGAAGAAGATGCTTTCCGAGAAAGTGAGCGCGTTGCCGCCCGCGATGGCTGCTGCCGTGACGAGGCCGGCGCCGGTCTTCATTGAAGCGAAGACGGCCAAGGCAGCGGCAGAGTTCGCAGTCAAGAACGACCTGGCCGACTTTGCCGATTACACGGGCGTGAAGCCTGAAGTCGCGAATGCGTGGAATCGAAGCCTGTTCGACCATTTGCAGGAGTTCCCGGAGCTGCGCAAGAACCAGCAGTTTGTAGGTAGTGCGCAAGCTCAGTTCGCGCGGTGGGCAGACCTGGCGCGCCGTGACTACGCAGACAAGCTGATGGGAAGCTTGGGCATGTCCGCCAAGACGGCGGAGTCGATGGCGGCGGCTCGAATCAAGGCGCCGAAGGTGAAGGGAACGACCTTCGCGCAGTCATGGGCTCAGCCGCGGGTCAGAGGGATAGCGGTCAACGCAAAATGGGGCGGAGCGCCGGAGGTTTGGCGCGCGACATTGACCGCGCGGGTGAGAAGCCAGTGGTTTCCCCCAGGCTGCGATACGTTTCGGGCTGTTGCTGATCACGAATTCGGGCACCAGCTCGACGATCTGCTCGGCCTCCATCTTGACAACGAGATCCTCGGCGCCCATAAAGATGCTGTCGCCAAGGGAATGAAAAGCGAGGTTTCCGGTTATGCCGAGTACAAGGGAAGTCCGATCAAGGAGTTCATCGCCGAGTGTTGGGCAGAATCCCTCAATAACCCCTCTCCGCGACCTGTCGCCCGAGCTGTTGCGGCAATTGTCCGAGCAAGGTATCGATCCAAGTTCCATCCCGGAGCCTGATGTCGATCTCGGGCATGTCAGTTCAGGTGTGTGCGCGACGCCCGAGGCGCAGAGCGCCTTTGACGCGTGGGTTGCTGCTGGCGGCGTTCCCGGTACGGAGGATGCTCGGCCGTAGTTCCGGCGCGGCGAAACAAGGCCCGCCAGTGAGCGGGCTTTTTTACGCTGACGACTCTTGGAATCGCGCGCGCCGACGGTCTTACCCCTGTTTCCACTGCTGCAACAACATTGCGCGGCTGATCCCGGAACCTCCCGGCTCGTTCCAGCTCTTCCCGGATTTATCGCGCTCCCGCCGCTTCCTTTATCTCACTCCCCTTTAGGCGGCGTCGCGCAAGCGGCCCGCGATCGCCCTTCACCCCGCCACCACCCACCCATCCTCTTCGCGCAGCGCACCGGCGCGGCGCAGGTCGCGCACCAGCCAGTCGGCGAGGGCTTCGTCGGATAGGCCGAGAAAGCGCGCATTCACGCTCTGCGCGAAGCTGAGCGAGGCGAGAAACGCGGGCAGGTCGGCGCTGCGGATGCGGCGGCGTTCGAGTAGCGCAAAGGCGACGATCACCTTCAGCGCGTGCCGGGCGAGGGCGTCGATGTTGTTCTCGAAGGCTTCCAGCCGGCGGTAGGCGCGTTCGAAGGCGGCGCCGATGTCGGTGAATGGCGCGCCGTGGCCGGGGATGACCAGGTCGACCGGCAGGCGCGCGAGCATGTCGAGCGTTTCGCGCTGTTCCTTGAGGCCGCCGCGTTCTTCGCTATGGCCGAGCAGTTCGACGAAGACCACGCCAAAGCCCGCCTGCCACAGCGCGTCGCCGGAGATGAGGATGCGCTTCTCGGCGCAGTGGAAGGCGAGCGCGTCTTCGTCGTGGCCGGGAACGGCGAGCGCGCGCCAGTTGAGTTCGCCGCAGACGAATTCGTCGCCGGCGGCAAGCGTCGCGTTGTGCGTGAAGCGCGCCGCCTGCTGGCCGAGCGGCGAGAGCAGCAGGGCTTCTTCGTCCCATTCGGCGATGGTCGCGGCAACGCCCACCGGCACGCTGACGCGGCAGCCGAAGGCTTCGACCAGCGCGGCGTTGCCGCCGATGTGGTCGGAGTGCGCGTGCGTGTTGAACAGGCGCTCCAGCCGCCGGCCGGCGAGTGCGGCGCGCACCAGCGCGACGGTCTGCTCGGCGTGGGTGACGTAGCCGCTGTCGATCAGCGTCGCCGCATCGCCGTCGATGCCGAGCACGCTGTTCGACGACAGCCAGCCGCGCTCGATGACCTGGAGCGTTGGCGGCAGCGCGATGGCTGCGGAGGCGGGCTCAGCGGCAGTCCGAGACGAAAGCACTGCGGCTGATGGCATCAGACGTTCCAGTCGGCCGGCGCAGCTGCGGCGTCTTCATTGCGGTCGGCCGCAGGCTTGCCGGTCTTGACGCTGGTGCCCGCGGCGGTGCATTCGGGCAGCCGGCCGCAGCCGAGACAGATGCCGCTCTCGGGGTCGTACTCGCACATGCCGATGCATTCGGGTTCTTCGCTCATCCTTACTCTCCTGCCGCGCGGCGCTCGGCAACGGCAGCCAGCACCTGCCGTTTGCGGTCGTCCGAAAAACCGCTCCAGCCACCGATTTCGTCGAGCGTGCGCAGACAGCCGATGCACAGTTGGCGCGCGGCGTCCATGCGGCAGATATCGACGCAGGGCGATTTCGGCGGTGCGTCGGCGATGTTGGCCGGGGCGGCCTGGGCGCCCGGCGCGGGGCGGTGTTGTGTATTTCGTGCGGGAAGGGGAGCGTTCATCAGCGGCGGTGTCCTGTTCGTTGGTGACGGGCGCTGGCCGGGTAGGCATCAGTGCCGGGCGTGGCGCGCTGCGAGCAGCGCGCGTGCGGCCTTCGACAGTGGTTCGCGCTGAAGGTGCGCAAGGATGAAACTGCCGGCGTCGAGCAGGCGATCCATGTCCACGCCGGTCTCGATGTCGAGCCCGTGCAGCAGATGCACGAGGTCTTCTGTCGCCACATTGCCCGAGGCGCCGGCGGCGTAGGGGCAGCCGCCGAGTCCGGCAACGGCGGCGTCGAAAGTCGCCATGCCGAGTTCGAGCGAGGCGTACACGTTGGCGATGGCCATGCCGTAGGTGTCGTGATAATGGCCGGCCAGATAGTCGATCGGCACCGCGCCGGCGCAGGCGGCGAGCATGCGCTGGATGCTTGCCGGCGTGCCGATGCCGATGGTGTCGCCAAGCGAGATTTCGTAGCAGCCCATGACGAAGAGTTCGCGCGCCACCGCCGCCACCTGTGCCGGCGCCACCTCGCCTTCGTAGGGGCAGCCGGCAACGCAGGAAACGTAGCCGCGTACCGGGATGCCGAGCAGCTGCGCCCTGGCCAGCACCGGCTGAAAGCGCTTGAGGCTTTCGCCGATCGAACAGTTGATGTTCTTCTGCGAAAAGCTCTCCGAGGCGGCGGCGAAGATCGCCACTTCCTTCGCGCCAGCGGCCACGGCGGAGTCGAAGCCCTGCAGGTTCGGCGTCAGCACCGGGTAGGCAACGCCGGCGTGCCGGCGCGGGCTCGTCATCACCGCGCGCAGCACCTCGCCGGCGTCGGCCATCTGCGGCACCCATTTCGGTGAGACGAAGGATGTGGCTTCCACCGCCGCCACCCCGGCGTCGGCAAGGCGTTCGATCAGCTCGATCTTCACGGCCGCCGGCAGCAGCGTCTTCTCGTTCTGCAGCCCGTCGCGCGGGCCGACGTCGACGATGCGCACCTTCGCCGGCAGCTTCATCTCAGCGCTCCGCGGCATTGGCCTGCGCCGCGCTGGCGATGGCAAAGTCGACCAGCTCGGCGCCATCGGCCACCTGATCGCCGACGGCGTAGCGGAAGCCGTTGACCGTTCCCGCCTGCGGCGCGGTGATGGTGTGCTCCATCTTCATCGCTTCGAGGATCAGCAGCGGCGCGCCGCGTTCGAGCGGCTGGCCCACCGGCGCCAGCAGCGCGACGATCTTGCCCGGCATTGGCGCCGTCAGCCGGCCGCCAGCACCGCTGCGTCCGCCAGCTTCGACCAGATGCAGCGGGTCGTGCCGCTCCAGCGGCCAGGTGCTGCCGTTGAGGAAGACGATGCGCCGCGCGGCGCCCTTCTCGGTAACGCTGACCACGCTGGCCACCAGCCGCCGGTCGTCGATCTCGACGGCAAAGCGGTCGTCCTCCAGCCGCCGGCCGCGCGCCAGTGAGCTTTCGCCGAGGCAGGTGAGCTGCCAGCTGCCTGCAACGCCGCCTCCACTGCCACCTTCGTTACTGCCGTAGCGCACGCTCACTTCCACCAGCTGTTCGCCGTCGCGGAAGATCAGCGTGCGCGACGAGGCGAGGTTGAGCCGCCAGCCGTCGCGCGCCTGCCAGGGCGACCACGGATCGCCCGACGCCTGCGCTTTCTGCCGCGCGCTTTCTTCCTCGGCAAGCAGTTCGCCGACGGCGGCGACGAGCAGCGCGTCGCGCGGTGCCGGCGCCGCTTCGGGGAAGAGGAAAACGCGGCTGCGCTCGATCAGCCCGGTGTCGAGGTCGGCCTGCGCAAAGGCCGGGCAGGCGACGAGGCGCGAGAGGAAATCGATGTTGGTGGTGACGCCGGCGATGCGCCAGTCGGCCAGCGCGCGGCGCATCCGTGCCAGCGCCGCGTCGCGTGCGTTTTCGTTGCCGCCGTCCCAGACGATCAGCTTGGCGATCATCGGGTCGTAGTGCGGCGTGATTTCGTCGCCTTCTTCGACACCCGAATCGACGCGCACGTTGAGGTTCTCGGCGGGAGCGACGAGGCGCAGCAGGCGACCGGTCGAGGGCAGGAAGCCGCGCGACGCGTCCTCGGCATAGATGCGCGCCTCGATGGCGTGGCCGCGGATCGACAGCTGTTCCTGGCGCAGCGGCAGCGCTTCGCCGGCGGCGACGCGCAACTGCCATTCGACCAGATCCTGGCCGGTGATCATTTCGGTGACCGGGTGCTCGACCTGCAGGCGCGTGTTCATCTCCATGAAGTAGAACGAGCCGTCCTGGTTTGCGATGAACTCGACCGTGCCGGCGCCGACGTAGCCGACGGCGCGCGCCGCCGCCACCGCCGCTTCGCCCATGGCGCGCCGGCGTTCGGGCGTCATGCCGGGCGCCGGCGCTTCTTCGAGCACCTTCTGATGGCGGCGTTGCACCGAGCAGTCGCGCTCGAAGAGGTGCACGCAGTTGCCGTGCGTGTCGGCAAAAACCTGGATTTCGATGTGGCGCGGGCGGGTGATGTATTTCTCGATCAGCACGTGCGCGTTGCCGAAGCTCGCCGCCGCCTCGCGCTGGCACGAGGCGAGCGCGTCGGCAAAGTCGGCGCTGCGCTCGACCAGTCGCATGCCCTTGCCGCCGCCGCCGGCCGCTGCCTTGATCAGCACCGGGTAGCCGATTTTGTCGGCCTCGCCGTGCAGCAGCGCCGGCGTCTGGTCGTCGCCGTGGTAGCCGGGGGTGAGCGGCACCGCCGCCGTTCCCATCAGTTTCTTCGCTTCCGACTTCGATCCCATGGCGCGGATCGCCGCCGCCGGCGGGCCGATGAAGACGACGCCGGCGGCGGCGCAGGCGTCGGCAAAAGCGGCGTTCTCGGAGAGGAAACCGTAGCCCGGATGCACCGCCTGCGCGCCGGTCTTGTGCGCCGCCTCAAGGATGCGCGCCGCGTCGAGATACGATTCCCGCGCCGGTGCCGGGCCGATGCACACGGCTTCGTCGGCCAGGCGCACATGGCGCGCGTTGGCGTCGGCTTCGGAATAGACGGCGACGGTGCGCACGCCCAAGCGACGCGCCGTGCGCATGACGCGGCAGGCGATCTCGCCGCGGTTGGCGATGAGGATCTTGTCGAACATTCCCGGCGAGTGTCTTGCAGCCATGCTGTCTCCGTTATTTTTGTCTGCGGGTACTGTGCGGGTGCTATCGGCGCTCTAGGCGCGGCGGGCGCCGCCGGTTTACATCTCCGCGTCGCTCTGCTGCCACGCCGGTTTGCGCTTTTCGAGGAAGGCGGCGAGGCCTTCGCGCCCTTCCGGGCTGGCGCGCACGCGCGTGATGCGGCGAACGGTTTCTTCGGTGGTCGAATCGTCGATCGGCTGCCCGGCGACGACGCGGATCAGCGCCTTGCACTCGGCCTGCGCGTTCGGGCCGTTCTTCAAGAGCGCGTCGACCAGTTCGCCGATGGCATCGTCAAGCTGCTCGGCGCCGGGGACGATTTCGTGCACCAGCCCGATGCGGTAGGCCTCGGCCGCCGAGAAGCGCTCGGCGGTGAGCATGTAGCGGCGCGCGTAGCGTTCGCCGATGGCGGCGAGAACGTAGGGGCTGATCACCGCCGGCACCAGACCGAGCTTCACTTCCGAAAGCGAGAAAACGGCGTCGTACGAGGCGACGGCGATGTCGCAGGCGGCAATCAGGCCGACGCCGCCACCGTAGGCCGGGCCCTGCACGCGCGCCAGCGTCGGCTTGGAAAGCTCGTTCAGCGTCGTCAGCAGATCGCCCAAGCGGCGCGCGTCGGCGAGGTTTTCGTCGGGTGTGGCGGCGGCGGCGCGCTTCATCCAGTTGAGGTCGGCGCCGGCGCAGAAGCTCTTGCCCGCGGCCGAGACGACGACGACGCGCACCTGCGGGTCGGCTTCCAGCCGGCGCAGGCCGTCGGTGATTTCGGCGATCAGCGTTTCGTCGAAAGCGTTGTGCCGTTCGGCCTTGTTCAAGGTCAGGATGCCGACGCCGTCGCCGACTTCGGTGACGATTGACTGGTAGTTCATTGCCCTCTCCTGTGCGGAAATGCGCCGCGTTTCACCGACGCCGCGCTACATGCGGAAGATGCCGAATTTCGTCGCTTCGGCCGGCGCGTTCATCGACGCCGACAGCGCGAGGCCCAGTGTGCGCCGCGTCTGTGCCGGATCGATGATGCCATCGTCCCACAAGCGGGCACTCGCGTAGTAGGGATGCCCCTGTGTTTCGTACTGGGCGCGGATCGGCGCGCGGAAAGCTTCTTCGTCTTCGGCGCTCCAGCTCTTGCCGGCCGCTTCGAGCGCGTCGCGGCGCACCGTTGCCAGCACGCCGGCGGCCTGCTCGCCGCCCATCACCGAGATGCGCGCGTTCGGCCACATCCACAAAAAGCGCGGGCTGTAGGCGCGGCCGCACATGCCGTAGTTGCCGGCGCCGAAAGAGCCTCCGATGACCACCGTGAACTTCGGCACCTTCGCCGTCGCCACGGCGGTGACCATCTTGGCGCCGTCGCGCGCGATGCCGGCGTTCTCGTATTTGCGCCCGACCATGAAGCCGGTGATGTTCTGCAGAAAAATCAACGGTATACCGCGCTGTGCGCAGAGTTCGATGAAGTGCGCCGCCTTTAGCGCTGATTCCGAGAAGAGGATGCCGTTGTTGGCGACGATGCCGACCGGGTAGCCCCACAGGCGCGCAAAGCCGCAGACGATGGTGGTGCCGTAGCGTGCCTTGAATTCGTCGAAGTCCGAACCGTCGACCAGGCGCGCGATGATCTCGCGCACGTCGAAAGGCTTGCGCGAATCGGCCGGGATGATGCCGTACAGTTCTTCTTCGGCGTAGGCCGGCGGGCGCGGCTCGGCGAGCGACACCGGCGGCGTCTTCTGCCAGTTGAGGTCGCCGACGATGCGCCGGGCGATGGCCAGCGCGTGCGCGTCGTTCTCGGCGAGATGATCGACGACGCCCGAAATGCGCGTGTGCACGTCGCCGCCGCCGAGGTCTTCGGCCGAGACGACTTCGCCGGTCGCCGCCTTAACCAGCGGCGGGCCGCCGAGGAAGATGGTGCCTTGGTTCTTGACGATGATCGACTCGTCGCACATCGCCGGCACGTAGGCGCCGCCGGCGGTGCACGAGCCCATCACGGCGGCGATCTGCGGAATGCCGGCGGCCGAGAGATTCGCCTGGTTATAGAAGATGCGGCCGAAGTGATCGCGGTCGGGGAAAACTTCGTCCTGCAAGGGCAGGAAGGCGCCGCCCGAATCGACCAGATAGACGCAGGGCAGGCGGTTCTCGGCGGCGATCTCCTGCGCGCGCAGGTGCTTCTTCACCGTCAGCGGGTAGTAGGTGCCGCCCTTCACCGTCGCGTCGTTGGCGACGATCATGCATTCGACGCCATTGATGCGGCCGATGCCGGTGATCACCGACGCCGCGGGGACTTCGAAGGGACTATCTCCTTTCTCGTCGTACATGCCCCAGGCGGCGAGCGGCGACAGTTCGAGGAAGGGCGAACCGGGGTCGATCAGCGCGTCGACGCGTTCGCGTGCTAGCAGCTTGCCGCGCGCGACGTGCTTCTGGCGAGCGGCTTCCGAGCCGCCCTGCGCGATGCGCGCGACGGTGGCGCGCAGGTCGTCGACCTGCGCGCGCATGGCGGCGGCGTTGGCGGCAAAGTCGGCGCTGCGCGCGTCGATGGCGGTGACGATCTGCGGCATCAGAAGCCCCCTCTGGTGAGCCATTGTTCGAGTTGCGGCAGCCGGTCGGCGCCGAAGAAAGGCTCGCCGTCGACGATGAAGAACGGTGAACCGAAAACGCCGGCGGCGAGCGCCGCGTCGCATTCGTTCTTCAGCTGTTCCTTGATCGCTGCCGAGGCGATGCCTTCGGCGAGCTCGCCGCGCAGTTCGTTGGCGTCGCTGAAGCGCCGCGGCGTGGCGCTGGCAGCCAGCGTTTCGACGGCGACTTCGATGGTCGTTGCCGGCGACGAGATGTCGCGGCCATCGACGAAGAAGGCGCGGTAGGTGGCGAGCGCAAAGGCCGCGGCGAGCGCCGGGTCGCGCTCGTGCAGCCAGTAGAAGGCGCGCGCCGGCGCTTGCGTGGCGATGGGAAAGGGCGTCGGCAGCTGGAAAGGCACGCCGAGAAAACGTGCCGAACGCGCGAAATCGTGCTTCGAGTAATCGCCCTTGAGCGGCACTTCGGTCAGCGGCTTGCCGCCGGTGCTGCGCATGATCACGCCGAGCAGCACCGGCCGCCAGTCGACGCTGCGGCCGAAGCGCGCGGCGAGCGCGTCGATCTGCGTCGCGGCGAGGTAGCCGTAGGGCGACGAGAAGTCGAAGTAGAAGCGGATCGGTGCGGCGGTGTTCATGGCGTGTCTCCTCCGGTTTTGATCGTGGCGCCGGGCGCTCTTGGCGGGCCTGCTGGCGTCTTCGCTATGCCTTGTTCGACCGCGGGCGGGCTAACTGCCGCGCGGCCAGAGAATCATCTGCGTGCAGCGGAACAGCGCCAGCCGGCGGCCATCGTCACCATTCACTTCGGCGTCCCACACCTGCGTCGTGCGGCCGGCGTGGATTACCGTCGCCGTGCAGTGCAGCGTGCCGCGCGTCTGCGTGGCGAAGAAGTTGCTCTTCAGCTCGAGCGTGGTGAAGCTGTCGGCGCCTTCGGGCAGATGCGCGATGGTGGCGAAGCCGGCGGCGGTGTCGGCCAGTGCGACGATCGTTGCCGCATGCAGGAAGCCGTTCGGCGCGAGCATTTCCGGGCGCACGTCGAGTTCAGCGTCGAGCCGGCCGTCGCTGACCTCGGTGATGCGGATGCCGAACCACGCCGGCAGCGTGCCGCCGGTGCGGGTGTTGAAGGCGGTGGCGTCGAAGCCGGCGCGGCGCTGCAGACCGCGCGGCAGCGACGGGCGCGGCTGTGCGGTGGCTTCCGGGAAGGCGCTGTCGGCGTCGAGCGGCGGGCAGTCGTTGAGGCTCATCTCGATTCCTGGTTGATTTCTAGATGCCGTCGGCGGCGATGGCGCGGCCGATGACCATGCGCTGGATGTCGTTGGCGCCTTCGTAAATCTGGCAGACGCGCGCGTCGCGGTAGATGCGTTCGACCGGGAAGTCGGAGACGTAGCCGTAACCACCGTGGATCTGGATGGCGTCGGAGCAGACCTTCTCGGCGATTTCCGAGGCGAACATCTTGGCCATCGACGCCTCCTTGAGGCAGGGCTTGCCGGCGTCGCGCAGCGCGGCGGCGCGCCAGACGAGCAGGCGTGCGGCGTCGACCTGCGTCGCCATGTCGGCGAGGCGGAAGCTGACCGCCTGATGCTCGATCAGCGGCTTGCCGAAGGTTTCGCGTTCGTGCGCGTACTTCACCGCTGCTTCCAGCGCCGCGCGCGCCATGCCGACCGACTGCGCGGCGATGCCGATGCGACCGGCTTCGAGGTTGGCCAGTGCGATCCGGTAGCCGTCGCCGGGCGCGCCGAGCAGCGCCGAGGCCGGAACGCGGCAGTTTTCGAAGATGATCTGCGCGGTGTCGGAACAGTGCTGGCCCATCTTTTCTTCGAGGCGGGCGACGATGTAGCCGGGCGTCGCCGTCGGCACGAGGAAGCAGGAAATTCCCTTCTTGCCGGCGGCCTTGTCGGTGACGGCGAAAACGATGGCGACGTCGGCGTACTTGCCGGTGGTGATGAACTGCTTGACGCCGTTGAGGATGTAATCATCGCCGTCACGGTCGGCGCGGGTGGTGATCGCCGACGCGTCGGAGCCGGTATGCGGCTCGGTCAGGCAGAAGCAGCCGAGCTTTTCGCCGCGCGCCAGCGCCGGCAGCCAGGTTTCCTTCTGCTCTTGCGTGCCGTAGCGCAGCGTGATGCCGCAGGGCAGCGAGTTCTGCACGCTGACGATGGTCGAGATGGCGCCGTCGCCGGCAGCGATTTCTTCGAGCGCCAGCGCCAGCGAGATGTAGTCCATGCCGGCGCCGCCCCATTCCTCGGGGACGACCATGCCGAGCGCGCCCAGCTCACCGAGTTCGCGCAGCAGCGCGGCGGGGAATTCGTGCGTGCGGTCGCGTTCGCCGGCGCTCGGCGCCAGCTTTTCCTGCGCGAAGGCGCGCAGCATGTCGCGGATCATTTCCTGTTCCTGCGTCAGGATCATGCGGGTTTCTCCAGCTTGGCAGGCGCCGGCGCGGCGCGTGCGGCATGCACGAGCCTGGCGCTGGCGCGGTTGGTAAGAGTGACGCCGGCAACGACGATGACGCCGCCGACCAGTGCGGCGAGGCCGATGCGTTCGCCGAGCAGCAGCGCGCCGAGCAGCACGGCGCAGAGTGGAACCAGATTGATGAAGGCCGAGGCACGCGTCGCGCCGATGTGCTCGACCGCTTCGGCGTACCAGGTGAAACCGAGCGCGGTGCCGAACAGGCCGAGGAAGACGATGCTCGAAATTCCCGGCCAGCCGGCGCCGTCGAACGCGAACAGCGAACCGTCCACCAGCGCCGCGACGGTGAGCATCGCCCAGCCGGTGAGGCTGGCGCCGAAGGTCATCGCCAGCGGTGTCAGTGTGCGCGTGCCGACGCGGCCGATGAAGGTGTAGGCCGCCCAGAGGACGACGCAGCCGAGGATCAGCCATTCGCCGCTGCCGACTTCACCGGCGAACAGGCGCAGCGGATCGCCGTTGGTGACGACGACCAGACAGCCGACCATCGCCAGCATGATGCCGGTGGCTTTGGCCGGCGACATCGGCGCGCGGAACAGCAGCCAGTCGGCGGCGGCGACCGCTGCCGGCGTCAGCGCGACGACCAGTGCGCCGCGCCCGGCCTCGATGCGTTGCAGGCCGTACAGGAAGCAGATGTTGTAGAGAAAGATGCCGCTGGCGCCGAGCGCCAGCAGCGTCAGCCAGTCGCGCCGGTTCCAGCGCGGCATGCCTTCGCGTGCCAGCACCAGCGCGCCGAGGATCAGCGCGGCGACGAAAAAGCGCCAGCTCGCCGCGGCCAGCGGCGTCACCTCACGCACGGCGACGCGCCCGGCGATCCAGGTGCCGCCCCAGAAGACGGCAGTCCCCAGCAGCTTGGCGAGGATCGCGGGCGGCATTGCGGGCGAGGCAGCGCTGCGTTGCGGCATCGCTCTTCCGGACTAGAGCAGCTCGACGCCGACAGCGACGGCTTCGCCGCCGCCGATGCACAGCGAGGCAACGCCCTGCTTCTTGCCGTACTGCCTGAGCGCGCCGAGCAGGCTGACGAGGATGCGCGCGCCGGAAGCGCCGATCGGGTGGCCGAGCGCGCAGGCGCCGCCGTGCACGTTCACCCTGGCCGGGTCGAGCTTGAGATCGTGGATCGCGGCCATGGTGACGACGGCGAAGGCTTCGTTGATTTCCCACAGGTCGACGTCGGTGGTGCTCCAGCCGATCTTCTTCAGCAGCTTCTCGATGGCGAACACCGGTGCCGTGGTGAACAGGTTCGGCTCCTGCGCGTGCGTGGCGTGGCCGACGATGCGCGCCAGCGGCGTCAGGCCGAGCGCGGCGGCCTTCGACGCCTTCATCAGCACCAGCGCCGCGGCGCCGTCGGAGATCGACGACGAGTTGGCGGCGGTGACCGTGCCGTCCTTCTTGAACGCCGGCTTGAGGCCGGGAATCTTCTCGATCTGCGCCTTCAGTGGCTGTTCATCCTTGTCGATGACGACGTCGCCCTTGCGCCCGGCAACGGTGACGGGGGCGATTTCCCAGGCGAACGAACCGTCGTTGATCGCCTGCTGCGCCCGCGTCGTCGAGCGGATGGCGAATTCGTCCTGCGCGGCGCGCGTGAAGCCGTAGGCCTCGGCGCACTCCTCGGCGAAGGTGCCCATCAGGCGGCCCTTCTGGTAAGCGTCTTCGAGACCGTCGAAGAACATGTGGTCGAGCAGCTGGCCGTGGCCGAGGCGGTAGCCGCTACGTGCCTTCGGCAGCAGGTAGGGCGCGTTGCTCATCGACTCCTGACCACCGGCGACGCCGATTTCGTAGGAACCGGCGAGCAGGCCGTCGTGCACCATCATCACCGACTTGAGCGCCGAGCCGCACACCTTGTGGATCGTCGTGCACCCGGCCGACAGCGGCAGGCCGGCGCCAAGCGCCGCCTGGCGAGCCGGTGCCTGGCCGACGCCGGCCTGCAGCACGTTGCCGAAAACGACTTCCTCGACCGCTGCCGGGGCGATGCCGGCGCGCTCGACGGCGGCGCGGATGGCAACGGCACCGAGTTGCGGCGCAGTGAGACTGGCGAAATCGCCCTGGAAGGCGCCGAGTGGCGTGCGCACGGCGGAAACGATGACGATCGGGTCAGACATGTGAAGCTCCTGGCGGGTTGGCAGAGAAGTGATTGGGCGGTGCGGTGGCTGTTCAGCGGCTTGTCCGGGGCAGGCTTGTCGCTGCGGCGGGCGGCGGCAGGGGCGTCGGCCGACGATCAAGCATGGCCGAAAACTCGCCCGCCGACCACCCCCGTAAACGCGCTTTTACCGGCATCAGGCGGTTTCGCCGAACAGCTCGCGGCCGATCAGCATGCGGCGGATTTCGGAGGTGCCGGCGCCGATCTCGTAGAGCTTGGCGTCGCGCCACAGGCGGCCGGCGGGGTAGTCGTTGATGTAGCCGTTGCCGCCGAGCGTCTGGATCGTCTCGCCGGCCATCCACGTCGCCTTCTCGGCGGCGTAGAGGATGGCGCCGGCGGCGTCCTTGCGCGGCGAGCGGCTGCCGGCGCCGACCTTCTCGCAGGCGCGGCCGACGGCATACACATAGGCGCGGCAGGCGTTGAAGGTTGAATACATGTCGGCGAGCTTGCCCTGCATCAGCTGGAATTCGCCGATGGCGCGGCCGAACTGGCGGCGCTCGTGCACGTAGGGCAGCACGGTGTCGAGGCAGGCGGCCATGATGCCGAGCGGGCCGCCGGCGAGAACGGCGCGCTCGAAGTCGAGCCCGCTCATGAGCACGCGCGCGCCGTCGTTTTCGACGCCGAGAACGTTTTCGGCGGGGACTTCACAGTCGTCGAAAAACAGCGGCCAGGTGTTCGAGCCGCGCATGCCGAGCTTGTCGAGCTTGGCGCCGGCGGAGAAGCCCTTGAATCCCTTCTCGACGATGAAGGCGGTGATGCCGCGCGCGCTGGCGGCCGGGTCGGTCTTGGCGTAGACGACCAGCGTGTCGGCGTCGCCGCCGTTGGTGATCCACATCTTCGAGCCGTTGAGCACGTAGCGGTCGCCCTTCCTGTCGGCGCGCAGTGTCATCGAGACGACGTCGGAGCCGGCGCCGGGTTCGGACATGGCGAGCGCGCCGACGTGCTCGCCGGAGATGAGTTTCGGCAGGTAACGCTGCTTCTGCGCAGCGGTGCCGTTGCGCTTGATCTGGTTCACGCACAGGTTGGAGTGCGCACCGTAGGAGAGCGCCACCGCCGCCGAGGCGCGCGACAGTTCTTCCATGATGACGATGTGCGCGAGGTAGCCGAGGCCGGCGCCGCCGTATTCCTCTTCGGCCGTGACGCCGAGCAGGCCCATGTCGCCGAACTTCTTCCACAGGTCGGCAGGGAAGGCGTCTTCACGATCGATGGCGGCGGCGCGCGGGGCGATCTCGGCGGTGGCGAAGTCCCGCACCGCGTCGCGCAGCATGTCGATCGTTTCGCCGAGTTCGAAATCGAGTCCGGGGTAGTCCATTTGTCTCACTCCTTATGGTTTATCTTTGCCGTGCACGGCGAGGATCGTCTGCTGCATCGCCGCACACCGGGTCTTGTGCCCGTTCTGTACGGCGAAACCCTCGCCGCGGGTGCTGCTGCAGATCGGCGCGCTCCGCCAGGTTCTGGGGAGCGCGACACAAGAGGGCAGCGGGACGCTATTTGAATTTACGTTGACGTTAACGTCAACTGATTTGCACGCGCAGTCAGTTGCGGCGTTGGCTGTGCTTAGGCTTGCTGTGTCACCGGGTAGCCGGCGCCGGTGCCGCGGCATCCGGCGTCAATGTGCCGGTGCTGCCAGTCAGGCAGCCTGCGTCTTGCCTGCGGCTTCTGCCGGGCCGTCGTCGAGCAGCTCGCGGCATTGTTTTTCGAAGGTTTCGAGTTCGCCAAGGACGGCGGCGATGTCCTCGCGCTGTTGCAGCAGCGCGGCCTTGCGCCGGCCGAGGACGAGCAGCACTTCGGCGAGCTGCGTGCGCTCGTCGCGCGCCGTGTCGTACATGCCGATCAGTTCCTTGATCTCGGCGAGGCTCAGTCCGAGGCGCTTGCCGCGCAACGCGAGCCTGAGCCGGGTGCGGTCGCGGCGGGTGAACACGCGCACGCGTCCCTCGCGTTGCGGCGCGACGAGACCCTGGTCTTCGTAGAAGCGGATCGTGCGCGGCGTGATGCCGAATTCGCGCGCCAGATCGGAGATGCTGAAAGTGCTTGCCTGCCTGCTCACTGGGTAACCGTCCGGAAACACGTCGGATGTTATAGTGGGTCGCGCCACCGTCTGCAAAAGCGTCGGCGGCGCGCTGTTTCAGCGTCGAAGTTTAGCGCCTGATGCAGGTTTTACCACGCAGCAGCTGCGACTGTCGCCGGTCTTCGCCGGTGTGCGCTGCCCGCTGCTGCCGGTTTTCAGCGCAGCTGCAGCCTGTCGGCGCGTTTTCTCTTGTAAGCCTCGTTTCAGCTTGCGCGTCCATTCTTTGCACTTTAAGCCGGAGATCTCCTGCATGTCGCATCCCTCCCCGGGCCTTGCTGCTGAGAATGTCGAAGCACTCGTCGCCGCCGAACGTCTGCCGCGCTATCCGCGCACGCAGGCGCCGCCGCCGGGCGAGACCTTCGAGATCGCCCCGGGCGTGCGCTGGTTGCGCATGCCGCTGCCCTTCGCGCTCAACCATATCAATCTGTGGCTGATCGAGGACGACGCTGGCTGGGTGATCGTCGACACCGGCTTCGCGCTGCCGGCGGTGCGCGAGTGCTGGACGAAGATTCTTGCGGAACTGGCGGCAACGCCGCGCGGCGAACGCATCACGCGCATCGTCGTCACCCACTTCCACCCCGATCACGTCGGTCTGGCGGCGTGGCTTGCCGAACAGAGCGGCGCGCCGGTGCTGATGACGCTCGGCGAATACCTCACCGCGCACGCCGTCTGGCAGGAGATCGGCGGTCACGGCAACGAGCCGATGCAGCGCCAGTTCGGCCGGCACGGACTGTCCGCCGAGCGCGGCGCGGCGATCGCCGCCGGCCGCGGCGGCTACAACCGCGGCGTGCCGACACTGCCGACGAGCTACCAGCGGCTGTTCGACGGTGCTGTCCTGCATATCGGCGGCCGCGACTGGCAGGTGCGCGTCGGTCACGGCCATTCGCCCGAACATGCTTCGCTGTACTGCGCCGAAGCCGGCGTACTGATTTCCGGCGACATGCTCCTGCCGAAGATATCGACCAACATCAGCGTCTTTGCCGTGACGCCGGACGCCGATTCGCTCGCCGACTACCTCGCTTCGCTCGACCGCCTGCGCGAGCTGCCGGCCGAAACGCTGATCCTGCCTTCGCACGGTTTTCCTTTTTATGGCCTGCATGCGCGCGTCGAGGCGCAACATGCTCACCATGACGAGCGGCTGGCCTTGCTTGAGCTCAGCTGTTCGTCGCCGCAATGCGCCGCCGACCTGCTGCCGGTACTCTTCGAACGCGAGCTCGACGCGCACCAGACGATGTTTGCCATGGGCGAGGCGATCGCCCACCTCAACCGTCTCGAGCACGCCGGTCGCGTACGGCGGCTCGATGGCGACGACGGTGTCACCCGTTTTGTCCGGGTCTGAAATGTCCTTGCGTCTTTCAGCCCGCGTTCTTGTCCGCATTGCGGCCCGCGTTTCGCCTGTTTCGCGCCACGCGGCGTCTCCCGTTCTGCGCATGCCCGCCGGGCCTGCGCCTTGATCCGTTTCAATCGTCGTACAAGGAGCCACCCATGACGCAGCAAAATCCCGTCGAAGAAAAGAAGGCCCCGCATCCCGCCGAAGTTGCCCAGGCGTATGCCGAAGTCGCGCAGCGAGCCTCGCGCATGCTCACCCAGCATCTGGAAAAAGCCGCGCGTGCCGGCGTTTCGGCGCCGACCGACGAACTCGGCATCGCGAAGGCTTTCATGGACCTGTCTTCGCATCTGCTCGCCAATCCGGTGAAGCTGGCGCAGGCGCAGATGAGCATGATGTGGGACTACTTCTCGCTGTGGCAGCACTCGACGATGAAGATGCTCGGCGTGCCGCTCAATCCGATCGCCGCGCCGGCCAAGGGCGACAAGCGCTTCAAGGATGACGACTGGGAACAGCACTTCCTGTTCGACTTCATGAAGCAGTCCTACCTGATCACCGCGCGCCATCTGCACGACACGGTCAGCGGCGTCGAGGGAATCGACCCGGCGACGCAGGGCAAGATCAACTTTTTCACGCGCCAGTACATCGACGCGCTGTCGCCGTCGAACTTCGCACTGACCAATCCGGAAGTCTTCCGCGAGACGGTCAAGACCAACGGCCAGAATCTGGTGCGCGGTTTCAACAACCTGCTCAATGATTTCGAAGCCGGCGACGGACAACTGCGCATCCGCATGACCGACACCGACGCCTTCGAGCCGGGCCGCAATGTCGCGACGACGCCGGGCAAGGTGGTTTTCCAGAACGACCTGATCCAGCTGATCCAGTACACGCCGACGACGCCGGACCAGTACAAGCGCCCGCTGCTGATCGTTCCGCCGTGGATCAACAAGTACTACATCCTCGACCTGCGCGACAAGAACTCGCTGGTCAAGTGGGCGACCGACCAGGGCCACACCGTCTTCATCATGTCCTGGGTCAACCCGGACGAAAAGCTGGCGCACAAGACCTTCGAGGACTACCTGCAGGAAGGCACGCTGGCCGCGCTCGACACGGTGTGCGCGATCACCGGTGCCAAGGAAGTTAATGCCGCCGGCTACTGCCTCGGCGGCACGCTGCTGATGACGACGCTCGCGTATCTGACTGCCAAGCGCGACAAGCGCATCGCTTCGGCCACCTTCTTCACCACGCTGATCGACTTTTCGGAACCCGGCGAACTCGGTGTCTTCGTCGACGACGCTTCGGTGACGGCGCTGGAAAAGAAGATGTCCGAGCGCGGCTTCCTCGAAGGTTCGGAAATGGCCGGCACTTTCAACATGCTGCGCGCCAACGACCTGATCTGGTCCTTCGTGGTGAACAACTACCTGATGGGCAAGGATCCCTTCCCCTTCGACCTGCTCTACTGGAACAGCGATTCGACGCGCATGCCGTACGCGATGCACAGCTACTACCTGCGCAAGATGTACATCGAGAACCGCCTGCGCGAACCGGGCGGGCTCGAGCTTTGCGGCGCCAAGATCGACCTCTCCAAGGTGAAGACGCCGTGCTACTTCATCTCGGCGATCGAAGACCATATCGCACCGTGGAAGTCGACCTACATGGGCGCGCTGCTGCCGACCGGGCCGGTCAAGTTCGTTCTCGGCGGTTCCGGCCACATCGCCGGCATCGTCAATCCGCCGGCGGCGAACAAGTACGGCTACTGGACCAACGAGAAGCTGCCAGCCGCTGCCGACGACTTCCTCAGCGGTGCGACGCAGAACGCCGGCTCGTGGTGGACCGACTGGCAGCAGTGGCTGACGGCGCTGCCGAAGGGTGAAGAGAAGGTCGCGGCGCGTGTTCCGGGTGACGGACCGCTGCCGGTGCTCGAGGACGCACCGGGTTCCTTCGTCAAGTTCCGTCTCGACACGCAGAAGAAGGCCTGAGAGCAGAAGGACTGAGGGCGCGCGGGAGCGGCATGCTCCCGCGACGACATCGGGCTGTTGCCTGGCGTCGTCCGTCTGAAGCGCTGCCGGTGCTTTCTCCGGCAGCGCTTTCTTCAGCCTCGTTTTCCACCGACCCATCGACCTGCGAGCTCCGACGTGATGAGCACGACTGTCCTGCCCGACTACAGCGGCGGCGGCATCGTCAATCTGCTGCAGAGCATCGGCGTCGCCTGCGGTGCGACACCGACGCATCCCGCCTATGCGCAATGCCACGCGCTGCCGGCAGCGCAGCTGGCTGCGGCGCGCAGCATCGTCTGTATCGTCATCGACGGTCTCGGCGAGCAGCGTTTCAACGCGCAGCACCCGAATGCCCGTGACTGCCCGAACCTCGCCCGGCATCGCCTCGGCGGGCTGACCTCGGTCTTTCCCTCGACCACCGCCAGCGCCGTCGGCGCCTACATGACCGGGCTGGCGCCGGCACAGTCGGCACTCATCGGCTGGCGCATGTATCTGCAGGAGATCGGGCAGACGCTCGCCATTTTGCCCCTGACGCCGCGCTGCGAAGTGGCGAAGCACACACCGGCTGAACTGCCGCCGCTGCTCTTCGACCATCCCTCGTTCTTTTCGCGCCTGCAGCGGCCGAGCGTCGTCTTTTCGCCGCGCGCCATCGCCGCCAGCCCGTTCAACGTCTGGCATACGCGCGGCGCCGAAGTGATCGCTTACGGCAGCGCCGACGAAATGTTCGCCGGGCTGGTCGAGCGCATGCACGCGCCGGGACCGCCGCGCTACCTCTACGCTTACTGGGGCGACCTCGATACCGCCGCGCATCAGGCGGGTACCGACAGCGAACTCGCACGCGCAACGCTCGCCGCTTTCGACGCTGCCTTCGGCCGTTTTCTCGCCGCCGCCGCCGGCAGCGACGCGTGGGTCGTCGCCAGCGCCGATCATGGTTTCATCGACGCGCCAAAGGAGCGGCTGATCGCGCTCGACGAGCACCCGGACATCGTCGGCCTGCTCGAACGGCCGCTCTGCGGTGAGCGCCGTGTCGCCTACGCCTGTGTCGCCGCGGCGCAGCGCGCCGAGTTCGCGGCAAAGCTGCGCCAGCGTTTCGGCCATGCGCTCGATCTACAGCACAGCGCCGACCTGATCGCCGCCGGCTGGTATGGAAACGCGCCGGCGCACCCGAAGCTCGCCTCGCGCATCGGCGATTTCGCGCTGGTGATGAAGGACGACTGGACTCTCGTCGACTGGCAGCCCGGCGAGAAACGCCACGACATGATCGGCGTGCACGGCGGAATCTCCGCCGCCGAGATGCGCGTGCCGCTGATCGCAGTCCGCCTCTGAGGGTGACGGCAGGCAGACGAAAGTGAGCGGACGCTCACTTTCGCGTCACCGACCTCCCACCGAAGACTGGCCGGCAGGCCGCGGCGGCTTCAGGTCTGCAGCCCGGCCACCGATTCCCTGAGCTGCGCTGCCAGTTCGCCGAGAACGCGCGCCGCGTCGACCGCGGCAGCGATGGCGGCGTGGTTGTCGTCGCTCATGCGAGCGATCTCCTCGACCTTGGCGGCGATGCTGTCGCTGGTTGTCGCCTGCCCGGCGGCTTCGGCGACGATGCCGTGCACGTGCGTCGCCGAACTGCCGACGCTGAGGCGAATCCGGCCCAGCGTCGCAGCGAGGCTGGCAGCGAGTTGCGCGCTGCCAGCGACCTGTTCGCCGCTGGCGTTCATCTCGCTGGCGGCAAGGGTGATATCGGACTGGATGGCGCCGATGGTGGCGCCGATTTCCTGCGTGGACAGGCGCGTGCGTTCGGCAAGCTTGCGCACCTCGTCGGCGACGACAGCGAAGCCACGCCCGGTTTCGCCGGCGCGCGCGGCCTCGATGGCGGCGTTGAGTGCGAGCAGGTTGGTCTGCTCGGCAATTTCGCGGATGGTATGAACGATGGCGTCGATCTCGCGCGAGCGTTGTTCGAGCGACTGGATGACGCCGACGGCCTGCTGCACGCCGCTGGCGATCCGCTGCATCTCGCTCGCGGTCGTGTGCGCCTCGGCTTCGCCGTGTTTGGCGCCGAGATCGGCGTCGCCGGCGACGCGCGAGGTTTCTTCGGCGTGTTCGGCAACCTGGCGGATCGACCCGGTGAGTTCGCGCACCGCAGCAGCGGCGCTGCCGGCGGTGGCGCTCTGCCGCGCCGAAGCATCGCCGATCTGCCGGCTCATGCCGCCAACGTGCGCCGCCGCCTGCGTCAGTTCATCGGCGGCATCGCTTGCGTTGCGGATGATGCCGGCGAAATTGTCGGCCATGCGGTTGAAGTCGCGGGCGACCGCGGCGAGCTCGTCGCGCGATGCGGGTTCGGCACGCGCGCGCAGGTCGCCGCCGGCCATCGCCGCCGCTGCCCGGTGCAGGCTGCCGATACTCTGCATGATTGACTGGTAGGCGCCGATGAAGCCGTAGGCGAGCAGGAGCAGCACGGCGCATATCCCGGCGGCACTGAGGTCGCGCTTCAGGCGCAGCGAGGCTTCGTGCTCGGCGAGCAGCGTTGCGGCCGCTGGCGCCGCGGCGCGCGCCAGTGTCAGTACGGCAGCAATGGCGCTATCGCCGCGTGCCGCATAGTCAGCCGGCGCCATGTCGTAATCGGTGGTGTCGAGCACCTTGGTCGTCAGCGCTTCCTGCAGCGGCAGGTGGGCGGTGCCGAGCGCCGTCGCGGGTGCCTCGACGGCGGCGGCAAGTTCCGGCCGCTGGGCGACAGCCTTGCCGATGTCGTCCACGCTCAGGCCGACCAGCGGATCGAGACTGCCGCGCACCAGCTGCAGTTTGCTGCGCAGCGTTCCCTTGAGGCGCTGGCGAATGATCGCGCCGACGCCGACGTCGCGCGCCAGACCGATGTTTTCGACCAGCAGCGGCAGGCGCTCGGCCAGCGCCGCCGCGAGCAGTGCCACCGTCGCGTCGCTGTCGGCGCGCAGGCCACCGCTCTCCAGCGTCTGCGCCATTGCGCTGCGCGCCAGCCGTGTCAGTTCGCTGTGCGCTTCAAGCCCGTCACTGTCGTCGGGCGAAGCCTCACGCAGTTCCTGCCAGCGTGCGACAAAGTCCGTCCACGCCGGCGCCGCGGGCAGAGCGGCGCTGTCGAGTTGCTGGCGCAGGCTGGCCAGGCCCTGGTCGACGGCCGCGCGCCGCGCCGCCAGCTCGCCGCGCGCAGCTTCATCACCGGCGGCACTGCGCTGGAAGACGGCATGCCGATCCTGCACGGCAACGAGCAGCTCCAGCGCCGGCAGTTGCTGCGCCAGCGCGGCGCGCTCGCGGCCGACGGCGTCGATGTCCTGCTGCAGGTCCATCAGCGTGAACAGCGAAAGCACCGCCAGCGGCACGATGAAGGCGACCGCGTTGAGCAGCAGCTTGTAACGATAGCTGAGGCGGCCGATCAGCCAGGCGGAGGGGGCAAAGAGTCGGTTCATTGGGCGTTCCGGAAGGATTGCGCCGGAGTGTGCACGCCCAATGTGTCACGGTTGTGAAATGCTTTTGTAATACAACGAGGCTGAGCGGGCGCGGCGCGACAGCGCTTCGCTGGCCTGACTGCCCGATCAGTCCACCGTCCGCTGCCGCGGTACCTGGCGCGGTCAGTCGCGCGTCTGCCAGATGTTGCGACAGCCGGTTTCGCGGATGCGCCACGCCGCGGCGGCGCCAACGACCGCCATCACGGCCAGCAGCAGCAAGCCGGCGCGGTAGTCGCCGGGCGAGTAGAGGCGGGCGCCGCTGGCGGTCAGCGCGCCGTCCCAGCGCTGGTCCATCACCCAGCCGACGGCCGGCTGCAGCAGCGCACCGGTGAGGAAACCGCACATGTTGGCGACGCTGGTCGACATCCCCGAGAGCAGCGGCGGATTGACTTCCTTGGCGCAGGCCCAGGTGAGCGTGAAGCTCGCCGTCGCCAGCCCCATCAGCGCGAACAGCGCGTAGCTCGCGGCCAGCGGCGGTTCGATGCCGGAGAGCAGCAGCAGCCAGATGGCCGCATAGAGGTGGCTGCTGGCGATCAGTACCGGCCGCCGTTTGCCGATGCGGTCGGAGAAGGAGCCGATGAGCACGCAGCCAAGCGCGAAGCCGGCGAAGTAAAGGCTCGCATGCGAGGTTGCCGCCTCGCGCGAGAGGCCGTGCGCCTGCGTCAGGAACGGCGTCGCCCACAGCCCGGCAAAGGCGAAGAAGCTGCCGGAAATGCCGGCATTGACGATCATCGCCGGCCAGGTGTCGCGGTTCTTCAGTACCGACAGCAGCGCCGAGAGGATCACCGTGCGGTCGAAGCGCGGTCGCGCTTGTGGCGTGCCATCGCTGTCGGGCCGGTCGCGCACGAGCAGACCACAGGCAACGGCGAAGATCGCCGAGAGCACGGCGGCGCCGACGAAAACGCCGCGCCAGCCGGCCGCCTGCGCCAGCCACGACAGCGGTGCGCCGGCGAGCACCGATCCGAGGTTGCCGATCAGCATGCACAGCCCGACCATCGTCGCGAAACGGCTCTCGTCGTACCAGACGGCGAGGATCTTGAGCATGGCGATGAAGGTCACCGAGACGCCGAGACCGATCAGCGTGCGCCCGATCAGCGCGCTCGACAGGTCTCCCGCCAGCGCAAAGAGCAGGCTGCCGGCGGCAGCGACGACGCCACCGGCGACGAGGATGCGGCGCGGCCCGAGCGTATCGGCAAGGATGCCGGTCGGCAGCTGCATCACGGTGTAGACGTAGAAGTAAGTGGCTGCCAGCGCGCCAAGCGAGGCTGCGCTGGTGTCGAAGGCCGCGGCGAGGTCGGGGGCGATGCCCGCCGGCGCGAAGCGCTGGAAGAAGGAAAGGATGTAGGCGCCGACGACGACGGCGAGGGCGAGGTTGCGCCGGCGGCGCTGCTGCGGGTCGAGCGGGGTCATGCGCGATGGCTCCGGAGTGACTCGTTCTGGGCGGGAGGACCGCGCCACCGTGAACGGCGGGCGGGCTGCGAAGAAAGTGCGACGGCAGCGGTTTGCGGCAGCGGGTGACTGCGGCGGACGACGGCAAGGGACTCACGCGCCGGGTGTGGCGTGATCTTGCCGGCAAGGGCGATTCTCGCGGATTTCGGCGCTTTCGTCTCGTCTGCCGGGCGGACGGACGGTGCGCCGGCGCGGACCCCGCGCGGCGCGCTCGTCGTCAGCGCCTAGCGGCTGCGCCCGGCGCTCCAGGCGGCGAAGATCGACAGTGTCTGCAAGGCGGCGACGCCGAGCAGCACCGCGGCAAAACGGCCGCTGTCCATGAAGCTGGCGAAGATCAGCGGCGCCAGTGCCAGCCCGGCGTCGAGTCCGGAATAGACGAAACCATAGACGCGGCCGTAGGCGGCCTGCCCGAAGCGGCTGGTGGCGACGCGGCGCACCAGCAGGTCGCGCGAAGGGCCGGCGATGCCGGTGCAGAAGCCGATCGTCGCCAGCAGCGGCAGCAGGCTGGCCGCCGGCGGCAACCCGCTGGCGAGCAGCAGTGCGAGCAGGGCGGCGGTGCCGAGCGCCAGTGCGATCAGCGTCTCCTGCCGGCCACGGCGGGCGAGGAAACCGCCGAACAGGATGCCGGCGCCGCCGCCGAGCAGGTAGGCCGAGACCGAACTCGCCGCCATTGCCAGCGACAGCCCGTACATCGACTGCAGGATCGGCGAGGCGAAGTTCTGCATCGCGCCGAAGGCGGTGGTGATGCAGAGGAAGAAGGCGAAACACAGCCACACCGGCAGCGCGCTGAGGTAGGCGAAGGAAGATCCGGCAGCGGCCGGCTGCGCGTCGGCTGCCGCCAGCGGGTCGGCGAGCACCTGCCGGCGCAGGAAAACCAGTGCCAGCGCCGCCAGCGCGACGACGGCGGCAGCGAGTGCCGCCACGCGGAAACCGGCCAGCGAAGCGACGCCGGTGAGCAGCAATGGCGCCAGCGCCCAGCCGACGTTGCCGGAAACGCCGTGAATCGAAAAGGCGTGGCCGAGCCTTGCCGTCGATACATGGCGGTTGAGCACGGTGAAGTCAGCCGGGTGAAAGACGCAGTTGCCGAGCCCGGCAATGGCGGCGACCACGTAGAGCATCGCCAGCCCGTTGGCGAAAGCCAGCAGCAGTGCGGCGATGACGAAGCAGGCGAGTCCGCCGGCGAGCACGCGCGCCGCGCCGATGCGGTCGACGAGCACACCCGCCGCTGCCTGACCGATTCCGGAAACGACGAAGAACAGCGTGATGACGCCGCCGATGCCGGAAAACGACAGTGCGAACTCGGCCATCAACCAGGGAAACAGCGGCGGTAGCAGCAGATGGAAGAAGTGCGAGACGCCGTGCGCAAAGCCGACCAGCGCGATCACTTCGCTGTCGCTGCGCCCGTCGGGGGTCGGCTGGGCGCCTGCTTCCGGCTGGCGGGGAGCATCGGCAGCGCCCGTGGCGGAATGTGTGGACAGGCTGGTGGAGGAATTCGTCATCGTTGCTGCGGGCGAAGTGCAAGGCGCGCAGTCTAGCGCGCCCGCAGCGCGCTGCGGTATGGGCGGCAAAATCGGCAGCGGCCTGGTGCCCCGCTTGCGGTAGTGCACGGCGTGAACCATGGCACGCGCAATCCGCTGGCGCTTGCGCCTTACAATGCCCCTGCCGCGGGCGATGCCCGCTTCGGCGATACGCCGCCGCTTCTGCGCCGGAGTCGGCCTGACGCGAACGTAACAGCCGGTTCGGCAGCACCGGTCAGATATCTGCAAGGAGTGCCCATGTCACCTCGTCAGCCTGTTCCTTCGCGCCCGCACACTTCGCCGGCAACGCCCGCTGGCGGCAGCGTCAGTCGCACGCTCAAGCTCGGCCTGCAGCAGACGACACGGCAGGTCGAGGCGGTGCATGGCGCCATCTCGGCGACCGCCTTCGGCCTGCTGCGCCGGATTCCCTTTGTCGGTCTGCCGGTGCGCATCGCCGAGGGAATTCACGACACCATCGCCGGCGGCGTCTATGCTGTCGCCCGCCACGGTGGTGGCGCGCTGCTCGATGTCGCGGCCAGCGTCGAGGAAAGCGCGCTGGCGCCGGGTGCACCGACCGCGCGGCGCGTCGGCGCACTGCGCGCTGCGCTCAACGCCGTCGCCGGCGATCAGCTGGCGGCACGCGGCAATCCGCTGGCCATTGCCATGGGGGTCTTCTGCGCCGGGCAGCGTCTGCCGCTCGATGCCGGAGCGCTGGCGGCGATGCTGGCCGACTCATTCCCGGCAAGGCCGGCTGCCGCATTGCAGCGCATCGTCATCTTCGTGCACGGCTTTGGCTGCGACGAGAACATCTGGCTGGGCGGCAGCAGTGCCGATCGCGTTGCGGATTCGGCCGATACGGCGCGCGCGGCGTCCGCGACAGCGCTCGATGCGGCCGACACTGAACCCGGCCGTCAGCCAGGCATCGACGCCGGCATTGGCGAGCGCCTCGCCGACGATCTGGGCCTCACCTCGCTCTACCTGCGCTACAACAGCGGCCTGCCGATCGAGGACAACGGCCGCGCCCTCGGCGAACTGCTGGAAACGCTCGTTGCCGCGTGGCCGGCGCGCCGCCCGGAAATAGTGCTGATCGGCCACAGCGCCGGCGGGCTGGTCGCGCGCTGTGCCTGCGAAGCGGTCGACGACGCCGGCGAATGGCCGCGCTGGCCCTGGCAGCGGCAGGCGCGCATGCTGATCTGCCTGGCGACACCGCATGGCGGCGCGCCGCTGGAGAAGGTCGCCGATCTGGCGACGCAGGCACTCGGCCTGTCGCCGCTGACCGCGTCGCTCGGCCGCTCGGCGAGCGAGCGCCGCCGCCGCATCGACGCCTTGCGCCGCGATCTGGCCGAGCCACGGCCCGGCGCGGCAACGCGCGGTATCGCCTGTCGTCTGCTCGGGACCTCGCTCGCCGACGATGTCGAACACCCGCTCGGCGAATGGCTCGGCGACGGCGTCGTCAGCCTGTCCGGCGCCACCCACCATCCGGCGCCGGGCGACGTCGCCAGCCGGCGCATCGGCGGCGTCGGCCATTTCGCGCTGTTGCACGACGAACGCGTCTACCAGCAGGTCAGGGAATGGATCGCGGCGCTGCCGCAGAAGGCGGCGCCGAAAGCAACACGCCGTCCGCGCAAGGCGCCGGTCGCGGCGCCTGCTGGCGGCTAGCTGCGGAGTATTGCGGAGGAAATCGCCGCCGCGCGCGGGAAATGGCCGGCGGCGCGGTCGGCAGCCGCAGACTAGCGGCGGAAGGCCGGCAGGTCCGGCAGATGCGGCAACTCGATCGCGTCGAGCATGTTCTTGACGATCAGCCCGAGCTCGGTGTCACCCTCGATCGATAGTTCGCGGTTGAAGAACAGCGTGTCCGGGTCTTCCTGACGCGCGAGCAGCTGCAGGAAAGCCGAGAGGTTGGCCGAGAACGACAGGTCGGGCGTGCCGCTGGCGGCAAACAGCGGCCGGAACAGGCCGTTGCGGTAGGTGAAGCGGGCTTCGCCGCCGGTGTCGTTGACGCGAACGAAGAAGTGGCGGCCTTCGAGTTGTGCGAGGCTGTCTTCCGGCAGCAGGCGCAGTTTCGCCGCGGCGTTGAGCGCGGTGACCAGCGCCACAGCGTGCGGCCATTGCGGCAGCCGGCTGGTGATCGCGGCAACGATCGTCGGCAGCTTGAAGCGGGGGATGGTCGGTAAGTTGCTCATGCTTCAGCCTCCAATTTGGTCGAGGGCGTTCTGGTGGTGCCGGGCAATGCCGGCGTCGCCGAACCAGTAGCCGTCGACCAGTCCTTCGGGGTTCCATTCTTGGCGTGCGCTGGCTGCTTCGCCGCGGCGGGCGGCGTCGAAAGCAGCGACGATCTCGGCAGTGTACGTCGGTTGCGGGCTGATGCGGATGATATCGATGCCCAGCGCCTGCATATCGGCGACTTCGCCGAGCAGATTGTAGCTTTGTGCCGACATCGTCTGGATGCCGTTGAGCGCGAGGAAGGGTTGTCCGTCGCGCGTTTTCAGCGTCAGTGCCTCGGGGTGTTCGAGACACTTGAACTGACAGTCGTCCTTGTTCAGTCCGTAGTGGCGGGCGGTGAAGCAGCGCGCCGAGAAGGCGAGCGGCAGCTTGCCGAAAACGAACACCTCGGTCTCGACGCCGGCGGGGCGCGTTTCGTGCAGCGCCTTGATCAGCGCGCGCGTCGCTTCCAGCGGCGGCACCCAGCGCTTCAGGCCGAAGCGCGCGTAGGTGGCAAGCGTGCCTTCGTTGTAGATGTTGAGGTGCGGACCGGCGACGAAGGACCGGCCGGCGGTGAGGTTCACCGCGCCGAGGTCGTTGGACTCGATCATGCAGTGCTCGCCGAGTTCCTCGATCTGCCGGCGCAGCGCCTTCAGGTCGCTTTCCGATTCAAGCAGCGCTTGCGCCGAGATGACGACTTCCTTGCCGGCGTCGACCAGGTCACGTGCCAGACCGATCCAGTCGGTCAGCCGCATCTGCTGGCGGCGCGAGCAGACGATCTCGCCGAGGTAGACGATGTCGATGGCCGGGTTCTGCGCCACTTCGGCGTAGAACTCGAGTACTTCCTGTTTCGGCCAGAAGTAGAGCAGGGGTCCCAGTGCGATCTTCATCGATGCTTTCTTTCAGCGCCGTCGCCGGCCAGCGGCGACGGATGTTCGGTTGATGTGCTTTCCTGCTGGAGCTGCGTCGCGCGCTGGCGTCTGACGAAGCGACTGCAGGGGTATGGCGCGGGCGTGTTCAGGCAAATCGCCGGCAAAGCCGGCTGCGCACAGCCGGTCGGCGTTCAGCGCCAGGGCCGGTTGTAGGCGCCGAGCGTCGCCTGCGAGCCTTCCGAGACCTTGGCCAGTTCGGCCTGCCACGCCGGCTTGACCGAAAAACGCTCGCGGTCGCGGGCGAAGCTGTCGAGCGCGGCGCGCAGCGTGCGCGTCACCTGCGTCACGTAGGTCGGGCTGCGCTGGCGGCCTTCGACCTTGATCGCCGAGACACCGATGCGCACGATTTCCGGCAGGATTTCGAGCACGTTGAGGCTGGTCGGCTCCTCGATCGCGTAGTAGGTCTCGCCATTCACCTCGTAGCGGCCCTTGCACAGGGTCGGATAGCCGGCCGGTTCGTCGTCGTTGAAGCGGTCGATGAGGATGCCGTTGAGGCGCGTGCTCATCGATCCCGGGCTCTTTTCCCACTTGACGTACTTGGCCGGCGAACAGGCGCCGACGGTGTTCGGGCTCTCGCCGGTGGCGTACGAGGACAGCCAGCAGCGGCCCTCGTTCATCACGCACAGGCTGCCGAAGCCGAAGACTTCGATCTCGACCGGTGTGTTCTTGATGACGTGTTCGACTTGCGCCAGCGTCAGCACGCGCGGCAGCACGGCGCGGCGTACGCCGAACTCGCGATGCGCGAAATTGACGGCTTCGTAATTGGTCGCCGAGCCCTGCACCGAAAGATGCAGGCGCAGGTTCGGGTAACGCTTGCTGGCGTAGTCGAGCAGCGCGACGTCGGCGAGGATCACCGCGTCGATGCCGGCATCGGCGGCGCCGTCGACGGCGCGTTGCCAGTCGGCGAGACGGCCGGGTTGGGCGAAGGTGTTGATCGCCATCAGCACGTGGCGACCGCGCGCTTGCGCGTAGCGGATGCCTTCGGCCATCGACTTCGGATCGAAGTTGAGACCGGCGAAATTGCGTGCGTTGGTGTCGTTGCGGTAGCCGAGATAGACGGTATCGGCACCGTTATCGACCGCTGCCTTGAGCGCCGGCAGGCTGCCGGCGGGACAGACGAGTTCGGGGATTTTCTGACTGGCCATGGGTGTTCTCTGCCAAACGAAGGCGCCAAGTATAGCCAGAGCGCGTCGCAGGCGCTTGATTTTGGTCAATTGCGCCCGTTTTGCGGCGGCCGGCGCGGGTGCGCCGGCGCGTCTTTTGCGCTTCGCCACGCCGCTGGCGGCGCCGGCAAACGTGCCGCTTGCCCGGCCCGTTTGCAGACGGCATGATGTCCGCTCTGCCAACAGTGCCTGTGAGGGGCCGTCATGATCGAAAAGAAGCTTGCCATCGTCACCGGCGCCAGCCGTGGTCTCGGCTGCGCCGTTGCGCGTGATCTCGCCGACGCCGGCTATCGCGTGCTGATGATTGGTCGCCAACGTCAGCAGATCGAAGCGGCAGCCGGCGAACTCGCTGCCAGCGGGCGCGACGTATTGCCGCATGTCGCCGACGTCGCCGATGCTTCCGCCGTTGCGGCGCTGGCGGCGCGCGTGCGCCGCGAGTTCGGCCGCGTCGATGTGCTGGTCAACAACGCCGGTGTTTTTCCCGAGCCCAACGATTTCGTCAATCCGCAGGGGGCCAGCGTCGCCGAGGTCGATCCCGAACTCGTTGCCAGCGCCTTCGCCACCAACGCGCTGGCGCCCTTGCGCCTGATTCAGGCTTTCCTGCCGCTGATGCTGGCGCGCAAGCAGGGACGCATCGTCAATGTCTCGTCGGGGATGGCGCAACTCGCCAATATGGGCGGCTTCTGGCCGGCGTATCGCATGTCGAAGATCGCGCTCAACGCACTGACGCGACTCACCGCCGAGGAAGTCGCCGCCAGCGGCATCAAGGTGAATTCGGTCTGTCCGGGCTGGTGTCGCACCGATATGGGCGGCAGCGGTGCCGGGCGCAGCGCCGACGAGGGCGCGGCGAGCATCGTCTGGGCGGCGCTGTTGCCCGACGACGGTCCGAGCGGCGGCTTTTTCCGCGACGGTCAGCCGATCGAGTGGTAGCCTCCGGCGCGTCGCCGGGAGTCGCGCAGCACTTCGGCCTGTGCAACGTCGCCTGCCGCGCCCTTTACAAGGGCAGTTGCCGCGGCTTGCGCGGCGCCTTGGCGAACAGGCGGTCGTAGAGCGCGTTCGGCAGCAGGCGCAGTGCCTTGGCAACGATGCCCATCTGCCAGGGAACGACGGCGTAGCTGTCGCCACGCGCGATGACGCGCGCGAAACGCCGGGCCGCGTCGTTCGCTGACAGCAGAAAGGGCATGCGGTAGGGGTTGACCGCGGTCATCGGCGTGGCGATGTAGCCGGGGCAGATCGTCACCACGCGTACGCCCGAATCGCGCATCTCCAGGCGCAGGCTTTCCAGGTAGGCGATCGCCGCGGCTTTCGAGGCGCTGTAGGCTTCGGCGCCGGGCAGGCCGCGGATGCCGGCGACCGAGGCGATGCCGACCAGCCGGCCAGCGCCCGCGGCGCGCATCGCCGGAATGAACGGCGAGAAGCTCGCCGCCATGCCATAGACATTGATGTCCATCACCCGGCGCAGCACGGCGAGATCCTCGCCGTATTCGCTGAGCGTGCCGACCGAGACGCCGGCGCTGGCGATGACGATGTCGGGCGGGCCGAAGCGGGAAATGAAGTCGGCAGCTGCTGCAGCCAGTGCCGGCGCGTCGGCAACGTCGAGCGGATAGCAGACGATGCAGCCGGGCAGGCGGCTGGCGATGTCCTGCAGCAGTTCTTCGCGGCGCGCGGCCAGACCAAGAATGGTGTCGGCTGCCGCGTAGTGTTCGGCCAGCGCGCGGCCGATTCCGGAAGAGGCGCCGGTGATGAAGATGCGCCGGGTGGACGGGATCGTCCCCGCGCCGGCTGGCGCGAGTTCAGACTGCACGTGAAGTCTTTCTGCAGGTAATGCGTGGGATGCTTGCGCCTACTTCTTGCCGCCGCGCTCGCTGCGTGCCTTGGCGATGATGCGCTCGGCCTGAGCCAGCAGCACGTCGTGGCTGTTGCTCTGCGTCAGCACGCGGTACTTGCCGTCGACGGTGAGTGCCGGAACGCCGTCGATGCGGTAGGTCTGCACCATCTGGTCGGCGCGGCGGACCTTGGCGGCGACGCCGAAGGAGCCGAAGGCGTCGGCGAACTTGCGCATGTCGACACCCTGCGCGGCGACCCACTCGTTGATGGCGCGCTCGTCATACAGGCGCAGTCCCTTCTCGTGCAGCGCGGCAAAGACGGCATCGTCGAGGCGGGCGAGGTCGCCGGTCGCTTCGAGCGCGAAATAGAGCTTGGACAGGTTGGCCCACTGCGGCCGGCCGAAGGAGACCGGCACGCGGCGGACGACAACGTCGGCCGGCTGGCGCGCCGCCCATTTGCCGAGCACCGGGTTGAGCTCCTTGCAGTGCGGGCAGCCGTAGGAGAAGAACTCGAGCACCTCGACTTTCGTCGGCGTGTCGGTCGGCTGTGCCGGATCAATCGCGGTGAAGTCGCGTCCGGGAAGCAACTGCGCCTGCGCCATTGCCGTCGTTGCTGCCAGCGCCAGCAGCAGTCCCGCCAGCCAGCCGGTGAAATTCTTCATCCTGTTCATCCGTTTCTCCTTGTCAGTCCTTCTTGACCACCGCCGCCTCGACACCCTGCTTGGCGAGTTCGGCGCGCATGCGGTTGAGATCGTCCATCTTGGTGAACGGCCCGAGACGGACGCGATACCACACCTTGTCCTGAACCATCACCTGCTGCACCGTCGCCTCGACGCCCATCATCGCCAGCTTGGCTTTCTGGTTGTCGGCGTCGCCGGAATTCTGGAAGGAGCCAGCCTGCAGGAAAGCCGGCTCCTTGAGCAGGTCGGCCTTGCCCTTGTCGGCGTCCGCGGGCTTGCTTTCGGCCGGCTTGGCTTGCGGCGTCGGTTCGGCGGCGCCGGGCAGGATCTTGTAGAAGTCGAAACGCGGCTTGTCGCTGGCGTTCGGTGCGGCGTCGCCCGGCTTGCCGGGCAGCGCTGCCGGTGCTGGCGGCGTGCCTTCGGTCTTGCCCGTTGCGGCGGGAAGCGCCGGTGCCGGTGCCGCCGCTTTGCTGGTGAAGGGCGTCGGCGCCTTGTTGATGTACCAGACGACGCCGGCAGCACAGACGACGCCGATGACCAGACCGATGAACAGGCCGAACAGCGTGCCGCCGCCGGATTTGCGCCGGCTGGGCGTGTTGCGGGGTTTCTTCATGTCGCGGCTCATGGGCTTTCTCGCTTACATCGATTCAGGGCAGCTGACGCCCAGGAGGCTCATGCCGTTGCGGATGACCTGGGCGACCGCAGCCGCCAGCGCCAGACGCGCGGCGCGCAGGGCGGCGTCGTCGACCAGCATGCGCTCGGCGTTGTAGTAGCTGTGGAATTCGGCAGCCAGATCGCGCAGGTAAAAGGCAATCGCGTGCGGCGCCAGATCGGCGGCAGCGGCATCGATCACTTCGGGGAATTCGCCGATGCGCGCCGCCAGCGCGACTTCGCGCGGATTGACGAGCAGCGCCAGGTCGGCATCTGCCGGCTCGTCGCTGGCATCGCCCGACTGCGCGAGCAGGCTGGCGATGCGCGCATGCGCGTACTGGATGTAATAGACCGGATTGTCGTTCGACTGGCTCTTGGCGAGGTCGAGATCGAAATCGAGGTGCTGGTCGGATTTGCGTAGCACGTAGAAGAAGCGGCAGGCGTCTGCACCGACTTCGCCGCGCAGCTCGCGCAGCGTGACGAATTCGCCCGAACGCGTCGACATCGATGCTTTCTGGCCGTTGCGGTAGAGCACGGCGAACTGCACCAGCGCCACGTCGAGACGGTCGCGGTCGAGGCCGAGCGCTGCCAGCGCGCCTTTGACGCGCGGCACGTAGCCGTGGTGATCGGCGCCCCAGATGTTGATGATGCGTTCGAAACCGCGCTCGTACTTGTTCAGGTGGTAGGCGATGTCGGAAGCGAAGTAGGTGTACAGACCGTTTTCGCGCTGCACGACGCGGTCCTTCTCGTCGCCGAAGGCGGTCGAGCGGAACCAGCGCGCGCCGTTCTGCAGATAGACGTGGCCGGCGCTTTCCAGCCGTTCGACGCAGCGCGCGACCAGTCCGGTATCGAACAGCGACTTCTCCGAGAACCAGACGTCGAAGTGCACGCCGAATTCCTCGAGGTCGTCGCGGCAGTCGGCGAGCTGTTCGTTGAGCGCGTGCGCGTGTACGTAGGGCCAGTCTTCACCGAGCAGCGTCTTGGCGCGCTCGATCAGTCCGTCGAGGTGCAGTTCGCGCTGCTGCTTGGCTTCGTCGTCGCTGCGTGCGGCGTCGGGCAGCGCCGGCACGCCGGCGAGCACTTGTGCCGCCGGGCGCAGGAAACGCGCACCGTGCGCGCTGCGCATCTGCTGCGCCATGTCGCGTACGTAGTCACCCTGGTAGCCGTTCGGCGGGAAGGGAACGCTTTCGTGCTGCAGGTCGAGATAGCGCAGCCAGGTCGACAGACCGAGGATGTCCATCTGCCGGCCGGCGTCGTTCACGTAGTACTCGCGCGTGACGTCCCAGCCGGCAAAGGCGAGCAGCGCCGAAAGGCTGGCGCCGTAGGCGGCGCCGCGGCCGTGGCCGACGTGCAGCGGCCCGGTCGGGTTGGCGGAAACGAATTCGACCTGCACGCTGCGCTTGCCGCCGGCTTGCGAGCGGCCGAAGGCAGCGCCCTGCGTCAGCGCGCTGCGCACGGCGGCGAGCTTGGCCGCCGGCAGCAGGTGAAAATTGATGAAGCCGGCGCCGGCGATGTCGACCTTGGCAACGAAAGGCGAAGCCGGCAGTTCGGCGATGAGCAGCTGTGCCAGCTCGCGCGGGTTGCGCTTCATGGCGCGCGCCAGCTGCATGGCGATGTTGCAGGCGAAATCGCCATGCGAGGCCTGTTTCGGGCGCTCGATGACGATGGCCGCGGCGGACTCGGCGGGCGCAACGCTGTTGAGCGCGGCGCGCAGCAGTTCGGCGAGGTGAAGCTTGATCTCTTGACTCATCGGGATTCTTGTCGGTGTTCGATTGGGAGCGAGCGTCGATTATACGACGGGCGGCGCCGCCGGGACGACGCGCCGGGCCGCCGGCGGACGCATGGCTGCGCCCGGCGCTGCGTATTCGGCGCGTATTTGGCGCGTGTTCGGGATAAACTCACGCCTTACTTTTGACTGACGATTCCGCCTGTTCGGGTGCCGCTTTTCCACTTGCCGCCGCCCGCTTGCCGTCCATATTCCATGCGTCTCTTCCGCCTCGCCAGGATTCTCAGCGTTTCCGTTCGTTACGGTCTCGACGAAATGATTTTCGAACACGAGTCGAGCGGCCGGCTGGTGGCGCTGTCGCGGATGTTCTTTTTCTGGCGCCGTTTCGATACGCCACCGGCCGTGCGTCTGCGCCTGGCACTCGAATCGCTGGGGCCGATCTTCGTCAAGTTCGGTCAGGTGCTGTCGACGCGCCGCGACCTGCTGCCGGCCGACATTGCCGACGAACTGGCGAAACTGCAGGACCGCGTGCCGCCGTTCTCGTCGGAGCTGGCGCTGGCCGAAATCGAACGTGCCTACGGCCGCCCGGCCTCGGCGGTATTTGCCGAGTTCGACGCGACGCCGGTCGCCTCGGCTTCGATCGCGCAGGTGCACTTCGCCCGCCTGCACGCTGCCGACGGTGGCTTTGACGTGGCGGTGAAGATCCTGCGTCCGTCGATGCGTGCCGTGCTGGCGCACGATCTCGGCCTGCTCGACACCTTTGCCGGCCTGCTCGAGAAAGTGTGGGCCGACGGCAAGCGCCTGCGGCCGCGCGCCGTCGTCGCCGAATTCGCCAAGTATCTCTACGATGAGCTCGACCTGATGCGCGAAGCCGCCAACTGCTCGCAGCTGCGGCGCAATTTCACCGGCTCGAAGATCCTGCAGATTCCCGAAGTGCACTGGGATTTCTGTACGCCGACGGTGATGGTCATGGAGCGCATGCGCGGCATTCCGATCAGCCAGACCGACGCCTTGATCGAGGCCGGCATCGACCTGCCGGCCCTGTCGCGCGCCGGCGTCGAGATATTCTTCACGCAGGTCTTCCGCGACGGCTTTTTCCACGCCGACATGCATCCCGGCAACATCTTCGTCGCCACCGATCCGGCGCGTCACGGCAGCTACATCGCGCTCGACTTCGGCATCGTCGGCACGCTGACCGACGTCGACAAGAACTACCTCGCGCAGAATTTCCTCGCCTTCTTCCGCCGCGACTACAAGCGCGTCGCGCTGGCGCACGTCGAGGCCGGCTGGGCGCCGCCGGACACGCGTATCGACGAATTCGAGGCGGCGATCCGCGCCGTCTGCGAGCCGGTGTTCGATCGGCCGTTGCGCGAGATTTCCTTCGGACGCGTGCTGCTGCGCCTGTTCCAGACCTCGCGTCGCTTCAACGTCGAGATTCAGCCGCAACTGGTCATGCTGCAGAAGACGCTGCTCAACATCGAAGGCCTCGGTCGCCAGCTCGACCCCGATCTCGACCTGTGGAAGACGGCCAAGCCCTTCCTCGAACGCTGGATGAACGAGCAGCTCGGCTGGCGCGGCTTCATCGACGGTTTCAAGCGCGAGGCGCCGAACTGGGCGCGCACGCTGCCGCAACTGCCGCGCCTGGTGCATCAGTCGCTGGCGCAGCCGGCGGTCGTCGATCCGACGCCGCTGCTTGCCGAGATCGCCGCGACGCAGCGGCAGCAGAACGCGCTGCTCGGCGTCATCGCGCTGCTGCTCGTCGCCTTGCTGCTGGCGCGTATTTTCTATTGAGCTGTCGGTAGTGAGCGCTTCACCCGCGGGGCTGTCGCCCGCGGAGCAATAACAATCCAATACCAATATCGACTGGAATCAGGGAGAGCGTTTCATGAACCGCGTCGTCATCAGCGGCACCGGCCTGTTTACGGCACCGCACAGCATCAGCAACGAAGAACTGGTCGCCTCGTACAACGCTTTCGCTGCCGCCGAGAACGCGCGCAACGCCGACGCCATCGCGCGCGGCGAGAAGACCGCGCTGGCGCCGTCGTCGGTCGAGTTCATTGAAAAGGCTTCGGGCATCCACCGCCGCTACGTGATGGAGAAGGACGGCGTTCTCGACCCGGCGCGGATGCGTCCGCGGCTGGCCGCGCGTGCCGACGACGAGCTGTCGCTGCAGGCCGAGATGGCCGTCGCCGCGGCGAGCGAAGCACTCGCCGCGGCCGGCCGCACGCCGGCCGACATCGACGCGGTGATCTGCGCCGCGTCGAACATGCAGCGCCCGTATCCGGCGATGGCCGTCGAAATCCAGGCGGCGCTCGGCATCACGCAGGGTTTCGGCTTCGACATGAACGTCGCCTGCTCATCGGCGACCTTCGCCATCGAACAGGCGGTCAATGCCGTGCGCAGCGGCAGCGCGCGCGCCGTACTCATCGTCAATCCGGAAATCTGCTCGGCGCACCTCGCCTGGCAGGACCGCGACTGTCACTTCATCTTCGGCGATGTGTGCACGGCGATCGTCGTCGAGAACGCCGATCTGCCGGCGACAGAAGCCAGCACCGGTGCCGCGCGCTGGGAGGTGCTCGGCACGCAGCTGGCGACACGCTTCTCCAACAACATCCGCAACAACTTCGGCTTTCTCACGCGTGCCGAGGACGGCGACTTTGCCGCGCGCGACAAGCTGTTCGTGCAGGAAGGACGCAAGGTGTTCAAGGAGGTCTGTCCGATGGCCGCCGAGCACATCGCCGCTCATCTCGGCAAGCTCGGTCTGGCGCCGGCCGGCGTGCGCCGCTTCTGGCTGCATCAGGCCAACCTGACCATGAACCAGCTGATCGGCCGCCGCCTGCTCGGCCACGAAGCCTCCGCCGACGAGGCGCCGGTGATCCTCGACGAGTTTGCCAATACCGCCTCGGCCGGCTCGATCATCGCTTTCCACCGCCATCGCGCCGACCTCGCCAGCGGCGACGCCGGCGTCATCTGCTCCTTCGGCGCCGGCTATTCGATCGGCAGCGTCGTCGTGCGCAAACTCTGACGACGGCGAGCTGACGGCCCGCCTCTTTTTGTGGCAGAGCAAGGGAGCGCCTGCCGGCTGAGTGACTTAGCGTGCCTTCCCCCATGCAGCGCACAGACTTATCCACAGAAGCTGTGAGTTAAACGCGAGCCAAAAAACGGTCTCCGGCAACGCTGCAAAATCGCTGATAACCGTATAATTCGCTGCCCTTTTTTCAACTTGTGCCGCGCCTTGCGCAGAGTCCCGGTCGGTCATGCTCGTCTGGTTTGTCGCCATTTACCTTCTAGCCTCGATCGGCGTCGGCCTTTACGCCGCGACGCGGGTGCATAACGCCAAGGATTTCGCCGTCGCCGGCCGTCGCCTGCCGCTGCCGGTGGTCACCGCCACCGTCTTCGCCACCTGGTTCGGCGCCGAGGCGGTGTTCGGCGTTTCCGCCACCTTCGTCAAGGAAGGGCTGCGCGGCGTCGTCGCCGACCCCTTCGGCGCCAGCATGTGCCTGATCATCGCCGGGCTGTTCTACGGCGCCATGCTGTACAAGCTGAACATCCTGACGCTCGGCGACTTCTTCCGTATGCGCTACAACCGCACGGTCGAGGTGCTGACGACGCTGTGCATCGTCGCTTCCTACCTCGGCTGGGTGTCGGCGCAGATCAAGGCGCTCGGGCTGGTGTTCAACACCGTCACCGACGGCGCCATCTCGCAGCAGGCGGGAATGGTCCTCGGCGCGGCGATCGTGCTTACCTACACCACCTTCGGCGGCATGATCTCGGTGGCGATCCTCGACTTCGTGCAGATGGGCGTGGTCATGGGCGGGCTGCTCTACATCGGCTATCTCGTCGCGGGAATGACCGGCGGCGTCGATGTCGTCGTCAGCCACGCCGCCGCTGCCGGCAAGCTCGATTTCTTCCCCGAGGCGAGCGCCGCCGAATGGCTGGCCTTCTTCGGCGCCTGGGTGACGATGATGCTCGGCTCGATCCCGCAGCAGGACGTCTTCCAGCGCATCACCTCGGCGAAGAGCGCGAAGATCGCGATCTGGGCGTCGGTGCTCGGCGGTTCGATCTACTTCTGCTTCACCTTCGTGCCGATGTTCATCGCCTACGCGGCGACGCTGATCGCGCCCGAGCAGTTCAACGCGCTGATCGAGTCCGACCCGCAGCAGGTGCTGCCGACCTTGGTGCTGCAGCACACGCCGGTGTTCGCGCAGGCGATCTTCTTCGGCGCCGTGCTGGCGGCGATCATGAGCTGCTCGTCGGCGACGCTGCTGGCGCCGTCGGTCGCCTTTTCCGAGAACATCGTTCGCGGCTTCTATCCGGGAATCAGCGACCGCGCCTTCCTGCGCATGATGCGCATCACCATCGTCTGCTTCACCTGCATCGTCCTCGTGTTTGCGCTCAATACCAACGCCTCGATCTTCAAGATGGTCGAGAACGCCTACAAGGTGACGCTGGCCGGCGCCTTCGTGCCGCTCTTTTTCGGCGCCTTCTGGAAGCGCGCGACGACGCAGGGCGCGCTGGCGTCGATCTTCGGTGGCCTTGGCGGGTGGCTGCTGGTCGAGCTGCTGCTCGGCGATGCCAGTCTGGTGCCGCCGCAGCTGATCGGGCTCGCGGTGAGCATGCTCGGCATGGTCGCCGGCTCGCTGCTGCCGCAAGGCATCGGCCGGCCGACGCCGCTGCCGGAGACGCACGCAACACAGCGCCATCAAGCGGCGATGCCGGCGCATCAGGTCGCCGAAGGGCCGACGCATCGGCCGGAGGGCTGAGCAGCAGCCTGCGCCGAGCGCGGCACACGCCGCCCCGCCGTCAGGGTCTTGCCGGGCAGACGGTAGACAGCTTGCCGTCGGCCAGACGGACTTCCAGCGTGCAGGCACCGGCACGAAGCCGCGCCCGCTGGCTGTCCGCCGACAGGGTCGGTCCGTCGGCCAGCCACGGCCCTTCCCTCGCACTGGCGCCGACTTCCCGGGCGGAGAGGCCGAGCGCGGCGACCACGTCTTGCGCCGAATACTCGACGATCACCTGATTGCGGCGATCGATCAGCAGCAGCGTGTGACGCGAGAGGATGTTGATCCATTCGTCGACCAGCAGGCTGTCGCCCTGGTCGGAAAGCAGAACCTTGCGCGGGCCGTGGTGATGCGGCAGTTGGCGCGTCCACACCCTCTGGAGCGTGCCCGATCGCTTGGCGTAGAGCGCCGCCGTCGCCCGTGGCGTTTTCCATTGGTCGTCGGCGCTGACGATCAGCGTGAACTCGCCTGAAGGCGAGGCGAACTCACGCTGCACCGGCGGCAAGGCGATGCTGTCAGTGGCCGCGGCCATTACCGGGGAGGCGAGAAACAGCAGTGCGCACAGGCGGCCAGCAAGAGCGCGGATTGCCATGTTCGTCCTCGGCCGTCATCGCCCGCTTTTCAGCTCAGGCGCGGAAAAAACGCCGGTGCGAGAGGCCGATGCCGAGCAAGCCGCCGAGCAGCAGGAGCGCGCTGCCCGGCTCGGGAACCTGCTGGCTGACGGGCTGCAGCAGGCTGCTGCTGCGCGCCAGCGCGATCTGCTGCGGCGACAGCAGATCGTAGCAGGCGCCATCGGGACAGACCTCGCTCAGCGTTTGCGGGATGTTGCGAACACCGCCCGAGGCCATCAGATAATTGCGGTTGGTGTCGTCATGCCAGCCGCCGTCGCCACCAATGCTCGGGGCAACAAGGCCCAGATTGTGTCCGAGTTCGTGCGCAATGGTGTCCACCCGCCCGGCGGAGCCGAAGCTCATGACGGTGTTCATGGCGATCACCAAGCCGCCGGCGCCCGGCCACGATTCACCGTAGGCGCCGCTGACCGTATTCACCAGCCACATGGTCACGCTGGTCGAGCTTCCGCCACCCGAAAGCTTGTAGAAGCTCGAGTCGAAGACATTGTCGTTGATGTTGAGGAAGCTCGAATTCGACAGGTAGGTCGGTGCCAGAAACTCGACCACGATGCCGGCCTGCGCCCATATCTTGTTCACGTACGAGGCGAAGAAGTTGTCGCCCGCCGGCCCAAGCGAAGCGCAGTTCGCGCCAGTGTCGTCGCAGACGTCGACGACTTTCACGGTCAGTGAATAGTCGATGGGGATTGCCTGCGCGCTGCCTCCCCAGGCAAGACAGGCAAGGACGACGCTTGCCAGCAGCGACTTGAGCGAGCGACGCGTGCCTGCGACATGATGAGTGATCATCGTCATTTCGTTCCTTTCGGGTTCCGCATGAGCCGCGCAAGCCTGCCGAAGGTGATCGTGCAACAAGGTCCAAGTCTTCAGGGCTGCGCTCTACCGCTTTTCATTCTATCGGGATTCCGGGCTTGCTCCAGAGACGGAATGAAAACTCTCTTCACTGCTCCGGCATGTTGCCCCGTCGTTCCGGCTTGCTCCGTCGCGCGCCGTTCCGCTATCCTGCCGCCATGCATCTCGTTCTGATCAGCGGCCTTTCCGGCTCCGGCAAGTCGATTGCCCTCAACGTGCTTGAGGACTCGGGTTATTACTGCGTCGACAATCTGCCGTCGTTGCTGCTGCAGCAACTGGTCGGGCAACTCGAGTTGCAGGGCTACGACAAGTGCGCGGTGGCGATCGACATCCGCGGCGGCGAGAGCATCGCCATGCTGCCGCAGCAACTCGACGCCTTGCGCGCCAATGAGCTCGACCTGCAGTTCCTCTTTCTCGATGCCAAGAACGAGACGCTGCTCAAGCGCTATTCGGAAACGCGCCGCCGGCATCCGCTGGCACTCGGCGACCGCACGCTGTCCGAGGCGATCGCCGAGGAGCGGCAGCGTCTCGAAGCGCTGATCGAACTCGGCCACCATATCGATACCAGCGACGTCAAACCGAATACGCTGCGCGAGTGGGTGCGCCACTTCGTCGCCACCGATCCCGGGCAGGGGCTGACGCTGCTGTTCGAATCCTTCGGTTTCAAGCACGGCATTCCACTTGACGCCGACCTCGTCTTCGACGTGCGCTGCCTGCCCAATCCGCACTACGACGCAGTGCTGCGACCGATGAGCGGTCGCGATCTGCCGGTAGTCGAGTTTCTCGAGGCGCAGCCCGAAGTGCTGCGCATGCGCGACGACATCGCGCGCTTCGTCTCCGACTGGCTGCCGGCCTACATCCGCGACAGTCGCAATTATCTGACCGTCGCCATCGGCTGTACCGGCGGTCAGCATCGCTCGGTCTATCTGGCCGAGTGGTTCGGCCGCGCCTTCCTCGGTCGCGCCCGCGTTCTCGTCCGTCACCGCCAGATCCTGCCGCCGAACTCCGGAGCGCTCTGATGCGCTGGTCGGCGTTCGTGCGCCCCGGCGACTGGGCGGTGGTCGCGGCGGGGGCGGCGCTCGTCGGCATCTCGTTCCCCCTCGCCTGGCAGGCCGGCGTTGCCGAAAAGGCGATCGTGCGCGCCGGCGGCGCGGTCTTCGCGGAACTCGATCTGGGCCGCGAGCAGCGCATCGAAGTGCCGGGGCCGCTGGGCACCACGACCATTGCCGTCGAGCGGCATCGCGTGCGCGTCGTTTCCGACCCCGGTCCGCGCCAGTACTGCGTGCGTCAGGGCTGGCTCGAGCGCCCCGGCGAAATCGCCATCTGTGCGCCGAACCAGGTGAGTGTGCAGGTCAAGGGCAGTCGGGAGGCGTATGACTCGCTCAGCTATTGAAAGCGGCATCGCGACCTGGGGCGACGCATGACGCGGCGCACGGTGACGCTGGCGACGACGCCCGAGGATCATCGCATCGCGCAGCTGGCGGCGGCGGCGGTCGGGCTGTCGCTGATCGACGCGGCGATCCCCTTGCCGCTGCCGGGGATCAAGCCGGGGCTGGCCAACATCGTCACCATGATCGTGCTGGCGCGCTATGGCTGGCGGACGGCGGTATGGGTCAGCGGCCTGCGCGTCATCGCCGGCGGTCTGCTGCTCGGCCAGTTCCTGTCACCGGGCTTTTTCCTCAGCCTGTCGGGCGCGGTCGGCAGCCTGCTCGTGCTCGCCTTCGCGTGTCGCTTGCCGCAGCGCTGGTTCGGTCCGGTCAGCTGGAGCATCATTGCCGCCTTTGCGCACATCGGCAGCCAGCTGCTGCTGGCGCGGCTGTGGCTGATTCCGCATAACGGCCTGTTTTACATGGCGCCGTTCTTCTTCGTCGCCGCGCTCGGCTTCGGTATCATCAACGGCCTGATCGCGGCGCGACTGATCGCCGAGTCGCCGTCGGGTGACTCGCCGCCGCCCGCCGCTGATCCCCTGCCTGCCGATTCCGGAGCCGCTAATGTCTGAAACCGTCTGCCTCGCCCTCACCGGCGCTTCGGGCATGCCCTACGGCATCCGCTTGCTCGAATGCCTGCTCGGCGCCGGCTGTCGCGTGCAGCTGCTTTACTCGCAGGCAGCGCAGATTGTCGCGCGGCAGGAGATGGGGCTGGAGCTGCCGTCGCGCGCCGCCGAACTGCAAGCCACGCTGCGCGAGCGCTATGCGGCGCTGCCGGGAACGCTCGCGGTCTTCGGCCGTGAGGAGTGGTTTGCGCCGGTGGCCAGCGGCTCGAACCCGCCTGATGCGATGGTCGTCTGTCCGTGTTCGATGGGAACGCTCGCCGCCATCGCGCAGGGCCTCGCCGACAACCTGATCGAACGCGCCGCCGACGTCGTCCTGAAGGAAGGGCGCAGGCTGGTGCTGGTGCCGCGCGAAACGCCCTTGTCGGCGATCCACCTCGAAAACATGCTGCGCCTGTCGCGCGCCGGCGCCGTCATCCTGCCGCCGAACCCGGGCTTCTATCACCGGCCGCAGAGCGTCGAGGCGATCGTCGATTTCGTCGTCGCGCGCATTCTCGACCAGTTGCGCGTGCCGCATGCGCTGATGCGGCGCTGGGGTGAGGTCGATGCTGCCGATGGCGGTGCCGCGCGCGCGCCGACCGCCTGAGGGGTTTGGACCCCGCGTCCGGCCGGCCTTTTGCTGCAAAGTTTCGCGGCAAGGAAATCGGCAAATAAATGAAAACGGGGGCCGCAGCCCCCGTCCTCATTTCTGCTGAAACTGATCAGCTGGCCGATTGCTGCTTCCGGCGCCGCGCAATTCCGATTCCGGCAAGGCCCAGGCCGAGCAGGGCGAGCGATGCGGGTTCGGGAACGGTCGAGTCCTGGGTGGGCTTCAACTGCCCGTAGACGTCGAGCTTTGCGCTGTAGAGCTTGAAGCTGTCCGCAAACCAGGTTTCTTCGGCGAACCAGAAGAAAAAGTTCTTGGCGGCGACCATCTGCCCGAATTCGGGGCTGAGACTGGAATCGATCCTGAACGTGACCGATCCCGGCGTGCTGCCGACCGACGCCAGCGGGAACGCCCAGTACTGATCGGGGGTTCCGCCCGGGCGGGTGAACCAGAATTCGGGATTCAGGAAGGCGCCATTGGTGCCGGAATAGCGCAGCGTAAGGTCGAAGCTGGTGATGGTGTTCGCAGCGAGCGCGCTGAAATCGAAGGAATCGTAAAAACGCGAACTCGACTGGTCACTGACCGTAACGTAGCCATTCGACAGCGCATCGTTGCCACCCGGATCGACCTGGCCGGCGCCATTGCCGTAGTTGTGCGTGTAGGTGGCAACTGGTGCGGCCCAGGCGCTCGCCGCAGTCATCAGGATCGCCCCCGCGAGCAGCGATGTCATTCTTTTCATTTTTCCCTCTTTGTTGTCCGTTGATGAAGCGAGAACCTGCACTAACGGTTTCCGGGTAGTGCATCAGCAGTTTTTGTGCCAGTCGAAAAATAAATAGACGGAACAGGGTATTGAGCTTTTCGGACTATTCGCGAGTGCAGAACTGTAAAAAATACCGACACCCCGCGGATGCACTCGCCTGGCTGTCGCGCACCGGCCGGCTAGCTGCCCGGGTTTGTTAAACTCGGTCAATGACGCTTCCCTTGTCACAACTCTTTGCCCAGCGCCGCTTCATGCGTTTCTGGTTGGCGCGGATTTCGGGCACGACGGCGAACCAGATGTTGATGGTCGCCGTTGCCTGGCAGATGTACGAACTGACCGAGAGCGCCTGGGATCTCGGGCTGGTCGGCTTGTTCCAGTTTGTTCCCGCCTTGTTGCTGACGCTGCCGGCCGGGCAGGTGGTCGACCGCGTGCGGCGCAGTTCGCTGTTCGCGCTGACCATGCTCGGTCAGGGCAGTGTGGCGCTGCTGCTGGTGTGGGCGACGCTCGCCGGCTTCGTCTCGCGCGAAGTGATCCTCGGCGTGTCGGTGGTGCTCGGTGTCGCGCGCGCTTTCCAGATGCCGGCGCAACAGGCGATCGTTCCCTTGCTGGTTCCCGAAAGCATGCTGGCAAGGGCGATCGCACTGAGCGCGATGGGTATGCAGGCGGCGGTCATCGGCGGCCCGGCGCTCGGCGGCCTGCTCTACGTGCGCGGCGCGGTCGATGTCTATGCCGTCTGTACCACGCTGCTGCTGCTCGCTTTTGTGCTGGCGCTGCTCATCCGCGAACGCCACCAGCCGGCGCAGGAGGCGGCAACGCTGCGTTCGATGCTCGCCGGCGTGGTTTTCGTCTGGAACAACAAGCTGCTGCTCGGCGCGACCTCGCTTGACCTCTTTGCCGTGCTGCTCGGCGGCGCGACGGCACTGCTGCCGATTTACGCGCGCGACATCCTGCACACCGGACCGGAAGGGCTGGGCCTGCTGCGCGCAGCGCCAGCCGCCGGCGCGCTGCTGATGTCGCTGCTCATCCTGCGCTGGCCGATCCATCGCCGCGCCGGCCACGTGCTGCTGGCCTCGGTGGCGGTGTTCGGGGTGGCGACCATCGTCTTCGGCCTGTCCGAGAGCTTCTGGCTGTCGTTGCTGGCACTGGCCATCACCGGCGCTGCCGACAACATCAGCGTCGTCATCCGCTCGACGCTGATGCAGATCGACACACCCAACGAGATCCGTGGCCGCGTCTCGGCGGTCAATTCGATCTTCATCGGTGCCTCGAACCAGCTCGGTGAGTTCGAGTCGGGTGCGGCCGCAGCGGCGCTGGGAGCGGTCGGCTCGGTCGTCCTTGGCGGTGTCGCCACCGTGTTCATCGCCGCCGGCTGGTTCCGCCTGTTTCCGGCGCTGGCGCAGCGCGACCAGCTGGTTCAGGACAAGCCGGCCAACCCGTAGTCCGTCCGGACAGCTGCGCCCATCGGTCTCAGGGTGCTGCTGCCTTGAGCAGCAGACGGACCGGTGCCGGCAGCGCGGCGGTCGCCACCGTCGAGCATCCTCTGGCGCTTGCTGAGTCGCCGGCACCCGCGTCGTTCCAGCTCACCCACTCCCAGCCGGCTTCGGCGGCGTGGGTAGCGTTGCGTTCGACGCGGCAGCGCTGCGGCGCGATGTGCAGGCGGAAGTGCGTGAAGCTGTGCGTCAGCGGCGGCAGCGCCTCGACCGCCAGCAGCCGGCAGCCGTGGCGACGGGCAAGCGATTCGGCGGCACTGGCGATTTCATCTGCGGACGCTTCACCGGCGCACTCCGGCGGCGCCAGCAGGCCGCCCCAGATGCCCGAAGGCGGACGGCGCTCGAGCAGCACGCTGTTACCGTCGTCGAGGATGAGCAAGGTCGTCTGCCGCTCGGGAACGGTTTTCTTCGGCCGCGGCGTCGGCAGCTGGTCCTGACGGTAATCGCGCCGGGCGACGCAGTCGGCGCCGAGCGGACAGTCGCCGCAGCGCGGCGCGCCGCGCGTGCAGATGGTGGCGCCGAGGTCCATCAGGCCCTGCGTGTACACTTCGACGCCGCTCGCCGGCAGCAGCGCCTCGGCGAGCGCCCACAGGCGCTTTTCGACGACTGGCGTGCCGGTGAATCCTTCAATGCCGAAGCAGCGCGCGAAAACGCGTTTGACGTTGCCGTCGAGGATCGCCGCGCGTTCGCCGAAGCCGAAAGCAGCGATGGCGGCGGCGGTCGACCGGCCGATTCCCGGCAGTTCGGCGATTCGCGCCGCTGCCCGCGGAAAGGCGCCGTCGTAGTCGGCGACGAGTGTCTGCGCGCAGCGGTGCAGGTTGCGGGCGCGGGCGTAGTAGCCGAGCCCGGCCCAGTTTTCCAGGACGTCGCCGAGCGGCGCGGCGGCGAGCGCGGCCAGCGTCGGAAAGCGTGCGAGGAAACGGTGATAGTAGGGAATCACCGTCGCCACCTGCGTCTGCTGCAGCATGATTTCCGACAGCCAGACGCGATACGGGTCGCGCGCTGCGCCCACCGCCTGCTGCCAGGGCAGGTCGTGGCGGCCGTATTCGCCTTGCCAGTCGATCACCCGGCGCGCGAAGTCGCGCGTAGCCGCTGTCAGGGCGATACCGCCGTCTGTCGGGCTGTCAACGCTGGCGCTTGCTGGCAGCGCTGACGCTTCCTCGTCCCGGCCCGCGCGCTCAGCGCGGTGCATCCGCTTTCCGCCCGTCCGGGGCGATCTCGTCCTTCCAGCCGCCGCCCAGCGCCTTGAACAGATCGACCGCCGCCGTCAGGCGTGCCTGCCGCGTGCTGATCAGCGACTGCAGCGAATCGTTGTTGCTGCGCTGCGCTTCGAGCAGGTCGAGATAACCCGAGTAGCCCGCGTCGTAGCGCAGTTGCGCGATCTGTAGCGCCTTTGCCGACGCCTCGACGCGCGCCGCCTGCGCGGCTTCGCCGGCAGTGTTCTCGCGCACGCTGACCAGCGCGTCCTTGACCTCCTTGAACGCCGTCTGCAGCGTGTTCTGGTAGGCGACGAGCGACTGCTTCTGCTGCGCCGTTGCCTGATCGACGCGCGCCGAGGTGCGGCCGAAATCGATGATCGGCATCAGCGCGCCGAGGCCCAGTGCCCAGGTGCCGGCGCCGGCGGAGAACAGGTTTTCCAGCGTCTTGCTCTCGCTGCCGAGACTGCCGGTGAGCGTGAATTTCGGGAAATAGCCGGCCTTGGCAACGCCGATGCCGGCGTTGGCGGAAACCAGATTTTCCTCGGCCTGACGCACGTCCGGCCGCGCCTGCACCAGCGATGAGGGCAGACCGGCCGGCGGCAGCGGCGGCAGCGGCAGCTGGCGCAGATCGCCGGGAGCGATGTGCAGGTCGGGGACGCCGACGAGCAGCGCCAGCTGGTGCTCGGTCTGCGCGCGTTGCAGGCGCAGGCTGGCCGTCTGCGCTGCGATGGCGGCGAGGTTGCCTTCGGCCTGATGCTGGTCGAGCGGCGAGACGAGTCCGGCATCGACGCGCGTCCTGATCAGCTCGAGCGTCGTCTTGCGGGTGGCGAGTGATTCGTCGGCGACCGCCAGTTGCGCGTCGTAGGCGCGCAGCGCGAGGTAGCTGTTGGTGACCAGACTGGCCACCGACAGGCGGATCGCGTCGCGCGAATACTGGCTGGCCAGCGCGCTGGCGCGCACCGACTCGTAGCCGCGGCGGACGCGGCCCCAGACGTCGAGTTCGTAGGAAGTGGTCAGCGCGGCGCTGCGTGCGTCGCGTTGCACGGGGGTCGAGCCGCTGAGCGGAATCGCGTTCATCGAGCTATAGCGGGCGCGGCTGCCGCTGGCCTGCGCGTCGATCTGCGGCAGCAGCGCGCCGCCGGCTTCACGCGCCGCCGCTTCGGCCTGCTCGACGCGGGCAATGGCGATACGCAGGTCGGCGTTCTGCACCAGCGCCTTGTCGAGCAGATCGTCGAGTACCGGGTCCTTGAACTGCTTCCACCAGTCCGGCTCGATCGCCGCCGCTTCGGTCGTCGTTTCGGTAGCCGCTTCGCTGCCGCTGCTGACGGCGTATTGCCCGGGCAGCGTCGACGCGGGACGGACGAAATCCGGGCCGATGGCGCAACCGGAGAGCCCGAGCACGCCGAGCGCGGCCATCGCCGCCAGCAGCGGCCGCTGCCGGGCAACGAGCTTGGCCGGGGTCGCCACGCGGGCAGCGGCGGCGTCAAGCAGGGACGAACTTTCTTGCAACTTGCGGGCGGCCATCATGGCTGCTCCTCCGAATGCGCGGCAGGCTTGGCATGCACCAGATGCTTGGACGCCTTGCCGCGTTCCAGCCACTTGAAGAACAGCGGGATGAAGATCGGTGCGATGAAGGTCGCCGCCAGCATGCCGCCGAGAACGCCGGTACCCATCGACTTGCGCGCGGCCGCACCGGCGCCCGACGAGAAGGCGAGCGGCGCGACGCCGAGAACGAAGGCCAGCGAGGTCATCACGATCGGGCGGAAACGCAGACGTGCCGCCTCCAGCGCCGCATCGGCGACGGCCATGCCTTCGGCGTGTTTCTGCGCAGCGAACTCGACGATCAGGATCGCGTTTTTCGCCGCAAGGCCGATCAGCACCACCAGACCGATCTGGAAGTAGATGTCGTTCGGCATGCCGCGCGCAAAGACCAGCGCCAGCGCACCGGCGACGGCAAACGGCACGGCCATCACCACCGCCAGCGGCAGCGACCATTTTTCATACTGCGCGGCGAGGATCAGGAAGACCATGATGATGCCGAAGATGAACGCCGGCGCCGACGAGCCCGAACTCTTCTTTTCCTGATAGGCCTGTCCGGTCCACGCGATCTCGTAGCCGGCGGGCAGCGTTGCCTTGGCGACTTCGTCGACGATCTTGATCGCATCGCCCGAGCTGATGCCGGGAACCGAGTCGCCCATCACCTTGGCGGCGACAAAGCCGTTGAAGCGTTCGAGCTGTTCCGGTCCGACGATGTTCTTCACCGTGCTCACGGCCGACAGCGGGATCATCGCGTTGGTCGTCGCGCTGCGCACATAGACCTTGCCGATATCCTCAGGCCGGGTGCGGAATTCCGGCTCGGCCTGCAACTGCACGCGATATACGCGGCCCGACTTGTTGAAGTCGTTCACGTAGAGCGCGCCCATCGTGCTTTGCAGCGTCTCGTAGATGCTCGACAGCGGAATCCCCAGCGACAAGGCCTTCGGTTCGTCAACTTCGACGAACAGCTGCGGCACCGTCGGCCGGAAGAAGGTGTTGATCTGCGTGAATTCCTTGTGCGTCTTCAGCGCCGCGATGAACGACTGCAGCACCTCGTTGAGCTTCTGCGGGTCGCCGTCGACACGGTTCTGCACATAGACCTCGAAACCGCCGGCGCTACCCAGGCCGAGAATCGGTGGCGGGTTGAAAGTCAGCACCATGCCGTCGGGCAGGCCCATGCCGATGCCCATGAACTTCTTCGCCGTCGTCGGCGCGTCGACAGCGCGTTCGTCCCAGTCCTTGAGGATGATGAACGCGGTACCCGAATTGGTCTTGCTGCCGCCGCCGATCAGGTCGAAGCCCGAGACCACAATCGCGTGGTCGAGCGCCGGGTCCTTGGCGATCACCTGGCGGAACTGTTCGCCGGTGGCGGCGGTACGGCCGAGCGTCGCGCCGTCCGGCAGCATCACCGCCGAAATCACGTAGCCCTGGTCTTCGGCCGGAACAAAGCTGCCCGGCACCACCTTGAACAGCACGACGGCCAGCGCAATCACCGTGACGAACACCGAGGTGCCGATGAAGGGGTGATGCAGGATGCGGTTCACCTGCCCGAGATAGGACTTGGTGAATTTGTCGAAGAAGCGGTTGAAAGGGCGGAAAATCGGCGCCTCTTCGTGCGTCGGCTTCAACAGCAGCGCGCACAGCGCCGGCGTCAGCGTCAGCGCGACGACGCCGGAAATCACCACCGCCACCGCCACGGTTACCGCGAACTGCTGGTAGAGCTTGCCGGCGATGCCGCCGAGGAAGGCCACCGGTACGAACACCGCGCAGAGCACGAGAACGATGGCGACGATCGCGCCCGACACCTCGCGCATGCCTTCGACCGCCGCCTCGAACGGTGGCAGCTTGTTTTCCGACATCTGTCGCTCGACGTTCTCGAGGATGACGATCGCGTCATCGACGACGATGCCGATGGCCAGCACCATCGCGAACAGGGTCAGCGTGTTGATCGAGAAGCCGAAGATCCACAGGCCGGCAAACGAGCCGATCATGGCGATCGGCACGACGATCATCGGGATCAGCGTGGCGCGCCAGCTCTGCAGGAAGATGAAGACGACGGCGAGCACGAGCAGCGCCGCTTCGACCAATGTCTTGACCACTTCCTTGATCGACGCCGAAACGAAGCGCGTGGTGTCGAAGGGGATCAGGTAGTCGACGCCTTCGGGGAACTTCTCCTTCAGCTGCTCCATGCGCGCATCGACGGTGCGCGCCACTTCCAGCGCGTTGGCGCCGGTCTGCAGGAACACGCCGAGACCGACGGAGGGGCCACCGTCGAGTGCGGTCTTCTGGTCGTAGCTGTAGGCGGCGAGTTCGACGCGGGCGACGTCCTTGAGACGCAGCACGCCGTTCGGGCCGCCAGCGCGGATGACGATGTCGCCAAACTGCTCGGGCGTCAGCAGACGACCCTTGGCGGTCACCGTGTACACCAGCATCTGGTCGTCCGGCGCCGGTTCCTGGCCGATCTTGCCGGCGGCGTTCTGCGCGTTCTGCGCGCGCACGGCGGTGGCGATGTCGCTGGTGGTGATGCCCAGCTGCGCCATGCGCTGCGGCTTCAGCCAGACACGCATCGAGTAGTCCTGCGCGCCGAAGATGGTCACGTCGGCGACGCCCTTGACGCGCTTCAGTTCATCGACGACGTTCAGGCTCGCGTAGTTGGAGAGGAACAGGCGGTCGTACTTGCCGTCCTTCGACTGCATGGCGATCACTTGCAGGATGTCGGTCGAGCGCTTCTGCACGACCACGCCGTTGCGCCGCACCTCTTCCGGCAGCCGCGGTTCGGCGGCCTTCACCCGGTTGTTCACGTTCACCGACGCCATGTCGACGTTGGTGCCGACCTCGAAGGTCGCGGTGATGGTCATCGCGCCGTTGGCCGATGAGGTCGAGGTGAAGTAGGACAAGCCTTCGACGCCGTTCAGCTGTTCCTCGATCGGCGCCGCCACCGTGCGCGCCAGCGTTTCGGCCGAGGCGCCCGGGTAGGTGGCGGTGATCAGCACCGTCGGCGGTGCGATCTGCGGATACTGGGCGATCGGCAGCACCTGCGCGGCAACGAGGCCGGCGATGACGATGACGATCGAGATGACCGCCGAGAAGATCGGTCGGCTGATGAAAAATTTGGACATTGCCATAAGCGGCCTCTTTACGCCTTGCCGTCGGCAGCGGCGGGTTTCGCGGCCTTCTCAGCCTTGTCGGAATTTTCCGGCGCGGCGGCGGGTTTCTCCGCCGGCTTGCCCGGCGCAGCAGCTTCTGCTGCCGCTGCAGCCGGCTTGGCGGCGTCGCCTGCAGGCGCTTCGGCCGGCTTCGCTGCGGCAGCGGGGGCGCCGGGTTGCTGTCCGGGGGCGTGCGGCGCGACCGGCATGTCCGGACGCAGCTTCATCAGGTTGTCGACGATCACCTTGTCGCCAGCCTTGAGGCCGCCGAGGATCACCCAGTCGCGGCCGCGCCATTCGCCGGCCTGCACCGGCCGCGGTGCCACCTTGTTTTCGGCCGTCGCCACCATCACCAGTCGCGCCTGTTCGGTCTGGATCACCGCCGATTGCGGCACGAGGAAAACACCTTCGCGATCGCCGGCGAGCAGGCGGGCGCGGACAAACTGGCCCGGCAGCAGACGGCTGTCGGTGTTGGGGAATTCGGCGCGCAACTGCTGCGTGCCGAGCGTGGTGTCGATGGTGCTGGCGAGGAAGTTGAGCTTGCCCTTCTGCGGGTAGACCGAGCCGTCCGGCAGGATCAGCTCGACGCCGCTGATGCTCGACGGCGTCAGCCGGCCGCCGGGCAGCTTGGCGATTTCGCTCTCCGAGAGGCTGAAGCGGACCCAGATCGGGTTCAGTTGCGAGATCGAGGTGAGCAGGCTGTCGCTGCCGACGGTGATCAGGTTGCCTTCCGACTTGAGCGCGCGGCCGGTGGTGCCGGCCACCGGCGCCGTTACCGTCGTCCACGACAGGTTCAGCTGCGCCTGGCGCAGCGCTGCCTGCGCCAGCGCGTCGGTCGACACTGCGTCGTCGTATTCCTTCTGGCTGATTGCCTTGGCGGCGATCAGGCCTTTCAGCCGGTTCATTTCGCGGCTGCTCTGCTCGGCCTTGGCGGTCGCCTCGGCCAGCGCGATTTCGTAAGTGGCACGGTCGATCTGGAACAGCGGCTGGCCGGCCTTGACCGTCGCTCCTTCCTGATAGAGGCGCTTGACGATGATGCCGCCGACGCGGGCGCGCACTTCGGTTTCGCGCGCGCCTTCGGTCTGCGCCATCACCTCGATCGACGACGGGATGGTCTGCGGCTGCACTTCGAGCACGGTGACCGGCATCGGTCCCATCGCTCCCGGCGGTGGCCCGGCCGGCGCGTTGGAACCCGAGCAGCCGGCGAGCACGGCAGAAACAAGGGCGGCGGCGCCCAGCAGACGGAAGGGGGCGGAGTGCCGGGTTGTTTGTCCGGAAGTCATGGCAGACCTTTGCAGAAAATGGTTTGGTGTATTATATACATACATACATGTATGTAAAGAACGAGAAGCCCCTTCCGCGAGCGCGGTTTTCAGCGGGCGGAGCCGGGCGGGAAGTCGTCGAAAGGAGTGTCGTATGGTGCGTAAAACCAAGGAAGAAGCCGGTCTGACCCGGCAACAGATCGTCGATGCTGCGCGTGCGGTGTTTCATGAATGTGGCGTCAGTCGTACGTCGCTGGAAGCGGTGGCGCGTGTCGCTGGTGTAACGCGTGGTGCTGTTTATTGGCACTTCAAGGGCAAGGCCGAACTGTTTCTGGCCGTGCGCGAGGAGGTCTTCTCGCCCTTGCTGGCGCGCAGCCACGCCATCCTCGACGACGAACGTTATACCGACCCGCTCGATGCGATCGAAGCGTCGATTACAGATTTTTTCAAAGTTCTCGACGAGTGCCCGACGCTGCGCCAGGTTTTCGAAATCATGATGCTGCGCTGCGAGTACGTCGACGAGTTCGCCGAAGTGCAGAGCGAGGCGCTCAAACCCTCGACCGACCTGCAGGTGAAAATCGAGCGGGCGTATCTGCGCGCTGCAGAATGCGGCAGCCTGCGCGCTGGCGTCGAACCGTTTGCCGTCGCGCGCGACACCTGGGCATTTTCTTCCGGCCTGCTCCACCAGTTGCTCGATGTCGGCTTCGAGAACGGGCTGAAGGCGGAAGTTCCCGCCATGGTGGCGGCGCACATGGCGCTGCGCCGCAAGGGCTGAGCGGCGCGGCCGGCTGGCGCGCGCGTGGCTGCCGACTTCCCTGTCAGTTCAGCCTCCGCGCCAGCGTGAGCAGCGCCCCTGCGGGCACTGCATTCAGAAATCCCGGCCTAGCCGGCGAGCGGGCGAACGCGGCTCGCGGCCAGCTTGGCGCGGCTACGCGCTTCGTCGGTATCGGCGCCCGTCGCCAGCGCGACGCCCATGCGCCGCTTGACGAAGCTCTCCGGTTTGCCAAAGAGGCGCAGGTCGCTGTCGGGCACCGCCAGCGCGTCGGCGAGTCCGGCGAAGGCGATTCCCTCGGCCTCCATGCCGCCGTAGATCACCGCCGAAGCGCCCGGCGCGCGCAGCGACACGTCCACCGGCAGGCCGAGGATGGCGCGTGCGTGCAGTTCGAATTCGGAGAGGCGCTGCGTCGCCAGCGTGACCAGCCCGGTGTCGTGCGGGCGCGGGCTGACTTCCGAGAACCACACCATGTCGCCCTTGACGAAGAGTTCGACGCCGAACAGGCCGCGGCCGCCGAGATTGGCGGTCACGGCGCCGGCGATGTCGCGCGCGCGCTGCCGCGCCACGGCGCTCATCGCCTGCGGCTGCCAGGATTCGACGTAATCGCCGGCAACCTGCACGTGGCCGAGCGGCTCGCAGAAGAAGGTTTCGACGGCGCCCGAGGCGCCGACGGCGCGCACGGTCAGCTGCGTGATCTCGTAGTCGAAGTCGATGAAGCCTTCGACGATGATGCGTCCGCCGGCAACGCGGCCGCCCTGCTGCGCGTAGTTCCACGCCTTCTCGACGTCGTCGGCGCTGCGCAGCAGCGACTGGCCCTTGCCCGACGAGGACATCACCGGCTTGACCAGACAGGGGAAACCGATACCCGGACGGCCTTCGCCGCCGTCGATGGCCGCGCGCAGCGCATCGAGCGAGTCGGCAAAGGCGTAGGGCGAGGTCGGCAGGCCGAGTTCTTCGGCGGCAAGGCGGCGGATGCCTTCGCGGTTCATCGTCAGGCGCGTTGCGCGTGCCGTCGGGATCACTTCGGCGATGCCCTCGCGCTCTATCTCCTGCAGCATGTCGGTGGCGATGGCTTCGATCTCGGGAACGACCAGATGCGGGCGCTCAGCTTCGATGATCGCGCGCAGCGCGGCGCCGTCGGTCATCGTCACCACATGCGCGCGGTGCGCCACCTGCATGCCGGGCGCATCGGCGTAGCGGTCCACGGCGATCGTCTCGACACCCAGTCGTTGCAAGGCGATAATCACTTCCTTGCCGAGTTCGCCGGCGCCGAGCAGCATCACGCGCGTTGCCGACGCACTGAGGGGAGTGCCGATCTTCACCCCGGCGCCTGTCGCTGCCGCACCTACCGTTGCTGACCCATTCCCTGACATTGCAATCACTCCCGAAGCCTCACTGAGGGCGCGATTTTACCATGCGCCGCCAGCCCATCCGGACCACCCGATGACCTCTCCGACCCCCGTAACCGACGCCGCGCCGGCGCATGTCGCCACGCCGCTCGCCGCCATCGACCAACGCCAGTTGCGCAACGCGCTCGGTACCTTTGCCACCGGCATCGCCATCGTCACCGCGATTTCGCAGAGCGGCGAAAAGATCGGTCTGACGATCAATTCCTTCAACTCGGTCTCGCTCGACCCGGCGCTGATCGTCTGGAGCCTGTCGCTCAACTCGCCGCGCCACGCCGACCTTGTTGCCGCCTCGCATTTCGCGGTGAACATCCTCGCCGCCGACCAGATGGATCTTTCCAACCTGTTCGCCGGCCGCGACGCCGAGCGCTTTGCCAATCTGGAAACCTGCGCCGGCCTCGGCGGCGCGCCGCTGATCCCCGGTTGCCTGGCCTGGTTTGAGTGCGCCAACGACATCCACCATGAAGGCGGCGATCACCTCATCTTCATCGGCCGCGTCGAGCGCGTCACGCTCGGCGAAGCCAAGCCGCCGCTGATCTTTCACGGCGGTCGCTACCGCGAACTCGCCGCTGACGCGTAGGCGCCGGCTTGTGGCGCTGCCGGCCGCCGCATAGAATGGCGGCCGACGCGGGTGTAGTTCAATGGTAGAACGGCAGCTTCCCAAGCTGCATACGAGGGTTCGATTCCCTTCACCCGCTCCACATCGAATTCAGGCAGCGTTTTGAGCTGCGACAAAAAAGCCAACCGATTCGGGTTGGCTTTTTTGTTCTCTGCTCGATATCTGGCAGGAGCGCGGGTTTTCGTCCGGGAGGGGCGGCTCCGAAAACCATAAATGTAGCCGCTATCAGCCGCGTTGGAATCAGCGGACGTTCTTGGCTTTCAGTGGCATGTGTACGATCAATGTCGCAATTGGCGGCCTTGGCGGCAGTGGGTTGAATGATAGGTTCGGTATCACTTTTGGCTGAATAACCAAAGCGCAAGCCCTCCAAGGACAAGCAAATTGCGAGTTTTCTCTTCTTCCTTTTGGCGCGCTGCTGCTTGTTTGGCTTGAAACTGTTTGAGTATGAACTCTTGAGCTTGCGCCATAGCGGCTTGAGGATCTCGGAAGACGGGGAGATATTTCAAGTCGCTAATGAAACCGGGCAGGGATAAGCCATCATCGAGAACAAGTGGGAGAATTGCTTTGTGAAGTGAGTGCGCTTTGCCGATTTCCTGAGGCACCCACTCCGAGGCTTTTGCGTTGGCACTCCAAAGAAGGACAAACAGGTCACACGCTGCAATGGCGGAAGAAATCGTTTCCGATAATGACTGGCTTGCGATAACAGAATGCTCAGCGACAAAAACTTCAACACCTGTTCCGAAAAGGGATTGCTGCAACTCCGAAACATTTTTGAGGTCGTGTGTCGAGTAGCTGATGAATACTTTAAACATGAAGGCAATAATCCAATTGTGATGCCTGGCGTGGGAGAGAGCAGCGGTTGGGGTACGAAGCGCGGAGATGGCCAATAAGCGTAGCTTGTTGGGTGTTTTTTCGGACTGTAGTGCTAGGTTGTGTTTGGATAGGCAGCGAACCGTTAAAATGGAATTTCGTCATCAAGCGTGGATTCTAATTTCTCGATGCGCTTCTCAAGCTGTGCGAGAACTTTGTTAGCTTGGACCGTGTAGCTAGTGCCGACCCTGCTGGACTTGAGCTTGGGAGTGACTAAATTGAATACGAGCTTCGCGTAAGTCTGCGTGCGTCTGAGTAGGTCAAGGACTGCAAATTGTTCTGCGCCCTCGGAAACTCTCAGGGTATCGGCCGTGTAATCGATCGTGCTCTGCAGGCAAACGATCCAGTGATTAAGCGAATCATCCTCAGAATGCCCAACTTGATTTGAACTGAGGGTGCGCACAATACCTAGAGTCTCTTCAATCATTTCCTCGATATTTCTGGGTTTCCGAGTTGCTTCTCGCGCATCTGAGGAAAGAACTGCCTGGACTTTTTCATCGAGTTCTTGCCAGCATCGATCGAATGCGCGCTCCAGTTGAATGTCGGAAAGCGGGAGGCTTGTCTCGGTGTTTACCGCCCCTAAGAACTTAAATACCTCTTCGCGCGAGTAAGGCGTTGCCTGAAACTGAAGCAATGGCCCAGACAGTTGCGCTGACTCGACGCCAAACAACAAAGGAAAAACTTTCCCGGTTTTGGTGTCTTTGGATACCGCGCCGGCTTCGAAAAGTAGCCATGGCGCAGTAAGATTTTCGCTTGTGATGCAGAAAAGGCCAAACTGGCTATTTTGGAGCTTGTCCGCGATCTCCGCGGCCCAGCGCTGGCCTTTGGTAATGTCATCGGGGGTGAAGTAGGGGCGTACAGACTGAATGACGTCAGGCAACCAGTGCCGGAATGCCTCCCCGATTTGCCGACTACGTTCGCCGGACCAAGAAATGAAAATCTGCATGGTTTTCCTAAAAAATCATTTGTATAGGCGCTGTAGGGCGGGTATTGCCCGCTAACATTTGAGCGACGCTGCCCACGGAGGCAGTTCCTGCGGTAGTCGGCTTGAGCTATGGGTTCGGTTTCGATAGCGCCGAGACTATTTCTGTGCTCTGCTTGCTGCCTCATAGCGCTCGGGATGGCTTGCTATGAGCTTGGCGATATATGCCCCTTCGATCCAGAATGTACAGGAAGTCTACTTATGCCCAGTGTCCGGGCAAAGGAGGCCTCCGGGTGGGTTCTGTATAGCGATACCGTAGTCTCTACAGGCTGAAGTGAGTAGCTTTCTATCGAGGAGATGGAGATCTTTCCGAGATTTTTGGCGCACTGGACTGTAGCGGATTGCCGCGATAGGTTCGGAAATGATGGGTTGGTCCTCTATAATATTCGTCATGGCGGCCTAGATTTTTTCGATCTTTACGACCATTGCTTCTTTGTTTATATATGCGGCGTTGCTGCTCCTAAACTTGTTTGGAGCTATAAGCCTTGCAGTGGTTTCATCTTCCGCCTCTACCGTAATGTTTTGGGTTGAATTTGGCACCTTGCCTGGGTTGCCATATTTGATCGTTACTCTGTACTTTTTCATGCTCTCTAAGCTCCCGGCTGGCGTAAATATAAGCTGAACTGGCTACTGAGCTACTGTTGTGAGTGCACAACTTCAAGTGGACTCAAAAGAAGAGGTGCTCCATCTCATAGCTGTATGTGATCTGCGCAAAAATTAACGTTCTCAGACAATTGGCGTAATTGGAATTACGACTAAGGATGGGGGTAATAGAATCATCGCTAAAAAAACTCTGCCCTCGCCCGTTGGGTCAGGTGTGCGGAAAACCCTTCGCAGTTTTAAGGCTGGCGCGTCGGCCATGCGTATTTCGACTGAGAACTTTTGCTGTGAAAGCGTACTCGACTCTGCCAGAAAAGTCATCTCGCATAAGTTGATGGCGGTTTTGCCGCGGGTAACGAGCATTGGCATTTCTCCTTCGTGGCTGGAAGGCGGACGTTCCGCACTGAGGGGCACCGAGCCGCAGCGTGCCCGCTCCAACCACCGCCCTAGCCCCCCCCGCCGGCGTTATATAATCGCCGGCTGCAAAAAGCTCCGCCCGGATTTCGCCCCATTGGGCGCCGGCCGGCAACCGAACCCTTTGGAGTGGCTCAGAGAGTGGCAACCGAGTTTGTGATGGGTAACGAGGCGATCGCGCTGGGCGCCATCGCTGCGGGGGTGGGGGTGGTGACCGGCTATCCAGGCACGCCGTCGAGCGAGATCCTGCTGACGGTGTCGAAGCGCAATCCGGGCGGCATCCACGTCGAGTGGTCGGTGAACGAAAAGGTGGCGTTGGAAGTTGCCGCCGGCGCCTCGTATGCCGGCGCGCGGACGATGGTCACCATGAAGCAGGTCGGCCTCAACGTTGCCGCCGATCCGCTGCTGAGCCTCGCCTACATCGGCGTCAAGGGCGGCATGGTCATCGTCGTTGCCGACGATCCCGGCCCGATTTCGTCGCAGACCGAGCAGGACACGCGCACCTTCGCCTTGTTCGCCAAGCTGCCGGTGTTCGACCCGGCGTCGCCGGAAGAGGCGTACGCGATGATGGCCGACGCCTTCGACCTGTCCGAGCGCTACGGCACACCGGTGATCTTCCGCCCGACGACGCGCGTCTGCCACGGCAACGCGCCGGTGGCCATCAGCGAGACGTTGCGGCCGCGCGCGCCAGCCAGCTTCGTCAAGGACCCCAAGTGGGTGATCTTCCCGCGCCTCTCCTACGAGAACCACATCCGCATCGAGCAGCAGCTGCCGGTGATCGGCGAGGAATTCTCGTCGTATCCGCGCAACTCGCTTTCCGGCGAAGGCACGCTGGCCATCGCCACGCACGGCATCAGCAGCGCTTACATCGCCGAGGCGCTGGCCGCGCTCGGCGATGCCGTGCCGGCGCACAAGCTGCTGCGCGTGGCGACGCCGCATCCTTTCCCCAAGCGTCTGGCGCGTGAATTCCTTGAGGGCGTCGAGCGCGTTCTCGTCGTCGAGGAGCTCGATCCGGTGATCGAGCGCGAGCTGCAGCGCCTGGCCGGCGAGCAGCACCTGCCGGTGGACGTGCTCGGCAAGGGCAGCGGCCACATTCAGGTGGCCGGCGAAAACACCGTCGATTCGGTGACGCGCGCGCTGGCCGGCTTTTTCGGCCTGCCGGTGGCGCCTGCCGCCCACTGTGCCGCGGCGCCCGAGGGCGCGGCCGAACCGCCGGTGCGCCCGCCGGTGCTCTGTGCCGGCTGTCCGCACCGCGCTTCCTTCCTCGCCGTCAAGCGCGCGATGCGCAAGCGCAAGTCGGTCTTCTGCGGCGACATCGGCTGTTACACGCTCGGCAACGCCAAGCCGCTCGACATGGTCGATACCTGCCTGTGCATGGGCGCCGGCATCACCGTCGCGCAGGGCCTGCAGGTGGTCGAGCCGGACGCGGTGCACTTCGCCTTCATCGGCGATTCGACCTTCTTCCACACCGGCATCCCCGGCGTGATCAACGCCGTGTACAACCAGACCAACATCGTCGTCGTCGTTCTCGACAACTCGACCACCGCGATGACCGGCTGCCAGCCGCATCCCGGCACCGGCGACACGATGATGGGCGAGATCGCCGACAAGATCGACATCGCGACCGTGCTGCAGGCCGTCGGCGTCAAGCACGTCGAAACCTGCGATCCGCTGCAGCTCGAAGCCGCGCAGGCCGCCGTGCTGCGTGCGGCCGACGCCGCGGCCGACGGTGTTGCGGCGCTGATCTTCAAGGCGCCGTGCATCCACGTCGCGCCGCCGGGCGTCACCTATACCGTCGACGCCGAGAAGTGCAAGTGCAAGATCTGCTTCAACCAGCTTGGCTGCCCCGCGATCATGAGCGTCGACGGCAAGGCCTCGATCGACCCGGCGCTGTGCTACGGCTGCGACATCTGCCTGCAGATGTGTCCGTTCGACGCGATCAGCACCGTCACTGCCGAAACTACCGGCGAGGTGCAGCCATGAGCCTCAAGCGCAACATCATGATCGCCGGCGTCGGCGGTCAGGGCACCGTGCTCGCTTCCAAGCTCGTCGCGCGCGCGGCGATGGACGCTGGCCTCGCGGTACGCACCTCGGAAACGATCGGCATGGCGCAGCGCGGCGGTTCGGTGGTCAGCCACGTGCGCGTTTCCGATTCGGCGATCGCCTCGCCGGTGCTGACGCCGGGCAGCGCCGACACGCTGATCGGTTTCGAGCCGGGCGAGGCGGTGCGCTGCCTGCGCTACCTGCGTCCCGGCGGCTGCATCGTCAGCAACGCGCAAACGGTGGCGCCGGCGTCGGCGGCGCTGACGCGCACCGAATACAGCGGCGAGGCAATGCTCGGGCGTCTGCGCGACTGCGGCGCAAGGCTGGTGGTCGTCGATGGCGACGCGCTCTGTGCCGAAATCGGCTCACTCAAGGCGCTCAACGTCGTCCTGCTCGGCGCGGCCGCCGCTGCCGGTGCGCTCGACTTCACGCTCGAGCAGCTGGAAGCCGCCATCCGCGCCACGGTGCGGCCGAAGTTCGTCGACTTGAATATCAGGGCGCTGCACGCGGGCGCCCGGGCATGAATGCGCCGCGGCGCGTAGCAGCGAAGGGTCTGCAGCAATGAGTCAATCCACTTTCCAGAAGCCGGCGCAGCTCGCTGCGATCACCCGCCTGCTCGCGGGCCTCGACCAGCGCAGCGCCTTCTACCGCGCCAAGTACGCCGGCATCGATCTTTCGGCGATCCAGAGCTGGGAACAGTTCGAACAGCTGCCCTTCACCGAAAAGGCCGACCTGCGCGACGCCTACCCGCTCGGCCTGCAGGCGGTTCCTGACGAGGAAGTCGTGCGCATCCACTCGTCGTCGGGAACGACCGGCACGCCGGTGATCATTCCCTACACTCGGCAGGACGTCGAGGACTGGGCCGAGATGTTCGCGCGCTGCTACGCAATGGCCGGCATCACCAACACCGACCGCATCCAGATCACGCCGGGTTACGGGCTGTGGACCGCCGGCATCGGCTTCCAGGCCGGCGCCGAGCGCCTCGGCGCGATGGCCGTGCCGATGGGGCCGGGCAATACCGACCGCCAGCTGCAGATGATGATCGACCTGAAGAGCACGGTGCTCTGCGCGACCTCGTCGTACGCGCTGCTCTTGGCCGAGGAAATCCAGCGCCGCGGCATCCGCGAGCGCATGCACTTGCGCAAGGGTGTCATCGGTTCCGAGCGCTGGGGCGAGGAGATGCGCAGCCGCATCGCGCGCGAGCTCGGCGTCGAGCTTTACGACATCTACGGGCTGACCGAAATCTACGGTCCCGGCATCGGCATTTCGTGCGAGCACGCCTGCGGCATGCACTACTGGGACGATTTCGTCTATTTCGAGATCATCGACCAGCACACCGGCAAGCATGTCGCCGAGGGCGAGCTCGGCGAACTGGTGATCACCACGCTGCGTAAGCAGGGCGCGCCGCTGATCCGCTACCGCACGCACGACCTGACGCGCTTCATCCCCGGCCCGTGCGCCTGCGGCTCGGCCTTTCCGCGCATCGACACGATCATGGGTCGCACCGACGACATGGTGAAGGTGAAGGGCGTCGTCATCTTCCCGGCGCTGATCGACGAGGTACTGCACGAGGTCGAGGGCGCCAGCAGCGAATTCCAGATCATGATCGACCACATCGAAGGCCACGACGTGATGACCGTGTTTTTTGAAACGGTCGCCGGCACGCACCGCGAAGGCGTCGAGGCGGCGGTGCGCCAGCGCTGCAAGACGCGCATCGGCCTGACCGTTGTGCCGAAGGCGGTCGCCATCGGCGAGTTGCCACGCAGCGAGAAGAAGACCAACCGCGTGTTCGATAACCGCTACTAGCTTGTTGCCGCCCGACTCGCTCGCAGCGGGCCGGGCGTGAACGCACAAGGGCCGCTTCCACGGAGGGAGGCGGCCCTTGTTGTTTCCTGCGCAGCCCTGGCGGGCTACCAGCCGTTCAGCTCGCGCGGGACGAGGCCCTCGGCGATCATTTCGCCTTCGACCTTGATGCGCAGCACGAGCAGTCCGTGCAGCGAGGCGCGCGCCTTGTCGTCGGCCCAGTCGCCATGCGGCTGTTTCAGGCAGCGCTTGACCGCGTCGTGGTCGGCGAGGTCGACGCCGCAGATCGCCGCGTAATGCTCGATCTCGCGGTCGATCTGCGCCAGTTCCTCGACGTAGTGCTCGATGCCGCTCACGGCAACGCGGTCCAGCGCCCGTCCTTGACCGTCATCATCACCCGCGCACGCGCATCCATGCCGTTGTGGTTCTGCGGGCTCATCGTGAACACGCCCTGCGCGCCGACGACTTCCTTGGCCTGCTCGAGCGCGTCGCGCAGTGCGGCGCGGAACTCGGGCGTACCGGGCTTGGCCTTCTTCAGCGCTTCCGGGATCGTCTTCTGCAGCAGCAGGCCGGCATCCCAGGTGTTGGCGCCGAAGGTCGAGGTGGTGCCGGCGCCGTACTTCGCTTCGTAGAGCTTGATGTAGTTCTGCGCGACGGCCTTGATCGGGTTGCTCGCCGGCAGATCGTCGGCAACGAGCATCGGGCCGCCGGCCATCAGCGTGCCTTCGACCTTGGCGCCGCCGAGGCGGATGAAGTCGTTGGTCGCCGCGCCGTGCGTCTGGTAGATCTTGCCCTTGTAGCCCTTGTCGGCGAGCGCCTGCTGCGGCAGCACCGCCGGGCCGCCGGCAGCGGCGACGAACACCGCGTCGGGACGCGCGGTGAGCAGCTTCAGCACCTGGCCGGTGACCGACGGATCGGTGCGCGTGTAGCGCTCGCTGGCGACGATGCGGATGCCGGCCTTTTCGGCCATCGGCGCGAACACCTTGTACCAGTTTTCGCCGTAGGGATCGTTGAAGCCGATGAAGCCGAGCGTGCGGATGCCGTTGGCGTGCATGTGCGCGACCACCGCTTCGGCGATGAGGCTGTCGTTCTGCGTCGTCTTGAACACCCAGCGGCGCTTCTCGTCCATCGGCAGCACCAGCGACGACGAGCCGACCGTCGTCAGCAGCGGCGTCTTCGCTTCGGCGACAAAGTCGAGCATCGCCGTCGCCGCCGGCGTCGACGACGGTCCGATCAGCGCATCGACCTTCTGCTCGCTGAGCAGCTTCTTCAGGTTGGTGACGGCGTTGGTCGGGTCGGAGGCGTCGTCGAGCAGGATGTAGTCGATCTTCTGACCGCCGATTTCGGTCGGCAGCATCGCTGCGGTGTTCTTCTGCGGAATGCCGACGACGGCGACCGGGCCGGTCGACGAGGTGATCACGCCGACCTTGATCTCGGCAAGCGCGGCGCCGGCGGCACCGAACAGACACGCGGCAAGCAGCGTGGACAGCAGACGCGGACGAAAGAAGCGCTGGGGCATGGCAAATTCCTCGAACAGGGGGATGGCGGCGATTATCGCGCATTCTGTCGCAAGCGCGCGCCGTGCCCGGCGCAAACGCAAGCCGCCTGCCGCACACGCACCTGGCTGGTGGCGCAAGGCAGGCTGCGCCGCCCGGGGCGGCACTGCCGGTGCAATCGGGCAATGATAGAATCGTCGCCCATGGAACTCGTCATCAACGGCGAAAGCCGCTCCTTTCCCGCCGCACTCAGCGTCGCCGCGCTGGTCGAAACGCTCGGTTTTACGGGCAAGCGCATCGCCGTCGAGCGCAACGGCGACATCGTTCCGCGCAGCCTGCACGGCGCGACGCTGCTCAATGACGGCGACCGCCTCGAAATCGTCGTCGCCGTCGGCGGCGGCTGAGCCGGCAGGCATGCACGCTCCCGCTCCCGCTGTCGAACTGCGCCGCCCTGGTCGCCAACGCGTCCTAACGTTTCCTTTTCCGGACAGATCATGAACCGCAACGCTTCCCCGCTCGTCATCGCCGGCCGCGAATACCGCTCGCGCCTGCTCGTCGGCACCGGCAAGTACCAGGATTTCGCCGAAACCCGCGCCGCCATCGATGCCTCCGGCGCCGAGATCGTCACCGTCGCCATTCGCCGCACCAACATCGGCCAGACCGCTGGCGAGCCGAACCTGCTCGACTTCCTGCCGCCGGCGCAGTTCACCATCCTGCCCAACACCGCCGGCTGTTATACCGCCGACGACGCGGTGCGCACGCTGCGTCTGGCGCGCGAACTGCTCGACGGCCACGCACTGGTGAAGCTCGAAGTCCTCGGCGACCCGAAGACGCTGTTCCCGAACATGCCGGAAACGCTGAAGGCCGCCGAAACGCTGGTCAAGGAAGGCTTCCAGGTGATGGTCTACTGCGCCGACGACCCGATCCAGGCGAAGATGCTCGAAGACATCGGCTGTGTCGCGATCATGCCGCTGGCGTCCTTGATCGGCTCGGGCATGGGCATCGTCAATCCGTGGAACCTGCGCCTGATCCTCGACGCGGCGAAAGTGCCGGTGCTGGTTGACGCCGGCGTCGGCACGGCCTCGGATGCGGCGATCGCCATGGAACTCGGCTGTGACGGCGTGCTGATGAACACCGCCATCGCGCACGCGCAGGACCCGGTGCTGATGGCGTCGGCGATGCGGAAAGCCGTCGAGGCCGGCCGCGAGGCCTTCCTCGCCGGGCGCATGGCGCGCAAGTTCTACTCGGCCGACCCGTCGTCGCCGACCAGCGGCCTGATCGGGTCCTGAGCATGGGCGGCGCAACGAACTCTCCGAACTCAGCGGATTCACCGGGCCCACAGGACGACAATTTGTCGCTGCCCGTACACCGGCCGATCCGCAGCTTCGTGCTGCGCCAGGGCCGTGTTTCCAACGCGCAGCAGCGTTACCACGAAAGCATGATGGCGAAGATCGGCGTGCCCTACACGCCGGCGCCGCTCGACCTTGATGCGCTCTTTGGCCGCGGCGCGCCGAAGATTCTCGAAATCGGCTTCGGCATGGGCGAAACGACGGCGACCATCGCCGTCGCTCGCGCCGACTGCGATTTCCTCGGCGTCGAGGTGCATACGCCGGGCGTCGGCAGCCTGTGCAAGCTCGTTGCCGAGCGCGCGCTGCCGAACATCCGCATCGTCCAGCACGACGCCGCCGAGGTGCTGCGCGACATGATCCAGCCCGGCACGCTCGCCGGCGCGCACATCTTCTTCCCCGACCCGTGGCCGAAAGCGCGCCACCACAAGCGCCGGCTGATCCAGCCGCCGCTGGTTGCGTTGCTCGCCTCGCGGCTGGCGCCCGGCGGCTATCTGCACTGCGCCACCGACTGGGAGAATTACGCCGAACAGATGCTCGAGGTGCTCAGCGCCGAGCCGCTGCTCGAAAATACCGCCGAGGGTTTTGCCAAGCGCCCGGACTACCGGCCACTGACCAAATTCGAGCAGCGCGGCCTGCGTCTCGGCCACGGCGTCTGGGACGTGGTTTTCCGCCGGCGCGCCGGCTAGGCGCCGCCACCGCCACCGCCACCGCCACCGCCACCGCCAGCGTCGAGCGCGTCGCTAGCGCAGACGGAAGGCGACCGGCAGGATCAGTTCGCGCCGGCTGCTGCCGGGTAGCGAGCCCATGGCGAAGGCGGCGCGCTGCGCCGCGGCGTCGAGGATGCGGTGGCCGCTGCTGGCGGCGATCTGCACGTCGCTGATCTGGCCGTCGGCGTCGAGCAGGACGAGCAGGCGCACCTCGCCTTCGAGTCCGGCGGCGATCGCCTCGGGCGGGTAGTACTGGTGCTGCGCGAGCTTCTTCTGCGCCGCGCGCAGTTCGCGTGCCGGCGTCGGCTTCGGTGCAGCGGCCGGGGTTTTTGCAGCGCTGGCGGGCGGCGGCAGTGGCTTGGCGGCGGGTTTTGCCGGCTCGGGTTCGGCGGCGAGTGTGTTCTTCAACAGCGGCTCGGCCGGTGGCGCCGGCGGCAGGCGCAGGCGCGCTTCCAGCCGCGGTGGCGCTGGCGGCGCGCGGCGGCTGTCGGCGCCGGCAAAGAGCAGCACGGCGTGCAGCGCGACCGACAGGGCGAAGGCAAGGGCAAGGCGGGCGGGCATGAGCGCAATATTGTGCACCAAAACGACAGACACGACGCCGCACGCCAGCGGCGACGGCTCAGGGAGAGAAACCATGCAGGCAATGCGCAGACTGGCTTTCGCGGCGTTCATCTGGCTGGCAGCCGCCGGCGTGCAGGCGGCGCCGCCTGACCCGATCGAGTTCGGCATCACCGTCGAGCGCGGCGACACGCGCACGGTCAAGCGCTGGCTCGACGAGGGGCTCGACCCCGAATTCCAGGCCGACCGCGTCGGCAGCGGCCTGATGATCGCCGCCTGGAACGGCGACATTCCGATGATGACGCTGTTCACCGAACGCGGCGCCAACCCGCGCCGCGTCAATCGCAATGGCGAACAGGCGCTGCTGCTCGCTGCCTGGAACGGCCATCTCGACGCGGTGAAGTGGCTGCTCGAGCACGGCGCCGCGCTCAACCGCGACGACCAGCAGTGGAGCGCGCTGCACTACGCGGTGTTCAACGGCCAGGAAAAGGTGGCGCGTTACCTGATCGAGCGCGGCGCGCAGGTCAATGCGCGTTCGCCCAACCTGTCGACGCCGCTGATCCTCGCCGCGCGCGAAGGTCGCGAGGATCTGGCCAAGGTGCTGCTCGAATCCGGCGCCGACCCGAAGGCGAAGAACGACTGGGGCGACAGCGCGCTGACCATGGCGATGCGCTACGACCACCTGCGTCTGGGCAAGATGATTTCGTCGCCCGAGGAATTCGCCATCGCCGTCAAGGCGCCGAAGGAAAGCTTCGGTACCGCCAGCCGCTCGGCGGCAGCGCCGAACGACATCGACCAGCTGCTGCGCCAGTTGCGTCAGGCGCAGGCCGAGGGCAAGCAGACCGACGAGCTGCGGCAGAAGTTCTATGCCGCGGTCGACGCTTTCCGCAAGGCGAGTACGCCGAGCCCACAGGCATCGCGCCGCCCCTTCCCGCGGCCGCAGACGCCGGGAACGCTGGTCATCACCGCGCGCCGCGGCCAGGTCGGCGAGCGCGCCGAACTCGTCGCTGCCGGCGGCCCGCCATCCGGCAAGGCCGAAACGACGCCGGCGGCGCGCACCGCCAGCGGGCCGAGCACGCCGGGAGAGGTCGCCGACCTGTTGCGCGAAATCCGCATCGCCAGCGTGCAGGGGCGCTCGACCGACGAACTGCGCCGCCGCCTCAACGACGCGATCGACCGGTTGCCGAAATAAGGGGGCAGGCGAGGGCCGGCGGACTGATCAGGTTTGCCGCGAGCGGGCGGCCGGCGCTCAATCGGCGCTTATTCGGCGTCGAGAAAGCCTTCAAGCAGGCGGTTGAGAAAACGCTGGCCGCGCGCGCTCGGCGCGATGCGGCCGTCGCCGCGAACAATCAGTCCGGCGGCTTCGGCAGCGGCAAGGCGCTCCTCGATCAGCGCCAGCGGCAGGCCGCAGCGTTCGCTGAACAGGCTGTCGGCGAAGCCCTGGTTGAGGCGCAGCGCGTTCATCATGAATTCGAACGGCAGCTCGTTCGCCGGCACGGTGAATTCCTCCGCCAGCGGCGTTCGTTGCGCGGCTTCGGCGAGGTAGCGCGCCGGCTGCCGCCAGCGCACCTGACGGACGATCTGCGGCTGGCCGTCTTCATTCACGGTCAGCTTGCCGTGCGCGCCGGCGCCGATGCCGAGGTAATCACCGAACTGCCAGTAGTTGAGGTTGTGCCGGCACTGCCGGCCGGGCTGGGCGAAGGCCGAGGTTTCGTAATGCGTATAGCCGGCGGCGGCGAGACGCGCCTCGATCCCTTCCTGCATCGCTGCGGCGATGTCGTCGTCGGGCAGTTGCGGTGGCGGCGCGGCGGCGAAGGCGGTGTGCGGTTCGAGCGTCAGCTGGTAGCACGACAGGTGCGGCGGCGCGAAGGCGAGCGCCGTGTCCACGTCGTGCAGCGCGCCGGCCAGGTCCTGCCCCGGCAGCGCGTACATCAGGTCGAGGTTGAAATTGTCGAAGTGCCGCGCCGCGTTGTCGATGGCGCGGCGCGCCTCGTCGCCGCTGTGGATGCGGCCGAGCGCGGCAAGTTGCGTTGGTGCGAAGCTCTGGACGCCGAGCGATAGCCGGTTCACGCCGGCAGCGCGCCAGGCGGCGAAAGCCTGTTCGCCGCCGGCCGTTTCGACCGTTCCCGGATTGGCTTCGAGCGTGATTTCGGCGTCGTCGGCGAAAGTGATGCGTGCGCGGAAGGCGTCGAGCAGGCGGCCGACGGCGCCGGGCGAGAGCAGGCTTGGTGTGCCGCCGCCGAAGAACACCGTGTTGATCGGCCGTTCGCCGACGAGTGGTACTGCCGTTTCCAGATCGGCAATCAGCGCGGCGACGTAGGCGTCTTCCGGGATGGCATTGACCACCGCGTGCGAGTTGAAGTCGCAGTACGGGCACTTCTTCACGCACCACGGGAAATGCACGTAGAGCGACAGCGGCGGCAAGCCGCCGGGCGTTGCCGCGGCGGGCTGGGTCGGCGTGGGCAGAGCGGGCTCCGGCTTGCTCAGCCGCGTTGGCGCAGGCGCTCGACCAGCCGCGCCAGCGCCTGGCCGCGGTGCGAGCGGCGGTGCTTCTCGGCGGCGGGCAGATTGGCGACGCTGGCCTGGCAGTCGGTGATCCACAGCAGCGGGTCGTAGCCGAAACCGCCGTCGCCGTCGGCCGCCGGCAGCAGCTCGCCGTGCCACTCGCCTTCGGCGATCAGCGGCTGCGGGTCGTCGGCGCTGCGCACGAAAACGATGACGCAGACGAAGTGCGCACGGCGCGAGACGCCGGGGCCGAGCGCAGCGAGTTCGGCCAACAGCTTTTCGTTGTTGCGCGCGTCGGACTTCGGTTCGCCGCCGTAGCGCGCCGAGAGCACGCCGGGCGCGCCGCCGAGCGCGTCGACGCAGAGGCCCGAATCGTCGGCGAGCGCCGGCAGGCCGGTGACGCGCGCGGCGTGGCGGGCTTTCGCCAGCGCGTTCTCGACGAAGGTGCAGTAGGGTTCTTCGGCCTCGCTGACGCCGAGTTCGCCCTGCGCGATCAGCTCCCAGCCGAGCGGCGCGAGGATGGCGTGCAGCTCGCCGAGCTTTTTCGCGTTGTTCGAGGCGAGGACGAGCTTCATGCGGCGCTTGCCAGTGCCTGTGCCAGCGCCGCTTTCTGCGCCGCGATCAGTTGCGCGATGCCGCCGCTGGCGAGGTCGAGCAGGCTGTCGGCCTGTGCGCGCGAGAAGGGTTCGCCTTCGGCCGTTCCCTGGATTTCGACGATGCCGCCGCTGCCGGTCATCACCACGTTCATGTCGGTATCGCAGTTCGAGTCTTCGGCGTAGTCGAGGTCGAGTACGGCGAGGCCCTGATAAAGGCCGACCGAGACGGCGGCGACGTGGTCCTTGAGCGGGCTGGCCGGCAGCTTGCCCTTGGCGACGAGCAGCGCGCAGGCGTCGGCGAGCGCCACCCAGGCGCCGGTGATCGACGCGCAGCGCGTGCCGCCGTCGGCCTGCAGCACGTCGCAGTCGAGCGTGATCTGGCGTTCGCCGAGCGCCTTCAGGTCGACCACCGCGCGCAGCGAGCGGCCGATCAGGCGCTGGATTTCCTGCGTGCGGCCGCTCTGCTTGCCCTTGGCCGCTTCACGCGCGCCGCGCGTGTGCGTGGCGCGCGGCAGCATGCCGTATTCGGCGGTGACCCAGCCCTGTCCCTTGCCGCGCAGGAAGGGCGGAACGTTCTCTTCGATGCTGGCGGTGCACAGCACCTGCGTGTCGCCGGCTTCGATCAGGACCGAGCCTTCGGCGTGGCGGGTGAAGCGGCGGGTGATGCGGATGTCGCGCAATTGCGCGGGCTGACGCTGGCTGGGACGCATGGATTTCCTGTCTTTACTTGGAGAACTTCTGGATGGCGTGGTTGATTTCGGCGATGGCGCGTTCGATTTCGTCGTCGGTGAGCTCGCTCTTGTACGCCGGATTGCGACCGAACTGGTCAAGGTGCGTGGTGATCGCGTCGATCGGCATGGTTTTCGTCGACACGGCGCTGGTGGTCTGGTCAAAGTAGCTGTCTTCCCAGCGCACGGCGATCATCGACAGATTGTCGGCGTGCGTACCGGCGCGCACTTCGGCCTGGCTGAGTAGCATCGGCACGGCCTGCATCAGATTGGCGTCCTTCAGCGACATCGCCATCAGTTCGCCGGGCATCGGCCCCCACACGCCATCGCTGCAGAGCACCAGTACATCGCCGTTTTCGAGTGGCGTCTTGCGCGAGAACTCGATCTCCGGAGCTTGCTCGCCGCCGAGGCAACTCCAGATGCGGTTGCGTTCCGGATGGCTGGTGGCCTGTGCCTCGCTGATCGCGCCCTGATCGATCAAGAGCTGTACGCGTGAGTGGTCGCGCGTGCGCGCCAGCATGCGGCCGTCGCGCATCAGGTACAGACGCGAATCGCCGGCGTGCGCCCAGTAGGCGACGTTGTCCTGCACGATGCAGGCGACGACGGTGGTGCGCGGCGAGTCGTTCAGGCGCTGTTCGCTGGAGTAGTCGCGGATCGCGCTGTGCGCATTGCTGATCGCTTTCTGCAGGAAGAGGAAAGGGTCCTGCAGCTGCGGCAGCGCTTCGCGCTGGAAGGCGCCGGTCAGGGTCTGCACGGCGATCTGCGCGGCGATTTCGCCGTAGTAGTGGCCGCCCATGCCGTCGGCGACGACCATCAGCAGCGCATCGCGCGAATAGCAGTAGCCGAGCCGGTCTTCGTTGTTGGCACGCCGGCCGCGGCGGCTTTCCTGAAAGATGGTGAACTTCATTTGCTCGCCGTTTTCTTCTTGAGTTTGCCGACGATCTGACCGATCCAGCCGGCTTCACGCTTGGCCGGTCTGGGTAAGACGGGTTCGGTGAGTGCCTTCTGCAACGCAAAGACGCTTTGCGGCCGGTAGAGGTGATTGAGGCTGAGGCACCAGTCGATCGTTTCCAGCAACTGGTCCGAGTATTCATGCTCCCAGCGCACCATCGCCGGGATCAGCTGGTCCTTGTCGAGGCGCGTGTCGGCGGCTTGCGGTGCCGAACCGGCGAGGCAGGCGTACATCGACGCGCCGACGCTGTAGATGTCGCTCCACGGACCGAGCAGTTCGCGCTGCTGGTAGTGTTCGGGCGAGGCGAAGCCCGGCGTGTACATCGGCTTCAACATCGGCGTGTCGGCGGCCAGCGTCTGCCGCGCCGCACCGAAGTCGATCAGCAGCGGTGTGTGGTCGTTGCGCATGTAGATGTTCGACGGCTTCAGGTCGAGGTGCAGCAGCTTGTGCGAATGCACCTCGCGCAGCCCGTTGAGCAGGCGCGTAAACACGTTGCGCATGAAATTTTCGGTGATCGCCGGCCGGTTCTTCTGCACGAACTCCTGCAGCGTACGCCCGTGCTCGTATTCCATCACCATATAAACGGTTTCATTGGCGCGGAAGAAGTTGAGCACGCGGATGACGTTGGGGTGCGACAGGCGGGCCAGCGCGCGCCCTTCCTCGAAGAAGCACTTCATGCCGTAGCGGAATGCGGGCAGGTGCTCGGGCGTGATCGTCGGGCAGATTTCACCTTCGCCGCGCAGCGCCAGACTGTTCGGCAGGTATTCCTTGATCGCGACTTCCTTGCCCTGCGCGTCGGTCGCCAGATAGACGATGGAAAAGCCCCCCAATGACAGCTGCCGCTCGATCCGGTATTCGTCGAGCTGGAAACCGGTCGGCAGGGCGTGGTTGGCTTGTTGCGCCATCGGGGTAGCGGCTATCATGATGTCCTTCGGCCATTTTCAGTGTTTGCCGGAAACGTGTAAAGCCGGCGCCCGGCGGCATGCCAGGGCAGCCAACGACTCCCGCTCCTTTGCACGGCTTCCCGCAGCGCCGCCATTCCCCTCTCGCCACCGTTACACATTCGCACATTCGGGACTCCCATGATTTTCAGCATGACCGGTTACGCCGCGCGCACGCGCGACGTCGAGCGCGGTGCCCTGCACCTTGAACTGAAGAGCGTCAATTCCCGGTACCTCGATTTCCAGTTCCGCATCTGCGAGGAGTTGCGCTCGGCCGAACCGGCGCTGCGCGAGCTGATTTCGGCGCGCATCTCGCGCGGCAAGATCGAATGCCGACTGAATTTCGTTCCGGCGACGACGAAAACCGTGCCGCAGGCGCTCAGCGGCGAGTTGCTCGCGCGGCTGGCCGATTTCGACGCGCAGGTACGCGCTGCGCTGCCGCAGGCGACGCCGCTGTCGGTCGGTGAAGTGCTGCGCTGGCCGGGCATGTTCGGCGACGACACGCTCGATACCGATGCACTCGTTCCCGAGGCGCTGGCGCTGATGCGCGAAGCGCTTGAAGACTTTGCCGCTTCGCGCGAACGTGAGGGTGCCAAACTGGCGGCGGTGATCCTCGAACGCGTCGCGCGCATTCGCGAACTGGTGCGCGCCGTCGCGCCGCATATTCCGGCGGCGCAGGCGGCCTTCCAGGACAAGCTGCGCCAGCGTCTGCAGGACGCGATCGGTTCGGTCGACGACGAGCGCATCCGTCAGGAACTCGTTCTCTTTGCCGCGCGCATCGATGTCGACGAAGAGCTGGCGCGTCTGTCGACGCACCTCGACGAGGTCGAGCGCGTGCTCAAGGCCGGCGGCGCCAGCGGCAAGCGCCTCGACTTCCTGATGCAGGAACTCAACCGCGAAGCCAACACGCTCGGCTCCAAGTCGGTGGTCAGCGCGGTTTCGCAGACGGCGATGGATCTCAAGCTGCTCATCGAGCAGATGCGCGAGCAGATCCAGAACCTCGAATAACCCGCAATCCGCAGCGCGGCCGCTTGCCGGGATGCAAGCCGGACCCGTAGCCCGCTGCGCTGCGCAGGAGCTTTAATGTCCGGTCATCTCTACATCGTCGCCGCGCCCTCGGGGACCGGCAAGACCACGCTGGTGCGCCTGCTGCTCGAGCGCGACGCCGGCATCCGCCTGTCGGTGTCCTACACGACGCGCGCGCCGCGCGCCGGCGAGGTCGACGGCACGCACTACAACTTCGTCGATCTGCCGACTTTCCGGGCGATGGTCGACGCCGGGCAGTTCCTCGAATGGGCCGAGGTGCACGGCAACTGCTACGGCACCTCGAAGCCGTGGATCGCCGCCGAAATGGCGGCAGGCCGCGATGTGCTGCTCGAGATCGACTGGCAGGGGGCACAGCAGGTGCGCGCGCTCTTTCCCGCGGCGATCGGCATCTTCATCCTGCCGCCCTCGCTCGACGAGCTTGCCCGCCGACTTGATGCGCGCGGCACCGACAGTACCGAGACGATCGCCACGCGTCTCGCCGCGGCGCGCACCGAGATGCGCCATGCCCGCGAATTCGACTATGTTATTATTAATCGCGACCTTGCCGACGCCCTCACGGATCTGCTGTCGGTGGTACGCGCCTCGCGGCTCGACTGGGCGTCCCAGAACGAGCGCCACTCCGGGCTGTTCGCCAGCCTGCTCTGAATTCTCCAAGGTATCCCTATGGCACGAGTAACCGTTGACGATTGTCTGCATCGTATCCCCAACCGTTTCCAGATGACGCTGGCCGCGACCTATCGCGCGCGTCAGATCGCCAACGGCGCAACGCCGATGGTCGATTCCGACAAGGACAAGCCGACCGTCATCGCCCTGCGTGAAATCGCTGGTGGCCTGGTTGGTGTTGAAGTCCTCAATCGGGGTCAGGCCTGACATTCGCCGGCAGGCGACACAGCGAACGATGATGAGCCGGGAAGGTTCCGAACCGCCCTCTACTCCACCGTCCGTCAAGCCTGCCGGTCCGGCAACTCCTGCCGCCGCTACTGCCGCTGATCAGCCGGCCGCTCCTGCCGGCGCAGCCGCCAATACCGAAACTCCAGCCACGCCGGCGCAAGCCGCCGGCGATGCAGCCTTGTCCGCCGCCGCGCTGAACGCCAGCGAAGACGACCCGGCCTTCCGCGTTTTCATCGACAGCCTGAGTTATCTCAAGCCCGACGAAATCGCGCTGGTGCGCGAAGCCTATCGTTTCAGCCAGATGGCGCACCGCGGTCAGACGCGGCTGTCGGGCGAACCCTACGTCACGCATCCGCTCGCCGTTGCCGGTGCGCTGGCCGAATGGCACATGGATGCGCAGGCGGTGATCGCCGCACTGCTGCACGACGTGATGGAGGACACGGCCTTTTCCAAGGCCGAGATCACCGCCCGCTTCGGCAAGGCCGTCGCCGAACTGGTCGACGGCGTCTCCAAGCTCGACAAGATCGAGACCCAGTCCTACCAGGAAGCGCAGGCGGAAAACTTCCGCAAGATGCTGATGGCGATGGCGCGCGACCTGCGCGTCGTCCTCATCAAGCTCGCCGACCGTCTGCACAACCTGCAGACAATGTCCGCCGTACGCGTCGACAAGCGGCGCCGAATCGCGCGCGAGACGCTCGAAATCTACGCGCCGATCGCCAATCGTCTCGGTCTGAACAAGCTCTATCGCGAGTTGCAGGACATCTCCTTCGCGCACATCCATCCGCGTCGCGCCGAGGTGCTGTCGAAGGCCTTGCGTGCGGCGCGCGGCAACCGGCGCGAACTGCTCAAGCGCATCCTCGACGGCATCCGCGGCCGCATGAGCGAGGCGCAGATCGAGGCACAGGTCTTCGGTCGCGAGAAAAGCCTCTATTCGATCTATCGCAAGATGGTCGAAAAGCGCCTGTCCTTTTCGCAGGTGCTCGATATCTACGGCTTCCGCGTCGTCGTCCGCGACGTGCCGACCTGCTATCTGGCGATGGGCGCACTGCACGCGCTGTACAAGCCGGTGCCGGGCAAGTTCAAGGACTACATCGCCATTCCCAAGGGCAACGGCTACCAGTCGCTGCACACGACGCTGATCGGCCCCTATGGCACGCCGATCGAAGTGCAGATCCGCACGCAGTCGATGCATCACGTGGCGCAGGAAGGCGTCGCTTCGCACTGGTTGTACAAGGACAGCGAGCAGAGCGGCGCTGACCTGCAGGTGCGCACGCACAAGTGGCTGCAGTCGCTGCTCGAGCTGCAGAACACCGCCGGCGATACCGCCGAGTTCTTCGAGAACGTCAAGGTCGATCTCTTCCCCGACGAGGTCTACGTGTTTACGCCGAAGGGCAAGATCATGTCGCTGCCGAAGGGCGCGACGGCGGTCGATTTCGCCTACACGGTGCACACCGACATCGGCAACCGCTGCGTCGCCGCGCGCATCAATTACGAGCTGATGCCGCTCAGAACCGAGCTGACCAATGGCGACCAGGTCGAGATCATCACCGCCGCGCACGCCAATCCGAATCCTGCCTGGCTGTCCTACGTCAAGACCGGACGCGCGCGCGGCAAGATCCGCCATTTCCTGAAGACGATGCAGAACGACGAGTCGGCGGCGCTCGGCGAGAGCATGCTCGACCAGGAACTACGCACGCTCGGCATCACGCCGGCCGAAGTACCGGTGGCGAGTTGGGAAGGGCTGGTGCGCGCTGCCGGCAGCAAGTCGATGAAGGAGGTGTACACCGACATCGGTCTTGGCCGGCGTCTGGCGGCGGTTGTCGCGCGGCGCCTGCTGGCGCATGAGGAATTGCCGCAGGTCGAACGCGGTGCGCCGCGTCCGTCGCTGGTCATTCGCGGCGCGCAGGGGATGGCGGTGCAGATCGCGCCTTGCTGTCAGCCGATTCCGGGCGACCCGATCATCGGCTCGATCCGCAAGGGACAGGGGCTGATCATCCATTCGCACGACTGTCCGATGATCCGCAAGGCGCGCAGCAACGATCCGAAAAAGTGGATTGACGTCGAGTGGGAGCCGGAAGTCGGCAAGCTGTTCGATGTGCGTATCCGCGTTACCGCCGAGAACGTGCGCGGCGTGCTCGGTCGCATCGCCACCGCCATTTCCGAGGGCGGTTCGAACATCGAGGGCGTTGGCATGGAGGAGAAGGCGCCGGGTCTCTATACCTCGCTCAATTTCACCGTGCAGGTTGCCGATCGCGCGCATCTGGCGCAAGTCATGCGCATCCTGCGGCGCATTCCGGAAGTGGTGCGCATCGCCCGCGAACGGGGGTAGACGCTTGTGAAGGTGCTTGTTCTTGGTGCCGGTGTCGTTGGTATCACCAGTGCCTGGTATCTGGCCGAGGCCGGCCACGAGGTTACCGTTGTCGACCGCCAGCCGGCGGCCGGTCTCGAAACCAGCTTTGCCAACGGTGGCCAGATTTCGGTGTCGCACGCCGAGCCCTGGGCCAATCCGCATGCACCGGCATTGGCGCTGGCGTGGATGGGGCGTGAAGACGCGCCGCTGCTGTTCCGGCCGCGCTGGGACCCCGCGCTGTTCGCCTGGGGGCTGCGTTTCCTGCGTGAATGCACGCCGGCGCGCACGCGCGCCAATATCCGCGACATCGTCGCGCTGGCGCTCTACAGCCGCAGCTGCCTGCAGCAGTTGCGCGCGGCGACTGACATTCAGTACGACCACCTCGAACGCGGCATCCTGCACATCTATACCGACCGCAAGGAGTTTTCCGGCGCCGTCGAGGCGGCGGCAGTGATGCGCGAACACGGTTGCGACCGCCGCACCATTTCTGCCGACGAATGCCTCGCCATCGAGCCGACGCTCAAGCGCATCCGCCCGCAACTGGTCGGCGGCGATTTCACTGTCGACGACGAGTCGGGCGACGCGCACCGCTTCACGCAGAATCTCGCCGCCTTGTGCGCGGCGCGCGGTGTGCGTTTTCATTACGACACGCCGATCGAGCGGCTGGCGGCTGCCAGCGGCCGCATCGTCGGCGTCATCGCCGGCGGCGAACTGCTCACCGCCGATGCCTACGTTGTCGCGCTCGCCTGCGAAACGCCGCTGTTACTGCGCCCGCTCGGCCTGCGTGTGCCGATCTATCCGGGCAAGGGCTACTCGGCGACGATTCCGCTCTCACCCGACTCGGTTGCGCCGACGGTGAGCGTCACCGACGACGGACACAAGATCGTCTTCTCGCGCCTCGGCCAGCGTCTGCGCGTCGCCGGCACCGCCGAATTCAACGGCTACGACCGTTCGCTCAATCCGGTGCGCTGCCAGGCGCTGCTGACGCGCACGCAGGAGCTGTTCCCCGAGCTGCGCCCGGCCGGCGAACCCGAGTACTGGGCGGGCCTGCGGCCGGTGACGCCGTCGAACCTGCCGCTGATCGGCCGTACCCGCATACCCAATCTCTATCTCAACGCCGGTCACGGTACGCTCGGCTGGACGCTGGCCTGCGGTTCCGGCGCCGCGCTCGCCGATCTGCTCGGTGGCCGCCTGCCGGCGGCCGAATTTCCTTTCCTGCGCGGCTAAGCGGGTGCCTTTCCGGGCGCCATTCAGGTGCGTGGACCGAAGCGATAACGCCCCGAATCGGGGCGTGTGGCGCTAGTCGGCTCGGCCTTGGGCGCTGCGGCAGCGGCGGGCGGCGGCGAGCTTTCCGGCGCCGGCAGGGGCGGCAGGAAGCCCATCAGCTTGCGCAGTTCGAGCGCGAGAATGACGATTTCTTCGTCGTCGTCGTCTTCTGCGAGGTTGAGCATCTCCAGTGCGTAAGCGCTTTCCGTGAAAAAACGCTGGGTGTTGAGCGAGAGCGCACGGCCGCGGCGCAAGCGGACTTTGAGACGGGCGACGCTGGTCAGCAGTTCGTTATCCATGGCGATACCATTGCTCCGATAGCTGTGCAGGTGCAACGCGAAGTTATTACAGGAGCAAACTTCATGCCCTTTCGTTGTCATCGGCAGTGCATGGTTTAATGCGCACTGCCGTTTTGAAACCCGACCCGCTGCCCTGAAGGAGAACGCATGACCGCTGTCCTTTACGAAGTCCGCGACGCCGTGGCGACGCTCACGCTCAACCGGCCGCAGGCGCTCAACGCGCTTGATCTGGCGATGATCGATGGTCTGGCCGAGGCCAGCGCGCGCGCCGCCTTCGACCGCGAGGTGCGTGCCGTCGTCCTCTGCGGTTCCGGCGAGCATTTCATGGCCGGCGGCGACCTGAAGTGGTTCCGCGAACAGCTGGCACTGCCGCCGGCCGAGCGGCAGGCGCGCTTTTCGCGGCTGATCGGCGCCGTGCATGCCTCGATCGAACAGTTGAAGACGATGGAAAAGCCGGTCGTCGCCTCGGTGCAGGGCGCCGTCGCCGGCTTCGGCCTGTCGCTGATGATGGCTGCCGATCTGGCGCTCGCCGCCGACGATGCCTATTTCACGCTCGCCTACTGTCGCATCGGCCTGTCGCCCGACGGTGGCGCGACCTGGTCGCTGCCGCGTCTGGTCGGCCTGCGTCGGGCGATGGAAATCGCGCTGCTTGGCGACCGTTTCGACGCCGCACGCGCCGGCGAGCTCGGGCTGGTCAACCGCGTCGTGCCGCGTGCGCAACTCGCCGACGAGACGGCAGCGCTGGCCGCCCGTCTCGCCGCCGGACCAACCGCCGCGCTGGCGCGCACCAAGGCCCTGCTCAACGCGTCGTTCACGCAGCCGCTGTCGGCGCAACTGGTCGGCGAGCAGCACGCCTTCGCCGCTTGCGGCGCCGAGCCAGACTTTGCCGAAGGTCTCGCCGGCTTCTTCGAAAAGCGGCCGGCGAACTTCTCCGGGCGCGAGTGAGATGACTGCCGCCGGCACTGTAGCGCCGGCCGGGCATGCCGGGGGCGAAGCCGTAGCACCGTCAGCGGCAGCGGCGAAACCGTCGTTCATCGACACGCATTGCCACCTCGATGCTGCCGAATTCGCCGCTGATCGTGTGGCAGTGGCCGCCCGTGCCGCTGCTGCCGGCGTCGAGCAGATCGTCGTGCCGGCGGTGGCGGCGGGCAACTTTGCCGACGTCGCTGCCTGCGGCGAGAATTTCGCCGCCGTGCGCGTCGCCTACGGCATTCATCCGCTCTATGTCGATGACGCCAGCGAAGCCGACCTGCGCGCCTTGCGCGAGCGGCTGGCGCGCGAACTCGATGGCCCACGGCCACCGCTGGCTATCGGCGAGATCGGCCTCGATTTCTATGTTGCGGGTGTCGACGTCGAGCGGCAGACGCATTTCTTCGTCGAACAGCTGAAAATCGCGCGCGACTTGGCGCTGCCGGTCTTGCTGCATGTGCGCCGCGCGCAGGACGCGGTGCTCGCGGCGCTGCGCCGTGTCGGCGGCCGCGGCCAGGCAAGCGCGCTCGCTGGCGGCATCGCGCATGCGTTCAACGGCAGCCGGCAACAGGCCGACGCTTTCATCGACCTCGGTTTCGCCCTCGGTTTCGGCGGCGTGATGACCTGGTCGCGCGCGCGCCGCATCCGCGAACTGGCGGCGACGCTGCCGCTGGCGGCGATCGTTCTCGAAACCGATTCGCCCGACATGCCGCCCGAGTTCGTCGGCCGCGGCCGCAACGAGCCGGCACATCTGCCGCGCATTGCGGCGACGCTGGCCGAGCTGCGTGGCATGTCGCTGGACGGGGTGGCGGCGGCGACGACGGCGACGGCGCGGCGCATCCTTCCGCGCTAGACGCGCGCCGCCGTTCCCGATAGATTCTTTGCTGCGCTGCAACAATTGCACTGCCGCTGTTGTCTGACAGCGGCAAGAGCGCGGTCCCTTTACGGAGAATCATCGATGTCGAGCCAGGCAGGACAACGCACGATCAATCTCGCCCTGCAGGGCGGCGGCGCGCATGGCGCGTTCACCTGGGGCGTTCTCGACTATCTGCTCGAAGACGGACGCTTCGCTTTCGAGGGCGTCAGCGGCACCAGCGCCGGCGCGATGAACGCGGTCGTCCTCGCGCAGGGCCTGATGAGCGGCGGCGAGGACGGTGCCCGCGCGGCGCTGGCCGATTTCTGGAGCGCCGTCGCCAACAGTGCCGCCTTCATCAATTCGATTTCGACCGACGGCGACGAGTCGCCGCGCCTGGTTCCCGGCCTCAAGCTGATGAACCTGCTGACCAAGAACCTGTTCTCGCCGAGCCAGCTCAATCCTTTCGACATCAATCCGCTGCGCGACATCCTCGAGCGCCAGATCGACTGCGAGCGCCTGCGCGACTGCAGCCCGGTGAAGCTGTTCATCGCCACCACGCACGCCAATTCGGGCAAGCTCAGACTGTTCCGTTCGGAAGAAATCTCGGTCGAGGCGGTACTCGCTTCGGCCTGCCTGCCAACCATCCACCGCACCGTGATGATCGACGGCGAACCCTACTGGGATGGCGGCTACAGCGCCAATCCGGCGGTTTTCCCCTTGTTCTACTACTGCGACAGCCCGGACATCATGCTCGTGCTGCTGACGCCGCTGCACTACAGCGAAACGCCGCACACGGCACGCGACATCACCTTGCGTCAGCAGGAGCTTGCCTTCCAGGCGACTTTCCTGCGCGAGATGCGCATGTTCGCGCACATGCGCGAGTACGTCCGTGACGAGGTATCGCCGGCCTGCCGCTTCGAACACCGGCTGACGCAGGTCAATTTCCACGTCCTCGCCGCCGACGAGCTGATGAGCGGGCTGGCTTCGGAGAGCAAGCTGATCGCCCGCGAACAGTTCCTGTTGATGCTGCGCGACCAGGGGCGCGAACACGCACGGGAGTGGCTCGCCGAGAACGCCGACGCCGTCGGCAAACGCGCGACGGTCGATCTGTCCCGATTGTTCTACTGACAGCGGCCGGGCGTTCGCCGGCGGCGAGCGATTCGATGTCAGTGCAATCGGGGTGACGCGGCGGGGCGGCGGACAGTAATATCGCTGCTTGCGCTGGAGTCCCCCATGTTTTTCGGCATCACCGACCTGCCCACCTTCATCCTCGGCACGATTTTCATCGTCCTGCTGCCGGGACCGAACTCGCTCTATGTGATGAGCGTCGCCTCGCGCTGGGGCGTCGGCGCCGGTTATCGCGGCGCCTGTGGCGTCTTCGTTGGCGACGCCATCCTGATGACGCTTTCGGCGACCGGTGTCGCTTCACTGCTGCAGGCGACGCCGGCGCTGTTCATGGCGATCAAGTACGCGGGTGCCGCCTACCTCGCCTGGCTGGGAGTGAACCTGCTGCGCGCCGCCTGGCGCCGCTGGCAGGCGCCCGCCGATGCCGCGCCGGCGGCGCCTGCGGTCGACGCTTCGCGCCCTTTCCACACGGCGCTGCTGATCAGCCTGATGAACCCGAAGGCGATCTTCTTCTTCGTTTCCTTCTTCATCCAGTTCGTCTCGCCGGACTACCCGCATCCGGTGCTGTCCTTCCTGATCCTCGGCCTGATCGTGCAGCTGTTCAGCGCGCTCTACCTGTCGGCATTGATCTTCGGCGGTGCCGGACTGGCCGCGCAGTTCCGCCGTCGCCGCCGGCTGTCGGCGGTGGCCAGCGGCGGCGTCGGCGGGCTGTTTGTCGGCTTTGCCGTCAAGCTGGCGAGCGCCACGCTCGGGCAGTCGGCAGCATGAGGGTCGTCGTGCAGCGCGTGCGCGCGGCGGCGGTCAGCGTCGATGGGCAGATCGTCGGCGAGATCGGCGCCGGCCTGCTGCTGCTCGCCGGTTTCGAGGATGCCGATCAGGCGAGCGACCTCGACTGGATGGTGCAGAAGCTCACCCGGCTACGTATCTTCGCCGATGCCGAAGGCGTCATGAACCGCAGTGTCGTTGATGCCGGCGGCGACATCCTCTCCGTTTCGCAATTCACCCTCTACGCCTCGACGCGCAAGGGCAACCGCCCGTCGTGGAGCCGTGCCGCGCGCGGCGAAATCTCGCAGCCCTTGTTCGAACGCTTCACCGCGCTGCTGACGCAGGCACTCGGCCGGCCGGTGCACACCGGCGTATTCGGCGCCGACATGCAGGTCAGCCTGATCAACGACGGCCCCGTCACGCTCACCCTCGACTCCCGGAACCCCGAATGATGCCGCCCGCCAATCCTCCCGGCCCGCTCGCCAAGATCCTTGCCGCGATCGTCCTCGCGCTGTTGCTCGGCCTCGGTTTCATGTTCTCGCTGGTGCTGCTGGCGCTGATTCCCTTCATTGCGCTGGCGGTCTGGGCGTGGTTCTGGTGGAAGACGCGCGAACTGCGCAAGCTGATGCGTGAGCAGGGGGCGGGTTTCAGCATGGGCGGCCAGTCGATGGGCGGTGCGTCGATGCGCGGCGAGGTGATCGACGGCGAAGCGGTGGTCATCCGCGAAAACGAAGCCAGCGATGCCGGTGAATCCAGCGCAGCAAGCGATGCGCGCGAGCCGCGCCTGCTGCCGCGCGACGATCGCAAGCCTTGAGCGGTCGGCCGCGATGAAAACGCGACTCGCCGACATTGCCCCGTACATCACCCGCGACGGCTCGGAAATCCGTGAACTGCTGCACCCCGGGCAGCATCCGGTGCAAAACCAGAGTCTCGCCGAGGCGGTCGTGTACCCCGGCCAGCGCACCTGGCTGCACCGTCACCACGCGACCGAAGAGATCTATCACCTGACGGCAGGCGAGGGCTGGATGACGCTCGGCGCCGAGCGCTTTGCCGTCGCTGCCGGCGACAGCGTGCTCATCCCGCCGGGAACGCCGCATTGCATCGAGGCCGGCGGCACGACGCCGCTGCACATCCTGTGCTGCTGCAGCCCGGCGTACGCGCACGCCGATACCGAACTGCTCGAACCCGTTCCCGCGCCCGAGTGAATGGGCCCGGCCGCGGCGCCGGCTGCCGCCACGCCTGAGCGGATCGGCGGGAGTCGCCGGAACGGCTGGCCCGGATCAGCGCCGCGCGGCGATGGCGGCGGTGATTTCCGTGGCCTCGGTTACCACCGGAAAGGCCTCGCGCACTTCCGGCGGAATTGCAGCCGGCCGCCCGCTCGTCGCGTCGCAATAGACCCACAGCGTCTCGGCTTCGGCGAGCGTCTTGCCGTCGCGCGCGCGTACGAAGCGGTACTTGCGCGGTGAGGTATGCGTGTCCATGCCGGCGATCCAGGTGGCCAGCAGCAGCTCCTCGCCGGCGAAAGCCGGCCGCACGTACTCGATGAAGTGCGAGCGGATCACCCACATCGATTTCACTTCGAGGTAGCGGGCGAGCGGCCAGCCGCAGTCGCTCGAATGCGCCGTGGCGATGTCCTGCATCCAGCGGATGTATTCCTGGTTATTGACGTGGCCGTTGATGTCGATGGCGGCATCGGGAACGGTAAAGCGGTCGACAAGTACGCGCGGCATGTGGTCTCTGCAGGTGAAGTGGGGCGCTGATTTTAGCCCCTTGGTGCAACCGGGCATGAAAAAGGCCGGAGCCGCCATCGTACGGCTGCTCCGGCCTGTGGCGGGCGCGCTGTCGCCCTGCCGCCCTTGCGCGCTTGCGCTGTGCGGTGCGATCAGGCGAGCACGTCCTTCCAGATCGTTTCGGCCCAGGCGCGCGTGTACAGGCCTTCTTCGACCGACGGCGCGCTGGAGACGCCGCCGGAACCGGCGACGACCAGCGGCTGCTTCTTCTCCGGGTCGTAGCGGTGCACCGAATCGACATGAATGGCACGCTTGTCGTCGACCAGCGAGTAGCAGGTGTTGGCGAGCAGCGTCGGCTGCGGCTCGCGCCCCGAGAATATCTCGACGATCGCCGCGGCGACGGCCTTGCCGTGCTGGTTGGCCATGTGCCCTGACTTCGGCATCAGCGGCGCCGCCGACAGCGCGTCGCCGACGACGTGCACGTTCTTCAGCGCCGTCGATTCGAGCGTGATCCAGTCGATGTCGGCCCAGCGGTCGTTCACGTTGACGATGCCGATGGCGCGCGCGATGTCGCCGGCGCGCTGTGCCGGCAGCAGGTTGAGCACGTCGGCGTGTAAGCGGTCACCGAGTTCGCTGATCACCGTGTTGCTGGCGGCGTCGACGCCGGTGGCGTTCCACTTCGGTGTATATTCGATGATGCCGGCGTAGTCCTTTTCCCAGACGCCGAGGAAGAGTTTCTCCTTGGAGATGATCTTGTCGTTGGCGTCGAGCACCAGCACCTTCGATTTCGGCTTGTTCTGCTTGAAATACCAGGCGATCTGGCTGGCGCGCTCGTACGGTCCCGGCGGGCAGCGGTACGGCGCTTTCGGGATGGTCAGCGCGTAGACGCCGCCGTCGGGCAGGTCGACCAGCTGCTGGCGCAGGGCGAGCGTCTGCGCACCGGCTTTCCACGCGTGCAGGATGCGTTCGCGCGCTTTCTCGTCGTAGCCTTCGATGCTGGCGAAGTTGAAGTCGAATCCCGGCGCGACGATCAGCCGGTCGTACTCGAACTCGCCGGCGGTATCGGTCCTGACGCGGCGCTTTTCCGCATCGACGGCGGTGGCCGAGGCATTCACCAGCTTGACGCCCCAGTTCTTGCCGAGCTTGTCGTAGCCATGCACCAGCGACTCGTAGGCGCGGTTGCCGCCGAGCACCTCGTTCGAGGTCGGGCACGAGATGAACTGCTTGTTGCGCTCGATCAGCGTCACGTCGATGCTGCCATTGCTCCACTTGCGCAGATACTTGGCAGCGGTGGCGCCGCCGAAGCCGGCACCGATGATGACGACGCGACCGATCGACTTCGGCTTGCGTACGGCGGCGAAGGCAGCTCCCTGAACGGCGGCGATAGCGGCGCCGGCACCGAGCGCGCCGAGCAGGCGGCGGCGACCGGAATTGACCGTGGCCTGGCCGAGGCTGTCGTCTGCAGTCCTCGCGTTTCCCGGCAGAGTGAACTCTTTTTCCTGACTCATGGCGGGCTCCTATTTCTGCTGCGAAAAGTAGTCGGCGAAGACGGCGAGTTCTTCGTCGGTATAGCCCTTGGCGAGCTGATGCATGATCGTCGCCGGCTTGGCGCCGCTCTTGTAGGCCTTCAGGGTTTCCTCGATATAGACGCGGTCACGCCCGGCGAGCGGCGGAATCGCGGCGCTGGTCTTGCCGTCGGTGCCATGGCAGTTGAAGCAGTTGGCGACGGCGTAGGGCACTGCTGCCGCGGACGCTGCGCTCAGCGCCGGTTTCGCCGGCGCTTTGCCGTCGCTGCCGGCCGGTCCTGCCGCGACGGCAGTGCCGGCTGCCAGCAGGGCAAGAAGCGGAAGTACTTGTTTCATCGCATCTCCTTCTCGGGGGAATGATGGGTAATGGCGCTAGCGCGCCGTGCTTGCCTGGGATTGTTCGGCGCCCTGGTTGTCGCGCCAGCTCACGCGCACCGCGTCGCCGATGCGCACGCCGCCGACCTTCCAGCCGAACAACGGGTCGGCGGCGATGCCGGGGCCGGTCTGCAAGGAGGCGACCAGCGCGTCGTTCACGAACACGCTGACCTCGGTGATGAAGTTCGCCGGGATGGCTTCGCCCGCAGCGGTCTTGCCGAGGCCGTTTTCCATTGGGTGCGTCAGCAGTGCCTTGATCAGCGCGCTGTCGCCGGTGACGCGGGCGGAAACGCGGATCGGCAGCGACGGACGGGTAGTGTTCTCAGCCATGGCTCAACCGACACAGCCGCCGACGATGACGCGCACGCGCCGGCTGGCGGTGTAAGCCTTGCCGTCGGCGATGACGATGGCGCGGACGTCGGACGTTTCGGCGAGCTTGATCCTGGCCTCGAACCACGGTTCGGCGCGGCCGGAAAACTCGATGTCGGCGAGCAGCGGGAAACTGTTGCGCTCGCCGATCAGCAGCAGGCGCCGCGCATTCGGCACGCGGATGCTGACCTCGACCGGAACGCTGGCGCCGTTGTCGGCGACGTCGGGTGCATTGATCAGGATCGCGCTGCTCGGCTGCGGCGTCGGCAGCCCGAGCGAGGAATACGCGGCCTCCCAGCTGCGCGCCTTGAAGGCGCCCGCATTGCGGGTGCCGGTAGCGGCCCGCGCGTTGCCGATGCCAGGTACGCCGACGAAGCCGCCGGCCAGCGCGGCAGCCCCCGCCACGACGAGAAACTCGCGACGAGAAACGGCAAAGGACATCGGCAAACCCCCCGGGAAAGTTCTGGTGAAACGCGAGGGAAGTCCCGTCAGCGCTGTGGTTGAAATCTTGCCCACCCGGCTAGCGATGCAGAACGATCGATTCCTGATAAGCAAATTCCCCTGCTGCCGGCTCCCCGGTCGGGGTCGTGAATGCCCATATGCTTATCAGGAAGTCTTTGTTCGCTTTCGCGACGGCCGTCCCTAATCTCCGCGGCTGTTACGCGTGATCGCGTTGCCGGGCCGGCAGCGGAGGGAACGCGAAGTCTTCAACTCAGCAGCAGGAACGTCTTGTCGTGAGCGATAGTTACCCCGAGAGCCTCAGTGCATTGCAAGCCCTGCGCATGCTCGGCGATGAGCGCCGGGCGCTGCTCGTCGATATCCGCTCAAGCGATGAGTTCCTTTCGGGGGGACACCCGGCAGGCGCCGTCAACATCCCCTGGTTTGACGAGCCGGACTGGCAGATCAACCCGAATTTCGTCGCCGAGCTGCGCCAGTTGCGCCGCGCGCGTGCTCAATCAGCCGACGATGGCGACGATGTGAACGGCATTCCTCTGATCCTCATCTGTCGCAGCGGCAGGCGCTCGCTGCTCGCCGGTCAGGCACTGCTCAGCGCCGGGCTGCGCAGCATCTACCACGTGCAGGACGGGTTCGAGGGCGAGGCCGACGCGGCGTGCCAGCACGGCAGCGGTGGCAGCGGGTGTTTCCACGGTCTGCCGCAGGAGTCGGCTTGACGCCGGCAAGCCGGCCCGGAGCGCGCGCATGCTGAGCGCGACGGCCATCCTCGCGCTGGCCTTTGTGCTTGGCGCCGCTTTCGGGCTGCTCTGCGCGCGTACGCGTTTCTGTACGCTCGGCGCCGTCGCCGACATCGTCGTGATGGCGGACTGGCGGCGCATGGGCATGTGGCTGCTGGCGATTGCCGTCGCCATCGCCGGCAGTGCGGCGCTGCACGCCGCCGGACTGATCGATCTCGACAAGACGATCTATCGCACGCCGAAACTGCTGTGGGCGGCGCACCTCGTCGGCGGTCTGGCTTTTGGCGTCGGCATGGCGCTCGCCTCGGGCTGCGCCGGCAAGACGCTGATCCTCATCGGCAGCGGCAGCATCAAGGCGCTGATCGTCTTTCTCGCACTGTGCGCCGGTGCGCTGATGAGCATGTACGGCATCCTCAGCGTCCTGCGCATCCGCGTGCTCAATGCGCTCAGCCTGCCCATGCCCGGCGGCAGCGACTTGCCGGCATTGCTCACCGGCTTCGGCGTTCCCGCTTCGGCCGCGCTGGCCATCGCCGCCGGGGGGCTGGTGATTGCCTTGCTCGCCTTCATCTTCCTGCGTGCCGGGCGCCTGTCGGCCGAACAGCTCGCCGGCGGCGCCGGCGCCGGGCTGCTGGTCGTCGCCGGCTGGCTGCTCAGCGGTCATTTCGGTTATGTCGCCGAGGACCCGGATACCTTGCAGGAGGCATTCCTCGCCACACGCAGCGGACGCATGGAATCGCTGAGTTTCGTCGCCGGACAGGCCGATCTGATGAGCCTGCTGACGCAATGGAGCGACAACAGCCAGCATCCTGACTTCGCCATTGCCGTTGCACTCGGTGTCGTTGCCGGCAGCGCGGCGCACGCGCTGGCGACCGGCAGCTTCCGCTGGGAGGGCTTTCACGATCTGGAAGACAGCGTGCACCATCTGCTCGGCGGCGTCCTGATGGGCTTTGGCGCAGTGACCGCGCTCGGCTGCTCGATCGGGCAGGGGATCAGCGGCGTATCGACGCTCGCGCTCGGCTCGCTGCTGACGCTGCCGGCGATCATCAGCGGCGCCGCGGCAACGCTCGTCTGGCAGCTGCGGCGGGCTGACTGAGTCGCTGGTGCCAGCTGCTTCGGGCAGCTGCGCCGTTTGCAGCGACGAGCTCAGACCGCGTATTCGCGGCTGGTTTGACCTAGGTGCTGGCCGTCAGCGCCTGTCGCCGCTGCGTGTGCCGGAAGCGCCTGCGCCGGTGTTTCCTGGCGAAGCGCCGCCTCCGGCGACATTTCCGCCGAATAGAAAAGGAAGCGCCCCTTGCCGGCGGCCTTGGCGGCGTACATCGCGCGGTCGGCGTCGATCATCATTTCGTGCGTGGTTTTCGCTTCCAGCGGGCAGATGACGATGCCGATGCTGGCCGAAACGATGGCGGGCCCTTGCGCGGTGACGATCGGATCGTCGAGAACGCGGATCAGGTCAGCGGCAATCTGGCTGATCGGATCGACGTGTTCGAGATGTTCGAGAATCACGGCGAACTCGTCGCCGCCGAGACGGGCGACGGTATCGGCCGCGCGCAACTGACCGCGCAATCGCCCGGCGACCACCTGCAGCAATTCGTCGCCGGCAGCGTGTCCGAGCAGGTCGTTGACCTGCTTGAAGCCGTCGAGGTCGATGAACATCAGCGCCATCAGTTTCTCGTTGCGGTCGGCGACGTCGATCGCATGCGCCAGCCGGTCGAGGAACAGATTGCGGTTGGGCAGGCCGGTCAGGCTGTCGTGCGTGGCCAGATAGACGATGTGTTCGGCGACGCGCTTCTTTTCGGCGATGTCGCGCAAAATCGCCAGGCAGATGGCGCCACCATCTTCTTCGAGCACGGCGATCGAGACTTCGGCGGGAAAGAGCGTACCGTCTTTCCGCCGTGCATCGACTTCGGTGCGCTCGGCGAGTTCGCTCGCCGTACTGCGCGGCGCCTGCGTGAAGCCGGTGTTGGCGAAGGCCTTCAGCGAAAAGGCCGGCAGCAGCGTGCTGAAGGCATGGCCGAGGATTTCGTCGGCGCTGTGGCCGAAGATGCGCTCCGCACCCTTGTTGAAGAAGATGATGCGGAAGTCGGGGTCGGTGGCAACGATGGCGTCGCTCGACAGGTCGAGCAGCGTCGACAGGCGGTCATTGATGCGCGCCGAGGCTTTCGCGCTTTCGGTCAATTGCGTCGGTAGCCAGCGTCGCTTCTGCAGATGCTTATGGATGAACCAGCGCAACTGGAACAGGCGGTCCCAGAAGACATAGCCGTCGGCGCCGGAATCGATGACCTGGCTGGCCATTTCCTCGCGCAGATTGCCCGAGGCAAAGACGATCGGCGGTCGGCTGTCGTGCTGGCGGCAGCATTCGATCACCTGCTCGACGTTGACACCGCCATGCCAGTCGTTGGCGATGACGAAGCACGAGTCGTCGCAGTCAAGGGCTGCCGGCAGCGCGCCAACGTCAGGCACGGTGCGATAGCCAAGGCCATACTGGCGGGTCAATGGCGCCAGCACCTGCTGGATCGAATCGACCTCAGCGGCGCAATATCCCAACAAGACGATTTTCATTTCCGAGGCCTGAGCTTGCCCAGCCAGCGCGCCTGATGCCGTACGGCGCACGACCATCCGGTCTTCAAGCGGGCCCGTTTGCGGCAGACCTGGGTGTCCGGATTCCGGCGCAGTTTTAGCGCGGATCCAGGAATGTCTGAAGGATCAAAATCTTCTTAGATCATGCAAATCTGAAGGCACGAGCCCCGCGCATCAGCGCCTGCATCGCCCTTCAGCCAGCGCGAAATCGCAGTAGTCGCATTACTGGCAGATCGGGTATAAGGAGAGGCGCAGCGGCGATTCCCTTTTCCTATGCCGTACAGATCGCAAGGGGCGGCGAAACCTTGGCCGCAAAACTCGGGAGCATCGGAGAATCATGAGTACAACAGATAAAGACGTCGTTTTCGGCACCGAAGACATCCTGCTCAGCCTGTGCAATTCGGTGACCCGCGTGCTCACCGTCGCGACGCAGAGTCAGGTCAATTTTTCCGGCATGGTGCAGCGCATCACCAAGACCTGTCTGAAGCCCGACATCGGCTGTTTCGTGCTGTTCGACGGCGGCTTTTCCGGCCTCGTCGTCATCAACTTCTCGGCGCCGGCGGCGATGGAGCTGTACGAGACCTACATGCTGACCATGGGCATGGCGAAGGACGAGCTGGCGACCTCGCACACCTCCGATGAGGTGAGCAACGTCATGGGCGAACTGATGAACCAGATCGTCGGCGACTTCACCGGCAAGGTGGCGCGCGAACTGCAGACGCACATCACGCAAAACCAGCCGAAGATGCTGGTGCTCAACAAGCAGGTGATGCTCAGCGTCGATACCAACCTCGACAAGCCCGAGGTGCGCCGCGTCACTTTCTTTACCGCGCGCAACAACATCTTCTACCTCGAGCTGGCGATCGATCGCACCGAGTTCATCAAGCTCTTTGACTTCCAGCCGCTCGACGCGCCCGATCCCGACGAACTGATCGCGCAGGCCAACGCGCAGGCGAGCCAGCGTTCGCCGCACGCCGCGTCGACGACGCCTGCCAGCGACCACGACGACCTGCTCGACTCGCTGGGGATGTGATTCAGGCAAGCCCGGCGCAGACTCGGGCGGCCTTGCTGCGGAAAGCCCGGCACTGAATGCTCTGTTTTGCACTTCGACCGCTACGGAACGACACGATGGAACAGGAAATTCTCACTTTCGCCGACGTCTATAACGAGCCCGCGGCGCGCGCTCAGGCCGAAAAGGAGAAGGCCGGCGCCTTCGGCTGGATGGCGCTGGCCAAGGTTTGGGATCGTCCGAAAGAGGCGGATATCAGCCTCGTCTCCTCGGAAAAGCGCTATGAGCCCTTCTGGCGTGTCCGGGCCGCGCGGCATACGCGTTTCCAGGTGAAGACCGACTACACGCTGCAGGCGGTGAGCCCGTACGCGCTCAAGGTGAGCTTGCTCGATCGTGATCTCGAGTTCCGGCCCGGTGGACAACTGCTCGTCAGCGCGCTCGAGCATTGCGAAAAGCACACCGAATTGTCCGAGTTCTTTGATGGCTTGCTGAAACACAAAGGCGCAAAAACGCCGTCCGAGTACGTCGCCGCGTATCAGGAGAAGGCGTCGCCTTATCTCGATGGCAGCGGCCTGAACCTGCTGCCGCCGGATATCACTGCGGCGCTGATCGTGCAGAAGGTCAAGGCGCGGCTGATGGAACCCGTTGCCGCGCACGTCATCCTCGACGACGAATTGCTGATCGGCGGGCTGACGCTGTACTACCGGCCGGTATACGCGTTCGAGTTCGCTTGGCGCGACAAGCGGGGCGTGGTCGAAATCGACGCGCTCACCGGCAGCGTCAACCGCGAGGGCAGCATGTTGAGCAGCATGGCCCGGCAGATGGTGACGCGCGACGTACTGTTTGACGTCGGCGCCGAACTGGCAAGTTCGCTGGTGCCGGGCGGCGGTGTGGTGGTCAAGCTGGTCGGTGCGGCGACCAGACCGGTCACGCCGCCCTGATGTGCGCTCCCGTGCCAGGAGAATTCCGCTGTCCGGAATGATGCCGACGGTTCTGCACCTGCCGCGCCGAGTGCAGTCGCCATTCGCGGCGGAACTTGGTGTGGCCGCATCGGCGCTACAAGTTAAGGCTGTGGCGGGTTTTCGCTCAGCGCGGCGATAACAGGGCAGCAGCTGCCCGCAGCAACGCGGCGCGCACCGCCGCCTGGCGTTCGGGAGTGGTGGCACCGCAGAGATGAGTGCATACGCCGTCGGTCGGCGACTCGAAGTCGCAGTGACTGGCGTTCTCGATCAGCCGCTCCTCGCGCAAGTCAGGCATGGCGGCGGCCCACGGCGCTGCCCTGCGGAAGACATTGCAGGCACTGGGTGGGCCGTGCAGCAGCACGGCCGGAATTTGCAGGTGATGCGCCGCCGCCAGTCCTTCGCGGTCGGGAAAATCGACCGGGTCGAGCGCGATGTAGCCGGCCAGATCAGGCGTATTCACGGCAGCGAACAGTGCCGCCAGCGCGCCGGCCGAGAAACCCGCAAGGACAATGCGCTCGACCGGCATGCCAAGCGCTCCGGCACGCATCAGTGCTAGCAGATCGGCGAGCGCTTCGCCGTTGTCGCGGGCGCTGACGCCGTAAGGCAGATCGCTGGCTACCGTGAGATATCCCGCCTCTGCCAATGCTGCGGCGTGTCCGGCGAGCGAGGCGCGCGTGCGCATGAAGCCATGCGCGAGGACGACGGCATCGCGCCCCTTGCCGGCGGGCGCATGGACGTCAACGCGCACCGGCCGCTCGCTCAATGTCAAAGTGAGCGTGCGCACCGCGTTTGCCGCGTCTTCGCGGGTCTCTCCGGCCGCTGAACTGCGCATCTGTGCCGCGACCTGCGGCGAAGAGACGAGCACGCAGACGGCGAGTGCCGCGGCTGGCAGCGCTCGCCAGCGCGGCACGCCGGGCGGGAATGGCAGCATCGTTGCCGCAGTGCCGTGCGCCGGGGTTGTCGCCGCTCGTCGCTACTGCTTCGCCGCCTGCACCTCACCCGGCGCGCCGCCGATGCCGAGCCGGTAGCCGAGCGAGACGTAGTGCATGCGGCCGGCCGCACGGTTGGCGTGGATGGCGATGCCGAAGGGAACGCTGCGCCCCTCGACGACGGCGCCGCCGAGCTTGCGCGAGAAAGTGACGGTAGTCCTGTCGCCGTCCTTGCCGCTTTCCACCTTGACGCCGGCCGGCAGCGCCGCCGACGTCTTGCCGCTCTTCCACTGCAGCAGCTCGAAGCTGCCGGCGCTGACGTACTTGCCCTTCTTCGCATCGCCGCCGGGCATGCCGCGCATGTCCTTGTGGCAGCTCGTCCAGCAGCCGGCGAGCTTGGCCTGCGGCACCTTGTCGTCGAGCAGCATGATCGCCGCCTTGAGTTCGTTGTCGGCGTCGCTACCGGTCTTGCTGTCGGCCGGCGGTTTGAACGACAGGCGCACATTGAGCGTTCCCTTTTCCACTGCTGCCTGCACGCTCACCGGGAAGCTCACGGTCTTCGGCATTGCCTGCGCGTCGGGTTCGCGCGGCGCCAGTTTCTTGGCGGTGTAGTCGAGGCCCTTCTTCGTTTCGTGACAGATGATGCACGGCTGCCCGGCCTTGACGATGCTGGCGCCGGGGTGCTCGCTGCCGATCCACTCGAACGAGGTTGCACCGGCGTGGAACACCGTGATCTCGCGCGCCGGAATCTTGCTCCAGTCGGGCGCGGCAAACGCGGCGCTGCAGGCGAGCGCGAGCGGGAGAACGAGGGCGAGGCGGGTCGATGGCTGCATGACACTCCTTTCAGATCGGTCAGACGGAAGTCGGCGAGGCTGGCCGGTCGTGCAAGCGCGTTGCCGGCCGGGGCAGGGTTTCATTCGCCCTCGGGCATGTTCTCGGGCAGCTGGTGGGCGATTCCCTTGTGGCAGTCGATACAGGTGCGGCCATCCTGGCCGATCATGCTGTGCATGGCGCCGGCGCGCGGTGTCTGCTTGTCGGCCGACATGCCGTCCACCTGGTGGCAGCTGCGGCATTCGCGCGAGTCGGTGGCCTTCATGCGCGCCCATTCGTGCTGCGCGAGTTCGAGGCGCTTGGCGGCGAATTTTTCGGGCGTGCTGATGCTGCCGGTGATCTTGCCCCACAGTTCCTTGGCCGAGACGATCTTCTTCTCGAGTTTCGGGCCGAGCGGCTGCGGGATGTGGCAGTCGGCGCATTCGGCGCGCACGCCGCTGCGGTTGCTGTAGTGCACGCTCTGCTTGTACTCCGCGCTTACCGTCGCCATTTCGTGGCAGGCATCGGCGCAGAACTGCGGCGAGCTGGTGACTTCGAAGGCGTAGTGCGTGCCGCCGATGAAGGCGACGCCGGCGAGGAAGCCGACGACGAGCAGCGTCAACAATGAGTAGCGTGCTGACGGGCGCAGGAAGGTCGCCCAAAAGCCGTGTTTTTCACGGAACATGTGCTTCTATCTCCGCTTTGGGCCAGCCGTGGCAGCTTGCATTGCCGCCGCTGGCGTTTGCCGACAGGGAAGGCAGGCAACGCGAGAACCGCGTGTGCTTGCCCGTGAGTCCGGACGCCGTGCTCCCGGCGCGCTCCTGAACAAGGTGAGGCTGACCGGGCGTAACGACAGTGCAAGTCTAACCCGGCACGCCCGCAGCGCCTTTGATTCAGGCCGGCTTGCGCGCCCCGGCAAGGGAGCGGCGGCCCGCGTCGCGCCCGCCGGCGGCAGCGGGCGCCTCTTCCGGAGTGGTGCGCGGGACTGCGCCCTTGCCCGGGGCGCGCCGCTTTCAGGGCTCGATCTTGTCGATCAGCAGCTGCAGGCCGCTGCTGCCGGGACGAACGCCGGCAACCCGGCCATAGAGGTCGCCGCTGCTGCTTTGGGCAATTCCCGCGCGGGCGATACGCGCTTCGACGACGACCGTCGCCACCTCCGACATCTTGCGTCCGCCGGGTAGCGCCGCCGCGTCGTCGAGATGGAAGCGCAGCGGCAGGTTGGCGGCGTTGCCGCGCAGCGCGGCGAGCGGCCGGCGTTCGCCGTCTTCGGCACGGGCAAAGACGAAGATCACGTCATCGGGTTTGACGCGTGCGGCCAGCGCCGGTGCCAGCTTCACCTCGCCGGCAATGCTGCTGTCCGCGGCGGCGGCCTTGCTCTTGCGGCCGTCGTTCGACTGCGCGGCAGCGCCTGCGGCCGGTGCGGCCGTCGCGCTGGCGCCGTGCCGGGCGATTTCGCGCGCCTTGGCTGCGGCGTCGGCGAGCGCACGCGTTTCCTCGCCGTTCGGGTCCATCTGCTTGAGCAGGCGCTCCCAGTAGTCGGCAGCGGCGCCAAACTGCCGCTCCTCGCTGGCCGCAGCGCCAGCCAGGAACAAGGCCTGCGGCTCGTCGGGGTTGATCTTGAGCGCCTGTGCGATCAGTTCCTGCGGCCGGCCGAGCAGGCTGCCGTTGGCAATCTGACCGAGCGTTTCGGCGTAGTCGGCAAGCAGCGGCGCACTTTCCTCGACCATGCGGCCGCCGCGGGCGTAGGCACTGGCCGCTTCGGTGTAGCGGCCGAGCGTCTTGTACGAGCGCGCCAGCGTCACCCAGCCTTCGAGGTCGTCGGGCTTGGCCTTGAGCCGCTCGGCCAGCTGCTCGACCAGCGCCAGCATCTGCTGCTCGCTCACTTTCGACGCCGGCTGCGTCAGCTGCGGGTTGAGCGCGCGCGGTTCGCCAAGCGCGGCGTAGCCGGCGGCGATGGCAATCGGTAGCGCCAGCAGGACCAGCAGCGCCGACTTGCGGCCGGCAGCGGCGCTGGCAGCGCTCGGCGCTGTGGCGGGCTGCGCTTCTTCGGCCTGAGTTTCTTCAAGCAGACGACGTTGCAGTTCGCCCTTGCCCTGTTCGAAATCGGCATCGGAGAGCGTGCCTTCGCGGCGCTCGTTCTCGAGCTCGGCGAGCTGGTCGCGCAGGATCGCCAGATTGGCTTCGCGCCGGTTGCTGCCGCTGGCTGCCGTGCTGCTTGCCGCCGCATCGCGGCGCAGCAGCGGCACGGCCATGATCAGGATGGCCGCGGCGACGAGCAGCGCGGCGAGTACGATGAATTCGGTCATGACTTGTTGCCGTGTTGGTCGCTGTTGTCCGCGCTGCCGGCGTTGAGCAGCGCGTCGGCGCGACGCGCTTCGTCGGCCGATAGCGGCGTCGCGGCGATGGCGACGTTGCGTTGGCGCAGATAGCGGAACAGCGCGAAGATGCCGATCAGCAACAGTGCCGCCGGGCCGAGCCAGAGCAGCAGCGTCGAGCTCTTCAGCGGCGGCCGGTAACGCACGAAATCACCGTAGCGGCTGACCAGGAAGTCCATGATCTCGGCGTCGCTCTTGCCGTCCTTGATCAGGCCGCGGATCTCACGGCGCAGATCATTGGCGAGTTCGGCCTGCGAGGCGGCCAGCGTTTCGTTCTGGCAGACGAGGCAGCGCAGTTCCTCGGAAATCGCCAGCAGGCGCTTCTCGGTCACCTCGTCGGCGACGAGCGGCGCTGCCTCGTTGGCTACTGCCGCCGGCGCCAGCAGCGGCTGCAGTGGCGGCAGCAGCGCGCCGATGGCGAGCACGGGGGCGGCGAAGAGCAGTGCGCGCAGCAGCGAGCGCGCAGAGGTCAGCGCGGACGTCTGCCAGCCGCGCCTCATTTCGACAGCTCCGCCACCAGCGGCATGATCTTGCCGGAGAGGGCCTCGGGCGTCAGCGGCCCGGTGTGCTTGAGGCGGATGATGCCGGCCTTGTCGATGACGTAGGTCTCGGGAACGCCATAGACGCCGTAGTCGATGCCAACGCGGCCGTCGAGGTCGAGCGCGGTCAGCGTGTACGGATTGCCGTGCGCTTCCAGCCAGCCGGCAGCGCGCTGCCGTGCCTGCCTTTCCTCGTCGTCGGCGCCGATGCGGCTCATGTCGACGCCACCGTCGCCACGCAATTCCTTGTAGTTGAGGCCGATCAGCGGCACCGCCTGCTTCTTGCCGAATTCGACCAGCAGCGGATGCTCCTGCCGGCAGGAAACGCACCACGAGGCCCAGACGTTGAGCAGCCACACCTTGCCGCGCAGGTCCTGCGGCGAGAAGGTCTGGTCGGCTGCACCGAGCTGTTTCAGCGTGAACGCCGGCGCCGGCTTGCCGACCAGCGGCGAGGGCACATCGCGCGGGTTGAGCGTCAGCCCGACGCCGAGCAGGGCAACGAGGACGGCAAAGCCGACGAGCGGCCAGAGGAACTTGTTCATGCGGCTTGTCTCCCGAAACGGAGTGCGCGCCGACGCGACGGCCGGCAGGCGGAAACGAAGGGGGCGGGCAGGCGCGGCGAAGCGCGCTGCGGCAGGTCGCCCATGCTCAGGCGCCCTGCATCTGCGTCGCCGATGCCGGCGCGGCGGCGCGCGCGCGCAGGCGGTAGCGACGGTCGAGCATGGCCAGCAGGCCGCCCAGCGCCATCAGGCCGCAGCCGCCCCAGATCCAGTCGACGAAAGGCTTGTAATAGACGCGTACCGCCCAGGCGCCACCCGGATTGCTGCGGTCGATCGGTTCGCCGAGCGAAACATAGACGTCGCGCAGCAAGCCCGAGTCGATCGCCGCTTCGGTCATCGGCATCGACGACGACACATAGTTGCGCTTTTCCGGGGAGAGCGTGCGCAGCACCTTGCCGTCGCGCGACAGCTCGACTTCGCCGACCAGCGCCAGATAGTTGGCGCCCTGTTGCTGGCTGACGCCCTTGAAGGTGAAGGTGTAGCCGGCAACCTCGACGTGGTCGCCGAACTCCATGCGCACGTCCTTTTCCTGTTCGTAGCCCTTGACCATGCTTACGCCGACGACGAAGACGGCAATGCCGAGGTGCGCCAGCTGCATGCCGTAGAAGCTTTTCGGCTGGCGCGCCAGGGCGGCGGCGAAGGAGCCGCCGGCACGCGTCGCCTGTGCGCGCTGGAAGATGCCGAGGAACACGGTCAGCGCGATCCACGCCGCCAGCAGCAGGCCGCAGGCAACCAGCGGCGACCAGCTGCCGTAGAAAAAGGGAATGGCGATGCCGACGACGGCAGCGACGACGAAGGCGACGCGCAGCGTGCGCACCAGCTCGCCGGCCGAAGCCTTCTTCCAGCGCGCGAACGGGCCGACGCCGATGAGGAACAGCGCTGGCGCCATCAACGGCGCAAAGACCGTGTCGAAGTAGGGCGGGCCGACCGACAGCTTGCCCAGGCCGAGCGCGTCGACCGCCAGTGGGTAGAGCGTGCCGAGCAGCACCGAAGCGCAGGCGACGACCAGCAGCACGTTGTTGGTGAGCAGCAGCGATTCGCGCGAGAGCAGGCCGAAGCGGCCGCCGAGGCCGATGTTTGGCGCGCGCCAGGCAAACAGCGCGAGCGACGAACCGATGACGGCGACGAGGAAGCCGAGGATGAAGATGCCGCGGCCCGGATCGGTGGCGAAGGCGTGTACCGAGCTGAGTACGCCGGAACGGACGAGGAAGGTGCCGAGCAGCGAGAGCGAGAACGCTGAAATTGCCAGCAGCACCGTCCAGTTCTTGAAGCTGCCGCGTTTTTCGGTGACTGCCAGCGAGTGCACCAGCGCCGTGCCGACCAGCCAGGGCATGAACGAGGCGTTCTCGACCGGATCCCAGAACCACCAGCCGCCCCAGCCGAGTTCGTAGTAAGCCCACCATGAGCCGAGCGCGATGCCGATGGTGAGGAACACCCAGGCGGCGGTGGTCCATGGCCGCGACCAGCGCGCCCAGGCGGCGTCGAGGTTGCCCGAGAGCAGCGCGGCGACGGCGAAGGCGTAGGCCACCGAGAAGCCGACGTAACCCATGTACAGCATCGGTGGGTGAATGACGAGGCCGGGGTCCTGCAGCAGCGGGTTGAGGTCGCGCCCTTCCTCGGCGCCCGGCAGCAGGCGCTCGAAGGGGTTCGAGGTGATCAGGATGAACAGCAGGAAACCGGCGGCAACGAGGCCGAGCGTGCCGAGCACGCGCGCGCGCATGCGTTCGGGCAAGTCGCGCGAGAAGATCGCGACGGCCAGCATCCACAGCGCCAGCATCAGCGCCCACAGCAGCAGCGAACCCTCGTGGCCGCCCCAGACGGCGGCGACGCGGTAGGTCAGCGGCAGCAGCGAGTTCGAGTGCTGGGCGACGTAGAGCACCGAGAAGTCGTTGTTCACGAAGGCCGTGGTGAGACAGGCGTAGGCGGCGATCAGCATCAGCGTGAAAGCGAAGGTCGCCGGCCGCGCCAGTGCGATCCACGCCTGCCGGTTGCGGTGCGCGCCGACCAGCGACAGCGTGCCCAGCGTCAGCGCGATGCAGAGAGCGGCAATCAGCGCGAAGTGGCCGAGTTCAGGAATCATGCGTTCATCCGGTTGTGGTTCGGGCGCTTGCGGTGGCAGCGCCTATTGCTTCAGGCTGTGCGAGGCCTTTTCGTTGACCGCGCGGCTGCCGGCATCGTCGAGCGCCTTGGCGGCTTCCGGCGGCATGTAGTTCTCGTCGTGCTTGGCGAGCACTTCGCTGGCGACGAATACATCGCCCGCGCCGAGCTTGCCCTGCGCGACGACACCCTTGCCCTCCTTGAACAGGTCGGGAAGGATGCCCTTGTAGTTGACGGTCATCTCGCGCGCCGTGTCGGTGACGACGAAGCGCATGGTGACGCCGTCGGCCTCGCGCGTCAGCGAGCCTTCCTTGACCATGCCGCCGATGCGGAAGACGCGGTCCTTCGGCGCTTCGCCCGAGGCGACCTGCGTCGGCGAGAAGAAGAAGACGAGATTGCTCTGGAAGGCGTTGAGGACCAGCGCGGCGGCGATGCCGAGCACGGCGAGGCCGCCGACGATCAGGGCGATGCGTTGCTGACGCGCTTTCATGCCGGACTCCTGCGCTGCGTGTGCTGATTGCGCTCGGCGCGGAACTGGCGCTGCAGTTGCGTCGTCAGCGCGCTGTTGCGCCGCGCGATGATGATCGGCTCAAGCATCATCAGCAGCGCCGTCGCGCCGACCGAGCCCCAGACGTACAGGCCGTAGCCGCCCATTGCCAGAAAATCGGAAAAGCTGTTCCAGACCATTGCGCACTTTCCTTGGTTGCGGCGCGCCGTCGGACGCGGCGAGCCGTTCTTGCAGATTCTGCTGGTCGCGTTCAGCGGCCGGCGGCAGCCATCGTCACCTGCTGTTTCACCCACTCGCTGTTGCGTTCGCGTTCGAGGATGATTCCGCGCACGCGCATCAGCGCGACGGCGACGCTGTACATCCAGAACGCCAGCGCGCAGAGCAGCATGGCCAGCAGCATCGTCTGCGCCATCGACGGTGCTTTCGTCAGGCTGACCGAAGCGCCCTGATGCAGCGTGTTCCACCATTTCACCGAGAAATAGATGATCGGGATGTTCACCACGCCGACCAGCGCGAGGATGGCACCGGCCTTGTCGGCACGGCGCGGATCGTCGATCGCCGCCTGCAGCGCGATGAAGCCGATGTAGAGGAAGAACAGGATCAGTTCGGAGGTCAGCCGTGCGTCCCACACCCACCAGGCGCCCCACATCGGCTTGCCCCAGAAGGCGCCGGTCCACAGCGCGAGAAAGGTGAACATGGCGCCGGTCGGCGCCAGCGCGCTGGCCATCATTCCCGACAGGCGCGTCTTGTAGATCAGGCCGATTGCCGCCCAGAAAGCCATCACCAGGTAGATGAACATCGACATCCACGCTGCCGGAACGTGCAGGAAGATGATGCGGTAGCCCTCGCCCTGCTGCGCATCGGTCGGCGCAACGAAGAAACCGAGATAGAGGCCGGCGACGCCGAAGATCACGGCGAGCGCCCAGAAACCCGGAATCATTTTCCCGGCGAGCGGGAAGAAGCTTTGCGGCGAGGCAAATTTGAACCAGTTGAGCAGACGGTTATTCATTGCATCCTTCGCATCATTCAAGAGCCACGCGCAGGGCGGCGGCAGTGGCCCACGGCGCAAAGAACAGGCCAGCGAGCGAGAGCGCGCCGAGCACCGACAGGTGCGCCTGCGCGCCGAGCCCGCCGGCCGTCGCGTCGACCGCGCCGGCGCCGAAGATCAACACCGGAATGTACAACGGCAGCACCAGCAGTGACAGCAAAACACCGCCGCCGCGCAGGCCGAGCGTCAGCGCCGCACCGATGGCACCGATCGCCGACAGTGCCGGTGTGCCGATCAAGAGCGCCAGCACCAGCATCCACACGGCGTCGGCCGGCAGGTCGAACTGCGCGCCGATCAGCGGCGAGAGCAGGGTCAGTGGCAGTCCCGACGACAGCCAGTGCGCCAACGTCTTGCCGAACACGGCGACGGCCAGCGGCTGCGGTCCGAGCGCCAGTTGTTCGAGCGTGCCGTCGCGGAAATCGTCGGCGAAGAGCCGTGGCAAGGAGAGCATCGTCGCCAGCAAGGCCGCCACCCAGAGCACGCCGGGCGCCAGCCGACGCAGCAGATCGGCTTCCGGGCCGACGCCGAGCGGGAACAGGCTGACGACGATGATGAAGAAGAACAGCGCTGAAACGATGTCGGCCTGCCGGCGCATGGCCAGGCGCAGGTCGCGGGCGACGACCGTTTTGAGTAGCGCGAGCATCTCAGCTGCCCAGCCGCAGTTCGCGGATGCTGCCGGCGGCGACGGCCACCGGCTGGTGTGTCGTCAGTACGGCCAGCCCGCCGCGTTGCAGGTGCGCGCCGATCAGGCCGGCGACCATGTCGACCGCGGCAACGTCGAGCGCGACGTAAGGCTCATCGAGGATCCACAGCGCGCGCCGCTCATGCACCAGCCGCGCCAGCGCGACGCGCCGCTTCTGCCCTTGCGACAGGTAACGGCAGGCGAGGTCTTCGCGGCCGGCGAGTCCAACCGTTTCCAGCGCGTCGAGCGCATTGTCCTCAGCCAGCGGCTCGCCGGCGAGCCGGGCCGAGGTGAGCAGGTTCTCGAGCGGCGTCAGCTCTTCCTTGATCGCGTTGTGGTGTCCGAGGTAACAGAGCTCGGCGCGGAATTCGCCGCCGAGCTTGGCCGTCGCTTGCCCGCGCCAGCGGATTTCGCCGGCGGCCGGCGCGGTCAGGCCGCAGAGCATGCGCAGCAGGCTGGTCTTGCCGGAGCCGTTGGCCCCCTGCAGAGACAGCAGTTCGCCCGCGTCGAGGCGAAAACCGACGCCGGCAAACAGGCGGCGCTCGCCGCGTACGCACTCCAGATTCGACGCTTCGAGCATGCGGCTAAGGGTCCGGGAAAACCATCGGGCGTTATTGTGCAGGCGCGAGTTTAGCCTTGGATTGACCAGAGTCAAAATCGGCGCCGGGCGCGTCTTCCCGATGGCACCGCCGCCGCCATGCCGATGGGCTCAATAGGCCGGTGGCGTCGTCGTCTGCAGCGCGTCGGCGTCGGCCGGCCAACGTTCTTCGAAAAGTAGCGATGCGAGCGGCAGGCGACGGCCCCAGCCGGCGTCCTCGAACATCGGCCGCGGGTAGAACTCGCGCACGCGGCCGATGCAGAGCACGGCGAGCGGGCGGGCGCCGGCGGGGAGCTCGAGCAGGGCGGCGAGCGCGTCGGGGTCGTAGAACGACACCCAGCCAAGACCGATGCCTTCGGTGCGTGCCGCCAGCCACATGTTCTGGATGGCACAGCCGAGCGAGGCGACGTCCATCTCGGGCAGCGTGCGCCGGCCGACGATGTGCGCTTCGCGCCCCGGCATCAGGCAGGCGACGAGCACTTCGGCGCAGTCGAGGATGCCCTCGATCTTGACTGCGCGGAACTCATCGTTGCGCGAGGGCAGCAGCTCCGCCGTGCGCAGGCGCTCGGCTTCGACCAGCGCGTGGATGCGCTCGCGCTGCTCGCGGCTGCGGATGCGGATGAAGCGCCAGGGCTGCATGAAGCCGACCGAGGGCGCCAGATGCGCGGCTTCGACGAGACGCTCGAGCGTGCCTTCGGGCAGTGCGTCGGCGACGAAATGGCGCATGTCGCGGCGTTCGCGCAGCGCGCGCCACAGCGCGGCGATCTCGGCATCGCTGTAGCGGTCGGCGTTCGGCGTGTCGTTCCGGGCTGCCGGCGCGTTCTTGGCGGCTGCCGGAACGGTGTCGTTGGAATTTGCGGAGGTATTCATCTGGAGTCTCGTTTACGGCAGGAACAGTTGCGCAGCGGCGCGCGGATTTGACGGAAAGTAGAAGTGCATGTAGCTCGCCGTCAGCCGCTGCTGGCGGTAGATCGCCTCGCCCGGCCGGCCATCGGCGCGCAGCGCGCGGGCGAACGGCGTCAGCGGCGTTTCGGCGCGAGAATAGTGGAAGCTGTGGCCGCGCAGTTCGTCGTCGGCAGTCGCTTCGCCGGCAGCCACCGGCAACCGTGCGGCGCACATGCCGAGCGCTGCGAGCCGGCGCTGCATGAAAATCTCGCCGGGCAGCAGTCCGGCCATGGCGTGGCGTCGGCCGTCGCCATCGGTGATGCCGGCGAACAGCGTCATCATGCCGCCGCATTCGGCGAGCAGCGGCTTGCCGGCGGCGACATGCGCGGCCAGCGCCGACCACAGCGCGCTCTGCGCCGCGAGGCGTTCGCCGTGCAGTTCGGGGTAACCGCCGGGCAGCCACACCGCGTCGCAGTCGGGCAGCGCTTCGCCGGCCAGCGGCGAGAAGAAGACGAGCGTCGCACCGAGTGCGCGCAGGCAGTCGAGGTTGGCCGGGTAGAGGAAGCAGAAGGCGGCGTCGCGCGCGACGGCGATGCGCCGGCCGGCGAGCAGCCCGGCAATCGCCGGCGCCCGGCTGGCGGCGATGCGCGAGAAATCGAGCGGCGGCGGCAGTGTCGCCGCGGCGGTGGGCGCCAGCAGGTCGGCGAGACGGTCGAGGCGTGCGTCGAGTTCGGCAATTTCGCCGGCCGGCAGCAGGCCGAGATGGCGTTCGGGCAGCGCGCTGTCGGCATCGCGTGCCAGTGAACCGTACCAGTCGATGTCGGCCGGCAGTCCGGCGCGCAGCAGTTCGGCGTGGCGTTCGCCGGCGACACGGTTGGCCAGCGCGCCGACGAGGTTCGTTCCCGGCCGGTAGTGCTTGAGACCGTGCGCGATGGCGCCGAAGGTGGCGGCCATCGACGCGCCGTTGATCACGGCGAGGATCGGCAGTCCGAAGCGCGCGGCGATCTCGGCACCCGAGGGCTCGCCGTCGTAGAGGCCCATCACGCCTTCGACCAGGATCAGGTCGGATTCCCTGGCTGCGGCGGCGAGCCGCCAGGCGCCGTCGGCCTCGCCGCACATCCACAGGTCGAGGTTGTAACAGTCGGCGCCGGCGGCGACGCGGTGGATCTGAGGGTCGAGAAAGTCCGGGCCGCACTTGAACACGCGCACGCGCCGGCCGAGTCGCGTGTGCAGGCGCGCCAGCGCGGCGACGATCGTCGTCTTGCCCTGGCCGGAAGCGGGGGCGGCGATGAATAGCGCCGGGCAGGCAGTGGTGGTGTTCATGGTTCGCTTAGCGCGGGATGAAACAGCTGCGGCCATCGATATTGGCGGCAAGCAAGGGGTGCTGGTAGAGCGCCGACAGACGCTCGGCGGTGAGCATTGCCGCAACCGGACCTTCCTCGGCACGGCCGTCGCCGTGGAGCAGCAGCGCGCGGTCGGCAAAGCGCAGCGCGAGGCCGGGATCGTGCAGCGACATGGCGACGGCGACGCCGTCTTGGGCGGCGCTGGCGAAGAGTTCGAGCAGCGCGATCTGGTGGTTGAGGTCGAGGTGCGCGATCGGTTCGTCGAGCAGATAGAGCTGCGGCGCCTGCGCCAGCAGCGTGGCAACGGCCAGTCGCTGGCGTTCGCCACCGGACAGCGTGAGTACGTCGCGCGCTTCGAAGCCCTGCAGACCGACGGCGGCGAGCGCCTGCCGCGCGATGTCGGCGTCGTCGGCCGATTCCCAGTGCCAGCGGCCGAGATGCGGATGACGGCCGGTAAGCGCGGTTTCCAGCGCGGTCGAACCGAAGGCGTCTTCGCGTTGCTGCGCCAGCCAGCCGCGGCAGCGCGCCGACTGGCGCGGACCGAGCGCGGCGTAAGTCTGGCCGGCCAGCAGCAGCTCGCCGCTGGCCGGCGCGCGCAGCCCGGCCAGCGTTGTCAGCAGCGTCGTCTTGCCGGCGCCGTTGCGACCGAGGATGGCCAGACGTTCGCCGGCGGCAAGCTTGAGATCGAGCGCGTCGCAGACCGGCTTGCCGGCGATGCTCACCTTGAGCGCGCGCGTTTCGAGCAGCGGTGTGCTGGTGTTCATGGTCAACGCCTCGCCAGCGGCGCGCGCGCCAGCAGATAGAGAAAGACGGGGACGCCGATCAGCGCGGTCAGCACGCCGACCGGAAGCTGTTGCGGCGCAACGACGGTGCGCGCCAGCGTGTCGGCGATCACCAGCAGGCTGCCGCCGGCGAGCGCGGCGGCGGGCAGCAGCAGGCGCTGGTCGTTGCCGAGCGCGAGGCGCACCAGATGCGGAACGATCAGGCCGATGAAGCCGATCGAGCCAGCGTAGGTGACGACGATGGCGGTGGCCAGCGAGGCGACCAGATAGACGCCAGCGCGCAGGCGGCCGACGGCGACGCCGAGCGTCTGCGCCGTGTCGGCGCCACGCGCCAGCAGATTGAGTTCGCGCGCGAAGGGCAGCGCGACGGCGAGCACCAGCGCCAGCGCCGCCAGCGGCAGCAGCGGGTCGCCGCCTTGTGCCAGGTCGCCCATCAGCCAGAAGAGCATGCCGTGCAGCTTGTGTTCGGGCGCCACCGACAGGGTCAGCGCGACCACCGCGCCGCAGCCGGCGGCAACGATGACGCCGGTGAGCAAGAGCCGCGTCTGCGTCCAGCCGCCGTCGCCGTGCGCCAGTCCGAAGACCAGCAGCATGGCGGCGAGTGCGCCGACGAAGGCGAGGCCGTTCACGCCGCTCACCGACAGGCCGAAGAGGATCGCGAACATGGCGCCGACACCGGCGCCGCCGGAAATGCCGAGTACGTATGGGTCGGCCAGCGGGTTGCGCAGCAGCACCTGCAAGAGCGCGCCGGCCAGCGCCAGCAGCGCGCCGCAGGCGAAACCGCCGAGCGCACGCGGCAGGCGCAGGCTGCGCACCACATCGCCGCTCATGCCGTCGCTGCCGCTCGCGAACAGCGTGGCGAAAACCTCGTTCAGCGGCACGTGGATGCTGCCCACCGACAGCGCCAGCGCAATGCTCAGCAACGCCAGCCCGGCGAGGACGGCGAGGATGAGTACGGCGCGGCGGCGGGTGGGCATCGGCCGATTTTACTTCTGTGCGTAGCGGATGCCGACGAAAACGCTGGCGCCGGGGGTGAAGTAGTCCTGCACCAGCGTGTATTGCTTGTCGAAGACGTTGTTGGCGCGGACGAACAGCGAGACCTCCCGGTCTATGCGGTAGCTGGCGTTCAGGTTGAGCAGCGTGTAGCCGCCCAGGCGAACGATGCGCTGCCGCCCGGGGGCGCTGGCGGCGTAGACCGAGTCGTTGCGCATGCTGCTGCTGACGAGTTCGCTGCCGAAGGACCAGCGGCCGCTCTGGTAGTCGGCGCCGAGGCTCGCATGCTCGCGCGAGCGGCGCAGCAGCCGGTCGTCGCTGGTTTCGTTGCGCGGGTCCTGCAGGTCGATGCTGGTGCGCAGCGAGAACGGCCCGTAGTTGCCCTTCCAGGCGAGCGTCCAGCCGGTGATGCGCGCCGCGATGTTGCGCGGTTCCTTGGTGGCGCCCGAGTAGTAGGCCCATTCGATGAAGTTGTCGATGCGGTTGTCGAACCAGGTCAGCGATGCCTTCTGCTGCGGCGTGTCGTAGTGCAGCGACAGCTCGCGGTTGCGCGCGTACTCGGGCTTGAGGTCCGGGTTGCCGACGCCCATGCCGGGAATGTTCGAGTACAGGTCGTTCAGCGTCGGCAGCTTGAACGCCGTGCCGTAGGCAGCGGCAGCACGCCAGGCGTCGGTGAACTGGTAGCCGTAGGACGCCGCGCCGGTGCTTTTTGCTGTCTGTCCGGAAACGTCATCGTGGCGGGCGTTGAACTGCCAGCGATGGGCGCCGGCGGCAGCGCCCCAGCCGGCGAGCAGCGAGCTGATCGTGCGTCCGGTCTTGTCGTAGCGTCCCGACGTCGTCAGATCCTGCTTCAGCCATTCGGCGGCCACGAGTGCGCGGCCGAGCGGCAGGTCGATGTCGTTCTGCCAGGAAACCTGATCCTGCTCGGTGCGGTAGTAGTTCTTGGGTACGCCGTCGGTGTGGTCGGTCGAGTCGTCGATCGAGTGGCCAAGGCGAACGCTGCTCTGCCACGCGGGACGAAGGCGGTTGCGTGAATACAGGCTGTAGCTGCTGACGCTGTTGTCGATGCGGTAGTCCTTGGTCTTGCTCAGACCGTCGTACTGGTTGCGCCCGTCGCTGCTGAAAGCGTTCAGGCCGACTTCGTTGTCGGCGTCAAATTGATAGGCGAGCTTGCCGCTGAAGCTGCTGTCGCGAAAGCCGTCCTTGTCCGGGTTGGCGTTGAGCTTGTTCGAGTAGCCCGCCGTTTCGTCGCGCGCTGCCTGGAAGCTGTACTTCCAGCGTTCTGCCTGGCCGCTGACGCCGGCCGTCAGCCGCGTGGTGTTGTAAGTGCCGTAGCCGGCTTCGGCGTTGAATCTGGCCGGGCCGCTGCCCTGCCGGGTGAATATCTGGATGACGCCGCCAATGGCGTCGGCGCCGTAGAGCGAGGATGCCGGGCCGCGCAGGATCTCGATGCGCTCGATCTGGGATAGCGGAATCCGCGACAGGCTCGCCTTGCCCATCGTCGCGGTATTGATGCGCATGCCGTCGATCAGCACCAGCGCGTGTTCGCTGTTGCTGCCGCGGATGTAGAGGCTCATCGTGCTGCCGGCACCGCCGTTGGCATCGAATTCGATGCCCGCTTGCCGGCCGAGCAACTCCGGCAGGCTGCTTTGTCCGGCGGCTTCGATTTCTTCGCGCGTGATGACCGAGACGTCGCTGAGCAAGTCGTTGCTGCGCGCTTCCTGGCGGGTGGCGGTGACGATGATCGGGTCGATTGCGTCCGCGGCGCGTGTTGCATCCGCAGCAAGAACGAGAAGAAGCGTGGCCAGCGTTTTCGTCGCTCGAAGGGGGTGGATGGTGTTCATGAAATCTCCGCATGCAGGCGCGCTCGCGCACGCCCGTATTCGTTCAGGTGTGCGAATGGCCGCCGCCGCCGCCGCCGGTGTCCGGCGCGGCGGCGGGGCGAAGCGTGTTGGCTACTTCTGCTGGTAGCGGACGCCGACGAAAACGCTGGCGCCGGGGACGCCGTAGTCGCGCACAATTTCGTAATCGCGGTCGAAAATGTTGTTCGCACGGGCGAATAGCGTCCATTCGCGGTCGAGGCGCTGTTCGACGAACAGGTTAAGCAGGGCATAGCCACCTTGACGTTGCCTGTTGGTGGCGTCGTTGAAACGATCGCCGACTGCCTGCCACTCGCCTCCGAGTTTCGTTACGCCGTGGGTCCACGCGAGGTGGACTTTCAACTGTTCGTCGGCACGGTGCGCCAGGCGACGGCCGGTATCGTCATCGCGCGCGCGCTGCAGGTCGATCGTGACGCCGCCGGAGAAATCGCCATGACTGCCGCGGTAGGCGAGCGAGGTGCCCGAGAGTGTCGCTTTGCCAACGTTACTCGGCAGGTAAGTCGGCGGCGGCGAGATGATCAAATCCTCGACCTTGTTATGGAAGTAGGTAGCGGACAAGCGTTGCCCCTGCTTTTCCCAAGTCACGCTGCCTTCGGCGTTGCGCGAGTTCTCCGGCTTGAGATTCGGGTTGGAGTAGCCGGGATAATAAAGATGACTGAACGAAGGGGCCTTGAATGCCGTTCCATAGGACATGCCGGCGCGCAATTCGGGAGAGAACTGATAGCCGTATGCGGCTGATCCCGTGGTTTTGCCGCCGAATTGCGAATTGTCGTCGTGGCGCAGGTTGAACTGCAGTCGATTGTCGCCGATGCTGCCATTCCATCCAGTCAGCAGGGACTTGACGCTGCGTTCACGCGACAGAGCCGCCGACGTTGCCGAAAGCTCTTCCTTCAGATATTCGGTCGCAATCAGTGCCCGACCAAGCGGTAGCTGGATGTCGTTTTGCCAGGAAGCCTGGTCCTGGCGGGTGTGGAAGACGTCGGCAGCGATGCCGTTGTTGAGATTGGTCGAGTCATCGAAACTGCGTCCGACGCGCAGCGTGCTGGTCCAGTCGCTAGTCAGGCGGTTGCGCGAGTAGAGCGACACGCTGCCGATATCCTGCTGGGCGGCTTTGTCGTTGGTGGCGCCGTCGTCGTAGTGGCTCTTGCCGTTGGCGAGCAGGAAGCTGGCGCCAACTTCGTGGCCAGCTGCCGGGCGAATCGCGAGGCTGCCACTGGTGCTCTGGTTGCGGAAGCCGTCGCGGTCGGCGTTATAGATGCCCCAAGGTGCTTGCGGATTGCGGACGGTACTGAAGCCCTTGGTCTCGTAATGGCCGGCTTGCAGACTGTAGGAGACGGTCTCGTTGCCGCCGGAGACACCGAGCGTGCTGTCGCTGGTGCCGTAGCTACCGTAGCCGGTGCTGGCGTTGATGCGCGCCGGGCCTTCGCCGCGGCGAGTAAATATCTGGATGACGCCGCCGATGGCGTCGGCGCCGTAGAGCGATGACGCTGGGCCGCGCAGGATTTCGATGCGCTCGATCTGTGCAAGTGGCAGGCGCGAGAAGTCGGGACCGCCCATGAGCGAGCCGAAGCGTTGGCCGTCTATCAGAACTACCGTGTGGTCGCTGTTGGCGCCGCGAATGGATACGCTGCTGCTGCTTCCTGGGCCGCCATTGGCCCAGAACTCGATGCCCGGTTGCTGCGCGAGCAATTGCTCGATGCTCGTCTGTCCGGCCTGTTCGATCTGCTCGCGTGAGATCACCGTCACGTCGGAGAGGAGTTCGTTGCTGCGTGCTTCCTGGCGCGTTGCAGTGACGAAAATGGTGTCGCTGTCAGCTGCCTGCGCGCCGGATGCAAAGCAGCTGGCAAGGGCGGCGGCGAGCGGAGCGATGCACTGCAGGGTAATGCCGGCCGTGGCGTGCCGAAGGGGCTTCTGATGCTTCATGGATGTTTTCTCCCTGACTCCGGCAGGCGTCCCCGCGTACCGGATGATCGATGTGTGGAAACATCGGGAGAGAAACGTCGGTCGGGCGTGCCAAGGCCCAGCTGCCGCCGTCGCCTCCCCGCGACGCTTCCGCTCTTCGTGCCAAGGCCGGTATCCGGGCTCGCGAGTCTTGATGCGTCGCCTTCCCAGGTGTTCACCCAGTGGCATATCGACGCACCCGCACTCGCTGACCGTTGCGGGGGCAGCGCAGGCTTTGCATCCCTGAAGGACGCGCACCTGCTTCCCGTTTAACCGCTGCGAAGAAATCGCGCGCGGCACCTTGCACGTTGTCTTGCCGCCCACAGGCGGCAAGAGCGCGAATTATAGGCGTGGCGTCCTTACGCGGCGTCGTTCGCGCAGGAAAGCGCGCTGCCGGGCCGCTGCCGGCGTTGTTTGGCTGCAACGAGCGACTTGCGCCGGCCCTGTGCTTTTCCGATAAACAACTTTCAAAAAAGCAGCTTAGTCCTTGACCGGTTGTGGTTTTTCCCTCTATATTCGCCGCCATGGTCAATGAACTCAACGCGCTCGAGAGCAAGATCGCCCAAGTGGCGGCCTTGTGCCGTTCACTGCGCGCCGAGAATTCGGAGCTGCGCCTGCAGCTCTCGGCCGCCGAGGCAGACCGGGTGCGCGCGATTCAGCGCATGGACCTGGCGCGCGAACGCATTGAGGCGCTCGCGCTGCAACTGCCGGGTTCGGCTGAAGACGCTGCCGATCCGGCGTGCACAGACTGAGGTTGCGCCATGTCCGACGAAAGCCGCTTCCTCGATATCTCTCTGCTCGGCAAGGAGTACCGCGTCGCCTGTCCGCCGAACGAGCGCGAGGCGCTGCTCGCGGCGGTCGCGCTGGTCGACGGCAAGATGCACGAGATCGCCGAGAAGACGAAGAGCAATATCGCCGAGCGTATCGCCGTCATGGCCGCGCTCAACATCGCTCACGAACACCTGAGCTTCCGCGACGAGCAGGCGCGGCTGGCAAAAACCGGCGCTGAGCACACTGACATAGCGAAAAATCCGGGTTTGGATTTCGGCGCGGTCCGTCGTAGAATCGTCGACATGGAGGCACAGCTTGACGTGGTTCTCCGGCCACAGGAAAAGCTGCTCTAGCGGGTCTTCGGAGTTGTTATTGCCGATCCGTCTGCCTGCCTCCGCCAAGTGTTCCCTGCGGTGTTCGTCAAGGTCATACATTCCTTGAACCAATGCTGTATGGCGTCGGCTGCTGACCGTTGAAACCGCTGTTGTGCGCGCCCTTCGCCGGGTGTGCCTGAAGCGGGAGGGAAGTGGCCAAACTGAACCCAGGTTCAGGATGCCGGCCTGACGGCACTCGCGGGGAGCCAGAATGCGACAGCGCGGAAAGCCTGCTTTCCGCGCTGTTTCTACTTTGGGCCTGCCTTTGATGCATCGGCTCCGGCAAGGCGAAACGGAGTGAGCCGATGTACGCCGCCGGTTCCCTTGCTTGCCCGTTCATCGTCGCCGGTCCGGCTTGGAGCGTTGCTTGATCTGGTTGCTGTCCTATCTGGCGCTGGGCCTCTTTGCCGGCTTTTTTGCCGGCATGCTCGGCATCGGCGGCGGTACGGTGATGACGCCGTTGCTGGTGATGCTGTTTGCGGCGCAGGCGGGTTTTCCTGCTGGCGAGATATTGCATCTTGCCCTCGGCACCTCGATGGCGACGATCCTGTTCACCTCGCTTTCCAGTCTGCGCGAGCATCACCGGCATGGCGCCGTGCTCTGGCCGGTGGTGCTGACGATCACGCCGGGAATCCTCTGCGGTACGCTGGCCGGCACGCTGCTCGCTGCACGCGTTCCGGCGCAGCCTTTGGCGATCTTTTTTGCGGCCTTTGTCTGCATCGTCGCGCTGCAGATGCTGCTCAACCTGAAGCCGAAACCGACGCGCGAGCTGCCGGGCAAAGGCGGGCTGTTTGGCGTCGGCGCCGGCATCGGCGCGGTGTCGGCACTGGTGGCGATCGGTGGCGGCGCGCTCACCGTGCCCTTCCTCTCCTGGTGCAATGTGCGTGTACACAACGCGATCGGTACGTCTTCGGCGATCGGTTTTCCGATCGCCGTCGGTGCATCGCTCGGCTACATCTTCAACGGCTGGGGCCATGCCGGCTTGCCGCCGTGGAGCTTGGGCTTTGTCTATCTGCCGGCATTGGCCTGCCTAGCGGTGGCGAGCATGCTGGCGGCGCCGCTCGGCGCGAAGACGGCGCATCGTCTGCCGGTAGCGACGCTGAAACGGGTTTTCGCCGTGCTGCTCATCCTGTTGGCGACGAAGATGGTGTTCGACATCTTCACCGCCGGCTGAGCGCGCTCGTCAATGCGCCGGCGTGTGTTTGACGCCGGCGCCTCTGCGTACCGGTCGCCGCTCTAGCAGCCGCGAAACTCCGGCTTGCGTTTCTCGAGGAAGGCGTGCAGCCCTTCCTGATAGTCGGCGCTGTCGAGGTAGGCAAAGGAGCTGCGCAGCTCGTCGGCGCTGAGCGCTTCCGGGGCTTGCAGGCGGCGTACCCACTGCTTGTGCCAGCGCGCGACCAGCGGTGCGCCTTCGGCGATGCGCCGGGCGCAGGCGTCGACTTCGGCGTCGAGTTGCGCATCGGGAATGACGCGCGTCACCAGTCCGCGCATCAGCGCTTCGTCGGCGTCGAGGATGCGCCCTTCGATGAGCAGTTCCAGCGTCGTTGCCGGTCCGGCCAGGCGCAGCAGGCCCTGCATTTCTTCCGGATACATCGAGAAGCCGAGCCGGTTGATCGGCACGCCGAAGCGCGCCGTCTTGCTGCACAGGCGCAGGTCGCACTGACTGGCGATTTCGAGGCCGCCGCCCATGCAGGGGCCTTCAATGGCGGCGATGGTCGGGTGCGGGCACTCGGCGATGGCGCGCAACGCGCCGACGACTTCGGCGTGATAGATCTGCGCGTGTTCAAGCGTTTCGCGTTCGGTCAGGAATTCCTCGATGTCGCCGCCGGCAGCAAAGGCTTCGCCGCCAGCGCCGCGCAGGACGACGCAGCGCAGCGTGTCGTCGGCAGCAAGGCTGCGCAGCGTTGCCGCCAGCGCGCGCCACATGCCGAGGTCGAGCGCGTTGCGTTTGGCCGGATGGTCGAGTGTGACCGTGGCCGTGTTGTTGTTGATCTGACAGAGAATGCGACCGCTCATGATGATTGACGTAGGTAGTGATGAAAGAAGGTCAAGGCGCAGGAGGCTGCACTGCGCAGCGCAGCGGAGCAGCCGTTTCCCGGGCGAGCAGCGGCGTCGCTGGTCTGAATACGGGGCCGATCATTTTGGCGCTGTGCTGACGGTTTGCCGTAGTGCCCAAAGCTCAAGCAGCCGGGGGGCGTGCGCCGAGTGGACGGGCGAGCGCCTTGCGGCCGGCGAGCAGGTGATCCCGCATCGCTGCTTCGGCGGCGTCGGCATCGCGCTGGCGCAGGGCGGCCATGATCACCTGGTGTTCGGCCATGGCTTGCTGCAGGCGGCCGTCGACGGTGAGTGAATACATGCGCGTCAGTTTGAGTACCTTGCGCAGATCCTGCGCCAGTTGCAGCAGCCAGCGATTGCCGGAAAGCTCCTGGATCAGCCGGTGGAAGTCCTGATTGGCTTCGAAGAACAGGTCGACCTGGTTGGCGGCGGCGTAGGACTCGAGCCTGGCGTGGATTTCCTCGAGTCGTGCGAGGTCTTCGGGCTGACACTTGCGGGCGGCTTCCCAGGCGCTGCGACCCTCGAGCATCGCCATCAGCGGAAAGATGTCGTCGAGGTCCTGCTCGGAAACTTCGGTCACATAGCAGCCGCGCCGCGGCTTCAGGGTCACCAGTCCCTCTGTGGCCAGCACCTTGAGCGCTTCGCGCAGCGGCGTGCGGCTGATGCCGTAATCGGCAGCGAGCGCCTGCTCGTCGACCCAGTCGCCCGGTGCCAGTTCGTGAGCGAAAATGCTCTGCCGCAGCCGCTCGGCGACTTCGAGATAAAGGGCGGTCTGCGCGATGCGTGCGGGGGGCGCGACGCCGCCCGGAGCGTCGCCGTTTCTGGCGCTGTTTCCGGCGTCGCCGACAGGCGTCGAATTGGGTGGTTGCGGCCTTGCATTCATAATTATGGATACAGTATTATCAAGGGTTTCGAGTGTCAAGCTCGCGCGTTGTCTTGCCCGGCGTCGATGCCCGGCAGGCGTCGGCAGGCGCTTCGTCGATCCGCTTTCGTGAAAGGTTCTTACATGTCCCAATCGAGCAAGCCCGCCCAGTTTGATTCCACGCAGCTCGACGCATGGAAGAAAGCCGCCGCCAAATCTGCGCCGGGGGGCGACGTCGACGCGCTGACCTGGGTAACGCCCGAGGGGCTCGCGGTCAAGCCGCTGTACACCAAAGCCGACGTCGCCGGTCTGCCGAACGCCGATACGCTACCGGGTTTTGCGCCCTTCGTGCGCGGCCCGCAGGCGACGATGTACGCGGTGCGGCCGTGGACGATCCGCCAGTACGCCGGCTTCTCCACCGCTGAGGCGTCCAACGCTTTCTATCGCAAGGCGCTCGCCGCCGGTGCGCAAGGCGTTTCCGTCGCTTTCGACCTGGCGACGCACCGCGGCTACGATTCAGACCATCCGCGCGTTACCGGCGACGTCGGCAAGGCCGGCGTGGCGATCGACTCGATCGAGGACATGAAGATCCTGTTCGACGGCATCCCGCTCGACAAGGTGTCGGTGTCGATGACGATGAACGGCGCCGTGCTGCCGGTGCTCGCCGGCTACATCGTCGCCGCCGAGGAGCAGGGCGTTGCGCAGGACAAGCTGTCGGGGACCATCCAGAACGACATCCTCAAGGAGTTCATGGTCCGCAACACCTACATCTACCCGCCGGCGCCGTCGATGCGCATCATCGCCGACATCATCGGCTACACCGCGCAGCACATGCCGAAGTTCAACTCGATCTCGATTTCGGGTTACCACATCCAGGAAGCCGGTGCGACGCAGGCGCTGGAACTGGCGTTCACACTCGCTGATGGCCGCGAGTACGTGAAGACCGCGCTCGCGTCGGGGCTCGATGTCGATGCCTTCGCCGGCCGGCTGTCGTTCTTCTTCGCCATCGGCATGAACTTCTACCTCGAAGTCGCCAAGCTGCGCGCTGCCCGCTTGCTGTGGCACCGCATCATGAGCGATTTCAAGCCGAACAATCCGAAGTCGCTGATGCTGCGCACGCACTGCCAGACATCGGGCTGGTCGCTGACCGAGCAGGACCCGTACAACAACGTCGTGCGCACCACCATCGAGGCGATGGCTGCGGTGTTCGGCGGCACGCAGTCGCTGCACACCAACGCGCTCGACGAAGCAATCGCGCTGCCGACCGAGTTCTCGTCGCGCATCGCGCGCAACACGCAGTTGATCATCCAGGAAGAAACGGCAATCACCAAGGTCGTTGATCCTTGGGGTGGTTCGTACATGATGGAGTCGCTGACGCAGGACATCGCCGACAAGGCTTGGGCGCTGATCGCGGAAGTCGAAGCCATGGGCGGCATGACCAAGGCGGTCGAATCGGGCTGGGCCAAACTGAAGATCGAGGAATGCGCTGCCGACAAGCAGGCACGCATCGACTCGGGCAAGGACGTCATCGTCGGCGTGAACAAGTACCGGCTGGCCGAAGAGGCGCCGATCGAGATTCTCGACATCGACAACGTCGCCGTGCGCGATTCACAGATCGTCAGGCTGCAAAAGATCCGCGCCACGCGCGACAATGCGGCGGTGACGGCAGCCCTCGCGGCGCTGACCAACTGCGCCGCCGGCGCCGAAGGCAACCTGCTCGCGCTGGCCGTTGATGCGGTGCGTGCGCGTGCTTCGGTCGGCGAGATTTCCGACGCGCTGGAAAAGGTCTGGGGCCGTTTCCGCGCCACCACGCAAACCGTTTCCGGAGTCTATGGCGCCGTGCTCGAAGACGACAATGGCTGGAACTCGCTGAAGGCCGAGATCGACCAGTTCGCCGAAGAAACCGGCCGCCGGCCGCGCGTGATGATCGCCAAGCTCGGCCAGGACGGTCACGACCGCGGCGCCAAGGTGGTTGCCAGCGCCTTCGCCGACCTCGGCTTCGACATCGACGTCGGTCCGCTCTTCCAGACGCCGGAAGAAGCCGCACGGCAGGCGATCGAGAACGACGTGCACGCCGTCGGCATGTCGACGCTGGCCGCCGGCCACAAGACGCTGGCGCCGGCGCTGATCCAGGCGCTCAAGGCGCAGGGCGCCGACGACATCATCGTCTTCGTCGGCGGTGTCGTGCCGGCGCAGGACTATGCCTTCCTCTTCCAGTCCGGCGTACGTGCCGTCTTCGGTCCGGGAACGCGGATCGAGGATTCGGCGCGCCGCGTGCTCGAAGAGATCCGCAAGATTACCGACTGACGCAAACGGCCCGGCCCGATGCGCGAGCCCACGCCGTCGCTTTCGCCCGTTGATCAGGCACTGGTCGACGGCGTTCGCACGCGTGGCCGGCGCGCGCTGGCGAAGACCATCACGCTGATCGAATCGACTCGTGCCGATCATCAGCAGCGCGCGCGCGCTGTCGTCGCTGAGCTGCTGCCGCACAGCGGCAATTCGATCCGCATCGGCATTTCCGGCTCGCCGGGTGCCGGCAAATCGACCTTCATCGAAGCACTCGGCAATCACCTGCTCGACGCCGGCCATCGGCTGGCGGTGCTGGCTGTCGATCCTTCGTCGTCGATTTCAGGTGGCTCGATCCTCGGCGACAAGACGCGCATGGAAAGCCTGTGCCAGCGCGAGGAAGCCTTCATCCGGCCGAGCCCGTCGGCGGGCAGCTTAGGCGGTGTCGCCGAGATGACGCGCGAGGCGATCCTCGTCTGCGAAGCCGCCGGTTTCGACGTCATCATCGTCGAGACGGTCGGCGTCGGTCAGAGCGAGACCACCGTCGCCGGCATGGTCGATGTCTTCGTCCTGCTGCAGTTGCCGAACGCCGGTGACGATCTGCAGGCGATGAAAAAGGGCATCGTCGAGATCGCCGACCTCGTCGTCATCAACAAGGCCGACATCGATCCGCGCGCCGCCGCTGTCGCGCGCAGCCAGATGCAGACGGCAATGTCGATGCTGCGCCCGAGCATCGCCGGTTGGCGGCCGGCGGTGCTGGTCCTGTCGGCGCTGCAGAAGCAGGGAATCGACGCCTTCTGGGCTGAAATCGAACGTTACCGGACAAACATGACGGCCTGCGGCGAATTCGCCGCCCGCCGCCAGCGGCAGGCACTAGACTGGATGTGGGCGCAGATCGATTCCGGATTGCGCCGGCGTTTTCACGCCCATCCGGCAGTGCGCGCCGAACTCGAACCCCTCTCCGCAGCGGTCGCGGCCGGGCGCACGACGCCCGCCGCAGCTGCGCAAACCCTGCTCGACCATTTGCAGGTTCGCTGATTCTGAATCCGAACTTAGGGAGCACTTCATGCACGACATCATCCGCCAGCTCGACGAGAAACGCGCCGCTGCGCGCCTCGGCGGCGGTCAACGGCGTATCGACAGCCAGCACAAGAAGGGCAAGCTGACTGCCCGCGAACGCATCGAGCTGCTACTCGATCCCGATTCCTTCGAAGAATGGGACATGTTCAAGGAACACCGCTGCAACGACTTCGGCATGGCCGAGCAGCTGATTCCGGGCGACGGCGTCGTCACCGGTTACGGCACCATCAACGGCCGCCTGATCTTCGTCTTCTCGCAGGACTTCACCGTTTTCGGCGGCGCCCTGTCGGAAGCGCACGCCGAGAAGATCTGCAAGATCATGGACCACGCGCTGAAGGTCGGCGCGCCGGTGATCGGTCTGAACGACTCGGGCGGCGCGCGCATCCAGGAAGGCGTTGCCTCGCTCGGCGGCTACGCCGACGTCTTCCAGCGCAACGTGATGGCCTCGGGCGTCATCCCGCAGATCTCGATGATCATGGGCCCCTGCGCCGGCGGCGCGGTGTATAGCCCGGCGATGACCGACTTCATCTTCATGGTGAAGGACTCTTCGTACATGTTCGTCACCGGCCCGGAAGTGGTGAAGACGGTGACGCACGAAGAGGTTACCGCCGAAGAGCTCGGCGGCGCTGTCACGCACAACACCAAGTCGGGTGTTGCCGACCTCGCTTTCGAGAACGATGTCGAGGCGCTGAACATGCTGCGCCGGCTGATGAACTACCTGCCGGCGAACAACCGCGAGAAGCCGCCGGTCGAGAAGACCAACGACCCGGCCGACCGCCTCGACTTCTCGCTCGATACGCTGGTGCCGGACAACGCCAACAAGCCGTACGACATGAAGGAGCTGATCATCAAGATGGTTGATGACTGTAACTTCTTCGAACTGCAGCCCGACTACGCCAAGAACATCATCATCGGTTTCGCGCGCATGGACGGCAATCCGGTCGGCATCGTCGCCAACCAGCCGCTGGTGCTCGCCGGCTGTCTCGACATCAAGAGCTCAATCAAGGCGGCGCGTTTCGTCCGCTTCTGCGACGCCTTCAACATCCCGGTGGTGACGCTGGTCGACGTTCCCGGCTTCATGCCCGGCACGGCGCAGGAATACGGCGGCATCATCAAGCACGGCGCCAAGCTGCTCTACGCCTACGCCGAATGCACGGTGCCGAAGGTGACGCTGATCACGCGCAAGGCCTACGGCGGCGCCTACGACGTGATGAGCTCGAAGCACCTGCGCGGCGACGTGAACTTCGCCTGGCCGTCGGCCGAAATCGCCGTCATGGGTCCGAAGGGCGCGGTCGAGATCATTTTCCGCGAGGAAAAGAACGACCCCGCCAAGCTCGCCGGACGCGAAGCCGAGTACAAGGCCAAGTTCGCCAACCCCTTCGTCGCCGGCGCGCGTGGCTTCATCGACGATGTGATCATGCCGAACGAAACGCGCAAGCGCATCTGCCGCTCGCTCGCCATGCTGCGCGACAAGAAGCTCGAAAATCCGTGGCGCAAGCACGGCAACATTCCGCTGTGAGCCGCGAGAGGACAGGACCCATGTTCAAGAAAATTCTGATTGCCAATCGCGGCGAGATCGCCTGCCGCGTGATCAAGACTGCCCGCAAGATGGGCATCGCCACCGTCGCCGTCTATTCCGAAGCCGACCGCGACGCGCGTCACGTCGAGTACGCTGACGAAGCCGTCTGCATCGGCCCGGCGGCGTCGAAAGAGTCGTATCTGGTGATGGACAACATCATCGCCGCCTGCAAGCAGACCGGCGCCGAGGCCGTGCATCCGGGCTACGGCTTCCTTTCCGAGAACGCCGAGTTCTCGCGTCGCCTGGAAGAGGAAGGCATCGTCTTCATCGGCCCGAAGCACTATTCGGTCGCCAAAATGGGCGACAAGATCGAGTCGAAAAAGCTGGCAATGGCGGCCGGCGTCAACACCATCCCCGGCTACAACGCGGCCATCGCCGGCCCCGACGAGGCGGTCGAAATCGCGAAAAACATCGGCTATCCGGTGATGATCAAGGCCTCCGCCGGCGGCGGCGGCAAGGGCCTGCGCGTTGCCTACAACGACAAGGAAGCGCACGAAGGCTTTGCCTCCTGCGTCAGCGAAGCGCGTAACAGTTTCGGCGACGATCGCGTCTTCATCGAGAAGTTCGTCGTCGAACCGCGCCACATCGAAATCCAGGTGCTCGGCGACGCGCAGGGCAACACGGTTTACCTGTGGGAACGCGAGTGCTCGATTCAGCGCCGTCACCAGAAGGTGATCGAAGAAGCGCCGTCGCCCTTCCTCGACGACGCCACGCGCAAGGCGATGGGCGAGCAGGCGGTGGCACTGGCCAAGGCGGTGAATTACCAGTCGGCCGGTACCGTCGAGTTCGTCGTCGGTGCCGACCGCTCGTTCTACTTCCTCGAAATGAACACGCGTCTGCAGGTCGAGCATCCGGTCACCGAAATGATCACCGGTCTCGACCTCGTCGAACTGATGATCCGCGTTGCCGCTGGCGAGCCGCTGCCCTTCGCGCAGGAAGACATCCGCCGCGACGGCTGGGCGATGGAATGCCGCATCAACGCCGAAGATCCGTTCCGCGGCTTCCTGCCGTCGACCGGACGTCTGGTGAAGTTCGAGCCGCCCGCCGAAATCGAAGGCCGCGTGCGCGTCGATACCGGCGTCTATGAGGGCGGCGAGATCTCGATGTTCTACGACTCGATGATCGGCAAGCTGATCGTGCATGGCACCAACCGCGCGCAGGCCATTGCGCGCATGCGCGGTGCGCTCAACGCCTTCGTCATCCGCGGCATCAACACCAACATCCCGTTCCAGTCGGCGCTGATGCAGCACCCGCGCTTCCAGTCGGGCAAGTTCAATACCGGTTTCATCGCCGAGGAATACCCGAAGGGCTTCGACGCGTCGATGGTGCCGCCCGACGATCCGGCCTTCCTGATCTCGGTTGCCGCTTTCGTGCATCGCCGCTTCATGGACCGCGCCGCGCACGTCTCCGGGCAGTTGCCGGGCCACGAGCGCAAGGTCGGCGACGACTGGGTCGTCCTGCGCGACGGTGTGCAGCATCAGGTCGTTGCCCGGCCGATCGACGGCGGCTATCTGGTCGACTACCAGGGACGTCACTTCGAGATCGTTTCCGGCTGGCGCCTCGGCGAGCCGATCATGCGCGGCATCTGCAACGGCGAGGAATTCACGCTGCAGCTCGAACGCCACCGCATGAAGTACCGCTTCTTCCACTGGGGCGCGCAGATCGACCTCACCGTCGTCACCGCGCGCGCTGCCGAACTGCTGGCGCTGATGCCGGAAAAGGCGCCGCCCGATCTGTCACGCTTCCTGCTGTCGCCGATGCCGGGCCTGTTGCGCGAGCTTGCCGTGCGCGAAGGTCAGGAGGTCAAGGCCGGCGAGAAGCTGGCGGTGATTGAGGCGATGAAGATGGAAAACATCCTCAAGGCCGAGCAGGACTGCAAGGTGAAGAAGATCGTCGCCAAGACCGGCGAGAGCCTGTCGGTCGACGAGGTGATCATCGAGTTCGAATAAGCGCTCGGGTCAGCTGCGGGCGCCGGACAGCTTTCCTGCTCCCGCAGCCCGGCAAAAAGCCGCCGCCATCATTGGCTGCGGCTTTTTTCTTGCAGCTCAGGGCGCGGCGCTGCACTCCCAGACTTCATCGCCGACGCCGTGTTCGCGGCACTGCAGCAGCCGATAACGGTGCTTGTCGCTGCCATTGAGGGCGAGCGCGCTGCTGCGGCCGGGCAGCCCTGCCGGCACGACGGCCAGATACTGCTGTTTGCCGTCGCCTGGCTGCGGGACATCGTCCTGGCCGGTGAGCGAATCGCTGGCCGCCGCTGACTCCGTGATGGCCAGCAACAGCGCTGTTTCGCGCAGCTGGCGGCCGCCGCTGCGCTCGCGCGCTTCCGCCAGCAGCGCCTGTGGCGTGCCCGGCAGCAGATGAACGAGCAGCGACAGCGATCCGTCCAACCGGGCGAGGACGCTATCGACGCGCAGCAACTGCACGCCCGTTTCGCCGGGCAGCTTGGCTGCGATCAGTTCGCGCGGCGACAGGCGACCACTGCCTGTGCCGGCCGGCCGGCACAGGCGGAGCTGGCGCTGGTTGGCCTTCGCCGGATCGGTACCAGCGTCTTCGGCCTGACAGGCGTCGCATTCTTCCTGCGCCAGCTGCCAGACTTCAGGTGTGATCGCCGTTGCCTCGTTGCGCACGACATGGCCGAAGATGGCGATCTGTTCCTGTTCCCGCCGCTGCAGGCGCAGCGCTGCGTCGTCTGTCGCCGCGAGCGTCGGGCCGCCCAACCAGTGATAGATGTCGGGCAAGCCGGCAACGACGCCGAGACGCGGGGATTCGCTGCCGTTCGTTCCGTCACAGGCGCGCAAGGGCGCTCGCCGCGCGGCTTCCTTCAGGCGTGCCATCAGCGTATCGAGCAGCTTGCTGCAATCGTCGGCAGACAGTTCGCTGCCGAGTTTCAGCGCTTCCGGCGATTCGCCCTCGGCCAGCGCACGCCGGCGCTGCCGCATCTTGCGCAGTACGCCGTCGAGCACCAGCCAGCGCGGGATGCCGGGAACCTCGCCGCGACGCGGCAGGGCCCGGTCGAGCGCGAGGTCGAGGGCGAGCAGTCGCGTCGGCGCTGCCGCAGCGGCTTTGCCGGAGGCGTCGTCCCGCTGTGGGCGTTCGCTCAGCACGGGTACTGTCTCGCGCCAGCGGGCAAACCAGCGGCTGCAAGCCAGGAACTGCACGCGCGATAGTGACCAGGCCTGCGCCAGGTGAAGCAGCAGCGCCATTGCGTACTGGCCACCGATCGTTGAATCGCGTGTTTCGCCAAGCAAGCGGTCAACTACCGTCGTGTCGCGCACGCCGAACTCTTCCGCCGTCGCCAGTATCGCGTGCAGATTCCGCCACAGCGTGCCATCGGCTTCGTGTGCGGCGAGCAGGTTGTTGGTCAGTTCGAGACGCAGGCTGACCAGCGCGCGGTGCGCGACGCAGGCGGCGAACTGCGTAATGCGAGCCGGATCGCCACCGGACGCAGTGGCATCGACCGCGCTGCGCAGGCAGTGCAGATAGCCGGTCGCCGCGGCGTGCCAGAGGCGGCGCGCGGTGTCGAACACCCGTTGCTCGTTCTCGGCCAGCGGCAGCGGCTTGCGCTCAAAGCGTCGCCGGCATTCGTCGTCGACGGCAAACAGCGTCTCGCGCAAAGCCTCGAGTGCGTCGAAGCGCTTTTGCGCCGGCAGGCGCCAGCCGTTCATCGCTTCCAGCGCCTGCAGCAGCGAGCTCTGCAGGCCCAGCGCATTGGCCTGCGGTTGCCGTGCCAGCCAGGCGCTGGCGCTGGCCGCGTCAACGACGACGGGAGTGGCGGCATTGGCACCGTCGCCGCTCGGCGGGTCTTGCGTCAGCGGCAGGTTGAACCAGGTCATGGGGCGCTGTCCTCGACGTGTTCTCGCTGCCCGGCGGGTCGCCAGGCGGTATTCAGCGTAGCAGTTGCGCGCTTGCCGCGCGCAGCTTTCGCAGCCACGCCGGCAGGGTAGTAGCGCAGTACGGTGCGGATCTTGCCGGCGATCCGCAGCATGGAAGACGGTGGTTTTAAGGGGCGAGCCGGGCGAAAGCCGCGACGACTTCCGGCGGTGCCTGCACCAGTTCGATCAGCACGCCTTCGCCGGCGATGGGGAATTCGTCGCTGGCTTTCGGGTGCAGGAAGGTGATGTCGAAACCAGCGGCGCCGCGGCGGATTCCGCCCGGCGCGAAGCGCACGCCCTGTGCCGTCAGCCACTCCACCGCCACGGGCAGGTCGTCGATCCACAGGCCGACGTGGTTGAGCGGTGTCGCATGCACGGCCGGCTTCTTTTCGGCGTCGAGCGGCTGCATCAGGTCGACCTCGACCTTGAACGGACCGCTGCCGATGGCGGCGATGTCCTCGTCGACGTTCTCGCGTTCGCTGACGAAGTTGCCGGTGATCTCAAGACCGAGCATCTCGATCCACAGCTTGCGCAGCCGGGTCTTGTCGGGTCCGCCGATGGCGATCTGCTGGATGCCGAGGACCTTGAACGGGCGATTCATCGAGACTCCTTGCGATAGAAATGGATGAGCAGGGCAACGCCGACGACGATCATCGGCAGCGACAACCACTGCCCCATGCTGATCGTGTAGGACTGGCCGAAAATGCCGTCGTCGGGCGTGCGGAAGTACTCGGCGACGAAGCGGAAAGCGCCGTAACCGATCAGGAAAACCGCGGAAACGGCGCCGCGCGGCCGCTCGCGTCGCGCGAACAGCCACAGGATGACGAACAGCGCCAGACCTTCGAGCCCGGCCTGGTAGAGCTGCGATGGATGGCGCGGCAGCGCGTCGACCTGCGGGAAAACCATCGCCCACGGCAGCGAGGCGTCGGCAGCGCGGCCCCACAGTTCGCCGTTGATGAAGTTGCCGAGGCGGCCGGCGGCCAGTCCCAGCGGTACCAGTGGCGCGATGAAATCGGTGATCTCCCACCAGCTGTGGCCGGTCTTGCGCGAGTAGATCGCCATCGCCACCAGCACGCCGAGGAAACCGCCGTGGAAAGACATGCCGCCTTTCCAGACGGCGAGCATTTCCAGCGGGTTGGCGAAGTAGTAGCCGGGGTCGTAGAAGACGATCTGGCCAAGGCGGCCGCCGACGATGACGCCGAGCACGCCGTAGAAGAGCAGGTCGTCGAGCTGCGTCACCGTCCAGCCGCTGCGCGCAAGCCAGGGCTGGCTGGCGATGCGTTGCCGGCCGAGCCACCAGAACTGGACGAAGGCGAGCAGATACATCAGCCCGTACCAGCGCACGGACAGTGGGCCGAGCGAGAAGGCGACGGGATCGAACTGCGGATGAACGAGCATGCGGGAGTGGTGTCGAAACGACCGTTGCGCGGGAAGCCGGCAAGGACGTTACGAAAATGACGGATGCCGGGATTCTAGCGCAGAGCGGGCCGCCCCGTCCGGCGGCCTTGCCTTGATAATGGAGTCAATGCATGTCGATGTTATTCCGCAAGTCCTCCCGTTCGGGCGGCGCATATCCAGCGGCGCTGCTGGTGGCGTTTGCCGCGCTGCTCGCGCTGGCGGCGGCAGTCTGGCATTTCACGCGTGCTGCGGATGGCATCAGCGTCAGCCGCCTGGTCATCGGCCAGACGCCAGCGACGCTGTTTGCGCCGGCGTCCGGAGCAAAGGCGCCGGTGGTTGTCATCGCGCACGGTTTCGCCGGTTCGCAGCAACTGATGCAACCCTTCGCGCTGACGCTGGCGCGCAACGGCTACGTCGCGCTCAGCTTCGACTTTCCCGGCCATGGCGCCAACCCGCAGCCATTGGCCGGTGGCGCCGACGACGAGGCTGCGCTCGACGCCAGTACGCGCGCGCTGCTGGCGTCGCTCGGCGAAGTGGTCGCTTACGCCCACACGCTTGAGCAGGGTGACGGCCGGCTGGCGCTGGTCGGTCATTCGATGGCGTCCGACATCGTCATCCGCTATGCGCGCGAGCATCCGGAAGTCGCTGCCACGGTTGCCGCCTCGGCTTTTTCCAAGGAAGTGACGGCGACGTTGCCGAAGAACCTGCTGGTGATCTACGGCGCGCTCGAACCATCGATGCTGCTCGATCAGGGGCGTGAGATGGTGGCGCAGGCGAGTCCGGCAACGCCGCCGACGCAGCTGCGCGAACGCGAAACCTTCGGCAGCTTTGCCGACGGTACTGCGCGCCGGCTGGTACTGTCGTCCGGCGTCGAGCATATCGGCGTTCTCTACTCGCGCGAAACGCTGGCCGAAACGGCCGACTGGCTCGACCATGCCTTTGCCCGCAGCGGCGGCAGCGCTGGCAGCGCTTTCATCGATGCGCGCGGCGGCGCCATCGGCTTGCTTTACCTCGGTCTGCTGCTGCTCGCCTGGCCCTTGTCGTGCCTGCTGCCGCGGCTGTCGCCGCAACCGCTCGGCGCCGCATTGAGCTGGCGCGAGGCGTGGCCGGTGATCGTGCTGCCGGCGCTTGCGACACCGCTGCTACTGGCGTACGCGCCGGCCGATCTGCTGCCGCTGCTGCTCGGTGGCTATCTGGTACAGCATTTCGCACTCTACGCCGTGCTCAGCGCACTCGGCCTGCTCTGGGTCGAGCGCACACGCCGGCGGCAACAGCGGCCGCCGGTCATCGCCGCCTCCGTGTCGCGCCGCTTTCTGCAAACACCGTTCATCGGCCGCCACCTTGTTGCCGACGAAGGTGTTGCCGCGCGTCTGGCACTGGCCGACGGCAGCCCGGATGTGCTGTCGCTTGGCGCTGGTGCGGCACCCGCTGCTGGCACTGGCGGGCCGGAATCTGCGCCAGCGTCGCTCACCGCTCGCGGCACGCAGCCGCTGCTGCTCGCCGTGCTGGCGACCTCCGCCTACAGCCTGTTCGCCGTCGGCCTGCCGACCGGCGCCTGGGTGTCGAACTTCATTCCGGACGTGTCGCGCGCGCCGCTGATCGCCGCGCTGCTGCTTGGTACGCTGCCTTTCTTCGTCGTCGAGGAATGGGCAACGCGCGGCGTCGGCGCGCCGCGCGCTCTGGTGCCAGCGAGTCGCGCCGCCTTCCTCGTTTCGCTGATGCTCGCCGTCGCCGTCAATGCCTCGCAGCTGTTCTTCCTGGTGATCATCATTCCGGTGATCCTCGTCCTCTTCCTCGTCTATGGTCTGTTCAGCGAATGGGTGTATCGCCGCACCGGCCAGCCGCTGATCGGCGCGGTCGCCAGTGCGCTGAGCTTCGCCTGGTTGATCGCGGTGAGCTTTCCGGTGATGGCGCGCTGAACGTCGCGCCAGCCCGCCGGGCGCCGCCCCGGTGGCGGCGGTCTTCGGTAGAATTCAGGGTTTCCGCGCGGCGCCAACATCGCAGCCCCGCCTTGCCACCGACATCCCGTTCCGGAGTCCCGCCATGCCCGCCTATCGTTCCCGTACCTCGACCCACGGCCGCAATATGGCCGGCGCCCGCTCGCTGTGGCGTGCCACCGGCGTCAAGGAAGGCGATTTCGGCAAGCCGATCATCGCCGTCGTCAATTCCTTCACGCAGTTCGTTCCGGGCCACGTGCACCTGAAGGATCTCGGCCAGCTGGTGGCGCGCGAGATCGAGGCGGCCGGCGGCATCGCCAAGGAATTCAACACCATCGCCATCGACGACGGCATCGCCATGGGCCACGACGGCATGCTCTATTCGCTGCCCTCGCGCGACCTGATCGCCGACTCGGTCGAGTACATGGTCAATGCGCACTGCGCCGACGCCATGGTGTGCATCTCCAACTGCGACAAGATCACGCCGGGGATGCTGATGGCGGCGATGCGCACCAACATCCCGACGATCTTCGTTTCCGGCGGGCCGATGGAAGCGGGCAAGGTCGAGTGGCAGGGCAAGACCATCGCCGTCGACCTGATCGACGCGATGATCAAGGCCGGCGACGACAAGGTCTCCGACGCCGAGGTCGACCAGTTCGAGCGTTCCGCCTGTCCGACTTGCGGTTCGTGTTCGGGCATGTTCACCGCCAATTCGATGAACTGTCTGACCGAGGCGCTCGGTCTGTCGCTGCCGGGCAACGGCACCATCGTCGCCACGCACGCCGACCGCAAGGGCCTGTTCCTCGAAGCTGGCCGGCGCATCGTCGAACTCGCGCGCCGCTGGTACGAAGAGGACGACAGCTCCGTGCTGCCGCGCGCCATCGCCAGCCGCGCCGCTTTCGAAAACGCGATGGCGCTCGACGTCGCCATGGGCGGTTCGACCAACACCGTGCTGCATCTGCTGGCGGCGGCGCAGGAAGCCGGCGTCGATTTCACGATGGCCGACATCGACCGCATCTCGCGCCGCGTTCCCTGTCTGTGCAAGGTCGCGCCGGCGACGCAGCAGTACCACATCGAGGACGTGCATCGCGCCGGTGGTGTCATCGGCATCCTCGGCGAACTCGACCGCGCCGGGCTGCTCAAGCGCGATCTGCCGACGGTGCACGCGAAGACGCTGGGCGAGGCGATCGACCTCTGGGACGTGATGCGCGCGCACGACATGCGCGTCTTCGACTTCTTCCGCGCGGCGCCCGGTGGCGTGCCGTCGCAGGTGGCGTTCTCGCAGGATCGCCGCTACCCGGAACTCGATCTCGACCGCACGCACGGCTGCATCCGCGACCTCGCCAGCGCCTACAGCCGTGAGGGTGGGCTGGCGGTGCTCGCCGGCAACATTGCGGTAAACGGCTGTATCGTCAAGACCGCCGGCGTCGATGAGAGCATCTGGAAGTTCTCCGGCCGCGCGCGTGTCTTCGAAAGCCAGGACGAGGCGGTCGCGGCGATTCTCGGCGACGCCATCGTCGCCGGCGACGTGGTGGTGATCCGCTACGAAGGCCCGAAGGGCGGTCCGGGAATGCAGGAAATGCTCTACCCGACCTCGTACCTGAAGTCGAAAGGGCTCGGCAAGGCCTGTGCGCTGCTCACCGACGGCCGCTTCTCGGGCGGTACCTCAGGCCTGTCGATCGGCCACGCCTCGCCCGAAGCTGCCGACGGCGGTGCCATCGGACTGGTGGAAGAGGGCGATACCATCGAGATCGACATTCCGGCGCGCAGCATCCACCTCGCCGTCAGCGACACAGAACTCGCGCGCCGGCGCGCCGCCATGGAAGCCAGGGGCGACGCCGCCTGGCAGCCAGTCAAGCGCCAGCGGCAGGTGTCGGCGGCACTGCAGGCCTACGCGCTGATGGCGACTTCGGCCGACCGCGGCGCCGTGCGCGACGTGACGCAGATCCGCCGCCGCTAGCGATCGCAGCGCGGAGGGCGGTAGCCGCCGCACGCATCACGGCCTGTCTCCCGGCTCTTTTCTCGATTGCCGGCGAAAGCGACGGTCGCCTTGCGACTGGCTGATGGCCTTCGCCTGAACAGCGGCGCCACACGCTGATGACGCGTGTGGTGGAACTCGCGCCGGCCTTTGCCGTCGGACTCGCAGCCCGGGGTTTTTCTCGCGCAGCCATGGACGGAGCCGACGATGAGCAAGCGACTTTCCCGCGAGACCTCGCCTTACCTGCGCCAGCACGCCGACAATCCGGTCGACTGGCATCCGTGGAGCGCCGCAGCACTGGCGCTGGCGCGCGCCGAGGATCGGCCGATCCTGCTCTCGATCGGCTATTCCGCCTGCCACTGGTGCCACGTCATGGCGCACGAGTCTTTTGCAGACGAGGCGACCGCGGCGCTGATGAACGCGCACTTCGTCAACATCAAGGTCGACCGCGAGGAGCGGCCCGACCTCGACCAGATCTACCAGACCGCGCACCAGATGCTCACCGGCCGCGCCGGTGGCTGGCCGCTGACGCTGTTCCTGACGCCCACCGGCGTGCCGTTTTTTGGCGGCACCTACTTTCCGCCGGCGCCGCGCCATGGCCTGCCGGCCTTCGGCGAACTGCTGTTGGCCGTTGCCGACGCCTGGCAGCAGCGCCGCGGCGAGATCGAGGCACAGAACCGCGAACTGACACGCGCGCTGGCGCAAACGGTCAGCAAGGGCGCGACGGCGGCAGCTGACTTCGTCAGCGACCCGCTGGCGCTTGCCGTCGCTGAACTGGCCGCGAATTTCGATGCGCAGGACGGCGGCTTCGGCCCTGCGCCGAAGTTTCCGCACGCCAACGACCTCGACCTGCTGCTGCGCGTCGGTACGCCGGAAGCACTGACGATGGCGACGACGACGCTGACGCGCATGGCTGAAGGTGGACTGTTCGACCAGATCGGCGGCGGCTTCTGCCGCTACTCGGTCGACGAGCGCTGGGAAATTCCGCACTTCGAGAAAATGCTCTACGACAACGCGCAGCTGCTGCGCGTCTATGCCGATGCGTGGACGCTGACCGGCGACGCACGCTATCGCGACGTCGTCGAGGCGACGGCCGCATGGGTGCTGCGCGAGATGCAGTCGCCCTCGGGCGCCTACTACGCCTCGCTCGACGCCGATTCCGAGGGCGGTGAGGGCGCCTTCTACGTCTGGCAGCGTGCGGAGTTTGCCGCAGCGCTGAGCGCCACCGAGGCAGCCGTTGCCAGCGCGCACTGGGGGCTCGACGCGCCGGCAAATTTCACCGACGAGGAGGGGCAAAGGCGCTGGCACCTCAAGGTCGCACAGCCACTCGGCGAAGTCGCCGCCGCGCAGGGGCTGTCACCGGCGCAGTGCCGCGAACTGCTCGCCTCGGCGCGCGAGAAGCTCTTTGCCGTACGCAGCCGACGCCCGCCACCGGCGCGCGACGAGAAGATCCTCGCCGGCTGGAACGCGCTGATGATCGAAGGCATGGCGCATGCTGGGCGCGTCTGCGGTCGTCCCGACTGGGTCGATTCGGCGCGGCGCGCACTCGCCTGCGTGCGCCGCGAGCTGTGGCGAGACGGCCGTCTGTACGCCAGTTGTCGCGACGACGCTGTTTCGCTCGCCGGCGGCACGCCAGCGGCGCCTGACGCGGCCGCCAGCCAAGCTCCGAACAAGGCCGGCCTGCTCAATGCCTACCTCGATGACCACGCCTTCCTGCTTGCCGCCATCCTCGAGTTGCTGCAGGACGAATTCGTTGCCAGCGACCTCGACTTTGCGGTCGATCTTGCCGACGAGCTGGTCGACGCTTTCGCCGATGTCGGTATGCCGCCAGCCGCGCAGGTAGCGCTCGTCGCAGACTCGGGGAATCCCTATCGCGGCTTTTTCTTCACCCGTCACGACCATGAGCCGCTGATCCACCGGCCGAAGCCCGGGCACGACAACGCCACGCCTTCGGGCAACGCCGTTGCCGCGCGTGCGCTGCTGCGTCTTGGACAGGTCACCGGTGAAACGCGCTGGCAGGCAGCGGTGGAAGGCGTAGTGTCGCTTTTTCACAACGAAGCGACACGTTCGCCGGCCGGCTTCGCGTCGTGGCTGATGGCGCTCGAAGAGTTCCGGCAGCCGCCGCGGCGCGTCGTCCTGCGCGGACCGCAGACCGGGTTCGCCCCCTGGAAATCTGCGCTGAGCAGTCGCTATCTAGATGATTTAATGGTCGTCTTCTTGCGCAATGGCGAACGGGATCTGCCGCCGCCGCTGAGGCTGCCGGAAAGCGATCACGTCAACGCCTGGGTATGTACGCGCGTTACTTGCTTACCGCCCGTTTCCACCCCCGAATCCTTGATCAAGGAGCTTTTCAAGGCGGGGGAACTGAAATAACATCCGCGGGGTTTCAAACTTATTACCTAACGGAGTCATTGATGAAAGCAATTTACGTTTCGCTGCTGGTCGCCGCCGGCCTGTTCTCCGCCGCCGGCGCGCAGGCAGCTGGCGCTGAAGACCTGGCCAAGACCAAGGGCTGTCTCGCTTGCCACGCCCCGGACAAGAAGGTCGTCGGCCCGGCTTATGGCTGGGTTGCCAAGAAGTACGCCGGCGACGCCGGTGCGGTTGCCAAGCTGTCCGACAAGGTCATGAAGGGCGGCGCGGGCGTCTGGGAAAAGCAGCTCGGCGCCAAGATTCCGATGCCGGCGAACAACGTCACCAAGGACGAAGCGACCACCCTCGTCAAGTGGGTGCTCAGCCAGAAGCCGCTCGACTACAAGTAAGCGACTTTTCTGCAGGGAAAATGCCGGCCGGTGGCCGGCTTTTTTCTTGGTGCGGCGTTTTCGCAGACAAACTTGCTGAGCCCTTAAGCACATCCCGTTATTGACAAGGGGTGATGCGCTCCGCAGAATCAGGCGCCCGCTTTTGTTCTGTCCGAATCACTTTCTCTCCTGGAGGTTAAGCCATGCAATTCCCGCGTCTTACCAGCATGTCACTCGCTGTCGCTGCTGCTCTGGCCCTCGCCGCATGTGGCGACAAGAAGGAAGAACCGGCACCGCCGCCCGCTGCTCCTGCCGCTCCGGTCGCGAAGCCGGAAGTGACGGTCAACATCGGCCACGTCGCGCCGCTCACCGGTCCGCAGGCGCACCTCGGCAAGGACAACGAGAACGCCGCCCGTCTCGCCATCGAAGAACTGAACGCCAAGGCACTGGAAATCGGCGGCGCCAAGATCAAGTTCGAGCTGCTCGCCGAAGATGACCAGGCCGATCCGAAGCAGGGCACCATCGTTGCGCAGAAGCTGGTCGATGCCAAGGTCAACGGCGTCATCGGCCACCTCAATTCGGGGACGACGATTCCCGCTTCCAAGCTCTACTCCGACGCCGGCATCCCGCAGATTTCGGGCTCGGCGACCAATCCGAAGTATACGCAGCAGGGCTTTGCCACGACCTTCCGCGTCATGGCCAACGACGTGCAGCAGGGCCATGCGCTCGGCGAGTTCGCGGCGCAGGCGATCAAGGCCAAGACCGTCGCCATCATTGACGACCGCACCGCGTACGGCCAGGGTCTGGCCGACGAGTTCGAGAAGGCGGTCCTCGCCAACGGCGGCAAGGTCGTGACGCGTGAATTCACCACCGACAAGGCAACCGATTTCGCCGCCATCCTGACCAAGATCAAGTCGAAGCGCCCCGATGTCGTCTTCTACGGCGGCATGGACGCGCAAGGCGGCCCGATGGTCAAGCAGCTGAAGTCGCTTGGCCTGAAGGCGAAGTTCCTCACCGGCGACGGCGGCTGCACACCCGAACTGATCAAGCTCGCCGGCGCCGCTGCCGAAGGCCAGTACTGCTCGCTGCCGGGCGTGCCGCTCGAACAGATGCCGGGTGGCAAGGAATTCGGCGACAAGTTCTCGGCCAAGTACGGCCAGATCCAGCTCTACGCGCCCTACGTCTATGACGCGGTGTATGTCATGGTCGAGGCGATGAAGCGCGCCAACTCGGTCGAGCCGGCCAAGTACCTGCCTGAAGTGGGCAAGACCGACTTCCAGGGCGTCAGCTCGAAGATTGCCTTCGACGCCAACGGCGACCTGAAGAACGGTGCCATCTCGCTGTATCAGGTCAAGGAAGGCAAGTGGGAGTATCTGCAGACGATCGGTGGTGCTGCCGCCGAGCCGGAAGCTGCGCCGGCACCTGCTGCCGACGCCGCCAAACCGGCCGAAGCGGCGCCGGCTGCTGCGCCCGCTGCAACACCTGAAAAGAAATAAGTCACACTCGCTTGATCGTGGACGGCGCCTGCGGGCGCCGTTCGCGTATCCTTGCGGCGCTTTTCCCCTGAACGCGTTTTCCCCGTTATTCCCGGTTTCTCCGGCATCACCGACGATCGGCAACAGGCTCCGATGGATATCTTCATTCAACAAATCATCAACGGCCTCGTGCTCGGCAGCATCTATGCGCTGGTCGCGCTCGGCTACACGATGGTCTACGGCATCATGGGCCTGATCAACTTCGCGCACGGCGAAGTGGTCATGATCGGCGCCATGGTCGCACTCACGGTCATCAATCTCCTGCTCGGCAGCGGTCTGCCCGGCGTCGTCATGGCGCTGATCGGCCTCGCTGCTGCGGTGCCGGTGTGCATGGCCACCGGCTTTGCCATCGAGCGCATCGCCTACCGGCCGCTGCGCAATGCGCCGAAGCTGGCGCCGCTGATCACCGCGATCGGCGTTTCGATCGTCTTGCAGAACGTGGCGATGCTCGTCTGGGGACGCAATTACCATGCTTTCCCGCCGATTCTGCCGTCCGTGGACTTCGAGGTGTTCGAGGCGACCATCACCGGCGTGCAGGTCGCCATCATCGCCATCGCCGCGCTGATGATGATCGGCCTGACCTTGCTCGTGCAGCGCACGCGTCTCGGCCGCGCCATGCGCGCCACGGCGGAAAATCCGTCGATCGCGCAGCTGATGGGCGTCGACACCAACCGCATCATCTCGCTGACCTTCGTCATCGGCTCGTCGCTGGCCGCCGTCGCCGGCTTCATGGTCAGCGCCAACTACTCGATCGCGCATTACTACATGGGCTTCATTCTCGGCCTGAAGGCGTTTACCGCGGCGGTGCTCGGCGGTATCGGCAACCTCGCCGGCGCCATGCTCGGCGGCATCCTGCTCGGCCTGATCGAATCGCTCGGCGCCGGCTACATCGGTGACCTCACCGGCGGCTTCCTCGGCAGTCACTATCAGGACGTTTTCGCTTTCTTCGTCCTCATTCTCGTCCTCGTTTTCCGGCCGTCTGGGCTGGTCGGGGAGAAGGTCGCGGAGCGCGCATGATGCGATTCGAAGCTCTCCGGCACGACAAGCGTGCCGCCATCGCCGCGACTGTCCTTATCGGCATCCTGCTGGCGGTGGCGCCCTTCCTGATCGGCTCTGCCGCCGGCTCAACCTGGCTGCGCATCGTCGATTTCGCGCTGCTCTACATCATGCTCGCGCTCGGGCTGAACATCGTCGTCGGTTTTGCCGGCCTGCTCGACATGGGTTACATCGCCTTCTACGCGGTCGGCGCCTACATGTACGCGCTGCTGGCCAGCCCGCAATTCGGCCTGCATCTGCCGATGTGGGCGATCCTGCCCGCCGGCGCCGCTGTCGCCGGCATCTTCGGCGTGCTGCTCGGTGCGCCGACGCTGAGGTTGCGCGGCGACTATCTGGCCATCGTCACCCTCGGTTTCGGCGAGATCATCCGCATCTTCCTTAACAACCTCAACGCGCCGGTGAATATCACCAACGGCCCGCAGGGGATTTCGGGCATCGATCCGATCCGCATCGGCGGCGTTTCGCTGTCGAAACCGATCGACCTGTTCGGCTTCACCCTGCCGTCACTGCACGCCTACTACTACCTGTTCCTGGCGCTGGCACTGGCGATTGTTTTCGTCACCATCCGTCTGGAGAATTCGCGCATCGGTCGCGCCTGGGTGGCGATCCGCGAGGACGAGATTGCGGCCAAGGCCTGCGGCATCAACACGCGCAACATCAAACTGCTCGCTTTCGCCATGGGCGCCTCCTTCGGCGGGGTCGCCGGTGGCCTGTTTGCCGGCTTCCAGGCCTTCGTCAGCCCCGAATCGTTCAGCCTGATGGAATCGGTGATGGTGCTGTGCATGGTCGTGCTCGGCGGCATGGGCAACATTCCGGGCGTCATCCTCGGCGGCATCCTGCTGACCATCCTGCCCGAGCTGTTCCGCCATGGCGCCGGACCGGTGCAGCAGGCGGTGTTCGGCAAGATCCTGCTTGATCCGGAAGCGCTGCGCATGCTGCTCTTCGGTCTGGCGCTGATCGTCGTCATGCTTTATCGACCCGCCGGCCTGTGGCCGTCGACGCGACGTCGGCGCGAGTTCAAGGGGGGCGCGGCATGAGCGCGCTACTGCTCGAGGCGAGGAACATCGCCAAGCACTTCGGCGGTGTCAAGGCGCTGCGCGACGTCTCGCTGACCATCCGCGAAGGCGAGATCTACGGTCTGATCGGCCCCAACGGTGCCGGCAAGACGACCTTCTTCAATGTGCTCACCGGGCTGTATACGCCCGATGGTGGTGATCTCGTCTTCGCCGGCCAGAAGCTGGTGGCGAGCGCGCCGCACAAGGCCGCGCAGCGCGGCATCGCACGCACTTTCCAGAACATCCGTCTGTTCGGCAACATGACGGCGATGGAAAACATCATGGTCGGTCGCCATGTGCGCACCTCGGCCGGCGTCATCGGTGCCGTGCTGCACGATCGCCGCACCTGTGCCGAAGAAGCGGCGATCCGCCGGCGTGCCGAGGAACTGCTGCACTACGTCGATATCGCCGACCGTGCCGACGATCTGGCGCGCAACCTTTCTTACGGCGATCAGCGCCGGCTGGAGATCGCGCGCGCGCTGGCGACCGATCCGAAGCTGCTCGCGCTCGACGAGCCGGCCGCCGGCATGAACGGTACCGAAACCGCCGAACTGCGCGTGCTGATCGAGGGAATTCGCGCCGACGGCATCACCGTCCTGCTCATCGAGCACGACGTCAAACTGGTCATGGGGCTGTGCGACCGTGTCGCCGTGCTCGATTATGGCGCCAAAATCTGCGAGGACGTGCCGGCGGTGGTGCAGCACGATCCGCGCGTCATCGAAGCGTATCTGGGAGGCGCCGTTGCTTGAGGTTACCGGACTCCGTGTCGCTTACGGCGGCATCCAGGCCGTTCGCGGCATCAATTTTCACGTCGCCGAAGGCGAGATGGTGGCGCTAATCGGCGCCAACGGCGCTGGCAAGACGAGTACGCTGAAGGCGCTGGCGCGGTTGCTCAATGCCGCTGGCGGCAGCGTGCGTTTCCGTGGCGAGGAAATCTCGAAACTGGCGCCGCATGCGCTGGTATCGGCGGGTATCGCGCTGGTGCCGGAAGGCCGCGGCGTCTTCCCGCGCATGAGTATCGTCGAGAATCTGCAGATGGGCGCCTATTGCCGCAGTGACAAGGACGCGATTGCTGCCGACATCGAGCACATCTTCGGACTTTTTCCGCGTCTGAAGGAGCGCGCGCGGCAGATGGCCGGCACCATGTCGGGCGGCGAACAGCAGATGCTGGCGCTCGGCCGCGCGCTGATGAGCCGGCCGAAGATGCTGCTGCTTGACGAGCCGTCGATGGGCCTGGCGCCGATCATGGTGCAGAAGATTTTCGAGGTCATCCGCACGGTCGCCAGCGAGGGAATGACTGTCCTGCTGGTCGAGCAGAACGCCAAGCTGGCGCTGGAAACCAGCCAGCGCGGTTACGTCATGGAAAGCGGCGAGATCACGCTAACCGGCGACGCCGCCGACCTGCTTTCCGACCCGAAAGTGCGCGCCGCCTATCTCGGCGAGTAGAACGCGGCGGGCGGTGCCGCCCGCCCGTCTGCGCGGCTAGAACTCCATCGCCTCGGCGAAAGCCAGCGCCGACAGTTGCGCGCGGTTGAGCCGTTCGGCGCTGATGCCGAGCATTCCGGCCTGCTCCGCGAGCGCTTCGCGGTCGTTGCCTTCGCAGGCGGCGGCGAGGTCGAGGAAGGGCGCGTAGAGGCCGCCCTCGCCAAGCAGCGCATCGCTGATCGGCTGCGGCAGATGCATCGCTTCGAGCGCGTGTTCCATGCTCACGCCAAGCAGCGCGTCGAGCAGCGAGAAGGCGCCGGTGATGAACAGGTTGTCGTGCTCCTGGCTGTCGACCAGGCCGTCGCCGAGCAACTCCATCAGTCGCGCCCGCGTCAGCGCCGTGTGCATCAGTGCCGGTGCCATCGATGCCTTGCTTGCCGTTGCCAGCAGCAGCGACAGCCATTTGTTCAGCTTGCCGTAACCGAGGATGGTCACGGCGTGGCGGAACGACTGGATTTCGCAGGACAGGCCGAACCCGGCCGAGTTGATGTAGCGCAGCAGCTTGTACGAGAGTGCGACGTCCTGCTTCAGCGCGGCTTCGATTTCGCGGAGGTCGGCGTTCTTGCGCACCAGATTGAGCACGCGAATGATGTGCGCCTGTCCGGGATTCAGCGTCTTTGCCGGTGCACTCGTCGGATGCTTGAAGAACCAGCTGGCAGCAGCGGTCATGCCGGCTTCCAGCGTCGCCTTGAAAGCCTTTTCGGAATCGACATTGAGCGCGACGCCGATGCCGTAGGGCTGCATCTTTGCCGCCAGCGTTTTCAATTGCGCGACCGTCTGGCTCTTCGCGTCGTAGGCGATGAAGCGGAAAGCGAGGCCGGCAGCGAGTGCCTCGCCGGCCTGTTCATCGTAATCGAGGCAGAGCGAAGGGCGTTGCCGGTGCAGCGCGGCGAGCAGTTCGCCGGCGCGCGCGTCGCAAAAGGCGGCACCGGGAAATTCCAGCGTGGCGTTGGCCGGAATGTTCCAGTCGAGCAGGCGGCCGTCGGCGTCGGGGCAGGCGACGAAGACCGGCCGCTCGCCCTGCGGCCAGACGTCGGCCAGTGCGTTGAGCATGCGTGCAGCGTCGCCGCTGGCTCCGTGCAGGCGCAGGCGCAGCGCGATGATCCGGCTCTGCCGGTTGACCAGCGGTTGGCGGGTGATGAAGACGTCGGACATGATGGGCGATTAAGTGGGCTGATCAGACGGAACGGGAAAACAGTTTACCTGCGTCCGCCACGCGGTGCCGGCCGCCGGCTGGACTTTGAGCGAAAAACGCATCGACTCTTCCTGTCTTCCGAATCCGGTAAAATCCGCTGGTGCAGAACTTGTTGATCGTCGGCTGCGGTGATGTCGCCCGCCGCGCCTTACCCGCCCTGCTTGCCCGCTACCGCGTCTTCGCCCTGTTGCGCGACCCGGCGAAGGCTGCTGTCTGGCGGGCTGCCGGCGCTGTCCCCATTCTTGCCGATCTCGACGACGCCGACAGTCTCGCGCGCATTGGCGGGATCGCCGATCTCGTCCTGCATATGGCACCACCCGGCGAGCATGGCTGCATCGACCTGCGCACCCGGCGCCTGCTGGCAGCGCTGGCGAAAGGGCAAAGTCTACCACAGCGCCTTGTCTACATTAGCACCAGCGGCGTCTATGGCGACTGCATGGGCGAGCGTGTCGACGAAACGCGCCGGGCGCGGCCGGCAACGGCACGCGGCCAGCGCCGGCTTGATGCCGAGCGGCAGCTGCGCGCTTTCGGCCGGCGTTACGATGTCGTCGTCAGCATCCTGCGCGCGCCCGGCATCTATGCCGCCGACCGCCTGCCGCTTGATCGCCTGCGCGCCGCTCTGCCGGTGTTGAACGCCGAAGATGATGTATTTACCAACCACATCCACGCCGACGATCTGGCGACGATCGCCGTCGCCGCGCTGCGGCTCGGACTGCCCAACCGCGTCTACAATGCGAGCGACGACTCGGCGATGAAGATGGCCGGGTATTTCGATCTGGTTGCCGACCGCTTTGGCTTGCCGCATCCGCCACGCGTTGCGCGCGCCGACGCCGCCCGGCACCTTTCGCCGGCACAACTCTCGTTCATAAGCGAGTCGCGCCGGCTCAGCAACTGCCGTATCAAGAACGAACTCCGGGTCCGCCTGCGTTATCCCTCGGTCGGGGATGGCGTCGAGGCGGCCTGGCAACAAAGGAACAAGCAATGCTCGAACTGAAGGCCCTGCACATTTCGTTGGTCATCGCCTGGTTTGCCGGGCTGTTTTACCTGCCACGCATCTTCGTCAATCTGGCGATGGTCGAGCCCGGTACTCCCGAACGCGAGCGCCTGCTGCTGATGGCCGGCAAGCTCTACCGTTTCATGACGCCGCTCGGCGTGCTGGCACTGGCTTTCGGTACCTGGCTGTGGCTCGGCTACGGCTTCGCCGGCGGCTGGCTGCACGCCAAGCTGGCGCTGGTCGTCGTACTCGTTGCTTACCACCTTTACTGCGGCCGTCTGCTCGCCGGCTTTCGCGCCGGCCGTGTCACGCGCGGCCATGTCTGGTTCCGCTGGTTTAACGAGATGCCGGTGCTGGTGATGTTCGCCGTCGTCTTTCTCGTCGTCCTGAAGCCGTTCTAGGAAATACCGTGGAAAAATTCTTTGCCAGTTGCCCGCGCGGTCTCGAACCGCTGCTCGCCGAGGATCTCGCCGCTGCCGGCGCGATCGACATCCAGACCCTGCCGGGCGGCGCGCATTTCCGCGGCGACTGGGCCAGTTGTTACGCCGCCAACCTCAACTCGCGCATCGCCACGCGCATTCTCTGGCGCGTTGCCGAAGCGGCGTATGCGCGCGAGGAAGACGTCTACAAGCTGGCGCTCGAGGTGCCGTGGCCGCGCCTGTTTGCCGTCGAGCGGACGATCCGCGTCGACATCACCGCGGTGAAGAGTCCGCTGAAGAGCCTCGATTTCACGACGCTGCGCATCAAGGATGCGGTCTGCGACCGCTTTCGCCGCGAAACCGGCGCCCGGCCGAGCGTCGATACGCGCGCCGCCGAGGTGCGCATTTCCGGTTTTCTCACCGCCGACCGCTGTACTCTTTACGTCGACACTTCGGGCGCGCCGCTGCACCAGCGTGGCCTGCGCCAGAAGACGGTGACCGCGCCGCTGAAGGAAAACCTCGCCGCCGGCATCCTGCGTCTTTCCGGCTGGCAACCGGGAGCGCCGCTGCTCGACCCGATGTGCGGCGGCGGCACCTTCCTGCTCGAGGCCGCGCAGCTGGCGCTCGGCATCGCGCCGGGTGCGCGCCGCGAGTTCGGTTTTATGCGTCTGGCGAGCTTTGATGCCGGCGTCTGGAATAAGCTGCTGGCTGACGCTCACGCCCGCGAACTGCCGGTGGCACCGGCGAATATCTACGGTGCCGACCGCGACCCGGTGGCGCTGCGTGCGGCGCTCGCCAACCTCGACCGCGCCGATCTGCTCGACGCGGTCGAACTGATCGAAGCCGACATCCTTGATCTCGACGCGCCGGCGCCGGCCGGCGTCATGGTCGCCAACCCGCCCTACGGCGAACGCCTGTCCGAACTCGAAGAACTGGCGACCTTCTACCCGCTGCTCGGCAGCGCGCTGAAGCGCAGCTTCGCCGGCTGGAACTGCCACATCTTCACCGCCGACACGCGCATGCCGAAACTGATGCGCCTGTCGCCGAGCCGCAAGACGCCGCTCTACAACGGCGCGCTCGAGTGCCGGCTGTACGAGTTCAGGATGGTCGCCGGGAGCAACCGGCCGAAGTAGCGCAAGCACGGGGCTGGAGCTAAGGAATTACTCGGCCCGTGCCGGCGGCGCGCCTCCAGAATTCTTTGGCGCCAGGGAATCAAGTCCGGAGCGCGATCCCGCCCCAGTCAAGGCGAAGGCGAGACAAGGCGGCAAGCTGTGCGGCAACGAGACGGTGGCAGCGCCGCGGCGAGGTGCCGCCATCGTTTACATGGAGGCCGCGGGTCGGCCGAACCGTGATCACCCTTCCCTCGGGGAAGGGGTTGGGGGATAGGCCGATTGATCGCGAGCGACGGGCCGCCCCGAGCCGCGATCCCTTCAACGCAGTATCGCCGAGCGAGTGATCAGACGATGTCGAGGTGGCCGATGCCGGCCGACAGATCCCGATCCTTCGACTCCTTGCCGTGCAGCTTGATCTGCAGGCGCAGGTCGTTGATCGAGTCGGCGTTCCTGAGCGCGTCCTCGTAGCTGATGCGGCCGGCTTCGTAGAGGTCGAACAGCGCCTGGTCGAAGGTCTGCATGCCGAGTTCGCGCGACTTCTTCATGATCTCCTTGATCTCGTGCACTTCGCCCTTGAAGATCAGGTCGGAGATCAAGGGCGAGTTGAGCAGCACCTCGATCGCCGCGGTGCGTCCCTTGCCGTCGCGCAGCGGCAGCAGGCGCTGCGAAACGAGCGCGCGCAGGTTGAGCGAGAGGTCCATCAGCAGCTGCTGGCGGCGCTCTTCCGGGAAGAAGTTGATGATGCGGTCGATCGCCTGATTCGAGTTGTTGGCGTGCAGCGTCGCCAGACAGAGGTGGCCCGTCTCGGCGAAGGCCACCGCGTAGTCCATCGTTTCGCGGTCGCGGATTTCGCCCATGAGGATGACGTCGGGTGCCTGACGCAGCGTGTTCTTCAGCGCCGACCCCCAGGAGTCGGTGTCGACGCCGATTTCGCGTTGCGTGACGATGCAGTTCTTGTGCTCGTGGATGTACTCGATCGGGTCCTCGACGGTGATGATGTGCCCGTAACTGTTGCGGTTGCGGTAATCGACCAGCGCCGCCAGTGAGGTCGTCTTGCCGGTGCCGGTGCCGCCGACGAAGATCACCAGACCGCGCTTGGTCATGGCGATGTCCTTGAGCACGGTTGGCAGGTTGAGTTCGTCGAGCGTCGGAATGCTCATGTTGATGGTGCGCAGGACGACGGCGACGCGGCCCTGCTGCACCAGCGCATTGACGCGGAAGCGGCCGATGCCGGCCGGCGAGATGGCGAAGTTGCACTCCTTGCTCGACTCGAACTCGGCCGCTTGCCGGTCGTTCATGATCGAGCGCGCCAGTTCCGAGGTGTGCTGCGGCGTCAGCACCTGGTTGGATACCGGCGTCACCTTGCCGTCGATCTTGATCGCCGGCGGGAAACCGGCGGTGATGAACAGGTCCGAACCCTTCTTCTGCGCCATCAGGCGCAGCAGGTCGTGCATGAATTTCAGTGCCTGATCGCGTTCCATGTGCAGACTTCTCCGGGAATTGTGGGCGGTCGCTGCCGATTCTGCGAATTGGGGCGGCTTAGCCGGGGAAGTTGTCCTTGTTGGCAGCCTTGCTGCGCGCTTCCGCCGGGGAAACCAGATTGCGGCGAACGAGTTCGATCAGGTTCTGGTCGAGCGTCTGCATGCCGAACTGCTGCCCGGTCTGGATCGACGAGTACATCTGCGCGACCTTGTTCTCGCGGATCAGGTTGCGGATGGCCGGCGTGCCGATCATGATTTCGTGCGCCGCGATGCGGCCCTGTCCGTCCTTGGTCTTCAGCAGCGTCTGCGAAATGACCGCGCGCAGCGACTCGGAGAGCATCGCGCGCACCATTTCCTTCTCGGCGGCGGGGAAAACATCAACGATACGGTCGACCGTCTTTGCCGCGCTCGAGGTGTGCAGCGTGCCGAACACCAAGTGGCCGGTTTCGGCGCCCGAGAGCGCGAGACGGATCGTTTCCAGATCGCGCATTTCGCCGACGAGGATCACGTCCGGGTCTTCGCGCAGCGCGCTGCGCAGCGCGTTCGAGAACGAAAGCGTGTGCGGCCCGACCTCGCGCTGGTTGATCAGGCACTTCTTCGAATCATGGACGAATTCGATCGGGTCCTCGACGGTGAGGATGTGGCCGTACTCGTTTTCGTTCACGTGGTTGACCATCGCCGCCAGCGTCGTCGACTTGCCCGAGCCGGTCGGTCCGGTAACGAGAACGATGCCGCGCGGATACTCGGCGATGTCCTTGAAGATCTTCGGGCAGTTGAGTTCTTCGAGCGTCAGCACCTTCGACGGAATGGTGCGGAAGACGGCGGCGGCGCCGCGGTGCTGGACGAAGGCATTGACACGGAAACGCGCCAGATTGGGGATTTCGAAGGAGAAGTCGCACTCCAGCGTCTCTTCGTAATGCTTGCGCTGGCCGTCGTTCATGATGTCGTACACCATCGCGTGTACGTCCTTGTGCTCCATTGCCGGCAGGTTGATGCGGCGGACATCGCCGTGCACACGGATCATCGGTGGTAGGCCCGACGAAAGGTGCAGGTCGGACGCCTTGTTCTTGACGCCGAAAGCAAGCAACTCGGTGATGTCCATCAGGAGGAATCCTTGGGCTGGAGGCGGGGGGGCGGACGGCGGGTCCGGCAGGTGGCGAGGGGGCGGCTGGGGCTGGTGTTATACTCGCCGCATGCCTTGCGCCGCCTGATTATGACTAGAATCGCCGCCAACCTGCAAGCCGTGCGCGCGCGCATCGACGCCGCCGCCCGCGCTGTCGGCCGTGCCCCCGAAAGCGTGACGCTGCTCGCCGTGAGCAAGACCTGGCCTGCCACCTGCGTGCTGGATGCTGCTGCCTGCGGGCAGCGTGCTTTCGGCGAAAACTACCTGCAGGAAGGGCTCGACAAGATTGCCGCGCTCGCCGCGACAGAGTCGCCTGGCGGACTCGAATGGCATTTCATCGGCCCCTTGCAGAGCAACAAGACGCGGCCGGTGGCCGAGAACTTCGCCTGGGTGCATTCTGTTGATCGGCTGAAAATCGCCGAGCGCCTTTCGGCACAGCGTCCCGCCGGTCTGCCGCCCTTGTCGGTCTGTCTGCAGGTCAACGTCAGCGGCGAGGCGAGCAAGAGCGGCGTCGCGCCGGACGATGTGTCCGAACTGGCACGGCAAATCGCCGCGCTGCCGCAACTGCGCCTGCGCGGGCTGATGGCGATTCCGGCACCAAGCGACGATCCGGCCACGCAGCGCGCACCCTTCCGCGAGTTGCGCCAGCTCTTCGAGCGCCTGCGCGCCGACGGCCTGCCGCTCGATACGTTGTCGATGGGCATGTCACACGATCTCGAAGCGGCGATTGCCGAAGGCGCGACGCTGGTACGCATCGGCACCGCCATCTTCGGCGACCGTAGCGCGTCGGTTTAAACCGACGCCGTGATCCGCTGCTATCCTCTGTCCCAACTTTCGTTTTCAGGAATCCGAGCATGAAAATCACCTTCATCGGCGGCGGCAACATGGCCAACGCGCTGATCGGCGGTCTCGTCAATACCGGTTTTGCTGCCGCCGATCTCTGTGCCGTCGATATTTCGCCGGAGAGTCTGGCTCGCCTCGAACGCTCCTTCGGCGTGCGCACGCAGGGTGTCGCCGACGCTGCCGCGCTCGCCTGCGACGTCGTCGTGCTGGCCGTCAAGCCACAGCAGGCGCGCGCCGTCTGCCTGGCGCTGGCACCGCTGCTCGAGCGGCAGCTGGTGGTCAGCATCGCTGCCGGCCTACGCATCGATGATCTGTCGCGCTGGCTCGGCGGCCACGCCCGGCTGGTGCGCGCGATGCCCAATACGCCGGCGCTGATCGGCGCCGGCATCACCGGCCTGTGTGCCGCGCCGGCCGTTTCGGCCGACGAGCGCGATGCGGCCGAGCGCGTGCTGCGCGCCGTCGGCGAAACGCTGTGGGTCGCCGACGAAAGCCAGATTGACGCCGTCACCGCCGTCTCGGGCAGCGGCCCGGCCTACCTCTTCCTGCTGATCGAGGCGATGCAGCAGGCCGCCAGCGAACTCGGCTTTTCCGCCGACGATGCGCGCCGCCTGTCGGTCGGTACCGCGCTCGGCGCCGCGCGTCTGGCGGCGCAGTCGAGCGAAGCGGCAAGCGTGCTGCGCGAACGCGTCACCTCCAAGGGCGGTACCACCGCCGCGGCGCTGGCGGCGATGGCCGAGCACGGCGTCAAGGAAGGCATCGTCGCCGGCGTTCTCGCCGCTGACCGGCGCAGCCGCGAGCTCGGTGTCGAACTCGGTGCCGACCCGGTCGCTGTCACTCCTCCCGCGGCAGGCAAGCCATGAGTACGGCGACGCAGGCGGGACTGTTCCTGCTCGACACGCTGCTCGGCTTCTTCAGCGTCGCGCTACTGCTGCGCTTCTTCATGCAGGCGTTTCGCGTCTCTTTCGCCAATCAGGTCGGTGCTTTCGTCGTGCAGCTGACCAACTGGCTGGTGAAACCGCTGCGGCGCATCCTGCCGGGGCTGTTCGGCCTCGATCTTGCCAGCCTGCTGCCGGTGTATGTGGCGCAGGTACTGCTGATGCTGGCGCTGGTCGCCAGCCGCGGCGGTTTCGATCTGGTGCCGCTCGAGAGCATCGTCGCGCTGGCCCTGTGGCAGGGGCTGCTGGCGACGCTGCGCCTGTGTCTCTATCTGCTGATCGGCGCGCTGATCGTGCAGGCGGTGCTGTCGTGGGTGGCACCGTATTCGCCGCTGGCGCAACCGCTCAACCAGCTGACGCGGCCCTTCCTCGCGCCAGTGCGGCGCGTCGTGCCGCCGATCGCCGGCATCGACCTGTCGCCGCTGGTCGTGCTGCTGCTGTTGCAGCTCGTCCTCTTCTTTCTCTGAGTCTGGCCGATGGCCGAGTGGCTGGATGCCGTTGCCGGCGGCTGCCTGCTGACCTTGCATATCCAGCCCGGCGCCAAGAAGAGCGAGGTCGTCGGCGTGCATGGCGACGCGCTGAAAATCCGTCTGGCGGCGCCGCCGGTCGATGGCCGCGCCAACGAAGCGCTGATCGCTTTCCTCGCCACGCGTCTCGGCTTGCCGAAGTCGGCGCTGACGCTGAAGAGCGGTCAGAGCAGCCGGCGCAAGCGCATCGAAGTCAGCGGCGCGCCGGCCGACGCTGAAAGCCGCCTGCTCGGCGGCTGAGTCGGCCGTTCTGCCGGCCGGCGCTGTCGCCGGCAAGCCGCACGCGCCTAGCGCCGCTCAGGCGCCGAAGACGACGCGCCCGCCGACCAGCGTCGTGCGCACGCGTCCGGCAAGTTCTTGGTTGAGGAAGGGCGTGTTCTTGCCGCGGCTGAACAGCGCGTCGGCGCTGACCTGCCAGCGCGCTTCCGGGTCGAAGATGCAGATGTCGGCGGCGTCGCCGACAGCCAGCGCCCCGGCACTGATGCCGAGGATTGCCGCCGGGTCGCTGGTGATACGCGCCAGCGCCGTCGGCAGCGGCGTTGCCGTTTCGTTCGCCCAGCGCAGCGTCAGCGGCAGCAGCAGTTCGAGTCCGGTGGCGCCGGGGTCGGCTTCGGCGAAGGGCAACTGCTTGCCGTCCTCGTCGACCGGCGTGTGGTCGGAGCTGATCGCGGCGACACCGTCGGCGACGGCAGCACGTAGCGCCTCGCGGTCGCTGCTCGCGCGCAGCGGCGGATCGAAGCGCGCACTACTGTCGAAGAAACCGATGTCGGCTTCGGTCAGGTGCAGGTGGTGAATCGACACGTCGCAGCTGACCTTGTCGCCGCTCGCTTGCGCGGCGCGCACCAGCGCGATGCCGGCGGCCGACGAGAGCCGCGCCAGATGCAGGCGGACGCCGGTGGCGCGCGCCAGTTCGAGGCTGCTGGAGACGGCGACCGTTTCGGCGCAGACCGGAATGCCGGCGAGGCCGAGCCGCGAGGCGACCTCGCCGTCGTGCGCGACGCCGTCGGCAGCCAGCTGGTAATCCTGCGGCTGCAGACGGATGGCGTAACCGAAAGTGGCAGCGTACTGCATCGCGCGCAGCAGCACCAGACGGTCCTGGACAGGTTTCTTGGCCTGCGAGAAACCGATGCAGCCGGCGCGGGCGAGGCTGTGCATTTCGGCCAGACGTTCGCCACCAAGCTGCTGCGTGAGCGCGCCGATCGGGTAGACGCGCGCCAGACCGAGCGCGGCGCTGCGCCGCACCAGACGATCGACCAGCCCCGGTTCGTCGAGCGGCGGATTGGTGTCGGGCGGGCAGGCGAGCGAGGTGACGCCACCGGCGACGGCGGCCGCGAGTTCGGTTTCGATTCCCGACAGGCGCGTCGACAGGTCGACCAGCCCGGGGCAGACGATACCGCCAGCGGCATCGATCGTGCGCTCGGCGACGAAGCCGGGCGGTGGCGTGCCGATGGCGGCGATGCGGCCGTCGGCGATGAAGAGATCGAGCGTGCCGTCGACGCCGTTCTTCGGGTCGATCAGGCGGCCGTTGATGATCTGAGTGCGCATTGTTTCAGTTCCCCGCCAGAATGCTCATCACCGCCATCCGCACGGCGATACCGAAAGTGACCTGCGGCAGGATCACCGCCTGCGGCCCGTCGGCGACTTCCGAGTCAATCTCGACGCCGCGGTTCATCGGTCCCGGATGCATGACGATGGCGTCGGGCTTGGCCAGCGCCAGCATCGCCGGCGTCAGCCCGTAACAGTGGAAGTACTCGCGTGCCGACGGCAACAGTGCGCCGTTCATGCGTTCGTTCTGCAGGCGCAGCATGATGATCACGTCGGCGTCGCGCAGACCGGTGGCGAGGTCGTGGCAGACGCGCACGCCCATCTTGTCGAGCGCCGACGGCAGCAGCGTCTGCGGGCCGACGGCGCGCACCTCGCCGGTGCCGAGTGCGGCCAGCGCGTGCAGGTCGGAGCGGGCGACGCGCGAGTGCAGGATGTCGCCGACGATGGCCACCGTCAGCTGGCTGAAGTCCTGCTTGTAGTGGCGGATGGTGAACATGTCGAGCAAGCCCTGCGTCGGGTGCGCATGACGCCCGTCGCCGGCATTGACCACGTGCACGTCGTCGCGGCCGACGCGCTGCAGGTGTTCGGCGATCAGGTAGGGCGCGCCCGACGAGGCATGGCGGACGACGAACATGTCGGCGTGCATGGCGACGAGGTTGTCGATGGTGTCGAGCAGCGTTTCGCCCTTGGCTGTCGACGAACGCGATACGTCGAGGTTGATGACGTCGGCCGACAGCCGCTTGGCGGCGATCTCGAAGGTCGTACGCGTGCGCGTCGAGTTTTCGAAGAAGAGGTTGAAGACGCTCTTGCCGCGCAGCAGCGGTACTTTCTTCACGTCGCGCGTCGAGATTTCAAGGAAGCTCGACGCCGTGTCGAGGATCTGCGTGATCACCTCGCGCGGCAGGCCGTCGGTCGACAGCAGGTGCGTCAGTTCGCCGGCGTCATTGAGTTGCGGATTACGCATCGCGGGCGACCCTCCAGTGCAGGTGGCCGTCGTCGGCAGACTCGAGGATCAGTTCCTCGTCGTCGTCGAGGTCGATCTGCCAGGCGCAGAACTGCGGCTCGATCGGCAGTTCGCGCTCGCCGCGGTCGGCAAGAACGGCGAGATCGACGCGCGCCGGCCGGCCGTAGTCGAACAGTTCGTTGATCGCGGCGCGCGTGGTGCGGCCGGTGAACAGCACGTCGTCGACGAGGATCAGCGGCCGGCCTTCGACCGAGAAGGGAATCGAGGTCGGCCGTACCTGCGGGTGCAGGCCCTTTTCGGAGAAGTCGTCGCGGTAGAAGGAAACGTCGATCAGGCCGATTTCTTCCTGCAGGCCGAGCAGTTCGCGCAGGCGGCGGGCGATCCAGACGCCGCCGCTGTGAATGCCGATCAGCGCGCTGTCGGGGGCAAGATGAGGTCTGATCATTTCCGCCAGTTCGGCGCATTGCGCCTCGGCGTCGGGGAGTTCAGCAGGCAGCATCGGGAGTGTCTTCCGGTTGTGAGGCGAACGGGGTAGTCAGCGGGCGTCGGCATGCGCTTCGAAGTAGGACTGCAGGATGATCTGCGCGGCGACGGCGTCGATCTTGTCGCGCGCCGAACGCGCGTCGTGGCCGCTTTCGCGCAGGAACTGGCCGGCTTCGAAGGACGAGAGGCGTTCCTCCGCATAGTCTACCGCCAGCGCGAAGCGGCCGCGCAGCTGATTGGCAAAACGCGTGCAGCGCGCGGTCATCGCATGCGGCGTGCCGTCGAGTGCAACGGGCAGGCCGACGACCAGGCACACCGGCTGCCATTCCTTGATCAGCGCCGCGATGGCGGCGAAGCGCTCGGCGTTGGCGGCGGTGTTGATGACGGTCAGCGGGTGCGCCTGCGCCAGCGAGGTCTCGCCGATGGCAACGCCGATACGTTTTTCGCCGAAGTCGAAAGCGAGCACCGCGCCGCCCGGCCGGGCAGCCGGCGGCGGCGTTGCGGCCGTTTCAGGCATGGCCGGCTTCCCCGGCGAGCTGCGTGAAATCGATACCGAGGCTCTTCATTGCCGAGTCGAGCCGGTCGACGAAGGGCATGTCGAAGAGGATGCGTTCGTCGGCTGGCGTCGTCAGCCAGGCGTTATCGGCGAGTTCCTGCTCGAGCTGGCCCGCCGACCAGCCCGAATAGCCGAGGGTGACGATCAGGTCGCCCGGTTCGCCGCTCTCGCCGACTGCCTGCAGGATGTCGCGCGAACTGGTCAGGCCGATGCGCTCGTTCACCGCCAGCGTCGATTGCCAGCGGCCGATCGGCCGGTGCAGCACGAAGCCGCGGTCGGTCTGCACCGGGCCGCCGAAATAGACCGGCTGCTCGACCAGAGCGGCGGCCTTGACCGGCGTCTCGATCTTTTCCAGCAGCGTCGCCAGATTCATGTCGGTCGGTCGGTTGACGATCAGGCCGAGCGCGCCGCGCTCGTTGTGTTCGGCGATATAGACCAGCGAACGCGCGAAAAACCGGTCACCCATCGCCGGCATGGCGATCAGGAAGTGGTCGGTGAGATTGACGCTGTGCATGGCGGCATTCTATCGGCGTCGACGCGCGAGTCCAAGCGCCTGGCCGGAGATGTCGTGCGCGCCGCTCTTCGCGCAGCGGCCGAGCACCGCCGCTGCGCCGCCCTGCTCAGTCGCAACTGCTGGCCGAACAGCCCTTGTCGCGTTGCGCGCAGCAGCTGCAACCGTCACTGCTGCGATACGGCCCGAGCTCGGGGTTGCGCGCGGCAAAGCGGCGGTAGACGCGGTCGACGGCGATGCCACCGGCGAGCAGCGCGAAGATCGCGGCAATGGCAGCAAGTGTCGTCAGCACGATCAGCTGCCGATGCCGGCGAAGCCCATGAAGCCGAGCGAGAGGATGCCGGCGAGCACCAACGTCATCGCCGTTCCCTGCGCAATGCCCGGCACGTCCGAGAGCTGCAGGCGTTCGCGCACGCTGGCCATGAGCACCAGCGCCAGCGTGAAGCCGGCGCCACCGCCGAGGCTGAAGGCCAGCGACTGCAGGAAGTCGTATTCGCGTGCGGTCTGGAACAGCGCGACGCCGAGTACCGCGCAGTTGGTCGTGATCAGCGGCAGGAAGATGCCAAGCGCGCGGAACAGCGTCGGGCTGCGCTTCTTCAGCACCATTTCGACCAGTTGTACCGCCGAGGCGATGATCACGATGTACGAGATCAGGCGCAGGAACTCTAGATGCAGCGACGAAAGCAGCAGGTTCAGGCCGAAGGCGCAGAGCGAGGCGACGAGCATGACGAAAGTGGTCGCCACGCCCATCGGGAAGGCCGTATCGAGGCGCGCGGAGACGCCGAGGAAGGGGCACAGGCCGAGGAACATGGCGAGAACGAAGTTGTTCGCCAAGAGCGCGCTGATGAATATCTGGGCGGCTGACTCATGCATGTTGGTGACCCTCCGCAGCCTTGTCGGCCGGCAGCGCGGCCTTGTCGCGGCGCTTTGCCCACCAGGCAAAGAGCAGCAGCCAGCCGCCAAGAACGAAGAAGCCGCCGGGTGGCAGCACCATGATCACCCACGGCTGGAAGTTGGCGCCAAAGAGCGAAATGCCGAACAGCGTGCCGTTGCCGAAGATCTCGCGCACCGTTCCGAGCGCCAGCAGACCGATGGTGAAGCCGGCGCCCATGCCCGCGGCGTTGATCACCGCCGTCAGCGGCGAGACCTTCGAGGCATGCGCCTCGGCACGGCCAAGGATGACGCAGTTGACGACGATCAGCTGGATGAAGGCACCGAGCGCGTCGTACAGCGTCAGGCTGATCGCCTGGATGGCGTAGTCGGTGACGGTGACGAAGGTGGCGATGATGACGATGTAGGTGGCGATGCGCACCTCCTTCGGGATCACCCGGCGCAGCAGCGACACCAGCAGGCACGAGCAGATCAGCACGAAGGTGGTGGCGACGCCCATCGACAGCGCGTTGATCGCCGAGACGGTGACGGCGAGCGTCGGGCACATGCCCAGCGCCATCACGAACACCGGGTTCTGGCGCCAGATGCCCTCCATGAATTCATCGAAGGTTTTCGCTTGGCCGAGGTTCATGGCTTGGTCCTGATCGAATCGAGGTGCGGGGCGACGCGCGGCAGCAGCGCCTGCGCGGCTTCGTTGATGCCGCGGCCGACCGCGCGCGAGGTGATCGTCGCGCCGGAAATCGCGTCGATCTGCCACGGCTGCGTCTTGGTGCCGTGCTTGACCGTCTTTACCTCGTTGGCGAGCGCGTTCATGTCAGCGTTGAGGCGAACGTCGAGCTCCTTGAAGTTGGCCAGAAAGTCGCGGTCGACGAGGATCTTGTCGCCGATGCCGGGCGTTTCGCGCGAAGACACCAGGCCGAAACCGGTGACGCACTGGCACTCGGGAATCCACGCGAAGAGGATGCGCACGACGTCGGCGTAGCCCTTGGCGGCGCCTTCGGCGGCAACGCCGGCGAGCTTGCCGTCGGCGTCGTAACCGGCGTAGAAGCGGATGGCGCCGGGGGGCGTATCGCCGCTCGCCGGCGTGACGCCGTTGGCGGTGGCGAAATACTCGCCGATCGACCTGGCGCTCGGAATCACCTTGAACACCGCGCGTTCGAGCGCGATGCGCTTGTTTTCCTGCACCGCCGAGAACGAGCCCTGGTAGGCGCCGACGATGATCAGGCCGCAGATGGTCGCGACCAGGCCGAGCGTGCGGATCATCGCCGCCGTCGGCGTGGTGGGCGCGCTCGGCGGGACAGGAGCGCTCGACGACTCGGGAGGCTGGGGCGCGTTCATGACTTCACCTTCGGTTTGAAGAGCTTCTTCGGCGCGCTGGCGCCGTCTTCTTCACGCGAAATGTACGAGGGGTGCAGCGGATAGGTGGCGCGGCGCACGCGACCGCCACGGCCGCGGCCGAACGGCGTCGGTTGCGTGATCTTCTCGATCAGCGGCGAGGCGGCGTTGGCGATCAGGATCGCGTACATCACGCCCTCGGGCAGGCCGCTGTAGTAGCGGATGACCACGGTCAGTACGCCGATCAGCGCGCCGTACACCCACATGCCCTTCGGCGTCACCGGCGAGGTCGCCATGTCGGTCGCCATGTACACCGCACCGAGCACCAGACCACCGGAAAGCAGCATGAAGAAGGGGTTCGGGTAACGCACCGGGTCGAAACCGTAGAGCGCCAGCGCGGTGATGCCGGCGGCGCCGAGGATCGACACCGGAATGCGCCAGTCGAGGTAGCGGCGCGACGCGAGATAGGCGCCGCAGATCAGGATCAGCAGCGGCGACGGGCCGACCGCCATGTGCCCGGCGAGCGAGGTGAGCAGCTCGTCGGCGCCGGCGACGATGCCGTCGAACTTCCACTTGGCGAGCGGTGTCGCGCTGGTCAGCGCGTCGATCGGCATCGCCTTGACCCAGGCCTCGGTCGACGCCGGCTGCATGAACGGCAGCGCCAGCGACGAGGGGATGAACTCGCTGAAGCGGCCGGGCAGGAAGGACGGCGTGTAGCTGGCGATCGCCGTCGGGAACGCCGCCTGCACGAAGGCGCGACCGACCAGTGCCGGGTTGAAGACATTGCGCCCGATGCCGCCGAACAGCGACTTGCCGATGGCGATGGCGACGATGCCGGCAACGGCGCCCATCCACAGCGGGAAGCCCGGCGGCAGCGACAGCGCCAGCAGGATGCCGGTGATCGTCGCCGACCAGTCGGAAACGTCGCCGGCCTGACCGCCCTGACGAACGAACAGGCGCTCGGTGGCGAGGCAGGAGGCGGTGACGACGATGATCAGCGCCGCCGCCGAAATGCCGTACTGGTAGATGAAGAAAAGACAGATCGGCAGCAGCGAGAAGACCACCTGCTGCATGATCTTTTCGACCGTGCGCCGGCCCTTGACGTGCGGCGCCGTGCGCAGTTCGATGCGTGCGCTCATTTGGCAGCCCTTTCGCGCAGCATCTGCTTGGCGATGCGGAATTGTTGAACGAGCGGAATGTTCGACGGGCAGACGTAGGTGCAGCAGCCGCATTCGAAGCAGTCGCCGAGGTGGTATTGCTCGCCCATCAGCTCGTAGTCGCGCTTGCCCGCGAGCATGCCGAGCTGCGAGGGGTTGAGTCCCATCGGGCACGATTCGACGCACTCGCCGCACTTGATGCACGGATAGATGCGGTGGCGCTCGCGGAACGAGATGTCGTCGCCGCGGAAGACGAGCACGCCGGAAACGCCCTTGGTGATCGGGATGTCCAGCGTCGGGATCGATTGCCCCATCATCGGCCCGCCGAGGATCACCTGGCGCGATTCGGCCGGCGCGCCGGCATAGTCGAGGATGAACTTGAGCGGCGTGCCGAGCGGCACGCGGTAATCGCCGGGACGCGCGACGCCGGGGCCGGTGACGGTGACGACGCGCTCGGTAAGTCCCTGCCCGAGCGGCAGCAGGCGGCCGAGCGCCGCCAGCGTGCCGACGTTATTGACCACCATGCCGAGCGAGATCGGCAAGGCGCCAGCCGGCACCTCGACGCCGAACAGCGCCATCAGCAGCATCTTTTCCGAACCCTGCGGATATTTGGTCGGCACCGCCTCGACGAAGATCTCGTGCTCCGGGTGGCGGCCGCTCGCCTTGTTGCGCGCGATCGCCGCGTCGATCATGTCGATCGCCTCGGGCTTGTTGTCTTCGACACCGATGATCGCGCGCAGCGCGCCGGTGGCACGCAGCGCGAAATGGATGCCGGTGATCAGATGGTCGGCTTCCTCGACCATGACGCGGTGGTCGCAGGTGAGGTAGGGCTCGCACTCGCAGCCATTGACCACCAGCGTGTGCGCCTTCGCCTGTTTCGGTACCGACAGCTTGGCGTGCGTCGGGAAGGCGGCGCCGCCCAGACCGACCATGCCGGTATCCCAGATCGCCTGCAGGATGTCCTGACCGCTTGCCGCGGACAGGTCGCGCGCTTCGCCCCACAGGTCTTCCTGGCTTGAGCCCGGGTGCACGCGGATGACGATCGCCGTCGCCCACGGGCCGCGGGCGCTCGGGCGCAGCTCGATCGCTTCGACGATACCGGAAGCTGGCGCGTGGTGCGGGATCGACAGCCAGTCGTCGGTGCGCGCGATCGGCTGACCGCGAACGACTTCCTGACCGACGCGGACGATGGCGCGCGGCGGCTTGCCGATGTGCTGCGACAAGGGCACGACCAGACGCGGCGCAAACGGCAGGCGGCGGATCGGCGTGTTCGCCGTCAGCTTCTGCGACGGCGGGTGAATGCCGCGCTGGAACGCCTCACCGCGAAAAAACGAAGAGATTTTCATGGCTCGCTCTGTTGCCGCGCACCGCGCAGGCAAAAGGGAGCGGTGCCGCTGGCACCCTCCCTTTCACCTGGCGCGTCGCGCAGCGCTTCCGATCAGTTGAACTTCGCGGCGCGTGCGATCAGCTTCTGGACACCCGGCTCGGCCATGTTCCACGGCGTTCCCGGATGGATGCAGCTGGCGGTGCACTTCTCGGCAGCCTTGACGATGTCCCCGAACTTGGCGCCCTTGGCGTCGATGACGATTGCCTGCTTTTCATCGTTGTAGTCGAAGACCTTCGGTGCGATGTTCATGCACTCGTCGCAGGCCGTGCACTCGGGACTTTCGACCCACACCGCGTCGTGCCCGCCCGCTGTCGCCGGCGCTGCGGCAGCCGGGGCCGGTGCGGCAGCGTCGGCGGCAGCAGCGACCGCGACGGCAGCGGCGGGCGCCGCTGTCACGGCGCCGCCAAGGCTGGCGGTGACGCGCTGGATCAGTTCGGCACGAATGCGTTCGGCAACGACTTCGGGGTTCTCCGGTTGCGGCCGCACTGCCGCCACATCCTTCAGCTGATGCCAGAACTGCAGGCGTTCCTCGCTGGCCAGCACCAGTTCCTGCGAAACGAGCAGACGCGACAGCTGGTTCTTGCGGTCGACCGCCCAGATGTACGGGAACTTGCCGTCGCGCTCGTCGGCGTCCATCTGCAGGAAGTCGGCGAGCGGGATCATGTCGGCGTTCCACGTCTCGGCCGGCGCGCGCTTGAACTGCTTGGCAAAGCGCGCTTCGGTCGCGGCGAAGTCGGCAAAGGTCATCGGCAGCGTCAGCGACTGCTCGTTGCCCTTCGGATCGCGGTAGCGCAGCGTGTAGGTCGGCCAGTCGGTATCGAGCGACGGGTTGCCTTCGAGGCTGACGCACTCGCTGAAGGTGGTGCCGGCATCCGGGTCGAACTTGAACAGCGGATAGGCGCGGCCTTCGACGGCGAGCTTGCTCTGCGCCGTCGTGCGGTCGTCGCCGACGCCGTGTTCCGGCGGGCAGACGGCGTAGATGTTGAACAGCGCCGGACGGCGGCTGTTCAGACCGTCGATGAAGCCTTCGAGCAGGTGCGTGACGTTGGCGACGGTGCTCTGCATCACGTAGGCGGTGCGGTGTGCCATGCCGATCAGCGAGATTTCCTTGCGCGCTTCGCGCTTGCCCTTGCCGGCGGCGCCGTACGGGGCCATGTCCGATACCTGGCTGATGAAGCCCGAGGTGCAGGCCTGGCCGCCGGTGTTGGAGTACACCTGCGTATCGACCACCAGCACCTTGATCGGCATGCCCGACATCAGTGCGCGCGACAGGTTCTGGAAGCCGATGTCGTACATCGCGCCGTCACCACCGACGCTGACCACCGGCGGGCAGAGGTGCCATTCCTCTTCGCTGAACTGTTCCCAGGCAAAGCGGCGGAAGAAGTCTTCGTGCTTCTCCTGCGAGTATTCGCCGGCCAGTTCGAGTTCGGCCATGCGCACCGCCTTGAAGCCTTCGGCCATCTTCGCCATGTGCCCTTCGAACAGGCCCATCGCCACCGAAGGCGAGTCCTGGAAGAGATGCGAGGTCCACGGGAAGGGGTAGGGGTGGTAGGGGTAGGTTGCCGCCCACACCGAGGTGCAGCCGGTCGAATTGACCATGCCCATCTCGGCGCGGCCATTCTTGCTCGGGCCTTCGACGTAGCGCCACTTCAGGTCCTTCAGCTTTTCGAGCAGCTGCGCGGTGGCGCGCACCCACTGCGGGTCGAGCGGACGCGAGGGCTTGTCGGCCATCACCTTGGCCGACAGTTCGGCCAGCGTCAGGTCGCGGTCGCGTGCGGCGTCGACCGCCGCCACCATTGCCGCCGTGTCGCCGATGTCGATCGACTCGGTCAGGCGCATGCGCAGGTGCTTCTCGAGGCGGGCGATGAGGTCGTCGATGCGCGCCACGAAGGCCTTCACGCGCGGCTGCATCAGCGCCGTCACCGTCGAGGTGAACAGGTGGATCGCCGTCTTTTCGCCGCAGCCGAGGCAGGCGCCGTCGCCGCAGCTCATCGAGTTGTAGTTGTGCTTGTCAAGCAGCAGCGTGTCGAGCGCGCCGATCTTCTCGTCGAGGCTGTCGATGCGCGAGAACTGCGCCGGCGTCGTCGGCAGATCCATCCACAGGTTCCAGTCGCGCTTCATCTTGGCGACCGTCTCGTCGGTTTGCGGCGTCATCTTCAGCGCGTCGTCCTCGCAGACCGCGACGCACAGGCCACAGGCCTTGCAGGTGTAGGGATTGACGGTGATCGAGAAGAGGCCGCCGCTGCCCTTGGCCTTCTTTTCCAGTTGCGACCAGTAAGGCTTGGTCGCGGCGACGCGGAAGTCGCCGATCTGCGCGTTCAGCCAGCCGAGCTCCTCTGCGGTCTTCTCGCGTTCGGCTTCGGGCGTTTCGGCCAGCGTCGAGGCGATGGCGCTGGCCAGCGCCGCGGCGACGTTGGCGCCGTCAGCGCTGATCTGTTCGCGCAGCTTCTTTTCCAGCGTGCGCGACGCACGGCGCAGGAAGCGCGTCGGCTGACCGCCCTTTTCGATGCGGTTGATCGCCGTCGCGAAAACGTCGCCGACCGTGGATACGAGGCCGGGGATGGCGCTGTCCGGGCACTGCGTGTAGCACTTGCCGCAGGCGGTGCAGTTCTCGGCGATCCATTCCGGCTGCTCGAAGCGGATGCCGGTCATGTCGCGGAAGATGCCCGTCGCTGCCGGCATCATCGACATGCCGATGAACGGATCGACGAGGTTGTCCGAACCGTGACCGGTGGCGTAGAAGTGGCCGGTCTGTTCCCAGAAGCGCTGGATGTCGAACAGCTTGCCGTCGGCCTGCGGCTGCAGTTGCACCAGCGTCGGCAGGCCGCTGCTCTTCGGTGCGCCGCCCTTGCGCGTGACGCCGACGACCTTGTCGGTGATTTCGCTCAGTTCGCGGAAGCCGCGTTCGACGACGCGCAGGTTGTTGGTGACGACGCTCTTGCCCTTGCCGCCGAACTTGGCCTGCAGCTGGTCCTCGATGGCCTTGAACAGCGCCGGTTCGCTCAGGTTGGCATTCTGCATCACCGGGCTGGCGGCGAAGAAGGCGCCCTGGAAGGCGTTGCCCTGCATGCGCAGTTGCAGTTCGGGGCTGCCGGCTTCGTCGCGGGCGATCTGGAAGGCATCGAGATAGAAGACGCGGATTTCCTGGTCGACGATCTGCTTCTGCGCCCACAGCGGGAAGTGCGCCCAGGTTTCGGCGCCGAGGCTCGACTGGATGATGAAGACGCCGCCCTTCTTCAGGCCGGAGAGCGGGTTGCTGTGGCCGAACACCGCCGGGTCGGGCGAGAGGACGACGTCAACGAACAGGTATTCGCTGTTCACGCGGATCGGTTCCGGCGCAGCCGACAGGTAGTAGGTGGTCGGCTGGCCCTTCTTTTCGGAGCCGTACTTCGGGTTCGCCTTGATGTCATAGCCGAGCAGTTCGAACAGCGTCACGGCGAGGTTCTTGCCGGTGGTGATGGCGCCCCAGCCGCCGATCGAGTGCATGCGCACGGTGATCGCGCCCTTCGGCAGCAGGTTCGGGTTTTCCGAACCACGCACCGACAGTTCCTTGATGCGCGGGTAAGCGGCGATGATTTCCTGCTGGTGGATTTCGTCCTTCGGGTTGAGCGCTTCGCGCTGGAAGTCGACCGAGAGGTAGTAGAACTTGCGCTGCGCGCCGTCCGGCAGCATGTTCTCGATGGCGCCGACGATCGCTTCCGGCTGCATGTCGCGCGAGCCGAGGCCGTAGCAGCCCGAGTACAGACGCGGCATTTCGCCCTGGCTGTAGCAGGCGTAATCGGCATAGACCGGGTTGTTCGGGCTCATGCCGTTTTCGACGCACTTGATCACGGTGGCGCGCACTTCGCGCATCAGCGGCAGGTCTTCGGAGAGCGGCTGGTCGGTACGCTCGAGCACGGCGACGCCCTTCTTGCCGCGCAGCACGTGGCCGAGCAGGTCGCCGGGGAAGGGGCGGAACATGGTGATGTTGACCACGCCGACCTTGAGACCGCGCGTCGCGCGCAGGTAGTCGGCGACGGCTTCGGCCTGGACGATCATCGAGCCCATGCCGACGATCAGGTAGTCGGCGTCAGCGGCGGCGTAGGTCGACACGCGGTTGTAGCGACGACCGGTGAGTTCGGCGAACTCGGCCATGCACTTTTCGGAGAGGTCGGAGATGTGCGCGAAGAAGTAGGGGCGCTGCGCGGCGACGGCCTGCATGTAGGCGTCCTGGTTCTGCACGACACCCGAAACCATCGGCGTGTCAACGTCCCAGATCGCCGGTACGCGGCGGCGCTTCGGACCGTAGATCATCTGCTGCGCCGGCGTCGGCGAGTCGATCAGATCGTCCGGGCGGCCGAGGAATTCGGCGACGAGTTCGCGCTCGGGCAGGCGTGCCGATTCGATCAGGTGCGTCGTCAGGAAGCCGTCCTGGCCGATGATCGCCGGCGTCAGCGACAGCTCGGCGGTCTTGCGTGCGATCAGGTTGAGGTCGGCGGCTTCCTGCGCATTCTTGGCCATCACCTGGATGAAGCCGGTGTCGTCGACGCAGTGGTAGTCGTCGTGGCTGCAGTGCACGTTCAGACTGGCCTTGGTGATGGCGCGGCAGCCCATGTTGAGCACGTAGGGCAGACGCTTGCCGACGGCGCCGTAAAGCGACTCGTGCATGAATGCGACGCCCTGTGCCGACGAGAAGTTGACGGCGCGCAGGCCGGTCATTGCCATGCCGGCGGTGACGCCGGCGGCGGCGTGTTCGGATTCAGGCTCGATGAAGATCAGCGGCCGGTCGGAGATGTTGAGGTGGCCGGCGGCGACTTCCTCGGCCCAGTACTCGCCCATCTGCGTCGACGGCGTGATCGGGTAGGCGCCGGCGGCGTCGGACGCTTCGCGTTCGACGTGGATGACGGCGGTGTTGCCGTCCACGGCGTCGCGCACGCCGGGGTACTTCACGGTCTGGCCTTCCTTAGCGCTGGCAGTACCGCTTTCAAGCAGCGAGAAATGAAACAGTTTCTTCAGCATGGCAGATGCTCCGGATCAATGAATTCGTTGGTCGACGCGCCGTTCAGCGGGCGTCGTGGGCGGCAGCGCAGGCGTGCGTGCGCTGCCGCGGATGTTCTGCAGAGGGGCGCCATGGCGCTGGTGGGCCGTGGCGGGGATGGCGGGTGTCAGCATCGGGCGTCCTGTCTCAGGATTCGAGCAGCGGCAGCGGCTCGTTGCGCAGGACCTTGTGCGCCGACTTGCCCTTGACTGGCCGATCAGGCGTTTCGAACCAGACGATGGCGCCGGTCGAGCAGCGGTCGATCACGCTGCGCTCGGCCTTGTCGATCAGCGCCGGCTCGATCACCGCCAGATTGCGGTCCACGCGGATCAGCTCGGGCGCGGCGTCGGCGACGCACTTGCCGCAGGCCGTGCACGCCACTTCGCAGGCGGCTTCGGCAGTATCGCCGTCGGCCTGGTTCTTGCACGCGACCCACAGCTTGCTGCTGATCAGTTCGAGCGAGAACAGGCCCTTCGGGCAGACTTCGACACAGTCATTGCAGGCGGTGCATTTTTCGGGATCGACGACGGGCAGGCCGTGACTGTCGAGCGAGAGCGCGCCGAACTTGCAGACGCTGACGCAATCGCCGAGGCCGAGACAGCCCCACGCGCATTCCTTGCCGCCGCCGCCGACGACCGTTGCCGCGCGGCAGGTTTCCAGACCGGCGTAGCGCGCACGCAGAAAGGCAACGTGACGGCCGCCGCCACAGGCCAGGCGGGCGATCTTCCTGGCGATGCTGCCGGCGTCGACGCCGAGCGTGCTGGCGATTTCGGCGCGCTGCTCGGGCGAGCTGACCGTGCACTGCGCCGGAACGACGTCGCCGTTGACGACCTTCTCGGCGAAATCGCGGCAGCCGGCCTGACCGCAGGCGCCGCAATTCGATTTCGGCAGCAGTTCTTCGACCTCGCCGATGCGCGGGTCTTCCCAGACGTAGAGTTTACGATTGGCGGCCGCCAGCATGGCCGCCAGGAAAACGCCCAGCCCGGCCATGAACACGCCAGCGATTGCCAATGTCGATAAAGATTCCATTGCGCGCTCCGCCCCTGCCGCTGTCGGCCTGGGGCTCATGTTGCTCGTTGCACGAGTGACACGGTCGCGAAAGACAGGACAGCCGCGCCACTGTTGCGGCGCAGCAAGAGACAGTCAATTCGCGATCTGGGCCCGGGCTCAGCGTCCGCTGCCTTGAGGGCACGGGCCGCGAGGCCGGTCACGGCGCGGCCGGAGGTCTTGTCCGGCCTGCATGGCGGGAGGCGGCTTACTGCTTCCCGAGGTTGAGACGCGAGCGACTTCGGTAAGTCGCGCACGTTCGTGAGGCGTGCATTATAGAAACTTCGCCGCAATGCAACAACCCGTTCTTTTAGTCAGGTTTTGTGCGCCGTTCGCTGCCGCCTGCGCGACGATAGCGACGCTTTGCCGCTGCGTTCACGCATCCTTCGCCGATAATGGCCGTCAAGCCGCCCAGCGGGCACAGCTTTCGTCACTGCCGACTCATGAAAATGCTCGATTCCATCCTCGTCTGGTTTCGTCGCGACCTGCGCGACGACGACAACGCCGCTCTCGCCGAAGCGCTGCGCCGCGGCCGCCGCGTGCATTGCGTCTTCATTTTCGATCGCGACATCCTCGACGCGCTGCCGTCCCCGGCCGATCGCCGCGTTGATTTCATCCACCGCAGCGTCGGCGAGCTCGACGCTGCGCTGCTGGCGCGCGGCGGCGGCCTGATCGTCGCTCACGGCCGCGCCGGTGACGAGATTCCACGGCTGGGGCGCCAGCTCGGTGTCGACGCGGTGTTCGCCAACCGCGATTACGAGCCGTCGGCGAAGGCGCGCGATGCGCAGGTGGCGGCAGCGCTCGCCGCCTACGGGATCGGTTTCGAGAGTTTCAAGGATCAGGTGATCTTCGACGGCGCCGAGGTACTGACGCAGGCCGGTCGCCCGTACACGGTGTTCACGCCCTACCGTAACGCCTGGCTGAAGCGGCTCGGCGGCGACGATCTGGCGCCGGCCGATGCTGCCGCCGGTGGCGCCGGCAAGGGCGCTCTGCAGGCGCCACCGGCGGCGCTGGCCGGGCTGCCGACGCTGGCGGCGCTCGGCTTCGTGCCGACCGGGCTCGACCGGCTCGCCATCGTTCCCGGAATGAGCGGCGCGCGCGCGCTGCTCGACGACTTCCGCGGCCGTCTTGGCCGCTACCACGAGCAGCGCGACTACCCGGCCTTGCGCGGTGTTTCCTACCTGTCGGTGCATCTGCGTTTCGGCACGGTCTCGATCCGGCAACTGGTGGCGCTGGCGCAGGCGCAGGTGCGGCAGGGCGGCGATGCCGCGGCCGGTGCGCAGGTGTGGCTCAGCGAACTCGTCTGGCGCGATTTCTATTTCATGATCCTCGACCAGTTTCCGCACGTCGTCGGCCATGCTTTCAAGCGCGAGTTCGAGCGCGTCGAATGGGAGAGCAGCGCGCGTGCCGACGCCGATTTTTCCGCGTGGTGCGCCGGGCGCACCGGCTATCCGCTGGTCGACGCGGCGATGCGCCAGCTGGCGTACAGCGGCTACATGCACAACCGCCTGCGCATGGTCGCCGCGTCTTTCCTGTGCAAGGACCTCGGCATCGACTGGCGGCGCGGCGAGGAATTCTTCGCCGCGCAGCTCAACGACTTCGACCTCGCCGCCAACAACGGCGGCTGGCAGTGGTCGGCGTCGACCGGCTGCGACGCGCAGCCGTGGTTCCGCATCTTCAACCCGGTGACGCAGTCGGAACGCTTCGACCCGCAGGGCCGCTTCATTCGCCGCTACGTCCCCGAGCTGCAGAACGTTCCCGATCGCCACATCCACGCGCCGTGGTGCATGAGCGTGGCCGAGCAATCGGCCTGCGGCGTGCTCATCGGTCGCGACTACCCGCCGCCGCTGGTCGACCACGCCGCGGCGCGCACGCGCACGCTGGCGCGCTACGGCGTCGTCAAGGATGCCGATGACAAGCGATAGAATGCGCGTGCTTTTCGGCCCAGCCCCCTTTCCTCAATTTTTCCGGACTCCCTTGCGAACATGACGACCCCCGGCCTTGCGAACGCCACGCCCACGCGGCAGATGACGATGACGCTGTTGATGACGCCGGACATGGCCAACTTTTCCGGCAACGTGCACGGCGGCATCATCTTGAAGCTGCTCGACCAGATGGCCTACGCCTGCGCCAGCCGCTACGCCGGCAAGTACGTGGTGACGCTGTCGGTCGATCAGGTGATGTTCCGCCGGCCGATCCACGTCGGCGAGATGGTGACTTTCCTCGCCTCGGTCAATTACGCCGGCAAGACCTCGATGGAAGTCGGCATCAAGGTCATCGCCGAGAACATCCGCACGCAGGAGCTGCGCCACGCCAACAGCTGCTTTTTCACCATGGTCGCCGTCGACGACGACGGCAAGCCCTGCGCCGTGCCGCCCTTTCATCCGGCCAACGCCGAAGAGCAGCGGCGTTTCGATTCGGCCAAGATCCGCCGCGAGCTGCGCCAGGAATTCGAGCAGCGCATCAAGGCCGTCAAGGCGCACTATCTGGCGCAGAACGCTTGAGCCCGGTTCGGCTGAACCCGCGCAAACTGCTGCTCAGCAAATGGACGGCAGTGGCGCCGCAGTACAAGGAAAAGCACTTCATCGTCACGCGCCTGGTCGAGCCGGCAGACCCGGCAGCGCCGCTTGAAGAAATTGAGCTGGAAGCTGTTCATTCGCGGCGCAGCCGGATCATGCCGTGGCGCGAGTTGTGCGACGAGACGCGCTGGCGGCAGGGCTGGCTGTAACCGGGCCGGACGCGCGAGCGCTAAGCCTGTTCCTCGAACTGCCAGCGCAACTCGCCGGCGCTGAGCAGCAGGGCCGGCGGGCTTTCCTGGCGGACGACTTCAAGGCCCGCGAAAGTGAGCGAGTGCGCCACCTCGAAGCTCGCGGTGGCTTTGCCGGCGCAATAGCCGAGCTTGAGCTGGCCGTTTTCCGGCTGGATTTCAAAATATCCCTGACAGTGCGGACAGCGTGCGCCGAGCACGCCGAGATCGGCATCCACCAGCTCGTTGCAAGCGTCGATGATGTTGTTCGGGGTCATGGTTGCCCCGCACAGCGGGCAGCTCGATTCGCGTTTTATCACGTGGCACCTCGGATTGGCAGAGACGGGCAGGGAGATATATACCACGCGGGCGGCGCAGGCCCGGCTTGCGCGTAACTGCGGTGCCAGGGTTGTCGTGCGCGATCAGCGGCGAGGAATCTCCATGACTCCTCAGTGGCACATGCACACGCTATCGAGCGCAACGAAGGTCAGCAGCGACTGTCCGGCGAGGCGCTCCTGTCCTTTCCGTGCACTGGCGAGCGCATCCCGGGCCGGTTTTGGTGGCGCGAGAAAACAGGCCCTAGCCGGGCACGCGGTCGCTGGCTTCAACTCCAGACGAGCCTGCAGGAAAAATACCGGGTGGTGCTGGCTATTTTTCAAAGAAACAGTGGCTTATCAATATTTCTGCTAACCTTTCAGCGCCGACTGAGCGATGAAATCACGGGGGCACCATCGCTGCTGCTGCACCGGCGTGCCTGATCATCAGGATCAGCCATGAAGCTCGACTTTCAGCCGGGATGACGATTTGAGCCTGCGCGCCCGCATTCTCCTGCTGGTACTGGTGGCCTCGATGCTGCCGGTGCTGGCCATGTTCCTGCTGCTGCTGGAGAACCGCACGGCAACGGTGGTTCAGGCCCGGACGCAGCTGCTGGTGCGGGCGGAAACCATCGCCGTCGAGCTTGACGACAAGATTGCCGGCACCGCTCAGTTGCTGTTCGGCCTGGCTCGTGTGCCTGTCCTCGGCGGCAATGACAAGCTCGCCTGTTCGGCATTTCTGGCTGACGTACTGAAAGAGCACCCGCAGTACACCGGCATCCTGACGCTCAGGCCGGATGGCAACATGCATTGCGACTCCTTGCGCAGCGGCCGCAGCCTGAATGTAAATGATCGCCAGTACTTTCAGCGCGCACTCGCGTCACGGAGCCTCATCGTCGAGCCTGCCATCGGGCGGCTCTCAGGCAAGAGCGTGCTGCAGATCGCCTACCCGGTGCTGAATGCTGAAGGCGGCGTCAACTACGTGCTGCTTGCCTCGCTGGACATGGACAGCTATGGCCGCACGGTGGCGCAGGCGCTGCCTTATCCAAGGATGCACTTCCAGGTCTGGAACCGCGACGGTTCCATCATCATGGACACCCCCGGGATTGGTTCGCAGCGGCTTGAAGTTGAGCCGGAACTGCGCCAGTTCATGCTGCATTCAGCCCAGCAAACACTGACGCTCGGGTCTGACGAGCAGACCCGCATCTGGGCCAAAGCCCCGCTGCTGGGCTCTCCCAATATCGGCATGAGCTTGGCGCTGAGCGTCCCGGAAGCCGATCTCAACGCCCAGGTCGATGGTCAGTTCAAGCGTACCCTGGCCGGCATTGTCACCTTGTCAGTCCTCATCTTTGTCGGTGCTGCTGCCCTCGGCGAATTTGCGGTCAGGCGGCAAACCAATCGCATCATGCAAGCCATTTCGCGCATGGACAATGGCGACTACAGCCAGTCCATCGGCGAGCCGTACCCGCGCGGTGAGTTGGGGCAGGTGATGCAGGCCATCGACCGGATGGCCGAGTCCCTGACGCAGCAGCGTCACGAGATTGCACGAAACACTGAATCGCTGGAGCGCCAGGCGCGGATAGATGCGCTCACCGGTCTTGCCAACCGCCACATGCTGAGTCTCCGGCTCGATCAGGCGCTGGCCTATGCGGGCCATGCCCAACGCGTTGCCGGCGTGCTCATGCTTGACCTTGATCGCTTCAAAACCGTCAATGACAGCCTTGGCCACAATCACGGAGATCTGTTGCTGCAGGAAGTGGCAAAGCGTCTGAGCCAGTGCATACGCGAGGACGACACGGTGGCTCGCCTTGGCGGCGACGAATTCGTGGTGGTGCTGGCTGACATGGCCAAACTGGAAGATATCGTACCGGTGGCGCAGAAGATCCTGCGCGCGCTGGCTGCGCCGCTGAAAGTCGGGTCGCAGGTGCTTTCCATCACCACCAGTCTCGGTGTTGCGGTCTTTCCGCGCGATGGCGACACCGCCGACGCACTCCTGCAATATGCGGACACGGCGATGTATCGCGCCAAAGAGCAGGGCGGTAATGCGATGACCTTCTTCTCGCCGGAGATGATGCAGACCATCCTTGACCGTCTGCAGATCGAGGCTGGTTTACGCCGTGCGCTTGAGCACGGCGAGTTACGCCTCCATTACCAGCCGATCATCGACGCCAAGACCGGGCACGTCAGCTCCGCCGAAGCGCTGATCCGCTGGCAGGATCCGCAACGCGGGCTGATCGCTCCCATTCATTTCATTTCCGTCGCGGAAGAAACCGGGCTGATCGTGCCGATTGGCGACTGGGTGCTGCGTGAAGCCTGCGCACAGGCGCGCGCCTGGCAAAGCAGCGGCCTGGGTGAGATACCGGTTGCCGTCAACCTGTCGGCATTGCAATTCAGCGCGCCATCGCTCGACGAGTCCGTCGTCCAGGCGCTGCGTGCCAGCCAATGCCCGGCCTCGCTGCTGCAACTGGAAATCACCGAAAGCTCGATCATGGCGCAGCTCGATCAGGCACTGGAGACCATGCGCAAGCTCACCGCTATCGGCGTGCAACTGATGATTGATGATTTTGGTACCGGCTATTCGTCGCTCAGCCAGCTCAAGCTCTTCCCTGTCAGCACCCTGAAGATCGACCGCACTTTTGTGCGTGACATCAACATCGATGCCAATGACGATGCGATCGTCGATACCATCATCACGCTGGCCAGGAAGCTCGGCCTGCGCACGGTTGCCGAAGGTGTCGAAACCCTCGAGCAAGTCGCCTTTCTCGAGGCACGTTGCTGCGACAAGTATCAGGGCTTCCTGTTTGCCCGCCCCTGTTCGGCAGAGGACTTCGAGAAGATCGTGCGCGAGCGCAATGCGACGACGGCATGCGCGCCCATCGCATCTGGCTGACATCTGCCCACCTTCTCCTGTGACATCACGCCGTCGTCAGGATTAACACGTTGCCCGAAACGCGGGACCGCCGGCGCAGCGCTTTTCATCGCCGTCGAGAAGCTGCTGGTATCGTATCTGCGCGACGCGCGCTTGCGCGAATCCGCGCTCAGACGACAAGCCGCAGTGCTTCCCCAAGCACCCTTGCCAGCCCGGCGAGGGCCAGCGCGCCGACCACCGAGAGCAGCACCGAGAACAGCGCGTCACGCCGGCCGAGGGTGCGCAGCATCACGGCAAAGGTGGAGAGGCAGGGGATGTAGAAGGTGAGGAAGACGAGGAAGGTGAATATCTGCACCCAATCGAGCAGCGGCACGATTTCCTGCGTGCCGAGCGCCTGATAGATCATCAGCAGCGACAGTTCCTTGCGCAGGATGCCGAACAGGATCGGCACGCCGAGAACGACCGGCAGTCCGAGCCACCACAGCGTCACCGGGGTCAGCGCGCTATTGATCACGGCGTCGGCGCCGAAGTGGCTGAGCAGCGCGAGGACGACGCTGCCGACGACGAGCAGTGGCGTGACGACGGTGACGATGTCGCTGGTGCGCTCCCAGGTCTTGCGCCACAGCGCGTTCCACGCCGGCAGCCGGTAGGCGGGGATTTCCTGCACCAGGCCGGGGGTGTCGTCGGCAAAGCGGTGCGCCAGCGCCCGGCCGAGGATGGCAATCACCAGCAGCGGCAGCAGGAACAGCACAAAGACGCCGAGCACGCCGAGATACTTGCCGCCGAGCGCGAGGATGATCGCCGAACGCGCCGAACAGGGAACGAAGGTGATGAGGATTGCCGCCACCACGCGCTCGCGCCCCGACGAGGTGGCTGCCGCCGCCGAAATCGCTGGCACGTTGCAGCCGAGCCCCATCAGGAAAGGCACGGCAACGCCGCCGTGCAGGCCGATACGGTGGAAACCGCGGTCGAGAACGAAAGCGACGCGGTACATGATTCCCGACTCTTCGAGTGCGACCAGCAGCAGCACCAGCGGCAGCATGTAGGGAACGACAATGCCGACCAGGCCGACGAGGCCGTCGGCAACGGCGCGGCCGATGACACCGCTGGTCGTCTCGGGCTGCCACTGCTGCACCCATTCGTTCAAGCGCGCCGAGCTGAGCGAATCGAGAACAGCGCTGACTTCGAAGACGAAGAAGAGCACCACGGCAAAAACCGCCAGACTGCCGAAGAGGCCCCAGCGCGGGTGCAGAAAGACTTCATCGAGCCAGCGCCGCCACGGTGCGCCGTGTTCGGGCGCGCGCGCGCTGGTTACCGCCTCGAACAGCATCGCCGCGCGGTGGTGGCGGTCGGCGTGCAGTTCTTCGGCCAGCGGTCGCGGCAACGCTGCGTCGGCGGCGTCGCGGGCGGCAAGCAGTGCCGGCATCACCTGCGGGAAATGCGTCGCGAGTTCGTTCCAGGAATAGCCGTCGTTGCCGGCGAGCAGCGACACCAGCAGTCGCCGCGGCATGCGGAAGGCGGCGTCGATCTCGGGCTTGCCGATGATTCGGTTGATCGTCTCCAGGCTGTCGCCCAGATGCTTGCTCGCCGACTGCGGCAAGGGGCAGCTGTTGCTGCGCGCGGCGGCAACGACGGTCTTGAACAGTGTCGAAATGCCCTTGCCCATGTGTGCGATGGTCGGCACCACCGGCACGCCGAGGCGCTCGGACAGGCCGCGCACGTTGATGTACAGCCCCTTGCTGCGCGCTTCGTCGAGGCGGTTGAGCGCGATCACCAGCGGCCGGCCGAGGCGACTCAGTTCGAGGCTGAGTTCGAGATCCTGCTTGAGGCTGGTGGCGTCGACCACCTGGATGAGCACGTCCGGTTCGGGGAATGCTGTCGCCGGCTGTTCGCCTTCGTGCCCGGCAATCGCCGGCCAGCGGTCGCCCCAGAGCAGGTAGCGCAGCACCACCTGGTCGCTTTCCGGCAGATGCAGCAGCGAGCGGATCGACGGCAGGTCAACGAGCGAAATCTGGTCGAGCCCGACTTCGACGATGCACTCCTGGTAGGCGCCACCGAGTCCGGCGAGGTGTTCGTGGCGTACCGCCGGGCTGGCGGCGGCGGCGAAGATCGTGCTCTTGCCGGTCAGCGCGCGGCCGACCAGCGCCACGCGCGGGCGTCGTTCACCACGCAACAGCGGACCATTCAACGGAATACGGGTGACAGTGGCGGCGGACGCAGTGCTCATGGGCGAAGGATAACCGAACTTACTGCGATCCGTTCGCATTCCTGCGTGCTGCTGCCGGCGCGCCGGCAACGGGCGGGGCCGGCGTGGCGGCGTTCGCTGCGATCAGCGATGTCCCTTGCGCACAAACTCGGCGACGGTGGCGAGCAGCTCTTCTTCCTGGAAGGGTTTGCCGAAGTAGCGGTCGACGCCGACGCTCGTCGCGTACTGGCGGTGCTTGTCGGCGGTGCGCGAGGTGATCATCACCACCGGCACGTCCTTCAGCCGCGCGTCGGCACGCACATTGCGCGTGAAGTCGAAGCCGTCCATGCGCGGCATCTCGATGTCGACCAGCAGTACGGCGGGCACGACGTCGAGCAGTTGCTCGAGCGCGTCGACGCCGTCCTTGGCGGTGAGCACGCGGTAGCCCTCGCGCGTCAGCAGGCGGCCGGTGATCTTGCGCACGGTCAGCGAATCGTCGACCACCATGACCGTCGGCGCGCTCGGCGCTTGCGCTGCGGGGGCCGGCGCGGCGGGCTTCAGCGACAGTAGCGGCGGCCGGCCGGCGAGCGCCACCGGGTTGATGATGAGCACGATCTGGCCGTCGCCGAGCACGGTGGCGCCGTCGATGCCGACGACGCGGGAGAGCTGCGGGCCGATGTTCTTGACGACGATTTCCTGCGCCCGCGACAGCCCGTCAACCTGCACGGCAACGCGCTGCGCGCCGCTCTTGAGCAGTAGCACCCAGGTCTGTCGCGGCGTCACCGGTATGCTCGGCGGCGCTGCGCCGAACAGCTCGCCAAGCACGCGGAAGGGATAACGCGCGCCCATCCACTCGGCGGCGCCGGCCTCGCGGATGCGTTCGAGTGCCGCCGCCTTGAGGTCGAGCGCCTGCGCGATCATCGTCGAGGGAATCGCGTAGGTGGCGCTGCCGGCGCGCACCAGCAGTGCCTGCGTCAGCGCCAGCGTCAGCGGCACGTAGAGGCGGAAGGCACTGCCCTGCTGCGCGCTGGAAACGACCTCGATACGGCCGCCGAGGTGGCCGATCTCGGTCTTGACCACGTCGAGGCCGACGCCGCGGCCGGCCACCTGCGACAGCTCGGCGGCGGTCGAGAAGCCCGGCGTGAAGATCAGTTCGACCAGCCGCAGTTCGTCGCTGGCGGCATCGTCGGTCAGTTCGTCGGCAGCGAGCAGGCCGGCGGCGATGCCGCGTTCGCGGATTGCCGCGAAATCGAGGCCGCCGCCGTCGTCGGCCAGCGTCAGCAGCAGTTCGTTGCCGTCCTGCACCAGCGTCAGCGTGATTTCGCCGATCTCGTTCTTGCCGCGCTGGCGGCGCAGTTCGGGCGCCTCGATGCCGTGGGCGACGGCATTGCGCAGCAGGTGTTCGAGCGGCGCGGCCAGATTGTCGAGCACACCGCGGTCGATTTCGATGCTGGCGCCGCGCAGGTCGAGGTTGGCGCGTTTGCCGAGCTCCTTGGCCGTCTGCCGCACGATGCGGTGCAGCCGGTCGGCGAGCTGGCTGAACGGCGCCTTGCGCACCGCGAGCAGTTCCTGCTGCAGGTCGCGGTTGAGGCGCGCCTGCGCGAGCAGCGCGGCGTCGGTGTCGTCCACGTGCTTGAGCGCCTGATGCTGCACGGTGGCGACGTCGTTGACCGTCTCCGCCATCATCCGCGTCAGTTCCTGGAAGCGCGTGAAGCGGTCGAATTCGAGCGGGTCGAAGCCGGCGTGGCGCTCTTCGCTTTGCGCGGTGCGCGACTGCATCTGCGTTTCGGCCTGGATGTCGACGTCGCGCAGCTGACGGCGCAGACGGATCACGCTTTCGGTCAGTTCGAGCAGAGAATCCTTCAGCGCGCGCATTTCGCCTTCGATGCGCGTGCGCGCGATCGACAGTTCGCCGGCGTCATTGACCAGCCGGTCGACCAGATCGGAACGCACACGCAGGCTGGCGCGCAAGGCGGTGCCCTCGTCGTCGACATCGCTGGCGCGCCGGTCTGCGGCGGGCGCCTCGCCGGTTGCGGCCCTGGCGGCCTTGTCGGCGGCTGTCGCCGGCTTGCCGGGCGCGCGCTGATCGTCACGCAGGCGGTCGATCAGCTGCGCCAGCGAATCGACGGCGGACTCGATCTCGTCGACCGCTTCCCCGTTGACCGCGCCGCTGAACTGCAGCGCCTCGACGCGCGTTTCGATGACGTGCGTGAATTCGCCGATGGTCATTGCGCCGGCCATGCGCGCGCTGCCTTTCAGCGTGTGCAGCAGGCGCGCCAGCGCGTAGGCGGCTTCCTCGTTGGTCGGCATCGCCTGCCAGTCGCGCAGCGCGGCGGCGATGCTGTGTTCGAGTTCTTCGGCTTCTTCGAGGAACAGCGGCAGCAGCTGTTCGTCGAAATCGTCGCGCAAGGCTGGCGGCGCTTCCAGGAAGTCCGCTGCCGGGCGGGCGTCCGGCTCGTTGCCGGCAGCAGGCGGCGAGGGCGCATCGCTGGCCGGCTCGCGCGCTGCCTCGCGCTCGCTGGCGTCGCCGGTTGCGGCCGCGTTTTCGTCGTCGGTCGGCGCCGCTGCCGGCGCCTTGTCGTCGCTGGTGAGCGTTTTCTCTTGCGCCGGGTAGAGCATGTCGAGCGCCGCCAGCAGTTGTGGCGCTTCTTCCGGCGCGCTGTCACGCGCGACGGTGGCGAGCATCAGCTCGAGTTCGGCAATCGTCTGCCGGATCACCTCGATGGCTTCGCTGCTCTCGGGTCGGGCGGCGTGCTGGCGGCGCAACAGCGCGTGTTCGAGCGCCAGCCCGAGGCGGTTGATCGCCGGCAGGCCGACGGTGCCGGCAATGCCGCCGAGCGTATGCGCGGCGCGATGCAGCGGCGCGCTGGTCGGCGCAGTCGGTGCTGCGACGAGGGCGGCGAATTCGTTCTGCAGGGTGGCAAGGTGCGCCTGCGCTTCCTCGAGGAAGATGTTCCACAGCGACGAAGAGACGCGGATGCGCTGGCCCGAGGTGTCGGGACGGGCTTTGTCTGCCGCGGCTGGGGCGTCCGCGTCCGCTGCCGGCGCGGCGTCGATGACGACGATGTCGTCTGCCTTTTCGTCAAAGGTCTCGGCAAACGCTTCGTCCGCAGGCTGGGTGTCGGCCGGGGCGATCGGGAAGTCATCCGCCAACTGTACCGACTGCGCGTCGGACAGTTCGGGCTCCGCCTGCGCTGCTGCCGCAGTTTCCGCTTCTGCCAGCGGCGCGGATTCGTCGTCTGCGGCCGTCTCCGCTGCCGGCTCAGCCCCGGACTCGATTGCGGGCGGCGACTCGCCGGCCTGTTGCTCCGCTGATTCCGGCTCCGGCACGGCGGCGCCGTTGGCGGCATCTTCGTCGCGTGCGGCGCGTTCAGCGCGGACGCGGTCGAGCGCGATCACCTCCGCGCCCTGCGGTGCTGTGCTGGCTTCGCTTTCAGCAGCGGTCGGTGGCCTGCCGCCACTGACTTCGTCCGCTGGCGCCCGGTTGGCGGCGGCTATCTCCTGCGCTTCTGGCGTCGGTGGCGCGATCTGGCTTGCGCCGTGTTCCGCCAGCGCTTCGTCGATGCGTTCCTTGCCCGGCCGCAGGGATTCGGCCAGCGCCACCAGCGGACGCGCGTCGGGGACGCCGCTGCCCGGATTGGCGAGGTGTTCGACCCAAAGCTCGAACAGCGCCTGCGCGTCATCGAGCAGGCCGCGCAGCGCCGGTGTGACCGCCAGTTCCTGACGCAGCCAGAGGTTCAGGGTCTGTTCGACGGCCCAGGCGATTTCTCCCAGCTCGCGCAGGCCGACCATGCGGCCACTGCCCTTGAGCGTGTGGAAGGCGCGGCGGATCGCCATCAGCGCTTCGTCATCGTGCGTCTGCACGGCGATGCTGGCGCGGTTCTCGGCGATGGCGGCGAGGACTTCCCGTGCTTCTTCGAGGAAGATCTCGAGCAGTTCGGCGTCGATTTCCTCGCTGCTGGCTTGCGACAGCTGCAGCGTTTCCGGCGATGGCGGCGGCGCCGCTGCAGCTTGCGGTGCCAGCGCGCTGTGCTTCGCTTCGGCCGCTGCGATGGCGAGCGCTTCGGCTGGCGTCCCGCTTTCCGCCTCGGCGGCGGACGGTGGCGCGTCGAGCGTTGCCAGCGCTTCGGCGGCTTCCTCGCCGAGGTCGCTGTCGCCGACCAGATCGGCGTCCTTTTGCAGCGCGCTGAGGCTTTGCCGCAACTCTTCGCGCACGCTGGCGTCGGCCGGTTGCTCCTGATAGGCGCTGAGCAGCGCCTGCGCGGCCTGTTTCTGCCGCTCGATCTCGGCTTCGACGCTGCCGCCGCTTTGCGTGGCCGGCGCGTCTTCGATTTCGGCGGATTCATGGCTGGCGGCGGCTTCCGCCGGATGTTGCAACTGGTGGCAGAAACGCGCGAAATCGCTGGCGCCCTGCGCCAGCGCGTCGACGAAAAAGCCGATCAGCGACAGCGTTTCGGCAACGCGTTCGAATTCGCCGGCAAGCGGCGTGTGCCCCGCACCGGCAAAGCCGGCGATGTCGGCCGCGCACTGGCGCAAGGCTTGAGCAGCGTCGTCGTGGCCGAGCATCGACAGCGCGCCGCCGACCTGCTTGAGCGGCGCATCGAGTTCGGCGAGTTCTTCCTGGCGGCCGGGGTCGCGGAAGAAGCTGTCGAGCGTCTGCTCGATGCGGCCGAGATTGTTCTGGATCTCACGCGCCACCTGCGCGATGAGCAGTTTTTCCTGCGCCCGCCGCGACATCTCGTCGAGCACCGGAACGTCGGCGCTTGCCGCCGGTGCGCTGCCGGCGATGCAGGCGTGCACGCGCGCCACCATGACGTCGACCTGCGGCGCGAAATCGGCACCGATATGCGGGTAGCGTTCCTGCGCGTTCTGCGTCAGCAGGATCGCCGTCGCCACTTCCATCGCCAGCGCTTCGCTCTGCCGCGCCGGGTCGTCGCTGAGCCAGCTGGCGGCAGCGAGAACGCATTGCGCCAGCCGTCGGCAGTCGGTGTTGCCAAGCTGCTTGGCGGCAGCAGTCAGCGCCTGCGCGTGTTCGATGAACAGCGGCAGCACCGCGGCACCGGCGCACAGGCGGCTCCACGATTCTTCGGCGGCATTGGCCGCATCGCGCAGGCGCCGGCGCGTCGCTTCCTGTTCAGCCGGCACCACTTCGTCGCTGCCGGGCAGCAACGCGGCCAGCTGGTAGGCGTTCTGCACCTCGCGCACGGCGGCATTGCTGCCGTCGGCGATGGCGACGTAGTAGAGCACGTCACGCAGCAGCCGTTCGGCGACGTTCTTCGAACCGTCCTGCTGGCGGCGCAACTGCATGTCAAGCCGGCCGCACAGCGGGCGCAGGTCGAGCCCCGGCGGCAGTGCGCCGCCCGCCAGCGCGCTCAGGAAAGCGCTGGTGACGCGCCAGAAGGTCCGTTCGCCGGCGCCTTCCTGCACCATCTCGACACGCTCGACGGCGGCGCGCATTTCGTTGGCGGCGGCAGCCGCCGCGGCACCGCCACCCGGCGCGGCGCGCAGCCAGTTGATCAGTCCGCGCTGGAAACGCGCGCGCTCGCGGCGTAGCAGCAGAGCGCGCTGCGCGTCGTTGATCGGCGGCAGCGCCGTGCCGCGGCGCGGCAGACGGACCGAGAGATCGGGGAAGAACAGGTCGGTCGGGCTGGCGTCGCTCTTGCCGCGCGCCGCCTGCAGTTCGCGATACAGCGGCAGCAGGCGCAGCGGCTGGTTCGGCGCGCCGCCGAGCAACGCGTCGAGTGTCTGGCCGATGGCGGCGATGGCGCCTTGCGTCAGCGAAACCGTGAGTTCTTTGCCGCCAGCGGCGAGTCGGCCGGCTTCGGCGTCTTCGAGCAAGGCCTCGGCGGTCTCGGCGAAGCGCGTCAGACCGTCAAGGCCGACGATGGTCAGCGCGCCCTGCACCTGGTGCAGGTGGGTGCGGCAGAAACGCAGCTGCGTCGTGTCGCCGCCGTCGGCGAACTGCTGCAGCGCCTCGCCGGCGCGCGTCAGCGCGTGATCGATTTCGCTCTTCACCCAGCCGAGTGGGCCGGTATCGAATTCGCTGGCAGCGTTCATCGCAGGCGCATCTCCGGTCGGCGACGACTCAATCGACCTTGAAGCCGGCGACCGAACCCTTCAGTTCGGTCGCCAGCCCGGCCAGTTCGCCGACCGCCTGCGCGGTGCGCTGCGTACCGGCGGTGGTCTGTTCGGTAATGTGCAGGATGTCCTGCATCTTCTCGGCAACACCGGTCGCCGAACTCGCCTGCTCTTCGGTGGCGCTTGAAATCCGGTCGATCAGCTGCGCCAGATTGCGCGACACCTGACCGATCTCGGCCAGCGCCTGGCCAGCGGCGTCGGAGCGCTTGGCACCCTCGACGACGCCCTGCGTCGACTGCTCCATCGCCGAGACGGCGTCCTGCGTGTCGGTCTGAATCGTCTTGACGATGGCGGCGATCTGCTTGGTCGCCTCGCCCGAGCGTTCGGCCAGCCGCTGCACTTCCTCGGCAACGACGGTGAAGCCGCGTCCGGCCTCGCCGGCCGACGCGGCCTGGATGGCGGCGTTTAGCGCCAGCACGTTGGTCTGCTCGGTAATGTCGGAAATCAGTTCGACGATTTCGCCGATCTCCTGTGACGATTCGCCGAGACGCTTGATGCGCTTCGAGGTTTCCTGGATCTGCTCGCGAATTTCGTTCATGCCCTTGATCGAATCCTGCACCGCCTGCGTGCCCTTGCCGGCGGCGGCCAGCGATTGCCGCGCCACCAGCGCCGACTGGCCGGCTTCGCCCGACACCTGTGTCATCGAGTTGGCCATGCTCAGGATCGAGCGGCCGGTGTCCTGAATTTCGCCCGACTGCCGCTGCGCGGCGGCGAGCAGCTCGGCCGAGGTCTTCTGCGCGATTTCGGTCGATTGCGTGACGCGACCGGCGGCATCGTTGATGCGCCGCACCAGCACGCGTAGTTCCTCGATGGTGTAGTTGATCGAGTCGGCGATGGCGCCGGTGATGTCTTCCGACACCGTCGCGGTGACGGTCAGGTCGCCGTCGGCGAGGTCGCCGAGTTCGTTCATCAGGCGCAGGATGGCGTCCTGGTTCTGCCGGTTGCGCGCTTCCGATTCCTGCCGGCTGCGTTCGGCCTCTTCGGCGCTGCGCCGCGCGTCGTCGAGGTAGACCTTGGCCATCATCGCCAGCGCGCCGACAGCGAGAGCGACGAGGACGGCGAGCGCGAAGCCGTAGGTCGCGCGTTCGGCCAGACTGGTGTGGTAAGCGCTGGAGAGCTGGTCGCTGCCGTCGAGCAGCGCCTCGCTGTCGCGCGAGATGCGCGCGCCGGCCTGTTTGGCCAGCACCAGTTTCTGCATTCCGCCGAGAATGCCGCCGACCGCCGCCTGGTATTCCTTGAAGCTGGCTTCGAGTTCGCCGAGTTTCTGCCGTGTTTCGCCTTCATTGGCGGCATTGATGCGCAGCGTTTCGCTACCCTTCTGCAACGCGGCGAGCAGGTCACGGAAGCTGTTCACGTCCTTGCCGAGCAGGAAGGCGACTTCCGGGTCAATCACCGCGCCGACCTGCAGCGCGTTGGCGTTCTTGGCGATACGCTGTGTCAGCATGACCAGCTGATTGGCCGCGGCGATTTCGCGCGCGCTGGCGCCGCCCTGCAGCTTCAGCGCCGCCACCTGCTCGGCGAGTTCGAGCAGTTGCGGGTTCTTGTTGTTGATCAGCGCCACGTCGCGGCCGAGCGAGACGAGGTTCTTCTCCATTTCGAGCAGTTGCGCAGCGTTCTTTGCCGTTTTTTCCCACTGGCCGGCGATCGACTGCAGTTGCGGCTGGATCGAATCGGGCGAGGGCGGAACGCTCACCTCATTGAGTTCGCCGCCTTGCGTCAGCCGCTCAAGGCGATCGGCGAAGGCATCGCGCGATTCGCGCAGCTGGCGGAAGGCCACCGGATCGCCCTGCAGCGCCAGGCTCGACGACTTCGCCAGGCGTTGCGAAAGCATGCGCATTTCGCCGGCGGCGGCGACGTACGCCGTTCCCCAGGTCGATTCGCGGTTGTCGTGATAGACGATGGCGGCAATGCCGAGCATCACCGCGAGCAGGCCACCACCGAGGATCTGCAGTTGCCGGGCGACCGGGTACTTGCCCAGCGGACCGACGCCCGTTCCCTTGCCGGCAGCCGCTGCCGGGGCAGCTGCGCTCTTGCTCGAGCGCGGGCGGGCGGCCGCGGGTGGGGCACCGGTGATGGTGGTGTCGGACGGGGTTTGCTTGCCTGCAAGAAAGGGAGGCAGCTTGATTTTCAACGCCATTTCGGTTCTCCGGGGGCGGGAGTCTGTGCGTGCGATCGGCCAGGGGCGGGAAGTTCGCGCATGTCTTCGGCGATGCTTCAGGCGCCGATTTCGAGAAACTGTTCGTCGACGAGCAGGCGGGCGACATCGAGCCGGCGCCAGCGTTGTCCTTCATTGTCGGTGAATTCTTCGCCGGCCCACGCCGGCGCATCGCCGGCCGCCGGGGCCGGCGTGAGCGCGTCGACGTTGCGCAGGCCGAGCAGGCGGTTCACCAGCAATGCCGCGTTGACGCCGTGACGCGCGCCGACCAGCAGCAGGCGCGACTGCGCGTTGCGCGGTGTCGCCTCGCCGCCGAGAAACGCCGAGAAATCGCTGACCGCGTAGAGCACGCCGCGGACATTGGCCAGACCGGCGAACCACGGCTGCGTCAGCGGCGCCGGCGTCAGCGGCGGCAGGCTGACGATTTCGCCGGAATCGGAAAGATTCGCCAGCCAGCGCTCGTTTCCGGACTGAAAGCCGAGCAGGCTGGCGGCGCGCTCGCTGCCGCCACCGCCGAGACGCGTCGCCAGATGTTCCTGGAATTCGCGGAGGCTGATCTTGCGCGCCATGAGCCGTCGATCAGAGCGCCGCGATGCGCGCGAGGAGTTCCTCGCCGTTGACCGGCTTGACCAGATAATCGAGCGCGCCCTGGCGCAGGCCCCAGATCTTGTCGGTTTCCTGGCCCTTGGTGGTGCACACGATGATCGGAATGTTCTTGGTCTGTTCGTCGCGCGTCAGCGTGCGCGTTGCCTGGTAGCCGTTGAGGCCGGGCATGACGACATCCATCAGCACCAGATCGGGCCGTTCGGACTTGGCCTTGGCGATGCCTTCTTCACCGCTTTCGGCGGTGATCACCTGATAGCCGGCTTCGGTGAGCAGTTCGCCGAGGAAATGACGTTCGGTCGGAGAGTCGTCAACGACGAGGATTTTCTTTATGGACATGGTCGGATTCCCTTGTTCACCACGAAATGTCGGTTGCGCAGGCTTACGCCGGTTTCGGCGCGAATTCGCTGACGCACTGCAGGAGGCTGTCCTTGGCGAAAGGCTTGGTCAGATACTGGTCGGAGCCGACCATGCGGCCGCGCGCACGGTCGAACAGGCCGTCCTTTGACGAGAGCATGATCACCGGCGTTGCCCGGAAACGCGGGTTCTTCTTGATCAGCGCGCAGGTCTGGTAGCCATCGAGGCGCGGCATCATGATGTCGCAGAAGATCACTTCCGGCTGGTGGTCGGCGATCTTGGCCAGCGCATCGAAGCCGTCCTCGGCGAGCACCACCTGACAGCCGGCCTGCACGAGGAAGATTTCCGCGCTGCGCCGGATGGTGTTGCTGTCGTCGATGACCATGACCTTGACGCCGCGCAGCGTCGACGCTTCAGCCAATTCCATTCTCCAAGGATTCGGGTATGACGCCGTCGCGAATGCCGGCGCCTTCCGCATTGTCGCCGAATACTATACCGGAATGGTCGCTGATACGACCTTTTGCATACCCTTTTGCCCGGCTTTACGCAGCGCTTGCCTGCCCGGACGCTGGTGTTTTTCCGGCTGTTTCGTGTTTTTCCCCGGTTTTGCCGTGCTTTCCCACGCTTGTCGGGCGGTCGGGCGCCTCTTGGCGGCTTCAAGTGCGGCGCTGGCCGGCGCCCGTGCCGGCCGCTGCGGCTTTTCGCGGTAGAATCCGGGGCTATCCCGTCTTTCCTGCTGCCGCCGTCTGGCGGTCCTCTGCCTGCCGCATGGAACAAACCGCCCGGCCCCTGCCTGCCTCCTCGCCGCCGATCGTGCTCAGCTTCGCTGCCAGCGATCCTTCGGGCGGCGCCGGTGTGCAGGCCGATCTGCTGACGCTGGCGGCGAACGGCTGTCATCCGCTGTCGGTGCTGACGGCGATCACCGTGCAGGACACGGCTGGCGTCGAAGCGGTATTGCCGATCGACGCCAACTGGGTCGGCCGGCAGGCGCGCACGCTGCTCGCCGACATGCCGGTGGCGGCGTTCAAGATCGGCCTGATCGGTAGCGCCGACAATATTGCGGTGATCGCCGCGATCCTCGCCGAACATCCCGACATTCCGGTGGTGCTCGACCCGGTGCTCGCTTCCGGGCGCGGCGACGAGCTCGCCAACGCGGCCGCCATCGGCGCCTTGCGCGAGCTGCTGCTGCCGCGGGTGAGCGTGCTCACGCCGAACAGCCTCGAAGCGCGCCGCCTGCTCGCGGACGACCAGGAATTCCAGCGCCGCCATGGCGATTCCGGCGACGCCGGCGAACCTTCATTGGCCGATTGCGCGGCGCGACTGATCACGCACGGCTGCCGCACGGTGCTGGTCACCGGCACGCACGAGAACACCGCGCAGGTGGTCAATACGCTCTACGACGCCAGCGGCTGCCTGCGGCGCGACGTCTGGGACCGGCTGCCCGGCGAATATCACGGTTCCGGCTGCACGCTGGCATCGGCAATCGCCGCCGGGCTGGCGCACGGCCTGCCGCTCGCCGAAGCGGTACGCGCCGGGCAGGACTACACCTGGCGCACGCTCGCCGCCGGTTTTCGCGCCGGCAGGGGGCAGTTCATCCCCGACCGCTTTTTTGACCGGTTCTGCGACCACGCCGCACAGCAGCGGAGCAGCAATGCCTGAACGCGCCCTGCGCCCGACGCGTTCGCCCGTGCAGCCGGTAGCGCTGCGCGGCCTCTACGCGATCACGCCCGACGGCCTGCCCGAGGCGACGCTGCTGGCGCAGGCCGAAGCGGCGCTGGCCGGCGGTGCCGCCGTGCTGCAGCTGCGCGACAAGTCGAGCGACGCCGCCCGTCGTCTGCGCCTGGCGCAGGCGCTCGCCGCGCTGTGCCGCCGCCACGGCGCGCTGTTCATCGTCAATGACGATCTGGCGCTGGCTCTTGCCGTCGGTGCCGACGGCGTGCATCTGGGCGCCGACGACGGCGATCCGCTCGCCGCGCGCCAGGCGCTGCCGCCGGGCGGCATCGTCGGCGTTTCGTGTTACGCAGATTTCGCGCGGGCGCGCGTTGCCGTTGCTGCCGGCGCCGACTACGTCGCTTTCGGCGCGGTGTTTGCGTCGCCGACCAAGCCGCAGGCGCCGCGCGCGTCGCTCGATCTGCTCGCACGGTCGCGCGCCGAACTCGGCGTGCCGGCCTGCGCCATCGGTGGCATCACGCTGGCCAATGCCGGCGAGGTGATCGCCGCCGGCGCCGATCTGCTCGCCGTCGTCAGCGAAGTGTTCTCGCCGGCGTCGGCGCCCGCGTCCTCATTCGCTTCTGCACCCACTTCCGCAGCTTCTTCCGCGACGTCCGCCATCCGTGCGCGCGCCGCCGCCTTTCAACGTCTCTTCGAGGAAAACCGAGCATGACCACCACCTCCCGCAACGACCAACTGTTTGCCCGCGCCCAGCGCCACATCCCCGGCGGCGTCAATTCGCCGGTCCGCGCCTTCCGTTCGGTCGGCGGCGCACCGCGCTTCTTCGTCTCGGGTTCCGGCCCGCGCGTCACCGACGCCGACGGCAAGAGCTACCTCGACTACGTCTGCTCGTGGGGCCCGCTGATCGCCGGCCACGCGCATCCGGAAGTGCTGGCCGCGGTCAGCGAAACGGCGGCCAAGGGCCTCTCCTTCGGCGCGCCGACCGAGATGGAACTCGACATGGCCGACCTGCTCTGCGACATCCTGCCGATGCTCGACATGGTGCGTCTGGTCAGCTCCGGCACCGAAGCGACGATGAGCGCGATCCGTCTGGCGCGCGGCTACACCGGCCGCGACCTGCTGGTGAAGTTCGAAGGCTGCTACCACGGCCACTCCGACAGCCTGCTGGTCAAGGCCGGCTCGGGCCTCTTGACCTTCGGTAACCCGGATTCGGCCGGCGTCCCGGCTGATCTGGCCAAGCACACGCTGGTGCTGCCGTACAACGACGCCGCCGCGCTGGAAGCCGCGTTTGCCGAGCATGGCGACAAGATCGCCGTCGTCATCGTTGAAGCCGTCGTCGGCAACATGAACCTGATCGCGCCGAAGCCCGAATTCTTGAAGGCGATGCGCGAACTGTGCACCAAGAACGGCTCGGTGCTGATTTTCGACGAAGTGATGACCGGCTTCCGCGTCGGCCCGCAGGGCGCGCAAGGCCTGTTTGGCATCGACGCCGATCTGGTGACGCTCGGCAAGGTGATCGGCGGTGGCCTGCCGGTCGGCGCCTTTGGCGGCAAGCGCGAAATCATGGAAAAGATCGCGCCGCTCGGCCCGGTCTATCAGGCCGGCACGCTCTCCGGCAACCCGGTGGCCGTCGCCGCCGGTCTGGCGACGCTCAAGCTGACGCGCGCACCGGGCTTCTACGAGACGCTTTCCGCGCGTACCAAGCGCCTCACCGACGGCCTCGTCGCCGCGGCGAAGAAGCACGGCGTCGTCTTCTCGGCGCAGTCGGTCGGCGGCATGTTCGGCCTCTACTTCGCGCCGGAATGCCCGGCCACCTACGACGCCGTGATGGCCTGCGACAAGGAAGCGTTCAACCGCTTCTTCCACGCCATGCTCGACGCCGGCCACTACTTTGCGCCGTCGGCCTTCGAAGCCGGCTTCGTTTCGGCCGCGCACACCGACGCCGACATCGACGCGACCATCGCCGCCGCCGAAGCGGTGTTTGCTGCCTGGTAAGCGGGCTTTTGCCGGCCACCGGTGTCTGCCGGTGGCCGGCTTCTACTCCGCCCGGCGGGCGGGGCCAGGCGTCGGCCGCAGCTGCGCGCGGCAATCAGGCGTATTACGCCCGGCGCGAGCCGCTGACCATCACCACCCCGATCAGCACGAAAATCGCCCCGAACAGAAAGCTTGCTTCGAGCGGCTCGTCGAGCAGCCAGACCCCGAAGCCCAGACCGAACAGCGGCGTCATGAACGAAAAAACGCCCAGCCGCGAAGCCAGGTAACGCCGCAGCAGCCAGAACCAGCCGAGATAGCTGGCGAAGGAAACAATCACCGACTGGAAGAGCAGGCTGCCGATCGACAGTGTCGTCAGCTCGATGCTCGTCTGCCCGAGCAGAATGGCGGCCGGCAGGAGCAGGACGAAGCCAGCTGCCAGCTGGTAGAACAGCGTCTGCGTTGCCGGCGCTCTCGATAGCTGCGACAGGCGCACGACGATCGTCGTGGCCCCCCAGAAGATTCCCGCCAGCAGCGCGAGCGCGTCTCCCCACAGGATGTTCGCCGGATCGGCCGCGCCGGGCGGCGCGTTGCGCCCGGCAAAGGTGACGACGATGCCGGTGAAGGCGAAGGCGATTCCCAGCCACTGCAGCCGACTCAGGCGCTCGGCCGGCAGCTTCGAGTGCAGGCCGAGGGCGACAAAGATCGGCGCGGTGTAGAGAAACACCACCATGTGCGATGCCGAGGTGAAGCGCAGGCCTTCGCCGACGAACAGGAACTCCAGGCCGAAGAACAAGCCGACCAGCAGCCCCGGCCGCCAGCTGCCGTCGGCAAGCGCGGGGCTTTCCTTGCGCCAGACCATCAGCGCGCCGACCAGCAGTGCCGCGATCCCCGAGCGCAGGGCGATCTGCATCAGCGGCGAAATGTCCGCCGCCGCGGCCTTCAACACCACCTGCTGCAACCCCCAGATCACGCAGAGCACCAGCATGATGCCGGCGGCGCGGCCGTCGAGCGCCTTGCGGCTATCCATGGCGGACGATCATCGGGGCGGGGTTCCTGGGCGGGTTTGAAGTGGGGTGGATATCAATAGGGCGGATAAAAGGGGCGAATAAAGGGGGGGCGAACATTTCGCGCCTGCGTCGCCGGCCGGACTGGTCAGCGCGCCCGGCCAAGTCTATCGTAAGCGCTGCCGGAGAAGCCGCTGGCTGCGGAACGCCGTATTTCGGAAACGCCTTTTCCCGACTGCCCCAAGCGCTGCAGGAGCCGCCATGTACAGAGAAGTGCTGGAGTTCTGGTTCAAGGAAATCGAGCCCAAACAGTGGTGGGCGCTTGATCCGGCCTTCGATGTCCGGCTGGGCGAGCGCTTCCTGCCGCTGCTGGAGAAGGCCGCGCGGAGCGAGTTGTTCGCCTGGCGGGTGACGGCGAAAGGGCGTTTGTCCGAAGTCATCGTCCTCGACCAGTTTTCGCGCAACCTCTACCGGAATACGCCTAAAGCCTTTGCGCAAGACGTGATGGCGCTGGCGCTGGCTCAGGAAGCCGTCGCCGCCGGCGCGCTGGAACAGCTGGCGCCGAACGAGCGCGCGTTTCTGCTCATGCCCTACATGCACAGCGAGTCCGCCGTGATCCACTCAGAGGCGGAGATCCTCTTCAAGGAGTGGGCTCCGCCGGGCAACTACGAGTTTGAACTGCGGCACAAGGCCATCATCGACCGCTTTGGCCGCTATCCGCATCGCAACCGGATACTGGGCAGAAGCTCGACGCCGGAGGAAGAGGCGTTCCTCAAGGAGCCGGGGTCGAGTTTTTAGGTTCGGGGATGCCCCTCAAGGCGCGAGGGTGGGTCACATTTGTCGGTATGACGGCCTTCTACTTGCTGTCAGTGCGCGCCTGTTCAGGCGGTGGAGCTGCTCGGTTGGTTGTCGTTCTCGATTCGGGGGGGGCGTCGGGGGGCTATGTCTCTTGGTCGGCCATTACCGACGTTGGGGAATATCGGATGCTACGGCAGCAGTCTGGCAAATTTCCGGCACTTGACAGTGTCGAGTAACCAAATAGTAGCGTCAGGCGCCAACGGGATACTAATCCTTGGGTCCAGGGGTCGATCCACTGCGGGCTCTAAAAAATCAACGGTTTAGGAAAAATTCCAAGCCGTTTCTCTTTGCCAGTGACAACAAAGTGACGATGGTGATTTGGTGGCTTCCACGCTCAGCGCTGTTAAGCACCACAAACGCATGACATATGGCATAAACTATCGCCGTGATACAAGCTGGAACACCTGCGGTACCTCGGAACTGCTAAAAACGAGCGGCCACACTCGGGATAGAAATGCATCGGGAGCACCAGCAATTTCCGATTCGCTCGCAAGCACAAGGAAAATGAAGTGCCCAAGGAACTCGATAAAATAGATACAGACACGGCCACACTTACCGGACAGTGGTGGGGGGCAGGAGGCTTTTTTATCGGGTTTATCGGCATCGGAATTACCCTATATTTCGCCTTTGCCCAGAAGCCCGAGATTTTCTGGCTTACTTTCTCTGGTTGGATGGCAGCACTCCTGAGTGGCATCTGCCTAGGTTACGTTGGTTACCGACTGGTAAAGCTTGCGGCAATCCAAGGTGTAAAGATCGAGGATCTAACTGGAGAACTGGAACGAGTTAAGGCCGAGAATAGCAGGCTGACCCACATCGCTGATTACGTGGTTTCGGTTCGGCAACGCGCAAAATCCCCATCCTCTAGGAAGGCTGCCCAGTCAACCGAACATCCGGCAGAACGTCCAGAGCAGGTAGAGACAGCAGAATAAGGAGATAGGTAATGGACGTTAGTTTCGAAGACTACAAGTACTACCCTGCCCTTAGGACCCGTCCGGCAGAGATGTATGGCTACAGGCAGTTGTCTGACGAAAGTAAAAGAAACATGCTACCGATCATAACTCTCGGTGCGTGGCGTAACCAAGAAGGTATCTCAGAATCTATTTCGCAACTTCAAAAGGCTGTCGGAGAGCGCCCCTTCATTCTGGACCTCACTGCGGAGTCTTCTCATCAAAATGCGGCACTGCGTAAAGTGCTTGATTCTGAGGAGAACTTCAAAGCATGGCAGTCTTACGTCACCGATATTCCTAACGCCGTTCCTGTTATACAGATCACGCCAAGCGCGAAGAACCAACAGATTATTCGGCAGACCAGGCAGCTTGAAAATAGCGGCCTAGGAAAAGTCGCATTCCGGATTACTGACTTTTTGTCTGAAACGGATAAAGTTACTACCGCGCTTTCCGCGATGGACTCGCCAGAAAATGCTCTGGTAATCATTGACGTTGGTTACATTCGGGAAACGATGGCAGCCTCCATTGCCGCCTGCGTGACAGCAATCAATCAGGTGCGAGAAGATGTTGAAGACGCAATAATCGCGGTCATTTCCACCAGTTTCCCAGCATCAGTGACTTCCCATCTCGATGCAAACAGTGGTGGCAAGCGTGGCATTATCGGCATTCTTGAGCGAGTTCTCCACCAAGAAATAGGTGGATCGGAAGTAGCAATCTATGGCGATCACAGCTCAATACACGCCAAGGTTTATGCCAACGCGGGCGGGCGATATACGCCACGGATTGACTATCCTCTTTACGATGCATGGGCCTTCGAGAGAAGGCCAGAAACAAACTCTACCGGATACATAGATGCTGCTACTACTCTAATAGAGAGCTACCCTGAGATTCTAGAGGATGGCAGCTGGGGAGCCGAGATGATCCGAAAAGCTGCAGAAGGACTAATTGATGGCATGAAAACCCCTTCAAGCTGGATTGCAGCAAGGGTAAATATGCATATTTCACGTCAGCTTGCGCTATCCCTTGAATCGCCTGATGGCGACGAGGAGGACTTCGATATCTACGAATAATTGTCACTCGCGAAACGTTCGACGCAATACCGCCGACGGCATACTTTCCGGCATCCCGCCGTACTTCTGAGATAGCCTGTCCAAGTCTAGGGAATGATAGCTCCTTGGACTTGGACTTTTCTCGTTCGAGACCTCTTTAGTCGTACTATCCCGTTGCTTTATGCTTAGCTTCGACTTGCTAAGGTTGTCGAGATCGATTTGTGTTGTCTTCGCCCCCTTTTGTTGCACGAATGTCTCAAATGTCTCGCGATATCGGCGTTTCAAGCAACCAAGAACAAATTGCCTCAAATCCTTTGTTGAGACTTGCTGAAACAGTGAAATTAGCGCCTGTCGTGGTTCGTCAGGTGACGCGCTTATTCCGTGCCGCCTCATCAAGGCTAGCAATTCCGACTTAAGAAGAAAACCACAGAGCATTCGCCTTGAGCTAATTTCTTTAGTTCGGCCACGACGCACTACCCTAAGCGTAATAGATTGGCTTTGACCTGACGCCTCCCATATTTCGACCTGCTCCGGCACTTGAGCTGTAACGGCTGAAATGAACTTAGCAGTGGTTACTACTGTGACTTTGTCGAAGCGATCAAGGTACGCTGAAACCTGTCCTTCTAGGCGATCAAGGCTGTCCAGGTCACTCTTGATCTCGTATGCGTAAAGACGACCATTAGCAACGGCAATATCTGCCCGCCTGTTCCAATTAGCAATTACCATTTCATTAATCAATACTGCCTCTTCGAGCATTCCTTTCTCGAAGAGGCGATCGATCAACGCGGTTTTAATATCCCGTTCGTTTAGCATCTCTCGTGGCTTCGTCTATGGTTGCCACTCCCCCGTAACTCTTCATTATACGAACTCAGTTTGACACCTCCAATAGACCAGATCAACGCACCCATGGTTTCTTAAGACGAGCAGTTAGGTCTCTAAGTTGGCGCATTGGCCCGCGCGCGCTTGATCGCAGCCGTTTAGCATCTGACCATTGAAGACCTATGACCGACAAAAGGCGAATCCTCAGCTCATAGCTGACGCGTTTGCTTTCCGGCTCGTATGGCCGCTTAGGCCGATCAACGGCCGCGGCTAAACGCCGATGACGCCCAACGACCATGATGAGTCATGGCAGGAGCTTGGTTTGCGCGCGCAATGACTTATCATCGCGAAACATGCCATTTGCCCTGATAAGTCATGCCAAAACTACGCAGCTTCGAAATTTCCCCCTTGCCCTTTGAGGTGCAAGCCTCGCTTGTGGCGCTGGGCCAGCGCATTGCGGCGGCGCGCAAAGAGCGCAGGCTCTCGCAGCGCGAGTTCGCCGACATGATGGGCGTTGGCCCGCAAACTGTCCTGTTCGTCGAGCAAGGAAGGCCGACTGTACAGATCGGGCATTACGCACGGGCGGCTTGGCTTCTTGAGCTGCGCGACGTGCCGTTGCTTAAATTGCTCTCTCCCGCTTATTCGGACTAGCCGCGGCGAGCAGCGCGCTCAGCTTCTGCTTGGTGTTCGGCCGGCGCCGAGGAGTAATCCTGCTGCGTCGCGCTCCGGCCGCCCCGCGCTACATCAGGAACAGCGTCGCCAGCCCGAGGAAGATGAAGAAGCCGCCCGAGTCGGTGAGGGCGGTGATCAGCACCGAGCCGCCGACGGCCGGGTCGGCGCCGAGGCGTTCGCGCAGCAGCGGGATCGAGACGCCGGCGACGGCGGCCAGCAGCAGGTTGAGCGTCATTGCCGAGGTCATCACCAGCCCGAGCGAGGCGCTGCCGTACATCCACCACGCCGCCACGCCGAGCAGGCCGCCCCAGACGATTCCGTTGATCAGCGCGACGTTGATTTCCTTGCGCAGCAGGCGGCGGATGGCGTCGGGCTTGACCTGGCCCATGGCGATGGCGCGGACGATCATGGTGATCGTCTGATTGCCCGAGTTGCCGCCGATGCCGGCAACGATCGGCATCAGTGCGGCGAGCGCAACGAGCTTTTCGATCGAGCCTTCAAAGGCGCCGATCACGCGCGAGGCGACAAAGGCGGTGACCAAATTCACCGCCAGCCAGGCCCAGCGGTTTTTCACCGAATCCCACACCGGCGCGAAGATGTCTTCCTCTTCTTTCAGACCGGCCTGCGCCAGTTGTTCGGCTTCGCTTTCTTCACGGATGAAGTCGACGACGGTATTGACGGTCACGCGGCCGATCAGCCGGTGCTGGCTGTCGACCACCGGCGCCGAGACGAGGTCGTAACGCTCGAAGGCCTGCGCCGCTTCTTCGGCTTCGTCGCCCGGCTGCAGGTCGATGAAGTCGGTGAGCATCAGCGTGCCGACTTCGGTATCCGGGTCGGAGACGAGCAGGCGGTTGAGCGGCAGCACGCCCTTGAGGTGCTCGTCGCGGTCGACAACGAAGAGCTGGTCGGTATGGTCGGGCAGTTCGTCGAAGAGGCGCAGGTAGCGCAGCACGACTTCGAGCGTGACGTCCTCGCGCACGGTGACCATGTCGAAGTCCATGATCGAACCGACCGATTCCTCGGGGTAGGACATCGCCGCGCGCAGCTGCTCGCGTTCCTCGACCGACAGCGACTGGAAAACGCCTTCGATGACCTCGTGCGGCAGGTCGGGCGCCAGGTCGGCGAGTTCGTCGGCGTCGAGGCTCTCGGCCGCGGCGACGAGCTCGTGCGAATCCATGTTCGCGATCAGGCTTTCGCGGACCGCGTCCGAGACTTCGAGCAGGATGTCGCCGTCGCGCTCGGCCTTGACCAGATCCCAGACGATCAGCCGCTCGTCGAGCGGCAGCGCCTCGAGGATGTAGGCGATGTCGGCCGGGTGCATGTGGTCGAGCCGCGTGCGCAACTCGTTCAGATGCTGCTTGTGCACCAGCCCTTCGACGAGCTCGTGGCGCGGCATGTCCTGCCGGTGCACCAGCCCTTCCACCAGCTTCTGACGGGCGAGCAGCGTCTGCACCTGGTCGAGGTGTTGCTGCAATTCGTCGCCGTCGGCGTGGTGGATTTCTTCGCTCATGGTGCGCTGCGCAAAAAGATGCGGGATTTTAACACCGACGCCCGTCCCGCCGACCCGTGCCGGCAACTCTGGCGGCACTTTGGCGCGGCTGAACGCCCGCGCCGAAATGCAAGTCATTCTTTCCTGAGGGGTGCCGGCGAATTCTGCGCGCGTCGCCGGTCTGCTGCCGATGGCTTACACTGGCGCGAAGTTTTCCTGGAGTCGCCTCATGACGCTTCCGCGCTGGCTTGGCGCCGGTGTTGCCGCTGTTGTCTCGGCAGTTCTGCCGGCCTGCGACGGCATCAATCTGCAGAAACTCGAACCCGGCGTGTCGACCGTCGCCGAAATCCGCTCGCGCATGGGCGAACCCAAAGCCGAGTATCGCAACGCCGACGGTTCGTATGTCTGGGAATACAACCGTCAGCCTGCCGGCATCGAATGTCACATGCTCAGCATCGGGCCGGACGGCGTGCTGCAGAAGATCGAGCAGGTGCTCGGCGAGGCCAGTTACGCCAGGGTGCGCGAGGGCATGAGCAAGGAAGACATCCTGCGCCTGCTCGGCCACCCGGGATCAAGCACGGTGTTCGCGCGCATGGGCGAAGAGGTCTGGGACTGGCGCGTCGGCAGCAGCTTCCCGAACGAGGAAGCGCACTTCCACGTGCATTTCGACGCCGAGACCGGGCTGGTCAGGAAGACTTCGCGGCGCGTCGAGCACAAGGGCTGAGCTCAGCGCGCGCCGTTGCCGCTCAGGGCAGTTCGGCCGCCGGCATTCGCCCGAGGATGATCGCGGTCTTCTTCGCCAGCCCCGGCGTGTTGCGGTTGCGGTCGTAGAAGCGCGGGTTCGGCACCATGCCGGCCAGCCGCGCCGCCTGCTCGGGCGACAGTTGCGCCGCCGAGACACCGAAGTAGTGGCGCGCCGCGGCTTCGGCGCCGAAGACACCCTCACCCCATTCGATGACGTTGAGGTACACCTCGAGGATGCGCCGCTTGCTCCACAGGCTTTCGAGCATCAGCGTGATCGCCGCTTCCTCGGCCTTGCGCCAGGGCGTCTTCGCCGGCGAGAGGAAGAGGTTTTTCGCCAGCTGCTGCGAGATGGTCGAACCGCCGGCGACGATACGCCCCTTCTTCTGGTTCTTCTCGATCGCCTTCTGCATGCCGTCCCAGTCGAAACCTTCGTGATCGACGAAAGTGCCGTCCTCAGCCGAGATGATCGCGCGCTTGAGCTGCGGCGAGATGTGCTCGTAAGTGACCCACTGCTGTTTCAGTTCGGCGCCGGGTTTCTTCTCGCGCAGTTCGGCGAGGCGGATTTCCATGAAGCGCGTCGTGCCGGGGTTATTGCTGTTCCACCACAGCACATGCGCGAACAGCCACAGCTGATAGATCACCAGCAGCGCGAGCAGGCCGATGACGATGCGCTTGATCCAGCGCGAGAAGGTTTTCACTTGTTTTGGCCTTGCGCCGGCGGGGAGTCTTGCGTGGCGGCGTGCGTAGCGGCGCGCAGTGCAGCCAGCACGGCGCTGCTGTCGGGACGCACACCGCGCCAGACGAAGAAAGCTTCCGCTGCCTGTTCGACGAGCATGCCGAGCCCGTCGGCGCAGCGTGCTGCACCGGCTGCGCGTGCGGCGGCGAGGAAGGGCGTATCGCCATCGGGCGAATACATCATGTCGTAGGCGAGGCTGCCCGGCGCATGGACGCCAGCGGGCAGCGGCGGCACTTCGCCCTTGAGGCTGGCGGCAGTGGCGTTGATGACGAGGTCGAAGCTCTGTCCGGCGAGGTCGGCAAAAGCGCCGCCGGCGATCGCCGGGCTGGCCGGCGCTGCGCCTCGCTGTGCGCTGGCGTCGGCGGCCTGCCGGCTGCTGGCGAACTGGCGCGCGAACTGGCTGGCGAGTGCCGCCGCCTTCTCGGCCGTGCGGTTGGCGATGAAAACCTGCGCCGGGCCGGCGGCGAGCAGCGGGCCGAGCGCACCGCGTGCGGCGCCGCCGGCGCCGAGCAGCAGCACGCGCCGGCCGGCGACGCGGCAGCCGAGATTGTGTTCAAGGTCGCGCAGCAGCCCGGCACCGTCGGTGTTGTCGCCGGTGATCAGCGCTGGCGTGCCGGCTGCGGCCGGGTCGGGCGCGACGAAGATCAGCGTATTGACGGCGCCGGCGAGTTCTGCGCGCTGCGTCAGGCGGCCGGCGAGGCGGAAGGCTTCTTCCTTGAACGGCACGGTGACGTTGGCGCCGCGCCCGCCGGCGGCAATGAAGTCGTGCACGCTCGTGGCAAAGCCGTCGAGCGGCGCGAGGATCGCCGTGTAGACGATGTCTTCGCCGGTCTGCGCGGCAAAGGCCGCGTGGATTGCCGGCGAGCGGCTGTGACTGATCGGGTTGCCGAAGACGGCGTAGCGCGCGCTCATCGCGGGGTCAGCTCGGGTTCGCGGGCACGTCAGCGGCTGGCCGCCGTCTGCAGGCTGTCGCCGTTGACGAAGCTCCACGCACGCGTGATTTCGAGGATGTCGGTATCGCGCCGGATGTCGGGCGGGAAGGGCGAGTAGGGCGAGGCCATCTGCACGATGCGCCGGGCGGCGTCGTCGAGGATGCGGTGGCCCGAGCTGCGGTTGATCTCGATCTTGTCGACGCTGCCGTCGTTCTTGATCGTCACCGTCAGCACCAGCGAGCCGTAGAGCTTGCCGCGCGCGGCGTCGGGATAGTTGAGCGTGCCGATGCGCTCGACCTTCTGCCGCCAGTCTTCGACGTACTGCGCGAAGCGGTATTCGTCGGTGCGCAGGCCGATGTTGCGCTTGCGCGGGCGCTTGTTGTACTCGTCGACGTTCTGCGCGATCTCGCCCTCAAGGCGCGCCATCGCCAGCGCGCTCTGCGCCAGATCGCGGCCGCTGATGGTGGCGTTCGGTTTCGGCTGCGCTTCGCTTTCCGGGCGGGCGGCGATCACCGGCTTGTTCTTCGCCTGCGTCAGCAGCTTCTGCTGCTGCGTTTCAAGCTGCTGCTGGCGCTGCCGCGCCTGTTCCAGATCGGCGCCGCTCTTGCGCTGTTCGGAAACCGGCAGCGAGGTCTTCGCGCGCCGGTCCTGCTCGACGTCGCCGCCGCCGTCGAGATTGGTCTGCGCCAGCGCCTGCGAATCGGTGGGCCGGCGTGCCGACTTGCTGTTGACCAGAACGATTTCGAGCGCCTTGTCCTGTACCACGCGCGACATTTCGGGAAAGCCGAAGTGCAGCGAGAGGGCCGCCGCGTGCAGCACGACCGATGCGCCGATGGCGATGCCGAGCAGCGAGTGCTCACCGGCGACAGCCGGGTGGGGCAGGCGCAGGGCGAGCGCGGCCATCTCAGCCGAGCGCCACCAGTGGCGCGTCGCTGGCGGCGAGGCGCTTGGCGTCCGCGCCGGCAGTGTCGGCGGCGCTTGCCGGTTCGCTCGGTTCGGCTATGTCGCCTGCGCCAGCGGCCGCTTCCTCATCGAGCACGGCTTCGGCCGGCGGGTTTTCTTCGGCCATGGCGACGATCGCTTCGGCTTCTTCGGCGTCGGCGACGAGTTCTTCTTCCTCTTCCGGCGCGGCGCCGTCGGCGGCGAGCGTTTCCAGCCAGCGACAGCCGAGTTCAAGCGTCAGCAGGTCGATGCGTTCGATCGACAGGCGGATGCGCGCGCCGGCCGGCAGTTCCGGTGCCGACGGTACGCGCTGCACCAGCGGCAGGCCGTCGAGGCGGGCACTGCCGTCGCGGCGCATGCTGGCGTCGATGCTGCGGCAGTCTTCCTGCTGCAGCCAGCGCAGGCTCCAGTAGCGCTCCATGCCACGCTGGAATTCGGCGTAGGCGGCGTAGGCGATGTCGAAATCGCGCACCACGGCGAACAGCTCCTGATTGCGTCCGCCCTTGGCGGCGAAGGGTGGCGCGTCGCCGTTGAGGCAGGCGATCAGCTGGCGCTGGTTGACGAGATCGACATAGCGGCGCAGCGGCGACGACATCCACGCGTATTGCGGCACGCCGAGGCCATCGTGCGGCGCCGGCTGCGTCGTCATGCGCACCTTGCCCGCCGACTGCGCGCGGTAGATCGCCGGGATGCGCTGCTCGGCGAGCAGGCCGCCCCACAGGCTGTTGGCGACGATCATCAGTTCGGCGACGAGCTTGTCGAGCGGGCTGCCGCGCGGCCGCTGGCTGATGTCGACGTGGCAGGATTCGGCGTCGGCCAGATCACCGTCGATGCTGAAGTTGTAGTCGACGAAGCTGGCGGCGCTGTTGGCCTTGCCGCGCCGCTCTTCGCAGGCGCAGGCGAGTTGCCACAGCGTTTTCAGTTCCGCGCTGTACTCGAATTCGCCGAGGCCGTCGGCCAGCGTCTGCGCGTTGAACAGCGGCTCGAGATCGTGGTGGCGCAGGTTGGCGGCGATGCGCACGCGCTCGATGCACGAATCGTGGCCGACGATGGCGAACTCTTCGTCGACGGTGAGGTAGAGCGACACCGCCGGACAGGCGCGGCCGGCGGCGAGCGTGAACTGCTCGACGACTGCGTCGGGCAGCATGGTGATCTTGTCGCCCGGCATGTAAACCGTCGACAGGCGCTCGCGCGCGATGGTGTCGAGCGGCGAAGCCGGCGCGATCGACAGCCCCGGCGCGGCGATGTGGATGCCGACGCGCCAGCCGACGCCGGGCAGGCGGGCGAGCGAGAAGGCGTCGTCGATTTCGGTGGTCGCCGCGTCGTCGATCGAGAAAGCGGGCGCATCGGCGAGCGGCAGCGTTGCCGGTGGTGTCGGCGGTTCGATGTCGGGGAAACCGGTGCCGCGCGGGAACTGTTCGCTGAGGAAGCGGCGCAGGTGGAAGGCGTGCGGCGAGCGGATGGCGCCGCAGCGCGCGAGCAGCGCCAGCGCAGACAGTCCGGTTTGCGCGCAGGCCGCTTCCAGCGCCTTGGTTTCGGGGCGGTTGCGGTCGGGCTTGTAGAGCAGTTGATCGAGCATCGGCACGAATTCGGGCGGCAGCGTCGATTCGGCCAGCGCCTGGCTCATGCGCTCGATCGCCAGCGCCTGTTGCCGCTTCTTTTCCAGCCCGGCCAGCGCGGCCTGCAGGATATCGGCCGGTGCCTTGCGGAAACGCCCGCGTCCCTTGCGGTGGAAATACACCGGTGCGGCGTGCAGGGCGAGCAGTAGTGCCGTCGCTTCGACCGCCGACGGCGCATGGCCGTAGTAGTCGGCGGCAAAATCGGCGAAGGCGAATTCGCCATCCGTCGCGCACTCCCAGAGGAATTCGGCTTCGATTTCGCCGGCCAGCGGCGTCGCCCGTTCGAGCAGTTCGCCGGGCGTCGGCGAGGCAAAACGCAGCAGCACGCTCGTCGCCTTGATCTTGCTGCGTTTGCCGGAAACGGCTTCGACCTGCAACGAGGTGTCGTTGTCGGTCAGGATTGCGCCGGTCTTGAAGGCGCCGTCTTCTTCGAAGAGAACATGCATGCGGCGATTATAACCTGCCGTTCAAGCCGCCGATTTGCCCGTGGAAAGGCAATTTCACGCGGTGAAAAGCGCGCTGGCGACGGGCGCGACACGCAGCTTGCGCGGGGCTTTTTACCGGCCGGCTGGCGACCCGGAAATCGGCGTGGCAGCGCAGCGCGGATCAGCCGTCGCTCCAGGCGATCACGCCGTAATGCCAGGTGAGCAGCACAACGATGCCGAAGGCGATGCGGTACCAGGCGAAGATCGTGAAGTCGTGCGTGCTGATGTAGCGCAAAAGCCCGCGCACGGCGATGAAGGCCGAGATGAAGGCAGCGACGAAACCCGCCGCCCACATGCCGACGTCGTCGAAGGAGAGCAGCGCGCGCTCCTTGTACAGCTGGTAGGCGGTGGCGGCGAGCAGCGTCGGGATGGCAAGGAAGAACGAGAACTCGGTGGCGGCGCGCCGCGACAGACCGAAGAACAGGCCGCCGATGATCGTCGCTCCCGAGCGCGAAACGCCCGGAATCAGCGCGCAGGCCTGCGCCAGGCCGAGCTTCATGGCGTCGAACAGCGACAGGTCTTCGACTTCGCTGACGCGTACGCGATGCTGCCGGCGCTCGGCCCAGAGGATGATCAGGCCGCCGACGATGAAGGTGGTGGCGACGGTCGGCGCGTTGAACAGGTTGGCCTTGATCGCCTTGCCGAAGAGCAGGCCGAGGATGGCCAGCGGCAGGAAGGCGACGGCGACGTTGATTACAAAGCGCTGTGCCCAGCGCTCGCTCGGCAGGCCGAGCAGCACGCGGATGATGCGTGCGCGGTACTCCCAGCAGACGGCGAGGATCGCGCCGGACTGGATGACGATCTCGAACAGCTTGCCGCGCTCATCGTTGAAGTTGAGCAGGTCGCCGGCGAGGATCAGGTGGCCCGTCGAGGAGACGGGCAGGAATTCGGTCAAGCCTTCAACGACGCCGAGAATGACGGCTTTCAGCAGAAGCAGCGGGTCCATGCGGCGAGGCTCGATAAGGTGAACAAGGGGCCGGATTATACCGGCCGGATGTTACCGCTCGTGTGCATTGCGCCACGGCCGCGCAGAGGCACTGCCGTGGCGGCTCTTGGCGGCTGGCGTCAGCGGCGGAAAACGTGTCCGGCTTCGGCCGGGGCGCCGCGCCAGTATTGCGGCGGCGCAGCGATCTGCGCGCCGAGCGCGGCGGCGGCGTGCCACGGCCAGCGCGGGTTCCACAGGATGCCGCGCGCCAGCGCGACGAGGTCGGCGTCGCCGTCGGCAATCGCGGCTTCGGCCTGCTGCGGCTCGGTAATCAGGCCGACGCCGATCGTCGTCAGCCCGGTTTCTGCCTTCACCCGCCGCGCGAAAGGCAGCTGGTAACCCGGCGCCGGCACGATCTGCTGCGCCGGTGACAGGCCGCCGCTGGAGACGTGCAGGAAATCGCAGCCGCGCGCTTGCAGCGCCTGCGCCAGCACCAGTGTCTGTTCGATCTCCCAGCCGCCGTCGACCCAGTCGGTGGCCGAGACGCGCAGGCCGAGCGGCTTCCCGGCCGGCCATACGGCGCGCACCGCGTCGAACACCTCAAGCGGAAAGCGCAGGCGGTTTTCCAGCGAACCGCCGTAAGCGTCGCTGCGCTGGTTGGCGAGCGGCGACAGGAACTGATGCAGCAGATAGCCGTGCGCCGCGTGGATTTCGACGGCGTCGATGCCGAGCCGGTCGGCGCGCCGTGCGGCAGCGGCGAAAGCGTCGCGGATGCGCGCAAGGCCACCGGCGTCGAGCGCCTGCGGCGCGCTTTCGCCCACTTCGAAGGGCAGCGGCGAAGGCGCCAGCGTCTGCCAGCCGCCAGCGTCGGGCGCCAGTTGACCACGGCTAAGCCAGGGCGCGGCGCAGCTCGCCTTGCGCCCGGCGTGCGCCAGCTGGATGGCGAGCGGCATCTGCGAGTGCTGGCGTGCCGCGGCCAGCACCGGCGCCCACGCCGCGGCGCAGGCGTCGTCCCACAGGCCGGGGCAGAGCGGCGTGATGCGGCCTTCCGGCGTCACCGCCGTCGCCTCGAGGATGAACAGGCCGGCACCGCTCTGCGCCAGCGTGCCGACGTGCATGGTGTGAAAGTCGCCGACTTTGCCGTCGACAGCCGAATACATGCACATCGGCGCGATGACGATGCGGTTGGGCAGCGTCAGCTCGCGCAGCGCGAGAGGGGAAAACAGGGGGCTGGTCATGCGTTCTCCTTGATCGATGTTCAGAAGGTCAGCTTCCGGGGGCGGTCAGTATCTCGAGCTGCGCCAGATAAGCGAGCGCCTGCTCGCGCGTTTCGCCGCACATTTCCGGCGATGCTTGCAGACCACCGCAACAGGCTGGACGTTCCGACCGCTGCCACAGGCCACAGCGCAGTTCGGGCGTGAGGTTGGCGCAGGCGACGCCGGCCGCCTTGCCCGCCGGATGGCCGGGCATCGGCGTCGCGATCGACGGGGCGATGCAGCAGGCAGCGCAGGCGGGGCGGCAATCCATGGGCAGTGGCGGGGGCGTCGGTGGTGGGGCGGGCAAGAAGGCGCAGGCCGCAGAGGCCGTGGCTGCCATTTTCGCTCATCCGGGCGATGAGTCGCCGTTTTCGCTCGCTATTTGCGGCCAGGCCCGTGCCGATGCCGCCACGCGGACCTCGCGGCATGGCTTCGTTTCGCAGACAATTGCCACCCAGACAAACTGCGCGAGACCTCTTGAACTTGCATCGCTTTTCACCGGCTGCCGTCGTCATCGTCTCGGGAATCGTCGCTGCCATGCACATCGGCAAGATCCCGCCGGCAATCCCGCTCTTGCGCGACGCCCTCGGCGTTTCGCTGGTCGAAGCTGGTTTCCTCCTGTCGCTGGTGCAGGTGGCGGGAATGCTTTCCGGCGTCTTCGTCGGGCTGGCGGCGGACGGCGTCGGCATGCGGCGCAGCGTCGTCGCCGGTCAGGCGATTCTCGCGCTCGCCAGTCTGGCGGCGCTGTGGGCGCAGCATCCTGCCGACCTGCTGTTGCTGCGGGCGCTGGAGGGCTGCGGCTTCCTGCTGGCGGTGTTGCCCGTTCCCGGGCTGATCCGGCAGCTGGTGCCGCCGCCGCAGCTCGCGCTTCACCTCGGCCTGTGGGGCGCCTACATGCCCGCAGGCGCTTCGCTGGCGCTGCTTTTCGGCCCACCGGTAATGGCCGGCTTTGGCTGGAGTTCGCTGTGGGCGGCGCTTGCCGTCCTGTCTTTCCTCACTGCCTTCGCGCTGCTCGTCAGCGTTCCTTCGGACCGGCAACGGCGCGTGGCGGCGCCGGTCGCCGCCGTCAGCGAACACTGGCGCGAGCGCTTGCTCACGACGCTCACCGCGTCCGGTCCGTGGCGGATCGCGATCAGCTTCGCGATGTATTCGTGCCAGTGGCTGGCGGTGATCGGCTTCCTGCCGTCGATCTACGCGCAGGCCGGCGTGAACGGACAGGTCGCCGGTGCGCTGACCGCGCTCGCGTGTTTCGCCAACGTCGTCGGCAACGTCGCCGCCGGTCGTCTGCTGCACGGCGGTTTTGCCGCGCGGACGCTGCTTTACGCCGGATTTGCCGGCATGGCCGGCGCCGCCTTGCTCGCTTTCAGTCCGGCCAGCGCCGACTTGCCGGTGCTGCGCTTCCTAGCCGTCGTCGGCTTCTCGGCGGTCGGTGGGCTGATTCCGGGAACGCTGTTCTCCCTGGCGGTGCATGTGGCGCCGAACGAGCGCACGGTGTCGACGACGGTCGGCTGGATGCAGCAGTGTTCGTCGTTCGGACAGTTCGCGGGGCCACCGCTGGTTGCCTGGATCGCCGCTGTTGCTGGCGGCTGGCAGTGGACCGGGGTGTTCTGCGGCGCCGCCGCGCTTGTCGGCCTGCTGCTGGCCCGCGGGCTCGAACGTCGGCACTGAGGCGTTCGTCGCTCCGTCCGGGGCGCATCGCTCCGCTCTGGTTCGCACGAGTACCTGCCTTGATTGCGCAGGGAGAAACTGTCCGCGAGTTGGCGCTCCCGGAAAGAAGACGAGCCGCATTCGCGGCTCGCTTTCTGGCGCAGCCTGTTCGGCAGGCTTACATCTTCTTGTACAGCTCCGCGCCCGCTTTCACGAACTCGACCGCTTTCGTCTCCATGCCTTTCTCGAGCGCGGCCTGTTCGTCGAGCCCCTGCGCCGCGGCGTAGTCGCGAACGTCCTGCGTGATCTTCATCGAGCAGAAATGCGGGCCGCACATCGAGCAGAAGTGCGCGACCTTGGCCGATTCCTTGGGCAGCGTCTCGTCGTGGAAGCTCTTCGCCTTGTCCGGGTCGAGCCCCAAGTTGAACTGGTCGTCCCAGCGGAACTCGAAGCGCGCCTTGGAGAGCGCGTTGTCGCGGATCTGCGCACCGGGGTGGCCCTTGGCGAGGTCGGCGGCGTGCGCGGCGAGCTTGTAGGTGATGATGCCTTCCTTGACGTCGTCCTTATCGGGCAGGCCGAGGTGTTCCTTCGGCGTCACGTAGCAGAGCATCGCCGTTCCGTACCAGCCGATCTGCGCGGCGCCGATGGCGCTGGTGATGTGGTCGTAGCCCGGCGCGATGTCGGTGGTCAGCGGGCCGAGCGTGTAGAACGGCGCTTCCTTGCACCAGTCGAGCTGCAGGTCCATGTTTTCCTTGATCATGTGCATCGGCACGTGACCGGGGCCTTCGATCATCACCTGCACGTCGTGGCGCCAGGCGATCTCGGTGAGTTCGCCGAGCGTCTTCAGTTCGCCGAGCTGCGCTTCGTCGTTGGCGTCATAGATCGATCCGGGACGCAGGCCGTCGCCGAGGCTGAAGGCGACGTCGTAGGCCTTCATGATTTCGCAGATTTCCTCGAAGTGCGTGTAGAGGAAGCTTTCCTTGTGGTGCGCGAGGCACCACTTGGCCATGATCGAGCCACCGCGCGAGACGATGCCGGTGAGCCGGCTGGCGGTGAGCGGCACGTAGCGCAGCAGCACGCCGGCGTGGATGGTGAAGTAGTCGACGCCCTGCTCGGCCTGTTCGATCAGCGTGTCGCGGAAGATTTCCCAGGTGAGGTCTTCGGCCTTGCCGTTCACCTTCTCCAGCGCCTGATAGATCGGCACCGTGCCGATCGGTACCGGACTGTTGCGGATGATCCACTCGCGCGTCTCGTGGATGTTCTTGCCGGTGGACAGGTCCATCACCGTGTCGCCGCCCCAGCGGATCGACCAGGTCATCTTCTCGACCTCTTCCTGGATGCTCGATCCGAGCGCCGAGTTACCGATGTTGGCGTTGATCTTCACCAGGAAGTTGCGGCCGATGATCATCGGTTCGGCTTCCGGGTGGTTGATGTTGGCCGGGATGATGGCGCGGCCACGGGCGATCTCGTCGCGCACGAATTCGGGCGTGATTTCCTCGGGAATCGACGCGCCGAAGCGCTCGCCGCGGTGCTGGCGGCCGATCAGATCGGCGAGTTTCTGCCCCTGCGGGCCGGCGGCGCGCAGGCCGTCGAGGTAGGCGCGGCGGTTATTGTTCTCGCGGATGGCGACGTATTCCATCTCCGGCGTGATGATGCCGCGCCGCGCGTAGTGCATCTGCGTCACGTTGGCGCCAGCTTTGGCTCTGAGCGGCTTGCGGTGCAGGCCGGGGAAGCGCAGCGCGTCGAGTTCGGGGTTGGCTGCGCGCTGCTGGCCGAAAGTGGAGGTCGGGCCGGGCAGTTCGTCGACGTTGGCGCGTTCGTCGATCCAGTTGGCGCGCAGCGGCGGCAGGCCGTTGCGCACGTCGATCGCGGCGTCGGGATCGCCATAGGGGCCGGAACAGTCATAGACGGTGATCGGCGGGTTCTTTTCACCGCCGAAGGCGGTCGGCGTGTCGGCTTGCGAGATTTCGCGCATCGGCACGCGCAGGTCGGGACGGCTGCCGCTGACGTAGATGCGGCGGGAATTCGGTAGCGGAGCGACGGCGGCCGCGTCCACATGGGCTTCTGCGGCGATGAATTGTTCGTTGGCGTTCATGGTTGATTCCTGGCAAAGGCGCTGGCAAGGGCGTGCGGCGCCCGTTGGGGCTGCAGACGGCGGCGCGGAGGGATGGTCGGCCGGCGTGCCTGCAGGCTGCTTCGTCGCGCTGGCTGTCGGTAGCGGCTGGCGGAAGCTGCCGGCGCTCGCGAGGGTGGCGCACCGGCGAGGGCAAGTTACTGTAATCGTCCGGCGATGGCAAGAAGCCGCCGGAATGTCGCGCTTTCCCCTGTCAGCTGAGTGTTTGGTGGCCGCTGCCGGCATTTCGTTCGCTAAAGTTTTCCGGGCGTTGTCCGTCAAGCAGGAGATAAGTCTGAAAACGTCGCCCGAAAGGCCGAGCATGCGCCTCATCTTTACTGCCTTCCTTGCCGCCAGCGCCCTGATCGCGGAGCCTGCTGCCCAGGCAGCGGCGGCGGCTACGCCAGCGTCGCGCTGGCAACCCATTCTGGTCGAGCAGGGCAAACGCATCGAGATCGACCGTTCGAGCATCAGCAAGGACGGTGGCAAGACGATGGCGCTCGGTCGCATCGTTCTCGACAAGCCGATCAACGACCCGAAAACCGGCACGTCCTACCGAATCATCGAGGCGCAGAGTCGCTACGACTGTGCCGCGCGCACTTATGCGACGCTGAAGCGCACCTACTATCGAGAGGAAGGCGAGCTGCTGCGCGAAGACGAGGTCAAGGCGGTGCTCGACATGCCGGTGCGTTCGGGAACGCTCGACGACCGCGTGCTGCGCGAAGTCTGCCGGCCGAAAACGCCGGCCGAGGTGCAGAAAGCCGCGCAGCGCACCGTCGCCGAGGCGGGCGAAGCCGCTGCCGAGCTGCGCAAGGCCAACGAGGAGTTGCTGCAGAAAGAGGCCAGACGCGCCGCCGCCAAGGCGGCCGCCAGAGCCACGCCGGTGCCGCTGAAGGAAGCTGCGCCCGAAGCCATCGCCGATACGGTCGTCCGCGCCGCGGCCAAACCGGCAATGCGGCCAGTGCGGCGCGAGCCGGTGGAATTGGCGCGCGCCGCGACCGGGCACAGCGCGCCGCGCGCTGCGGCGGCCGGACATGGCGGCCACGGTGCCGTGCATTGGTCATACACGGGCGAAACCGGCCCGGAAAACTGGGGGCGGCTGAGCAGCGAATGGGCGCAGTGCGCCAACGGCCGGCGCCAGTCGCCGATCGACATCCGCGACGGCATCCGTGTCGACCTCGATCCGCTGGCTTTCGATTACCGGCCGTCGTCGTTCTCGGTGCTCGATAACGGCCACACCGTGCAGGTGACGCTGGCCGGCGGCACGCTGACGCTGCTCGGTAACATCTATCAGCTCAAGCAGTTCCACTTCCACCAGCCGGCCGAGGAGCGCGTCAACGGACGCGCCGCAGCGATGTCGCTGCACATGGTGCATCAGGCCGCCGATGGGCGTCTGGCGGTGGTCGCCGTGGCTCTGGAACGGGGCGCGGAAAACCCGGTGATCCAGATGGTGTGGAACCACCTGCCGCTGGAGGCGAACGAGGATCTTTCGCCGCCCGGCCGCGTCATCGACGCCAGCGAACTGCTGCCCAAGGATCGCGCCTACTACACCTACATGGGTTCGCTGACGACGCCGCCGTGCAGCGAAGGCGTTCTCTGGCTGGTGTTCAAGCAGCCCCTGTCGGTGTCGCCGGAGCAGATCGCGATCTTTGCCCGGCTGCATCCGGGCAACGCGCGCCCGGTGCAGCCGGCGAGCGACCGGCTGATCAAGGAGTCGCGCTGATCGACCGCTGCCGGGCGACTTCAGCGCCCCAGCGCCTCGCCGAGAAAGCGTTCGAGCCGCGGATCGGTCGCGTAGGCGACGTTGAAGCGCAGCCACGGTGAGGCTTGCGTCTGCGGGCGGAAGATGCTGCCCGGCGAGAGCATGATGCCGGCGTCGGCGGCCTGGCGCGCCAGCGGCGTCGAGTCGGCGCTACCGGGAATTCTGGCCCAGACGAACATGCCGCCCTTCGGTTCGTTGTCGATCGCCAAGCCTGAGCGTTCGAGCATGCGCAGCGTCTGCTCGGTGACCGTCGCCAGCCGCCCCTGCACACGGTCGACGAACTTGCGGTAAGGCCCCTCGGTGAGCATCTGGTAGACGAGGCGTTCGGAGAATTCCGAGGTCGACACGCAGGTGATGATCTTGACGTCGGCCAGCCGCGCGGTCAGCTCGGGTGACGCGGCAAAGAAGCCGACGCGCAGCGCGCCCGACAGGGTCTTTGAATAGCTGCCGACGTAGATCGTCTGCCGGAAGCGGTCGAACTGCGCGAAGCGCGTCGCCGGGCCGGGGTGCAGGTCGCCGTAGGTATCGTCTTCGATGATCAGGAAATCGTGCTGCTCGGCCAGTTGCAGCACACGGAAAGCGTTGGCCGGTGCCAGATTGCCCGAGGTCGGGTTGTGCAGCACCGAGTGCGTGAAGAAGGCCTTCGGCCGATGTTCGCTGAGCAGTACGGCGAGCGCCTCGGGGTCCGGGCCGTCGTCGGTGCGCGGTACGCCGACCAGGCGGATGCCTTGCAGCCGGAGGTTGGCGAACAGGTTCCAGTAGCCGGGGTCGTCGACCAGCACGCAGTCGCCAGCGACGAGCAGCGTGCGCGCGATGATGTCGAGCGCCTGCGTCGCGCCGTGCGTGAGGACGATCTGTGCGGCCGGCGCATCGATGCCGATTTCGGCCAGACGCAGGCCGATCTGCTCGCGCAGCGGCGCGTAACCGAGCACGCTGCCGTAACCGGCAACGCGTGTGTCGGCGCGGCGCGCGAGCAGGCGGATGTTGCGGCGCAGCCCTTCCTCGTCGAGCCACTCGGGCGGCAGCCAGCCGACGCCGACCTTCAGCCGGCCGTTGCCTTCCTCGAGGCTTTGCTGCAGTACGCCGGCGTTGTCGAAGGCGCGCTCGACCGGGCCGGGCTGATGCTCGCGGCGCGCCGAGGCCGGTCGCGGCGCGACATAGAAGCCCGAACCGCGCCGAGATTGCAGGTAGCCGGCAGCGACCAGCCGGTCGTAAGCCTCGACGGCGGTGAAGCGGCTGATGTGATGGCTTTCGGCGAGTCCGCGGATCGGCGGCAGACGCATTCCTGGCCGCAGCAGCCGGTCGTCGATGTGCTGGCGGACGCTGCCGACGATCTGGTCGACCAGTGGCAGCGAGGATTCAGGGTCAAGGCGCAGTTGCAGCATCGGCGGCTCCGGTGTTTGCGGCTGGCTGCTGACTGTACCGGCGCTTTGGCCGGTACGGTGTCGTGCAGTGCGCGCGAGAGTGTTTCTGTTGATCGCTAAAAGTGTCCGTTATTGTCTGTTCCGGGTCAATGCACAGCAGCCCGCAGCAGGGTGGTCCCGGCGCCGCTGGCGCCGGCCCTGCTGCCAGGAGGGTTGCAGCGGGGAGATCGCGATGACGGACGCCCAGACACTTTCACTGCCGGCTTTGCCCTTGGCCGGTGTGCGCTTTTTCGCGGGTGGCCGCGACCGCTACGCCGCTTTCCGGCGCAGCCTGCGCAGCAGCGTCGCCTTGCTGTCGCTGCTCATGGCGCTTCTCGTTCCCGTCCTCGTCGCGGCCTGCTCGTCAGCGAGTGCGCCGCCGCGCCAGTTCATCGCTGAATGGCAGGAAGGCCGCCTGCTCTTTCTTGCCGACGGGCGCAATGGCCGGGTGCGCGCTTTCAGCCTCGCCGGCACGGCACCGATCCCCCTCGGCGAAATCCACTCGGCGGCGAGCAGCGGCGTGCGCGATCTCGCGCTCGATCCGCGTTCCGGACAGTTGTGGGTGCTTGGCGCCGAGCAGCTGGAACTGTTCGACGCTCGCCGCCGGCAGCCGCTCGGCCGCTGGCCGCTTGCGGCCGGTAGCGTGACGGGCCTGCGCATTGATGCCGGGAGCGTGCTGCTGCTTGCCGCAGACGGCACAGCAAGGGCGCGGATCGATGGGCGGGCGGCGGCGCCGGTGCTGACGGCCGGAGCGGTCAGGATGCCGGCTAATTGATGCTGCTGCTGGCCTCGACGAAGCCGGCGTAGGCGGCGTACTGCCGGCCTTCGCCGCAGATGTGCTGGTTCAGCCACTGCGTCAGGAAGCTCAAAAGCTCGTCTTCGATCGCCGTCAGGAAGCCTTGCAGGTACTTCCAGCGCGCGTTGTCGATGCGCGCCATGATCGTCGTGTGAATGTCACGGTGGCGCTGCCGGTCGGGGAAGCCGATCTGTTCGAGATAGGCTTCTTCACGGCGGAAGTGCTCGTGCACGAAGCTGGTCAGGTCGTCGAGGATGAACTCGATGCTGTTGTGGTTGCGCAGTTCGACGTTGACGCCAAGCTGGTTCACGATCTCGATCAGTCGCCGGTGGTCGTTGTCGAGCTCGGGATTGCCGACCGACATTGCGTCGCTCCATTCGATGAAGCGTGTCTTCGCCTTGCGCTCGTGCACGGCGCAGAAAGCGTCGACGACTGCCGGGTCAAAGTGAGTGCCGGCTTTCTCGCGGATCAGCCGCAGCGCGTCGGCGTCGCTCCACGGATACTTGTACGGCCGCTTGCTGATCAGCGCGTCGAAAACGTCGACGACGGCGACGATACGCGCCGCCAGCGGAATTTCCTCGCTGGCCAGTCCGTCCGGATAGCCGCTGCCGTCGTAGTGTTCGTGGTGGCTGCGCGCAATCTCGGCGGCCAGCTCGAACAGCTGCGCTTCGCCGTGCGTGGCGAGTAGCACCGATTGCTTGAGAATGTCGTGGCCGATGATGACGTGACGCTTGACCTGCTGCCGTTCGCCGGCGTCGAGTGGCCCCGGTTTGAGCAGCACGTTCTCGGAGACGGCAATCTTCCCGAGATCGTGCAGCACGCTGGCGTGGCCGATGTGTTCGAGCAGTTGCGGCGCAAGCTTCCGGCCGAAATCCTCGCGCGCCATCAGGCCGGCAATTTCGGCGCTCAGCCGGGCGACGCGCGTCACGTGGCGGGCGGTTTCGGTGTCACGGTACTCGGCAAGCATGGCCAGCGTCGAGATCATCGCGCGCTGCGTGCGCACCAGTTGCTGTGTCAGCTGACTGTGTTCGACCGCCGGCGCGACCGCACGCGTGAAGGATTCGAGAATGCGCTGACGCCAGGAAGGCAGCGCAGCGTCCAGTTGCAGAACGATCAGCGCCGGTTGCGTACGCTCGGCGGAAGTTTCGATGAACAGGGCCGCGTGTCCGGCGCCGAACAGGCTGCGCCGGCCGGTCCAGGCGGCGCCGGCGATGTCGCGCGCGGCGGCATCTTCGATGGCGGCCAGCGGCGTGCAATTGACGCCGGCGAAACTGCCCTTGCCAGCGACCGCGATCAGTTGCGCAGCCGGGTCGTGCCGTTCGATGCAGAACAGCGCGCCGCGACTGGCCAACTGGTGTTCATCGAGCAGATGCAGCGCCAGCGCGGCGACTTCGCCGAAACTGCGTCCACCGGCGAGCCGCGCCGGCGATTCGTTGACCAGCAGATGCAGGCGGCGCCGATCGTGTTCGCGCAAGGCCGCACTCAGCGTCGCCGCCCAGTCGGCAATGTCCTGCGTGAACAGGCGGTCGGCGACCCCCGAATCCCACAGTGCATCGGCCAGCACCGCCGGCAAGGCCGAGGCACAGCGCACCAGTACGGCCATCTGCGGCTGCACGGCCTGCACGCTTTCGACGTGTGCCGGTGCCGGATGCTCGTCGCTGGCGTGCAGCAGCGTGACGGCGATCGGCGTCCCGGCATTCAGCGTGTCGTGCGCTTCGTCGATGTCGCTCGCCAGGTGCAGCGTCGTGTTGGCGAGCAGCGGCGAACCGCGCAGCTGCTCGGCCAGCTGGCTGGCCATGCCGGAGACCAGAAGGATGGCGGCAGCAGGTCTGGCCGCGGGAACACTTGTTTCGGGAGTTGGGGCGATGGGCGGTGTCACGGTGGCGGAAGTGCGGCGCGGCGTACGGCGCGCGTGAATAACGACTCGTGGAGGCAGTCTAGGGCAAGACCGGGTTCTTCAGCAGGCGAATTTCCATTTTTATGGCGCCCTTCTTCGGCTTGCCGACGGCGTATGGCGGTGGCGTTTGACTTTGCCGCCTTGCCCCTTGTACATTACTGACCGATTGGTCAGTAGCAAATTCTCATGAATCCTTCGTCTTTCGTCAATTCTTTCCCGTCGGGTGCAAATGCCGCTGCGGCCGACGCCAGCTCGGTGAACCTGCGTGTCGGCGGCGACCGGCGCAAACAGCGCAGCCGGCGCAAGGAAGCGCGGCCATCGGAGCTGGCCGCAGCGGCGCTCGAGCTCTTCGTCGAGCGCGGTTTCGCCGCGACGCGGCTTGACGATGTCGCCGCCAGCGCCGGCGTTTCCAAGGGCACGCTGTATCTCTACTTCAACAGCAAGGAAGCTCTGTTCAAGGCGGTGGTCCAGGAGGCGATCGTCCCCGAACTGATCGCCGCCGAACAGTTCATGGCCAATCATCGCGGCTCGGCGGCCGAGGTGCTGCGCGAGCTGACCTTCTTCTGGTGGCGGCATTCCGGCGCGACGCGGCTGGCCGGCGTGCCCAAGCTGATGATCGCCGAATCGGGCAATTTCCCTGAACTGGCCAAGTACTACCACGATCACGTGATGATGCGCGGACGCGCGCTGCTCGGCGCGGTGCTGGCGCGTGGCATCGAATCGGGCGAGTTCCGGCGGGTTGATCTCGAAACCGCCATCGACCTGATCATTGCGCCGGTGATGATGTTGCATGTCTGGCGCTACTCGGTCTGTGCCCACGAGCGCGAAATCGATGCGGAGGCTTATCTGACGATGCACTGCGACATGATCATCCGCGGCTTTGCGACCGAAGGAAATCCGGCATGAGCTCTTGCCATCCCGTGCCGCCGCGGCAGGTTTCGGTGCTTCTTCCGGCGCTGCTGGTGCTTGCCCTCGGCGCCGCCGGCTGCAGCAAGCCGGAAATGCCGCCGGCGCCGCCGCGGCCCGTGCTCAGCATGCTCGTCGGCGAGAGTGGCGCTGAGGATGCGGCGAACACCTATTCCGGCGAATTGCGCTCGCGCTTCGAGACGCAACTGGCTTTCCGTGTCGCCGGCAAGATCATCGAGCGGCGCGTCGACGCCGGTGCCACGGTCAAGTCCGGCGAAGTGCTGGCCCGGCTTGATCCGGCCGATACCGCTTCTTCGGCGACGGCCGCGGCGGCGCAACTGGCGCTGGCCGAGGCCGACGCGCGTCGCTATCGCGATCTGCGGACGCAGAACTTCGTCAGTCAGGCGGCGCTCGACGCCAAGGAAACGGCGCTCAAGTCGGCGCAGGCGCAGGCCGAGCTGGCGCGCAACCAGAATGCCTACACGACGCTGCTCGCCGACGCGCCGGGCGTCGTCGCCGCCGTCGCCGGCGAGGTCGGGCAGGTGGTCGCTGCCGGGCAGACGGTTTTCCGCGTCGCGCGTCCGGGCAGCATGGAAGTGGCGATCGCCGTTCCCGAATCGCGCGTCGGCTCGCTGCGCATCGGTCAGCCCGCCGAAGTGAGCCTGTGGGCCGATGCGAGCGCCCGCTATCGCGGCGTGCTGCGCGAACTGGCCAGCGTCGCCGATCCGGCGACGCGCACCTTCGCCGCCCGTGTGGCCATCGCCGATGCCGACCTGCCGGCGCAAGACGGCAAGCGCGCGCGACCGCTGCTCGGCATGACGGCGAGCGTGCGTTTCCCTGCGGCGGCCGGAAGCCTGTTGCGCGTGCCGTTGACGGCCATCTTCCAGCAGGACGGCAAGCCGGCGGTGTGGGTGCTCGCTGCCGACTCGACGGTCGTCCTGCGGCCGGTCGAGGTGGCCGGATGGGGAGAGAAGGACGCCACCATCGCCAGCGGACTCGCCGCCGGCGAGCGCATCGTCGTTGCCGGTGTACACAAGCTCACCGCCGGTGAAAAGGTCAAGGTCGCCGCGGCGACAGTGAGCCCGGCTGCGGGCAACGCCGCGCAATGAGCGGGATCAATCTTTCCGAGTGGTCGCTGCGGCACCGCGCGATGATCGGCTACCTGATCGTCGTGCTGCTGGTCGGCGGCGTTCTTGCCTACTTCAAGCTTGGCCGCGCCGAAGACCCTGACTTCACCTTCAAGGTGATGGTCGTGCGCACGCTGTGGCCGGGCGCGACGGCGAGCGAAGTCGAGCAGCAGGTGACCGAGCGTCTCGAAAAGAAGCTGCAGGAAACGCCCTGGGTTGATGTGCAGCGCTCGGCGTCGAAGGCCGGCGAGTCGCTGATCTTCATCATCCTCAAGGACTACACGCCGAAGAAAGAGGTGCCCGAGGCCTGGTACCAGATCCGCAAGAAGATCGGCGACATCAGGAACACCCTGCCCGCCGGCGTCCAGGGGCCGTTCATCAACGACGAGTTCGGCGACACCTTCGTCAGCATCTATGCCTTGACCGGCGACGGTTTCGATCTCGGTGCGCTGCGCCGCGAGAGCGACCGCATCGCGCGCGAGCTGCGCCGGGTGCCCGAGGTGAAGAAGGTCGAACTCGTCGGCGTGCAGGACGAAAAAATCTACGTCGAGATGGCGCATGCCCGGCTGGCGGCGCTCGGCATCGACCCGCAGGCGGTGTTCGACGCCCTGCAGAAGCAGAACGCGGTGACGCAGTCGGGCTTCGTCGAAACCGCCAGCGATCGCGTGCGCATTCGCGTCAGCGGCGAGCTCGATTCGGTCGAGGCGGTGCGCGCGCTGGCCGTGCAGGCGGGTGGGCGAGTTCTGCGTCTGGGTGACATCGCCAGCGTGCAGCGCGGCTTCGTCGATCCGCCGGCGCCGCGCATGCGCTTTCAGGGCGAAGACGCGATTGGTGTTGCCGTCGCACTGAACAAGGGCGCCGACGTCCTTGCCATCGGAGCGAAACTGCGTCAGGAGATTTCGCGTCTGCAGGCCGATCTGCCGAAGGGGATCGACATCCACGTCGTCGCCGATCAGCCGCAGGTGGTCGAGGAATCGATCTCGCTGTTCATGTCCTCGCTCGCCGAGGCGCTGGCGATCGTGCTGGCGGTGTCTTTCATCAGCCTCGGCCTGCGCACCGGCGCCGTCGTCGCGCTGTCGATTCCGCTGGTGCTGGCGGTGACCTTCCTGCTCATGGTGGTCTTCGGCATCGACCTGCAACGCATTTCGCTCGGTGCGCTGATCATTGCGCTCGGCCTGCTGGTCGACGACGCGATCATCGCTGTCGAGATGATGGTGGTGAAGATGGAGCAGGGCTGGGACCGCTTCCGCGCCGCCACCTTCGCCTACACCTCGACCGCGTTTCCGATGCTTACCGGCACGCTGATCACCGCAGCGGCGTTCACGCCGGTCGGTTTTGCGCGTTCGGGCGCCGGCGAATACACCTTTTCGATCTTTGCCGTCGTCACCATCGCGCTGCTCGTTTCGTGGGTCGTCGCCGTGTTGTTCACGCCCTTCATCGGTTACAAGATCCTCAGCCAGGACAAGCTTTACGCCAAGGCGCAGGCGCATGGCGGCGACGTTTACGACACGCCGTTCTACCGGCGCGTGCGCGCCACCGTCGATACCTGCGTGCGTCGTCGCTGGTGGGTGATCGGCGGCACCGTGCTGGCTTTCGCGCTGGCGCTGGTCGTCTTCGGCGGCGGCGTGCAGAAGCAGTTTTTCCCGGCGTCGAGCCGGCCGGAGCTGCTGGTCGACCTCTGGCTGCCGCAGGGTTCGTCGCTGAAAGCGACCGAAACGGCGACGAAAAAGCTCGAACGCCTGCTGCTCGAAGACCCGGAGCTGAACAAGTCGGTGAAGTTCTTCGCCGACTACATCGGCAACGGCAGCCCGCGTTTCTACCTGCCGCTCGACCAGCAGCTGTTCAACGACAACTTCGCGCAGTTTGTCGTCACCACCAAGGGCATCGACGCGCGCGAAGATCTCAAGCAGCGGCTGGAGAAGCTGTTCGCCGCCGACGATGGTGAATGGAGTGGCCTGCGCGCGCGCGTGCTGCGTCTGGAGAACGGGCCGCCGGTCGGCTTTCCGGTGCAGTTTCGCGTTTCCGGCGAAGACCGCGGCGAGCTGCGCCGTGCCGCCGAGCAGGTGGCGGCGGTGATGCGCGCCAACCCGCACCTGAACGACGTCAATTTCGACTGGAACGAGATGGGCAAGAGCGTCCATCTCGAGATCGACCAGGAACGGGCCCGCGCGCTCGGTATCAGCACGCAGGAGCTGTCGTCCTTCGTCGGCGCGCTGCTCAACGGCGTCACCGTGACGCAACTGCGCGAGGGCGACCAGCTGATCGACGTCATTGCCCGCGCACCGGCCGACGAGCGCGCACGGCTGTCGACGCTCGCTGACATCAATATCCGCACTGCCAGCGGCAAGTATGTGCCGCTTTCACAGGCGGTGAAGATCAGCTACGAGCTGGAGGATGGCCTGATCTGGCGACGCAACCGCCTGCCGACGGTGACGGTGCGCGCCGACATCCGCGACAACACGCAGGCGCCGGTGGTCAGCGGCCAGATCGATCCGCAACTCGACGCCGTGCGCGCCCAGTTGCCACCCGGCTTTCGTATTGAAATGGGTGGCGCGACCGAAGAGTCGGCGAAGGGCGAGGAATCGATCAAGGCGGTGATGCCGCTGATGCTGGTTGCCGTCATCACGCTGCTGATGGTTCAGCTGCAGAGTTTCGGGCGCACGCTGCTCGTGCTGCTGACCGCGCCGCTCGGTCTGATCGGCGTTGCCATCGCGCTGCTGGTATTCCACGTGCCTTTCGGCTTTGTCGCCAACCTTGGCGTCATCGCGCTGTTCGGCATGATCATGCGCAACTCGGTAATTCTCGTCGACCAGATCGACCAGGACGAGAAGGCCGGCAAACCGAGCTGGGAGGCGATCGTCGACTCGACCGTGCGCCGCTTCCGGCCGATCATGCTCACCGCTTCGGCGGCGATCCTGGCGATGATTCCGCTGACGCGCAGCGTCTTCTGGGGGCCGATGGCGGTGGCGATCATGGGCGGCCTGATCGTTGCCACGCTGCTGACGCTGCTCTTCCTGCCGGCGCTCTACGCCGCCTGGTATCGCGTCAAGCCGCTGCCGGCGGACGCTGTGGTCACTCGGGTATAATCTTCTGGCTGAGCATTAGGCAATGCTAATATATTCGGGTCGCGGGTTTTTGCCGCAGCAGGCGACGGTTGCGCGGTGGTTTTTGCCCGTCGGCGGCGACGGGCGGCGCGACGGCAGCGGACGGCAGGCACGGCGAAATCGGGGCTAACACTCGGGCAAGGATGGGAGCGGCATGGACTTCGAACAGGCACGTTTCAAGATGATCGAGCAGCAGATCCGTCCGTGGGAGGTACTTGACCCGGCGGTGCTTGATCTGCTTTCTGTGGTGCGGCGCGAGGACTTCGTGCCGCCGGCGCTGCGCGATCTCGCCTTCACCGACATGGAGCTGCCGATCGGCAATGGCCAGAGCATGCTGGCGCCAAAAATCGAAGCGCGCATGCTGCAGGAGATCGGCGTACGCAAGACCGACGTCGTTCTCGAAATCGGCAGCGGCAGCGGCTACATGGCGGCCTTGCTCGCCTCGAAAGCCGAGTACGTGGTGAGCATCGAGGTCGACCCCGAACTGGCGCGGATGGCCGAGAAGAATCTGGCGCGCGCCGGCATCGCCAACGTCAGCGTCGAAGTCGGCGACGGCGCCCGTGGCTGGCCGGAACAGGCGCCTTACGACGTGATTGTCATCTCCGGTTCGCTGCCCGAATTGCCCGACACCATTCTCTCCCAGCTCAAGCTTGGCGGCCGTCTGGTGGCGATCGTCGGCGAAGCGCCGGCGATGAGCGTGCAACTCGTCACCCGTACCGATGAAGATGCCTGGAGCCGGGTGAATCTATTTGAAACCGTTGTCGCGCCGCTGGCCAATGCCGAGCGGCGCAGCGCTTTTGTCTTCTGAACGGGTTCCAGGGCGCTTTGCGCATGCCTTCCCTGCCGTCCACCACTGATTGTCGCGATTCGTGCGTCGTTGCCAAGGCCCGGCGAACCGCCTGAAGTATCCAGAAAGCGAGATGGTCCCATGCTTCCGATGAACTCCTCCGTGCTGTCTGATCTGGCTGCCGTCGGCTCCCCCGGCAAGTTGCTGGCGCGCGCCGGCAGGATTTCGTTGCTGCTCGGCGCGCTCTGCGCGGCGCCGCCGCTGCTGGCGGCCGATCTGCTGCAGGTTTATCGCGACGCAGTTGCTTACGACGCGCAGTACGCGGCGGCACGTGCCACCGCCGAGGCCGGCCGCGAGAAGCTGCCGCAGGGGCTGGCCGGCTTGTTGCCGGTGGTGGCCGCTTCGGCGAGCACGACGTGGAATCAGAACACCTACAACAGCATCGACCGCAATTTCAACAGCAACGGCTACGGCGTCAGCCTGACGCAGCCGCTGTTCCGCTGGCAAAATTTCGTCCAGTACGGACAGGCGCAGTATCAGGTGGCGCAGAGCGAGGCCAACTTCGCGCAGGCCAGGCAGGACCTGATCGTACGCGTCGCGCAGGCCTACTTCGACGTGCTCTATGCGCAGGAGAACCTGACCGCGGTGCGCGCCAACAAGTCGGCGATCGCGCAGCAGCTCGAGCAGGCAAAGAAGAACTTCGAGGTAGGCACGGCGACGATCACCGACTCTCATGAGGCGCAATCGCGTTACGACCTGGCGACCGCACAGGAAATCGCCGCCGACAACGATCTCGAGGTCAAGCGGCAGGTGCTGCGCGTGATCATCGGCAAGGATGCCGGCGAGCTGAATCGTCTGCGCGCCGACGCGACGCTGGCGCCGCCGCAGCCGGCCGCGCTCGACAAGTGGGTCGACGCCGCCGAGAAGGACAGCTTCACGGTGCAGGCGCAACAGGCGGCGGCCGAGGTGGCCGCACGCGAGGTCGAGCGCAACCGCGCCGGCCACCTGCCGACGCTCGATGCGGTTGCCAACTACACCGAAAACCGCGCCGGCGCGACGCAATTCAACGATGCTCGCTTCGAGTCGACGGCGCGCGGTGTCGGTCTGCAACTCAACATCCCGCTCTTTCAGGGCGGCTATGTGAACTCGAAGACGCGTGAGGCCGCTGCCAACCGCGAGGCGGCGTTTGCCGCGCTCGACGGCGCGCGACGCAACGCCGCACTTTCGGCACGCCAGTCCTACCTCGGTGTGGTCAACGGCATCGCGCAGGTGCGCGCCCTCGAAGCGGCGCTGGTGTCTTCAAACAGCGCGCTCGAATCGAACAAGCTCGGCTACGAAGTCGGCGTGCGCATCAACATCGACGTGCTCAACGCCGAACAGCAGGTCTACTCGACTCGCCGCGATCTGGCGCGCGCGCGCTTCGACACGCTGCTCGCGCAACTGCGTCTGAAAGCCGCCGTCGGCACGCTGGCCGAAGAGGACCTGCAGCAGATCAACGGCATGTTCGAGCGCTGATCTGGGAAGTGGGGAGAAGTAAGTAGGAAGTGGAGAGTGGGGCTGCCCACTTCCCACCCTCCACTGACCACCACCTAATCAGCAAACACAGCCGCCAGCGTGCGTGCCGTCGCGCCGCGATGCGCGCGGCTGAAAGCGAGCGCGCACTCGCGCATCAGCGCCAAGGCTTTCTCGTCGGCGAGCAGCGCGCGGGCGGTATTCGCCGCGTCAGCAGCGTCGGCAACCCGCCGCGCCGCGCCGGCGGCGATGGCGTCGGCGGTGGCCTGCGCGAAGTTGAAGCTGTGCGGGCCGACCAGCGTCGGGCAGCCGCAGGCCGCGGCTTCGATCAGGTTCTGCGCGCCGAAGGGCAGCAGGCTGCCGCCGATAAGCGCCAGATCCGCCGTCGCGTAGTACGCGGCCATTTCGCCCATGCTGTCGCCGAGCAGCACCTGCGTGCCCGGCGGCAGCGCCACCGCGCCGGCAAAGCTGCTGCGCCGGGCAAGCGACAGCCCGCGTTCGGCGACGAGCGCAGCGACCTCGTCGAATCGTTGCGGGTGACGCGGCACCAGCAGGAGCAGCGGTGGCGCAGCGTCGGCTTCGTTCGTGGCGCTATTGGCGGTGGCATCAGCCGCTGACCCGCTGGCGTTGACGCCAGCAAGCCAGCCAGAGAGCGCATCGAGCAGCAGCGCCTCCTCGCCGTCGCGCGTACTCGCGGCGAGCAGTACTGGCCGCGTTGCGCCGTCGGCACTGACGAAGCCGGTTTTCCACGCGGCGCCGAGCGCCAGCTTGTCGGGCGCCGGCGTCACGTCGAACTTGATGTTGCCGCAGACGACGACGCGCCGCGCACCGAGCGCGCGCAGGCGTTCGGCGTCAGCCTCGGTCTGCGCGGCGATCACCGACAGCGATGCGAGCGCCGGTTCGATCAGGCCGCGGATGCGCGCGTAGCCGGCGGCCGAGCGCGCCGACAGGCGGGCGTTCACCAGCGCCAGCGGCACGCCGCGCGCCGCTGCGGCGGCGCACAGGTTCGGCCAGATCTCCGTTTCCATGATCAGCCCGCGCTCGGGCTGGAAATGCGCGAAGAAGCGCGCGCAGGCGCCTGGCAGGTCATAGGGCAGGTAGGCCTGCACGATGCGTCCGGGATGGCGGGCGACGAGTTCGGCGCCGGTGGCGCGCCCGGTCGGCGTCATGTGTGTGAGCAGCAGCGCGTGCTGCGGATGCGCGGCGAGCAGCGCGTCGATGAGCGGCGCCGCCGCACGAGTTTCGCCGACCGAGACGGCGTGCAGCCACAGCAGCGGCCGTTCGCCGACCTGCGCGTGGTGGTCGGGGTAATGGCCCCAGCGTTCGCCGACGTGCTCGCGGTACTCGGGCTGGCGGCGTGCGCGCCAGAAGAGGAGGCGCGCGTGCAGCAGCGGCTGCGCGAGCGTGAAAGCGGCGGAGTAGAGTGCGCGCAGCATCAGTTGGCGCTCGTGGCGTCGACGTCTGCGCTCGGGACGGTATCGGCAAGGAGGGCCGCGCGCTCATCGCCGACGGCACGCAAGCTTGCATCGCGCGGAGCTTCGCGGGGCTTCTGCTTGCTCGGTGGCGCGGCACTGCGCAGCGCCATCTCGGCGATGGCGAGCACCTGCTCTGCCGTCGGCGCTGCGCCCTTGCCGCCGAGATTGCGCACGAAGCCGCGCGCCGCCGGCGCCAGTGCGCCGGTCAACGCCGGGTCGGTTGCCGTATAGACCGCCAGCGTCGGCGTACCGAGCGCGGCCGACAGGTGCACGAGGCCGGTGTCGACGCCGACGCTGAGTGCGGCGTGGCCGAGCAGTGCCGCGGCGTCCGTCAGCGTCAGCGGCGGTGCCGCGAGCGCGCCGGGAACGGCGGCGGCGAGCCGTGCGGCGCGTTCGCGCTCGGGCGCGCTGCCACCGGGGAAAACCGGCGTGATGCCGCGTTCTGCGAGCGTGCGGCCGAGCGCGACCCAGTTGGCTTCGTCCCACAGCTTGTCATCGCGCGAGGTGGCGCTGAGCAGGACGGCATGGCGCGGCGCCGCGCCGAGCCACGGCAGTTCGAGCGACGGCGGAACGATACCGTAGTCGAGCGGCGTCGTCTCGACGAAATCGGCGGGTAGGCCGAAGGCCGCGGCGGCGAGCCAGCGGTTGCGCGTCACCGCATGCAGGTTGCGCGGAATGGCGAAGGTCTGGTCGTAGAAACGCGCCGCCAGCGGCTCGCGCGCGGCGCCGGCGTTGTAGCCGAGGCGCACGCCCGGCGCCGCCTTGGCGATCAGGGCACTTTTGACGAGTCCTTGTGTATCGAGAACGAAATCGTAGTTCTCTGCGCCGAGCGTCTGACGGAAGTCGCCAATCTCGCGCCACACCGCGCCGCGCGTCAGCCCCTTGCGCCAGCGGCGAACGGCGACGGGGATTGCGCGGTGCAGGGCCGGGTGCAGGCGCGGGATGTCGGCGAAGGCTTCCTCGACGCACCAGTCGATGACGGCGTCGGGAAAGGCGCGCGCCAGATCGCTGAGTACCGGCAGATTGTGGATGACGTCGCCGAGCGAGGAGGTTTTGATCAGTAGAATTCGCATCGGCAGGTAAAATGTCAGGCTTGCGCCGCAAAGCGCCGATTATAAGAGACGCCGCCCCGCTCATGGCTTCTGCTCCCATCCCTTCTGTCGCCAGCGGCGCGCTCGCACACAAGCCGCTGTCGGTCGTGCTGATCACGCTCAACGCCGCGGCGCAGCTGCGGCCCTGTCTTGAGAGCGCGGCGTTTGCCGACGAGATCCTCGTCGTCGATTCGGGCAGCAGCGACGGCACGCAGGAACTCGCTGCCGCTTGCGGTGCGCGTGTGCTGCATCAGGACTGGCTCGGTTTCGGGCCGCAGAAGCACTTCGCGGTGACGCAGGCGGCGCACGACTGGGTGCTCTGCCTCGACGCCGACGAGCGCGTCACGCCTGAGCTCGCCGCGGCGATCAGCGCGGCGCTGGATTCCGACAGTGACGTTGCCGCCTTTCGCTTCGCGCGCTGCAACCGCTTCCTCGGCCGCTACCTGCGCCATGGCGAGGGTTATCCGGACTGGAGCCTGCGCCTGTTCGACCGCCGCCGCGCGCGCTGGTCGGACGACGCGGTGCACGAGAAGGTCGTCGCCGACGGTCCGGTCGGCACGCTCGCCGGCGACCTGCTGCACGACTCGGCGGAGACCATCGCGGCCTACCTCGCCAAGCAGAACCGCTACACGACGCTGGCGGCCGAAGGCGCCGTCGCCGCCGGTCAGCGCGCGCGCGCCGGCAAGGTGTGGGCGAGTCCGCTGCTGCGCTTCTTCAAGTTCTTCGTTGTTCGCCGGGGCTACCGCGACGGCTTGCCCGGCTTCATCCACATCGTCATCGGCTGCTTCAACAGCTTCACCAAGTATGCCAAGATGATCGAATTGCAGCGGGCGGCGTCTGCTTCCTCGTCCGTCTCCTCCACCACCCAAGCATCAAGGGATTCCCGAGCATGAAAGTTCTGGTCACCGGCGCGGCCGGTTTCATCGGCATGCACCTGTGCGAGCGCCTGCTCGCGCGCGGCGACGAGGTCGTCGGCTTTGACAATCTCAACGATTACTACCCGGTTGCGTTGAAGGAAGCGCGGCTGGCGCGGCTCGCCGGTCACCCGGGTTTCCGCTGCGTGCGCGGCGATCTTGCCGACACGGCTGCGGTAGACAGTCTCTTTGCCGAGGGCGGTTTCGCGCGCGTCGCGCATCTCGCCGCGCAAGCCGGCGTGCGCTATTCGCTGAAGAATCCGCTCGCCTACGCGCAGGCCAACCTGCTCGGTTTCGTGAACATCCTCGAAGGCTGCCGCCACAACGGCGTCGAGCATCTGGTCTATGCCAGCAGTTCGAGCGTCTATGGGGGCAACGCCAAGATGCCCTTCGCCGAGGAAGACGCGGTCGATCACCCGGTCAGCCTGTACGCGGCGACGAAGAAGTCGAACGAGCTGATGGCGCACACCTACAGCCATCTCTACGGCCTGCCGGCGACCGGGCTGCGCTTCTTCACCGTCTATGGCCCGTGGGGCCGCCCGGACATGGCGTACTGGAGCTTCACCGAGAAGATCCTCGCCGGGCAGACGATCGACGTCTTCAACCACGGGCAGATGCGCCGCGATTTCACCTACGTCGACGATATCGTCGAGGGCGTGCTACGCGTGCTCGACAAGCCGGCGACCGCCGATCCCGACTACGATCCGTTGCGGCCGACGCCGGCGACCGCGCGCGTGCCGCACCGCGTCTTCAACATCGGCGCCAGCGAACCGGTGGCGCTGCTCGATTTCATCGAAACGCTCGAACGGGCGCTCGGCCGCAGCGCCGACAAGCGCTTCCTGCCGATGCAGGACGGCGACGTGCCGGCGACCTACGCCGATACGCGCCGTCTCGAAGCCTGGGTCGGCTTTGCGCCGAAGACGCCGCTGGCGACCGGCATCGGGCGTTTCGTCGACTGGTATCGCGCCTACACCGGGCGCTGAACGACCGCAGGCAAAGGGAAGCGACATGATCCTCGTCACCGGCGGTGCCGGTTTTATCGGCGCCAATTTCGTCATCGACTGGCTGGCGCAGAGCGACGAGCCGGTGCTGAACCTCGACAAGCTCACCTACGCCGGCAACCTCGACAACCTGCGCGCGCTTGCGGGCGACGCGCGTCATGTCTTCATACGCGGCGACATCGGCGATGCTGCGCTGGTCGCGCGCCTGCTCGCCGAGCACCGGCCGCGCGCGGTGGTGAACTTCGCTGCCGAGAGTCACGTCGATCGTTCGATCCACGGCCCCGGCGCCTTCATCGAAACCAACATCGTCGCCACCTGGCGCCTGCTCGACGCGGTGCGCGCGTATCTGGCGACGCTCGAAGAAAGTGCGCGCGCCGCCTTCCGCTTCCTGCACGTGTCGACCGACGAGGTGTACGGCTCGCTCGACGCCGACGATGCACCCTTTGCCGAAAGCAACCAGTACCAGCCGAACAGCCCGTACTCGGCGTCGAAGGCCGCCTCCGACCATCTCGTCCGCGCCTGGCACCACACCTTCGGCGTGCCGGTGTTGACCACCAACTGCTCGAACAACTACGGTCCGCTGCAGTTTCCCGAGAAGCTGATTCCGCTGGTGATTCACAACGCGCTCGCCGGCAAGCCGCTGCCGATCTACGGTGACGGCAGCAACGTGCGCGACTGGCTGTATGTGGGCGACCACTGCGCGGCGATCCGCCGCGTGCTCGCTGCCGGCCGCGTTGGCGAGACCTACAACATCGGCGGGCGCAACGAGATGAGCAACCTGCAGGTGGTGCACACCGTCTGCGAGCTGCTCGACCGCCACGCACCGCGCGCGCAGGGCGGCAGCTATCGCCAGCAGATCGTCTTCGTCACCGACCGGCCCGGCCACGACCGCCGCTACGCGATCAACGCCGACAAGATCGCCGCCGAACTCGGCTGGCAGCCGGCCGAGACTTTCGGTAGCGGCATCGAAAAGACCGTGCGCTGGTACCTCGAACACGCCGACTGGGTCGCCAACGTCACCAGCGGCGCCTACCGCGAGTGGACCGAACGGCAGTACGGAGCCGGCGCGTGAGCACGCCGATCCTGCTGCTCGGCAAGGACGGCCAGGTCGGCTGGCAGCTGCAGCGCTCGCTGGCGCCGCTCGGCCGGGTAACGGCGCTCGGCCGCGGCGAATGCGATCTCGCCGACGCCGACGCGCTGCTGCGCACGGTACGCGCGTTGCGCCCGGCGATCATCGTCAACGCCGCCGCTTACACCGCGGTCGATCAGGCCGAACGCGAGCCCGAGTTCGCACAGCGCATCAACGCGACGGCGCCGGGAATCCTCGCCGACGAGGCGCGCGCGCTCGGCGCGCTGCTCGTGCATTACTCGACCGACTACGTCTTCGACGGCAGCAAGGCCTCGCCCTGGGTCGAGAGCGATACGCCGAATCCGCTCTCGGTTTATGGCCGCAGCAAGCTCGACGGCGAGCGCGCCATCGCCGCCAGCGGCGCGCGCGCGCTGATCTTCCGCACCAGCTGGGTGTTCGGCGCGCGCGGCAAGAACTTCGTCAAGACCGTGCTGCGCCTCGCCGGCGAAGGCCGGCCGCTACGCATCGTCGACGACCAGATCGGTTCGCCGACGCCGGCGGCGATGATCTCGACCGTTACCGGGCTGGTGCTTGCCGCGCTGCGCCGCGGCGAACGCGCGCCCGACGGCTGCACGCTCTACCATCTGGCGGCAGCCGATCCGGTCAGCTGGTGCGGCTTCGCGCGCGCCATCCTCGACGTTGCTGCGCGCACGCCGGGCTTCGACGGGCTGCCGGCGGCGGACACGGTCACGCCCATCGCCACCGCCGACTATCCGCTGCCGGCGCGCCGCCCGGCCAATTCGTGCCTCGACTGCACGCGGCTGGAACGCGATTTCGCGCTCGAGATGCCCGACTGGCTGCCGTATCTCGAACGCATGATGCAACTGCTCGCCCTCAAACGCGCCAACGGCTATTGAGACCGGCCGCAGCAACCGAACGACGGAGCTTGCCCACGTGACCGACGCACTTCCCCGCAAAGGCATCATCCTCGCCGGTGGCTCCGGCACCCGCCTCTATCCGGCGACGCAGGCGGTGTCGAAGCAGCTGCTGCCGATCTTCGACAAGCCGATGATCTACTACCCGCTGTCGGCGCTGCTGCTGGCGGGGATTCGCGACATCCTGATCATCTCGACGCCGCAGGACACGCCGCGCTTCGCGCAGCTGCTCGGCGACGGTGCGCAGTGGGGAATCCGGCTCTCGTACGCCGTGCAGCCATCGCCCGACGGTCTGGCGCAGGCTTTCCTCATCGGTGAGGACTTTCTCGCCGGCGCGCCGTCGGCGCTGGTGCTCGGAGACAACATCTTCTACGGCCATGACTTCGCCGCGCTGCTGCAGCGCGCCAGCGCGCGCGAAGCTGGCGCCACCGTCTTTGCCTACGCGGTGACCGATCCAGAGCGCTACGGCGTCGTCGAGTTCGACGCCGTCGGGCAGGCGGTCAGCCTCGAAGAAAAGCCGGCGCAGCCGAAGTCGCGCTACGCCGTTACCGGCCTCTATTTCTACGACAGCGACGTCGTCGCGCACGCCAAGGCGATCCTTCCGTCCGCGCGTGGCGAACTCGAGATCACCGACCTCAACCGGCGTTATCTCGACGCTGGCAAGCTCAATGTCGAAACCATGGGTCGCGGCTACGCCTGGCTCGACACCGGCACGCACGAGTCGATGCTCGAAGCCTCGCAGTTCATCGCCACGCTGGAGAAGCGCCAGGGGCTGAAAGTCGCCGCGCCCGAGGAGATCGTCTGGCGCCACGGCTGGATCGACGACGCGCAGCTCACCGCGCTGGCGCAGCCGCTGGCGAAGTCGGGCTACGGGCGCTACCTGCTCGGCCTGTTGCAGGAAAAGGTGTTCGGATGAAGGCGACGCCGCTATCCCTGCCCGAGGTGCTGTTGATCGAACCGAAGGTGTTCGGTGACGCACGCGGCTTTTTCTACGAGAGCTTCAACTGCCGCGCCTTCGCCGAAGCGGTCGGCGCCGCCGTCGATTTCGTCCAGGACAACCACTCGAAGAGCGCGCGCGGCGTCCTGCGCGGGCTGCACTACCAGTTGCCGCCGAAGGCGCAGGGCAAGCTGGTGCGGGTCGTCACCGGCGAGGTGTTCGACGTGGCCGTCGATATCCGCCGCGATTCGCCGAACTTCGGACGCTGGGCGGGCGCCGTGCTCTCCGCGGACAATCGCCGTCAGCTGTGGATTCCGCCCGGCTTCGCGCATGGCTTTCTGGTCATCTCCGAAACGGCCGAGTTCCTCTACAAGACGACCGACTACTGGGCGCCGGAGCTTGAGCGGGCGATCGCCTGGAACGATCCGGAGCTGGCGATCGACTGGCCACTTGCCGGGGCGCCGACGCTGTCGGCGAAGGATGCGGTGGCGCCGGGCTTGCGGACGGCAGGCCTCTGAACAATTCTGGCGATTGTTGGCGCGAAGGAATGCGAGTCCTTGCCCGAAGATGTGTCGATTTGATGGCCTTAAGTTGCTCGCGCAGAGCGCCTGCTGCGCCAGAAATCCACCTTGCATGCAGCGTGCCATGTCGTTACCATCAGCGTTCAACTTCTGAACGCACCTGCTGAACGCTAGCTCCCCCCGTGTCGCCCCACGAAATCGCCCATTTAAAGGTGCTCGAAAGTCTCGCGCAACAGCCGCAGCTGTCGTTGCGCGAGTTGGCGCGCGAACTCGGTGTCAGCCTAGGTAAAACGCACTATCTGATGAAGGCGTTGGCGGAAAAGGGGCTGATCAAGGCGAGCAACTTCCGCCGCAACGACAACAAACTCGGCTACCTCTACCTTCTTACTCCTGTGGGCGTTGCCGAAAAACTGCGTCTTGCCAGCGCCTACCTTGCGCGCAAGGAGGCCGAGTATGAGAGCTTGGGCAATGAGATCGCTTTGCTGCGTCGTCAGGTGGCTTTGGATGCGCAGGATGTTTCTTCTGCGACGCGCGTAGCCACCGAAGAACAGACCGCGAGCTCGGTCTTTGCTGAAAGATCCGGAAAAGCGGCGGCTGTCCCCGGTTTTGCCAGTCTCACAGGAGCAAAACCTTGATCCCAAGCCCCAAGATTTACGTTGCCGGCCATCGTGGCATGGTTGGTTCAGCGATCGTCCGCCACTTGCTTGCCCAAGGGCAGCCAGCGGAGCGCATCGTTGGGCGCACGCATGCAGAACTCGATTTGACCGACCAGTCGGCGGTTCGCGGCTTCTTCACCCAAGAAAAGCCAGATCAGGTCTATCTGGCTGCTGCCAAAGTCGGCGGCATCCACGCCAACAACACCTACCCTGCGCAGTTCATCTACGAAAACCTGATGATCGAGGCCAACATCATCGACGCGGCTTTCCGCAACGGCGTCAGGAAACTGCTGTTCCTCGGCAGCAGTTGCATCTACCCCAAGCTAGCCGCGCAGCCGATGTGCGAAGAGGCCTTGCTCACCGGAACGCTTGAAGCCACCAACGAACCGTACGCCATCGCCAAGATAGCCGGCATCAAACTGTGCGAGAGCTACAACCGCCAGTACGGCGAAAGCTACGGCATCGACTACCGCAGCGTAATGCCGACCAACCTCTACGGTCCTGGCGACAACTACCACCCGGAAAACAGCCACGTCATCCCGGCGCTGATCCGGCGATTCCACGAAGCCAAGCTGGGTCGGGCGCCCAGCGTTGCGATCTGGGGTACCGGCACTCCGCGGCGAGAGTTTCTCTACGTCGACGACATGGCTGCCGCCAGCGTGCACGTGATGAATCTCCCTGCCGATATTTACCATCAGCACACTCGGCCGATGCAGAGCCACATCAACGTCGGCTACGGCGAGGACGTCACGATCGCCGAGCTTGCACGCTCAGTTGCAGAGGTGGTCGGCTACGAAGGCGAAATCACCTTCGATCCGAGCAAGCCAGACGGCACCTCGCGCAAGCTGATGGACAGCAGCCGCCTCAATGCACTGGGCTGGCGGGCCCAGATGGGGTTGGAGGTCGGCCTGAAAAATGCCTACAGAGACTTCCTGCAGAACTGCGCGGCACATCCTTGAAGGATCAAAGAATGACAGAACAACCCAAAGTCGCCCTCATCACCGGTATCACCGGGCAGGACGGCGCCTACCTCGCCGAATTCCTGCTGGGCAAGGGCTACATCGTCCACGGCATCAAGCGCCGCACCAGTCTGTTCAACACCGACCGCATCGATCACCTCTACCGCGACCGGCACGAGCAAGGCGTGCGCTTCTTTCTGCACCACGGTGACCTGACGGACTCCTCCAGCCTCATCCGCATCATCCAGCAGACCCAGCCCGACGAGGTCTACAACCTCGCCGCCCAAAGCCACGTGGCCGTGAGCTTCGAGGAGCCCGAATACACTGCCAACTCCGATGCTCTAGGCGCCCTGCGCATACTGGAGGCCATCCGTATCCTAGGTCTGGAGAAGAAAACTCGTTTCTACCAGGCCAGCACCAGCGAGCTCTACGGCTTGGTGCAGGAAATCCCCCAGAAGGAAACCACCCCCTTTTACCCGCGCAGCCCCTACGCGGTAGCCAAGCTTTACGCCTACTGGATCACCGTCAACTACCGCGAGGCCTACGGCATCTACGCCTGCAACGGTATTCTGTTCAACCACGAAAGCCCCGTCCGCGGAGAAACCTTCGTCACCCGCAAGATCACCCGCGCCTTGGCGCGCATCAAGCTAGGGCTGCAAGACTGCCTTTTCTTGGGCAACATGGACGCCAAGCGCGACTGGGGCCACGCCAAAGACTATGTGGAAATGCAGTGGCTGATGCTACAGCAGGACAAACCCGAAGACTTCGTCATCGCCACGGGGGTGCAACACAGTGTGCGCGACTTCGTTAACGCGGCTGCCGGGGAGTTGGGCGTTCGAATCAGCTGGCAAGGAGAGGGCGTCGAAGAAATCGGTACCGACCCGAACGGCCGGGTGGTCGTCAAGGTTGATCCGCGCTACTTTCGCCCAACCGAAGTCGAAACGCTGCTCGGCGACCCTTCCAAGGCTAAAGTCAAGCTCGGTTGGGCGCCGAAAACCAGTTTCGAAGAACTCGTCGCAGAGATGGTGCGTGAGGACATCAAGAGCGCCGAGCGTGACGAACTGGTCAAGAAGAACGGCTTCGCCGCCTTCAACCGTTTTGAATGAGTGGTGCCCTTCCCATGCTGCTCCCTGTTGTACCTCGCGCTTCGGAGAGCCTTCAGAGGGTTGTGCGTAAACCCGTTAAGTGTGTTTTGTACTCCGGCGTAACTCCGCTTTGGGGGCGGCAGTTTGCTGCAATTGCAACGGCTGACAACATGACAAAACTACACTTCAATCACCGATTCCTGCTGGATGTGGCTGAGGCCGAGTCGCATGGCGCTATACTGGACTACGGTTGCGGCGACGGGGCAATGGTCGCTGGCGCTATGGCAAGAGGCGTCGATTTTTATGGAGTAGATTCCTTCTACGATGGCGGGAAACGCAAGGGGGCAGTGCTGGTCACGAGCTTGTTAGGGCGTCGCATTTTCGAGCTTGAAGGCGACAGGATCCCTTTTCCCCCGTCATATTTCGGCGCGGCGGTTAGTAACGAGGTTCTTGAGCACGTCGATAGCCTCGAAACGGTTCTGGCAGAACTGGCACGAGTAGTTCGTCCTGGCGGTTGGGTTCTGTGCATTTTCCCAACTAAGGGCACTTGGTGGGAAGGACACTTGCGCATGCCATTTGCCCATCTCGTGCCCGACATGTTCGGTCTTCAGCGCGCCTATATTTTCCTGTGCTTTGCATGTGGCTTCGGGTGCGTCGAGGATGGAGTGTCGGCCTGGGTTTGCGCCGGTCGTAAGCGTGACTACTTGAGACGTTGCACCCGATACCGCAGTGACCGCGAAGTAGATGCGGCATTTCTTGGCCATTTCGACGGTTTTGAATCACGGGAGCTAAGCTGGTTGTTGTCGAGGCTTGACCAGTCGCCGTCGCCCCTGGGGGGCTTGATTAAGACGGTCGCGACGTATTCATTGGGTCAGCGCCTGCTGATATGGTTAGTCAGGAAGCGCGCAAACAGAGTAATTATTGCGCGCTGTGCTTAACTGGCGCCTTGCCCCTCTAACTTATGGAATTTCGGTACAAATGAAAGTACTTGCGCTGATACCCGCGCGCTCTGGTTCGAAGAGCATTCGTCACAAAAACGTGAGGAGCGTCTTTGGAAAGCCGCTGATTCAATACTCAATCGATCAAGCATTATCCGCAAAGTCTGTTTCCCGCGTTGTGGTGAGTACCGATTCCGCGGAATATGCACAACTCGCGGAAGGGTTGGGAGCCGAGGCTCCATTTTTGCGTCCCGAGGCTATCAGTGGGGACCTTTCAACCGACCTCGATGTTTTCAAACACGCGCTGGAATGGTTTAAGAATAACGAAGGCTGGGCTCCCGATATCATTATCCATCTTAGGCCGACCCATCCAGTGCGTCGTCCAGAAGATATCGATGCCGCAGTCTTCTTGCTCGAGGAACATCCGGAATGGGACTCTGTTCGCTCTGTTGCGCCAGCCCCCCACCCCCCTTTCAAAATGTGGAATATTCAGGATGGCATGCTGCAACCATTCGCCGAATGCGGAGTTGAGGAGGCTTGGAATCATCCAAGACAAGCTCTGCCTCAGGTTTGGTTGCAAAATGCGGCAATCGACGTCACGCGGCCGCGAACGATTATCGACCTCCGATCAATGACCGGGCAGAAAATCGGCGCTTTTCCGATGCGAGATTTCTATGATGTGGACACCACGGAAGAGCTCGATCGAGCAGTGGCGGCACTTCTCCTGCGAGAGGAAATGCCGACAGGGAGAACGTTCGTTTTCGATATCGATGGCGTCATTGCTACACTCGCTCCTGCGAATGATTATGAACGCGCATTCCCGCTGGACGATAATATTGCCTTGATCAACAGACTGTACGACTTGGGTAACAAGATCGTTCTTTTTACGGCTCGAGGGTCGGCGACTGGGCGCGATTGGGTTGATTTGACTAGGGGGCAGATGAGCTCATGGGGCGTCAAATATCATGATCTCCGCTTCGGCAAGCCCGCTGCGGACTTTTACGTGGATGACAGGATGATGTCTGTTTCAGATTTGTCGAGTTGGATATCGACCACGCCTCTTTGATTGAATTGGCTGATTGTCCGTACTCACAGAATTATTTCCGGGTTCAACGGCGTTGCTCTGGTTTATATCCGTGGCGCCGACATATTAATAGGTCTGAATAAATGAATGATTTTTCCGAGCGCCCCCCGTTCTTCATATTTGAAATGGCTAATAACCACCAGGGAGATCTTGGGCATGGTCTACGAATAATCGAGGCGATGGGCGAAATTTCCAGGAAATTTGGAATTCGTGCAGGGGTTAAGTTTCAGTACAGAGACCTTGATTCGTTTATACACCCGAGTGCGGCAACCGGCGAGCAGAAGCATGTCGTTCGCTTTCGTGAAACCCGCATGGCAAAAGATGGCTATAAAGCCATGGTCGAGGCTGTGCGCGCAGAGGGCATGACCGTCGTTTGTACGCCGTTCGACGAGCAATCGGTTGCCGATCTTGTTAGTCATGGGGTTGAAATCATCAAAGTGGCAAGTTGTAGTGCGAATGACTGGCCCTTGCTCTCTGCAATCGTTGCTGCAAAAAAACCCGTAATCCTGTCGACCGGTGGTTTGAGTCTTGACGAAATCGATCAGGTGGTAACATTTTTGGAGCATCGGAACGTCGTATCTTTATCCATACTCCATTGCGTCGGAGTCTATCCGACTCCACCAGAGTTGATTAATCTGAATGTCATGAAGCGGTTGCAGCAGCGTTTTCGTCGCTATGAGGTTGGGTATTCTGGTCATGAGGCCCCCGACGATACGAGCGTGGTCATGTGCGCAATTGCGAAGGGCGCCCGGATTCTCGAGCGCCATGTCGGCTTGCCTACCGATAAAGTTAGCCTGAACGCGTATTCGATGTCGCCTCAGCAAGTTGAGCGCTGGGTTGAGGCAGCATTGGCGGCTCTTCGGATTGGGGGCAGAGAGGGGGGGGAGAAGGACATCTCAAGTAGCGAGGCTGAGTCACTGCGCTCGCTGCGCAGAGGCGCTTTCGTTCGGAGTTCGGTTAAGAAAGGAGACGCGTTAACCTCAAGCGAAGTTTATTTCGCCTTTCCGTGCGCAGTCGGCCAGACAAGCGCTTCGGAGTATCAGGATGGTATCTTGGCCACGCGCGCATACGCAGTAGATGAGCCCCTGATGGAGAGACGTGGCCCCTCGTCCGTAAGCGAAGTGCGCGGCATCATCCGGGAGGCGAAATCGATGTTGCGGGAGGCGCGCATTGAAGTAGGTAATCGCTTTTTGGTGGAAATGTCGCACCATTTTGGAGTCGAGAATTTCCGCAAAGTTGGCTGCGTATTGGTGAATGTGGTCAATCGGGAATACTGTAAGAAGCTATTGGTTATGATTCCCGGTCAGCGACACCCCAACCATAGGCACCTAATCAAGGAGGAGACCTTTCAGTTGTTGAGCGGTGATATCGAAATTACCGTTGATGGAAATGAGGTTCGTCGCCTGACGCCAGGGGAAACATTCCTGATCGAGCGCGGTCAGTGGCATGCATTTTCCACGGAGAGTGGCTGTATCGTCGAGGAGATATCTACGACACATGTTGTCGGTGACAGCGAGTATCAAGATCCGCTGATTTCGCGCCTCGACCCCATGCAGCGTAAGACCATTCTTGAGGCGTGGTGATCGGCATGGCTCCTGGCTACCCTGATTGCGTACCTCCCGTCGCTTTTTTGTCGGGATCTTACGAGCTGATGTATGAAGGAGTGATCCGCAATGGTGCTTATGGGGCTGCCACAGCGGAAAATTTTCGAGTATGGAGAGATGGTAAATCCGGCACGGCATTCCTCGATCCGATGCCATCGACTGATTATTTGTCCGATGACTATCGTGTTTCAGTAAATGGTGACGGTGGCATCGAAAGATATTTTCAACTGCATGACAAGGTGGCGCTTCAGCAATTCGCTCTTCTCAAGAGCGTTTTAAAGCGGGGCATGACGGTAGCCGACGTTGGGTGCGGTGGCGGTGCGCTGCTTGACCTCTCGGCAGGTTTTGCAGCGCAGCGCGTGGCTATTGAACCCTATTCCGGCTACCATTCGTCTCTGGCGGCTCGCGGGCATTCTCCTTTTATGTCGACCGCAGAAGCTCTGCGGAGTTTTGGCGGGGCTGTTGATTTGGTGTGGAGTTTCCATGTCATCGAGCACGTTCCAGATCCACTGGCGTTTCTTCGGGATATTGGAGAATTACTCACGGTGGGTGGAAGAGCATTCATATTAACTCCAAATGTTGACGATTTCTTGTTGTCTTGCTTGTTTGAAGACTATGCGCCTTTCTGGTTTCGCGTAGCACACCCCTGGTATTTCAGTGGCAAGGGCCTCGCCAATGTGGCGGAATATGCGGGATTGGAAGTCAGTGCGATCGGTTACCATCAGGAGTTTTCTCTCTCCAATTCTCTCCACTGGTTGCGTGACCGGCGGCCCCAGGGCGATATTCTGATGCCGGGGGTTGTTGGCGCAATGGACGAGCTTTGGCGTTTAGGTTTGGAACAGTCGGGGGCGGCCAGCGCTGTTTCGGTATTGCTGACCAAACTTCGCTAGGCGTTCCGATGGCTCCAAAGACTGTTCTCGCTCGCATGCGTCATGTGGGTAAGCTCTTCTCCACAAAATCCGGCCTGCGCGCGTTAGGAGGGCGCGGCTCGCGTTCAATCCGGCAGTCTCTCACGCAATGGACTGTGCAGTTGCGCGCCAATCCCTGGCGAGGCAGAGTCCGCGGGAGGGTTCTGATCCTTGCCAGCCGCAATGCAACGTGGATTGAATGGGCGCTTTACGCCGCGTGCATGGCGGTTTTGCGCGGGTGGCGTCCAACCCTTCTCGTTGTCAGGAAAGATTTCAGGCGGGTATATCCAGCTTGGGTCTGGCACGGGCTGATTCGGCAGCTTGAGTCGGTTCCTGAAATTGACGTGGTTTACCTGGAAGATGTGTGCGTAAGCCAAGACGACTTGAGTGTCTGGCTGAATTCAATCGCCGCTCATGTTGCGAGCTCAGTCGCCTACGACAATCACGTTGAAGAGGCGGAGGTTCTCAGTGATGAGAAGCGTTATGGGGCCAGTTGCCGTCGTCGCCGAGGCGATATGGTGCTCGCTGCTGCGGTGGTCAACAGGCTTCTTACAGAAAATCGCTTCGATCGGCTCTGGTGTTATAGCGGCCTCATAGATACTACTCCAGGAGTTCTCGCGGCAGGAAGTTCGCGCCGGCGTTGATACGATGTGTGTTGAAGGCTGGGCATGGCGTGAAGGGCATATGATCTACAACCGGAACGCGCCCGCTCTGGAGTACAACGTGGCTGGATGGTTAAGACATTTTGAGCCGTGGACTTCTGATAAAGAGCGTGACGTCGACTCCTATCTGAAGTTTCTCGACGGACAAGATGTTGGTGATGCCAGCTGGCTCGACAACTTCTATCGCATACAGCGCGAGAAATTAGCGGCTACCCTTCCCGAGGAGGTTGGTCGCTTCGTGGCTGGTCCGGAGCCTATCTTTTTGCTCACACCGAATGTCGTTGGCGACAGTTCAATGTTGCGGCGCGAGACGATTTTCAAGAGCCAGGAGGCCTGGGTTCGTGCCGTATGTGACCACTTTCGGGCTCATTCCTCCAGCAAGTTGATCGTCCGCGCCCATCCCGCCGAGCAGTGGGTTGGTGCCAAATGCAGTGTAAAGATGGGGAGCGTGGCGAAGAAATACGCAGCTGGTGCGGATAACATACTTGTGATCGATGGGGACTCGCCAGTCAATACGTTTTCTCTACTGCCTTTTGTGCGCGCGGGTCTGGCGTGGCTCAGTACTGCCGGGGTGGAAATGACCGTTCGCGGAGTGTCCGTCGCAGTCGCAGCGCGCGCGAAATATGCGGGCTTTGGTATCGTGGATGAGCCTTCATCCGTCGAGGAATATTTCAATTTGGTCGACAAATGGTCGGGGTTTTACTCTCGCCCTGATTCGGAGCAGATACTGGCTGGGAAGCGGTATCTCTATCTAGTGTTCAAAGGTTTTTCTTTTCCAGCGTTCGGTTCCGATTTCAGTGCAGCAACCTGCTTGATCAATCGGATGCCTTTTCAGGACGAGCATGATCGGTTTTACGACATTCTTCTCGGAGAGGAGCCCATGCCAGATGCAATCGAAGTTGGCTAGTTTGGGGTTCTGGCGCTTCATATGGCGTTGTTGTCAGGTTCTATTGGAGCGTTGGAGGTTTATTTGGTGGGGCGTTGTCGCTAACCTGTTTTTGAGGGTGCATCCGGCGGTGACCTGCTCTGGCTGGGTTACGGTAACGGGACCGGTCGTGTGGCGCCTTGACCCACGCGGGCGGCTTTCTATTGGAAAGAACGTAAGGCTGCATTCAGGGCATGCGATTAATTCCGTTGGTGGCCATCGGCGCCTTATCCTTGCGCTAGGTCCTGCGGGCGTCCTCATTTTGGAGGATGGGTGTGGAATCTCAAGTTCGACGATCGTTTGCCGCGAACGCATCCGGATCGGTGCCGGGGCAATGATTGGCGGAGGCTGCCAGATACTAGACAGTGATTTCCACTCGATCCTGGCGAACGAAAGGGCCTTGCCGGGAAATCCGGGTGCCCTAACGGCCCCGGTTGATATAGGCGAACGAGCCTTTGTCGGTACCGGCGTGATGATTCTGAAGGGGGGGCGCGTAGGTTTAGAGTCCATAGTTGGTGCTGGATCGGTTGTCACCGGCACTGTAGGTGACGGGGAGGTTTGGGCAGGTAACCCTGCTCGGCGTATCAGGGAGAAAACAGCATAGAGGCGAATCTATTGACTCCGTTGCTCGGCGAGTACTATCAGTCGGCGCACGGCCCGATCCCCGTGCCGACAACGGAAAGGGGCGCTTCCGCCTGTCGTGAGGTCGTAGAGGCCTTGGCTTCTGGACACTATCGATTAGAGTCCAGGCCGTGCCTTTGCGGCTCCGATACGGCCCGCATCGTTGCACGGGTCGACCGCTATCGGCTCCCATTCCCTACCGTTTTGTGTTTGCGCTGTGGGCTGCTGAGAACAGACCCGCGTCTTGACGCCGACTCGACCGAAGACTTCTATAAAACTCACTATCGGCGGATATACGAGCGTGCCGGACACTCGATGTCTTCGCTCTATGATGTTCAGGGGGCGCTGGCAAAAGGGCGTTTTCGTTTTGCGCGGCGCCATCTTGGTGCTCTCGATGGCATGCGCGTACTTGAAATTGGGTGCGGCGGAGGGTGGAACCTTTTGCCATTTGCAGATGCGGGCTGCGCCGTACGCGGATACGATTACGATGAGGAGTACCTTCACGAAGGGAGCAAGCGAGGCCTCGACTTGCGTATGGGCGGTTTGTCCGCAGCGCTGGCTGCAAACGAGAAGGCCGATCTGATCCTTTTGTCCCACGTTCTTGAGCATTTTCTAGACCCTCAAGAAACGCTTCATCAAATTCGATCGTTGTTAACTGATAAGGGTGTTTTGTTTGTCGAGGTGCCGAACCTATTTGCGATACGTGATCGCTTAATGCGCTCACTGCAGGGGGTGCATACCTACACCTTTGTCCCTAGAACGCTGGAGCGGTTGATGAATCGCGCTGGGTGGGGAAGAGTTGCGCTCAATCCCGTGATTCAGTCACTTTGGCGACCTGCCTCGGCGCGCGAGCCTGCGCCGTGGCCTGTGGACGAGTCACTGGCTCGTGAAACGCAGCGTTTTTTGTTGCGCTGGCAAGACGCTCACCCATTGCTATCGCGAATGCGCGCCGTTGGTGAGCGCTTAGGCGCTGCCGCTGCAACAATTGGCTTACTCGACTAAGGTCCCTCTGTGCATGACCAAAAGCCGGAACAAAAGTGTGAACCGGCGAGACTGCCTCTTTCCAGCCTATCTTCTCTGTTCCAGCATTTTGGTGAGGCCGTATGTTCCATTGCCGTGCTTCGCTGGATTGCTCCCGCAGAAATGGGCATATGGCAGGCGGCGTTGCTGCTCTATGCGGGGATAACGGTCTTTCGCCTTGGGGTGGTCAACGCAATGGCGCGCGACTATCCGTTTCATCTGGGAGAAAGTGACCTGCCTGCAAGCGAGGCTGTTCGAGATGTTGCTTGGACCTATAGCGTTTTACTCTCCGTGCTGATAGGTATCGCCTTTCTGGTGTCGTCCCTGGTGGTATATATTCTTGGTGACGATATGTGGAGCAAGGCGCTTGCTGTCCTCGCCACTTACACCGTTGCCAATACACTGATACCCGTTTATGAAAGTGTTGTTCGCGGTTCTCGGGATTTTGGCCGCTTGGGCAGGATACAAATTATCTCGACACTGCTGTCTTTCGCAACTTTGCCGATAGTTGCACGGTCGGGGTTTGACGGGTTTTGTTTGAGAATTGTCGTTCTCTCGGGGATTCAAATCGCGATCTATTCTTGGGGCGGCGGCGGATCGTTTTCGCTTCGTTGGGATTGGGGGAGGTTCCGCCATCTCATGCGATCGGGGATTCCGTTGCACATAAGCAATTATCTGGGGTTACTCTCCACCTCCGTTCCGCGCATTGTGGTACTCATCTTTGGCGATCTTGCGCTACTGGGGCTGTTTGCTCCTGTTGGGTCGATTTTGTCTTTTGGACAGGCTGCGTGCGGGAGAGTCAAGGCCTATTGCTATCCGCAGCTTTCGTACATGTACGGTCGTGGAATGTCAGCACGCGATATCAGCCGCTCAGCCGTTCGCATGAGTATCGGCATATTCGTCATTATGCTGGTGGTTGCATGCATTGTTTATCCGGTGCTGCCGCTCCTCCTGGTGGAGTATTCGCCCGCGTACTATGCGTCATTGTTGCCGATGCAGATAGGTCTATTTGTAAGCCTGGCCGCAGCAATCGAGTTCGTGCTGATGCCTTTGGTGATTATGAAGCAGCATCGTTTGCTGCTAATTTCTTCGATTCTGCAGCCGCCAATACTGTTCTCGGTATGCGCCATGGTCGCGCTATTCTCGCCGGACTCGCAACTGACGGGAATCGTCTGGGGTTTGCTTACAGGGCGCTTGCTGTGGCTGGCTATTAGCGCATACTTGGTGTTTTGGCGCGCCAGTATTGCACGGTCATGAGCAGTCCGTTATTCATGTTGGCTGCCTTTTTGGCTTGCCAGTTTATAAGTCTGACACGTGTTGCCTGGATCGGCTGGCTTGGCGGTGACGTCGGTCCGCTGGCAGCTGGAGCTAACGTCCTTTCAGTCATTTTTGCCGGCGGTCTGGCAGCTGCATATCTTCGTCGCGAGGGCCTCCAGCTGTCCGGTTTCGGCAAAAGTCTGCTGATCATGCTGGGCGCATGGGTAGGGGTGATGCTTGTTGTCGGTCTTTTACATGGGTGGATGCTGCGCGAAATTGCCATTGATTTCGCTGCCTGGCTCATCCTTCTCGCATTTTTGATTGCGGGTGCCTCTGACGCATTTTGGGATGACCTGCGAAAGGTTGCTCCGTATTTTTTGTTCGCTGGAGTGCTTGTCTGTGCTCTTAGCTTGCGTGAAATCTACCAATTGGCGGATCTGGCTATTTCTGGAGAGAGAATTGCGAGGGATCTCAGCGCATATCGCCTGGTCTGGGTTCTCTATCTTTTTCCGATAATGCTGCTGCTTGCTAACCCGCAGAAGCCAAGCCAGTACTTCTTAGCATCGCTAGCTGCCGTTCTCGCCCTGGAGTTGCAAATCATCTTTCAGAAGCGCATGGAAACCTTATTCATATGCGCACTCTTTGTATTGGTCATCTGGCGCCTTTTCTTGGCGCTACGTTCCGGGAAGCTGTTTCGCGCCGAAGGGCCGATCCGCATTCTGGTCGTGTCCGGATTCCTCCTTGTTGCAGCCAGCCTGCTTGCGGGCATCCTGGTTCCCAAGGTGCTCGGAACTCAGGCGCAGATGTTGGTCGGCCGCTTTTCAACGCTCACTGAGTCTCCCACAAATCTCCCGTCAGCAGAAATTATTGACGGGGAGGCGAGTTTGCAAGGCGCGAAGGTAGAAATTGAGGGGCGTTGGAATGAGCGATGGTGGATCGTGATGAACTCGTTGCGGGAGTTCGGTGCGGTGGACTGGGTCTTTGGACGTGGATTTGGTGGGTACGTTGCTTTTTCCCACCCGGTTATTGATTTATATATGAGTCGAGATGATCGGTCGCAGTTGTTGGCGGCTTATATAATGCAAGAGACGGGAGCTATCGGCCGCAGGCAAACCGAGATCGGTTTTGTTATGCCCCTGATAAAGGGTGGCTTCCCCGCCCAAATATTGTTTGTGATTACGTTGCTTTACGCCTTTTCACGAAAAGTTAATAGTGATTGGCTTGGCCACGCTTGCAAGATATTCCTCGCCTTGTACGTAGTGCGTTACCTGAACGGGGGGGCGTTCATCTTGAGCGATGCCGTGCAGTTCGCAGTGTTCTGCGCAGCTTTGGGTCGCTGCATGCGAGAGCAACGGCCAGCTTATTCTGGTCTCAATCCAAGTTCCCACACATGCACACAATTGCGATCGTAGGTGATTTCCTCTTTCCGTTCGGGTCGGCCGCTGCTGCTCGGATACGGAATCTCGCGATCGGATGCGCCGAGCATGGCGTCAAGGTCAGCATTTTTCCGATGGCACAAGTGGAACCACCTGTGGGTTATGACGGTTTAGGTCCATTCCTCCTGGAAAGGAATATCCAGTGGGCGTACCCTCAATTCTCCCCCGGCTGGTCTGAGGGTCGTCCGGGTTGGGCTCCCGAAGGGAGTGTTCCGGGAAAGCTCTGGTGGTACCGGGCTGTACGCCATTCTGCGAAAGCCGTCGTGGACTATCTTCGCTCTGCTGAATCGATCAACAGTAGCGATGTCGTTCTTCTATACGGGCGGGGTTGGTCCCGTCTAGAGCCGGTCGTTCGTCTTTGCCGTGAACGCGGTGCCCGGGTATTCCTCGATAGCGTCGAGATTCTTGATCGGTTCGACGGATTTGGTGGGTGTGCGAGTCCGATCTGGTGGGACTGGCGCTTGGGAACGCAGCGTCTGCCCGCTCTTGTTGATGGTGTTACGGCAATTTCGCGTCCGATCGAGGCTTGGAACATCAGCCGAGGAGCCCGGCGAACGCTCATTCTTCCGGCGATTGAATCGTGGGGGTGCCCTCCCCGGTCCTATCCTGCAGAGTGTGACAAGCCATTTTTTGTTGCTTATCTCGGCGCCTTGACGACAAAGGACGATCCGGAAACCATGCTCGCAGCAATGCGTTTGCTCGCAGAGGAGAATGTTCCGGTTCGACTCAAGATCGCAGGAGCATATGCCAAGACTGCGGGAGGAAAACGGTACATCGCCAAAGTGAATGCAGATCCCGTCCTGCGCGAGGTTGTAATCTTTTCCGGGTATCTTGCGGATGGCGAACGAGAGTCTTGGCTGGCTTCTTCAGACGCACTGATTCTGTTGCGCTCGGACTCGCTCGCAGAAAAACACTCGTTCCCTACCCGCTTGCCGGAAAGCTTGCGAACGGGCTTGCCGGTTATTACGAGCGATGTTGGAGATATGGCGTGGCATCTTCGTGATGGAGTCGATGCCGCGGTGGTGCCTCCAGGGAATCCGCGCGCCTTGGCCGCAGTTTTGCGGGGTCTCGCTGCCAAGGATGATCGAGGCCGTGAAATGGGGCTCTCGGGCTGGTTTCGGGGGGCGGAGCGATTCGATCGGAGACGCCATGCCCGTGCCTTCCTCGATTTTGTTGATGACTGCAGTTGATCGGACGCGTGGTGCATCTAGAAGACTGTCGATTGAGCCACACAAGCAAGCGAGTTAAATCTACAGTGTGGCGATCCCGAAGGGATACTTGGTGCTGGGCGTTGAGCGTCCTGCCGCTCCCGTTTTCCTATGCTCACTAGACCTGCACGTGTTTTTCACGTCATCACCGGCCTCGGTGACGGTGGCGCCGAAGCGGTGCTCTATCGGCTTTGTCAAGCTGACTCAGCAGCCATGCACCAAGTGGTGTCATTGATGGATGCAGGCAAGTACGGCCCATTGCTGGAAGACGCAGGAGTGAGGGTACATTGCCTCAACATGCCGCGTGGTAAGGTGTCTGCAAAGGGGCTTCTGCAGCTTTGGCGTTTGCTACGTGCCGAACGGCCAGATATCGTGCAAACGTGGATGTACCACGCTGATCTGATCGGCGGTACGTTGGCGCGCATGGCAGGCGTGCGACGGGTTTTTTGGGGGGTTCGGCACAGCACCCTGGAAGCCGGCAAGTCACGTCGTGCGACGATGCTTGTGGCGCGCATCAATGCTTGGCTCTCCAGCGCTGTTCCGACTGGGATCGTTTGCTGCGCACAAAAGGCGCGCGAAGTGCATCTTGCGCTGGGTTTCGCGGCCGAAAGGCTGCTAGTGATTCCAAATGGTTACGACCTCTCCCGGTTTCGGCCTGATACGGTAGCGCGCGTGCGCTTGCGTTCGGAGTTGGGGGTTGGCGATCAGACTCCGTTGCTCGGCATGGTCGGGCGCTTCGATCCGCAAAAGGACCATGAAAACCTTTTTCGGGCACTGGCGTTCCTCAAGCAGCGCGGAGTGCAGTTTTGCTGCGTGCTGGTGGGCCGCGGCATGGATCAGGGCAACACGGCCCTATGCGCCCGGCTGGAGCAATACGACTTGCAGGCAGAGGTGGTGCTGCTCGGCCAGCGCAGCGACGTTCCATCCGTGATGAGCGCACTGGATCTGCATCTACTCTCAAGTTCGGCAGAAGCATTCCCAAATGTGCTGGCGGAAGCCATGGCGTGTGGAACGCCTTGTGTGACGACCGATGTGGGCGATGCTGCGGCGATTGTCGGCGAGACTGGCTGGGTCGTGCCGCCTCTGCGTCCGGAACGACTGGCTGATGCCATCAATACCGCCTTGCTTGCGCGCTCCGATTTGGATGCTTGGGTGCTTCGCTGCAAGTCTGCGCGGCAGCGGGTTGGCGATAACTTCAGTATGGAAAAGATGGTTGCGGCATATCACGCAGTTTGGCAAGACCTGGGCTGAGCGAGCGGCGGGTCAGCTATGAACGATCAGACGTGCTTTTCGGTATTGGAAGGGGCTCTATGCTGTCAGCCATGAAGGCGAATTTGCCATGGTGGGCGAAAATTGGCGCCAAGATCGTTCTTGCGCGGGTGCCTGTTGCCTATGAATTTTGGCAGCGTTTGGGTCTGTTTCGCCATGGTTTCATGGACACGGCAGCATACGCGCTCAATGTGTTTGACGCGCACGTGAAGCGTGCGGGCCTCGATAAGGCCGACTTGAAAGGCATGACCATTCTCGAGATGGGGCCAGGCGATAGCGTCGCTACGGCAGTGATTGCCTGCGCACATGGGGCTAACGCAATTCTTGTCGACTCTGGAGCTTGGGCGAAGAATGCTCCCGAAGCCTACTTGGCGTTGTGCCGGTTGCTTGAGTCTCGTGGATTGTCGGTGCCCGATTTGTCGCAGTGCGGCACTCTCGAAGATTTGCTGCGAGTTTGCAATGCCCGGTATTTGACCGAGGGACTGACAGCTTGGCGTTCTATCGACGAGTCGACCGTAGATTTCGTTTTTTCCCAAGCGGTCCTCGAACATGTTCGCAAAAGTGATTTTCTGGCAACGCAAGTGGCGTGCTATCGCGCGCTGAAGCAAGGCGGAGTGGCCTCTCACCGTGTCGATTTGCGCGACCATCTCGGGGGCGCGTTGAACAACTTGCGTTTCAGCGAAAAGATGTGGGAATCGCCTTTCTTTGCTAACTCGGGCTTTTATACCAATCGCTTGCAGATGAGTGACATTCTTTGCCTGTCCGAACAGGCGGGTTATCGGGTTACGTTGCTCGGCGTGAATCGCTGGCGATCCTTGCCAACGCCCAAGGAGAAAATGCACTCCCAGTTTTCCTCTCTGGCAGACAGTGCCTTGAATGTTTCCGGCTTTGACGTCGTGCTCCGGAAGGTCTGATGGCTCGAGTCAATACCGATTTCTCTTTTCAGGCATTTCTGGGTATATGAGGATCGCTCTCGTCGGTACCACTGCTGGCTGTGTGCTCGGTTTTCGCGCCGACATGATCAAGGCATTGGTAGCGCAAGGGCATGTCGTGTATGCCTACGCGCTGGACTACGACGCCTCAACCCGCGCAAGGGTCGAGGCGCTCGGTGCGCACCCGGCCGATTACGCGCTCAGTCGCTCCGGGCTCAATCCCTTCGCAGACCTCGTGGCCACGTTCAGGCTTTCCCGGTTGCTGCGGTTGCAGGGGCCCGACTTGGTCTTCTCGTATTTCTCCAAGCCCGTAATTTTTGCGACCTTTGCTGCGGCGCTGGCCGGTGTCCGCCGCCGCATCGGCATGCTCGAGGGTCTCGGCTTTGTGTTTACCGATCCGCCCGGCGGTGCGGGAATCAAGCTAAAGCTGATTCGGCGCGCACAGGTTCTGCTCTACCGCTTGGCTTTCCCGTTGCTCGAGCGCGTTATCTTTCTCAATCTGGACGATCCGGTCGATCTGGTTGAAACATATTCGCTCAGCGTGCGCCGGATCAGTGTGCTCGGAGCCATCGGTCTTGACCTCGACGAGTATCGCTACGCGTCGCCCCTGGTAGGTGAGCCGACCTTCATTTTTGTTGCCCGTTTACTGGCCGAAAAAGGTGTGCGCGAATTTGTGGCGGCGGCGCGGATCGTCAAACACCGGCACCCTGAAGCGCGCTTTGTAATGCTCGGTGCCATCGATGAACAAAACCCCGGAGCGCTCACTGCTGCGGAATTGAAATCGCTCGTCGACGAGCGGCTTGTTCTTCACCCCGGGCATGTCGGCAATGTGGCTGAGTGGCTGGCGGCCGCGAGTGTTTTTGTTCTCCCCTCCTACTATCGCGAAGGCGTGCCGCGCAGTACGCAGGAGGCGATGGCCATCGGGCGGGCAGTGATCACCACCGACGTGCCGGGCTGCCGTGAGACAGTGGTGGATGGCGTCAATGGCTTTCTGGTGCCGCCATGGAATGCGCAGGCGCTCGCCGAGAAGATGCGCTACTTCATTGATCAGCCGCAGGCGGTTCGGGAGATGGGGCTTGCCAGTCGTCGGATGGCCGAAGAGCGTTTCGATGCCAAGGTGGCCAACGCCAGACTGCTCACCTACATCTCCGATGCGGAGTCGCCCTGATGCAGCACGTACGAAGAAGCGTTTTCCTTACCGGCGCGAGTGGTTTTGTCGGTGGTGCCCTCGCGCGAAGATTGGCGTCTACCGGTTGTCCGCGCCTTAATCTGGCCGTGCGCTCGGTATCGGATGGCTTTCCCGCCGGAGCCACGGGTTTTTTGTTTGATCAACTCGACGCGCACACCGACTGGACTGCGGGGCTCTCGGCCGCCGAGGTGGTGATCCATGCAGCCGCTCGCGTGCATGTGATGAATGATGCGGCACAAGATCCCTTGGCCGAGTTCCGCCGCGTGAACGTCGAAGGTACCCTGAACCTTGCGCGTCAGGCCGCGGCGAGCGGCGTCCGGCGGTTCGTGTTCTTGAGTTCGGTCAAGGTCAACGGCGAGCACACGCTACCCGGCTGCGCATTTTCAGCGGCTGATGCGCCAGTAGCGATTGACCCTTACGGCATCTCGAAACAGGAGGCCGAGCGTGGATTGCGGGCGCTGGCGGCTGAGTCCGGCATGGAGGTGGTGATCATCCGCCCGCCCCTGGTTTACGGCCCAGGCGTGAAGGCGAATTTCCTGAGCATGATGCACTGGCTGAAGCGCGGTGTCCCTCTCCCTCTCGGCGCAATCGACAATCGGCGCAGTCTCGTCGGCATCGACAATCTCGTTGATCTGATCGTCACCTGTATTGATCATCCTGCCGCCGCCAATCAGACCTTCATGGTCTCCGATGGTGAGGATTTGTCGACGAGCGATCTGCTCCGCCGTCTGTCGGCAGCGCTCGGTCGGCCGGCGCGCCTGTTGCCAGTGCCGCCATGGCTGCTCCGTGCCGGCGCCGCGCTGCTCGGCAAGCCGGAGCTGGCGCGTCGCTTGTGCGGCAATATGCAGGTGGATATTACTAAGACGCGTGAGCTGCTCGGCTGGTCGCCGCCACTGAGTGTCGACGAAGGCTTGCGGCGGACGGCGGTGGCATATCTTGCTGGCCTTGGGGCGCACTAAACTGCTATCGCTGGTCTGTACTTGCCCGCCCTGTGGTCGTTCCAATACTCTGGTGCGCCCATGCTTGGGTTAGTTAATTTAAGGGGCCCGTTTTGTCGTTTGCGTTGATGCTGCTTCTCGTGACGGTCGGGTTGATTTCCTTGGCGCTGACCGCTGCCCTGCGCCGCTACGCCTTGGCGCGCAGCCTGCTTGACATTCCGAACGCGCGCAGTTCGCACGCGCTGCCAACGCCGCGCGGCGGAGGGCTGGCGATCGTCATCAGTTTCCTGCTGGCTTTGCCCTTGCTGGTCTGGGCCGGGCTGCTGGCGGTGCATGCCTTCTGGGCATTGCTTGGTGCTGGCGCGCTGGTGGCGGCAGTCGGCTTTCTTGACGACCACCGTCATATCGCCGCGCGTTGGCGGCTGCTGGCGCACTTCGCCGCGGCGGCTTGGACGCTGGTTTGCATCGGCGGCGCGCCGCCGATCATGCTGGCCGGGTGGGCGCTGGCGCCAAGCTGGCTGGCGACGGCGCTCGTGGCGGTGTATCTGGTGTGGCTGCTCAATCTCTATAACTTCATGGACGGCATTGACGGCATTGCCAGTGTCGAGGCGATCTGCGTCTGCGTCGGCGGCGCATTGCTGTATGTGTTGGTGGGCCAATCAGAACTGGCTGCTGTGCCGCTGGCGCTAGCCGCAGCGGTGGCTGGCTTCCTCTACTGGAACTTTCCACCCGCGCGCATTTTCATGGGCGATGCGGGCAGCGGTTTTCTCGGTGTGGTGCTCGGCATTCTGTCGCTGCTGGCGGCAGTTCAGGTGCCGCAGCTGTTCTGGAGCTGGTTGATCCTGCTTGGTGTGTTCGTCGTCGATGCGACAACGACCTTGCTGCGACGCCTGCTGCGCGGCGAGAAGGTGTACGAGGCGCATCGCAGCCATGCCTACCAGCATGCCGCTCGTCACTATGGCAGGCATCTGACGGTGACACTGGCGGTGGCGGCGATCAATCTTGGCTGGTTGTTGCCGCTAGCGCTGCTGGTATCGCTCGGCTGGCTGAGTGGATGGCTTGGGCTGATTCTGGCTTACGCTCCCTTGTCATTTCTTGCGCTGCGCTTTCGCGCCGGATCGGCAGAGTAGGGGGCGGGGAGGGCCAAGCTTGCGATGCGCTGCTTCAAATTGCCGTCCGTTTTACGCTATAGTCCGGCCGGGTTAGTCACTTGGAATTCTTTCCCGCGTCGAGGCAGCTCTCCAGAAGCTCGCCGACGCAATTAATAGCGTCTCTTTCTCGCCAGAGCCAATGCCTCTTGATCGCGCAGCGCTTCCTGTCCTGTCCATGCCCCGTGCCGCCAAGCGACTGCTCGTGCTCACGGTCGACGCCAGCTTATGCGTGCTTACGGTATGGCTGGCGTTCTACTTGCGCCTGGGTGAATTCGTCGCGCTGAGCGGTCCAGCCTTGTGGGCAGCGTTGGCTTCGGTCGCGATCGCCCTGCCGATCTTCATTGTCTTCGGTCTCTATCGGGCGATTTTCCGCTATGCCGGCTGGCCGGCGCTGATGACGGTTTCCAAGGCCATTGCGATTTACGCCTTGATTTTCTCCGCCATCTTCACTGCGATGGGCGTGCCCGGTGTTCCACGCACCGTCGGGTTGATCCAGCCGATGCTGCTGCTGCTGACGGTGGGCGCTTCACGAGCGCTGGCGCGCTTCTGGCTCGGTGGCCTCTACCAAAGCCAGCTCAAGCTGGCTGCTTTGCCCAAGGTGCTTATTTACGGTGCCGGATCATCGGGCCGACAGCTAGCTGCGGCGATGACCAATAGCCTCGAAATGCGCGTCGTGGGCTTTCTTGACGATGACGAGCGTTTGCACGGGCATGTGCTCAATGGTTTGCGCATTTATCGGCCGGACGATCTTGCCGGGCTCGTTGAATCGCTCTCGATCAGTGATGTCCTGCTTGCCTTGCCGTCGGGAAACCGGCAGCGACGCAACGAAATCCTCGCGTCAATGCGCGCGGCGAAGGTGTCGGTGCGCACCCTTCCGAGCGTGACCGAGCTGGCGCAGGGCAGGGTCAGCACCTCTGATTTGCGCCCCTTGGATATTGACGATCTGCTCGGGCGCGAGCCGGTCGCGCCGAACCATATCCTGCTCGGGCGCAACGTCAGCGGCAAGGTGGTGTTGGTGACCGGTGCCGGCGGTTCGATCGGCAGCGAGCTGTGTCGGCAGGTGCTCAAGCTTGCGCCGCGTGTTCTGCTCTTGATCGAGCAGAGCGAGTTCGCGCTGTACGCCATTCACCGAGAGCTTGCAGGCAAGCTCGTCGATTCTTCGATTCAACTGATGCCGCTGTTGGCCTCAGTGCGCGATTCGGCGCGCATGCAGGAGATCATGCGCGCCTGGCGGCCTGAAACCGTTTACCACGCGGCGGCGTATAAACATGTGCCGCTGGTCGAGCACAACCCAGGCGAAGGTCTGCGCAACAACGTTTTCGGTACCCTCGCTGCTGCGCAAGCTGCGGCGGTTTGCGGTGTCGCCGACTTCGTCCTGATCAGCACCGACAAGGCGGTGCGCCCGACCAACGTCATGGGGGCTTCGAAGCGCCTCGCCGAGATGGTGTTGCAGGCCTTGGCCGCCGATGGCGCGAAAACGCGCTTCAGCATTGTGCGCTTTGGCAACGTGCTGGGTTCGTCAGGCTCGGTCGTCCCCTTGTTTCGTCAGCAGATCCGTGATGGCGGGCCGATTACACTGACGCATCCGGAAATCACCCGATACTTCATGACCATCCCCGAGGCCGCGCAACTGGTCATTCAGGCCGGCGCGATGGGGCGTGGCGGTGATGTGTTCGTGCTTGATATGGGGGAGCCGGTCCGTATCATCGATCTGGCGCGACGCATCATCGAACTGTCGGGGTTGAGCTTGCGCGACGAGGAGAATCCGGAAGGTGATATCGCGATCGAAGTGACCGGATTGCGTCCAGGGGAAAAGCTCTACGAGGAGCTGCTGATCGGCGACGATCCGCAGCCGACTTCACATCCGCTGATCATGAAGGCGCGCGAAGAGTACCTTCCCTGGTGCGTGCTTGAACAGAAGCTCGCCACCCTGCAACGCGCTCTCGATGCCAATGATGTCGGCGTGCTGCGCCAGTTGCTCCAGCAGCTGGTTTCCGGCTATTGCGCCGATGAGGCGATCGTCGATTGGGTGCATCTGCAAAACGCATCTGCGCAATGACCACGTCGCCCATTCGCTGAAACCCATATGTCCACCTACGCCATCGGCGACATCCAGGGCTGCTACGACTCCTTCCGTCGCCTGCTCGACAGTTTCGCCTTCGATCCCGCACGTGACCGCCTGTGGCTGGTCGGCGATCTCGTCAATCGCGGGCCGCGCTCGCTGGAGACGCTGCGTTTCGTGCGCAGCCTCGGCGATTCGGCGCTGACGGTTCTCGGCAATCACGATCTCTACCTGCTGATGGTTGCCGCCGGTCACGGCAAGCGTGGCAAGGACGATACGCTCGGCGCCATTCTCGCCGCGCCGGATCGCGACGAACTGCTCGACTGGCTGCGGCGGCAGCGCCTGTGCCACGTCGAGAACGGTTTCTGTCTGGTGCACGCCGGGCTGCTGCCGCAATGGACGGTGAGGCAGGCGCGTTCATTGGCTGCCGAGGTGGAGGCGGCGCTCGCCGGTGATGCGTGCGCCAAGTTCCTCGCCAAGATGTGGGGCAGCGAGCCGGATCACTGGTCCGACGACCTTGAAGGCTGGCCGCGCCTGCGCGTGATCGTCAATGCGATGACGCGGATGCGTTTCTGCAGCCCGGCCGGGGTGATGGATTTCCACGTCAAGGGCGAGGTCGCCAAGGCGCCGCACGGTTTTCTTCCCTGGTTCGACGTCCGTGGGCGCAAGAGCGCTGATTCGGTACTGGTCGTCGGCCACTGGTCGGCGCTGGGGCTGAAACTGACGCCCAATCTTTGCGCACTCGATTCCGGCTGCCTTTGGGGCGGCAAGCTGACCGCCTTGCGGCTGGAAGACCGGGCGCTGTTCCAGGTGGACTGTGCCGGCGGCGAAGCCGTGCCGCTGCATCCTGGCGGCTGATTACGTTTCCGGAATTCGCTTCGCCGGCAGCGTCTGTCGCAACCAAAACCGGGGACAGACCACGGTTTTCCGTTTCGCGTTGTTTCAGTTTTGCGCCAGCGGGTTTTCGACGCTGTTTTCGTTGCCGACGGCTGGTGGCGGGTTTGTCTCGGTACTATCGCCGGCCGAGGGGGCGACTGCCTCCGGCGTGCGCACTTCCAGCGGCAAGGCCAGCCGGTAGGCGATCGCGGCGCGTGCCATGTGGGCAAGTTCGCGCCGGCTGCGTCCGTCGGGAGCGAGTGGCGGCGTCGGCCGGACGCGTGCGATCAGCTGCCGCCGGCCGATGATCGTCAGCAGGCACTGCAGCAGGCTGGTGTCGCCGACATAGGCGGGCGCCAGACTGCGTTGTCCATCGGCTTCGTGGTAGGAGATGGCGACCGGCTGCAGCGGCCGGCCGGCAGCGATCGCCGGCTGCAGCAGTGCCGCATGGAAACCGAGCAGATGCGTGCCGTCGGTGGTCGTACCTTCGGGAAAGACCGCGACGTCCTTGTCGGCCTTGAGCAATTCGTCGATCCGCCCATTGACGATCCTGGCGTGGCCGCGGCTGCCGCGCTGCAGGAAGACCGTATCCGCCTGCGCCGAGATCAGCCCGATCAGCGGCCACTGACGGACTTCGGCCTTGGATATGAAGGCCACCGGCCGCGCTGCGTTGAGCGCGAAAATGTCCAGCCAGGAAATGTGGTTGGCGACGATCATGCTGCCGGGCTCGGCGCCGGCAAGGTGCGCGTCGAGGCGAACGCCGAGGACGTCGAGCAACTGGCGCGACCAGCGCTGCTTCAGCCACAGGCGCTTGCGGTCGCTAACCAGACGAAAGCCGATCGTTACCGTCGCCACGCCCCAGATGACGTGCAGCGCCAGACGGGTCAGGCGGAGCGTGCGCAGCGGCAGCGGAGCGGTTTCGGATCGGGGCATCGGGTTGCGTTTGCCGTCGCCGTGCGGGCCTGCGGGCCCCGTCACGAGGGGATTTGGCGGAGATTCGCGGAGACTTCCGGAGTGCTTCGGATCCGCGCCGGAAAGATGTTCCGGCGCGTCGGGCAGTGCGCCCGATTATACGCAGGCCGCGGCCTGCTGCATCACTTGCCGAGGAAGTGCTTGGCGTAACGCTGGCCGATGCGCGACATCGGCAGCAGGATCGGCAGGTCGGCGGTGTTGAAATCGGGATCCCAGGCCGGATCACCGCAAACGTAAGCGCCGGCGCGCAGGTAACCCTTCACCAGCGGCGGCAGTTCGGCGTGCTGGTCGTTGTCCAGCGCCGCCAGCGGCAGCGGGCAGCGCGGGAAAACGCGGTATTCAAGCGGGCTCATGTGCTCGCCGAGCTTGCGGTAGAGGCTCGCCGCGGCGTGGCCGCCGTCGGCCATGCTGATGCTGGCGCAACCGATCAGGTAGTCATGGCCGTGCTCGTGCATGTACTTGGCGAGCCCGGCCCAGAGCAGCGTGATCGTTGCGCCGGTGCGGAAATCGGGATGCACGCAGGAACGGCCGATCTCGACCATGCGTGGCTTGAGGTGCTGCAGGCGCGTCAGGTCGAACTCGTTCTCGGTGTAGTAACCACCGATGCGGCGCGCGTTTTCCGGCGAGAGGATGCGGTAGGTGCCGACGATTTCGCCGGAGTTTTCGTCGCGTACGACGAGGTGGTCGCAATAGGGGTCGTAAATGTCGTGATCGACGCCGGGCGTGCGCGTCGGCAGCTTGGCGCCGAGTTCGCCGGCGAAGACGCGGTAGCGGAGTTTCTGTGCGCCGAGAATCTCGCGCTCGCAGCGCGCGATATCGACGGTGAGATTGGGTCGCGCCGGTCGCGCGCTGTGCTGGCGAGTGCTCAGTGTCGTCGTCATTTGTTGTCTCCTGTTGATGTGGAGGCAACTTTAGGAGGGCGACATTACAGCGGGATTGCGCCAGCGTTAAATTTCGATTGAGGCAGCCGCACTACGCATGTGCAACGGCCGCCTATGCAGGCGGCCGTTCGCGGGCAAAACTGCGGGCGGGAGAGGCGGCCCGCAGCGTCTGACAACTCGCTCAGTGCGAAACGCGCGTCTCGCCGCGTCCCGAAAGAACGCGTACGCGCTCACCCGGATGGAAAACCTCGTCAGCTTCCTGAACGATGGCGATCAGGTTGCCGTTGTCGAGCTTGACGGTGATTTCGACGCCGTTCTTGCTGGTTGTGCTGTTCTCGATCGCGTTGCCGGCGACCGCTCCGGCCACCGCGCCAAGGATGGCGCCGACGATCTGCCCCTTGCCGCCGCCGACATTGCTGCCCGCCACGCCACCGATGGCACCGCCGGCGAACGTGCCGGCACCGCTCTTTGTTCCCTCGAGCTGGACTTCGCGCACGCTTTCGATGATGCCGGTGCGAACCGTCATTTCCTGGCGTGCCTGGTCGCGCGTATACACGCTGCCGGAGCGGCTGGTCGCGCAGCCGGCGAGGCTGACGATGCAGGCGCCGGCCACTACGGCGGCGGCGAAGCGTGCGGGACGAGAAAGCTGGATCATGATCACTCCTTTCAACAGGGCGAGTGTTGGCAAAGTCGGCAGCGCGGGGGTGCGCGCCCGCGCCCGACTCTTGTCAGCCGGCGATTACCACAGCGTTTCGCCAAAAGCCGCGGCGTAACGTTCGCCGATTTCAGCGCGGCTCGGCCGGTGGTTCTGGCCACCGCGCTGGGCAATCTTGATCGAGCCCATCAGCGAAGCGAGGCGTCCGCTCTTCTGCCAGTCCCAGCCGGCGGTGATGCCGTAGAGCAGTCCGGAGCGGTAGGCGTCGCCGCAGCCGGTCGGGTCGACCACCGCCTCGGCCTTGACGCAGGGGATTTGCAGACATTGGCCATCGACGCGGATTTCCGAGCCTTCGCCACCACGCGTGACGATCAGCGCGCTGACCTCGCCGGCCAGTTGGTCGAGCGTGCGTCCGGTACGGTCGCAGAGCAGTTGAGCTTCGTAGTCGTTGAAGCAGGCGTAGTCGGCGAGACGCAGGAATTCCATCAGGTCGTCGCCGGAGAACATCGGCAGGCCCTGGCCCGGGTCGAACAGGAAGGGGATGCCGGCGGCGGCGAAGTCGCGCGCGTGCTTCTGCATGCCGTCGCGGCCATCGGGGGCGACGATGCCAAGCGTGACGCCCTGCGTGTCGGCGACCGCATTCTCGTGCGAGAAGCTCATCGCGCCGGGGTGGAACGCAGTGATCTGATTGTCGTCGAGGTCGGTGGTGATGAAGGCTTGCGCGGTGAAGCTGCCGGGAACGCGGCGCACATGCGTGCGTGCCAGACCCAGTGCATCAAGCCGCGCCAGATAAGGGTCAGCGTCGTCGCCGACGGTGGCCATGATCAGCGGATCGCCGCCGAGCAGTTGCAGGTTATAGGCGATGTTGCCGGCGCAGCCGCCGAATTCGCGGCGCATCTCCGGCGCCAGAAAGGCGACGTTGAGGATGTGCAGGCGTTCCGGAAGGATGTGGTTCTTGAAGCGATCATGGAAAACCATGATCGTGTCGTAGGCGATTGAGCCGCAGATGAGAGTGGACATGTCAGTTTTCGGTTTGGGAACGTGAGAGCGCGATTATAGACGGGGCAGTGCGGCGCCAAGTCTGCTTCCGTCGGGGCAGTGCGGGATGTCTGCAACTAGATCATGCCGTCGTGCCCGTGAGCAGTGGGCGCGACGAGGGGAAACGCTCAGGGGTAGAAAACGTAGAGCCGATAGCCGGCGGCAGCGATGTCGCGCGTCTCGATCGGCAGGCGCAGCGCGATTTCGCTGCGTGGCGCGAACGGCGCGCTGGCGGCAGTGGGGTCTGGCAGGTACTGCTCGGGCGGGAAGACCTTGCGCGCCACCGCCTGGTCATGCGTGTCGGTGAGCGTCAGCTCGAGCATGGGCAGCGCCTGCGCGTAGGGCGCGCGATTGGCCAGCGTCGCCAGCAGCAGCAACTGTCCGCTGCGCGCCGGGTCAGCCTGCAGGTCGGAGCCTTCGATGCTGATCTGTTCGGCGTGACGCAGCGGCGGCAGGCCGGCGCCGAACATGTCGGCATAGGTGACGAGCGCCCGCCGCATGGACGGTGCGCTGGCGGCAATTTCACTACGGAAATGGAAGACGGCCTGCCCGGCGAGCACCAGCGCGAGCAGGGTGGCGACGACGACGAAGGTGGTCTGCGAAGTACCCGGTTGCACGCTGTCGATCGCCTGCGCCGGGCTGGCGATGGTCCCTTCGCTCCACTTGCTGTAACCGGGAATCTCGGTCATCTGCCGTGGCAGAACGCCGCCGTCTGCGGCGCTTGCGGGCAGCGAGCCGAGGGCGGGCTCGGCGGGGGCGGCGGGCGGCGAAGCTGGCGTGTCGTCGGAGCCGCCAGCCCCGGTCGCTGGCTCACTGCGAGTGGCAGGCTCCGCGTCTCCGTCTGCCGCGGCATGCGGCGAAGAGGCATCTTCGCTTTCGCTCCCGTTCTCAGTGCCGGCATCGGAGGGGGCCGTCAGCGTCCGCGCAACGATCAGCTCGCCCGGAGCCGATGAGTCGGTAAAGACAAAGTCCTCGCGAAGCTCCGGATAATCGACTTCGATCGTCTCCCGCGCGTCGTCCTCCTCGTGGGGTAGCGGCGAGGCTGCCAGCTCGATGAGCGGAGCTTCTTCCGCATCGGCTGCCGGGAAGTCCAGTGCCTCGACACGCAAGCCCGTGTCGCCAGTCGCGCCAGGCAGCGGTTCGCTGACGGGTATTTCGTCTGAAGCGCTGGCCGGATCGGCCGCCGTGGGTGCGGCAAGCGCAATTTCAGCGAGCGATTGCGGTGTCCCGGTTGCCAAAGCGGGTAGCGGCGCGAGCACGACGAGCTCGTCGATCAGCGTATCAAGCGCGTTGAAAACGCTGTCGCACTGCCCGCAGCGCACTTTCCCGGCGCGCGCCTTGAGCTGTTCCGGGGTGACCCGGAAGGTTGTCGCGCAGGCAGGGCAGCGCGTTTTCACGGTCTAACCCGTGCGCCTGCCGCTGAGGCAAACCCAGCCGTCGCGGCTGTCGGCGACGGCGAGTTCTATCCACTGTGCGTAGCAGGCGATCAGTTCGTCGGCCTGTTCGGCGAGGATTCCCGATAGTGCCAGTTGCCCGCCGGGGCGGACGAAACCGGCCAGCGCCGGGGCCAGCGCGCGCAACGGATTGGCAAGTATATTGGCGACAACGACGTCGAAAGTGCCGCTAACTGGCTGCGAAGCGTCGTAAAAACGGATGTCGACGCAGTTGCGTTCGGCGTTGTCGCGTGCGGCGACAATCGCCTGCGGGTCGATATCGACGCCTTCCACCTGGCCAGCACCCAGGCGCGCGGCGGCAATGGCGAGAATCCCCGAGCCGCAGCCGTAGTCGAGCAGCGAGTCGCCGCTGCCGACGCTGCGCTCGATCCATTCGAGGCACAGGCGTGTCGTCGGGTGCGAGCCGGTGCCGAAGGCCATTCCCGGGTCGAGTACGAGCACGATCGCCTCCGGGTCCGGCGCTTCGTGCCAGGAAGGAACGATCCACAGGCGCTCCGAAACGCGAATTGGCTCGAACTGCGCCTGCGTCAGCCGTACCCAGTCCTGTTCTTCGACGGTGGCGAGCGAATATGCGGGCGCTTGCGCCAGTCCGGCGGCGCTTGCAGCGTCGCCGATCAGTGTCGCGACATCGGCGTCTTCGGCGAGTAGCGCGACGACACGCGAGCGATCCCAGCCCGGCGTCGTCACCGAGCCGGGTTCGCCGAACTGCGGTTTCTCTTCGGCGGTGCCGGCAGCGGCGTCTTCAATGCTGGCCGAAAGGGCGCCAGCTTCCATCAGCGCGTCGGCCAGCACCTCGGCAGACGCACAGTCGGTTTCAATGGCGACGGAAAGCCAGGGCATGGAACTCAGCTGTGCTTCTTGACCTCGCCGCGCGCGGCGAGCTTCTGTTCAAGATAGTGGATGCTGGTGCCGCCTTCGACAAAGCGCGCGTCCTGCATCAGTTCCTGGTGCAGCGCGATATTGGTCTTGATGCCCTCGATGCTCATTTCTGAAAGCGCGATGCGCATGCGGCGTATCGCCTGCTCGCGCGTGTCACCATAGGCGATCACCTTGGCGACCATCGAATCATAGTGTGAGGGCACCGTATAGCCCTGATAGATGTGCGAGTCGACGCGGATACCGGGGCCGCCGGGCGGGTGATAAACGCTGATCTTTCCAGGAGATGGTACGAACGTGAAGGGATCTTCGGCGTTTATGCGGCATTCGACGGCGTGACCGCGGAACACCAGATCGCGCTGACGGTAGCGAAGTTTCTCGCCGGCCGCGACGCGGATCTGCTCCTGTACCAGATCGAGGCCGCTGATCATCTCGGTGACCGGGTGTTCGACCTGGATGCGCGTGTTCATCTCGATGAAGTAGAACTCGCCGTTCTCGTAGAGAAACTCGAAAGTGCCGGCGCCGCGATAATTGATGCGGCGGCAGGCGTCGGCGCAACGTTCGCCGATGCGCGTCAGGTAGCGCGATGCAATTCCCGGTGCCGGCGCTTCCTCGATGATCTTCTGGTGGCGGCGTTGCATCGAGCAATCGCGCTCGCGCAGGTACACCGCGTTGCGGAAACTGTCGGACAGCACCTGGATTTCGACATGGCGCGGGTTCTCGAGGAACTTCTCCATGTACACCATCGGGTTGCCGAAAGCGGTCTGCGCTTCCTGCTTGGTCATCGCCACGGCGTTGATCAGTGCCGCTTCGGTATGCACGACGCGCATACCGCGACCGCCACCGCCGCCAGCGGCCTTGATGATCACCGGATAACCGACGGCACGGGCGATGGCCTGGATCTCGCGCGGGTCGTCGGGCAGCGCGCCATCGGAACCGGGAACGCAGGGAACACCGGCTGCGCGCATCGCGGCTTTTGCCGAAACCTTGTCGCCCATCAGGCGGATTGTTTCCGGGCGAGGGCCAATGAAGACGAAGCCCGAGCTTTCGACGCGTTCGGCGAAGTCGGCGTTCTCCGAGAGGAAACCATAGCCGGGGTGAATGGCTTCGGAGTCGGTGACTTCGGCGGCTGAAATGATCGCCGGGATGTTCAGATAGCTTTGCGCCGAGGGTGCCGGGCCAATACAGACCGATTCGTCGGCGAGGCGCACGTACTTGGCCTCGCGGTCGGCTTCCGAATGCACGACGACGGTCTTGATGCCCAGTTCGCGGCAGGCGCGCTGGATGCGCAGGGCGATTTCGCCGCGATTGGCGATGAGGACTTTGCCGAACATGGCGCTTATCCGACGATGAACAGCGGTTCGCCGAATTCGACCGGTTGTCCGTTATCGACGAGGATGGCTTTCACCGTGCCGGCGACGTCCGCCTCGATTTCGTTGAGCAGCTTCATCGCTTCGATGATACACAGCGTATCGCCGACCTTGACCGTCGAGCCGACTTCGACAAAAGGCTCGGCGCCGGGGCTGGCGGCGCGGTAGAAGGTGCCGACCATCGGCGACTTGACCTCTTCGCCCTCCGGCTCTTCGTCCTCGTCGTCGAGCGACACCGACGAAACGGCTGCCGGGCTGGTTGCGGCCGGCGCCGCGGGTGCGTATTGCGGCGGCGCCCAGCCGGCGTTGTTACCGGCCGGATACGGCGAATGCTTGGCGATACGGACCTTTTCTTCGCCTTCGGTGACTTCCAGTTCGGAGATTCCCGATTCCTGGACAAGGTCGATCAGTTTCTTGAGTTTGCGCAGATCCATTTGATTTCTCCGTCAGAATTCTTTGCCACGCGTTGGCTTCAGGGCTGCGCCCGTGTCGGCGCCAGCCCGCTCAGTCGGCTTTCAGTTTGCTGATCAGGTATTCGAGCGCGAGCAGATAGCCTTCGCTGCCGAGGCCGCTGATGACGCCGATCGCCAGGTCCGAAAAGTACGAGCGATGCCGGAATGGCTCGCGCGCATGGACGTTGGACAGGTGGACTTCGATAAAGGGGATGCCGGCTGCAGCAACGGCGTCGCGCAGGGCGACGCTGGTGTGCGTGTAGGCGGCGGGGTTGATGATGATGTAGCGCACGCCCTCGTCGCGGGCGGCGTGCACGCGCTCGATCAGCGCGCCTTCGTGATTGCTCTGGAAGCTGTCGAGCTGCACGCCCGCGGCTTCGGCGCGGCGCGCCAGCGCCAGATTGATGTCGGCCAGTGTGGTCAGGCCGTAGTACTTGGGCTCGCGCGCACCAAGCAGATTGAGATTCGGCCCGTGAATAACCAGCAGGCGCGGCGTCTCGCCAGCCGCTTCGGCGCCATCAGGAGCCGATTTTCCCGTCTGCTTTTGCTTTTTCATGTCTGAAAGTTTGCCGCAAATCGCTGCATTTTGTCCACCTTGCGCCGATCTTGTGCTTAAAACACCGTATTGATCCTCTGTTGCGAAAGCAGCTTCTTGCGCCAGTGTACGCCGAATACGGAGCGCCGCACGATTGTTGTGCCGAGTCGCCGCGCAAGCCGGTCACTAATTGGCAAGTGCTTGTTGCAGAAGCGGTTCCAGATCACTTTCGGGCAGATAGCCCATGCGGGTCGAGCGCACTTTGCCGCCCGCATCGATGATCAGCGTGTAGGGCAGGGCAAGGCTGCTGTTGCCGACCGCGCGTGCCAGATCCGAGCCGTCGTCGCCGGCCAGCAGCTGCGGGTAGTCGACCGGGGTCGATTGCAGGAATGTGCGCACGTTGTCGGCATTATCCAGAGCGATGCCGACAAATTGGACGCCTTTATCGGCGAATTTTCTTTGCAGTCTGGCAAATCCCGGCATTTCTTCCCGGCACGGCGGGCACCACGCTGCCCAGAAATTGACCACTAGCGTCTTTCCCCGGTATTGCTCGAGTTGCTGTCCGCCGCCCTGCAGGTTGGTCAGGCGCGCGGCGAAAAGCGTCTCGGCTGCCTTTGGCGGAATCGTCGCCGTGCTCCCGGATGGCGAGCCATCCTGGCGCGACGAGGTGTAGAGGCCGGCGACGAGTGCCGCCAGTGCGATGGCAAACGCGGCGATGAAAACGACGATCCTGTTCAAGCGTGCTCCTTGTGGTAAGCGGTGGTGGCGACAAATTCCGCCGCGCAGGCTAGACGCTCTCGCCGGCGGCGACAAGCTGCAGCACGGCAGGCAGGCGCAGGCGCTCACGCACGCGGCCATCGCGCGTCTTCAGCGAAACGCGCTCTTCCTGCGGCGGATAGACGATCAGATTGACAACGTCTCCTGCGTTGTCGAGGCATAGCACCGCTTCGGCGCGGTCGCTGCGTGGCACGACGTGGCGGAAGTCGATGCCCGAGTTGAGCAGGAATATCTCCACATCCTTGGCGCTGTCGGTGAACAGCTGGATGTCGATCTCGGCGTGCCTGCCAGCGCTGCCATCAGCAACCGATCCGCTCAGATAGGGGTTGAATCGCTGCATGATCCGCATCTTTTCGGCGGCGATCGTCCGTAGATGCAGCAGCCTTTCCTGCTGCTCGCCATCCTGAAAGAGGCGCAGGCGGGTGCGCAATTCACTCTCGATGGCGCTGTCGTCGGGAAGTTCGACGCTGTCGGGCAATCCGAGCATGCGTGCGGCTTTGCGTTTGGCGGCGGCGTAGCCGCTGATGCCGTCTTCGGCGATCAGGCGCGCGGCGGTGCTGGCGATCAGTGCACGCTGCTGCGGAGCTTTGCGGGTTTCTCTGCGGCGGGTCATCGTTGATTTACCGTCGGTCGTTGGCGCTTGCAGTGGCGGGAAGGGGCGCGGCGTTCGAAGACTAGTCTTGCGCAGCGCGAGTGGCAAGTGCCGGAGCAATTGGGAGGCGGAGTATTGCCAGCGCTGCTGCCGGCTTCGCGCCAGTCGGCAGCAGCGGGTTTCCTTGAGGGGGCCGCAGGCGCAGCGCGCAGCTTGCCAGCCCGGGCAGCGTTACAATCGCGCTCCGGTCATTGCTGGTGTTTATAGGTATGCGAATTCACATTCTCGGCGTCTGCGGTACGTTCATGGGCGGGCTGGCGCAACTCGCCAGTGCCGCCGGGCATCAGGTCAGCGGCTGTGATGCCGGCGTCTACCCGCCGATGAGCGATCAGCTCAGCGCGGCCGGTATCGCGCTGATCGAAGGCTACGATCCGGCACAGATCGACCTCGGCGCCGAGCTTTACGTCGTCGGCAACGCGGTGTCGCGCGGCAATGCGCTGCTCGAGGCGATTCTCGATCGCGGCCTGCCCTATGTTTCCGGGCCGCAGTGGCTCGCCGAGAACGTGCTGCGCGGACGCTGGACACTCGCTGTCGCCGGCACGCACGGCAAGACGACGACCTCGTCGCTGCTCGCCTGGGTGCTCGAAGACGCCGGCCTGTCGCCTGGCTTCCTGATCGGCGGCGTGCCGCAGAACTTTGGCGTCTCGGCACGGCTTGCCGGCAGCCTGGCTGACTCGCCATTCTTCGTTATCGAAGCCGACGAGTACGACACGGCTTTCTGCGACAAGCGCTCGAAGTTCGTGCACTACCAGCCGCGGACGCTGGTGCTGAACAATCTTGAGTTCGATCATGCAGACATATTCGACGATCTGGCGGCGATTGAAACGCAATTCCATCATCTGGTGCGTACGCTGCCGCGTTCCGGCGAGATCGTCTCCAATGCTTCTGAAGACAGCCTGAAACGTGTCCTCGCCCGCGGTTGCTGGACGCCGGTCGAGTATTTCAACGATCCGCAAGGCTGGCATGTCAGCGGCGACGACGCCGATGGCAGCTTCCGGCTGTGGCAGGGCGAAGAGCTGATCGCCGAGACGCACTGGTCGATGACCGGCGAGCACAACCGCGCCAACGCGCTTGCCGCGCTGCTCGCGGCGCGGCACGTCGGCGTGCCGCTCCCGCGCGGTGTCGAGGCGCTGGCGCGCTTTGTCGGCGTCCGTCGCCGGCTGGAGTTGCGCGGCGTCGCTGGCGGCGTCGCTGTTTACGACGACTTCGCGCATCACCCGACGGCGATTGCCACCACACTCGCCGGTCTGCGGCGCAAGGTCGGCGACGCGCGCATCCTCGCGGTGATCGAGCCGCGCTCGAACACCATGAAGCTTGGCGTGATGAAGGCGCAACTGCCCGCTGCGCTGACCGCTGCCGATCTGGTCTTCTGCAGCGCTGCCGGGCTGGAGTGGGATGCCGCCGCTGCGCTGGCGCCACTTGGCGCGCGGGTGAGCGTAGCCAAGGATGTCGATTCGCTTACCGCCGCTATTGTCGCCGCCGCCCGACCCGGCGACCACGTGCTGGTGATGAGCAACGGCGGTTTCGGCGGCATTCACGGCCGCCTGCTTGCCGCACTCGGCTGAAGCTGACGCGCGCCAGGCGCAAGCAGCTGCGCAAAAGCGAAGGGGCCGCAGTGCGGCCCCTTTGGCTGCTGACTACGCCTCGTTTCAGGCGGCGGCGAGAACCGTGCGCATCTTCTGCATCGCCTTGGCTTCGATCTGGCGGATGCGTTCTGCCGAAACGCCGTATTCGGCGGCGAGTTCGTGCAGCGTTGCCGATTCGTCGTCGGCCAGCCAGCGTGTTTCGATGATGCGCCGGCTGCGCGGGTCGAGCGTTGCCAGCGCGGCTTGCAGGCCGTCGCCCTGCAGATGTTCGCGCGCCCGCGCTTCGAGCACGCGCGTCGGTTCGCTGCTCTGGTCGGCCAGATAGGCGATCGGCGCGAAGCTGTCCTCATCATCGTCGTTCGCTTCCATCGCCAGATCGCGGCCGGAGAGGCGCGTTTCCATCTCGACCACTTCTTCGGGGCGGACGCTCAGGCGGTGCGCGATATCGGCAACCTGCGCCGGCAGCAGCGTCGAACTGTCGGTCTTCATGCTGCGCAGGTTGAAGAACAGCTTGCGCTGCGCCTTGGTCGTCGCCAGCTTGACCATGCGCCAGTTGCGCACCACGTATTCGTGGATTTCGGCCTTGATCCAGTGCATGGCGAACGATACCAAGCGCACGCCGCGTTCCGGGTCGAAGCGCTTGACCGCCTTCATCAGGCCGATATTGCCTTCCTGGATCAGGTCGGCGTGCGGCAGGCCGTAGCCGAGGTAGCCGCGGGCGATGGAGATCACCAACCGCAGGTGCGACAGCACCAGCTGGCGGGCAGCCTCCACGTCCTCGTCCTTGCGGAAGCGTGACGCGAGTTCGAACTCTTCCTTTTCGCTGAGCAGCGGGAAGCGGTTCGCCGCCCGGATATAAGCGTCGATATCCCCAAGGGCCGAGGGGATCGGAAAAGCCAGAGCCTGAGTCATGTGTCAGTTTCCTCCGTGAGCAAAAGCACAGTGCTTGCGCTGAATTTTAGCACTCGATCGCACAGAGTGCTAAGCGGCGCAATAGTTCTTCGCTTCGACACTTGTTGTCGTTGAAATGCCTTTGCCACGAGAAGGGAGGCGCCGACTACTGCGGGCGCAACTCCTTGCTGTACGCCTCAAAGCTCTTGATCTGGTTGTCGGCTTCTTCTTCGGTCACGCCGTAGGTTTCCTTGAGCACCTGCAGCAGCTTCTCGCGCTTGCCCCCGATCTCGTCAAGGTGCGCGTTGCTGAGCTTGCCCCAGCGCATCTTCAGTTTGGGCTTGAAGGTGTTCCAGCTCTCGTCGGAAAAATCCCAGCTCATTTTGCAGCTCCTTAGATGCGTGCAGGCCGGCGGAATTGCCGGTGGCGTGCCTTTCCTGCCCACCAGTCCGCCTGCCTGTCGGCGCTTTCGACAGCAAAGGCGCGGCAACGAGGCGGGGAGGGGGCGCAAGGAATGACAGGCCAGACTAAAGAGCGCCTCTGGCGGCGTCTGTGCGCTGCAACACACTGGCGACCGGCGCTGGCCGCGAGGCCGGTGGCTGGATCGCTAGGCGGCAGACGGGAGTTTTTTCGGGTGAGCTCCCGCTGCCGCTTCCCGCGGATTCGTCTGCCTTGTGTCGGCTAGCGAACAGAAGCGCGCGGCAGAAGCGCAGAGCATCGTTGCCGGGAGAGGCTTTTCCTTCCCCGACGCGCTGCAGAAAGCCCTGTTAGCCGAACCGACCATGCTTTGCCCAGCTCCCGCACGCTGCCACGCAGGCGTCTTCCTGCCATGAGCAGCAAGCTTTCCACATCTGGTCCCGACGCTTCGACACCGGGCGCTGTGGGCCTGCGCTTAGCGCTCAGGAAGATCGCCGGCCGGTTGCAGGACTGGTTCGTCATCCAGCGGCTGGCGGTCAGGCTGACGGTGCTGCTGATGGCCGTGCTCATCCCGGCGACAGCGCTCTACTCATTGGTTCTCATCCAGAAGCAGAGCGAACTGGCCGGGCAGGTCGAGGCGATGGCCATAGGTGGCAAGGCCGGCGACGGCGTCTGGGCGCTCAACGACCGCTTGCCGGTGCTGCTCGGTACCGGCTCGGTATTGAGCTTCCTCGAAACGAATCCGGTCGAACGCGTCAGCGTGATCTACAAGCCGCTGCTCTGGAACGTTTCCGAGCGCATCGTGCTGATCGAGGCGCAGGGCAAGCAGTACGCGTACTACCCGAGCGACATGGAGAGCAAGATCTTCGCCGACAAGGCGGTGAACGCGCCGTGGGGTGGCAAACTGGTGTTCATCCCGCGCAGCGAGTTGAGCGCATCCAGCCAGGCGCTGGTCGAACGCCTCGACCTGCGCTTTGCCGGCGCGCGGCCGCAATCGGAAAAGGACGGCTGGAAATCGGCCGCCAGCGGCGTGCTGTCGGTGGTATTGACGCTCGGCCTGCTCGCTTTCCTGTTCTTTCAGCTGCGCGGGCAGTTCAAGTCGCTCAAGTTCATCGAGCCCACGCAGGTGCAGGGTTCGATCGACGATCTGGTCGGCATGGACGACATCAAGGCCGAACTGGCGCAGATCAAGGACCAGTACCTGCGTCGCACCGAGTACGCCGAGTACGGCATCAACAAGCCCTTCAACGTAATGTTCAGCGGCCCGCCGGGCACCGGCAAGACGCGGCTCGCCAGTTATCTGGCGAAGGCGCTGGGGCTGCCGATCCTGTTCCATTCGGCGGCCAATCTGGAGACGGGTTTCGTCGCCGGCGGCGCCAATACGCTCGGCCGCATCATCGCCATGGCGCGCCGGCGTCGGCGTTGCATCATCTTTCTCGACGAGGCGCAGGATCTGTTCATGAAGCGCGGCGGCCGCCGCAAGTACGACGACGACACGGCGAACACGCTGCTTTCGGTGCTCGACGGCGTGCGCAGCCGCGACGAGGCCGAGATCATCTGGATCGTCGCCAGCAACTTCAACAGTGAAAGCATGGCGATGGACGAAGCGATGCTGCGCCGCTTCCAGATGAAGGTCGATTTCCGCATGCCCAACCGCGAAGAGCGGCGGGCGATCATCACGCATTACCTCGCGCAGCGCGCCGACAAGGTGCTGCCCGACCTCGACTTGCGCCATCTGGTCGCCGTCACCGAGGGGCGCAGCCCGGCCGATCTCGAAACCATCGTCAATCAGGCGGGAATCAGCGCCGTGCAGGCCGGCGAAATGATCGGCGCCGACACCTTGATGCAGGCCGCCGAGCGCGTTCTGGTCGGCAACGTCAATACGCAGACGACGCAGGAGCACGAGCGCGACCGCCGCATCGTCGCCACGCACGAGTGGGGCCACTTCCTCGTCGACCTCGCGCACGAGCGCGCGCTGACCGGCGACAACTGGGAGCAGATTCTGGCCGACATGAAGACCATCAAGATCTCGCTCAAGGCCAATCCGCGCACCAATGCGCTCGGCTTTGTCTTCCACAAGCTTGGCGACAACCTGTTGAAAACCCGCGCCGACATCGAGCATGAGGTGCGCGTGCTGCTCGGCGGCATGGCCAACGAGGAACTGTTTTTCGGCGAGGAGGGCACCACCAACGGCGCGCATAACGACATCACGCGCGTCACCCGCCTCTTGCACCACGCCGCCGGCGAGATGGGCATGTACCGCAAGACCCGCCTCAACTTCGGCGCGCTCAAGCGCGACAGTTCCGGCGGCGACGTAGACGACGAGACGCGCAGCATCATGGAAGCGCAGAGCGAGCGCCTCTATGGCGAAACCCGCGCCATCCTGGCCGGGCTGATGCCGCTGACTGCGCATCTGGTCGGCAAGTTGCTCGCCGCCAACGAGATGACGCTGAGCGAGGCGCTCGACGCGGTTCGCCGCTTCGAGGCCGCCTGAGCGACGCGGCTCGCGCACTTTCTGGGCTGTCGGTGGCGCGTGCCTTGCCATTCGCGAAGTCGCTATGCGCGGCAGCGCACCGACGCGTGCCGCAGTGGCAGGCATCTTGGCGCGCTGACAAGTCCGGACTTTTGCGGACGACGCTTTTTTGGCGGAGGAAAGAATGCGCTTGATCGGGTATCGACGGCTGGCAAGTGCTCACCCGGCATCGGCTGCAGGAACTGTTGCGTCTGCCGGGCAGCGGTGCTGAGCGGGAACGCGGCAATGGACTCGGCGTCGGTCCAGGCAACTTCGCTCCCCGGCAATGCCCTTGCGGCGGCGCAGGCGGCTGCGGCGTTCGCTTCTTCATCGGCAGCGTCGGCCGCCCTGCTCGCAGCGGCCGGTGCACCGCCCGCCAGCGTGCCGAAGAGCCTCGCCGAATGGCTGGCCAGCGCTGCTGCCAGCACCGTGGTAAGCCTTGGTGCCAGTGTGTCCTTGCCCCAGCTGTACAAGGCCAGTGGCTTGCTCGATTCGCCGTCGTGGCTTGACGCGATCATCGGCAGCACCTCGCCGCCGGCTTTCGATGCCGCGCTTCCGGGCAGTGCGGCGGAGCGCCTGCAGAACAATCTGGCGCTTGCCCTCGGCCTTGATGTGAATGCCGGCGGCGGCGCGAGGACGGTGACGACGACGCTCGATTCGCCGCCACCGGCGACGGCAGCAGCAGTGGCCGGCGTGCTGGCGAACAGCGCGCCGACGGTCGCTGCGGCAGAGCAGCAGGCATTGAACGATCTGCTGGCGGCGGTGATGCAGGCGTCTGCCGGCAGCTCGCCAGTCTTGTTGGCAGGGCAGGGCAATGGCGCGGCGAGCAGCGGCGGCGACATCGGGAGCGGCCGGGCCGAGACCGCGTTTCCCTCGCCGCAGGCGCTTGCGCGCACAGCGGGCGAAACGCTGCGCGACAATTCGGCTGCTGAGGCTTTCGAGGCTGCCGTGACCGCGACGTCCGCTGCCGCAACCGTCACGGCGCCGCTGACGAACGACAGTTCCCCCAGTCAGCCAGCGGCGCGTGCTTCCGCGCAACTCGCAACCAGCGCCATTCCGGCCAGGGCCAGCGCCACAAGCGCCGTGCCGCTGACGGCGACTGCTACGCCGACTTCGGCGGCCGTCGACGCCGTCGACATCCGCCTGCAGAGCTTGCGCGTCAGCGCGCCAACGCGCGCCGTCCCGACGGTGGACGCCGATCCGATCCGTGCCGCGGCGATTGCCGCTTTTCAGGTCAATGCCGCGATTCAGCGTCTATCCAGCGACAATGCGGGCGGGGCCAAGGCGCCGGCAAGCGTCAGGGCGACACCGCTGGCGCCGGTCGAGAGAATCCAGGCAGTGAGAGCCTTGTGAACGCTCAGCTGCGGAACAAGGCGACGCGCGCCAGATGCGCCACAGTCATTCCACCGTCAGGCAAAGGAGCAGTTCGATGAGCAACAGGATATTCAACGGGTTCTTGCTGGCGATTGCCCTCGCCGCGTTGCCGCTTGCCGAGGGCGTCGCGCAGGCACAAACTACCTCGGTCGCGGCGCCGGGCATCGAGGCTTTCAATGTGGCGCCGATCGCCACGGCAGCGCCGGGCAACGAACTGGTGTTTACGCTGTACGGCAGTCCGGGCGGCGCAGCGGCGGTGCGCATCGACGGCGCGACCGGCGCGGTCGTGCTGGCCGAGAGCGAGGTCGGCGTGTACGAAGGCAGCTACACGATCAGAAAGCGCGACAAGATCACGGCGAAAAGCAAGGCGACGGCCAATCTGCGCCTCGGCAACCGGGTCGTCAGCGCCGTCATCGACGGGCCGCTGGTCGGTCGTGCGGCGGCGAGGCGGCCGCACAATGCAACACCGGCAAAGGCACTGGCGTCGCCGGCCTGCGCCGCTTGCGGCGTGGTCGAGGCGGTCAACCTGGTCGAAGTGAAGGGCGAGGGCAGCTACATCGGCAAGATCGGTGGCGGCCTCGCCGGCATCTTGCTCGGCAGCCAGATCGGCAGCGGTCGCGGTACGACAGTGGCGCAAGTGGCCGGTGCCGCCGGTGGCGCTTACGCCGGCAACGAAATCGAGAAGCAGCTGAAGGCGAGCAAGCATTACGAAGTGCTGGTCCGGCTCGACAACGGCGGCACGCAGACGGTGACTTACGCGGAACAGCCGGGTTTCAATGTCGGTGATGAGGTGAAGATCGAAAACCGCCGGCTGGTACTGATTCAGGCGCAATAGCTGGCAGGCGGCAGAGCGATGCAGGACGTGGCAGGGTCAGCGACCCTTGCCGCGTTTACTTCCGCGCATCCCTCGCCGACTCCTTGATCGCCTCACCGGCTTTCTCGATCTGCTCGCCACTCTTGGTGACCGCGTTGTCGACCTGCTTGCCGGCTCTCTCGACCGGGCCTTCCTGTTTCTGGCAGCCGCTGGCGAGCAGCAGCACTGCACTGGCGAACATCGCGGCGCCAAGCGCTTTTCTGGAACTGATCATCTTTGTTTCCTCAATTCATGTATTCGGCAGACTCTGCCGGGGCCTTGTCCCGTGCTTAGCGGAGACCAAAAAATCCAAGGATAAACAACACGATAACGACGAGTCCAACGAGATAGACAATATTGTTCATGAAATCACCTCTGTGTCGGTTAGCGCTGTCGGTACGCCGGGGCGACGCACCCGTCAGCACACGACACATTACCCGTCGGCACCTGCGAATTCGGTACGCTGGCACACAGAGTCCGGGCCGAATTCAGTGGCTCTGTCGCGTCATCCGCCGCCGAGCGCAGCGCCGGCGATGCGCTCCGCTCGCGCCGGCTATTCGCGGTTTTCTGCAAGCGGCAGCTCGATTTCGAACACGCTGCCTTTCCCGGGGAGCGAGCGGCAGCGGATCTCCGCGCCGATCAGCCGCGCCTGGCGCAGGACGATCGACAGTCCGAGGCCGACGCCTTTTTCCGGGTCGCGCTCTTCATTGCCGATCTGGTAATACTCGCCGAAAATCAGGTCGAGGTTTTCCGGGGCGATGCCGCTGCCGGTATCCCATACCTGGATCAGTGCGTGCTTGCCGCGTCGCCGGATGCCGACCAGTACGCCGCCGTGATCGCAGAATTTCAGCGCGTTGTCGAGCAGGTTGCGCAAGATGCTTTTCAGCAGCTTGATGTCGGTGAGCAGAAAAACTTCCCGGAGCGGGAAAAACAGCATGAAACGCAGTCGCTTGCGCATGAACACCGAGGCGAACTCGTTGTCGAGCCAGCGGCACAGCTCTCCCGCACACTCGACGGAGAAGTTCGCTTCGATCGCCCCTGAGTCAAGTCGCGCAATGTCGAGCAGCGTGTTCAGCATTTCGCCCAGCGAGCGCACGCAGCGCCCCATGTGATCGGTGAGGCGGCTCTGCTCCTGGTTCAGGGGGGTGCGCGACAAGGCGTCGAGAAAGAGGCTGATGGCCATCAGCGGCTGGCGCAGATCGTGACTGGACGCGGCGAGAAACTTCGTCTTGGCCTGGTTGGCCGCTTCGGCAGCGTCCTTGGCAACGGCCAGCTCGCGCGTCCGTTGCTCGACCAGTTGCTCCAGCTGCAGGCGGTAACGGTCGAGTTCAAGCGCGGCTCGTCGCTGCTCGCTGAGATCGAGATCGACGCAATACATCTCTGGCTCGCCGGCGATGCCGCGCAGCATCACGTGGCTTGAATAGACCGGAACCGGCTTGCCGTCCTTGTCGTGCAGCAGCAGGTCTCCCGGCGGGATCGCGGCGCCGCCGCGGGCCCAGGAGGTGATGGCCTCAACCACACCGTCGCGGATTGGCGGCGGAATGACGAGGTCTTCCAGCCGGCGTCCAAGTGCCTCTTCGGCACGATAGCCGTAGAGATTCTGGCTCGCCTTGTTCCAGAAGATCACCTCGCGCCGCTGGTTGTAGCCCTGCACGGCGATATTCTCGATCTGCTCGAACAGCGAGCGGAAGCGCGCCTCGCTTTCGCGCAGGCTGCTCTCGCTCCGCTTGCGTTCATGCAGTCCGGCCAGCAACCGGGCAAATACGCCGTGCAGCTGGAGTTCCTCAGTTGCGAACGGCGCTGTTTCTACAGCCTTACAGAAGACAAGGCAGCCGAAACAGCCCCCCTTGCCGCTCAGCGGTAGCGCAATCAGCTTTTTCGCCTGCCCGGCGTTCAGGAAATCGCCTAGGCCGCTGGCAGCGAGTGTGCTCAGGTCGTCGATGGCGACTGTCTCGCCGCGCGCGTGTCGCGAAGGCCAGTCGGCGATGTCGGCCAGGGGAATGAGCGGCAGCGCCCACGGGCTGCCCTCCGCAGCGTGCCAGTGATGCTTGACGAAAGCGATTCCGGCCGCGACGTCGTAGACCAGGATGAAGGCATGGTCCGCTGCGCTGATTGCCGCCACCTGGGCCTGCGCGTCGTCAATGGCGTCATCGATCTCGTCGACCGGAAGGCTGATGAACGATGCTGCCAGTTCGAGCAGCAGATCCCGGTAATCGTCGCATGCTTTCGTGCTGCCGTGCGTCAGGACGTGCCCTTTGTCGGCAGCGAGGATCTTCTCAGGTACTTCCATCATGACCGCGTAAAGACAAAGCCGTCATTCTCGGCGAGAGGAAGGCCAAAGCCAAATTTTCATTACCGGGCAACGACGACTTCTCGGTCGGCAGGAAGCCGGCCCGTCACCTCAACGGCGCGCGGCTTGCGCCGGTGTCGCTGTTGCGACAGGCGCTTGGCGCCCGGCACGACAATGTGGGTTGGGCTGTCGCACTTGCTGCAAATGTCGGCGCTGTCATTCCGCGCCGCCTGCATCGCTTTCTCCGCGAACGTCGGCTTGGCGCGGGATTGTGTGCGAAGAGCCGAGGTTTTGCGCAGGCGGCGCGTTTCTTGCAGGGATGAGGCTTTCCCATCCCTGTGCGAGGACCCCGCAATGCTTCTAGATTCGTATGCGCAACAAGGCCTGTACCTGAACATGAACTTCAACGACAAGACCTCAGCCGGCCAGCAGGCCTATCGCGGCGATCTGGCGCTGGTTCTCGGCGAGGTCGCCGATGCCTCGGGTCGTCGTCTGCCGCCGACCGCAACGGTTCGCCAGGCGGTGTTGCTTGCTGCTGCTGACAAGCTTCTGCTCGCCGCCGGCTTCCTTGACGATGTTGCCAAGCTGGGCCTGTTCGAAGAGCGCTATGCCGGCGATTTCGCGCCGGACGTGAAGCTGCTGTTTTTTGTCGCCAACATCGGCAAGCCTCTGGTCGTCAGCTTGCAGGGCGCGACCGCCTCGCTGGTTCCGCTCGATGACGGGATGGTCTGGAACGAACTGCTGGAAGTGCTGCATCTCGAAAAGGACGACCTCAAGGGCCAGTCTGCCGCCGACAAGGTGACCACCGTTCTCGGCGCTTTTGCCGCCTACAAGCCGAAGGGCGACGTGGTGACGCTGGCCGAAGCGCTGACGCGCACCATCGAGGTCAGGCTCGGCGGCCGGGGCGCCGTCTAGCAGTATCAGGCACGCGGCCCACGGCCATTCCGCTGGCCAGGGCTGCGTCGCCCCGCACGTTGTTCCGCCGGGGACGATCGCTTTCCGGTTCTAGCCGATGCGCCGCAGGTGAATGGCGACCGAGATTTCGGCGCCGATCCAGCCGAGCAGGGCGCCGCCGCCGGCGAGTGCGGCGACTTCGCCGCCGCTGAAACCGCGCAGCGCGAAGCTGCCACCGTAAAGCGTGGCGAGTTCGCCGGCCGGGCCGGCGAGCAGTCCTCCGCCGATGGCAACCATCGCCACCGCGAGCAGGCCGCCGAGCGCGCCTTGCAAGGCGCCGTAGTACTGGAAGGGGCGGCGGATGAAGTCGTCGGCGGCACCGATCAGGCGCGCCACCTCGATTTCGGCGGCGTGCGCGAGGATCTGCAGGCGGATGGTGTTGAAGGTGACGGCGATCAGCCCGGCCGCAAAAACGCCGGCGATCAGGCCGACGGCGAGCCGCGCGATGCGCACGAAGGCGTCGAAGCGACGCACCCACGCCGAGTCGAGTTGCACATGTTCGACTTTCGGCCACTCGGCGAAGGTCTTCGCTGCGGCTTCGAGCGCTTCCGGGCGCGTGTCTTCGGCGTCGACGACGAAGGCGTCGGGCAGCGGGTTGCGTGGCAGGCCGGCGGTCAGGTCGGCCAGGCCTTCGCGGTTCTGCAGCGATTTCAGCGCCTCGTCGCGCGAGACGAAACGAAACTGTCCGATGTTCATTTCGCGCAGGCGTTTTTCGATCACGGCGACGTCGTTCGCGCCGGCGCCCGCTTTGAGGAAGAGGCTGATCTGCTGCGCCTTGGCGGCGTCGCCGACGGCGATGCGCAGATTGTCGATGGTCAGCCAGCCGGCTGCCGGCAGCGCCAGCGCGATGCCGATGACCAGCAGCGAAAGCAGGGTGTTGAGCGGCGCCGACGCCAGCCGGCGGATGGCGTCCGACGCCGCGGCGAGATGCTGCGCGAGCCAGCTCATGCGCCTCCTCCTGCTGGCTCGACCGTGATTGGCCGGCCCTGCTCAAGGCGCAGTACGCGCGGCGTCACGCCGGCGAGCGGCTGCGGGTCGTGCGTGGCGACGACGACGGTGACGCCGACCTGATGAAAGGCGCGGAAGATGCCAAGGATGTCGGCCGCCGAGTCGGCGTCGAGGTTGGCGGTCGGCTCGTCGGCAAGCAGCAGCGCCGGCCGGTTGACGACGGCTCTGGCGATCGCCAGTCGCTGCTGTTCGCCACCTGAGAGCGCCACCGGCATCGCCTTGGCGCGGCCCTGCAGGCCGACCTTGTCGAGCGCGGCGAGCGCGCGCCGTTCGGCCTCGCGCGTCGGCAGTCCGGCAATGGCCAGCGGCAGCAGCACATTGGCCAGCGCGTTGCGATCGAAGAGCAGCTTCTGGTCCTGGAAAACGAGGCCGATGTTGCGCCGCAGGTAGGGAATCGCCTTGCGCCCGAGTGCGGCGAGGTTCTGGCCGTTGACGACGATGCCGCCCGACGTCGGCCGCTCGATCGCGGCGATCAGGCGGAACAGCGTCGTCTTGCCGGCGCCGGAGCGGCCGGTGATGTAGGTGAGTTCGCCGTCGGCGATTTCGAAGCTGACGTCCTTGAGTGCTTCCCGACCTTCCGGGTAGCGCTTGCAGACGGCGCTGGCGGTAATCATTCGAACAGTGCGTCCACGAATTCGCGCGCCTTGAACGGGCGCAGGTCGTCAATGCCTTCGCCGACGCCGATGAAACGGATCGGCTTCGGGCATTGCGCGGCGATGGCGGCAACGACGCCGCCCTTGGCGGTGCCGTCGAGCTTGGTCAGCACCAGCCCGCTGACCTCGATGGCGCGGTCGAAAGCCTGCACCTGCGCCAGCGCGTTCTGGCCGATGTTGGCGTCGAGTACGAGCAGGGTTTCGTGCGGCGCGCTCGGGTCGGCCTTCTTGATGACGCGGCGCACCTTGGCGATTTCTTCCATCAGGTGCAGCTGCGTCGGCAGACGGCCGGCGGTGTCGGCTAGGACGACGTCGATGCCGCGCGCGCGCGCCGAGGCGATGGCGTCGAAGATCACCGCCGCCGGGTCGCCGCCGTCCTGGCCGATCACCGTGACGTCGTTGCGTTCGCCCCAGGTCTCCAGCTGTTCGCGCGCGGCGGCACGGAAGGTGTCGCCGGCGGCGAGCAGAACGCTCTTGCCCTGCGCCTGGAAGTGCTTGGCGAGCTTGCCGATCGACGTCGTCTTGCCGGCGCCGTTGATGCCGGCGAGCATGATGACGAAGGGCTTGTGCGTCGAGATGTCGAGCGCTTCTTCGAGCGGCAACAGGATTTCATGCAGCGCGTCGGCCAGTGCCTGCTGGATCGCTTGCGGCGTTTCCAGCTTTTCGCGTTTGGCGCGGGCTTTCAGGCCGTTGAGCAGACGCTGCGTCGCCTCGATGCCGACGTCGCTCATCAGCAGGCGCGTCTCCAGTTCCTCGAGCAGTTCGTCGTCGACCTTGCCGCGGGCGAAGATTGATCCGAGTCCGCCGAACTGCGCACGCGTCCGCGTCAGCCCGCTTTTCAGCCGTTCGCGCCAGCCGGGTGTCGCATTGGTGCTGGCGGCAGCGGTGCCGTCGGGAGTGGATTTCTTCAGGAAACCAAACATGGTGGGCGGGTCGGAAAGAAAGGTTGGCAAAGAGACGACTGCTGCAATGCCCGTTCGGCGACAGCTGCGACAATCAGGGCCGGGTTGCCGCCAGCTGGCGATCATGGCTAGCCGGTTTTCGCCGGCTGCAGCCGCTGGCAACGCCCCGTCCTTGCGGCGATGGTAAGATTCGACCGCGAGAACGCCCCATTTTAACAGAAGCGACTCATGCCCATGCGCTGCACAAGACTGATCCCCCTGCTCTGCCTGCTGGTCGCGCCTTTGGCGGCGCATGCCAATCCCTTCGAGCACAAGCTCGCCAACGGGCTCAACGTCATCGTCAAGGAAGACCGGCGCGCGCCGACGGCGGTGCACATGGTCTGGTACCGCGTCGGCAGCATCGACGAGAAGAATGGCCTGACCGGCGTTGCCCACCTGCTTGAGCACATGATGTTCAAGGGCACGCCGAACGTTGGTCCGGGCGAGTTCAACCGCCGCGTCGCCGCTGCCGGCGGCCGCGACAACGCCTTCACCAACCGCGACTACACCGCCTACTTCCAGCAGACGCCGAAGGCGCAGCTCGAAGAGATGATGCGCCTCGAAGCCGACCGCATGCGCCACCTGACGCTCGACCCGAAGGAATTCGCGCAGGAAATCAAGGTGGTCATGGAAGAGCGGCGCATGCGCACCGACGACCAGCCGCCGGCGCTGCTTTACGAGCAGATGAACGCCGTTGCCTTCCAGGCGAGTCCTTACCGGGCGCCGGTGATCGGCTGGATGAACGATCTCGAGAACATGAGCGTCGAGGACGCGCGTGACTGGTACGACCGCTGGTACGTGCCGAACAACGCCTACGTGGTGGTCGTCGGCGACGTCGATCACGACGAGGTGTTCCGCCTCGCCGAGCAGTACTACGGGCCACTCGAACCGCGCGCGCTGCCGCTGCGCAAGCCGCAGGAAGAGCCGAAGCAGCTGGGAATCCGCCGCCTGACGGTGAAGGCGCCGGCCGAACTGCCGGTGCTGCTGATGGCCTACAAGGCGCCGGTGATCCGCGACGTCGAGCGCGACGTCGATCCCTACGCGCTGGAAATGCTTGGTGCCATCCTCGACGGCCACGACGCGGCGCGCTTCCCGCAACGGCTGGTCAAGGAACTGCGCGTCGCGGTCAACGCCGGCTCTGGCTACGATTCGACGGCACGCGGGCCGAGCCTCTTTTTCCTGCAGGGCTCGCCGAGCGAGGGGCGGACCGTTGCCGAACTCGAAGCCGCTTTCCGCGCCGAGATCGCGCGCATCCAGAAAGACGGTGTCGGCGCCGACGAGCTGGCGCGCGCCCGTGCGCAGCTCGTCGCGGCTGAAATCTACAAGCTCGACTCGATGTTCGCGCAGGCGATGGAGATCGGCCAGCTCGAAGCGGTCGGCATTCCTTATCGCGCAAACGAACGCTTGATCGAAAAGCTGCAGGCGGTGAGTGCCGCCGACGTGCAGGCGGCGGCGCGCAAGTACCTTGACGACGATTCGCTGACCGTCGCCGTGCTCGACCCGCAGCCCCTGCCGAAAACGCCGCGCCCGCGTTCCGGCGCCGTTCCCCGCCATTGAGAGGTTTGCCCATGAAGTTCGCCAAGCTCTTTGCCGGCGTGAGCCTTTGTGTTGCCGCGCAGTTCAGTCAGGCCGGTGTGACCATCGAGCACTGGCAGGCGCCATCAGGTGCGCGCGTGTTCTTCGTCGAAAACCACACGCTACCGATCGTCGATGTGCAACTCGATTTCGCCGCCGGTACGGCCTATGACCCGGCGGGCAAGTCCGGGCTCGCTTCGCTGACTCGCGATCTGCTCGACCTCGGTGCCGGCGCCCTTGATGAAACGCAGACCGCCAGCCGGCTCGCCGATCTCGGCGCGAGTCTCGGCGGCGGTGCCGACATGGATCGCGCCAACGTTTCGCTGCGCACGCTGTCGGCGGCCGACAAGCTGACTCCGGCCTTGGCCATCCTGCGCGACGTGGTGAGTGCGCCGCGCTTCGATGCCGCCGTTTTCGAGCGCGAACAGGCGCGCACGATCGCCGCGCTCAAGGAAGCGCTGACTCGCCCGGAAACCATTGCCGCGCGCGCCTTCTGGTCGGCGATGTATCCGCAACATCCCTATGGCGTGCAGTCCTCGCCCGAGTCGCTGACGGCGATCACGCGCACCGATCTCGTCGCCTTCCACGCCCGCCACTACGGCGCGGCACGCACGACGCTGACGCTGGTCGGCGATCTGACGCGCGCGCGCGCCGAGGCGATTGCCGCCGAACTGACGGCGGCCTTGCCGTCGGGCAGCGATGTCGCGCCGCCGCCCGAGCTGGCGCCCGCCGTCGGCAGCGAGCGGCGCATCGCGCACCCGGCGGCGCAGGCGCATCTGCTGATCGGCATGGCGGCGGTGCGTCGCGGCGATCCGGATTATTTCCCGCTGCTCGTCGGCAACTACACGCTCGGCGGTGGCGGCTTCGTCTCGCGCCTGATGAAGGAAGTGCGCGACCGTCGTGGTTACGCCTACAGCGTTTACAGCTATTTCATGCCCATGCAGCAACCGGGGCCGTTCAACATCGGCCTGCAGACGAAGAAGGCGCAGGCCGGTGCCGCGCTCAAGCTGACGCGTGAAGTCCTCGCCGGCTTCCTTGCTGAAGGCCCGAGCGCCGAGGAATTGCAGGCGGCCAAGCTCAATCTGGTCGGCAGCTTCCCGTTGCGCCTCGACAGCAACCGCAAGATCCTCGAAAACGTCGCGTCGATCGGCTTTTACAAGCTGCCGCTCGACTATCTCGACCGCTACGCCGAAAAGGTCGAAGCGGTCAGCGCTGACGATGTGCGCGCCGCCTTCGCCCGCCATGTGCAAGCGGGCAAGCTGACGACGGTCGTCGTCGGTGGCGAATAGATGTCTGCGGTGAGGGCCTCGGCGTGAGCGCCAGCCGCCCGGCGCGCGCGCCGTCCGCGGGTAAGCTCGCTCCTGCGCGCCCCGCCGGGCGGCCGGCAGCGACCGCCGGCTCCCTGCGCATCATCGGTGGCGAATGGCGTCGCCGTGTCTTGCGCTTTCCCGAAGCAGAAGGCCTGCGGCCGACGCCCGATCGTGTACGCGAGACATTGTTCAACTGGCTCGGTCAGCGCCTCGACGGTCGGCACTGTCTCGACCTGTTTGCCGGTAGCGGCGCGCTCGGTTTCGAGGCTGCCTCGCGTGGCGCCGCCAGTGTCGTCATGGTCGAGCGTGCGGCAAAGCCTTTCGCCGCCTTGCGCGACAACGCGACGCTGCTCGGCGGCGATTCCCGGCTGGAGATTGTGCGTGCGGATGCGCTAGAATTCGCGCGTTCGACAAATCGGCGCTTCGATGTCCTCTTCCTCGATCCGCCATTTCGCCAGGGCTGGTTCGAGCGTTTGTCGCCGCTGCTGCCGCGTTTGCTGAGCGATGACGCGGTGATCTACGCGGAGGCGGAAGCGCCGCTGGCCGCGCTTGGCGAGTGGCAGACGCAACGTTCCGGGCGAGCCGGTCAGGTTTGTTATCACTTCATGCGGCGAGGCGAATCCAGTGACGCAAATTGATCCGGGTGGCGGTGCGGAGAACTCAGGCGCGCAGAGCCTGGCCGGGGCGGTGACTGCCTCGCCCGCCGATGCTGCCAGCAAGCGCATTGCCGTCTATCCGGGCACCTTCGATCCGATGACGCGCGGTCACGAGGATCTGGTGCGGCGCGCCGGCAATCTGTTCGACAAGGTCATTGTCGGCATCGCCGAAAGCCGCTCGAAGCGGCCATTCTTCACGCTCGATGAGCGCCTGGAGATGGCGCGCGAGGTGCTGGCGCCCTACGGCAACGTCGAGGTCTGCGGTTTTGACGGGCTGCTGATGGATTTCCTGCAGCTCAAGGGCGCGCAGGTGATCCTGCGCGGCCTGCGCGCGGTGTCCGATTTTGAATACGAATTCCAGATGGCGGGGATGAATCGCAAGCTTTACCCCGACGTCGAAACGGTGTTCCTGACGCCGGGAGAACAATACATGTTCATCTCGGCGACGATGGTTCGCGAGATCGCCATTCTCGGTGGCGATGTCAGCAAGTTTTCCCAGCCGGCGGTTTGCGCCCGTCTGGCGAAAAAATTTTCCGAGAAATTTCAATGATCTGAAGGAAATTGCAGCCATGTCTTTGAAGATTACCGACGAATGCATCAACTGTGACGTGTGCGAACCGGAATGCCCGAATAGCGCGATTTCTCCGGGCGACGAAACCTATGTCATCGACCCGGGCAAGTGCACCGAGTGCATTGGTCACTACGACACGCCGCAGTGTGTCGAAGTCTGCCCGGTCGATTGCATCATCAAGGACCCGGACAACGCCGAAAGCGGCGATCAGCTCTGGGGCAAGTACGAGCAGCTGACCGGCAATTCGCGTCCGGCCTGAACGTCGCCACAAGCGACCCGCGCGCATCTCGAGACGCCGCACCCCTTGCCGGGGCGCGGCGTTTTTCGTCGACCGGCAGCGCTCGGCAGCAGCTTTGGCGCCGAGCGTTACCGAAGCAGGCGGGCGTCTTGCCGCCGGCACCGAGCCGCGGGGTGGCGCCGGCGTCTCAGCACAGCGGGGTGCCGGCAGTCCATCCGGCCAGGCGCGGGGAGCTGTTGGCCGGTGGGCTGTCGTCGAGATTGCCGCAGCGACCGAGGCTGCCCTTGCCGCCGCCCTTGGCGGCATACATCGCCTGATCGGCGGCGCTGAGCAACTCTTCCGGAGTGCTGCCGTCGGTAGGGAAGATGGCGATGCCGATGCTGGCACTGACCGGCACTGACTTTTCGCCGATCAGTGCAGGTTCGGCCAGCGTCTTCAGGATTTTATCCGCGACATTGAGCGCGTCCTTGTCCTTGCGGATGTCGCTGAGCACCACGACGAACTCGTCGCCGCCGAGACGTGCGGCGATGTCGCAGTTGCGGATGCTGTCCTGCAGGCGGCGTGCTACCGTTTGCAGCAAGGTATCGCCAGCGGCGTGGCCATGGCTGTCGTTGACTGGCTTGAACTCGTCGAGGTCGACGAAAAGTACCGCCACTTGCGATTGCTGTCGCTGCGCCAGCGCCACCGTTTTTTTCAGATGGCCGAGCAGCAGGAGACGGTTGGGCAGGCCGGTCAGTGTGTCATAGAGCGCGAGGAATTCGATCTGTTGCCGCAACTGCGTCTGTGTCCGCAGGAAGGCGAAGAGCAGCGCCGCGCTCAGTGCCGAGGCGACGGCGCTGACGGTCAGCGCACCCAGATCGAAGTCGCTCAGGCGCAGCTGGCGCTCGAGAGTCAAGTGAACTGGTTGCGAAAAATCTTCGACTTCGCGGTCGAATTTCAGCCGAGGCAAGAGTAGCGCAGACAAGGTGTCGGCCGGCTTCGCGGCGAGGTCGAACAACTCGGCTTCGTTGCTGACGGCGGTGAAGTTGCCACGCAGGAAAAGCGTGTGGCGGACGGCCGGCAGCAAGGCCGCTCGTGGCGGTACCAGATCGACGGCGCGCACTACCAGCAGCGCGTAACGGGGGCTGGCGGCGTTGAGCTGATCGAGCTTGCTGCTGATGACCGGCCGGAAAATGATGTAGCCAAGATCGCCTTCGAGCAGGCGGAAGGTTTCACTGCTGACAGCGACACCCTGGCGCTCCGACAGGAGTAGCCCCTCGATCACCGTCTTTCTGGCACTGATGTCGAGTCCGAGGATTTTTTCCGAGTATTCCGTGGTCGGCGCGGTGAAAACAACCGGATAGTAGAACTCGCGCTCATTGCTCGGGAGCGCGCGCAGTTCTCCTTCGGGCGAGAAGCCCCGCAAGCCGAAGTCGCTGTGCCCGGCGCGCTGCATGCGGCCGATCAGGCGCGGTACTTCCTGGCGGGCGACGCGGGCGACGATCTCCAGCTGATAAATGTGCGGGTAGCGCTCGAGCACCGAGGCCGCGTAGCTGGCCGCCGCTTGTTCGCTGGCGTGGCGGGCGCCGAGAAAGCTGGCAAATCCGTATAGCACCGCTTCGTTGGCGCGCAGCTTGTCGCGCAACTGCGTCTGCAGGGTTTCGCCATAGGCGCTGAACTCGCGTTCGTTGCGGCCGAGGTCGCGCTGCACGATGAAGCCGAATACCGCCAGCGACGCGAGCGCCCAGAGCACGACGGCGAGCACCAGATGCCACTGCTGGCCGCGTTGGTGAGAACGCGGCAATGCGTGCTGATGTTGTCGGACCTGCTGTTGGCTCATCGCGGCACCGGGGGCTGATCGCTGGCCGATGATAGGCCCCCGCGCCGCTGCTGAAAATAGGACCTAAGTCATAGAATATATTGCGCTTTTCCGGGCTGTCCTGTCACGCGGCGACGCGCGCGAAGGCGTTCCCGGCCGCTCCGTCAAGGCGGCGGCGAATCTCCTGTCCGACGCCCTCGAGGGCAACGATCTGGGCGACGAGGCCGTCCTCGACGTGGGTCAGTTCACCGATCCGGTTTTCCAGCGTGTCGGTTGCCTGGTGGATGCGCTTGATGCTTTCCAGGCGACGCTTGAGCTGGATCTGGTGCTCGCGCACTTGCGTTTCCATCGGCGCCATGATCGCCTTGAGCCAGGTTTCGGCGTCCTTGTTGGCGTGCTCGAAAGCACGGCGTACCTGCACGGCGACTTCCTCGAAAAACTTCTGCGTCAGCTTGCTCTTTTCGTGCGTGAGCAGTTGCAGCATGGTGTTCAGGTTGGCATCGCACCACTGTTCGAGACGCTCGATTTCCTTCTCGTAGCGCAGCAGCGAGAAAGCGCTCGGCGCGCCGAGCTTGAGGCCGTGTTCGACCGCGAACTTGCGGTAGATCGCTTCCATCATTGCGACGATTTCTTCGATTTCGCCCTTCGACTGATCCAGATTGTCGCGTGCGATACGGAAGAAATTGTTCATCGCTTCCGACAGCGTCGTCGAAAAGGTCGCTTCGAGCATCGCCGCGCGCGTCGTCTGCGTCAGCCCGCGCAGCGCGTCGAGACCGAGGTGCGCGAACAGCTTGTTGGTCTGTTGCGAAAAAACGCTGCGCAGGGCGTAGTAGCGCTGCAGTCCCGCTTCGAACTCCTCTTTCTCGGCGCGCACCTTGCCCATCATGTATTCGACGACACCCTTGTTCTTGCCGCGCAGTTCGGTGAGTTCGGCGATCTGCTCGCGCAGGCCGCCGAGGCGCGACTCGAGCAGGCCGCGCATGCGCATGTACAGGTCGTCGAACTCGGCTTCGGCGTTGTCGCTGACGATGTGGCGGCGGGCCGGAAGCAGGTCGTCGGCCAGCGCCCGTTCGAGCGCCGGCAGGCGGCTGCGCTCGAGCAGCGCGTCGTCGCCATTGATCTTGGCAACCAGCGCTTTCTGCGCCGACACGGGGAAGATGCGGCTCGCCGGCAGTCCGAGCGTTTGCGCGCAGGAGTCGACCTGGCCGTCGATTTCAGCGTCGATCGCCGCCAGCGTTTTCAGTTCGTCCCACAGGCCGTCGATCTTGTTGAGCACGACCAGTCGGCCGGCGCTGTTGCCGCCAGCGACGCCGAGATGATCGCGCCAGATGGCCAGATCGGATTGCGTGACGCCGGTGTCGGCGCCAAGAACGAAGAGCACGGCGTGCGCATTGGGCAGCAGCGACAGCGTCAGTTCCGGTTCGGTGCCGATCGCATTGAGACCGGGGGTGTCGAGGATGACCAGCCCCTGCTTGAGCAGCGGGTGCGGGAAGTTGATCACGGCATGGCGCCAGCGCGGGATTTCGACGCGTCCGTCTTCGCCGACGCGGAAAGTGTCGCCAGCACCGTCGGCGACCGGAAAGCCGAGCCGCTCTGCCGTCGCCGGATCGACGCGGACGACTTCGCTGACGTGGGCAAGCGCTTCGCGCATCGCTTCGGCCGAGCTGGTATCGAGCGGAAACACCCGCCATTCTTCGGGAAAGCGGCGGTATTCGGAAACTCCGGTGCTCGAGGCGCGTGTCTCGATCGGCAGCAGTTCGATCGCCGGCAGGCGAGCCGCGTCGTACATCAGCTCGCTCGGGCACATCGTCGTGCGGCCGGCCGACGAGGGCAGCACGCGATCGCCGAAACCGGCGAAGAAGATCGCGTTGATCAGTTCCGACTTGCCGCGCGAGAACTCGGCGACAAAGGCGACGAGCAGCCGGTCTTCGCGCAGACGGTCGAGCAGCTGGCCGATGCGCAGGTCGGTCTGCCCGTCGTTCAGTTCGTTGTCAGCGAGCCAGCTGCGAAAACGCTCGATGCTGGCGGCAAGGCCGCTGCGCCATTCACTGTAGGCGGCGAATTGCCGCGCCAGCGGCATGTCCGCTGCCGTGGCGTCGCCTGCCGCGGGTTTTGTCGGTGCCATGATCTTGTCTCCCCTGCAGGCGCCATTGACACCTCTCGATTCGGGCTGCTCACTCTATCACAAATATTTTTGCGATCAATTGCTTGGCGACGAAATTGAAGGTGATGTGGACGATCAGTGCTGGCAGCTCGGGCAGTAGAAACTGGAACGTCCGGCCTGGCGCAGCATGCGGATCGGCGTGCCGCAGACGTGGCAGGCGTCGCCGCAGCGGTCATAGACGGCACAGCTGAGCTGGAAGCAGCCGGCGCCGCCGTCGGTGTGGATGTAGTCGTGCACGCTGCTGCCGCCGGCGGCGATGGCATCCGCCAGCGTCTCGCGGATGCATCTCGCCAGCAACTGGCAGCGCGCGCGGCCAATGCGGTCAGCGGCGCGCTGTGGCGCGATGCCGGCGCGGAACAGGCTCTCGGCCGCGTAGATGTTGCCGATGCCGACGATCAGGTGGCTGTCCATCAGCACCGGCTTCACCGGCGAGTGCCGCCGCTGCAGCGCGGCATACAGCCATTCACCGTCGAATCCCGGTTCCAGCGGTTCGACACCGAGCCGGCAAAGCAGCGGGTGTTCGTTGACGCTCGGCCCTTCCTGCCACACCAGGGCACCAAAGCGGCGCGGATCGCGCAGGCGCAGTATCTGGTCGGGAAAAATGAGGTCGACGTGGTCGTGCTTCTCTATCGCCGTTCCCGGAGTCGCCAGACGCAGGCTGCCGGACATGCCGAGGTGCAGGATCAGCCAGCCACCGCCCGCGTTGCTTTCGCAGTCGAAGAGCAGGTACTTGCCGCGGCGCAGGATGGCATCGACGCGCAGTCCCTGGAGGCGCGTGGCGAGCGCCGGCGGCAGATCGTGGCGCAGCTTCGGCACGCGAAAAACCGCACCGGCGATGCGCTGCGCGGTGAGTCGGGGCACGAGCCCGAGGCGGCTGACTTCGACTTCAGGGAGTTCCGGCATTGCTGCAAGGGTAAAAAGTTCATAACATGCGACAACTATTATGGCCGAAAAGCTTCTGCGCCAAGCTTCTGTCGCCGCCAATGCTGCTTGCTGGCGGCGCTGGCGCAACGCCAGTTGGCAGCGCGTGGGGAATTCACCGCTGCCGCTGCTGTCCCTGTGAGGTGCGACTCGCCTGGAATCTGTCTCGCGTGCAGCCCGATGCTTCGCCCCGCGCGGTTTTTCGTCCCTTTCCCCTTTTACGAAGCCATTTCCGTCTATGAGAAACCGTCTGCTCGCCGCTACCCTGCCTGCGGCGCTAATGCTGGCCTTTGCCACGCCGGTGCCGGCGGCGGGCGATGTTGCCGCGGTGCCTTCGCCGACGGTTGCGCCAAAGCTTGCGCCATCGATCACGCCGGCAACGGCGCCGGAGGCTTCTCCTGTCGTCGTCGCGCCGGCCACTAAAGACGTGGCTCCGGGCGCACCTGCAGCAGCTTCGCCGGCGGTTCGCACGCCGGAGTTGCGGGCGCCGGCGAAGTCTTCGCGGAGTGTGGTGCGGCGCGCCGTCGATCGCCCGGTATCGGTCGACGAGCCCTTGTCGAGCGGCCAAGTCGTTTTCCAGGTGCTGCTTGCCGAAATCGCGCTGCAACGCGGTGACCTTGATCTGGCCAGCCGGGCCTGGACCGATCTGGCGCAGCGCACCCGCGACGCGCGTGCGCTCGAACGTGCCGTCGAAGTCGCCGGCTATTCGCGGCGGCTTGATCTGGCGCTGGAATCGGCGCGGCTGTGGCTGGAGATCGAGCCGACGTCGGCGCGCGCGCAGCAGATGCTCGCTGGCGTGTTGGTCGTCGGCAATCGCTTCGACGAGTTGGCGCCGCTGCTCATCCGCATGCTCGAAAACGAGCCGCAGGCACTGCCCGGCAATCTGCTTGGCCTGAACCGCATGCTTGCGCGCAGTCCGGATCGTGCTGCCGTGTCGCGTCTGGTCGATCAGGTGAGCGAACCTTTCCTGCGTTTTCCCGAGGCCAACTACGCGCGCGCCGTCGCTGCCAATTCGGCCGGAGTTCCGTCGCGGGCGATTGCCGAGGTGCGTCGTGCGCAGGAACTGCGCCCCGACTGGGATCTTGCTGCGCTGCTCGAGGCGCAGTTGCTGGCGCGTGAATCGAACGCTGCCGCCGTTGCCTCGCTCGAGCGCTTCGTCGCGCGTAATCCCGGCGCGCGTGATGTACGTCTGCATCTGGCGCGCGCGCTGATCGGCGAGTCGCGCTACGCCGATGCGCGCAGCCACTTCGATACGCTGCTGCGCGAGACGCCGGACAATGCCGAAGCGCTCTTTCCGGCGGCGATTCTCGCCTTGCAGATGAACGACGTGGCGCGCGCCGACAAGCTGCTGCGCCAGTTGCTGGGGCTTGATTTCCCCGACAAGAGCGTCGTTCGTTACTATCTTGGCCAGATTGCCGAACAGCGCCAGCAGGGCGAAGAAGCGATCGCTTTTTACCAGACGGTCGGCGTCGGCGACCAGTATCTTCCGGCGCAGCTGCGCGCGGCGCGCCTGCTCGGTGAGCGCGGTCAGAGCGACGACGCGCTGAGCCAGTTGCGCGCAGCCAAGCCGCGCAACGCGCAGGAACGGGCGCAACTGATCGCCGCCGAAGCGCAGATCCTGCGCGACGCCAAACGTACGCAGGAGGCCTTTGCGCTCGTCTCCGCGGAACTGGCCAAGCAGCCGGCCGATCCCGAACTGCTTTATGAGACGGCGCTGCTCGCCGAAAAGCTCGGACGCGTCGATCTGCTCGAAAAACACCTGCGTCGCCTGATCGAACTGAAGCCGGACAGCGCGTCGGCGTACAACGCCCTCGGCTATTCGCTGGCCGAGCGCAACCTGCGCCTCGATGAAGCGCGTACGCTGATCGAAAAGGCGCTGAGCCTGGCGCCCGATGATCCTTTCATCCTCGACAGCCTCGGCTGGGTGCTCTACCGGCAAGGCGATCTGGCCGGCGCGCAGGCGACGCTTGAAAGGGCCTTTTCTCTGCGTGCCGACCCGGAAATCGCCGCCCACCTTGGCGAGGTCCTGTGGCAGCTCAACCGGCGCGACGATGCCAGCCGCCTGTGGCGCGACGCGCAAAAGCGCAGCCCCGGCAACGAAGCGCTGGCCGAGGCGATCAAGCGCTTCACTCCTTGAGAATCGAGTTGTTTTGTCCTTGTTGCCGCTTCGTCGCGGCCGTCTCTTTGCTCGCCAGCCTGGCACTTGCCGGCTGCAGTACGCCGGGAGCGTCGGTGGCTGCCGCGCAGCCGGAGCGCTCGACGCTCGCCGCGAGCGGCAGTTTCGCGCTGGCCGCGCGTTTTTCACTGCGCGTTGATGAGCAGAATCATTCGGGCCGTCTCGACTGGCAGCATTCGCCGACGAGCGACGAATGGCTGCTCTCGTCGCCCTTCGGCCAGGGCCTTGCCGAGATTGTCAGCACGCCGGCGGTCGCCTGTCTCTCGGCTGGCGACGGCCGGCGCGAGTGCGATGCCAGCCTCGATGCGCTGACGCAACGAGTCCTCGGCTATCCGCTACCGCTTGCCGGTCTTGCCGACTGGGTGCGTGGCCGCGGCGCGGAGGGCGGTCGCGTTGATGCGCTTGGTCGGCCTTTGGCGCTCGCGCGCGACGGCTGGTACGTCGATCTGGCCTACGACAGCGATGCTGCCGACGCTGCCGATGCGCCACCGGGCAGGCTGTTCATCAGCCGCCCCGGAGGCCCCGAATTGCGCCTGGTCATCGATGCGTGGACGTTGCCGCTCGGCGCCAATGATGCGCCGGCAGCTGGCGTCGACGCCATCTCTCCGCTCGTCTTGCCCGTGGTGCCGGTGACTGCGGTCCAAGCCACGCCTTTGCCTGCCGCCACTCCAATGACTCCACTTTCCTCCGACCACTGAACATGAGCGCAGTACCTCTCGCCAATACCGCCGCCGCGGCCTGGACCTGGGACAGCGCCTACCCGGCGCCGGCCAAACTGAACCTCTTTCTGCACGTTGTCGGTCGCCGTGCCGACGGCTATCACTGTCTGCAGACCGTTTTCCGCTTCGTCGATCACGGTGATTCGCTGCGTTTCGCGCCGCGCGCCGACGGCGAGGTGCGCCTCGTCGCGCCCTTGCCCGGAGTTCCCGAGGAGCGCGACCTGACGGTACGCGCGGCGCGCCTGCTGCAGGCCGAGACCGGTTGCCGGCAGGGCGTCGACATCACCGTCGACAAGCGTCTGCCGATGGGCGGCGGGCTCGGCGGCGGCAGTTCGGACGCGGCGACGACGCTGCTCGCGCTCAACCATCTCTGGCAGCTTGGCCTGTCGCGGCAGCGCCTGCAGGCGATCGGCCTGACGCTTGGCGCCGACGTGCCGGTCTTCGTTTTCGGCGACAACGCCTTTGCCGAAGGCGTCGGCGAGGCACTGCGCCCGGTGAGCCTGCCGCCGGCGTGCTATCTGGTGCTCGAGGCGCCGGTCGAAGTGCCGACGGCGCTCGTCTTCTCGGCGCCTGACCTGCGTCGCGATACGCCGGCACTCGCTGCCGCTGACTGGCGGCCGGGCGAGGGCGGCAATGACCTGGAAGCGCCCGTCGTCGCGCGTTTCCCGGCGGTCGCCGAGCGCCTTGCCTGGCTGACGCAGCATGCGCGTGCGCGCATGACCGGTTCCGGCGCCTGCGTTTTTGCCGAATTCCCGACGCGCGCGGCGGCGGCGGCGGTGCTGCGTGCGGCACCAGCCGGTTTTGTTGGCTGGCTGGCCGAGGGACTCGACGGCCATCCCTTGCGCGAACTCGTCGCCGCCTGAGCGCCGATTCCGCCCACGAGCGGAATGGCGATCCGGATGCTGGTTTTTTTTGAAATTATCTTGTAAGATGCGCGCCTCGTTAGCCGGCCAGCCCGGTTGACGATTGCTGGGGAGTCGCCAAGCTGGTCAAGGCACCGGATTTTGATTCCGGCATTCGAAGGTTCGAATCCTTCTTCCCCAGCCATCCGAATTCCACGTCGGGCAGGTCCATAGCCTGCCCGTCTTCATTTGGGCGCCAGCGCACGGCGCCAGGAGTCCCGAAGTGGCTTACGACAGCCTGATGGTGTTCACTGGCAACGCCAATCCCAAGCTGGCAGCCGATGTGGTCAGGCGCCTGAACATCTCGCTCGGCCGCGCCAATGTTGGCCGTTTCTCCGATGGTGAAGTCAGCGTCGAGATTCAGGAACACGTGCGCGGCAAGGACGTTTTCGTTCTGCAGTCGACCTGCGCGCCGGCCAACGAAAACCTGATGGAACTGCTGGTCATGGTCGATGCGCTGAAGCGTGCGTCGGCCGGCCGCATCACCGCCGCCATTCCGTATTTCGGTTACGCCCGCCAGGATCGCCGCGTGCGCTCGGCGCGCGTGCCGATCGCCGCCAAGCTGGTTGCTGACCTGCTCACCGCCGCCGGTGTGCATCGCGTGCTGACGATGGACCTGCACGCCGACCAGATCCAGGGCTTCTTCAATATTCCGGTCGACAACATCTATTCGCTGCCGATCCTGCTCGCTGACGTCTGGAAGAAGAACTTCCCCGACCTGATGGTCGTTTCGCCCGACGTCGGCGGTGTCGTGCGTGCGCGTGCGCTGGCCAAGCGCCTCGAGTGCGATCTGGCGATCATCGACAAGCGCCGGCCGAAGGCCAATGTTTCCGAAGTGATGAACATCATCGGCGAAGTCGAAGGCCGTACCTGCGTGCTGATGGACGACATGGTCGATACCGCCGGCACGCTGTGCAAGGCGGCTTCGGCGCTGAAGGAACGCGGCGCGCGCAAGGTGCTCGCCTACTGTACGCACCCGGTGCTGTCGGGCGCGGCGGTCGAGCGCATCAACGCTTCCGATCTCGACGAACTGGTCGTTACCGACTCGATTCCGCTGCGCGACGATGCGCAGGCGTGCAAGCGCATCCGCCAGCTGTCGGTCGCCGATGTCATGGCCGAAACGATCCGCCGTATCAGCAACGAGGATTCCGTGTCCTCGCTGTTCATCGAATAAAGCCGGAGCGGGCGGGCGTCGTTTTGCGGCGCCAGCCTTTTCCGGTGTTTTTGCCGTCCGCTTTGCGGGCGGCATTCCCAACCCCCGTCTGGTCGCGGACGGGTTGCAACACCACCAGGAGTTGTCCATGAAATTTGAACTGAATGCGCAAAAGCGCACCGTGCAGGGGTCCGGAGCGAGCCGCCGCCTGCGTCGTGCGAATCTTGTTCCGGCTATCGTTTACGGTGGCAACACCGCGCCGCAGTCGATCGAAATCGAACACAACCAGATCCTGTTGTCGCTGCGCAAGGAAGCTTTCCACGCTTCCGTGCTGACGCTGATCGTCGATGGCGTTGCCGAGCCGGTGCTGCTGCGCGACGCGCAAGTGCACCCGTACAAGCCGCTCGTCCTGCACGTCGATTTCCTGCGTGTTGACGCGAACCAGCCGATCCACCAGAAGGTGCCGCTGCACTTCATCAACGCCGACTTGGCGCCGGGCGTCAAGCTCACCGGTGGCAGCGTTTCGCACATCCTCAACGAAATCGAAGTGGCCTGCCTGCCGAAGGATCTGCCCGAGTTCATCGAGGTCGATCTGCAGTCGCTGGCTGCCGGTCAGTCGATCCACATCTCGCAACTCGTCTTCCCGGCCGGCGTGACGCCGCTGACGCACGGTGACGACGGTGTGGTCGCGCTGATCCAGCAGAAGAAGGGCGCCGCTGCCGCCACCGAAGGCGAAGCCGCCGCCTGATAGCGCCGGTGCCGCCAGAAGGCCGTCGTCCGGCGCTCACCAGCGCCTGCGACGGCCTTTTTTCTTGGCGGTCGCCCGCTTGCAGCTGCGTAAAATTCTTCCTGCGTCCATGATTCCTTCGCTAGCGATCCCTCCGCGATGAACGCTCCCCGTCTGATCGTCGGTCTCGGCAATCCCGGTGCCGATTACGCCGACACCCGGCATAACGCGGGTTTCTGGTTCGTCGACCGGCTGGCGTTCGAACTGAAGGCAAGCCTGGCGCCGCAGGCGAAGTTTTTCGGCAGCGTCGGCCGCGCCGGCGAGCTGTACCTGCTTGAACCGGCGACCTTCATGAACCGTTCCGGCCAGGCGGTGGCGGCGCTGGCGCGCTTCTACCGTATCGAGGCGGCCGAGATCCTCGTCGTGCATGACGACCTCGACCTGCCGCCGGGCAGCATCCGCCTCAAGCAGGGCGGCGGTAACGGCGGCCACAATGGCCTCAAGGACATCCAGTCGCAGCTCGGCACGCCCGATTTCTGGCGCCTGCGCCTCGGCATCGGCCACCCCGGCGATCGCGCCGAAGTGGCAAACTTCGTCCTCAAGCCGCCGCGGCGCGAGGAGCGCGAGCTGATCGATGCTGCCCTCGACCGCTGCCTGATCGCCTGGCCCAAACTCGCCGCCGGCGACGTCGCCGCGGCGCAACGCCTTCTCCACGTCAAGCCTTAACCAGGAACCCGTCCATGAGCCTCAAATGCGGAATCGTCGGCCTGCCCAACGTCGGCAAGTCCACGCTGTTCAATGCGCTGACCAAGGCCGGCATCCAGGCCGAGAACTATCCCTTCTGCACCATCGAGCCGAACGTCGGCATCGTCGAAGTGCCCGATCCGCGTCTGGCGCAGCTCTCCGCGATCGTCAAGCCGCAGAAGATCCAGCCGGCGATCGTCGAGTTCGTCGACATCGCCGGCCTCGTTGCCGGCGCGTCGAAGGGCGAGGGCCTCGGCAACCAGTTCCTCGCCAACATCCGCGAGACCGACGCCGTGGTGCACGTGGTGCGCTGCTTTGCTGACGACAACGTGATCCACGTTTCCGGCAACGTCGATCCGATCCGCGACATCGAGACCATCGACACCGAACTCGCGCTCGCCGACATGACGACGGTCGAGAAGGCGATCAACCGTTACAAGCGTCCGGCCGCTTCGGGCGACAAGGAAGCGAAGATCCTCGTCGCCGTGCTGGAAAAGTGTTTCGCCCAGCTCGACCAGGGCAAGCCGGTGCGTGCGCTCGCGCTGTCGAAGGAAGAGCTCGCCAGCCTCAAGCCGTTCTGCCTGATCACCGCCAAGCCGGTGCTCTACGCTGCCAACGTCGCCGAAGACGGTTTCGCCAACAACCCGCTGCTGGCCGCGGTCGAGGCGCACGCCGCCGCCGAAGGTGCCGAAGTGGTCGCGCTGTGCGCGTCGATCGAAGCCGAGATCGCCGACCTCGACGACGCCGACAAGCTCGAATTCCTCGAGTCGATGGGCCTGCACGAGCCCGGTCTCGATCGCCTGATCCGCACCGGCTACCACCTGCTCGGCCTGCAGACCTACTTCACCGCTGGCGTCAAGGAAGTGCGCGCGTGGACGATCCACAAGGGCGACACCGCACCGCAGGCGGCCGGCGTCATCCACACCGACTTCGAACGCGGCTTCATCCGCGCGCAGACGATCGCCTTCGACGATTTCATCGCCTTCAAGGGTGAGGCGGGCGCCAAGGAAGCCGGCAAGATGCGCGCCGAAGGCAAGGAATACGTCGTGCGCGACGGCGACGTGCTCAACTTCCTGTTCAACGTCTAGTCCGGACGCGCCGAGGCCAGGAGCGCTGGCGCACGTCATGGCGCAGGCAGCGGCTGACACATCGCCCAGCGGCGTCGCCGGGGAATCAGGCTCGCCGAGCGCGTCGGCGGTCGCCGCTGCTTCCTGCTACCGCGGACGTTTCGCGCCGTCGCCGAGCGGTCCGCTGCATTTCGGATCGCTGGTCGCTGCGCTCGGCAGTTATCTCGACGCACGCGCGGCCGGCGGCGAATGGCTGTTGCGCATCGAGGATGTCGACGCGCCGCGCAGCGTTCCCGGTGCTACCGAGTCGATCCTGCGCACGCTCGACGCCTTCGCTTTCCAGTGGGACGGCGAGGTGCTGGTGCAAAGCCGCCGCCTTGATCGCTACCACGCGGCACTGGTGCGTCTGCAACTCGATGGCGAGGTCTATCCCTGCGCCTGTTCGCGGCGCGAGATCGCCGATTCGGTCGTCGCGGCGTCGGTCGATGGCGGCCACGTCTATCCCGGTACCTGCCGCGCCGGGCTGGGCGACGGGCGGGCAGCGCGTTCCTGGCGCATGCGCACGGCGGACGCGTGCATCGGCTTCGTCGACCGCGTGCAGGGCGCGCAGGCGCAGAACCTCGAACGCGAACTCGGCGATTTCATCCTCTTCCGTGCCGACGGCCAGTTCGCCTATCAGCTGGCGGTTGTCGTCGACGACGCCGATCAGGGCGTCAATGCCGTCGTCCGTGGCGCCGACCTGCTTGCCTCGACGCCGCGGCAGATCTGGCTGCAGCAGCGCTTGGGTGTGCCGACGCCGACCTATGCGCACCTGCCGGTGGCGACCAACGCCGCCGGCCAGAAGCTCTCCAAGCAGACCTTGGCGGCGGCAGTCGATCCGGTACGTGGTGTCGCCGCGTTGGTCGAGGTGCTGGCCTTTCTCGGGCAAGAGATTCCGCAAGGACTGGCGCAGGCGAGTCTCGCCGAGTTCTGGTCGTGGGCGATCGCGCACTGGTCGATGGCGCGCGTTCCCAGTCGACAAGCGCAGGTACTGGTCTGAAAAGGACGCGCAGCCAGCGGCGGCTGCTCAGCGAGGCAACGGTGCAGTGGGGAAGCGGGCCGCAACTCGGCAGACCGTGCTCATGAGCGGCGCCGGCCGCTACCAAGCAGTCCGATGGCGAGGCTGATCAGTGCATAGGCGATGCGCCGCAACAGTCGCGCCGGCCACGACAGCTGGCGCCTGCTGCCCGGGGGCAGTTCGCGTGCGCCGTCGCTGATCAGGTTCAGCAGGCTTTGCCGCAGCTCGCCGGCGAAGGCGCCATCCTCGACCAGCAGATTCCCTTCGCGCGCCAGCAGCAGGCTGAACGGATCGATATTCGAAGAGCCGACGGTCGCCCAGTTGTCGTCGATGACCGCGACCTTGGCGTGCAGGAAACTGCGCTCGTAGAGGTGGATGCCGATGCCGGCAGCGAGCAGCTGCGCGTAGAGCGCCTGCGTCGCGTAGTGCAGCAGCGGGAACTCGACGCGCGCCTGCAGCAGCAGCCTGACGCGCACGCCGCGCGCAGCGGCGTCGCGCAGCGCGTGGCGAAAACGCCGGCCGGGGAGAAAGTAGGCGCTGGCGATGAGGATGTCCTCGCGGGCATTGGCAATCGCCTCAAGGTAGGCGCTTTCGATCGCGTGGCGGTGGCGCAGGTTGTCGCGAACGATAAAGGCGGCACGCTGACTGCCGCAGGGCGCCGGTGTGCTCCTGTTGGTCGCGATGCGGAATGCGGAGTTGAGGCTGGCAAAGGCGACGAGGTTCCACAGTCGGCGCATGGCGTGTTCGACCGACGCCAGCAGCGGTCCTTCGATGCGTGCCGCGTAGTCGATGCGTGGCGGCGTCTGCCGCGGCGTGTTCATGTCGTCGATGATGTTGATGCCGCCGACGAAGCCGATTGTTCCGTCGATCAGCGCCAGCTTGCGGTGCAGCCGGCGCAGGCGCTGTCGGTGCAGTGAAAAACGCGCGATTTCCGGGCGATAGACCAGCGCCTGCACGCCAGCGGCGAGCAGCAGCGGAAGGCGTTGCTCGGCGCAGTTGCGCGCGCCGAAACCGTCGATCAGCAGGCGCGTGCGCACGCCACGCGCGGCGGCGCGGCTCAGCGCATCGGCGACGGCCTGGCCGGTCGCGTCGTCGGCGAACAGATAGGTTTCGAGATGAACCTCGCGCCTGGCCGCGTCGATGGCGGCAATCAGCGCCGGAAAGTACTCGCTGCCGTTGCTGAGCAGCGTCAGCCGGTTGCCGCCGACAAATTCAGTCGCCATGGTGCGCGCCGGCCTTGTCGGCGCGGCGCAGATGCGCCGACAAGGCCGCGTGATCGGAAACGCGCAGGCCAGTCTCGACGAACTGCAGTCCGGCCTGCTCGACGCTGAAACCGCGCACGTAAATTCGGTCGAGCCGCAGCAGCGGTAGCCGCGCCGGAAAACTTCTCGCCGGCCGGCCACGGCTGCTGAACACCTCGCCGAGACCAAGACGCCGCGCCAGCATGCGCTCGCCATCGTTGCGCCAGTCGTTGAAATCGCCGGCGATGATCAGCGGCGCGTCGGCGTCGATGGCGCTTTCCAGATAGTCGGCCAGCGCGCTCATCTGTCGCCGGCGCGAGTGCGCGAACAGCGACAGGTGCACGCAGACGCAATGCAGCAATTCTCCCGCCGGCGCGAGCGCTGGCGGCAGCTGCGCAATCGCCGGCGGCCCGGCCCGGTGTGGCGTGGGCGTTGTCGTCCGCTCGGCGTTTTCCGCCGTTGGCAGGCGCAGCGTGCAGTGCAACAGCCCGCGGCGTTCGAAGCGCAGGTGCGTCACATCCTGGTTGTGCGCGTACTCGATCGGAAAGCGCGAGAGGATGGCGTTGCCGTGATGGCCGCGACCATGCACGACATTGCGTCCGTAAGCCGCGTCCGGCCAGACATCTTCGGCGAGAAAATCATGCTGCGCCGCCGCCGGCCAGTTGCCATGCCGTGCGGCGTGGCCCGAATGCGCGCCCTGCACTTCCTGCAGGAAAACGATGTCTGGCGCGAGGCTGCGCAGGCGCTCGCGCAGTTCATGCACCGTCAGCCGTGCGTTGAAAGGCGAGAAGCCCTTGTGGATGTTGAAACTGGCGACGGAGAGTACGTACGCCATGGCCGTTCTTGCTTCAGGAAGCGAGCTTCATGTTGCGGCGCTCACGAAACGGCGAGCATGCGTTCAAGCGCCGTTTTCGCGTTGCCGGCGTCGCGCGCGGAAACGCGGATCGGGTTCACGACGCGTCCTTCGGCGAGGTTCTCCAGCGTCCATGCCAGATGCTGCGGGTCGATGCGCTGCATTGTCGAGCACATGCAGACGATCGGCGACATGAACTCGACGATCTTGCCCTCGCTCTTCACTTCCTCGGCCAGCCGGCTGACCAGATTCAGTTCGGTGCCGACCAGCCAGCGCGTGCCGGGCGCGGCTTCCTTGATCGTGCGCACGATCAGTTCGGTCGAGCCGACGTGGTCGGACGCGGTACACACCTCGAAGCTGCATTCCGGGTGGGAGATGACGATTCCTTCCGGGTGTTCGGCGCGAAAACGCGCGATGTGCTGCGGCTGGAACATCTGGTGCACCGAACAGTGGCCCTTCCACAGCAGCACACGCGCGCGGCGGATCTGCTCGGGCGTCAGCCCGCCGAGTTCGAGGTCGGGGTCCCACACCGGCATCTCGTCGAGCGGGATTCCCATCTGCGCACCGGTCCAGCGGCCGAGGTGCTGGTCGGGGAAGAACAGCACCTTCGGCCGTTGCGCGAAAGCCCACTCGGCGATCCTGCCGGCGTTCGACGAGGTGCACACGATGCCGCCACGTTCGCCGCAGAAAGCCTTCAGATCGGCCGCCGAATTGATGTAGGTGACCGGCGTCACTTCGGCGTCGACGTCGATCACGCTCGCCAGTTCGCGCCAGCAGCGCTCGACTTTCGCCAGATTGGCCATGTCAGCCATCGAGCAGCCGGCGGCGAGGTCGGGCAGGATGGCGATCTGCTCGGGGCGCGACATGATGTCGGCGACTTCGGCCATGAAATGCACGCCGCAGAAGACGATGTACTCGGCGTCGGTCTGCGCCGCGAGGCGCGACAGCTTGAGCGAGTCACCGGTGAGGTCTGCGTACTGGTAGATGTCGGCGCGCTGATAGTGGTGACAGAGCAGCGCGGCGCGCGCACCGAGGCGCGCACGCGCGTCGCGGATGCGCGCGTGGCATTCCGCGTCGTCCATGCGGTTGAACTGGTCGAAGCCGAAGGCGGGAGAGATGATCGAGGTCTGCATGAGCGGGTGATTGATCTTGTTCGCTGTTCCGGTGCGACCATATTCCTGGTCGCGACCTTGTCGAGTCGGGGAATGGATCGGCTGCGGCCGCGCCTGTCGTTTGTGGGGGGCTTGCCTGAGAGCGGCGCTGGCTGGCGCTAGCTGAGCCAGGGCAGTCCGGCGAAACGCCAGCCGCCGAGTTTGCCGCGCTGGCCGCGAGCATCGACATCGCCTTCGAAGCCTTCGAGGACATTGTAAACATTGCCGAAGCCGGCTTGCGTGGCCAGCAGCGCCGCCTGGTGCGAGCGGGCGCCGCTGCGGCAGATGAACAGGATCAGATCGCCGACTTCTGCCTGATGTTTCAGTTGTTGCAGGAAATGCGGATTGCGCGCGCCCTCGGGGTAGCTCTGCCATTCGATCTCGATGGCGTCGGGAATTCGCCCGACCCAGTCGCGTTCGGCGCGCGTGCGCAAGTCGATGAGGTGGCTGCCCGGCGCTTCCTTCCAGAGAGTGTGCGCTTCGGCGGGCGTCAGCGCCCCGGCGTAAGGCAGGCCGAGTTCTTCCCCGCGCGATTTTGCCAGCTTCAGGATGTCGGTCAGTGCGCCCATTTGCGTGTCTCCGCGATTTCGGATGCTGGAGTATAAACCCTCGCCTCTTCCTTGCAGGGGCGAAGCTTCCCGGGAGCCGGGCAGCTCAGCCGAGCAGGGCGACGAAGGTCGAATGGCGCACCGTTTTGGTGCATAATGCTCTGTGTTGCTCGCTTTTGGTGCGCCAATCCGGGCTGTCGGCTGGAGAAAACTTTATGGCACAATGCCCGATCAGCTGAAAACCAATGGCACATGTTTTGCTGAATAGTTCCGCGCTGGTTTACCACTCATCCCTATTGATTTCCCGCCGGAATGACCGGCATCTGCTCAGGAGACTTTCCAGATGGCAAGCCCACAAGACGTTCTGAAGATGATCAAGGAAAACGACGTCAAGTTCGTCGATTACCGTTTCACCGATACCCGCGGCAAGGAGCAGCACGTCGGCGTTCCCGCGCACACCGTCGACGCAGACAAGTTCGAAGAAGGTCACGCCTTTGACGGTTCGTCGATCGCCGGCTGGAAGGGAATCCAAGCCTCCGACATGCTGCTGATGCCCGATCCCGACACTGCTTTCATCGACCCGTTCTTCGATGAGACCACGCTGGTTCTTACCTGTGACGTCGTCGACCCGGCTGATGGCCGTGGCTACGACCGCGATCCGCGCTCGATCGCCAAGCGCGCCGAAGCCTATCTGAAGTCTTCCGCCCTCGGCGACAAGGCCTTCTTCGGTCCGGAACCCGAATTCTTCATTTTTGACTCGGTCGAATGGAAGACCGACATGTCGGGAACCTTCGTCAAGATTTTCTCGGAAGAAGCCGCATGGACTTCCGGCGAAAAGGTCGACGGCGGCAACACCGGCCACCGTCCGGCAGTCAAGGGCGGCTACTTCCCGGTGCCGCCGGTTGATTCGTTCAACGACATCCGCGCTGCGATGTGTCTGGCGCTCGAAGCTGCCGGCGTCGAAGTCGAAGTGCACCACCACGAAGTCGCGACCGCCGGTCAGAACGAAATCGGTACCAAGTTCGACACGCTGGTTCGTCGCGCCGACAAGACGCAGCTGCTCAAGTACATCGTGCACAACGTTGCGCACCAGTATGGCAAGACCGCCACCTTCATGCCGAAGCCGATCGTCGGCGACAACGGCTCGGGCATGCACGTGCACCAGTCGGTCTGGAAGGACGGCAAGAACTTGTTCGCGGGCAACGGCTACGCCGGCCTGTCGGAAACCGCGCTCTACTACATCGGCGGCATCATCAAGCACGCCAAGGCGCTGAACGCGATCACCAATCCGGGTACCAACTCGTACAAGCGTCTGGTTCCGCACTTCGAAGCGCCGGTCAAGCTCGCCTACTCGGCGAAGAACCGTTCCGCGTCGATCCGCGTTCCGTACGTCGCTTCCGACAAGGCACGCCGCATCGAAACGCGCTTCCCGGATCCGATCGCCAACCCGTACCTGGCTTTCTCCGCCCTGCTGATGGCCGGCCTCGACGGCATCCAGAACAAGATTCACCCCGGCGATCCCGCCGACAAGAATCTCTACGACCTGCCGCCGGAAGAGGATGCAAAGATCCCGACCGTCTGCGCCAGCCTCGAAGAAGCGCTGGAGTCGCTGGACAAGGATCGCGAGTTCCTGACCCGTGGTGGTGTCTTCTCCAATGAATGGATCGATGCCTTCATCGCCCTGAAGATGGAAGAAGTGAACAAGGTCCGCATGACGACGCACCCGATCGAGTTCGATCTGTACTACAGCTGCTGATCGTTCGGCGAGGCTGAAAAAAGGGACGGGCTAGCCTGTCCCTTTTTTTTCGCCACCCTGCCGCCTCTTGCCATACGGGAAGTCGTGGTGCTCCAATAGCCCCCTGTCAAATCCACGGACGGATGACGATGAACTCGCGACTACTGCCTCTCCTGTTTGCGCTGGCTGCACTGGCGGCGTCGCCGGCGCGAGCGGACATTTTCAAATGCGTCGATGGCGAAGGCCATGTGACGTATTCCAACATGCAGACGCAGAACTGCAAGAAGCTCAACCTTGATCCGGTCAACTCAGCGCCGGCGCAACGTCCGGCGGCGAAGACACCGACCCCGGCGAGTTTCCCGCGTGTCGATGCCGACGCGCAGCGCGCCCGCGACACCGACCGCCGACGCATTCTCGATTCCGAACTGGCTGCCGAACAGAAGAACCTCGAACAGGCACAGAAAGAACTCGCCGCGCAGGAAGCCGTGCGCAATGGCGACGAGCGCAACTATCAGCGCGTGCTCGATCGCCTGCAGCCGTTCAAGGAGCGCGTCGCGCTGCACGAGCGCAATATCGAAGCGATCCGCAAGGAAATCGCCAATCTGCGCTGAGTGGCGAGCTCGCCCGCTGCCGCTGCCGCCGGCGTGTGCGCCGAAACTTCGCTATCTCCTGCGGCGCCTTCCGGCGTCGCCAGCTGTCTGCCCGTCCGTCTGCCTGCGTTTGGACCGAATCCCGCATGTCTGAAACTCCTTTCAATCCTTTCAGCGGCCTTGACCTGCTGTCTTCGTCGGTGGTCCTGCTCGACGAGGCCCTGGCGATCTGCTACCTCAACCCGGCAGCCGAGAATCTTCTCGCCGGCAGCAGCAAGGCGCTCGCCGGCAAGCCGCTCTCGGGCATTGCCGCGTGGTCGCCGACCTTGCAGAAAGCGCTCGACAGCGCGCTTGACCAGGGCTGGAGCTACACCGGCCAGAACATCGAATTGCGCCGCGCCGACGGCGAAACTCTGCGTCTGAACTGCACGGTCAATCCGACCGAAGTGCCCGGTGCGCGTCTGCTGCTCGAACTGTGGCCGATCGACCAGCAGTTGAAGGCGAGCCGCGAGGAGCAACTGATCGCGCAGCAACAGGCCAATCGCGAACTGATCCGCAACCTCGCGCACGAGATCAAGAATCCGCTCGGCGGCATCCGCGGCGCCGCGCAACTGCTCGAGCACGAACTCAACAACCCGGGACTGCGCGAATACACGCAGATCATCATCAAGGAAGCTGATCGCCTGCAGGATCTGATGCAGCGCCTGCTTTCGCCGCATCGCGTGATGCAGCCGGCGCCAGTGAATATCCACGAAATCCTCGAGCGCGTGCGCAGCCTGCTGACGGCGGAATTTCCGCAGCAGCTGACCGTCCGCCGCGACTACGACACCAGCCTGCCCGATCTCGTCGGCGATCGCGAGCAGCTGATCCAGGCAATCCTCAACCTCGCGCGCAACGCCGCGCAGGCGATCCTCTCGCAGGGAACGGCCGGCGGTGAAATCGTCCTGCGCACGCGCGCCGCGCGGCAGGTGACGCTGGTCAAACGCCGTCACCGCCTGGCGCTCGAAATCCAGGTCGTCGATAACGGTCCGGGAATCGCCGACGACATCCGTGAACGCATGTTCTACCCGCTGGTTTCCGGCCGCGAGGGCGGCAGCGGACTCGGCCTGACGCTGGTACAGAGCTTCATCCAGCAGCACCAGGGGACGATCGACTGCGAGAGCCGTCCCGGTTACACCTGTTTCACGCTGCGCATGCCGCTCGCCGCTAATGGCGCCCGTTGATGACTCATTACCACCGCTTCGCCGCCTGTGGCAGGCTTATTGCTAACGCACGGACACCACATTGATGACGCATGGGGAAACAATGAAGCCGGTCTGGATCGTTGATGACGACAGGTCTATCCGCTGGGTGCTGGAAAAGACCCTGTCGCGGGAGCAGATTTCCTTCAAAAGTTTTGCTTCGGCCAGCGAGGCGCTGGCCGAACTCGACGCCGGCGCCGAGCCGCCGCAGGTGCTCGTTTCCGATATCCGCATGCCCGGGCGTTCGGGGCTTGACCTGCTGCAGCAGGTCAAGGAACGCTTTCCGGACCTGCCGGTGATCATCATGACTGCCTATTCCGATCTGGAGAGCGCGGTCGCCGCCTTTCAGGGTGGCGCTTTTGAATACCTGCCGAAACCCTTCGACGTCGATCAGGCGCTCGAACTGATCCGTCGCGCCATCGACGAAGGTTCGCGGCAGAGCGGCAGCCCCGAGGAAGTCAGCTTGACGCCGGAGATTCTCGGTCAGGCGCCGGCGATGCAGGAGCTCTTTCGCGCCATCGGCCGGCTCAGCCAGTCGCACGCGACCGTGCTCATCACCGGCGAATCGGGTGCCGGCAAGGAACTCGTCGCGCGCGCGCTGCACCGGCACAGCCCGCGCGCCGACCGCGCCTTCATCGCCATCAACACCGCGGCGATCCCCAAGGATCTGCTTGAGTCCGAGCTCTTCGGCCACGAGCGCGGTGCGTTCACCGGCGCCGCCGCGCAGCGCCGCGGCCGCTTCGAACAGGCCGACGGCGGCACGCTGTTCCTCGACGAAATCGGCGACATGCCGGCCGAACTGCAGACGCGCCTGCTGCGCGTCCTTTCCGACGGGCACTACTATCGCGTCGGCGGCCACGCGCCGCTGAAGGCGAACGTGCGCATCATCGCCGCGACGCACCAGAACCTCGAGGCACGCGTGCGCGAAGGCTTGTTCCGCGAGGACCTGTTCCATCGCCTCAACGTCATCCGCATCCGCCTGCCCAGCCTGCGCGAGCGGCCCGAGGACATTCCCATCCTGGCGCGTCACTTCCTGCAGAAAAGTGCGCAGGAGCTTGGTGTCGAAACCAAGCGCCTGTCGGAAGGCGCGCTGCGCCATCTTTGCGGCCTCGACTTCCCTGGCAATGTGCGCCAGCTGGAAAATCTCTGTCACTGGCTGAGCGTGATGGCCCCCGGTCAGACCGTCGAGCTTGCCGATCTGCCGCCCGAGTTGCGCGAAAGCAGCGCGACGCCGCCGGCGACCGATTGGGAATCGGGGCTGGCGCTGGAAGTCGACCGCCTGCTCGCCGCGACGACCGGGCAATTGCACGAGAAGCTGTCGCAGCGCTTCGAGCGCATCCTGATCGCGCGTGCGCTGGCGTCAACCGGCGGACGCCGCATCGAAGCGGCGCAGGCGCTCGGCATTGGCCGCAACACGATCACGCGCAAGATTCAGGAACTGAAACTCGACGGCGGCCGTCTCGCCGACGAGGAAAACGCTCCGGGCTAGGCCGATCCACCACCTCTGCGCCGTCCGCAAGCCGTCCACTTGCCCAGGCGGCGTTGCGTCGGCGTGACAATCGCGAGCAAAACGCCCGTCAGACATCGCCCGCTCGCGCGATTGAGGGTGTTGACGCGCGAATATCGGGGATAATGGCCGCCTTTTGCGAGGTGGCTGTTTGTCGTCGGGCCGATATCAGGCTCGGTAACAAGCGCATCTTGCACCGTGCCTTTTTCCCTGCTGCTATCGCGATGACCGACTGCCTGATCGATCCCGTCCGCCTTTCCGCCCTGCTCGGGCGGGCGCGCGGTCGCGTCGACGCCGAGGTGCTGGCCGAGTGCGACTCAAGCAACAGCGTCTTGCTGGAGCGCGCCGCGCATGGCGCCCCCAGCGGCGCGGTCGTCATTGCCGAGCGGCAGACGGCCGGCCGCGGCCGGCGCGGTCGCGTCTGGCGCGCGGCAGCGGGCGACTCGCTCACCTTTTCGCTGCTGTGGCGCTTTGGCGGTGATATATCGCGGCTGGCCGGCCTGTCGCTTGCTGTCGGCGTGGCGCTGGCGCGTGCGCTGGAGTCCTGTGGCGTTCGCGGCGTCGCGCTGAAATGGCCGAATGACCTGCTGCTCGACGGCGGCAAGCTCGGCGGCGTGCTGATCGAACTCGCCAGCGAGCGCGGCGCCACCGCCGCGGTGATCGGCATCGGCATCAATCTGCAGCCGCCGCCGACAGTTGACGGCTTTGCCCTGCCGGCTGCCTCGCTGGCCGGCTCTGGCTACACGTCCAATTACCACGAATTGCTCGCCGCGCTGCTCGATTCGCTGATTGCAACGCTCGATGTCTTTGTGGCCGACGGTTTTGCCGCATTGCGCGAAGACTGGCAGGCGCGCCACGTCTGGCAGGGTTTGCCGGTGCGGCTGCTCGATTCGGCGAGCGGCGAAAATGCTGCTGCCACAGTAACGCTGGCCGAAGGCATCTGCCTCGGTGCCGCTGCCGACGGCGCACTGATCCTCGCCACGGCAGACGGCGGTCAGCAACGTTTCCTGGTCGGCGACGTGTCGCTGCGTGCCGCATGATTGTCGCCATCGACGCCGGCAACAGCCGCATCAAGTGGGGAATCTGGGCCGATGGTGGCTGGGGTGGCATGGGCGCGCTCGAAACCGCCGACGCCGCTGGACTTGTTGCCGTCGCCTCCGGCTGGCCTGCCGATGCGCGCATCGCCGTCTGCAATGTCGCTGGCGAAGGCGTTGCCGCCGCCCTGCGTGCGGCACTCGGCGCGCGCGCCGACGCTGCCCGCTGGTTGCGCCCCGGCTTGCGTCAGTGTGGCGTCGAGAGTCGCTACCTGCCCCCCGAACGGCTCGGCGCCGATCGCTGGGCGGCGCTGATCGGCGCGCGCGCGCGCGTCAGTTCGGCCTGTCTGGTCGTTTGTGCCGGCACGGCGACGACGATCGACGTCCTCGACGCAGACGGCGTCTTCCAAGGCGGACTCATCGTTCCCGGCGTCGACCTGATGCGCCGTTCGCTGGCCGGCGCCACCGCCTTGCTGCCCTATGCCGACGGCGAGTTCGCCGATCTGCCACGCTGCACGCAGGACGCCATCGCCAGCGGCTGCCTGCATGCACAGGCGGGTGCTGTCGAACGTCTCTACCGGCAGTTGCCTGCCGGTTCGCCCTGCCTTCTCTCCGGCGGTTCGGCACCGGCGCTCGCCGCACACCTTGCACTGCCGGTGCGGCGGATTGACAATCTGGTTCTGGAAGGACTGGCGCGCTTCGCCGTCACCGAAGGCGCGACAGCATGACGGTTGGCGGCTGTTGCAAAGACAGCCGCGGTATTGTGCTGGATCTTGTGTGCGGGGCGAATGACGCGCGCCGGACGCTGATTCTTCGCAGAAAATAAGACAGACAGGGAGACTGGTTTGGAATCGCTGCGCATCGTTCTCGACGCTTCGGAAATCCCGACGCACTGGTACAACGTCGTTGCCGACATGCCCAATGCGCCACTGCCGCCGCTCGGGCCCGACGGCCAACCGGTGGCGGTCGAGCAGATGGCGGCGATCTTCCCGATGAACATCCTCGAACAGGAGATGTCCGCGGAGCGCTGGATTCCGATTCCGCAGGAAGTGCGCGAGATCTACCGCCTGTGGCGGCCGTCGCCGCTGTGTCGCGCGCGTCGGCTGGAAGAAGCGCTCGGCACGCCAGCGCGCATCTACTACAAGAACGAGGGTGTCTCGCCGGCCGGTTCGCACAAGCCCAATTCGGCGGTGCCGCAGGCCTTCTACAACCGTCAGGCCGGCGTGCGCCGCCTGACCACCGAAACCGGCGCCGGCCAGTGGGGCTCGTCGATCGCTTTCGCCGGCCAGATGTTCGGCATCGACGTGCGCGTCTACATGGTCAAGGTCAGCTACGACCAGAAGCCGTTCCGTCGCTCGATGATGCAGACTTGGGGCGCTGAGGTGCTGGCCAGCCCCTCAGCGATAACGCAGACCGGCCGCGACGCGCTGGCGCGCGATCCGCACAGCAACGGCTCGCTCGGACTGGCGATCTCGGAAGCGGTCGAGGAAGCCGCCGGCCGCGCCGATACCAATTACGCGCTCGGTTCGGTCTTGAATCACGTGCTGCTGCACCAGACGATCATCGGCCTCGAAGCGAAGAAACAGTTCGAGAAGGCCGGCGACTGGCCCGACATGATCTTCGGCCCCTGCGGTGGCGGTTCGTCCTTCGGCGGCATTGCCTTCCCCTTCCTCGCTGACAAGGCGGCCGGCAACAGCCCGAACCTGCGCCTCGTTGCCGTCGAGCCGACCTCGTGCCCGTCGCTGACCAAGGGCGCCTACGCCTACGACTTCGGCGACTCGTCGGGCTTCACGCCGCTGATGAAGATGTATACGCTCGGCCACGACTTCATGCCGCCCGGTATCCACGCCGGCGGCCTGCGCTACCACGGCGCTTCGCAGCTGGTCTCGCAGCTCTACCACGAGGGGCTGATCGAAGCGCTGGCCGTGCCGCAACTCGGCACCTTCGAGGCCGGTGTAATGTTCGCTCGCGCCGAAGGCATCATTCCGGCGCCCGAGTCGAACCACGCCATCCGCGCCACCATCGACGAGGCACTGCGCTGCAAGGAGTCCGGCGAAGCGAAGACGCTGTTCTTCAACCTCACTGGCCACGGACACTTCGACATGGCCTCGTACGACCGCTACCTTGCCGGCCAGCTGGAGAACTACGAGTATCCGGCAGAAGCCATCGCCGCCTCGCTCGCCCACCTGCCGCAGGTCGGCTGAGAGCGCCGCCATGCGCGCCCTGGTCTTCGCTCTGGTCTTTGCCAACCTGCTGCTGTTTGCCTGGGCGCAAGGTTATTTCGGCACGACCGAGAGCGCTGACGCGGCGCGCATGCAGCAGCAGCTGAACACTGACAAGCTGTTCATCGTCAAGCGCGGCGAAACGGCGGCGAGCGACAAGGCGCCGGCAACGGCGGAGTCTGCAGGGCCCGAGAGTGCGCCGGAAGGTGAGAAGCCTGCCGAGCCTACGGCAGAGAAGTCAGCGGAAAAGAACGCAGCGAAGGCGCCCGAAAAAGCCACTGAAAAAGCGCCCGAAGCGGCGCCGGCCAAGGCGGCGGCGAAGCCTGCCGAGGCGCCGGCGGGCAAGCCGCTGGCGAAAGCGGCCGAGACGAAGGCGGCTGAATCGAAAACGGCGCTGCGCTGCCTGCAGTGGACCGACCTGGCTGCAGCCGATGCCGACCGGCTCGAACATCTTTTCGCCGAGCGCTTTGCTGCTGCTGCGCATACGCGCAGTGCGCCGCCGACAGCGGCCAGCGCCGCCGGCTGGTGGGTGTTCATTCCGCCGCTGACCAGTCGCGCCGACGCCGAGCGCAAGGCGGGCGAGCTGAAGCGTCTGGCCGTTCCCGAGTTCTTCATCGTGCAGGTGGCCGGGCCCAACCGCTTTGCCATCTCGCTCGGCATCTTTTCCAGCGAGGAAGCGGCCAACGAGCGCCTCAACGAGCTGCGCGAAAAAGGCGTGCAGTCGGCACGTGTCGGCGAACGTACGAATGTCGTTCGCGGCGCAACGGTCGAGATAAAGGTTGCCGACAGCGATTTCGAGGCCTTGCGCCTGGCTGTCGCGCAGACACTTCCCGCCGCGCGTGCGACCGCCTGCGGCGGCGCGCGATGAGTTTCGTCGTCGGCCTGACCGGCGGCATCGGTAGCGGCAAGAGCGCGGTGACCCGCTGTTTCGCCGATCTTGGCGTGCCGCAGGTCGACACCGATGTCATTGCGCATGCGCTGACCGCCGCCGGTGGCACGGCGATGCCGGCGATCTGCGCGGCCTTCGGCGATGCCGTGGTGCAGGCCGACGGTGCGCTCGACCGGGCGGCGATGCGGCGCATCGTCTTCGCCGACCGCGGCGCGCGCGCGCGTCTCGAGTCGATCCTGCATCCACGCATTCGCAGCGAAAGTAGCGCGCGGGTCGCGGCGCTGGGTGAGGTTCCTTACCTGTTGTTGGTAGTGCCGCTGCTGGTGGAATCCGGCGGCTGGCGCAGCCGTGTCGACCGCGTTCTGGTCGTCGATTGCGCCGAGGAAACGCAGATTGCCCGCGTCATCGCGCGCAGTGCTCTGTCGGCCGACGAAGTGCGCGCCATCATCGCCGCGCAGGCATCGCGCGCGCGCCGTCTGGCGGCGGCCGATGACGTGTTGCATAACGATGGCGACCTCGGCGAGATCGCGCCGCGCGTTGCCACTCTGCACCGGCGCTATCTTGAGCTTGCAGGCGCGAAACTTGCAGCGGAGCGTTGAGCTTTTCCGGTAAACAGTTCAGAATTCCGCCACTTTGGCGACACTGGCGACCGCGGCGTGATTACTTACGAATATCCTTTCAATGAGCGCATCCGCACTTTGCTGCGTCTGGAGGATCTATTCGACAAGACGGCGCATTTCAGCCAGCACGAAGGCGCGCAGGAGCACCACGTTGCGCTGACGACCCTGTTCGAAATCCTCGAAGTTGCCGGCCGCGCCGACCTGAAGATGGACCTCATCCAGGAACTCGAGCGGCAGCGCCAGACCTTGCTGGCTTATCGAAACAACCCCGATATCTCGGAAGAGGCACTTTCCGGTGCGCTTTACGAGATCGAGCAGGCGTCTGCCGCGCTGCTCTCGATGACCGGCAAGATCGGTCAGCATCTGCGCGAGAACGACTGGCTGATGAGCATCCGCAGTCGTGCCGCCATTCCCGGCGGGCTGTGCGAGTTCGACCTGCCCTCGTATCACCACTGGTTGCATCAGTCAGCGGAAAGCCGGCGCGATGCGCTTGCCACCTGGCTGAAGCCGATGTTGCCGCTGCGCGATGGTCTGGTCATTGTCCTGCGCCTGCTGCGCGCTAGCGGCCGTCCCGAGCAGCAACTGGCCAAGGGCGGTGCCTTCCAGATGATGCTCGGCGGCAGCGCAACGCAGATGGTGCGCGTGACGCTCAAGCTGAAAGACAGCTTTGTTCCCGAAATCAGCGCCAACAAGTACGCGCTGAACATCCGTTTCGCACGCGCCGAGGGCGACCACAAGCCGCGTCACTGCGACACCGATGTCGCTTTCGACATGACTTTCTGTAATCTGTAGCTACCTTTCAGGGCGTCGCAGGACGACGCAAAACGCCAGTCAAAGCCCCGCGAATGCGGGGTTTTTGTTTTCTGGCCGTTGCACAAGGACGCAGGACAGCGCATTATTTCCGGGTAGCTAGGTGGGTAGCTAGCGGGTGGCTGGGTAGCTAGGCGGCAAGAAGGGGGCGATCATGGGCAAGCTGAGCGACGTTCAGATAAAGGCATGGGTCAAGGCAGGGCAGCCGGTGGCGAAAGCAGACGGTGACGGGCTGACCTTCACCCTGTCGGAGAAGGGCACGGCCGCATGGGCGCTGCGCTATCGCCTCGGCGGCACCCGCAAGGAATTGACGCTGGGACGTTACCCCGATATCTCGCTGGCACGGGCGCGGGAGATCGCCAGCGCCAAGCGCGCCGAGGTGCAGCAGGGCGTCGACGTGGGCAAGGAGAAGCGGCGGGCCGAACAGGACGCAGCCACCGCTTGGACCTTCGCCCGATTGTCTGATGACTACCTGAGCAAGGCAGCTGACTACCTGGCTGACAACACCATCAGCGGCAGGCGGCAGCAGCTGCGCGCCTACGTCCTGCCGAAGATCGGGAGCATGAAGGCGGCCGAGGTTTCGCCCGCCGATATCGTCGGCATTGTTGAGGCTACCGCTACCAAGTCGCTCCACGTCGCGCGCCTGGTGATGGTCGCCATCCGCGAAGTGTTTGCCCATGGTGTCGGGCGGCATGTGGTCGAGACGAACCCCTGCGCGCACATCAAGGCAAAGGCCATCATCGGCGGCAAGCCAGAGCAGCGCGAGCGGGTGATGCTGACCGATGCCGAACTGGCGGCGATGCTTCCCGCCCTTGCCAGCATCGGGCGTCAGAACGCCTTGATGGTTCGCATCCTGTTGGCGACTGGCGCCCGCATTGGTGAGCTGACGCGCGCCGAGTGGGCTCACGTTGATTTCGAGCGCGCTGAGTGGTCTATCCCGCCCGAGCATGCGAAGAACGGCGCCCCGTTCGTCGTTCCTCTGCCGCCGATGGTGGCGGGGTGGTTTGCCGAACTGCAGACGATCGCCTTTCAGTCGCGCTACGTGCTGCCGATCCGTTCGCGCAAGGACGGCCGGGAGGGCGACGCCCACATGGAAGCCGCCACCCTGAACGTTGCCCTGAATCGTCTTGCCAAGGAGCTGCCCGGAAAATGCAGGCGCTTCACTCCGCACGATCTGCGCTCTACCTGCCGTAGCCACTTGGGCGCCCTCGGCGTTGATGTGCTGGTTGCCGAAAGATGCCTTAATCACTCGCTGGGCGGTCTGGTCGCAATTTACGATAAGCACGACTACCTGACAGAGCGCCGCCGCGCCCTTGAATTGTGGGCTGCAAAGCTCGCCACCATTGAGCAAGGGGGCGGCTTCAACGTCGTGATGCTCAAGCGGACTGGCTGACGGGAAAAAGGTAAGTTCTTCTATATGTCATGACTGTTGACACTCATCTACACCCCGGTTTTTCAAGTATCGCAATCGCAGCCGCAGAAAGCCCGCCCCCTCGTTTTTGACTGGGACAACTGGGACAACTGGGACACTTCTAGCAAACCCTTGCCATTGCTGGGCTTGGTCTTTTCGGGTATCCATTTGTCACTGGGACGGCGCTGGGACACGCTGGGACACTCGTTATCAGGAAGGCGCAGAGCGGCGCGCGCAAGCAAGGCCGCAGGCGCCCGCCCTGTCGTTTCCGCGCTTTTATGTCTGTCCCGACAGCCGCGCGAAAGGACTGCCGGCGCCATCAATCCGCGAGGCGAAAAAGGGAGGAAAACGGATATCTACGCGGAGAGTGGCCGGGAATGAGGTGTTTTCTATCCGCTCGCCTTGTGGCTGTGGCTTTTCAGCATGCTGCTTTTCAGACAAATAGCTTGTGGCGGCATGTGGCCGCGTCGCCTTGCTGGTACTGACAGGGACAGTGCACACGTCTGCACCGTCCCTGTCCCGTCTTCGGCTGTTGCTACTCGAGCCGTCAGCCGAGGGGCGCCAGCTGGTGCCGCCGGTCGCGATTGCCGGCTACCCAGCTGGCTACCCGCTGGGCGCTGGTGTGACCGCTTCGCCCTGGTGCGTGGTGGGCGCCCTGTCACCGGCCGATGGCGAGCGAGCCGGCGCCTCGCTTATTGACGAGAGCCTTCATCCTGGCGCATGATTCGCACGTCGGGAAAAAGACCGACACAGGATTGGCGTCCTGAGATTCCAAGGCGGACAACCGCCGCAGCGCGGTTTTTTTACGTCCGCTGCATGGCTACCCTATGGGCGGGCCGTGCGGGGAGGGGAAACCCTCACCAGCCCTTGGACTGGCACGCCAACCCGCACGGTTCCGCCCACCCCGATTGGCGTCGGGTAGGCGGAGATTAAGACCGCCTCCAAGGAGTATTGCCATGTCTCAAGCCCCAGGCGCGCCGCGCCGCACCCGCAAACAGCCTCACCTTCTCGCTTTCCGCCCAAAGCTGAAAATAGCCGCGCATCGCCTGCCGTTCGTCGGCAAAGAGCACACCGAGGACAATTCGTTTTCGTTCTGGAATGTGCCCGCCAAAGGCGACTACATGGGCGGCAGAACGACCGGAGAAGCCATTGCCGGGATGTATCTGAAGCATATCCGCGAGGACGCCAACGACTGCTGCGGCCTGTATCTCGGCTGGATGGTTTTAGCCTGGATGGAGCGCCTTTCTTCCGGAGATATCAAACACGGCAGCCCTGAATACGAATCCTTGCGCGGCCAGATGGTCGGGTGCATGTCTGAGCTTTCAAGGTGGCTTGGTGCAGCTGCGCGAGCGCTCGGTTCGAGCCTGGATGACACGACCAATGAATCCCTGCTGGCCAATGCGAACCGCGGCATAGGATTCGACACCGAAGCCTTCTTCGAGTACTGCACTCGCAAAGAGCAACTCGAGGAATCTAGGGGCTAGCGATGAGCGGCGATCAGCCGAGTGCACTGACCGACAGGGCAGTTCACCGGCTGCACGGCGCCGCCCGTCCTCTGCGGGCTAGCGAATTATCGGCATTCGATAATCCGTTATTGCCGCGTTTTAGTGAAATTTCGCCCAAAAGCCGGCGCGCAGAGGGGGCAAAACAGGGCGAAAAATGGCGATTTCCCACTTTCATGGCAAAAACAGGCTGTTTTTGGTGCTGTTTTCCCACTTCGGAAAATGGTGCGCATAACTAGCGTTATGTAAAATTGTCGTTCCCCACAATTGGGACGAAACAACACTTTTCGTAAAACTGGGTTGTATGAGCTATGATCGCGCCATCCCTCGCGCGCGCGAGGAAAGTAGAAAGGAAGAGCCATGACCGGAGACGAGTATCGCGCTGCCTTGCGGGCGCTGGGGTGGAAGCAGTCTGACCTGGCGCGGCGGGTGCAAATGTCTAAAAACGCCTGCAGCAACTGGGCGCAGGAAGGCCCGCCCGCATGGGTTGGCGAGTACCTTGGCGCACTGATGGCGATTGATGATATTCACCGGCGCTTCGTCCGGCCGCTTGCGAAAGGCGTGCCCAAGGCGCCAGCGACGCCGGAAGAGGAAAACGCGGGACCGCTGCCAACTGGGACGCGCGCAGCTGCCGTGGCTCAGTCCCTCTTGAGCTTTGACCTGGCAGCCGTTTCACAAAAGGTGGCGCCAGACTGCGCCGCCTGATCGAGCAACGCCGCGCCTATCTCGACGGGGAGAAAACCGGGAACCCTTGCCCGGCTGGCGCGGCGCCATTACCCAAGGGGACGCGCACAAGGGGTGCGTAATGACTATGAAATGGGAAGATTTCGCCGCTTTCGGTGACGTCTTCGAGATCGAAGACCTATGCGACAAGCTGGGCGAGCTGGCGGCTACTGATCCGAAGATTCGCGATCCGGCCGAGCGGCTTACCGGTGAGAAGTCCTATCTGTACGAACGCATAAAAATCCAAGCGGAAGCATCCGAAGCGATTCTTGAAAAGGAAAAACCCGGTCTCTTTCGCCGGACCTATCTGCATGACGACCTATGGCGCTTGTCTGTTCTTCTCTATGAGGTGACGGAAAAGCCGTACAGGCTCGCGGAAGTATTGCCGGATATCCGCGAGCTGTTGTTGAAAGCCCTCATCGCCGCTCATGAGGTTTTCGACCCGCATCATCGCGCGGCTTTGGTGGCAAAGGCAGAGGAGGCCGGGCGAAGCTCGGGCGTAGAAGCCCAGCGCGCTGCGCAGAGTCAGCAGGCAAAAGACGCGGTATCGAAACGCGCGGATCAGCTTCGAAAGTCTGCTTTCATGACCTGGGCAAAGGCGGCGCTAGACGCGGGCGCAACTGCGAGAACTGTCGAAGAGTTGCAGGGACTGAAAGACTTCGATCCGTCTTGGTCGAATTCGAGTTTGCAGACGCTGAAGAAATGGTCGAGGGAAGCGGGGTTTCAGTTCAAGCGGGGGCGCCCTTCAAAGAAGAATTAGCGCCAAACGCGCTTAAATACATTTAAGGCCGATCCTCTGCTTTTTCCGTCCTGCGACGGCAAATATTGTTCGTTTCGTCGCGCCATAACGGCGCATACAACGGAGCGAACAACATGCCACGTCTTGAACGAATCCCTACGGCCGCAGGCCGCATGGGCGTATCCCCTTCTCAGGTGTACCGTGAAATCAAGGCAGGCCGCATCGGCCCCTTGGTCAAACTCGGTGAACGCGCATCCGCCCTGCCGGCTGAAGCTGTCGATGCGTGGATTGCGGAGCGCATCGCCGAGGCCAGCCAGCCGAAAGGCGGTGCGGAATGAGCGAGGCCAGAGCTTCCGTCAACCTGTCAGAGATCGAAGCCCATGCGGCCATTGCAATCAACGGCTTCGTTGATGAAGGGCAGCGTTGCATCGATGAGAAATTCGGCGCCGGACATGCAAAGGCTGCGCCGGCGTTGCTCGCTGGATACGTGCAAGCGTGCGCACTCTACTATCTGACCGAACGGCTAGTGGGCCTAGATCAGATCGCAGAAGCCATAGCCGTTGCGGGTAACGCCTTGGCAGTTCGCCTTGATCTGATCGACGATGCCATTGACGCGCACGGGGTGCTGGAATGAAGCAGGGCAGTGTTCCCCCCGCGTGGCGTTCGATCGCCAATGATGCAGAAAGCTGCCTGACGGTGGCGCAAGCCATCGAAGCCGCAAATTTGCCTGCCGGCAAACATGGCAAGGCAGTGCTGCCTGCTTTGATCCTCGCACTGGCGATGCTTCGCGGCGCGTTTGCCGTGGCCAATGCCGTCAGTTCGATCGGGCGCGACGTTTAGGAACGGTGACGCATGGCCTCAGATCAATGGATAGCCCGCGTCGCTGACGCCGCCCTGGCGCAGTTCGATAGCGTCACCGACTGGCTGGGGCTCGCCGGTGGCAAGAATCAGGGCCGCGAGTATCTACCGCGCAACCCGAAGCGCAACGACGGAAAACCCGGCTCGTTCTCGATCAATCGCGACACCGGGCACTGGCAAGACTTCGCCACCGGCGACCGCGGCGGCGATCTGGTGGCGCTCGCGGCCTACCTGCGCGACGTGAAGCAGGGCGAAGCCGGCCGCCAGCTCGCGGCCTTTCTCGGCATCGCAATAGCCGAGCCGCAGCAACGCGCTGCAGCGAGCGACCGCGAGGCCGGCAAGGGAGCAGCCGCGCCCGCCCCGGCGCCATCGCCCCGGCAAGCGCCCGCCGCGGCTGATAGCGCTGTTTTCGTCTCGCCCGTGCCCGACGATGCGCCGCCGCCACCGGCAGCGCATGCGCGGCACGGCAAGCCGGCGGCACGCTGGGCCTATACCGACGCCGCCGGGCGGGTCTGCTTCTATCACGACCGATTCGAGCCGGCCGGCGAGCGTAAGCAGTTCGCCCCGCTGACACTGTGGCGCCGTCCCGATGGCCGGCTGTTCTGGCAGTTCAAGGCGCCGCCAGCGCCGCGCGTGCTGCTGGGCCTGCCCGATCTGGCGGGGAAGGCCGCGCCCGCCGTGCTGGTGGAAGGCGAGAAGGCCCGCGATGCGGCGGCGCTGCTGCTGCCGGCACATCCTGTCCTGACCTGGCAGGGCGGCGCGCAGGCCGTGAGCAAGGCGGATTTCACGCCGCTGGCCGGGATCGAGGTTTGGCTATGGCCGGACAACGACGAGGCCGGCGAGAAGGCCGCCGCCGATCTGGTTGCGGCACTGGCAGCGGTGGGCGCCGGGCCGGTGAAGCGCTTCAACCTGGCGTTGCTCGCGCAGCAGCCGGGCGAAGCCGAAGGTGTGGCGACCTTGACCGCCGGCGGCGAGCTGGGCGCCGGGGACGATGCTGCAGACTTGGCCGCGCGTGGTTGGCAGGCGACGCACCTGGCACTGCTGCTGACGAACCCGGACGCCCTGCAGGCGGTTACGGTGCAGACGTCTGCACTGTCCGGGAAGGGGGAACCGGCGGGCGCCAGCTCGCCAGACGCGGCGCCGGAAAAGCCTTCTCGCCGATTCGAGCTGCAGGAACGGGGCGTCTATTTCTTCGAACCCGACAAGTCGCCGCGCTGGATATGCGCGCCCCTCGCCGTAACGGCGCTGGTGCGCGATCCGCAAAACTCTGGCTGGGGGCTGCTGACTGAATTTACCGACCCCGACCGCAAGCTTCATCAGGTGATTGTGCCGATGCAGGCGTTTCGCGGTGATGGCGCCGAGGTTGCCGGCCTGCTGCTCGATCACGGTTTGAAGATCGCCCCGAGTGGCAAGCCGCGCCTGATTGAGTACCTGCAGACGGCCGAAACGAAGAAGCGGGCGCGCGTAACGACTCGCACCGGCTGGCATCCGGACGGGCCGGAAGGCGCGAGCTATGTTCTTCCTGGGCAGGCTTTCGGCCCGAATGATGGCGCGTGGATTTTCCAGAGTGATGGCGGGGCAAGCACCTTTGCTGAGCGTGGCACGCTGGCCAGTTGGCAGCGCGAGGTTGCGGCACTGTGCAGCGGGAATTCCCGCCTGGTGTTCGCGGTTTCGATGGCATTTGCTGCGCCGTTGCTCTACATCGCCGGATCGGAAAGCGGAGGCTTTCACCTGCGCAGCAATTCGAGCGACGGCAAGACGACAGCGTTACGCGTGGCGGCCAGTGTGTGCGGCGGGCCGGAGTTCATGCAACGCTGGCGCGCCACCGATAACGGGCTTGAAGGGTTGGCGTCGCAGCATTGCGACGCGCCGCTGCTGCTTGATGAGCTGGCGCAGATCGATCCGCGCGCGGCCGGCGAAGTGGCCTACATGCTCGCCAACGGTAGCGGCAAGGCGCGGGCGGGGCGTACTGGTGGCGCGCGGGAGCGGGCGACCTGGCGCGTGCTGTTCCTGTCGGCGGGTGAAATCGGCTTGACCGAGCACATGGGCGAGGCCGGCAAGACGCCGAGGGCGGGGCAAGAATTGCGCCTCGCCGAACTTCCCGCCGACGCTGGCGCCGGCATGGGGGTTTTTGAGGACTTGCACGGCTACAAGGGCGGAGGGGAATTCGCCAAGGCGCTTGACCGGGCGGCGCGCCAGCATCACGGCGTCGCGTTCGTTGCCTACCTGGGGAAGCTCGCCAAGATGCAGCAGGACGTTGTCGACGTGGTGCGCGAGGCGCAGCGCTTCTTTGAGGCGCATTGCTTGAGCGATGACGCCCACGGGCAAGCTCGCCGGGTTGCCGGACGCTTCGCCCTGGTAGGCGCAGGCGGTGAGCTGGCGACGAAGCTGGGAATAACGGGCTGGGCTGCCGGTGAGGCCATGAAGGCGGCGCGTACATGCTTCGAGGCGTGGCTGTCGCGCCGTGGCGGCGAAGGCAATCAGGAAGAGCGCGCCATGCTGCAGCAAGTGCGGGAATTCCTGCGCCGGCATGGTGAGGGCGTCTTTACCGACTGGGACAGGCCAGCCAACGATACCGACAAGCACGCGCCCCGCATTACAGATCGGGCGGGCTATCGGCGCCACAATCCCGAGGCCGATGCTTCGGAGTTCTTCATCTTCGCCGAGCCGTTCAGAACGCGCGTCTGCAAAGGCTTTGATGCGGCAGCGGTGGGGCGGCTGTTGCTCGCCCGCGGCTACATCGCGAGGGGCACGGAAAAGGGTCGCGAGTGGCAGACGAAAATCGCCATTCCGACCGAGGGCCGGCCGCGCGTTATTCACGTCCTGCCGGCGATATGGGACGACGATGATGATTGATTGGGGGGCGATGTTCGAGCCAGAGGCGGCGAGCGATGAGGAAGCGCGCCCAGCCGCCGCCTCTGTGCCGCAATCGGCCCCCGGTGACGGCGATACGCTGCCACCGGATACGCCTTGCCCGCCCATGGCCGCCAGTGCAGCCGCATTCGCAGCCGTTGGGGCACCTGGGCTGCGAGAGCAGATCGAAGGCCGCGAGCAGCAAGGGGACAACCGGCGCCGCTGCCTGGAGTGCGCTGAGCGAAACTCCCGCGGGCGCTGCTTGGCGGTGGCACGTGGCGCCTTCGTCGCCGCCCGTGGCTATGAGCCTATCGCGAATATGCTGCGCCGCTGCGAGGGCTTCTCGCCCTTGCCTGATGACCCCGATCAACGATCAAGCGCGGACAGGTGGCCGGGCTTGGTGCGAGCGGCATCCTAAAGCGCCAGCGTGGCCGCACTCGCTCTAGTGCGCGATGGCCGCCCCGTCGGCGGCTGTTGCTGTCGAGCCGTTGGCCGAGGGACGCCAGCTGGCGCCGCAGGTCTCGATTACCAGCTACCGGCTGGCTACCCGCTGGGCGTTGGTGTGAGCTTCGCCCTGGTGCGTGGTGGCCGTCCCGTCGGCGGCTGTTGCTGTCGAGCCGTTGGCCGAGGGACGCCAGCTGGCGCCGCAGGTCTCGATTACCAGCTACCGGCTGGCTACCCGCTGGGCGTTGGTGTGAGCTTCGCCCTGGTGCGTGGTGGCCGTCCCGTCGTTGCTCTCTACCTGCTATGGCTGATCCGTGCGCCGTTCTGCGCCTTCCTGATAACGAGTGTCCCAGCGTGTCCCAGTGTTGTCCCAGTGACAAAGGCATAATTTGACAGGCCAAGCCCAGCAATGGCAAGGGTTTGCTTGAAGTGTCCCAGTTGTCCCAGTTGTCCCAGTCAAAAACGAGGGGTAGCTTAGGCGGAAGCCTTGAAAGCCGTCGCGTATGGGGTGGGGCGGGCAGGTTTGTTTGCGCTGCTGGCGGGCCGGATTGGTGCTGATGGGCGGGCAATGGCTACCCGGTAGGGGGGGCAAAATCTCTAGGCGGTCGATTGCTCGGGACCGGCCGCTTAGGCTTTTCTTTTCGTGCGGGAGTTTCGAGAGAGGGGGGGTACCCCCTTTTCTCGTCTTTGTAATGAAACCGGGGCGGGGATGCGGAATGCATGTTAATGGGGTTCCCTGTTCTCGTTTCCGGGGTGTGTAGGCTCCCGCCCGCGCATGCCTCGACCTAGGGCATAATTTGCCACCTTGACCCCTTGCGGGACGAATTGGGTAGCTAGGTGGGTAGCTAGAAAGAATCATGAAAAACGAAACCCTTGCCATGGCTGGCTTTCAGCCGTTCTTAAATCTTTCTTTCTGTAATCTCTGATGGCCGAAGCGGTGCGTCGTGTGCGCTGTCCGCAATGCGGCGGCGAATCCCTGTGGAGTCCGGACAATCGCTGGCGGCCTTTTTGCAGTGAGCGTTGCCGGTTGATCGACCTTGGCGCCTGGGCATCGGAGGCCTATCGCGTTCCGGTGCAGGCCAGCGGTCTGGACGATGCCGACAGCGAGTTCCCCCCAGCGCCGTCGGCCGACACCAAGTCCTGAAACGCCGCTGCGCGGCGTTTGCTGGCGCTGTCGCCCGCCATCCCAAGCCATTCCCGCTCGATTCGGGCGTTTCCCTCGCCAGTCAGGCCTTCCCGCAGTTTTCCGCTCAGCCCCAGCCGCGCATCAGCGCGATTCCCTGGGCGCCGTGCGCGCAGGCCGTCGCCAGCATTTCCTCGCGCATGCCGCCGAGCGCGTAGATCGGTAGCGGCGAGCGTGCCGCGAGTTGCGCGAACGCTTCCCAGCCGCAACCGGCGGCTTCGCTATGCGTTGGCGTTGGCAGCACCGGGCCGAGAACGGCGAAATCGCAGCCTAGCTCGGCTGCGCGAGCAAGTTCCGCTGCCGAATGGCACGAGGCGCCGACGAGCGGGAAATCAGGGCGTACGGCATCTTTCGCCAGCAGTCGCGCCGCCGGCAGATGCGCGCCATCGGCGCCGACGCTGCGCGCCAACGCCGCGTCGTCGTTGATCAGGACGCGCACGCCACTGTGCTGTCGCGCCAGTGCGACGACGCCGGCGGCGAGACGCTGCCGCTCCGCTGCCGGCAGTTCCTTGTCGCGCACCTGGACAAGACAGGCGCGTCCTTCATGCGCGCTGGCGGTCGCCGCTGAGCGATCGCCGAGCGCGCGTGCCAGGCGGGCGAGCTCGCCGTCGACGCTGTTTTCGGCGGCGTTGGTGATGAGCAGCCGCGCGGGCAGTTCGAGGGCGCGCAGGATCGGCCCGTTGGCCGGCAGGATCGGCTCGACCGGCGAAGGCGCGCCGGGCGTCAGCCAGGCGAAGCCGCTGTGTTCGATCGGCGCGATCCCGCCGCGCCAGGCTTCGACGCGGAAGAAGCGGATGCGCACGGTGGCGTGCGGATAGACGAATTCGCGCGTCAGCCAGGGTGTCGCCTGCGTGACCTCGATGCCGAGTTCTTCGACCAGCTCGCGGTCGAGCGCCTGGCGCATCGTCTCTCCCGGCTCGACCTTGCCACCCGGGAATTCCCAGTAGCCGGCGTACACCTTGCCCGGCGGGCGCTGCGCGAGCAGAAATTCGCGCGCGCCGGCGGAATTCGTGCGCAGGATGACGGCGGCGGCGACTTCGACGATGTCTGCCGACGGGGTTGGCGTCGTTGTGCCGGCCGCAGGCGAATTCGTTGCTGCATCCGTTGCCGCATCCGTCGCCTGAGTGGCTTCCTGCGCGGCGGCGCCGCGGTTGCTGGAGTCGGTGCTGCTCATCGCTGCGCCTCGCCAGTACGCGCCTTGCCGCTGCCTGCTTTCTTCGCTCCTGCGCGCTTGCCACCGCCCGGCTTCGCTGCCTTGCCGTGGCTCCCCGCCCAGTCGCGCGCGAACTGCCAGGCGACGCGGCCGCTGCGCGAACCGCGCAGCAGTGCCCAGTTGAGCGCTTCGCGTTCGGCCGCGGCGATCTCGTCCTTGCCGCAGCCGAAATGACCCAGCCAGTGCGCGACGATGTCGAGGTAGGCGTCCTGATCGAAGGGGTAGAACGACAGCCACATGCCGAAGCGCTCGGACAGCGACACCTTCTCCTCGATCGCCTCGCCCGGATGAATCTCGTCGCCGACGCGCTGGCTTTCCAGGTTCTCGGCGAAGTACTCGGGCATCAGGTGACGGCGGTTGGAGGTGGCGTAGATCAGCACGTTGTCGGGCGGTGCCGCCAGCGAGCCGTCGAGCACCACTTTCAGCGCCTTGTAGGCGGCGTCGCCGGCGTCGAAGGAGAGGTCGTCGCAGAAGACGATGAAGTGCTCGGGGCGGCCGGCGATCAGTTCGACGATGTCCGGCAGATCAATGAGATCGCTCTTGTCGACTTCGATCAGGCGCAGCCCGTCGGCGGCGTAGGCGTTGAGCAGTGCCTTGATCAAGGACGATTTGCCGCAGCCGCGCGCGCCGGTGAGCAGCACGTTGTTGGCCGGGCGGCCGGCGAGAAACTGGCGCGTGTTGGCGTCGAGTCGCGCCTTCTGTTCGTCGACGTCCTGCAGGTCGCCAAGACGGATCGAAGGCAGCTGTTGCAAGGCCTGCAGCCAGCCGGCTTGCCGGTTGCGGTCGCGCCGCCAGCGGAAAGCGACGGCAGATTCCCAGTCGGGCGCAGGTGTCGCTGCCGGCAGCAGCGGCTCGAGTCGGGCGAGCAATTGCTCGGCGCGCGTGAGCAGGCTGGCCAGTTGCTGCATCGGATCGGTCATGGTGAGGCGGTATACTCGGGCGGATGAAGACTCGCCACTCTAGCCAAACCATGCCGAATTTCCAAACGAAGGCTGTGCGCAGCGGCCTGCGCCAGTCGGCGCTATCCCTTGCCGGAAGCCTTGCGCACGATCGCCGGCACAGCAGCGCGGCGCTGCTTGCTGCAGTTGGCGCCAGCCTGCTGCTCGCCGCCTGCGCCACGCCGCGGCCGTCGCTGCCCGCCGTCAGCGAGGCCCCGCAAGCCTGCGCGCCGCAGGCGACTTGTCCGGTGTGCCCAGTGTGCGCGGCGGGCCCGAGCGCGCCGGTGGCGGCGCCGCAGCCCGCCGTCAAGCCTCTGCAAGCCGCGCGCTGGAGCGATCTGCCCGGCTGGGCCGACGACGACGTCAGCGCGGCGTGGCCGGGATTCCTCGCCTCATGCCGCGCGCTGGCGGGCAAGGGGCAGGCGGCGCAATGGCCGCTGTGGCGCCCTGCCTGCGAGGAAGCGCAGGCGCTGAAGAAGACCGACGCCGCCACGCTGCGTCGCTTCTTCGAGTCGCGCTTCGCGCCGTATCTGCTGACCAATCCTGACGGTGGCAGCAATGCGCTGATCACCGGCTACTACGAACCCCTGCTCACCGGCGGGCGTACGCGTGGCAAGATAAAAATCCGCTTCCCGGTGCTGGCGCCGCCCGACGACCTGATCACCGTCGACCTCGGCGACGTCGTTCCGGAAGTGAAGAACCTGCGCCTGCGCGGGCGTCTGGTCGGCAAGAAGATCGTCCCCTACTACCCGCGCGCCGAGATCGTCGGCCGCGAGGAAGAGCGTGGCGACCGCGTGCTCGTCTGGGTCGACGATCCGGTCGAGCTGTTCTTCCTGCAGATTCAGGGATCGGGCCGCGTTCGCCTGCCCGACGGCACGCTGATGCGTGTCGGCTACGCCGACCAGAACGGGCATCCCTATCAGTCGATCGGCCGCCTGCTCGTCGAGCGCGGCGAGCTGAAGCTCGAACAGGCATCGATGCAGGGAATCCAGGCGTGGGCGCGCGCGCATCCGGACAAACTGACCGAACTGCTCAACAGCAACCCGAGCTACGTCTTCTTCCGCGAACTGCCGGGCGGCGGCGACGAAGGGCCGCCGGGAGCGCTCGGCGTGCCGCTGACGCCGGGGCGCAGCATCGCCATTGACCCGCGTTTCACCGCGCTTGGTGCGCCGGTGTTTGTGTCGACGACGCAGCCAAATTCGGGCACGCCGATGAACCGCCTGATGCTCGCGCAGGATACCGGCGGCGCCATCCGCGGCCCGGCGCGCGCCGATTTCTTCTGGGGCTTCGGTGCCGAGGCCGGTGCCAAGGCCGGGCGGATGAAGCAGGGCGGCCGCCTGTGGGTGCTGCTGCCGCCGGGGCTGGCGCCGAAGTAGGCGCTCGCGCGCAGCTCCGCTCGGGGCGTCTTCTAGTCCTCGCCCTGAGCAAGCCGCGCCAGCACGTGCCGGCTCATGCCGTCCGCCAGTTCGTGCTCGCCGAGAAAGACGGTGCCGATCGCCTCCTGGCGCAGCAGCTCGGCTTCTTCTTCGGAGTGCGTGCGCACGACGATTCCCAGTCCCGGATTGAGCCGGCGCGACAGTTCGGCGATGCGCCGGATGTCGAGCGTATCGGGCGTGGCGATGACCAGCATGGCGGCGTCGGCGACATGCGCCTGCACCAGCACGGTCGGATCGGCGGCGTCGCCGGTGACCGCGACGACGCCACGCGTGCGCAAGTCCTCGACCTTTTCGCGCTGTTGTTCGACGACCAGATACTTGATGCCGTTTGCTTCCAGCTCGGCGACGATGCGCCGGCCGACGCGGCCGTAGCCGACGACGACGACCTGGCCGCTGATCTGCACCGGATCGGGGAGCGCAGAGGTCGGATGCACGCGCAGCTCAAGTTCGCGCGCCAGCCGGGAATGCTCCAGCAGCCAGCGGCGGATCGGCGGAATGGCGGCAAAGACCAGCGAGTTCGCCGCGATCGAGATCAGCGCACCGGCGAGGATCAGGCTCTGGCCGTCCTTCGGCAGCAGGTCGAGCGCGACGCCGAGGCCGGCAAGGATGAACGAAAACTCGCCGATCTGCGCCAGACTGGCGCCGACCGTCATCGCCGTGCCGAGCGGGTAGCGCAGCGCCAGCACCAGCCCGATCGCCGCCAGCGTCTTGCCGACGATGATGATGACGACCACCGCCGCCAGCTTGCCCGGCTGCTCGATGATCACCGCCGGGTCGAAGAGCATGCCGACCGAAACGAAGAACAGCACCGAAAAGGCGTCGCGCAACGGCAGCGATTCTTCGGCGGCGCGGTGCGCGAAAGCCGATTCGCGCATCACCGTGCCGGCGAAGAAGGCGCCGAGCGCAAACGACACGCCGAACAGCGCCGCCGAGCCGTAGGCAACGCCGAGCGCGACGGCGATCACGCAGAGCACGAACAGCTCGCGCGAGCCGGTTCCGGAGACGATCCACAGCAGGCGCGGCAAGGCCCGCCGCCCGACCAGCACCATCAGCGCGATGAAGGCGCTGACCTTGGCGAGCATGATGCCGATGGTCAGCCACAGGCTTTGTCCCGTTGCCTGTTCGGCCGCGTCGCCGCCACCGCCGACCGTCGCCAGCGCCGGCATGAGCACGAGGACGAGCACGCAGACGAGGTCTTCGACGACCAGCCAGCCGACGGCTATGCGGCCGTCGGCCGACTGCAGGATGCCGCGCGCTTCAAGCGCGCGCAGCAGCACGACGGTCGATGCGCAGGAGAGCGACAACCCGAGCACCAGCCCGGCGCCGAGCGACCAGCCCCAGGCGAGCGCGAGGCCGGTGCCGAGCGCGGTGGCGACGCCGATCTGCACGACCGCACCGGGCAACGCGATACGGCGCACGCTGAGCAGGTCGCCGAGCGAGAAATGCAGGCCGACGCCGAACATCAGCAGCATCACGCCGATTTCAGCGAGTTGTGCCGCAAGCTCGAGATCGCCGACAAAACCCGGCGTCGCCGGGCCGATGGCGACGCCAGCGAGCAGATAGCCGATCAATGGCGGCACTTTCAGGCGCGCTGCAATGAGGCCGAAAACCAGTGCCAGCGCGAAGGCCGCTACCAGCGTCGAGATCAGGGTGAATTCATGCATCGGATCAGCAATCGCCGCGCGGTGGCACGAGGAGCAGATCGCCGGGCAGTTCGCCGGCAAGGTGGGTGCTGACGCTGCCGAGCAGCGTCGCCTGCCAGTCGTTCTTGCCGGTGGTGCCGACGACGACCAGATCGGCGGCGACTTCGGCGGCGTAGTCCTTGATCAGCGTCGGCGGATAACCGTGGCGCAGCAGCCGGTGGCGATATTCGTTCTTGCCCAGCGCGTGCACGAAAGCCGCCATCTGCTGGCTGGCTTCGAACTCGCTGCGTTGCCGGTAATACTCGACCGCCTTGGCATCAGCGCCGGCGTAACTCATCTGGCGGGCGAAGGGCGTTTCGTAGGCATGGAAGAGATGCTGCCGCGCGCGCGGGAACAGCGCTCCGGCAAGCTCGGCGGCGGCGCGCGCTGCCGGCGAGAAGTCGGTGGCGACGACGATCTTTTCGTAAGCGGCGGGCGAATGCGTCTTCACCAGCAGCACGGGCGTCCGCGTCAGGCGCAGCAGCTTGAGTGCGGTGGCGCCGATGAACAGATCAAGCAGGAAGTTCTCGCCGTGCGCGCCGACGACGAGCAGGTCGGCAGCGCTCTCTTCGGCCCATTCGGCGATTGCCTGCGCCGGCCGGCCGCGCAGCACGCGTGTTGCCGGACGCGCGCCGCTCGCGGCGGCGCTTGCGGCAGCTTCTGCGATGCGGGCGCTCGCCGTGTCGACGATGCGCTGCTCGGAAAAGCCTTCTTCCTCGACCAGCCGACGCCAGGCTTCGGTCAAGGGAGGCAGGTGTACGGCGGTGACAAACTCGACGCTGGCACCGCTTGCTGCGGCTATCTGCTGGGCTCTTTGCAGTGCGGCTTCGGCAGCCGGCGAGAAGTCTGTCGCCGCGATGATCCGTCTGATCGTGCTCATGGCTTCCTCGTCTGTTCTCGGCGTAAGTCGGAAGGGTTCTCATTGTACGGTGCCCGGCGCCGCTGAAGAATTGTGGTCGACCGTGTTACCGATATCGGCTGTATTACGAAATGGTGCGTTGCTCTGTCGTGGTGCGTTGCGCACCTGTCTTGTGCGCAAAACTGCGCGATGCATCGTCGTGGTGCATTTGCGCGGCGGCCGTCTGCGTAAGACCATGAAAATACAGGCGAAGACGACGGGCGCGCTGCTTGCTTACGCAGGCGCAACTCTTTTCCCGGAGGCGCCATGGAAGCGCTCAAGACTACCGGCGGCGACGTCCTCTTCATTTTGCTCGGCGGCATCATGGTTCTCGCCATGCACGCCGGCTTTGCCTTTCTCGAACTCGGCACCGTGCGCAAGAAAAACCAGGTCAATGCGCTGGTGAAGATCCTTGCCGACTTTGCCGTGTCGACCATCGCCTACTTCTTCGTCGGCTACAGCATCGCCTACGGCATCAACTTCTTTGCCGGCGCCGAAACGCTGATGCAGAAGAACGGCTACGAGCTGACCAAGTTCTTCTTCCTGCTCACCTTTGCTGCCGCCATCCCGGCGATCATCTCCGGCGGCATCGCCGAGCGTGCGCGCTTCTACCCGCAGCTGGCGGCGACTTTCCTGCTCGTCGGCTTCGTCTACCCCTTCTACGAGAGCATCGCCTGGAACCACGCCTTCGGCATCCAGGCCTGGTTGCTGGAAACCTACGGCGCCGAATTCCACGATTTCGCCGGCTCGGTGGTGGTGCATGCGATGGGCGGCTGGATCGCGCTGGCGGCGGTGCTGCTGCTCGGCGCGCGCCACGGCCGCTACACGCGCAACGGCGTCGCCGCCCACCCGCCCTCATCGATCCCTTTCCTTGCACTCGGTGCGTGGATTCTCACCGTCGGCTGGTTCGGCTTCAACGTCATGAGCGCGCAGACGCTCGACAAGATATCCGGGCTGGTCGCACTCAACTCGCTGATGGCGATGGTTGGCGGCACGCTGGTCGCGCTTTTCGTCGGCCGCAACGACCCGGGCTTCGTGCATAACGGCCCGCTCGCCGGGCTGGTGGCGGTGTGTGCCGGCTCCGACGTCATGCACCCGATCGGCGCGCTGATCGTCGGCGGCGTTGCCGGCGGCCTGTTCGTCTACATGTTCACGCAGACGCAAAACCGCTGGAAGATCGACGACGTGCTCGGCGTGTGGCCGCTGCACGGCCTGTGTGGCGCCTGGGGCGGCGTTGCCGCCGGCATCTTCGGCGACCCGCGCCTCGGCGGCGCCGGCGGTGTCGCCTTCATGCCGCAACTGATCATGACCGCGCTGGCCATCGTGGTGGCGCTGGCCGGTGGCGCTGCGGTCTATGGTCTGCTCAAGATGACGATCGGCCTGCGCCTGGATCAGGAGCAGGAATATGAGGGTGCCGACTTGTCCATCCACAAAATAACGGCAACTGCCGAGCGGGAGACGAACTGGTAGTTTGTTTGGAAGGAATAGAGTCTGTCGGATGGTAATAAAGTCTGTCGGACCGTAGAAGACCAAAGCCCGGCTCTTGCCGGGCTTTGCGCTTTTGGGGCTTCCGTTGTTCGGCCAAAGCTGACGCTTAATGAGTCACGCCAGGAGCTTTGCTACCGCCCCGTAACCATCATTCACCGTATATAAGCCAATGTCCGCACTCCAATGGTTATCTGACATTTGGCGACGCAGTATCCGAAACCTGTTCTGGGTAAAAAAACATGCCTGATCGTTCAAGCGCTCGAGGGACGGATACTCTGGAATACTGATCACTTGAATATCTACTTTTCCCCAATGTGAGACGAAGGAGGCGAGATGTCATCTGAGGGAAGAATGAGCATCAACATGCAAAGGGTTGAATCTGGCCAAACCTCAGGGACTCTGCCGGAAGGGCAGGTTCACATGTACGCCGTCAATCACGAAAGTGCACGACGTTGGGTAGACCTCAATCTTCATCTCTCCGATTTTGAGGTCACTCTCGTTTGGCTTGAGCTTCTTACTCACAAGCACACTCAGCCAACGCCAGAAGCAGATGCCCTGTGGACGGCGGCGCTCACCATGTTCTTCAAATGCTTTAAACACAGCGCAAGTCGGAGAAAGCTTGATGCAGCGGTGGTCTTAGCGAATGAGCCAGAGGAGGGCCGTGCACAGTTTTCTGTTCTCCAAGCGTTGAGGGATAAGACGGTTGTGCATGATGAAAATGCGTACACGCAAGGTGCCGTATTGGTGCCAATTGCCAACCCCGATGGACCAGTGGCACGTGTAGGCTCGCCAGTTGTGACTCTCTTTAAGGCATCATCGCTCGATGATTGGCACATCAGCAATTTACGACTACTTACCTTGGCGTCAATCACTTACGTGAAATCTGCCATGGCTGAAGCTTCAGCAGAAGTCGAGGCCTACATTCGTTCTGCTTCTCGTGCCGATCTCGTGGCTGCTGGACCGTACCTCTTTACGTCACCTTCCGTAGACAACGTAAGTCAACGCAGGGGAAACTGATCCAGAAGCTCTTCAAGACCGACTGGAGCGTAGTCGATAGCAGATGCATAGTTCTGGCTTTGCCAATGACCGCCAGAGGCCGGCGTAGCACTTGCCATAATCGACCGCTAAGGCCGAATTCCCGCCTGTGCCAGGCAGCCAGAGGTTCCTCTTCCACCCCTACCAATCCCGCTTGCGACGTCCCCCATGCCTCCTCAAGCGTTTGGAGTGACCGCTCGGGCATCAATGCTCGCTGCCACCATATACCCACATTGGCTCGGTCTCGCCTGCCCTGGAAAAGCCCAGCGACTTGTAGAAATCAATGGCTTTTCCATCGGCCGTAAGCATTTGCTGGTGGAAGCCAGCGTACTTCTTCTGCATGGCATTCATCATCTGCCTGCCGACGCCTTTCCCCTGATGATCCGGGTGTACCAGCAGGTGCGGAAAGTAAACAACAAGATGGCCGTCGGAAATTGCGTTGCCGATGCCGATGAGCTGACCGTTGCGCCGCGCGGTTACAAGGCTGTGCGAGTTGCGAAGAGCAGCGAGGAGCTGATCGGGTTTTTCAGCAGATGACCACTTGTTTGCCCGGTAAAGGGCGATGACTTCCGATTGTTCCAGCGAGTCCTGCATCGATATTTCAGCGTACATGGAGTTTCCTTGCTGCCAGACGTCTGGAGTTTGCGGCACCGCGCTGAGGCGCCGTCGTAAGTGAAGCGGCAGGGGTTTGCGGCCGGCCGCGCCTAGAAAGTGATCGACACGGAGGCGGCGCTGCGTGTCGCGTCTCCGTGATAGACGGCCTCGATGTTATTGCCATCGGGGTCGAGGACGAAAGCTGCGTAGTAGCCGGGATGGTAAGCGCGCTCGCCGGGCGCGCCGTTGTCCTTGCCGCCGTGGGCGAGTGCGGTTTCGTAAAACTTGTCGACCATGGCTCGGTCCTGCGCCTGGAATGCCAGGTGATGGCGGCCCGTCAGCACCCCCAGCGCCGCCGGGCTGTCGACGGCGGTGACGAACAGTTCGTCGGCCCAGAAATACCCGTCGCCCGTGCCGCCCATCGGCACATTCAGCGACTCCAGAATGGCGGCGTAAAAAGCCTGGCTCGCGGCAATGTCCCTGACGACCAGCTGGATGTGATCGAGCAGACGGCCTCGATGCAGTTCTTGCGTTTCCATGAAACCTCCTGGGGTATGCTCCGGCGCCCGGTGCGATGTCGCCGCAGCATAACGCAGCGCTGATGGCGCAGCCCGCGGTGCGCGGGCTGCGTCAGTGCTTCAACCCACAGTTCAGTCGAAGGCGATCTGCCCCTTCAGCCAGAAGGTGCGGCCCGGTTCGTTGATGCGGGTGTTGGCCGGGAACAGCGCCGCGCCCGAAAGGCCTGAGGACTGGCCGGTCTTCGACAGGTGCTCGGCGTAGGCCTTGTCGAACAGGTTGTCGATGCCGGCGGTGAGCAGCGTGCCCTTGGCCGGGCGCCAGCCGGCGTTAACCGAAAAGACGCCGAAACCGCCGCTGCGGCCGATGTCCTTGCCGTTCATGACGATGTTGCCGGAGCCGATGTCGTAGCGGTCCTGCGCGGCGACCGCGCGCCACAGCGCGCCGAAGGAATGGCGGCCGTCGTCGTAGTTCAGCGACAGGCGCATTTCCAGCGGCGGCTGCTGCGCCAGCGGCTTGTTGTCGGTGTCGTTGCTGCCGCGCACGTAGGCCAGCGTACCCGTCGTCGACCAGGTCGGCGACAGACGGTAGGTGGCGTCGGCCTCGCCGCCGAAGATGGTGGCGTTGACGTTGCGCGTCTGGCCGTTATCCCAGTTGATCAGCAGATAGTCGCTGACCTTGGAATAGAAGGTCGACAGCGAGCCCTGCCAGTCGCCGCGCCGCCAGTGGCCGCCAACGTCGAGCTGGCTGGTCTTTTCCGGGCGGGTGGCGAGGAAGGCGCTCTGGCCGGTGGCTGGGTCCTTTTCCAGCAGTTCCCAGTAGTCGGGCATGCGCTCGGCGTGGCCGAGGCCGGCGTAGACAGTCGCACCGAGTTCGGCGAGATCGCGCTCGTACCGCGCAAAACCGCTCGGCAACGTGTCGTGGCGCGTCGCACCCTTGGTCGTGTTGACCGGGCTCGTTGCCGCGCTGTAGCGGTCCGGTCGGCGGTCGGTCGCTTCGTGCCAGTCGACGCGCAGGCCGGCGATGGCGCGTGAGTCGGGCGTCAGGAATCGCGTTGCTTCGCTGAACACGCCGGTCTGCGTGAACTCGATGTCGTCGCGCCAGGGCAGCGATTCGTAGAGCGCAGTCGCGGCGGCGGCGCTGGCCTGCATCATCGCGCTGCGGTAACGGTGACGGTCGTTCTTGGCGTCGGCGCCGACGATGATCGACCACTCGCTGCTCGGCGTCAGCGTCAGCGCGAAGCGGCCGCCGACGGTCTTGCGGTCGGGGTTCATCGCCGCGTAGGACGTCGCCGTGTTGGCGTTCGGCCGCAGGCGGTAGTTGTCCATCACGTGGTCGACGTAGTTGTAGTAGGCAAGCGCCTCGACCTTGTCGACCAGCTCGGAGAGCCGGCGCCGCTCGAACTTGAGCGAGACGTTCTCGCGCGCGAACTTCGAGCCATCCATCGCTCGGTCGGCGTAGGCGGCTTCGCCGTCGCTGCGGCTGTAGGCCAGTTCGGCGAGCGTGTTGTCGTCGGGGGTGAGGCCAAAGGCGAAGTTGCTGCTCCAGCGCGTATAGGCGGAGTGGATGCGCCGGCCGTTGCCGTCCTTGTAGTCCTTGGCGTCGGCGCGCGTGGCGCCGGCGCGCAGGTAGTAGTCCGGCGTTCCTGCCCGTACCGAGAACACCTCGTCGTTGCGCCCGGCACTGCCGAGCGTCAGGCTGGCGTTGCCGCTGATGCCGGCTTCACGCAGGCGTTTCGCATCGCGCTCGAAGAGCACCACGCCGGCCGATTGCCCGGCGCCGTAGCGTACGCTCTGCGGGCCCTTGAGCACGGTGACGCGATCGTAGGCTTCGGGGTAGACGTAGGCCGTCGGCGGGTCCATGCGGCCGCCGCAGCCGCCGTAGATTTCCTGGCCGTCGAGCAGGATGCCGAGGCGCGATCCAGAAAAGCCGCGCAGCACCGGGTCGCCGTCGGTGGCGCCCTTGCGGATCACCGAAAAGCCCGGAATGCTCTTCAGGAAGTCGGCGCCGTCGTGCGCCGGTAGCGGCTGCCGCGGCGCCTTCGGGTCGGTGACGACCTTGAGCGGTTGTTCCATGCGCGGCGCAGTGACGACAACTTCGTCGAGTGGTGCCGCGTTCTGGTCTTCGGCGGCGATGGCGGAAAGGCAGGGAATCGCTGCCAGCGAGGCGGCGATGAGAGTCTTGTTCACGAGAATTCCTTTGTCTGGGGCGTGCACGCGCAGCCGCGGCCGCGTGCGGGCCGCGCTGGGCGCAACAATCGAATCGGGGGGTAAGTCGCAGGTGACGCCGGCACGCGCCGAGGTCCGCGTCAGGCGCGAAACCTGCGGCCGCGTGCGGCCCTGCTCAGGCGAGACTGGCGGGCGGGGCGGGCGGTGCGCGCGGCGAGTCTGGCCGGTGCTGCGTAAAACGCGGGCGCGGCGGGGCTTCGGGTGGCGTCGCCGGAATGCTGCGGGCAATCTCGCCGCCGAGGCAGCCCGGGTTTCCCGCGGCCAGTCCGGTGCAGACGTGCAGCTTGCACCACAGACAGTGGCTGCCGCGCTGGCCGCCGTCGTCTGAATCGGCGGGCGCCGACCCGCCGAGGGTGACCATGCCGGCGGCCGTGCATATCTGCACTGTGCCTTGTGCCGGATCGTCGGCGCTGGCTCGCCACTGCGCAATCGCCGGCGCCAGTACGGCGAAGACGAGTACGCAGGTTGCCAGCCACAGCCCGCAGCGGTGGCGGAAGGCGTGCATGTGCGCCGCTCGCATCAGCGGACGCACGCGATTGCAGGCAGGGCGCTGCGCAGATTTTTCAGGCGATTCACCAGCGAGCCCTTCCTGCCAGGGATTTTCTTCGATTCCGGCGGCACGCTTCACGACCACGCAGATGATGAGGATTGATGCCGTTTCATCGTATAACAGATGGAAACCATTCGCAACACGGTGGCCGCTGCGGCGGCAGCCGGGCGTCGACGACCGGGAAGAATCCGCTACACTGCAACAGCGTCGCCCTCATGACGGCTGCCTAGCGTTCCTGCATGGCCTGCAAGCCTTGCCAGCGGCTGTGACAGGGGGGGGATCGAACCTCGTCGCGATGCAAGGTTTGGAGAAGACCGATGCGTGCCCGTCAAACGATTCGACCCTGCGTGATCAGCCTGCTGGCCGCACTGTCGTGGCTGGTCTGCGCACAGCTGGCCTTGGCGCAGCCCGCGCAGAAAACGCTGCGCGTCGTCGGCGACGAGAACTACCCGCCCTACCTTTTCCTCAACGCCGACGGCAAGGAAGAGGGCTTCCTCGTAGACGTCTGGAAGCTCTGGGAAGCGAAAACGGGTATTCGTGTCGAGTTGAAGGCGCTCAAATGGGAGCTGGCGCAGCGAACGCTGCTCGACGGCGGCGCTGATGTCATCGAGAACATTTTCGCGACGCCGGGCCGTGCGCCTTATTACGAGTTTTCCAGACCCTACGCCGATCTGCCGGTGGCGATCTACCGTGACGTCTCGATCAGTGGCGTCACCAGCCTCAACGCGCTGCGCGGCTTCAAGGTCGGCGTCATGGAGGGCGACGCCTGCATCGAAACGCTCAAGGCCGCCGGAATCAGCAGCCTTGTCTTCTATGGCAACTACACCCGGCTGATCCAGGGCGCGATGGCGCAGGACGTCAAGGTCTTCTGCCTCGACGAATACCCGGCGAATTTCTACCTCTACCAGCAGCAGGCGAACCGGCAGTTCGCGAAGGCTTTCGAACTTGGCAAAGGCCAGTTTCACCGTGCCGTGCGCAAGGGCGATGTTGACACGCTGCGGCTGGTCGAGCAGGGCATGGCGGCGATCAGCGACGCCGAAATCGAGTCGCTGCGCGAGAAGTGGCTGCGCACGCCGACCGATTACCAGCGCTATTACGAATACGCTGGCATTGCGGTCGCCGTACTCGTGGCGGCGGCGGCTTTGCTTGCCTTGTGGATATTCACCCTGCGCCGCACGGTGGCCGAGCGTGTTGCCGACATCCGGCGTGCCGAAGATGCGCTGCTTGAGCGCGAGGAGCAGCTGCGTTCGGTCGGCAACAACCTGCCCGGCGGTTTCGTTTATCAGTACGAGCTGAGCGATTCCGGCGCAGGTTTTCGTTACATCAGCGCCGGGGTTGTCGGTCTGCTCGAATTGACGCCCGAAGCGGTGCTGGCAGATCCGGCGTGCCTGTTCGCTTGCGTCGAGCCCGAAGCCGTCGCCGGTTTGGCCGAGGCCGAACAGCGCAGCGCGCAGGAACTGACCGACTTTTCGGCGATCCTGCCGATCCGGGTGCCGTCGGGCAAGCGCAAGTGGCTGCACGTCCAGTCCCGGCCGCGCCGCCTGGCGGCCGGCGGTGTCGTCTGGGACGGGGTGGCGCTCGATGCCAGCGAGCGTATGGAAGTCCAGAACCGGCTGGCCGAGAGCGAGTCGCGCTTTCGCCGCTTGTTTGAAGACACGCGGCAGCCCATCCTGATCTACGAGGGCGAGTGTTTCGTCGCGGCCAACCGGGCCGCCCTTGATACGCTGCGCCTCGACGGGCTCGAGCAGTTTCTTGGCCAGTCGCCGGCCGACATCTCGCCCGAGTTCCAGCCGGACGGGCAGCGATCCGCGGAAAAAGTGCGGCAGGTGGTCGAGGTCGCCTATGCCAAGGGATCGAACGAGTTCGAGTGGGAACACGTTCGCGCTGACGGCGAGCCCTTCACCGTCTGGGTGCTGGTCACGCCGATCCGCATGGGCGGCAAGGATGTGCTGCATGTCGTCTGGCGCGACATCACCGGGCAGAAGAAAACCGAGCAGGAACTCGCCGACTACCGGCGCACGCTCGAGCAGCGGGTGGAGGAACGTACCGCCGAGCTCGAGGCGGCGACGGCCAGACTGAACGAGAGCAACACTCGCCTGCAAGCCATTTTTGACGGTGCCAGCGCCGGCATCATGCTGACGCGCGAGCGGCGGATCGAACAATGCAATCGCCGTCTCGAACAGATGTTCGGCTACGACTGCGGCGGACTCGACGGCCAGTTCACCCGCGTACTGTTTGCTGGCGACCGCTCCTGGGAGGAGGTCGGGGCCGAGCTTTACGCGGCTCTCGCGGCCGGCGAGGCTTACGTCAAGGAACAGCAGTCGCGTTGTCGCGACGGCAGCATGCTCTGGGTGCGCGTTTCTGCCCGAAGCCTCGTCGCCGGCGATCCGGGCCAGGGCGTCATCGGCATGCTCGAGGACATCACCGCTGCGCGCGAGTCCGCCGAAGCCCTGCGCAAGGCGACCGACGAACTGCAGGCGGTCTTCGACGCGGCCACCGTCGGCGTCATGCTGTCGCGGAATCGCGTGATCCAGCGCTGCAACCGCACCATGGAGACGCTTTTCGGCTACGCGCCGGACGAACTGCTGGGCCGGAACACGCGGATTTTCTACCCGGACGAGCAAAGCTATGCCGAGATCAGCGAGCGTCTGCTCGCCGGTGTCAGCGAGCACGGTTACTTCCGCGAAGAAAGCCAGCTGGTGAGGAAGGACGGCAGCCGCTTCTGGTGTCGCAAAATGGTGCAGGCCGTCGACCGCCTCGATCCGGACAAAGGCCTCGCCGGCACCTTTGAAGACATCACCGTCGAGCGGCAGGCGCTCGATGAAATCGTCAAGGCAAGACGGCTGGCTGAAGACGCGGCGAAAACCAAGTCCGACTTCCTGGCGACCATGTCGCACGAGATCCGCACGCCGATGAATTCGGTGATCGGCATGACGCATCTGGCGCTCAAGGCTGCGCCGCCAGCCAAGGTGCGCGACTATCTGTGCAAGATCGAATCGTCCAGCCAGATGCTGCTCGGCGTCATCAACGACATCCTCGACATCAGCAAGCTCGAGGCGCACGGCATGACACTGGAACAGATCGACTTCGATCTGGAAAAGCTGCTTGATGACGTTGCCGGACTGTTCTCCGAAAAGACCGCCAGCCGGGGCGTCGAGCTGATCATTGATGTCGATTCGCGCTTGCCGCTGCTCTTCGTCGGCGACGCCTTGCGCCTGCGCCAGGTCCTGGTCAATCTGACCGGCAATGCCGTCAAGTTCACCGAACGTGGCCAGATCAGCCTGAATGTCTTGCCGCAGGAGCTATCGGCCGACAGCGTGCTGCTGCGTTTTGAAGTGTGCGATACCGGCATCGGCATCCGGCCCGAGCAGCGCAAGAAGCTGTTCCAGGCTTTTCAGCAGGCCGATACCTCGGTCACCCGCAAGTACGGTGGCACCGGGCTTGGCCTTGCCATCGCCGAACGCCTCGTCCAGCTGATGGGCGGAACGATCGGCTTCGACAGCACGCCCGACGTCGGCTCGCGCTTCTGGTTTAGCGTCCGGCTGGACGTCAGCAAGGCACCGGAGAAGGTGCAGCGCAGGCTGCTGCAGCCCGATTTGTGCGGCCTCAGGGTGCTGGTCGTCGATGACAACGATATGGCGCGGCAGGCGATCGGCGAGATGGTGCGCAGCCTTGGCGTCGACACCGAGCTGGTCGACAGCGGCGCCGCCGCGCTGCAGGAAATCGATTTGGCCGACGCGGCCGGAAAGCCGTACGCGCTGATCCTGCTCGACTGGCAGATGCCGGGCGGTGATGGCGTTGCCGTCGCCAGGGAGATTCAGCGCCGGCAGTTGCACTCGCCGCCGGTGGTGCTGATGGTCACTGCCTTTGATCGCGCCAGAGTGATGCATGCCGCCGCCCAGGTTGGCATCCGCGATGTCCTCGTCAAACCGGTGACGCCATCGGCGCTGTTCGATGCCCTTACCGCGCAACTCGGCGGCGAGCGCGGCGCAGCGGCTGCGCTTGTGCCGTCCAAGGCTTCGCCGCTGGTTGTCATCGAGGAGCTGGCCGGAGCACGTGCGCTGCTGGTTGAAGACAACGAACTCAATCGGGAAGTCGCGACGGAATTTCTCAGCGAACTCGGGTTGCACGTCGACTACGCAGAGAACGGCGAGGTGGCGCTGCACAAGCTGCAGCAACAGGCTTACGACGTGGTCCTGATGGACTTGCAGATGCCGGTCATGGACGGCATCACCGCCGCGCGCGAAATCCGCAAGCTGCCTCTGCTGCGTGATCTGCCGATCCTGGCGATGACCGCCAACGCCATGCCCGGCGACCGCGCAATCTGCCTTGAGGCGGGGATGAACGAGCATATTGCCAAGCCGATCGATCCGGCCGATCTGGTCGATAAACTCAGGAAATGGGTCAAACCCGCTCAGCCAGGCGGGAAAGCGGAGGCGACGCACGCGCCGGCAGCCAGCCCTGAGGTGGATGCAATGGCTGCGCTCCTGCGCATCGAAGGCCTGGACGTTCGACAGGGAGTGCACAACGCGCTCGGTCGGGAGTCTCTGTATCTCCGTCTGCTCGCCCACTACTGCGCAGGGCAGTACGCTGCCGCCGAGAGTGTCGAGCAGGCGCTGCAAGCCGGCCGGATCGACGATGCCCAGCGCGTCGCCCATACGTTGAAGAGCGTGTCGGCACAGATCGGTGCGACCCGTATCAGTGATCTGGCCGGGCATCTTGAATCCTTGCTTCGCCAGAACAGCAGCGAAACAGCGATCCGCGCCCCACTCGAAGAGATTGCCCGAATCCTGCCGGGATTAATCGGCGCGATTAGCAGCCGCTTGCCGCAGATGCCCGCTCAGCCCGCCGCACAAGCGCTGGCACCGCAAAGCTGGCAAGACCTGCGGGAGAAACTGAGCGCGGCACTGATTGACGGAGACTTTTCCAGCCTGCAGCTGTTCGATGACAACGCCGGTCCGCTGCGCGCAGCCCTCGGCATTCGCTACGCTGAGGCAGCTGCGGCGGTGAGCGATTTCCGCTTTGCCGAGGCGCTGGCGATCATCGACAGCGCCGATCCCCGATTCAGCTGAGTTCGCGATCGGCCGCCATGCCGCGCATCGCCGGCGCCGGGGAGTATCCGTGGCGCCAAAGCAAAAGCCCATGTCGCAGGGACATGGGCTTTGTGAGACTTGAACCTCGGCGCTCCGGGCCAAGGCAATCGGCTATTCGCCGCTTGGGACCTACTCAGTCATCTGTTCCTGCAGTTGAGTATCAGCCATTCAACCTCCAGTCGCGTTGTTGCTATTGGGCCTGAACCAGTGATCCGGTCCCGACGCAACTCAACACTACGCCTTTAAACGGCCGTGTCTACTGCTGGATGAACGTTTTTTTGAAACGCCAGAATTAGCAGTGACTTAGCTTGAGCCCGGCTTATTGCTTGCGCGTCTGGCCGCACTCAGGGCGCCAGACAACAGCGATGCGCCGTCGTCCCCCGTTCGATCTGCAGTGTGCTGTGCTGTATGCCGAAGCGCATGCGCAGGTTTGCCGTCACCTCGTCGATGAAGGCGTCGCCGGGGTGGTCGTCGGCAATGACCAGGTGCGCGGTCAGCGCATTCTCGGTGGTACTCATCGCCCAGATGTGCAGATCGTGCACGTCGCTGACGCCGGGGAGCTGGCGCAGGCAGGCGTCGACTGCCTGCGCGTCGATGTCCGCCGGCACGGCGTCGAGCACCAGATGCACCGACTCGCGCAGCAAGCCCCAGGTGCCGGCGACGATCACGGCGACGATGACCAGGCTGACCACCGGGTCGAGCCAGTGCCAGCCGGTGAACATCATCGCCACACCGGCGACGACGACGCCCAACGAGACGGCGGCGTCGGCGAGCATGTGCAGATAGGCGCCGCGGATGTTCAGGTCGCCCTTGCTGCCCTTGACGAACAGCCAGGCCGAAATGCCGTTGATCGCGATCCCCACGCCCGCCACCAGCGTCACCGTCAGCCCGTTGACCACCGGCGCCTGGCTGAAGCGCTGCACGGCCTCCCAGGCGATGCCGCCGCAGGCGACCAGCAGGAACATGGCGTTGGCCAGCGAAGCGAGGATCGAGGTGCCGCGCAGGCCGTAAGTGAACCGTCCTGCCGGCGCGCGGCGGGCGAGGATCGCCGCGCCCCAGGCCAGCAGCAGGCCGAACACGTCGGAAAGATTGTGTCCGGCGTCGGCTATCAGCGCCGTCGAGTTGGCGATGAAACCGAAGGCAAACTCGGCGACGACGAAAGCCGTATTGAGAAAGACGGCGATGAAGAAAGCGCTGCCGGAACCGCTCGCTCCGGCGCCGTGAACATGTCCATGCCCGGCGTGGTTGCAGGTGTGCGAATGATCTGCCGTGTGAAGATGAGCCATGACGGTTTCGCCTGTCTGTGCGCTAAAGGTACTTCGTCAGTTCCCTGAACTCGCGGACGGTGTCGTCGGCCGACAGTGCGCCTTCCTTCACCGAGCGTTCAAGGCAATGGTCGATATGGTCGTGGACCAGCGCCTTCTTGGCGTTGGCGATGGCCTTTTCCACCGCCAGCAGTTGCTGTGCGATCTCAAGGCAGCCGCGCTCTTCCTCAAGCATCGTGATGATGCTTTTCAGATGGCCTTGCGCGCGTTTCAGCCGCTTGAGCACGTCCGGGTGGGTGGCATTGGTCGTCATGGTTCGACTATCATATCCTCCCGGGGGGGATATCGCCAGTGCTGCACCGAACCCGGCAAACCGAAAAGGAGATGGCAAGTGAACAGCGTCGAGGCAGTCGATCTCAAGAAATCCTACCTGCTGCTCAATCATGGCCCGGTGACGCTGGTTTCGAGCGCGCATGCCGGGCGGACGAACGTGATGGCGGCTTCGTGGGCGATGCCGCTCGATCTCGATCCGGCGAAGGTGGTCGTCGTCATCGACCGGCAGACGCTGACGCGCGAACTGATCGAAGCCAGCGGCGAGTTCGTGCTCAACGTTCCGGCGCGGGCGATCGCCGAACAGGTACTCGCCGTCGGCTCGAACTCCGGTCGCGAGCTCGACAAGTTCGCCGCCTTCGGCGTGCGCACGGCGCCGGCAAGCCGCGTCGCCGCGCCGCTGATCGAGGGCTGCGTCGGCTGGCTCGAATGCCGGCTCATTCCCGAAGCGCACAACCAGCAGCGCTACGATCTGCTCATCGGCGAAGTGCTCGCCGCCTGGGCCGACCCGCGTGTTTTCCGCAAAGGGCGCTGGAGCTTCCCGGACGACAGTCTGCGCACGCTGCATTACGTCGCTGGCGGCAGCTTCTTTGCCACCGGCGAGATGTTCGATGTGGCTTGAGCGGCTACCGCCGCCAAGGAGGCGGGCGGTGCGCGCGGCGCGGGTGGCGGAAGCGACGCAGCGCGCGTGCTAGCCTTGGTGCATGGCCACCATCTTCGACATCCTCGCCGAGCGGCGCATCGCCGATGCCGTCGAGCAAGGTGATCTCGACAACCTGCCCGGCAGCGGCAGACCGCTCGACCTCGACGACGATCTGCTCGTCAGTCCCGAGCAGCGCATGGTCAATCGCGTGTTGAAAAACGCCGGCTTCACGCCGCGCGAGATATTGCTGCGCAAGGAGATCAGCGCCTTGCGCCAGGAGATCGAAGCGACGCCGCCCGGCGAACGGCGCGCCGCTTTGCGCCGGGAGCTGATGCTGCTGCTCGTGCAGGTGAGCGGGAAAGGCTGATTAGGCGTCTCGGCTGCCTGAGTGTTCAGCTTCGTGCCCACAGTATCCAGTCGCTCACCTGCGCGCTGACCCAGGCGCCGGCGTCGAGTGGCAGGTCGTGACCGGCGCTCGGGTGTTCGGCAAAGGCGGTCTGCCAGTGGCGCGCCAGCTGCCGCGAACATTGGGGATCGACGAGTTGATCGGCGGCGCCGGCTAGCACCAGCATTGGCACCGGCGGCTTTTGCTCTGGCGCGCGGAAACGGCTGGCGGCCCACAGCTGACGCAGTGTGTTGGCGCCGGAAACGGGCCGCTGCAGATGCCAGTCGGTCCATTCCTCGACGATCTGTGCGCGCGTCGGCTCGGTGGCGTTGTTGGCAACGCCTTGGTCGATGCCGGCGAGCCGGCTGGTCAGGCGCAGGATGGCTTCTTCGCGCGCACGGGCGCTGCGGCCGGGCAGCAGAAAGCCGAGCAATGTCGGGTAGTTGCGCGGCTGCAGGCGCTGCCAGAAGGGATTGAACGGGCGCATGCTGGTGTTGATCAGCACGCAGCCGCGCAACTCGCCCGGATACTTGTCGGCCCAGGCCACGGCCACCATCGCGCCGAGCGACATCGCCAGCAGCTGGTAGGGCGGCGCGACGCCGCGCGCCAGCAGTTCGTTCCGGCACGCCTCGGCCATCGCGGCGACGCTGGCCGGGCTTTGCCGGTCGTTGAACTCGCCGTTGCCGGGCAGATCGAGCAGCGTGATTTCGGCATCGGCAAGCTCGCGGCGGAAGCGCGCGGGAAAATCGCCCCAGTGCCGGCTCTCGCGCGTCAGCCCGCGCAGGAAGATCCAGCGGCTCATGCCGGCGTCCTTCGGTACCAGAGTTTCAATGCCATTGCGCGGTGCTCGGCCAGCGCATCGCCGCTCGGCAGCCAGCGCTGGTAGGCGTTGGCCGAGCGCGCGAGGAAATCGAGCCAGGAGAGGTGGCGGCGGAGTACGCGCTGCTGGCGATGCGCGATCAGCGGGTTGAAGATGCCGTGGCGCGAGAAGAGCTGCCGCGGATTCTTCTTGATCCACAGCCACGACCCCATTTCCAGCGTCAGCGGCAGGAAGATGCGTTGCCCCGGCCCGGCTTGCGCACTGGCCTGCTGGTAGAGGTGGTCCCAGACGTCGCCGTGTGTCAGGTACTGGCGGCTCTGCGGCTCGAAGACGTAGCTGTGGTGCGCGTAGGTCTCGTCAAAGATCGACTTCAGCGCATGCACCTCGGCCAGCTGCTCGATCGGCGCCGCGGTATGCGCGTAGGGAAACCAGATGCGGTCGAGGACGCCGAATCCCGAGTGACAGTCGACAGCCAGGCTGAACGGCCGCGGCAACATCTCCTCGGCGACAACGTTGCACACCGCCTGACTCTCGATCTCCATCGGCGCGTTGAGTGGACCGCGATACCAGGGCAGGCCGCCGCTGATGCGCTGGCCGCCGACCATGAACGGTACCGGCTCTCTGGCATCGACCGGCGCGTTGCGCATCAGGTCGACGCCGCTCGGGTTGGCGCGCGTGCCGCGCCACATGCCACCCGGGTTGACCAGCGGCATGAACACCAGACGCAGCGTTTCGAGTTCGCGGTGCAGCAGGCTGTCCCAGCGCAGGCGTGCGAGTAGGCTGCGCATGTAGACGAGGACCACTTCGCTGCCGATGCGCTCGAGCCCGTGAAAACCGCCGAAGTAGCCGACCGCCGGCAGCGTCGGGTCGGGGTTGCCGAGCGTTACCGCGTAGACGGGAAAGCGCCGCTGGTCGACGCTCACCTCGCACACCGTCCGCGCGGTGAAGAGGCCCGCGCCCTCCTCGATGATGCGTTCGAGTTCGGCCAATTCGGGCAGTTCGCGATTGGGGGAGGGAGTCACGAGCATTACGCCGGAATAAGTCGGGCAAGCATACTCCCGGCGAGGCTTCGGCTTTATTACAGTGCCGCCGGTCCGCGCTGTCGCATCACTGAAACGCTGGCGTAACCTTGCCCAACTACGATGCAACACTGGCTGGAGGCTGGGGTGTCAGCGGTGCCGATGGTGGCCGACCATGTCGGCTTGTTGCGGGCTTGCCGTCATTCGCGCCGGACTTCCGGCCCGTCAGTCCTTTTGCACCATCGCCGCGGCAGGGGGTTCCCATGAGTCATCTCATCGTCAGGGCCGTTTCGCATCCGCTGGTGGCGCTCGCCGCCGCACTACTCGGCGGGCTGTTCGAATTCATCGCCCTGCAACGTTCGCGTCTGGGCACTTTCGGCGCCACCGGCAAGCGGCGCGTCGGCTAGCCCGCGGGCAGGTGTCGGCGAGGGCGTTCAATGCGCTGACGATTTGCGGCGCGCCTTCGTTGCCAGTTCTTCGAGCGCGTGAGCGAGCAGACTGCGCAGGGCGGGCACGCAGGTTTCCGGGTCCAGTTGCGGGTTGCGCACCAGCCGCATGGCAAGGCCGTCGAACAGTGCCGACAGCGCTTCGAGGGTGCCGACGCACTCTTTTTCATCGATCTCCAGGCCGCGCAGTTGCATCGCTTCGGCGAGCAGTTCGCGGAAGCGTAGCTGCACGGTCTGGTCTGCTGCCTGAACGATTGCGGCGACCGCCGGGTTGCGCGCGGCTTCGGCAACGACCTCAAGCGTCAGCGGAATGTCCTGTTCCTGCATATCCTGCTTGAAGTGCCTGAGGTCATCGACCATCGCCTCAATCAGGTCGCCACCGGCACTGTTCTTGCGGATGCGTTCGCAAAACATCAGCACCTGCTGCAGATCCTGCTCGACGATGCCGGCGATGATCGCTTCCTTGTTTGCGAAGTAGTGATAGATGTGGCCGACGCTCATGCCGGCCGCCTTCGATATCTGGACGATGCTGGTGCTGTGAAAACCGTGCAGCCGGAAGCACTCGGTCGCGGCTTTCAGGACCTGCGCCCTGCGCACTGCTGCACGCGACTGTTCGTGGTGGGTATCCGGTGTCTGGGTCATCACTTTTCTCCGACGGCATTGCGCGAGGTGTTGCCAACTGACGAGAGCATAGCCTAGAATGAACGTTCTATCTAGAATGAACGTTCATTTTGGTGCGGTCTTCGAGAACTCTTTGTCGGTGTTCTTGCCCTATCCGGCCAAATTGTCGAGTCTCTGTCGAAGGTTTCAAGCACCGAGCGTTGCGTGCTGCTTTCCCGGAAAGAAAGGCCTGTCATGAAGTTCAAGCTCAATGGAAGCTTGTCGTCCGCCATTACGCTGCTGTTTCTCGGTAGCACCCTGTTAAGTGCCTGCAGCCAGCACGACGCCGCCGCGCCGGACGCGGCGATGGCCGCGCCCGAGGTTGGCGTGCTTGAAATCCGCCCCGAGTCGCTGGCGCTGAGCACCGAGCTTCCGGGGCGTACCGTCCCCTATCTGGTCGCCGAAGTGCGGCCGCAGGTCGGTGGCATCATCGAACAACGGCTGTTCACCGAAGGCGCCAACGTCAAGGCCGGGCAGCCGCTCTACCAGATCGCCGCGACCACCTATCAGGCCAGCTACGACAGCGCCAAGGCCAGCTTGGCGAAGGCCGAAGCCAATCTCGAGACGACGCGCAACAAGGCGGCGCGCTACGAAGAACTCGTCGCCATCAAGGCGGTGAGCAAGCAGGATTACGACGACAGCCAGGCGGCGCTGAAACAGGGACAGGCCGATGTGGCGATGGCCAGGGCGGCGCTGGAAACGGCGCGCGTCAATCTCGCCTACACCCGCGTCGCTTCGCCAATCGCCGGACGCATCGGTCGCTCGACGGTAACGCCGGGCGCGCTGGTCACGGCGAGCCAGGAAACGGCGCTGGCGACGGTGCAGCAGCTCGATCCGATCTATGTCGATGTGACGCAATCGAGCGCCGATCTGCTGCGCCTGAAGCAGGATTTCGCCGCCGGCCGATTGAAGCGCTCGGGCGACACGCAGGCGGCAGTCAGCTTGCTGCTCGAAGACGGCAGCACCTATGCGCAGAGCGGCAAGCTGCAGTTCTCCGACGTGACCGTCGACAAGGGCACCGGCACGATCACGCTGCGCGCGGTCTTCCCCAATCCTCACGGCGATCTGCTGCCGGGGATGTACGTGCGCGCGGTGCTCGAAGAGGGCGTCGACGAGCAGGCGATCCTCGCGCCGCAGCGTGCGGTGAGCCGCGATACCAAGGGCAATCCGACAGCGCTGGTGCTCGATGCCGAGGGCAAGGTCGAGCAGCGCATGCTGACGACGCGCCGCGTGGTCGGTGACAAGTGGCTTGTCAGCGATGGACTCAAGGCCGGCGACAAGCTGATCGTCGACGGCCTGCAAAAGATCGCGCCGGGAATGCCGGTGAAAGCCGTTCCGCTGGCCGGTAGCGACACGAACGCCCCGGCAGCGCCGGCGGCCGCCGTGCAGCGCTGAGGAAACAGCCCATGTCCCGCTTCTTCATCGACCGGCCGATTTTTGCCTGGGTGATCGCGATCGTGATCATGCTCGCCGGCGTGCTCTCGATCCGCTCGCTGCCGGTCGCCCAGTATCCGCTGATCGCGCCGCCGGCGATCTCGATCACCGCCAACTATCCCGGCGCCTCAGCCGCGACGCTCGAAAACACCGTGACCAAGGTGATCGAGCAGAAGATGAAGGGGATCGACCACCTCGTCTACATGTCGTCGACCAGCGAATCGTCGGGGGTCACCACCATCAACCTGACTTTCGCCGCCGGTACCGACCCGGACGTCGCGCAGGTGCAGGTGCAGAACAAGCTGGCGCTGGCGACACCGGTCCTGCCGCAGGAGGTGCAGAAGCTCGGCGTGCAGGTAACCAAATCGTCGACCAACTTCCTGATGGTGATCGGTTTCGTCTCCGAGGACGGCAGCCTCAGCGACATCGACCTGAACGACTACGTCGCCGCCAACGTGCAGGACCAGATCGCGCGCGTCAATGGTGTCGGCGAAACGCAGCTGTTCGGCAGCCAGTATGCGATGCGCATCTGGCTCGACCCGGCCAAGCTGCAGAACTTCCGCCTGACGCCGGCTGACGTCAGCGCGGCGATCACCGCGCAGAACGCACAGGTGTCGGCCGGGCAATTGGGCGGCGTGCCGACGGTGCGCGGACAGCAGCTCAACGCGACGATCACCGCGCAGACGCGGCTGCAGACGCCCGAGCAATTCGGCGAAATCTTCCTGCGTACGACGAGCAACGGCGCGACGGTCAGGTTGCGCGACGTCGCGCGAATCGAAATCGGCGCCGAATACTACGACGACATTTCGCGCTACAACGGCAGGCCGGCCGCCGGCCTCGCGGTCAAGCTCGCCACCGGCGCCAACGCGCTCGAGGTCGCCGGTGCGGTCAAGGCCAGGCTTGCCGAGCTGGAGAAATTCTATCCGCCGAGCATGAAGTCGGTGCTCGCCTACGACACGACGCCCTTCGTCAAGATCTCGATCGAAGAAGTGGTGAAGACGCTGCTCGAGGCGATCGTCCTCGTTTTCCTGGTGATGTACCTGTTCCTGCAGAACTTCCGTGCAACGCTGATTCCGACCATCGCCGTTCCCGTCGTCCTGCTCGGCACCTTCGGCATCCTTGCCGTTGCCGGCTACTCGATCAACACGCTGACCATGTTCGGCATGGTGTTGGCGATCGGCCTGCTGGTCGACGACGCGATCGTCGTCGTCGAGAACGTCGAGCGCTTGATGAGCGAGGAAGGGCTGTCGCCGAAGGAGGCAACGAGGAAGTCGATGAGCCAGATCACCGGCGCCTTGATCGGCATCGCGCTGGTGCTGTCGGCGGTGTTCGTGCCGATGGCTTTCTTCGGCGGCTCGACCGGCGTCATCTACCGCCAGTTCTCGATCACCATCGTTTCATCGATGCTGCTGTCGGTGGTCGTCGCCTTGATCCTGACGCCGGCGCTGTGCGCAACGCTGCTCAAGCCGGTCGACAAGGGGCATACGGCGGGCGAGGGCGGCATGTTCGGCGGCTTCTTCGCCTGGTTCAATCGCGTCTTCGACCGCACCAACAGCGTCAGCCAGTCGGCGGTTGGCCGCATCCTCGCCGGCAGCAAGCGCTACCTGCTGATCTACGGCCTGATCGTGGTCGGTATGGGGCTGCTCTTTGCCCGCCTGCCGACGGCTTTCCTGCCCGACGAGGATCAGGGCTTCCTGATGGCCGAGGTGGCGCTGCCGGCAGGGGCGACTGCCGAGCGCACGCTTGCGGTCATGCAGCGCGTCGAGCACCATTTTCTCGAGGAGCAGAAGGATGCGGTCGATTCGATCTTCACCGTCACCGGTTTCAGCTTCAGCGGCAGCGGTCAGAGCACCGGTCTTGCCTTCATCAACCTCAAGGACTGGAGCGAGCGCAAGCAGCCGGACCTGAAAGCGGCAGCGGTAGCCGGCAAGGCGATGGCCTACTTCGCCAGCTTCCGCGACGCGCTGGCCTTTGCCTTCGCGCCGCCGGCGGTGGTCGAACTCGGCAACGCCAGCGGCTTCGACTTCCAGCTGCAGGATCGCGCCGGCCTCGGTCACGAGGCGCTGATGAATGCGCGCAACCAGTTGCTCGGCATGGCCGCGCAAAATCCGGCGCTGGTCGGCGTGCGCCCCAATGGTCAGGAGGATCGGCCCGAATACCGGATCGACGTCGATCAGGCCAAGGCCGGTGCGCTCGGACTCGAGCAGGCCGACATCAACAATGTGCTGACCACTGCCTGGGGCAGTTCCTACGTGAACGACTTCATCAACAAGGGGCGCGTCAAGCGCGTTTTCGTGCAGGGCGACGCGAGTTCGCGGATGAATCCGGAAGACCTCAACAAGTGGTACGTGCGCAACAGCGCCGGCGAGATGGTTCCCTTCTCGTCATTTGCCACTGCCCACTGGACCTACGGCTCGCCGCGGCTTGAGCGTTACAACGGGCTGGCGTCGGCCGAGATTCTCGGTCAGGCGGCGCCGGGCCTGAGCAGCGGTGACGCGATGCGCGAAATGGAGACGATGGCGGCGAAGCTGCCGCCCGGAATCGGTTTCGAGTGGACCGGCCTCTCCTACCAGGAGCGCATGTCGGGCTCGCAGGCGCCGGCGCTGTATGCGATCTCGCTGCTGGTCGTCTTCCTCTGTCTCGCCGCTCTGTACGAGAGCTGGTCAATCCCGTTCGCGGTGATGCTGGTGGTGCCGCTCGGCGTTGTCGGCGCGCTGCTGGCAACGACGCTGCGCGGGCTGTCCAACGACGTGTACTTCCAGGTCGGTCTGCTGATGACGATCGGTCTCTCGGCAAAGAACGCGATCCTCATCGTCGAATTCGCCAAGGACCTGATGGAGCAGGGAATGGGCGTCGTCGAGGCCAGCATCGAGGCGATCCGCCTGCGTCTGCGCCCGATCATCATGACTTCGCTCGCCTTCATCTTCGGCGTGCTGCCGCTGGCGCTGGCCAATGGCGCCGGCTCGGCAGCGCAGAACGCGATCGGCACCGGCGTCATCGGCGGCATGCTGAGCGCGACGCTGCTTGCCGTGCTGTTCGTGCCGCTGTTCTTCGTCAGCGTGCGGCAACTGTTCAGGAACAAGGGGGAACAGCCGGCACCGATGCCCGCCCCGGCCAGCGGCGATGCGCACAAGGAAAACTGAGATGCATAGAACACTGATAGCCAGCCTGCTCGTTGCCATGTTCAGTTCCGGCTGCGCGATGCTCGTCCCCGACTACGCCACGCCGGCCGCGCCGATTTCGCAGCAGTGGCCGGAAGCTCCGGAGAATGCCGCCGCAAGCGGCACTGTGGTGCCGGCCGAAGGCGCCGCCGCTGCGGCAGTGCAGCCGGCCGGATCGCCAGCGGCCGCCGCGATCGGCTGGGAGAGTTTCTTCACCGATCCCGGGCTGCGTCAGTTGATTGCGCTGGCGCTGGCCAACAACCGCGACCTGCGCGTCACCGGGCTCAACATCGAGAAGGCGCGCGCGCAGTACCAGATCCAGCGCGCCGATCTGTTCCCGAGCATCAACGCCTCGGTCAGCGGCAGCAACCAGCGCACGCCGGCGAGTCTGTCGGCGACCGGCAAGGTGGCGGTGACGCAGCAGTACAGCGCCGGGCTCGGTTTTGCCGCGTATGAACTCGACTTCTTCGGCCGCATCAGCAGCCTCAAGGAGCAGGCGCTCTACCAGTTCCTCGCCACCGAGGAAGCGCGGCGCAGCGCGCAGATCAGTCTCGTCGCCGAGGTGGCGAACGCCTGGCTGACGCTGGCCGCCGACAGCGAGCACCTGCTGCTGGCCGAGGACACGCTGCGCAGCCAGAGCGAGTCGTATCAGATGAGCCAGCGGCGTTTCGAACTCGGCGCGGCTTCCGAACTCGATCTGCGCCAGGCGCAGACCAGCGTCGAGTCGGCGCGCGCCGACGTCGCGCGCTACACGGCGCAGCTTGCGCTCGACCGCAACGCGCTGCTCCCGCTCGTTGGCAACGACATTCCGCCGCAGCTGTTGCGGAACCGCTCGCTCGGCAGCATCTCGGCGCTGGCGCCGATTCCGGCGGGTATCCCCTCGGCGCTGTTGCAGCAGCGCCCCGACGTGCTGCAGGCCGAGCGCCTGCTGCAGGCGGCCAATGCCAATATCGGCGCGGCGCGCGCCGCTTTCTTCCCGAGCATCACGCTGACGGCGAGCGGTGGCAACGCCAGCAACCAGCTGTCGGAGCTGTTCGCCGCCGGCTCGGGCAGCTGGAGTTTTGTCCCGAAAATCAATCTGCCGATCTTCAATGCCGGCCGCTTGAGCGCCAATCTGGCGGTGGCCAGGGTCGATGAACAGATCAGCCTTGCGCAGTACGAAAAGACCGTCCAGACGGCTTTTCGCGAAGTGGCCGACGCACTGGTCCAGCTCGCGCCGCTGAACGAGCAGCTGGCGGCGCAGCTGGCGCTGGTCGAGGCGAGCAGCGCCAGCTATCGCCTGTCGCGTGCGCGCTTCGACAGCGGCGTGGACAGCTATCTGGTGGTGCTCGACTCGCAGCGTGCGCAGTACGCGGCGCAGCAGAACCTGATCAGCGTCCGTCAGTCGTCGCTGGCCAATCAGGTCACGCTGTACAAGGTGCTCGGCGGCGGCGCGTTCTGATCGCTGTCGCGGTTTTGCCTGCGGGAGCGGCTGGCGGATTCCGCCCGCCGCCTGTCCGACAGGCTCCTGTCCGGTCGCGAAAATGCCGGCCCTTCGGGCTGCAAAGATATGCAAGCGGTGGCTCGGGCAGGCGCTTTTTCCGGCTTCTGCATGAGCTGCGCAGCGGTGTACTTGAGCCGTTTGCATATTTGCTATCATCATCGAAATAAGCGTTTCGGACAGTTTTGTTTCTTCCCGCCATGGCAGATTCTCCGCAGTCGCGCAGCGTTCCGGGCAGCTTCATTTGCCGGGAAAATGTCGCCATGACCGCCGCCGCTTGCCGGCGCAGGCAGGTCTTGAGCGCATTCCGGCAGCGCGCATCGCGTGCTTTCCTGATCGACGGTGGAAGGCGATGAAACGCCGCGACTTTCTCGGCGCTCTGGCGCTGGTGGTACTGCTTGGTGGCTGCGGCAAGGAGATCCGCTTCCCTCCCGTCGCGCCCGGCAAGACGGTGCTGGCCTTCGGTGACAGCGTCACTTTCGGCACCGGAGCCGCGCCCGGCGAGGACTGGCCGACGCTGCTCGCGCTGCAGACCGGCTGGAAGGTCGTCAATGCCGGCGTTCCCGGCGATACCGCCGAAGCCGCGCGCGAACGCTTGCGGCCGCTGCTCAAGCGGCACAATCCGGCGCTGCTGATCATCGAGATCGGCGGCAACGACTTTCTGCGCCGGCGCTCGCCGAAGGCCGTCAAGGAAGACATCCGGCGCATGATTCACGCCGCCAATCAGGCGAGCATTCCCGTCGCGCTGGTCGCTGTGCCGGAACTGTCGGTGCTCGGTGTCGTTACCAGCCGGCTATCCGATGCGCCGATCTATCAGGAACTCTCCGAGGAAGAGCTGGTACCGCTGATTCCCGGCGTTTTCGCCGACATCCTCGCTCGTCCCGAGCTTTGCGCCGACCGGATTCATCCCAACGCACTCGGCTACCAGCAGATGGCCGCCGGCATCTACGCCAGCTTGCAGAAGGTCGGGCTGACGCCGGTAGCCCGATAGTTGGGCGCGCGGCAGGCCGCGTGCGTTGCCGTTGGCGGGGGCAAATCCTTTTGTGCTTGGACGAAGCGACGGCATTTGCCGCGCATTGAGGCGCCGGCCGTGTCGGCGGCTGGTTCAGGAGCAATCGCCGACGTCCTCTTGTATGCTTCGTCTGGTCCGCCACTCCAACCGCCCGCCATGTCCAGCACGCTTCAGCAAGCCCGCACCGCCGCCGAGGAACTGATCGCCTTCATCGACGCCAGCCCGAGTCCGTGGCACGCCGTCGCCAGCTGCGAGGAGCGCCTGCGCGCCAACGGTTTCTCGCGACTGATCGAGGCAGACCGCTGGCAACTGGCCGCAGGGGGCCGCTATTACGTGGTGCGGGGCGGTGCGTCGATCATCGCCTTCGTGCTTGGCAGTCAGCCGCTGGCGGAAGCGGGGCTGCGCATCGTCGGCGCGCATACCGATTCGCCGGGCCTGCGGCTCAAGCCGAACGCTGCGCAGGCCAGCGACGGTCTGCTGCGGCTGGCGGTCGAAGTCTATGGCGGGCCGATCCTCGCCACCTTCACCGACCGCGATCTGAGTCTGGCCGGCCGCGTCGTGCTGCGTAGCGGGTCGGGCGTGGAAACGCGCCTGCTGCGCTGCGAGCGGCCGCTGCTGCGTCTGCCCAACCTCGCCATCCACATGAACCGCGAGGTCAACGAAAAGGGGCTGAAGCTCGACAAGCAGAGCGAACTGCCGCTGATCCTCGGCATGGCGGGCGCTGCGGCGTCTGCCGAAGAGGCTGGCGCGCAACTGCGCAGCCTGCTGGCCGGTGCCTTGCACGCCGAGGCGAGCGATCTGCTGAGCTGGGAACTGGCCGCCTACGACGTGCAGAAAGGCGCTTTCTGGGGTGCCGAAGAGGAATTCATCGCCGCCAGCCGGCTCGACAATCTTGCGTCCTGCCACGCCGCGCTGGCCGCGCTGCTGGCGACCGGCGTCGCTGAGGGCACCACCATCGCGGCTTTCTTCGACCACGAGGAGGTCGGCAGCGAAAGCGCTACCGGCGCCGGCGGCAGTTTCATCGCCGACGTGCTGGCGCGCATCGCCGACCAGTGCGGGCTGGACAGCGAAGACCGGCGGCGCTGTCTGGCGCGCAGCTTCTTCATCAGCGCCGACATGGCGCACGCTTACCAGCCGAACTTCCCGGCCGCCTACGAGCCCGGCCACAAGCTGCTGGTCAATGGCGGCCCGGCGATCAAGAGCAACGCCAACCAGCGCTACAGCACCAATGCCGAGACGGCGGCGCATTTCATGTGCCTGTGCGAGCAGGCCGGCGTTCCCTGCCAGCAGTATTCGCACCGCAGCAATCTCGGTTGCGGCAGCACCATCGGCCCGCTGCTCGCCGCGCAACTGGGCATTGCCAGCGTCGACGTCGGCTCGCCGCTGTGGGCGATGCACAGTCTGCGCGAGAGTGCCGGCGTGCTCGACCACGCCTGGATGATCGCCGCGCTGGCGGCGCATTTCAGCAGTCCGTCGCCGCTGCGCTGAAGGCGGGAGACTGGCGCGCCGCCGGCGTGCCCGGCAGGAGATCACTAACTTGCCGGCTGGCGCGGGCCTTTAACGAAGTTATTTACAGCTTTCACAAGCAGCAACATCTCGGCAAAGGCGCGGCACACAGGCTTACATTCTCGCTGACATCGCTTCTCCTCCGGCCCGCGTTATTCGCCTCAAGGTGCTGCACTTTGCCGGCACCGGTAGCCAGACGAATTAACCCAAGGAGAAACGAAATGCTGAAGAATGTCATCGCTCTTGCTGTTGCCGCTGGTTTTGCCACCGTTTCTTTTGCGCAGGGCACGACGCCCGCCACACCGGCGACGCCGGCAACTCCCGCTGCCAAGGTAAGCGCACCGGTGCCGGCGGCTGCTGAAAAGAAGGTCGAGGCGCCGAAGGTTGCCGAACCGGCCAAGGCTGAAGCGAAGCAGGACGCGAAGCACGAGGCCGGCGAAGCCAAGACCGAGAAGCATCACCCAGCTAAGCATGTGAAGAAGGCCGCGCATGAAGGCAAGACCGAGACGCCGGCCGCAACTTCCGCGACGCCTGCCACTCCCGCCAAGTAATTCCACGCCGCTGCTGCGGCAAAAGCAAACCCCCGGTTGAACCGGGGGTTTGCTTTTGGCTCAGTTTGTATTTCCTGCTGACCGATCAAGGCTTGGCAGCCAAATGGAGGAACAGCGCTGGCTTCGATGTCTGGCGGCCCGTGCAGTACAATGCATGCATCATTTCTTCCTGATGCCGTATGCGCACCTTACTTGTCTGCCTCCTTGCGCTGTTCAATATTCAAGCTAGTGCTGAGAACTGGCAGCAAATTGACACAGGTTTTGCTTTCGATACCGACAGCCTCAGTCAGGTCAAGGATGACGGAAGCGAGTGGGAGGCAACTTGGCGAATCTCCCGCTATGGAAGGACAACCACCACTACAGGTAGGCTCCAGTGTGGGCTGGAAATGGTCTCACCGCTGCGCTCGTTCGCTAATTGGGATGATCCAGTCATGGCCAAACTCGGTGGCACAGCCATCGACTACCTTTCACGCACCCAGCAACAGGGCAGCAAGCCGCCTAGTCCGTTGAGCGAGCAGGACACGCGTGCGGCCAATCAGTTTCCGACGCCCAGCAGCTCAGAAGGTAAACTGCTGGCCCGATTGTGTCAGTTTGATCAAGGCCCCAAGATTAAAGCGGTGAAAGAACTCCTGCGTCGTGGCTGTAAGGAGGGATCAGCCGCGTATTTGTGCCGGATGACTGACGCCGATTTTCTGGAGTATGCCAACCTAGTTTCGCGAATCCAGCTCGCCGAGTACGCGTGCAATATGGGTCGTGAGCGGCTAAGTAGCATCTCCTACGGCTGGCTCCGCGCGCTTGCGCGTTGTCAGGACAGCGCGGGAGGGTGTCGGGGCCTGCTGTCTTTGCAAGTCAGCGGGGTTTCGCAGGATCTGTCTGCCGCCATGCAGGGCGGTACTTGCGCTTATTTAGCGGGGGCGCAGGCACAGATTGACGCAGATGAAGCCAAGAATGCCGCTTGGGACACGTATCGCAAGTGTGTCAGTGCGAAAATCATCACGTTGGATGACGGTCGCTCGCCTGCGGACGTCATCGCCCGCGGCGTATTTGCGCAGTGTCGTAGCCAGTCGCCGGTTAGTAACATGTATGAGCCAGGGCAGAGTGTTATTGATTTGCTGACCGGCCGCATCTTGGAGGAACGGCAAGCCCGGCGTACCTCGCCGAAATCACGGTCGGCGCCCAAGGTTGAGGGTTAGTTCCGCTTAGGTCGCTGAGCAGAGGTGGTTTCCACTTCGCGAGGCTCGTGGCATGAGCCTTGATAGTTGGTGCGAACATAGCATTTGTTTTGGCGCATCGGCGGGGGTAAAACGCCGGCTCTGCCCACCTTTCGGCTCCTGCTGTGCGCAGTTTTCGCCGACAGCCTCGCCGCATGTAGCCTGCGCCCCGCAGGATGCGGGGCGCAGGCTACATGCGGCGAGAGCTTTACTGCGCGATCGCTTCCACAGCGATATCGATGCGCACCTCGTCGCCGACGTAGGGCGCGTACTTGCCGGCGTTGAACTCGGAGCGTTTGACTACGGTGAAGGCGTTGGCGCCGATGGCGTTCTTCTTCAGCATCGGGTGCGGCATCGCCTGGAACGAGGTCAGCGTCAGCGTTACCGGCCGGGTCACGCCTTTGAGCGTCAGGTTGCCTTCGAGCGCGACCGGCTTGTCGGCGTCGAAGAGCACCCTGGTCGATTTGAAGGTGGCGGTCGGGTACTTGGCCGTATCCAGGAAGTCTTCGCCCTGGATGTGTTCGTTGAAGGTGCCGAAACCGGTATCGACCGAGCGCGTATCGATGACGATGTCGACCGAGCCGGTTTTCGCCGCCTTGTCGAAGACGACGGTGCCGGTCGTCCTGTCGAAACGCGAGAGCTGCGTCGAGTAGCCGAAGTGGCTGTACGAGAAGCGCGGGAAGGTGTGCGTGCCGTCAACGACATAGCTTTCCGGCGCGGCGAAGGCCGGCGCGGCGAGGATGCTGCCAAGGGCAAGGGCGGTGGCGAGTTTGCTCAGGGTTTTCATGGGGTGGCTCCTGTCGGGGTGGGGAAGGGATTACTTGCCGGAAGTGGCAGTGCTACGGGCCGTGCTGCTGGCGGTAATGCGGAACTTGACCTGGATGTCGTTGGCGACGATGTCGAAAGCCGACCAGCCGCCTTCGCCGATGGCGAAATCGCCGCGGCGGAGGGTGAAGCTGCCGTCGAAGACGCCGCTATTGCCCTGCGGTGTGAACGTTGCGGGGGCGACGATGTCCTGCGTGCGCCCTTTGATCGTCAGCTTGCCGGCGACCTCGTAGCGGTTGTTGCCAAGCGCCTTGACGCTGCCCGACTCGAAATGCGCGGTCGGGAAGGCCTTGGTGTTGAACCACTGCTTGCCGGCGATTTCCTGGTCGGCATCGCTCGATCCAGCGTCGACGCTGGCCAGGTCGACGTCGAGGATCGCCTTGGCGGCGGCGGGCTTGGCCGGGTCGAAGGAGAGCTGCGCCGCAAACTTGCGGAAGTGTCCGTCCATGCTCACGCCCATCTGCTTGTAGACGAAGTTGATGGCGCTCTTGTCGGTCTGGATCTGCTGGTATTCCGCCGCGTGGGCGGCGAACGGCAGCGCCGCGGCGAGGGCGAAGGCTACAAGTGTCTTGTTCATGGTCAGGCTTTCCTTAAGTGGTCGGGCAGCATCCGCGTCAGGATGTCGTCCTTGTCGATGAAGTGATGCTTGAATGCGGCGGCGGCGTGGCCGACAACGAGGAAGAGCAGCGTGAAGTTGAGCGTCTGGTGCACGTTCTTGAGCAGATCGCCGAGCGCCGCGTCCTTGCCGAGCAGATCGGGCAGCGGCAGCACGCCGAACCACACCGTCTGGAAGCCCTTGGCCGAGCTCATCAGCCAGCCGCTGAGCGGGATTGCGATCATCAGCAGGTAAAGCAGTCCGTGCGCCGCGTGCGTGAGCAGGCGCAGTGCCGGCGCCATGCTCGCGGGCAGCGCCGGTGCCGGGTGCGTCAGCCGCCACGCCAGCCGCACGAGGATCAGCAGCAAGAGCGTGATGCCGGCCCATTTGTGCCAGGAGTAGAGCTGCAGCTTCGTCGGTGACAGCGGCAGATCGTGCATGTAAACACCGAGGGCAAAGGCGCCGGCGAGACCGAGCGCGATCAGCCAGTGCAGCGAGATCGCGGTGCGTGTGTAGCGTTGGTTCATCAGTGAAAACTCCTTTCTTCCTTGGTCGGCGACGTTTCGGCAGCGGCGTCGAGCGCCAGCCGTTCGCCGAAGACGAAGCTGTCCATCGACAGCACGCCGTGGCTGACGCCAGCGGTGAGTCTTGTTGCGTGCTGCCAGTCGTCGCCGGCGGCGCCGATCGCGAAATAGAGCGGTAGCAGGTGTTCGTCGGTCGGGTGCGCGCGGATCGCCTCCGGCGCCTGGCAGCGGTAATCGAGTAGCGCGCCGAGGTCGCCAGCGTCAGTGCGTTGCCACACCCAGTCGGCGAAGGCCTGCGCGTAGGGCTCGTCGCTCGTCGATTGGCGCCATTCGCGCAGGTTGTGCGTCAGGCTGCCCGAGCCGATGATGAGGATGCCGCGCTCGCGCAACGGCGCCAGCGCCCGGCCGAGTTCAAGCAGCACCAGCGGCGACGGGCAGCTCGGTTGTGCCAGCTGCAGCAGCGGCACGTCGGCGTGCGGATACAGATGGCGCAGTGGCACCCAGGCGCCGTGGTCGAAACCCTGCCTCGGGTTCGCCTGCGCCGGCAGCCCGGCGCGCGCCAGTTGCGCGATCACTTCGGCGGCAACATCCGGCGCGCCCGGCGCCGGGTATTGCAGGCTGTACAGCGCGCGCGGAAAGCCGCCGAAGTCATGCACCGTCGCCGGCTGTGCACTCGACAGCACTTCGCGCTGCGCGCTCAGCCAGTGTGGCGAGAGCACGAGGACGGCGCGCGGCAGCGGCAGCCGGTGGCCAAGCTCGCCGAGCAGCGGGCCGAGGCGGCCCGGTTCGAGCGCCAGCATCGGCGAACCGTGCGAAATGAACAGCGTGGGCAACTTCATGATGCGTCCTTTGCGTTTTGCCGGCGATCCAGCGCCAGCGGCAATGGGCGTACTTTATTGATTTAATTGGCGGCGATAAATCGTCTTTCCATTGATTAACTGTCAATGAATGATTGACAATAGTCGCCATGGATCGCTTCAAGGAAATGGAAAGTTTTGTCGCCGTCGTCGAGGCCGGCAGCTTTGTCGCTGCTGCCGATCTGCTGCGCGTGACCAAGGCGGCGGTGTCGCGCAGCGTGATCGAACTCGAGGAACGGCTGGGTGCGCGCCTGCTGCAGCGCACTACGCGCCGCCAGTCGTTGACCGAGGCCGGGCGCGCGTATTACGGGCGCTGCAAGCAGATTCTTGCCGAGCTGGCCGAGGCCGACAGCGCGGTCGGTGCCGTGACTGGTCACCCGGTCGGCAAGCTGCGCATCAACGCGCCGTTTTCCTTCGGCATCCTGCATCTGGCGCCCTTGTGGGGGCCGTTCATGGAACGCTATCCGGACGTCGATCTCGAGGTGACGCTCGCCGACCGGCTGGTCGACGTCGTCGAGGAGGGCTATGACCTCGTCGTGCGCATCAGCCGCCTGGCCGATTCGAGCCTGATCTACCGCCGGCTCGGCAGTACGCGCATCTTCGTCTGCGCCAGCCCCGAGTACCTCGCGCGTCATGGCCGGCCGCAATCGGTCGCCGACCTCGCCGCGCATGCGGTGATCGGCTATTCGTATGCCGCCGAAGGCGACGTCTGGCGTTTCCGCACGCCGCAGGGCGAACAGGAAGTGCTGACGCATCCGCGCCTGCGCACCAATAATGGCGATACCTGCCTGGCCGCGGCGCTGGCGCACCAGGGCCTGGTGTTGCAGCCAGACTTCATCATCGGCAAACATCTGGCCGATGGGCGCCTCGTCGATGTCCTGCCCGACTGCTGTGGTCCGGAACTCGGCATCTACGCCGTTTATCCCTCGCGCAAGCACCTGTCGGTAAAGGTCAGGGCGCTGGTGGACTTCCTCGTCGAGGCGTTTGCGGCACCGCAGTGGCAGGTTCGCGCGGGCAGCGCGGCTGGCCGCGAAGCCTGACCGCCAGCACACGCTTGCGCTGGTGGGCGCGCGGCATCGCCGTCTCCTGCCGGCGACGGCCCATGCCAGCGGCCAGCTGACGCGCGCTTGCGGGCTCTTGCTCTTATCTGGCGACGATCACCCCGCACGCCAGGCGCGCGCCCGAGTTGCCGGCTGGCTGCGTCTTGAAGTCGTCATTCGCCGCATGGATGACGACGCTGCGGCCGAGAACGTCGCCGCTCAGGCCGCCGACCGAAAGCACGCTGCTGTAGGCACTCAGGTGCGCCACGCCGGCGGCGTCAGCGAGCAACTGCGGCAGATCGCCGGCGTGGTGCTCGGTGCTATCGGGATGCCCGTGTGCTTTGCCGCCGGGGTTGAAGTGGCCGCCGGCGCTGCTGCCATCGGGCGCGCTGCAATCGCCCTTGTCATGTACGTGAAAACCATGTGCGCCGGGCGTCAGGCCGCTGATATCGGCGGTGACGCGCAGCCTGCCGTCTTCGGGGAAAAAGCGCACTACGCCGCTGGCCGTGTTGCCGGCGGTTGGCGCCACTTTTGCCTCGGCGGCGGGGTGTTCGGGAACGCTGGCGCAGCCGGCGACGGCTGCCACTGCGGCGAGTGATACAAAAAGGGAGGTCGTACGCATAGCGATGTCTCCACGGGTCCGTTTCGATTGCTGTGCCGGCCTGTCGGCGGGCGCAGGACTACGAGTTATGGCCGGTACTCACCCCGGCACTGCCGGTAGATCATTCCGAAGCCATATTCGTAAGGATGCGACAGCGTCGGGAAAGGGGCGTTCGCGAACGGGATTTTTCGCTGGCAGCGGATGTGCCGGCGCCATATCCCGACAAGTTGCGCCGGGCGGTGAATCTATTGATCCATGTCAGCCTTCTGCCGGCATATGCCAAGGAGAATGCCGCCCGGCGTACAGGTGACGCCCGGGGACTTCCCCCGCACAAAATCAACGACTACAGGGATGGCATGGACATGCAGCAAGCGCAGCCTACAGAAACAAGAATCGTGATGTCCGACCCGACCGCTCTCGGCGTATTCGGTCTGGCGATGGTGACTTTCGTCGCCGCTTCAGCCAAGTTGCACTGGACCAACGGCGTGACCTTCATCGTTCCCTGGGCGATCTTCCTTGGTTCGGCGGCGCAGATCTGGGCGTCGACGATCGACTTCAAGAAGAACAACTACTTTGGCGCGATCGTTCTCGGTGCCTACGGCCTGTTCTGGATGGCCGTGGCGATGCACTGGGCGATCAGCCTCGGCTGGTTCGGCGCGATCGACATGTCGAAGGCCGACCCGCGCCAGTTCGGTGTCGCCTGTGTCGGCTACACGATCTTCTCGCTGTTCATCATGGTCGCGGCTTTCGAGGCGAACAAGGTGTTCGGCGCGATCCTGCTGCTGATCAACGTCCTGCTGCCGTCGCTGGCGCTGGCGTCGTTCGGTATCAACCCGGCGCTGTTCGGCGATCTGGCCGCGTGGTCGGAGCTCGGCATTTCGCTGCTTGGCTTTTACGCCGCCGGCGCGGTCTTCCTCAACAGCTTCTTCGGCCGCGTCATCCTGCCGCTCGGCGCGCCGCTGGGTTTGATCAAGAAGGGCAGCGCGCAGGCCATTGCTGCTGCCGCGGCGAAGTAATCCTCTGCGGGGCGCTCAGTCTTTCAGCGCTCCGCATGCTTGCATCGCCCGGCGCCATGGTGACAGGTGCGCCAGAGTCGGGCGCTTCAGCCCGCCGGTCGTTTCGCCAGAATCGTATCGAGACGGCCGGCAAAATTGCGTGCGTCGGCGGCAGAAAACGCCGCCGGTCCGCCGGTATCGGTGCCGCCGCTGCGCAACTCGTCCATCAGGTTGCGCAGTGTCAGCCGCTCCTGGATATTGCCGGCGTCGAGCAGTTCGCCGCGCGGATCGAGTACGCGCGCACCCTTGGCGATCACTTGTGCGGCGAGCGGCACATCGGCGGTGATCACCAGATCGCCGGCCGCCGCCTCGGCGGCGATGTGCCGGTCGGCGACGTCGAATCCCGAAGGCACCTGCAGCGCGCGAATCCACGGTGAGGGCGGTACGCGCAGCAGGCGGTTGGCGACCAGCGTCAGCGGCAGCTGCGTGCGCTTGGCGGCGCGGAAGAGGATGTCCTTGATGACTACCGGACAGGCGTCGGCATCGACCCAGATATGCATGGCGAAGGGCTTCGGAGGCGGAGCGCTACAATACCACTGCCGTTTCACCACTATCGACACGACTCGCCAACCCGCCAGGACTTCGCATGCGCTTCCGTCTTTCCGTATCCCTCGACGAGGTCGAGATCAGCGCGATCCGCGCGCAGGGTGCGGGCGGGCAGAACGTCAACAAGGTGTCGAACGCCGTGCATCTGCGTTTCGACATCGCGGCGTCTTCGTTGCCGGAAGCGGTTCGAGAGCGCCTGCGGCAACTCGGTGACCAGCGCATCAGCAAGGACGGCATCGTCATCATCAAGGCGCAGGAATTCCGCAGCCTCGAGCAGAACCGCGCCGAAGCGCTCAACCGGCTCAACGATCTGGTCGCCAGTGTGGCGACGCTGCCGAAAAAACGCCGGCCGACGCGGCCGACGCGCGGCTCGGTCGAGAAGCGTCTCGAGAGCAAGTCACGGCGCGCACGCGTCAAGGCCGGGCGGCGTGGTGGCGATGAATAGCTGCGACCTTTACCTCACGTCGTACTCGAAATCGATCGCCGCCTGTTCTTCGATGACGACGCGCAGGTGGCGGTGGCCGGCGGGCTCCTTCGGGCCGATCGCCCATTCGCCGAAGATCAGGTTATCGACGGGAACGAGCTGGCGCTGGCTGACCTGGTTGCGCTTCGCCACCGGGATGCTGAGGCTGTCGCTGAGCGGGTCTTCGATCGGCTTGGCGACAGCGCCCTGAACGTATTCCTCGCGCACCGCGACGCTGCGTTTGCCACCGCGTAGCTCGATCACCCAGCCGTAGCGCTGGCCTTCGCGGTGCGGAACGACGTTGCCGGGCGTGAACACCAGATCGTCCGGCGCGCTGGCGTCGAAAGTGCCGAACTCGGCGTGGACGATTTCGACCGCCGCGCTCGGCGCTTTCGCTTCCTGACGGCTTTCCGCTTTGCCCGGCGCGGGTTCCGGTGGCGTGTCCTTGGCCGCTGGCGTCGCGGCCGCGGCGATGCCGGCGCAGAGGAGCGCCAGCAGGCCCGTGGCGAGTTGTGTTGCTCTGCTGCTCATCTTGTCCGTTCCTTGTTCTGTAGCCTGATCTGCAGCGGCGTCGCCGGCAGACCGGCGCTGGCTGTTGCGTGTCCGCTGTCGAGCGGCAGCGCGCTCTTGTCGACCACCCGGCGCAGGACGAAGCTCGAATGTACGCCGGTGACGCCGGGAATGCGCGTGATGCGGTTGAGCAGCAGTTCCTGGAAGCCGTCCATGTCGGCGACGACGACCTTCAGCTGGTAGTCGGCGTCCTGTCCGGTGATCAGCAGGCATTCGAGCACTTCGGGGATGGCGGCGACGGCGGCTTCGAAGGTATTGAAGCGCTCGGGCGTGTGCTGGTCCATCGAGATGTGGATCAGCGCCATCAGCGACAGGCCGAGCGCGCGCGCGTCGAGCTGGGCGCGATAGACGCTGATAATTCCCGCCTCTTCGAGCGCGCGTACCCGGCGCAGGCAGGGTGAGGGCGACAGGCCGATGCGTTCGGCAAGGTCCTGGTTGCTGATGCGTCCGTCTTCCTGCAGCAGCTGCAGGATCTGCCGGTCGTAGCGGTCGAGTTGCACGCGATTGCCCCCGTTTTCTTTTGCTTGGCAGGTATTTTATATATTTAGATTTAAGGCGCAATATCCTGCCGAATTCGATCGTTTTTGCCGCAACAACGCAAGCACCTGCCGGCCGCTTCGGCCTACCATTTGCCCTGTCTACCGCGCCCGTCCGGCGCGCACTTTCAGGAGCCGATCTCATGTTGCAACAGCCCGCCGCCAAGTACCACGCCTTCCCGCCGGTCCGCCTCGCCGACCGCCAGTGGCCGAACAATGTCATCTGCCGCGCGCCGATGTGGATGAGCACCGACCTGCGTGACGGCAACCAGTCCTTGTTCGAGCCGATGGATGCGACGCGCAAGATGCGTCTCTTTCACTCGCTCTGTGCGATCGGCTTCAAGGAGATCGAGGTCGCTTTCCCGTCGGCGTCGCAGACCGATTTCGACTTCGTGCGCGGCCTGATCGAAGGCCGCCATATTCCCGACGATGTCACCATCGAGGTGCTGACGCAGGCGCGCGAACACCTCATCCGGCGGACGATGGAATCCCTGCGCGGCGCGCGGCGCGCCATCGTCCATGTCTATAACGCGACGTCGAAGCCGTTCCGCGAGTTCGTCTTCGGCATGAGCCGGCAGGAAGTGATCGACATGGCCGTCTCTTCGGTCCGCCTCGTTCGCGAACTCGCCGAAGCGCAGCCGGACACCGAGTGGGTGCTCGAATACAGCCCGGAAACCTTCACCGCCACCGAACTCGATTTCGCCCTCGAAGTGTGCGATCAGGTGACGGCAGCGTGGGGGGCGACGCCCGACAACAAGGTGATCCTCAACCTGCCGACGACGGTCGAGGTGACGACGCCGAACGTTTACGCCGACCAGATCGAATGGATGCACCGCCACCTGGCGCGACGCGACAGCATCATCCTGAGCCTGCATCCGCACAACGACCGCGGCACCGCCGTCGCCGCCGCCGAACTTGGCCTGATGGCCGGCGCCGACCGCGTCGAGGGCTGCCTGTTCGGCAACGGCGAGCGTACCGGCAACGTCGATCTGGTGACGCTGGCGCTCAACCTCTATACGCAGGGAATCAGCCCTAACCTCGATTTTTCCGACATCAACGCCGTCGCGCGCACGGTCGAGTCGTGCACGCAGTTGCCGATCCATCCGCGCCATCCCTACGTCGGCGACCTCGTGTTCACCGCCTTTTCCGGTTCGCATCAAGACGCCATCCGCAAGGGTTTCTCGGTGCAGCAGCCGGGCAGTTTGTGGAGCGTTCCCTACCTGCCGATCGACCCGGCCGATCTTGGCCGCAGCTACGACTCGGTGATCCGCGTGAACAGCCAGTCGGGCAAGGGCGGCGTTGCCTGGCTGCTCGAAAACGAGTACGGCATCGTCCTGCCGCGCCGCCTGCAGGTCGAGTTTTCCGGCGTCGTCCAGGCGCTCGCCGACCGTGTCGGCGGCGAGGTCAGCGCCGACGACATCTGGCAGCTGTTTTCAGAAACCTACCTCGCCGACGCCGCCGCGCTCGCCTACGTCGAGCACCAGCTTTTCGATCATGCCGGCGCGCAGGGAATACGCCTCGGCCTTGCCGTCGATGGCAAGGCGCAGCGTCTCACCGGCGAAGGCAACGGACCGATCGACGCGGCGGTGCATGCCTTGCGCGCCATCGGCATCGACCTGCAGGTGCGCAGCTACGAGGAGCGCTCGATCGGCAGCAGCGTCGAGGGCGGCAACGCCTGCGCCTGCGCCTTCGTCGAAGTGAGCGCTCGCGGCGTCAGTGGCGACCGCTACGGCGTCGGCATCGACAGCAATATCGTCACCGCGTCGATCCGCGCGCTGCTCAGTGCCGCGCGTCGCGTCGGCCGGCAGAGCGCGGCAGCGCAGGCGGCCTGAGCAGGGCAGGCGCGGAAACTGCCCTGCGGGGCAGTGGGGCGTCAGTGAGGAGTGGCGTCAGGGAAGAGGGGGCGGTCGGCGGCGCTGAGCTGTCTGGCCGCCCCATCGATTTCCGCCGCTTGCCGTGAGAGGGGCAGCGCCGTGCCCGCCGGGCAGCGGCGGCGTTATCATGCCGCTCGCGCTTACCTTGCGGCGGTTCGCCCGCTGCCTTTCCTCCTGCCTCGAGCCTGATCATGAAAGAGAAGAAAAAGCTCTGCCCCTGTTATTCCTCGCTGCCCTATGCCGACTGTTGCGCGCCACTGCATGCCGGCGCGCCGGCAGCCGATGCCGAGAAGCTGATGCGCGCGCGCTATTCGGCCTACGCGCTGCGCCTGCCCGACTACATTCTCGCCACCTGGCATGCGTCGACGCGGCCCGAGTCGCTCGGTTTTGACGAGGGGCCGCAGGCCAAGTGGCTGGGTCTTGAAGTGCTGCGGCACACGCCGGGCGAAGCCGGAACGGCGAGCGTCGAGTTCGTCGCCCGCTGCCGTGCCGGCGGCAAGACGCATCGCCTGCACGAGTTGAGCCGCTTCGTCTGCGAAGACGGACGCTGGCTTTACGTGGACGGCGACGTGACGCCGCCCCCCGCGTAAGCGAGCGCCGACGTTCGCCGGCCCGGTCTGCCGCTCAGGCGAGCGCGCGCTGGACGATTTCGGCCACGTCGCGCGACAGTCCGGCGTGGGCTGCCAGCCGTGCCAGCGCGGCGCGCGCCTGTGCCTGGCGAGCCGCGTCGAAACGCCGCCAGCGGTCGAAGCAGCGCGCCAGTCGTGCCGCCACCTGCGGGTTGATCGCGTCGAGCGCCAGCGTCTGTTCGGCCATGAAACGGTAGCCGGCGCCGTCGGCGGCGTGGAAGCGCACATGGTTGGCGCCGAAACCACGCAGTAGCGCATACACCTTGTTCGGATTGCGCAGGTCGAAATCGTCGTGCGCGAGCAGGCGACGAACGACCGCGAGCGTGTCCGGGCGGCGACTGGTCGCCTGCGCCAGCAGCCACTTGTCGAGCGCCAGCGCCTCGTGCCGCCAGCGCGCGTGGAAGTCGGCGAGCGCCTGTTCGGCGGCGGCACCGCCGTGGTGAGCGAGCAGCACCAACGCCGCGTACTGGTCGCTCATGTTGTCGGCGGCGGCGAACTGGCGCGCGGCGAGCGCGCAGCCGGCGGCCGGGTCGGCGGCGGCAATCAGGTCGAGGCAGAGGTGGCGCAAGGCGCGCCGGCCGGCGTCGGCCGAAGTCGGCTGATAGGCGCCGGTCGGTGCGAGCGAAGCGTACAGCGTGTGCAGGCGCTCACTTAGCTGCGTGCCAAGGAAACGGCGCAGATCCATGCGCGCGGCGAACAGCGCGTCCGGATCGACGACGGCCATTTCTTCGGCCAGTGTCGCTTCCGAAGGCAGCGCCAGCGCTTCGGCGGCAAACGCCGGGTCGGCGCTGCGGCCGTCGATCACCGCGTCGAGAATGCGCGCAGCAGCGGCGGCGAAGCTTGCGGGCCAGTCCTTGGCAACTGCTTCTCGGGCGATGGCACTCGTGTCGGCGTTGTCTGGCGTAGCCGCCAGACGCGCTGCGGCGCCGAGAATCAGCCGGCTGGCAAGTTGCTGACCGGCTTCCCAGCGGTTGAAGGCGTCGCTGTCGTGCGCCATGCGCAGCGCGAGTTCGTCGTCGCTCGCCGGCAGGTCGAGACGCACCGGCGCGGAAAAATTGCGCAGCAGCGAGGGCGCCGGCGTTGCGCCGATGTTTTCGAAGATGAATTCCTGCGTTGGCGCCGTCAGTGACAAGGTGCGCGTCGTCGGCGCAGCTGCGCCGGCATCTTCGCCGACGAGGCGCAGCGGCAGGTCGGCGCCGTCGGCACCGAGCAGGCCGAGCGTGACCGGGATGTGCAGCGGCGTCACTGCGTCTTCGTCGGCCTTGGCGCCGGCGACCGGCGCCGGCGGCAGCTGCGTCAGCGTCAGCGTATAGCGCTGCGTCGCCGGGTCGTGCTGGCCTCGTGCGACGAGGCGCGGCGTGCCGGCGCGCTCGTGCCAGCGCATGAACTGCGCGAGGTCGACATTCGACGCGTCGGCCATCGCCGAAACGAAATCCTCGCAGGTCACCGCCTGCCCATCGTGGCGCGCGAAGTAAAGGTCCATGCCGGCGCGGAAGGCGTCCTCGCCGAGCAGGGTGTGGATCATGCGTACGACTTCGGCGCCCTTCTCGTACACCGTCGCCGTGTAGAAGTTGTTGATCTCGACGTAAGCCGACGGGCGCACCGGATGACGCATCGGGCCGGCGTCCTCGGGGAACTGAGCGGCGCGCAGCGTGCGCACTTCGCGGATGCGTGCGACCGAGCGCTGGTGCACGTCGGCGCCGAATTCCTGGTCGCGGAAGACAGTGAGCCCTTCCTTCAGCGACAGCTGGAACCAGTCGCGGCAGGTGACGCGGTTGCCGGTCCAGTTGTGGAAGTATTCGTGCGCGACAACGCGGTCGATGCCTTCGTAGTCGTGGTCGGTGGCGAGATCGGGGCGGGCGAGCACGTACTTGGTGTTGAAGATGTTGAGGCCCTTGTTCTCCATCGCGCCCATGTTGAAGTCGCCGACGGCGACGATCATGTAGTGGTCGAGGTCGCATTCAAGGCCGAAGCGTTGCTCGTCCCAGCGCATCGCCTGCTTGAGTGCGGCCATGGCGTGGCCGCACTGGTCGAGCTTGCCGGGTTCGACGTAGATCGCCAGTTGCACGCGGCGGCCCGAGCCGGTGGTGAATTCGTCGCGCAGCACGTCAAGCTTCGCCGCGACGATGGCGAACAGGTAGCAGGGTTTCGGGAACGGGTCTTCCCAGCGCGCCCAGTGGCGCGCTCGGCCGCCAGGCGTAACGGGCGCTTCTTCGCCGCTGCCGACCGGATTGCCGTTGGCGAGCAGCACCGGCAGACGTTCGCGCTCGGCGTGCAGTGTCACGGTGAAGCGTGCCATCACGTCGGGGCGGTCGGGGAACCAGCTGATGCGGCGGAAGCCCTGCGCCTCGCACTGCGTGAAGTAGCCGTCGGCCGAGCGGTAAAGGCCTGACAGGCGGGTGTTCTCGTCCGGGCGGATGCGCACCTGCGTGCGCAGCGTACAGGTTTCGCCGACTGCGGCGTCGGCGGCCAAGGTGAGCGTCGTTGCCGTCAGCGTGTATTGCGCGGCCGCCAGCTCGACGCCGTCGACGGCGACCGACAGCGTTTCGAGGTCTTCGCCGTCGAGTACCAGCGGTGCGTCGGCGGCGGCCTGCGGATTGCGGCGCAGCGCGAGCGTGGCGCTGACCAGCACATAATCGCGCTGGAAGTCGAAATCGAGCGCGACCTGATCAACGAGGAAAGGGGGCGGCGTGTAGTCCGCGAGCAGGATGGGGCGCGCCTGGGCGCCGGCGGCAGTGGTTGTCATGCTCGCGATTCTAACCCGGCTGCCGGCGCCGGGCCTGCCACGCGTCAGCCTCAGGCGTCGTTGCGGGCGACGACGACGCGGTTGCGCCCCGCCGATTTGGCCTCGTAAAGCGCTGCGTCGGCACGCAGCAGCGAGGTGTCACTGCCGGGATCGCCGGGGTCGATGCTCGACAGGCCGATGCTGACCGTCATGCCGACATTCTGTCCCTTGTAGCCGAGCGGGGCGCTCTCGACCGCACGCCGCAGGCGCGAGGCAAAGCTGCGCGCGGCCGCGATGCTGGCTCCCGGCAGCAGCACGGCGAATTCTTCGCCGCCGAGGCGGCCGGCCGTATCGAAGCGACGCAGTTGTCCGCGCAGGATGCCGGTGAAGTGCACCAGCATGGCGTCGCCGACGGCGTGACCAAAGCGGTCGTTGACCTTCTTGAAGTGGTCGAGGTCGAGCATCAGCACGGCGGCCTTCAGTCCGTCGTCGCGTTGCAGGCGGGCGTGTTCTTCGCTGATTCGCTCGATGAAGCGACGCCGGTTGGCCAGCCCGGTGAGCACGTCGGTGGTCGCCAGTTCGCGCAGCTCGTCTTCCATGCGCTTGCGTTCGCTGATGTCGCTTTGTGTGCCGATCATGCGCGCCGCGCTGCCGTCGTTATGGCGGCTGACCACCAGTCCGCGCGCCAGCGTCCATTTCCAGTTGCCGTCGCGACAGCGCAGGCGGTATTCAGCGACGTAATTGTCGATGTTGCCATCAAGGCAGCGTTCGAGGCATTCCATCACCGCCTCGATGTCTTCCGCGTGGATGCGTCGACGCCACTCGCCGAGCACGTCGCCGAAGGCGTTCTGCGGGTAGCCGAACATGTCGTACCAGCGCGGCGAGAGGAAGATCGAGCCGCTGCCGATATCCCAGTCGAAAAGCGCGTCGCCGGAACCGTCAATGGCGAATTTCCAGCGTTCTTCGCTGGCGCGCAGTGCCTCGGCGTCACGATGCCGCTCGATGGCAATGCTCGACAGGCGCGCGGCTTCCTCGATGCTCCATAAATCGTCGCTGGTCGGCTGATGCGGGTACGGGTAATAGACGGCAAATGCACCGAGGATCTTGCGCGATGCGCCGGGGATCGGTTGCGACCAGCAGGCGGCGAGCCCAGCGCGTTCGGCGACCTCGCTCCAGTTGCGCCAGTAGGGATGGAGCGCGATGTTTTCGGCAACGACACGCTTGCCGGTGAACGCCGCAGTGCCACAGCAGCCCTGGCCGATGCCGATGTCCATGCCGTTGATCGACTCGCAGAAAAAGTCGGGCAGATTCGGCGCGGCGCCGGTGAACAGACGATCGCCGCGCCGGTCGAGCAACATGATGCTGGCCCGGGCGTTACCGTCGGATGATTCGACGCCAAGCACGATCGCTTCGAGAATCTCGCGCAAGGCTGCGTCGCTGGCCAGCAGTTCCAGCACCTTGCTGCGTGCTTGCTCGCGTTGCTCGGTGCGCTTGCGCCGGCTGATGTCGAGCAGCGCCAGATGGCACTGCCGGATGTCGCCGCCTGCCTGACCAAGCAGCAGCAGGACGCGCCGCTCGCGCCGGCGGTTGGGGGCGAGGGCAAGCTCGCAGCTGCAGCCGGCTTCTCCGGCAAAAACGCGGGCGAGAAAGTCGGCCAGATCGGTCTGGGCTTCCTTGCCGAACAGGCTGGCGAATTTGCGTTGTCCCGGCTTGGCGCTGGTCAGACCGAGCAGTTGCATCGCGGCGCGGTTGACGAAGCTGAGGTGGCCGTCAGCATCGACAGTGCAACAACCGGCGGGGAACTGGTTGCACTGCGGGGCTTCGCTCTCCAGACGCAGTTGCAGCTCGGCCAGCGCCGCCTGCACTTCGGCATGCTCACGTTCTGTCGCGCGCAAGCGGCCGCGCAGCCGCTCGATCTCCTCGACATGAGCGCTGATCGCAGTGGCGGCGGCTGGCGTATCTGCCGCGGCGTCGCCGGCTTGTGGGTCGCTCGATCTTTCCATGATCAGTCGTTGAAAGAGTGGCGCACGGTTTCGATCTCCGGGCGCAGGGCGATGAAACGCTCCGTCAGCAGCGGGTCAAAGGCCTCGCCTGATTGGCTGGCGATCCAGTCGAGTGCGGCATCAATGGACCACGGTTCCTTGTAGGGGCGGCGTGAGGTGAGTGCGTCGAAGGTGTCGGCCAGCGCGGTGATGCGGCCGGCCAGCGGGATTTCCTCGCCGCACAGGCCTTCCGGGTAGCCTTTGCCATTCCACTTTTCATGGTGCGTGAGTGCTATGGTACGCGCCAGTTGCAGCAGTGCGCTGGCATGCTCACCGATTATTTCGGCGCCGATGCGGCAATGCTTCTTGATCTCCTCGAATTCATCGCTGGTGAGCCGGGCCGGCTTGAGCAGGATGTGGTCAGGGATGCCGATCTTGCCGATGTCGTGCAGGATCGAGGCGTTCATCAGGCGCGCGGCTGCGGTTTCGTCGAAGTCGCTGGCGAGGGCGAGCAGGCGCGCGTAGTGGCCGAGGCGAACGAGATGCTGGCCGGTCTCGTTGTCGCGAAACTCGCCGGCTCGGCCGAGGCGCTGGATGACGGCAAGCCGCGTTTCCTCGAGTTCGCGCGTGCGCGTCAGCAGGTCGGCGGTGCGCTCCTCGACCAGTGCCTCGAGGCCGCGCTGGTAGCTGTGCAGCGCCAGATGCGTGCGCACGCGGGCGAGGACCACCGGCGGACTGATCGGCTTGACCAGATAATCGGCGGCGCCGATCGAGAAGCCGTAGGCCTCGTCTTCGGTCGAGCTGCGCGCGGTGACGAAGATCACCGGAATCGCCTGCGTCGCGCTGTCGGCCTTGAGCTGTCGGCAGACTTCGTAGCCGTCCATCTCCGGCATGGTGACATCAAGCAGGATCAGCGCCGGCGGTGTCGCCGAAAAGGCCGCCTTGAGCGCCAGACGGGCGCTGCTGGCGACGCGGACGGCGTAGTGCGGCGACAGGACGCGGCGCAGGATGTCGATGATCTCCGGTGCGTCATCGACGATCAGCACTTCCACCGGCGAGCTTCTGCCGATCATTTGTGGTCCCCTTGCTTGCTGCCGGCAGCGACGGCGTCTTGACCGCCACTGCTCGTGGCTGGTGCGCCGGCGGCCGGCTCGGCCTGCCAGTCCGCCATTGCCGCCAGTGCGCTCTCGTAATCGTAGACGGCCACCAGGCGCCGTATCCGGGCGAGCGCAGCATTGCCCGGAAGCTGTTGCGCCAGTCTGTTCAGTGTTTCCTCGACCGCGCAGTCCAGATGCTCGAGCTGCTCCTGTGCGTTCGCCAGCAGGATTGCCGTCGTCTCGGCGCCCTGGTCGGCGGGCGTCGCCGGCGCCTCCGGCAGCCGGTCGATGGCCGCTATCAGCGGTTGCAGCGTTCTTTGCAGCGTGTCCTGCAAGGAGAACAGGGCATCGTTCGGTGCCTTGTTGCCGAGGGCGGTTTCCAGCGCGTGCGCGATGTCCTGCAGCGAGTTGGCGCCGAGCGAGCCAGCGACGCCGCGCAGCGCATGCGCCAGTCGCTGCGCTTCGGCACGATCACCGCTGCGCAGTGCCGCGAGCAGGGCAGCGTCGGTGTTGCGGCGATGGTCGGCAAACTTGTGCAGAATCGACAGGTAGGCGCCGACGTCGCCACCGGTGCGGTGCAGTCCGTCGCGCGCGTTGACGCCGGGTAGCGAGGGCAATGCCGGCGTCTGCCGCGCGGTCGCGGGGTCGTCTTCAAGCCCGGCGTTGCCGGCATCGGTGTCAGCGCGCGCCGGTAGCCAGCGCGCCAGCGCTTTCGCCAACGCGCCCGGGTCGACCGGCTTGGCCAGATGGTCGTTCATGCCGGCAGCGAGGCAGCGTTCGCGATCGGCGGTCATGGCATTGGCGGTCAGCGCGATGATCGGCAGGCGCGACAGTTGCGGATGGCGGCGGATCTTCTGTGTGGCCGCGTAGCCGTCGAGCTGCGGCATGTGAATGTCCATCAACAGCAGGTCACAGTCGACTTCTGCGGCGAGCAGCCGGGTGATTGCCGCTTCGCCGTTTTCGGCGATGTGGACAATGGCTCCCATTCGCTCAAGCAATTGCCCGATGACCTGCTGGTTGAGTTCGTCATCCTCGGCAACGAGAATGTGCGCGCCGGCAAAATTCGGCGTCCTGCCCGGTGCCGTTGCGCGCTCGTCGTTCCCCGAGCCTTGCTGCATGGCGCGCAGGACCGCCTGCAACAGGCGGCTGCGGGTAAATGGCTTGTGCAGGAAGGCATCGGCGTGCGCACGAGACTCGTGTTCGGGTGTGCGCTCGGCGATCGACGAGGTCAGCAGCAGACGTGGCCGGCGAATGTGGCGCGTGCTCTGCCGTTCGATGGCTGTGCGCTGGGCACGCAGTTGCGTGTCAATGACGACCAGGTCGGTTTGTGCCGGGTCGCTGATGGCGGCGATGTCGGCGGCGCTGCATTCGTCGGCCGCTTCGCGCGCGGCCAGACCGAGGGCGCGCAATTGCCTGACCAGCATGCGGCGGGTTTGCGGATGCGGATCGGCGACCACGGCGCGCAAGCCCTTCAGTCCGGCGGGCGGGGGCCGCGACGTACGCTTGTCGACGCGGAAATCGAGGGCGAAGGAGAAGGTCGTGCCTTCGCCGGGTGCACTCTGCACGGCGATGCTGCCACCCATCATGCCGATCAGGCGGCGGGTGATGGTCAGGCCGAGGCCGGTGCCGCCATAACGGCGCGACGTTGAGCTGTCGGCCTGGGTGAAGGCCTCGAACATGCGCTCGACCTGCTCGGCGGCCATGCCGATGCCGGTGTCGCTGACCGCAAAGCGCAGGCGCACGCGCTTCTCGTCGCGTTCGAGAGACTCGGCGCTGATGCGCACTTCGCCGTGTTCGGTAAACTTGATCGCGTTGCTGGCCAGATTGATCAGCGCCTGTTGCAGGCGCAGCGGATCGCCGACGACTTCTTCGGGAAGCTCGGGGTCGGCCTCGATCACCAGATGGAGATCCTTCTGCCGCGCCTCGATGGCGGCGATGGTGCCGACCTGCTCGAGCATTTCGTCGAGATTGAACGACGCCTCCTCGAACTCGAGCTTGTTCGCCTCGATTTTCGAGAAGTCGAGGATGTCGTTGAGGATGCGCAGCAGCGCCTGCGCGGCGCTGAGCGACTTGCTCAGGTAATCGGTCTGGCGCTGCGTCAGCTCGGTGCCCTGCAGACAGAGTTGGGTCAGACCGATGATCGCGTTCATCGGCGTGCGGATCTCGTGGCTCATGTTGGCGAGGAACTCGCCCTTGGCCTGGTTGGCCAGATCGGCCGCCTCCTTGGCGCGCAAGACCTGCTGCATGAGAATCTGCAGGACCGACAGCGAGAGGATCTTCATCGCGTCGATCTCGATCTTGCGCCAGGGCACCGAGCGGCCGCGCAACGTGCGCGTCCACACCGAAAAACGGTGCGCTTCATTCGCCGTCGCAGCTGCCTCGCTGCGGCTGGTCAGCGCGCTGTCGTTTGCCGTGCCGTCCGGCGCCTCCTGCGGGTCGCCAGCCCAGGTGACAGTGCGCACGTCCTCGGCGCGGAACCAGAGGATGCGCGCGTCGAAGTTGCGGTCGAGTGCGATCGCCAGCAGGCCCGCACCGATCGCGGCATAGGCGTTTGCCGGCGGAAACTGTTCGCCGAGCGCGTCGGTGCTGAAGACCAGTGCGCCGGCATGCCGGTTTTTCAGCCAGTCGGTCAGCTCGGCGAGCTGCGCCTCGCTTGGTGTCTGGCCGATCATGTAGTTGCGGCCGGCAAAACTGATGACGCCGCCGCTGACGCCGATCAGACGCAGGTAGCCGTCGGCGATCGCCTGCAGTGAGCTGCCGATGTCGCTTGAGTCGTTGATGTGTTGCGAGAGCGCGAACAGCGCTTCACGCACCTGCTCCATGTAGCGCTTGGTCGTCTGGTGCTCGATGTTGGCCAGCTTGAGTGCGATCGTCTTGCCGACGAAAGCGATCAGTTCGCGCTGCGCGAAGGAGACGTGCCGGTAGCTGGCGTTGTGGCAGACGAGCATCCCCCATAGGCGCGAGCCCTTCATCAGCGAGACGACGAGTGAGGAGCGCACACCCAGCTGGCGAAGCAGGGCCAGCTGCTTCGGTGTCGAGCTGCGCAGTGTTGCCAGGCTGAGATCGAGTGCCGTGCCGGTGAGCGGGTTGTTGGCCGGGAGCAGGCTGACTTCGCCGGCTTCGGCATCGTCAAGTACGCGTACGGGATTGCGCAGCAGGCAGTCGCGTTCAGGCGCCGGCAGACTGGCGGCGGGCAAACGTAATCCCTGCAGCGAGGGTAGAGCCGCGTTGCGGCTTTCGGCGATGGCTTCGCAGTCCCAGTGATTGTCGAAGCGGGCAACGAGAACGCGATCGAAACCGGTCAGGCGGCGCAGTTCGGCGGCGACAAAGTCGCAGTAATCGCCCAGCCGGTCGGCCTTGTCGAAATGGCGCAAGGCATCGCGCAGTGCGGCGTGCGGATTGCTGGCCGCGTCGGCCGCGCCGCTCGCCGGCAGCAATTCGACAATCTGCAGACCATCGGCGCGATGCACGACGATATTGCAGTCGCGCCCGTTGCAGCGGCCCGACAGGGATTGCGGCGAATGGGCGCTGTCCGGATCGGCGAGCGCCTGACGGATTGCCGTCAGTGTGGCGGCATCGAACAGCGTGGCGGCAGCGCAGCCATTGGCGTCAGCAGGCTCAATACCGAATAGCGTTCCGAGATTGGCGCTGGCGACGCGCACTCTGCCTTCAGCATCAAGGGCGAGCAAGGCGCCCAAGGTCTGGATGGTACGCACGGGGCTGCGATCATGCGCTGCAGCGACTGTGCTGCGCAGCTGAGTCAAACCGCTCGTGGTCTGTTCGGGCCTTGTACTACTCGGTCGGGTATCTGAAAGTCTGGGGGAATCGGAAGTTGAGGCGGGCATTCGTGGTTTGGCGGCGGCAACGACAGCCCCTTTGCCACAGATCTCCGGCTGCCGCCGGTTTACCTGGCGTCGGCCAGCAGCGGTGTTGGATGGCGTATCGGGATGCTGGCGCGGGGCGAGCGCTGTCAGAAGGATCCCGATCATCCGCCGGCGACCAAGGAGCGTCAAGCTGCACTTTTTTGCACTTTCGCCGTGCGATTCGCGAAGTCGCGCATTTTCGTACGGTTTTGCGTGCTCTGCCCACCCGTGCACGGCCGTGTCCCCGTGCCTTGCGCGGCGCGGCTTGTGTGCCGCTGGGCCGGGTCCCGCGTGGGTCGCCGGCGCAGCAGCGGATTTGATGCCGCAGGGGGTGCTTTTCATGAAGAACCGTAAAGCGCTCGGCAGCAGGGTGAGGACGGCAGGAAGTTCCGATGATGCTCATCAGTATGATAAGCGTCAAGCTGAAATCCCGATTTCCGCGGTGGTTTTTGATTTTTCTACGGAACTTCGCCGAAATCCTGAAGAGAGTGTCTATAATGCGGATTTGAATCAATGGTCTATTACAAAAGTAATAGACGGTAAGAAGTCATTCATTCCGCTTCCGGGGTGTTGGCAGTGAAGTTACTTTCCGGCAAGGCTCCGTTGGCTGCCTGTGGTGCGCTCGCAATGGTGTAAAAGCCATGAAAACAGAGCGATTTTCATTGTCAGAATGACTGCTGTCGGTGCCTTTTCCATGCCGGTTGATCAGCGCCAGGCCTGTCCCCGATAAACGCTTGTTCATCCCTCGACGAATTTATTCCGTTGGTTATACATGAGCAGTCATCAACCTCCCGGCGACAAACCACCGATCGACGCCTACTTCCGCTTCCTCAATATCAGCCAGACCATCCGACAGGAAGGGGCCTTGGCAGGGGTTGATGCAGTCGATCAGCGCCTGCTTGAATTTGTCGGTGCGTCCGAACACCGGGGCGAGCGTCTTTCGGTAACCGGTGCGATGGCCTTCAAGGCTGCGGGGGCGCCGGCAACGGTATATCGCCGTCTGCAGCGCTTGCGCGAAAGGGGCTGGATCGAGGTCTGCCCGTGCCAGGATGACCCGCGCGCCAAACTGGTAACTTTATCGGCGAGCGCGCACGACTACTTTGCGCAACTTGCCGCCGCCTTGCGGCTGGCCGACCAGAACGGCGCGCCTGATTAAAGGGCGCAGAATTTCCGCAAGTTCGGCGCGGCGCTGTCAGCGCGGCGTCGGCAAGGGCTCGCCGCGGGGAATGAACAGCAGCGCCAGTCCGTTATTGCAGTAGCGCTCGCCACTCGGCTGCGGTCCGTCCTTGAAGACATGCCCCTGATGTCCGCCGCAACGGGAACAGTGGTATTCGGTGCGCGGCATGAGCAGTTTGTAGTCGGTCTTGAACGCAACTGCTCCGGGCAGTGCTTCCCAGAAGCTCGGCCAGCCGCTACCGCTGTTGTATTTCCGGCTGCTGGCGAAGAGCGGCTGATGGCAGGCGGCGCAGATGAACGTTCCCTCGCGTTTTTCGCTGTTCAGCGGACTGCTGTGTGCAAACTCCGTTCCCTCGGCGAAAAGCACGCGGTAGCGCTCTTGCGGCAAGTCCGCTTTCCAGTCGCACGCTGTCTTCGCTGGTGCGCCGATGCCGCCCTGAGCACTCTCGCCATCGGCAACAACCGGGAGCGCCGCTTTCGGCAGCAGGCCGGTGAGTGCGGGAAAAACCGATAACAGGGGCCGACTGCGCATGATTGATCCTCTTTAGCCAAAGCCTCTCTGAGTAGGCATGCCGCCCTGAAGTTCGCGGCTGCGCAGGTGGCAGGCTGCGCCCTTTGCATCCGCCATCTCGCGTAGTCTGCTGCGGCCTCAGGGGGGCAGTACATCCCGATCGAGTATGCCGTGACGCTTGGCTGGCTTTGGCCGATAATCCCTGAGGCCAGCGGGGACATATAATCCGCCAAGCCAGAGGGACCATGTTGCGGCGTGCCGTCGGTGAGAGTGCTTGGCGACGGGCACGTGCCGCCCCCCACTGAGAAGGAGTGCAAACATGAACACGACGACCCGGAGTGCGCGCCCGCAGGCGCGTCCGGATAACAGTGGCAGTCGCGTCAGCGGTGGTCTCGGTGGGCGCGGAGTGCCCTTGCCGCCTGCCGTGTCCGGGATCCGGCGCGAATTTGATTCGATCGCCGGCAGCCTGTCTTACTACCTTGCTGCGCCCGAAGGTGCGACGGATGCTCGGCCCCTGCTGCTCATTCATAGCGTCAATGCCGCCGCCTCGGCCTACGAGGTCGGGCCGATCTACGAGCACTACGCGCGGCAGCGACCGGTTTATGCGCTCGAACTTCCCGGTTTCGGCTTTTCGGCGCGGCGCGAAATCCGCTATACGCCGCGGCTGATGACCGACGCCATCCACGCCATGGTTGGCGAGATACGCCGCCTGCATGGCGCCGCGCCGATCGACGCGCTGGCGCTGTCGCTCGGTTGCGAGTTCCTGGCGCGCGCGGCGCAGGAAGCGCCGACATCGTTTGCCTCGCTGGCGCTGATCAGCCCCACCGGCTTCGACCAGCGCGGGGCGATCGCCGGCCCGGTCGGCAGTACGCGCGGCATGCCCCTGCTGCACGGATTTTTCACCGTTCCGCTGTGGTCGCGCCGGGTTTTCGAATTGCTCACCTCCCGGCCGAGTATTCGTTTTTTTCTCGAAAAAACCTGGGGGTCCAAGGAGATCGACGAGGGCGCGCTGGAGTATTCATGGCTGACCACGCACCAGCCCGGCGCACGTTTCGCACCTTACGATTTTGTCAGCGGCTATCTGTTCAGTCGCGACATCAGCCGTATCTATCAGGCGCTGCAGATGCCGGTGTGGATGGCGCATGGCGTCCGCGGCGACTTTGTTGACTACCGCGCCGCGCCGGCATTTGCGCGCAAACCGAACTGGAAGGTGGTAAGCCTGCCGACGGGAGCGCTGCCGCACTTCGAGATGCCCGGCGAGTTCATCCGCCGCTACGACGTCTTTCTCGACACCGCGGCGGCGTCGCGCTAGGACTCCCTGCGCGGCGAAGCAAGCTGCGCTGCGGGATCGCCGCGCTGACTCCCGGCTGGCAGCGGGTGCGGCGTTGCCGCGGCAGCGCCGCCGCCCCTTAGCGCGGCGGCGTTTGCGCGAGCTTCTGTTCTATCTTTGCCAGCGGCACGGCACCGGGAATGCGCTCGCCGTCGGCAAAGAAGATCGTCGGCGTGCCGTTGATGCCGAGTTTGCGGCCGAGTTCGACATTCTTCTGCACCGCGCTGGTGTCGCAGTCGCCCTTGCCCGAAGGGCTCTTGCCGTCAATCATCCAGTCGGCCCAGGCCTTGCTGCGGTCGGCCGAACACCAGATCTGTTTCGATTTGTCGAGCGAATCCGGCGAGAGGATCGGCAAGAGGAAGACGTACATGGTGACGTTTTCCAGGCGCGTCACCTCCTTCGCCAGCCGCTTGCAGTAGCCACAGTTGGGGTCTTCGAAGGTGGCGAAGACCCGCTTGCCGTCGCCGCGCACGATCTTCAGCGCCTGATCGAGCGGCAGGTCGCTGAAACGGATCGCGGTGAGCTTCTGCATGCGCTCGGCAGTGACATTCTTCATCGTCTTGCCGTCGATCAGCGGGCCGAGAAAGATCGTCGTCAGCTTCTCGTCGGTGTAGACAATCTGCCCGTCGCTGTAGACCTCATAGAGGCCCGGGTAGGGCGTTCGTGTGACGCTGTCGATACGGGTGCCGAGTTTGGCTTCCATGCCTTTCTTGACGCTGGCTTCGTCGGCGAAGACGGGAGTGGCAAAGGCCGTGGCGAGAGCGAGGGCAAGTACGGCGGGTGAAAGGCGACGCAGCATGGTGATCGTTCCTGAAAGAGAAGCAGCGGGCGGGAAGTCTGCTGTGGCAAGCGGCAAGGCGAGTGGTGTCAGACGCCGCCAAGCGCGTAACGGACGAGCAGGTTCTTGATGCGTGGCGAGCGTTGCGTCAGCGCAAGACCTGTCTGGCGCAGGGTCGGCAGGCCGGGCAGCCGGGCATGGAAGAGGCGGTGCAGGGCGTCGGTCGTATGCGTGAACAGCAGCGTTTCTTCGCGTCGCGCGCGCTGGTAGCGGCGCAGCAGGCGTTCGTCGCCGATATCCTGCCACGGCGGCGCGGCGGCGAGCAGTTCGCCGAGCGCCGCGGCGTCCTGGTAGCCGAGGTTGATGCCGTGACCCGACAGCGGGTGAATGCCGTGTGCGGCGTCGCCGATCAGCGCCACGCGCGGCGCGATCGTTGTCGGCACGCGCAGCAGCGACAGCGGGAAAGCAGCCGCCGGCGTCAACTGGCGCAGGCGGCCAAGCGCCTTGCCGCCGGCGGTGGCGACGCGTTCGGCCAGTTCGTCGGCTGACAGCGCGAGCAAGGCTTCGGCGTGTGCCGTTCCGGTCGACCAGACGATCGAGATTCGATTGCCCGGCAGCGGCAACCAGGCGAGCACACCGTCGTCACGGAACCACTGGCGGGCAGTGCTGCGGTGCGGACGCTCGCAGGCGTAGTTGGCGACGACGCCAAGTTCGCCGTAGGGCGTCTCCTCGGCCATGAGTCCGGCGGCCTGGCGCAGCCAGGAGTCGCGCCCGTCGGCACCGACGACGAGGCGGGCTGTTAACTCGCTGCCGTCGGCCAGCGTCAGCCGCGCGTCGTCAGTGCCGCTGGCGTCGACTTGCAGTGCTCCGGGTATTGCCGGGCGGAAGATAGTGACGTTGCTCTGGCGTTTGACGTTTTCCCACAGTTCATCGGCGACGAGCGCGGATTCGAGAATCCAGCACAGCTCGTTGCAGCCGCTCTCGGCGGCCGAAAAATCGAGGCGGGCGTCACCGTCGCCGAAGATCTGCATCTCGCGCACCGCCGCCATGCGCGTCGCGTCGAGGTGCTTCCAGGCGCCGATGCGCAGCAGGAAGGCGGCGTTGGCCGGGCTCAGCGCGTAGACGCGCGCGTCCCATTCTTCCTGCTCGCCGGCGGTGGGCGAGGCTGGGATCGGTGGGCGGTTACGCCGCGGCGTATCGGGACTGCTTTCGATGACGGCAATTTTCAGCCGCGTGTCGCGCAGCGCGCAGGCCAGCGACAAGCCGGCCAGACCGCCGCCGACGATGAGAACGTCGAATTGCATGCTTATGCTCCGGCAAGCGGCGATTGTGCCCTGCGCTCTTCTTCTTTTACAAGCGCGACGGCGTGTGCTTTCATCGCGCCCATGTCTGATATCCCCTTCGCCGGCAGCGCTGCGCCGGCATTCGTGTCCGCTGCCGATGCTGCTGGACTTGCCGCTGCGCCGGCAGATGCCGAGCTCAGACCGGCCGGTGCACCGGCAGACGCCGGCGCTGCTCGCTACTTTCCGGCGATCATCTGCGCCGAATTCGACTCGCCGATCGACGCCTTGCTGGCGCTGACGGTGCCGCGTGACGAGGCGCTCGATCTGGTTGTCGCCGCCTGGCCGGAGTGGCGGCGCGAACTCGCCGCGCCTGTTTCGCCAGCGCCGCCAGACGAGCTTGCCAATAAGGTATACGTAGCTGCCGCCGCGCAGGATCTGCCGGCGCTGCTGACGCGCATTTCCGGTGGCCGCCATGTCGCGGTGATGTTGACCGCTGCCGGGCGCTGGGCCGCGTGCAACGCCTTTCCCGAGCCGCCGTGCCTGTCACTTGCCGACGCTGAAGCGCGCCTGGCGCAGTTGTTGCGCCGCCGCCGCCGCGGCTGTATCGGTCGCCTGGCATGAGCCACCGGCGCCATGCGCCGAAAAAAACAGGAAGCAAACGCGGCGTTTTGGAATAATCGCGGCCAATCGAACGATGCGAAGGATCTGCCCGCATGGCAAACCCCGGTAATACCTACACCGCCAGCGACATTGACGTGCTGCGCGGCCTCGAGCCCGTCAAGCTGCGTCCCGGCATGTACACGCGCACCGACTCGTGCGCGCACGTCATCCAGGAGGTGATCGACAACGCTGCCGACGAGGCGCTCGCCGGCTTTGCGCGGCACATCACCGTCACGCTCTATCAGGACAACTCGGTCGCCGTCGAAGACGACGGCCGCGGCATTCCGGTCGATCTGCATCCTGTGGAAAAGGTGCCGGCGGTGCAGCTGGTTTTTTGCGAACTGCACTCGGGCGGCAAGTTCCACAAGCAGGACGCGAACTCGGTCTACAAATTTTCCGGCGGTCTGCACGGCGTCGGTGTGTCGGTGACCAACGCGCTGTCGACGCGGCTGGAAGTGGACATCCGTCGCGGCGGCAAGGCCTACCGGCTCGAATTCGCCAATGGCGGCGAGATCGCCGTGCCGCTGACGACGGTGCGCAAGAACGAGAGCAGCGTCAGCGGCACGTCGGGAACGCGCGTTCGCGTCTGGCCCGACGCGAAGTACTTCGAATCGCCGCGCATTCCGCAGGACGAGATCGAGCGCATGCTGCGCGCCAAGTCGGTGCTGCTGCCCGGCGTGAAGAGCGTGCTGCGCATCGAGCAGAAGGACGGCAGTTTCGACGAGCGCGCCTGGCACTACGCCAACGGCCTCGCCGACTACCTTGCCGAGATGTGCGGCGACGCCGCGTGCATCGGCCAGATGTTCGCCGGCGAAGCTTATGCTGCCGCTGATACTGCCGAATCTTCGTTTGCCGAGGGCGAGGGCGCCGCCTGGGCGATCTGCTGGACCGAGGATGCGGGGACGCTCGGCGAGTCCTACGTCAACCTGATTCCGACGGTCAGCGGTGGTACGCATGAGGCCGGCTTGCGCACTGCGCTGTTCGAGGCCTTGAAGCGCTTTGCCGAAAGCCACGGGCTGATGAGCAAGGGCATCAAGCTGACGCCCGAAGACTGCTGGCGCAACGTGCGCTTCGTGCTCTCGGTCCGGCTGCTCGATCCGCAGTTTCGCGGGCAGGTCAAGGAGCGCCTCGATTCGCGCGAGGCGCACCGGCTGATCGTCGAGATGGTCAAGCCGCGGCTCGAATCCTGGCTGATCGCCAACATCGACTCGGCGCGCGCCATCGCCGATCTGGCGCTGAACCATGCACGGGCGCGCCTGCGCGAAGGGCAGAAGGTCGAGCGCAAGCGCTCGGCCGGCGTCAGCCAGTTGCCGGGCAAGCTGACCGAATGTGCCAGCGCCGATCCGGCAGAGTGCGAGCTGTTCCTGGTCGAGGGCGACTCCGCCGGCGGCAGCGCCAAGCAGGCGCGCAACAAGGACAATCAGGCGATCCTGCCGCTCAAGGGCAAGATCGAGAACACCTGGGAGGTCGGCGGCGACACCGTTCTCTCGAATGCCGAGGTGCACGACATCGCCGTCGCCATCGGCATCGACCCGCACGCCTTTGCTCCCGCGGCCGATGGCGATGCGGCAGCCGCCGTGAAAGTGCTGGCCAACCTGCGCTATCACACCATCGCCATCATGGCCGATGCCGACGACGACGGCCTGCACATCACGACGCTGCTGCTGACGCTGTTCTTCCGCCACTTCCCGCAGGTGATCGCCGCCGGCCATCTCTATATTGCGCAGGCGCCGCTGTTCCGCATTGACGCCGCGGCAGCGGGCAAGTCGCGGCCGGCGCGCAAGCTGTACGCGATGGACGGCAACGAACTGCAGGCCGTACTCGACCGCCTCGGCAAGGAAGGCTACCGCGACATCCGCACCTCGCGCTTCAAGGGTCTCGGCGAAATGTCGCGCGAGGAGCTGTGGGAAACGACCATGTCACCGGATACACGGCGCCTGCTGCGCGTCGAGCTGCCGACGGCAGAAGATGAATTCGGCGAAACGCAGGCGCTGTTCGGCCACCTGATGGCACGCAAGGAAGCCGCCTGGCGGCGCGACTGGATGTCGCGCGCCGGTTATCAGATCGAGGATTGAGCGACGATGTCCAGTATTGAAGAACTGCCGCGCGAGGGCGTTTCCATCGGCAGCTTTGCCGAACGCGCCTACCTCGCCTACGCCATCATGGCGGTCAAGGATCGCGCCATTCCGATGGTGCACGACGGCCAGAAGCCGGTGCAGAAACGCATCCTGTTCAGCATGTGGGAGGCCGGGCAGAAGTCCGACAGCAAGCCGGTGAAGTCGGCGCGCGTTGTCGGCGACGTGCTCGGCAAGCTGCATCCGCACGGCGACACCGCGGTGTACGACGCGATGGTGCGGCTGGCGCAGGATTTCACCGTGCGCTACCCGCTGATGGACGGGCAGGGCAATTTCGGCTCGCTCGACGGCGACTCGCCGGCGGCGATGCGCTACACCGAAATCCGTCTGGCGCCGATCGCCGAGTTGCTGCTGTCCGAAGTCGACCGCGGCACGGTCGATTTCCAGGACAACTACGACGGCTCCTTCCAGGAACCGAAGGTGCTGCCAGCGCGCCTGCCGTTCACCCTGCTTAACGGTGCTTCGGGTATCGCCGTCGGCATGGCCTGCGACCTGCCGCCGCACAATCTGAAAGAAGTAGCGGCGGCCTGCGTCGCCTATATCCGCAACCCGGAGATCAGCGTCGGCGAGCTGATGACGCACCTGCCCGGACCGGATTTCCCCGGTGGCGGCAAACTGATCTCGCCGGAGGCCGACATCCTCTCGGCCTACGAGTCGGGGCAGGGGTCATTGCGCGTGCGTGCGCGCTACGAGTTCGAGGAGATGGCGCGCAACCAGTGGCAGGTGGTGATCACCGAATTCCCTCCCGGCTGCTCGGCGAAGAAGGTGCTCGAGGAACTCGACGCGCTGGCCGACCCGAAGCTGAAGGACCCGAAGAAGGACAAGCTGAAGCCGCAGCAGCTGGTGGCGAAGCAGCGTGTGCTGTCACTGATCGACAACGTGCGCGACGAGTCGGACAAATCGACCTCGGTGCGTCTGGTGATCGAACCGAAGAACTCGAAGGTCAATCGCGACGAGCTGATGACCTTCCTCTTTGCCGGCACCAGTCTTGAATCGTCGGTGAAGATCAACCTCACCGTCGTCGGTCTCGAAGGCAATCCCTCGCGCAAATCGCTGAAGATGCTCGTTGGCGAATGGGCGAGCTTCCGCCTGACGACGGTGACGCGTCGCTGCCAGTTCCGGCTCGACGAGGTCGACCGCCGTCTGCACATCCTCGACGGGCGCAAGATCGCCTTCCTGCACATCGACGAGGTGATCCGCATCATCCGCGAGAGCGACGAGCCGAAGGCGGCGCTGATGAGCGCCTTCGGCCTGTCCGAAACGCAGGCGCAGGACATTCTCGAAATCCGTCTGCGCCAGCTGGCGCGCCTCGAATGGATCAAGCTGGAAAAGGAAGCGGCCGAGCTCGCCAAGGAGAAGGCGAAGCTCGAACGTCTGCTCAACTCGCCGAAAGCGATGCGCGAGGCGATCATCGGCGAGATCGAGGCCGATGCCACGCGCTACGGCGACGCCCGGCGGACCGTGATCGAAGAGGAGGCTTCGTCGTCGTCCGGGCTGCCGGTGGCCGCGGTTGCCGACGAACCGGTGACCGTCATCCTGTCGAAGAACGGCTGGCTGCGCGCGCGCCCCGGCCATGGCGTCGACCTCGCGCAGGTCGGCTTCAAGCCCGGCGACGAACTCCTTGCCGCGTTGGAGACGCGCACCGTGCTGCCGGTGGTGCTGCTCGACAGCGACGGTCGCAGCTACTCGTTCCAGGCGTCCGAGGCGCCGACCGGCCGCGGCGACGGTATTCCGATCACCTCACTGATCGAGGTGCAGAACGGCGCGCGCCTGCTCTACCTGCTCGGCGGCGACCTTGAGAGCAAGTACCTGTTTGCCGGCCAGGGCGGCTACGGTTTTGTCAGTGCGCTGAAGAATCTGGTGGCGCGGCCGCGTTCGGGCAAGACCTTCCTCACGCTCGACGACGGCGAGCTGCCGCTGCCGCCGCTGCTTCTGCCGGCCGACACGCGCGGGCTGTGGATCGGCGGCAGCACGACGAGCGGCCGCTTCCCGGTCTTCCCCTTCGCCGAAATGCGCGAGCTGGACAAGGGCAAGGGCGTCAAGCTGGTCGGCCTCGAACCGGGCGCGACGCTGGCGATGCTGCTGCCGCTGCACGGCGACCGCGTCGTCCTGCAGCTCAACATCCGTGGCCGCATCATGCCGCTGGTGCTCGCCGGCGATGAGCTCGACCAGCACCGTGTGCATCGCGGCGCCAAGGGAACCTGCCTGCCCAAGCAGGGCGTCGTCGTCGGCGTCGGGCCGGTGGTGAAACGTAGCGAAGACAAGTAACCCGGCGCACCGTCCTGCCTCGCGCGCCGGCCGAGTGCCGAGTGGGCCGTCAGGCGCGGCGGTGCGCTGATCGGGCTGCCGGCAAGGCGCTGGCGGCGCAGCTCCCGACTTGTCTTCGCGGCGCTGCGGCGACCTTGCGGCCATCTCACCAGCGCCGGAAAACAAAAGGCCAAGCTCGAAAGCTTGGCCTAAGTGTTTGAATTTTTGGTGGTGATGGGCAGAATTGAACTGCCGACCTATGGGTTATGAATCCATCGCTCTAACCAACTGAGCTACATCACCATCTAGGGCGCAAGATTATACGGGCGAGGGCTGCTCTCGGTCAATCTTCCCTTGTGCATCGCTCCTCAAGCGTGCGTTCGTTGTTTAGTCTCTGCCCCGATCAGTCCTTTCATTGTCCTTGCTGTTGGCTAAGGCTTTGTTGTGGTTGGGCTTTGTCTGGCGGGAGATTGACTTCAGCAGTCCGGCCGCTAGACTCGCCCTTGCTTGCGCTGGCGCGCCAGCGTTTCTCTTCAATGATTTGATTTTCTTCTATTCTGTTCGGGACAAGTTTATGGATACCCTCGCGGTCGTACTGGAAGCACCGGAAAGTCTTTCTCTGCGGCGCCTGGCGCTGACGGCGCCGGGTGATGAGGATGTCGTTGTCGATATCGACTGGAGCGGTATCAGCACCGGCACCGAGAAGCTGTTGTGGACAGGGCGCATGCCGCCTTTCCCCGGGCTGGGTTATCCGCTGGTGCCGGGTTACGAGTCGGTCGGTCGCGTCATCGCTGCCGGCGAGCGTTCGGGGCGCGCGGTCGGTGACTATGTCTTTGTTCCCGGCGCGAAGTGTTATGGCGAGGTGCATGGCTTGTTCGGCGGCGCTGCAGCGCGTGTTGTCGTTCCGGGTGCGCGCGTCATCCCGTTCAGCGAACAGTTGGGCGAGCAGGGCGTCCTGCTCGCACTGGCGGCGACGGCGTATCACGCGCTCGTTGGCGGTGAGTTGCCGGAACTGATCGTCGGTCATGGCGTGCTCGGCCGCTTGCTGGCGCGTCTGGCCGTCGTCGAGGGCGGCAAGCCGGTGGTCTGGGAGCGTAATCCGCAGCGCATGCAGGGCGCCGAGGGCTATGCCGTGATCGATCCGGCGACCGACACGCGCAAGGACTATCGCGTCATCTGCGATGTCAGCGGCGATCCGTCGCTGCTCGATACGCTGATCGGCCGCCTGGCACGCGGTGGCGAGGTCGTTCTTGCAGGTTTCTATGACAAGCCGTTGTCGTTCAATTTTCCGCCGGCGTTCATGCGAGAGGCGCGTCTGCGCGTCGCTGCCGAGTTCCGTGACCCCGATCTGGCGGCAGTGAAAGCGCATGTCGAGAGTAGTCGCCTGTCGCTCGCCGGGCTGATCACGCATCGCCTGGCTGCAGCGGAAGCGCAGGCGGCGTATCGCACCGCTTTTGGCGATGCGGGCTGCCTGAAGATGGTGCTCGACTGGCGGAACAGCCGCTGATTCCGGATGTGCCGCGATGGTTCCGTACTTTCTGCGCCTGTCCGCAAAAAATGTTTGACTTTCATTTTTTGCGGAGTAGACTGGCACCGTCTGTTACACAAACGATACAAATTGTTTGAAACAGCGTTACAGTCGGTGTCGGGGAGCGATGCCGGCTATCCGCCGGGTGATGCAAGTCACCTTGGTAATCCTTGCCGCGCGGGAGATGCGCGGTTTCAGCCGAAAGGCTCATCAGGAGGTATTTACTGTGGCAGATGCTAATAAAGTTTGGCCGACCGGCCTGACCGTGGCAGAAGCGGAAGAGCTTCACACGTACGTCACCAACGGTTTTCGCGTTTTCGTTGGTATCGCGGTTGTTGCACACGTTCTCGTGTTCGCAGCGCATCCGTGGGGCAGGGGCGGCGCCCTGGTTGCCCAGACCGTTCTGCCGTTTCTGAGCTAGGAGATAAAACATGACTAACGGAAAAATCTGGTTGGTTGTCAAGCCCACCGTTGGCCTCCCCATCGGGATGCTCTTCGCAGCTCTGCTCGCCGTTCTGATCCACGGCCTGCTGTTCGTTGATGGCCGCCTGAAGTCGTGGTGGAGCGAGTTCCCCGTTGCCAAGCCGGCCGTCGTTTCGGTCCAGGCTGCTCCGGCTCCGGTTGCTGCTGAAGTCAAGTAATAGCGATAGCTGTAAGAGAGGGGTGAGCTGGCGGTGCCATCTTGCCCCTTTTTTCGTCGTTCGCGCCGCCTTGGGGTTGGTAGTGGCGACAGTGATTCTGCAGTAGCAGTGGTGGTGCATCGGCTGGCAGTTTGAAGGTCGGGCCGTTTTGGGTTCGATTTCGAGTTTCCCGTGGTGCCTGCCTCCACGGAAATCCCCGCCGCGCGGGATGTGCGCGGTAACGGCCGCAAGGCCTATCAGGAGGTTAAACAACTATGGCTGAAGATAGGAAATCCCTGTCCGGGCTGACGGAGCAGGAAGCCCAGGAGTTCGGAACCCTGTACACGCAGGGCGTCGCTTTTGTTGCGGTTATCGCGATCGTCGCACACGCACTGGTGTGGGCGTGGCGTCCGTGGCTTCAATAAGCTTTTGACATCTGTCAGAAAGGAGTATGGACATGGCTGCTGCTCAATGGAAACTTTGGTTGGTTCTGGACCCGCGCACGGTGATGATCGGCACGGCGGTTTGGCTGGGCGTTCTCGCTCTGCTGATTCACTTCCTTTGCCTCGGTACCGAACGCTTCAACTGGATCGACACCGGCCCGAATCCGAACAAGAAGGTCGCTGTCATGCAGGTTCCGGCGACGCCGGCACCGGCTTCGCTGGTTGCCTAGCAAGAGTCGTTTGCCGAAGGAATCGGGCGGGGCGGGTGAAGGGTGCTCGCGCCCGTTCGTTTCCGGGAGCGCTATAAGGAGGCAGCCAGGGGCATG
>NZ_JACIGE010000001.1 GCF_014197755.1 Rhodocyclus tenuis | reverse complement strand
AAAGTAGGTCACCGCCAGGCTCCCCCATACCAACCCAACGCCCTCCCCGCTATCCAGCGGCGAGGGCGTCGGCCGTCTACTGACATCCCCTCCCCAGCGACCGCCAGGCCACTCCTCACCGCAAACCTAACCTTAAACGCCCTGCGGTGCACCAGCGCACGCATCGATGTTAGTCGCCGGCATCAGCATCGCCCTGCTCGCTACCTAAGGCAGTTCCCCAAACGACTTGCTCCGAAGTTGCGCAGTACGCTCATTCGTGCGTCAGCACTGCTGCCCTGTGCAATTTCAGCCGTCCTCAGCCCGCTGCCAGTAGCTTCCGCTGCCTGGCGGTGCCAGGTGCGGGGTTCCGTCACGGTCAATCTGTGCAACGAAGGTTCGCCAGCTTCTGACGCCCTTCCGGTCGAGCTGCAGGCGCAGCAGCCAACCGGTGTTGTTCGCCTTGTCGCTGAAGCCGTCGAAGACGAAGTTGCCGAGGCTGTAGATGATCGGCTTGCCGCGGTATTTCTCGACATCCTGCGTCACGTGCGGATGCCCGCCGACGACAGCGTCGGCACCGGCATCGATCATCAGGCGCGCGAGCTGGCGTTGGCGCGGGCTGGCGAGCGCTTCGTTCTCCCAGCCCCAGTGCATGAACGGAATGACCAGATCGGCATGGTGGATGTCCCGAGCGCTGGCGATGTCGAGCCTGACCTGTTCGTCTTCGCTCCAGGCGATGCCCGGATGGTCGGCATCGGCTTCGAAGCTGCGCGGCAGGAATTCGTTGTAGGCCAATATGGCAATGCGCAGCCCCTTGCGCTCGATGAGCAACGGCTGGTGCGCCTGTTCAAGCGTGTGGCCGCCACCGAAGTAGTCGATGCCGGCGCGCTCCAGGTGCTGCAGCATTTCGCGGAACGCCACCGGGCCGTAGTCGCCGGAGTGGTTGTTGGCGAGGGCGAGCCCGTCGAAGTGCCGTTTCAGTGGTTTCAGTACCCGCGGATGAGCGCGGAAGACGTAGGTTTTCTTCGCCTCGGGCGTGCCTCCCCTGGCAATGACGCATTCGAGGTTGCCGATGCGGACGTCGGCGTCGTCGAGCACGCGGGCCACGTGCTCGAACGGGTCGCGGCCGCGGGCGATCGTTCGCCCGGGGGTTTCGGCGAGCATGATGTCGCCGACGATGAGCAGCGCGACGCTCTCCTCCGCTGCGGGCGTTTTGCTCTCCTTCTCCTCTGCGTCGCCATGCGGCGCCATGATTGCGCAAAAGCAAAACGCTGCCAGAAGTGTGCTCAGACGTGTTTGCTTCACGGCGCCTCCTCGCGCAGCGCGCAGGCATAACGGATCTCACGTCCCAGATCCGGGGAGTACAGCGAGACCTGTCCGCTCAAGGCGTCGACTGTCGGCGCAGTCGTCGCGACGGGGGCGCGGTAGTGGACTTCGTGGAGCAGCTCGGGTCGGCGTTTTGTCTGGTAGTAGGTGTAGAGCTTGATGTAGTCGACGTGCTGCTCATCGCCAATCACGACGGCCTTGAAACGGAACCGTTCGCTGATGTCGAGTGGCGCGACGCGGTAGGGGTTACTGACCGGGGCGAAGGTGTGGGTCTGCGAGCTCCCGTTCTGTTCGATCAGGCAGTGCAGGCGCGGCGACGCCTGCACTACCGGCGAGCATGGCAATCCGGCTAGGAGGAACGCGGCCAGCGCTGCCAGGTGCTGGCGCTCGGGATGAAGGCCGATTCGGCGCGGGGAAAGGGACACTTGCGGCCTCGCTTGCGTGTGGCGCCGGAACGGCGTTGATGCGAATAACGCGGTCGAGCGCAAGCGCTCGTCGCAAACGTCGATTCGGCTGCGTCCGCCGAGGCGGGCGCCACGGCTTGCGCGCGGGCTGCCCGCTGCGTCCGCCCGCCGGTTTTCCGCCGCCTGCCAGCCGGCTCGTCAGCGGAGCGCCGCCAACGCAGCGGCGTAGTCTGGCTCGTTGGCGATTTCCGGAACAAGTTCGCTGTGCACGACGCTGTCGTTTTCGTCGAGAACAACAACGGCGCGCGCGGCGATTCCTGCCAGCGGGCCGTTTTCCAGTGCAACGCCGTAGTCCTTAAGGAAAGCCGCGCCGCGCATGGTCGACAGCGTGACCACATTGGCCAGTCCTTCGGCACCGCAGAAGCGCGCCTGGGCGAAAGGCAGATCGGCGGAGATGCAGAGGACGACAGTGTTCGCGCAGTCATTCGCCTGCTGGTTGAAGCGGCGGACCGAGGTGGCACAGGTCGGCGTGTCGATGCTCGGGAAGATGTTGAGGATCTTGCGCTTGCCGCTGAAGTTGGCGAGCGTGATGTCGGCGAGGTCCTTGCCGACCAGCGAAAAGGTCGGCGCCCGATCGCCCTTTTTCGGGAATGTGCCGGCGACGTTGAAGGGGTTGCCGCCGAGGGTGACTGTGTTGGTCATGCTTTGCTCCAGGGTGGTTGTGATCAGGTAAATCGCGGGCCCGTATGTTGGCCGATATGCTGGGCATCCGACCCGGGGATTGACCAGGTTCCCCAACTTTCGAGGTCTTGAGGAGAACTTTGCCAAGCTTGCGGTCAGCGTAGCGGATTTGCGCGGGCGACTCAATCGCGCCTGGCGTACTTCGGCGGCGCGGAATTCGTTGGGCTCCGCGCTGGCTGCGCATATCATGTCTGGATTGTTCCGATGCACGCTCAGCGATGTCACTTGTTCCTCACCCAATTGTGGGCGCGTACGCTGCCCTGGCAAACTCCGCAGCCGGCGGCGGCTTGCGTAGCTGGTCGAGCACGGTTTTGCTCGGAAACGGGCTAGGTGCCTCGAGGTCGGGCACTCAGGCGCCTGGCCGATTGGAGACAGACGCATGAAGCTCGAACGCCTGCTGCAATCGCAGGGCTTTGGTAGCCGGCGTGAGTGTCGCGCGCGCGTGCTTGCCGGGCGCGTAACGCTCGATGGCGAGCCTGCTGACGATCCGGATGTCGAGTGTGACGAGCGCAGTTGCCGCTTCAGCGTCGATGGCGAGGACTGGCGCTACCGCGAGCGCGTGTATGTCGCATTGAACAAGCCGGCGGGCTACGAGTGTTCGCACCGGCCGCAGTTTCATCCGAGCGTTTTCTCGCTCTTGCCGACGGCCTTGCTATTGCGCGGTGTGCAGGCGGTGGGCCGCCTCGACGAGGATACGACCGGTCTGTTGCTGTTGTCTGACGACGGTCAGTTCATTCATGCCTACAGCTCGGGCAAGCGACAGGTGCCGAAAGTCTATGAGGTCACGGCCAAGCACGCGGTCAGTGACGAGCAGATTGCCGCCCTCCTCGCCGGCGTTGTCTTGCGTGACGAAGCGATAAGCGTTGCGGCGACGGCTTGCGAGCGTCTTGATGAACGACGCTTGCGCCTGACCGTAACCGAGGGCAAGTATCATCTGGTCAAGCGCATGGTGGCGGCGTCGGGCAACCGCGTCGAGGCGCTGCATCGGGTCGCGGTAGGCGGTTTCGTTCTGCCGGAGGCGCTGGCGTCGGGTCAGTGGGTTTGGGTCGACGCGACGACCTGTGCGCCTGAGCTGCCGTAGCTAGCGATGCGAAGCCTGCCGCCGCTGTGCCGCGCCTGGCCGGCGAACCTGCGGCGGTTGCTTTAGCGGGCGAAGTTGCTGCGGCGGCAGCCCGGTTTTTCGAATTCTTTCCATTTCGACTTTGCGGGAGTTGTCGTGACCCTGACCGAATTGCGCTACATCGCCATGCTGGCGCGCGAACGGCATTTCGGGCGTGCTGCCGAAAAGTGCCATGTCAGCCAGCCGACGCTGTCGGTGGCGGTGAAGAAGGTCGAGCAGCGCTACGGTGTCATCCTGTTCGAACGCTCGGCGACCGAGGTGCGACCGACGACGGTCGGCGAGCAGGTGGCGGCGCAGGCGGAGCGCGTTCTTGCCGAAGCGGGCAAGTTGCGCGAGATCACCGAACAGGGGCGCGATCCGCTTAACGGCCCGCTGCGCGTCGGCGTCATCTATACCATCGCGCCCTATTTGTTGCCGCGACTGATCCCGGCGCTGCATCGGCGCGCGCCGCGCATGCCGCTATATCTGCAGGAGAATTTCACGGCGAATCTGGTGCCGGAGTTGCGCCGCGGCGATCTCGACGTGATCGTCATCGCGACGCCGCTCGACGAGGCCGGGATCGTTACGCGTGCCATTTACGACGAACCGTTTTGTGTTGTCCTGCCGCCTGATCATCCGCTGGCGGCGCAGGCGACGATCGGGCGCGGGCAGATTGCCAGCGAGCAGTTGCTGTTGCTCGGCCATGGCAACTGTTTTCGCGATCAGGTGGTGCAGGCTTGTCCGCCGTCGCCACGTGATGGTGGTGACGATGGCGCCTACGAAGGCGGTTCGCTGGAGACGGTTCGGCACATGGTGGCCAGTGGCGCCGGTGTTTCGGTCGCGCCGGCGTCGGCGGCCGAAGCCTGGCAGCGTGACGAGACACTGCTGGTGGTGCGTCCCTTCGACGTGCCGGCACCGCAGCGGCGCGTCGTCATCGCCTGGCGGGCGAGCTTTCCGCGACCGCCGGCGATCGATGTGCTTTACGCAGCCATCGCCGACTCGCCGCCCCCCGGTGTTTGTCTGCTGCCGGCGCCACGGGGTCTGTCGAGATAGTTTTCGGCTATTGGCAGGATTGTTGCAATTGTCTTGAGCGATATGTGGAGCTTGCCTATGATGATGTCACTGCGCTGATTGTTCATTGGCGTGCTTTCGCAGGGCGTTCCGACGGCACGGAAACAGTTTGTGGCTCGAGGAGCGACCTGCCGGGTTATCTGGCGATAAGGAGGAACTGGCAATGAGCGATATGCGGGTCTGGCAATGTACGGAATGCGGCTACCTGTACGACGAGGCTGCGGGCGATGCCGAGCACGGGCTGGCGCCTGGAACACGCTGGCAGGATGTCCCGGAGGACTGGGTTTGCCCGGACTGCGGCATGGGCAAGTCGGGCTTTCTGATGGTCGAGGTTTGAGGCAAGGCCGCTCATCGAGGCGATGCCGTGGCACGGATCGGGAGGCCGGTGGCGGCACGCCGCTGTCGATGCAGAGCAAAACTATTTGGACGGAGAAATAATCATGGATATCGATATCGGTATTGAACAAGGTGTGCGTCGCGAGATCGCCGATGGCTTGTCGCGCGTGCTTGCCGACAGCTACACGCTGTACCTGAAGACGCACAACTATCACTGGAACGTCACCGGACCGATGTTCCAGACCCTGCATCTGTTGTTCGAAACGCAGTACACCGAACTGGCGCTGGCCGTCGATCTCGTTGCTGAACGCATCCGCGCGCTTGGCTTCCCAGCGCCCGGCTCGTACAGCGATTTCGCACGGCTGACGGTAATCAAGGAGCGTGCCGGCGTACCGAGCGCGCGCGAGATGATCGCCGATCTGGTGGCGGGTCAGGAAGCCGTCACGCGCACCGCACGCGGCCTGTTCCCGGTGGTCGATGCGGCGCACGACGAACCGACCGCCGATCTGCTGACGCAGCGCATGCAGGTGCATGAGAAGAACGCGTGGATGTTGCGCAGTCTGCTCGAGGGCTGAAGCGGTACGCCGGCCGGCGGGATACGTCGCGATCGGCCCGCAGCAATGAAGAAGGCGCCCGCGGGCGCCTTCTTCGCTTGTGAAGCGCCGCCGGAACGACGCTCAGTCGGTATCGGCCTTCTTCGTCGTGCGCCGTGCCGGACGCGTGCCCGCCGCGGCTTTCGCCGGCGCCTCGTCGTTGTCGGGCGTGGCGTCATCCTTCGCGGTTTTTCCTGCTTTCGCAGCGGCGGCCGGTTTCGGCGTCTTTTTCTCGAACTCGAAGCCGACCTTGCCGTCGGTGCCGCGCACGAGGAAAGCCGAGAACTTGCGCCGCGTGCGCGCCGAGACGAAATCCTTGAGCAGATCGGTACGCCCGGTGGCGAGCAGCTTTTCCATCTGCTCGCGTTCGACCGGCTGCTGCAGGATCAGCTTGCCCGAGCGGAAATCGCACTGCTTGGCCGGTCCAACCGACTTTTCGCAGACGTAGGCCATGCCGTTCTCGAAGACGCGTGAGCCGCACTTCGGGCAGGCACCGAGCGCGGTCTGCTCCGAGAAATCGACCTCCTCGGCAGTACCGTCCTCTCGCTCGCTGCCCTGACCGAAGTCGAATTCGGGCGCGTTGTCGGCGTTGAGGCGGATGCTGGCAGCAAAAGGCCGTCCCATCTTGTTGCGGAATCCGGTGAGCGGACCGACTTGGCGGTCGCTGAGCAAGGTTTCGATTTCGGCCGGTTCGAACTGGCGACCGGCGACGATCTTCCATAGCGCGTAGTCGCAGCCCTGGCACTGGAATTTCTTGTAGGTTTCCTTGATCAGGCCACCGCATTTCGGACACGGCGTCGTCAGTTCGCCGAAGTCGCCGGGGATGGTGTCGCTGTCGTGGCTCTTGGCGCGTTCGACGATGCGCCGCGTCATCTCGGCGATCTCCTGCATGAAGGTGTCGCGCGACATCTCGCCGCGCTCCATGCGCGCGAGTTTCCACTCCCATTCGCCGGTCAGTTCGGCGGCGGTCAGTTCGGGAATGCCGAGGCCGTCGAGCAGGGTCATCAGCGAGAAGGCCTTGGCGGTCGGCTGCAGTTCGCGGCCTTCGCGCAGGATGTACTGCTCGGTGATCAGGTTTTCGATGATTTGCGCGCGCGTTGCCGGCGTGCCGAGGCCGCGGCCGGCCATCGCCGCGCGCAGTTCCTCGTCGTCGACGGTCTTGCCAGCGCCTTCCATGGCCGAGAGCAAGGTTGCTTCCGAGTAGCGCGCCGGCGGCCGCGTCGTGCCGGCATTGATTTCGACATCGTCGGTGCTGACGATTTCATTCGGCGCGACGGCGACCAGATTGCCCTCTTCGCCCTCCTGCCCTTCCCTGCCGTAGACGGTGAGCCAGCCGGGGTTGATCAGGACCTTGCCTTCGGTCTTGAACGGCTCGCCTTCGACGCGCGTGATGCGCGTCGTCACCAGATGCTCGGCCGCCGGATAGAACACGGCGAGGAAGCGCTTGACGACCATGTCGTAGAGCTTCTGCTCGGGTTCGGACAAGGACTTCGGCGCCTGCTGCGTCGGGATGATCGCGAAGTGGTCGGAGATCTTGGCGTTGTTGAAGATACGCTTGTTCGGCACGACCCACTTTTTGGCGCGGATGGTGTGCGCGAAGCCGCCGTAGCGATTGGCCAGCGTTGCTTCGTCCTCGAACATGGCGAGTGTCGCGTCGACCGTGCCGAGGTAGTCCTCGGGCAGCGCGCGCGCGTCGGTTCGTGGGTAGGTCAGCACCTTGTGCTTTTCGTACAGCGCCTGTGCCAGACCGAGCGTCATCTTGGCGGAGAAGCCGAAGCGGCCGTTGGCCTCGCGCTGCAGGCTGGTCAGGTCGTAGAGCAGCGGCGACAGCTGTGTTGTCGGCTTGGCTTCCTCGCTGACCTGGCCGGGCTTGCCGCGGCAGCGCTCGGCGAGTTCGCGTGCTTTCGCTTCGTCCCAGACGCGGTCGGCGCGCAGCACCTCGTCTTCTTCGCTCTTGCTGCGGCTGAACTTCTCGTCGAACCACTTGCCGCGGTACTCACCGGCGGCACAGCCGAAAACGCCCTCGACTTCCCAGTAGGCGCGTGGCTGGAAGCGGCGGATTTTCGCTTCTCGCTGCACCATCAGTGCCAGCGTCGGCGTCTGCACGCGGCCGACGGTGGTCAGGTGGAAGCCGCCAGTCTTCGAATTGAAGGCGGTCATCGCGCGCGTGCCGTTGATGCCGACCAGCCAGTCAGACTCGGAGCGGCTGACGGCGGCGTCGGCCAGACCCTGCATCTCGCTGCTTGAACGCAGCCGGGCGAAGCCTTCGCGGATCGCCGGCTGCGTCATCGACTGCAGCCACAGGCGTTCGACCGGTTTGGCGGTCTTTGCGTGCTCGGCGATGTAGTTGAAGATCAGTTCACCCTCGCGGCCCGCGTCGCAGGCGTTGATCAGTGCGCTGACGTCCTTGCGCTTGATCAGGCGGGTGAGCAGCTTGAGCCGCGGCTCGCTCTTCTCGATCGGCTTCAGTGCGAAGTGCGGCGGGATCACCGGCAGATGGGCGAAGGACCATTTGCCGCGCTTGACCTCGTATTCTTCCGGGCAGGCGAGTTCGAGCAGGTGGCCGATGGCCGAGGAGATGACGTAATCGTCACGCTCGAAATAGTCGTCATGGCGCGTGAAGCCGCCGAGCGCGCGCGCGATGTCGGCGGCGACGGAGGGCTTTTCGGCGATGATCAGTTTCTTGCTCATTGAGTGCTTGGCCCGGTATGGCGACGCCGCAGGACGGGCGTCAGGTGGGAGATGGCGGCCTGCCGATCTCGGGTGCGGGGCATGATAAGAGGACGGTGCGCCGCTTGGCAAGCGCCCGGCATGGCCGGGAATTGAGGGGCTGGTGCGGTGTCGGGCGGTGTGGGGGTAGAGGATCGGCGCTGCGTCTAGTGCAGCAGCGCTGCTTCCGTATCGGAGAGCAATTCCTCGACGATCAGCGGTTCGAGGTTTGCCTCGCGGCTCCACAAGACCATCAGCACGATGATCTTGAATTTGTCGATCGGCACCGGTTCGTCGTCGAGTGCCAGCCCGCGATCGATGATCAGTTCGCGCAATGCCGGCGTGATGACTGCGGCCTGCTCGAGGAAGATGACGAAATCGAGGCAGTCGCTCCCGAGCCGCGAGCATTCTTCGTCGGTGTAGACGCGCAGCGAACGCGGATCGCAGACGAAGTCAGCCATCCGCGCCATCTTCAGACCGTCTAGCCAGTCGAGCGCGACGCTGATTTCACCGTCCTCGAAGCCGGCGGCGTTCAGGCTGCGCGCGAGCGCTTCCGGCGCCGGTTGGGCGTCCAGGTCGTGGTAGTTCTCAAAGAGGTAGACGAGGATGTCGATCATGGCAATCAGGTTTCAGGCAGGCGCTGGTAACGCCCACCGGGCAGGCTGGCGACGCGTCCGGCGAGTTCCAGTTGCAGCAGGATCACGGAAAGCCGCTCAGCCGTCAAGCCGCTGCTTTGCGCCAGCGCGTCGAGCGCACACGGTCCGTGGCCCAGCGCTGCCAGCAGACGCTGCTCGTCGGCGTCTGCGGCTTCCGCCGTGACCGGCCCCTTGCGCGTCGGGATATGCACGTGCCAGGCGAGCTCTTCGAGGACGTCGTTGGCGGTTTCGACGAGTTTGGCGCCCTGGCGCAACAACTGGTGGCAGCCGCGCGCCTGCGGCGAGTGGATCGACCCGGGGATGGCAAAGACCTCGCGGCCCTGTTCGCCGGCAAGCTTGGCGGTGATCAGTGAGCCACTTTCGACGGCCGCTTCGACGACCAACACGCCGCGCGCGATGCCGGCGATGAGGCGATTACGGCGCGGGAAGTTGGCCGGCAGTGGTGGCGTACCGAGCGGGTATTCGGAGACGATCGCGCCCTGCTCCGCAATTGCGCTTGCCAGTGCGTGATTGCGCGCCGGATAGAGGCGATCGATGCCGGTGCCGATGAAGGCCAGCGTGTCGCCACCCGCGGCGAGCGCGCCGCGATGTGCGCCACCGTCGATGCCGAGCGCGAGGCCGCTGACGATGCTGAGGCCGGCGCCAGCGAGCGCCGCGGCGAACTGCTCGGCGGTCTTTTCGCCGGCCGGCGTGGCGTTGCGGCTGCCGACGATCGCCAGCGCTGGCCGGTTGAGCAGCTCAAGGCGGCCGCGTACGTAGAGCAGCGTCGGCGGGTCGGCGATTTCGAGCAGGGCCTGCGGATAGTCGGCATCGCCAAGAACGACGATATGCCGGTCATCGCCACCTTCGCGCCAGGCCAGCGCCGCAGCGATGGCAGCAGCGCTGTCACTGGTGAGCAGGCGCTGCGTTGCTGCACTGCCGATGACAGCTGCGAGCGCGCTGTGGCCGGCGGCAAAGACCGCCGGTGCCGGGCCGAAGGCGGCGAGCAGCCGGCGTTGCGTCTCGCCGCCGATGCCGGGGGCCAGCGTCAGTTGCAGCCAGTCGGCGAGCCCGGCTGGAGCGCTCATTTTATGGTGTGCGCAGGTAGTCGTTGACCGTGACCGGGCCGTTGGATTGCAGCACAAGCGCGTAGGAAATGCGCTCGAAGCAGCGGAAAACGAAAGCCAGTCCGTAACGCTCTTCGGGAACCTTGACCCGTTCCTTGCGCCCTTCGTCATTGCGCTGTACGACGACACGATTGCGTTGCAGGCTGAGCACGTGGCCGATTTCAAGCCCGTCCTGCAGGCCCTTGTTGAGCGCGATGATCGAGAAGCGGCCGGCTTCGTTCACGCCGCCGTAGATCGAGATGACGCGTCCGTCGACGGCCTGCTCGGGCTTGTGCGGGACGTAGTTGATCAGCGGTGGTGGCGTAGCGGGTACGAGCCGATCGCCACGGCCGATTTCTTCCTTGAAGGTGACGATCTCGAAGATCGCCGGCGTGCCCGGTTCGAGCTGGCGCGCCGTACCGAGGTAGAAGGCTTCGAAGCCGAGCGTGTCCTTGGTTTCGGGATCGCGTAGCGGACGTCCGCGGCGATAGACCTGCCACATGTCGACGTCGGCCGCCGCGCCTTCGACGTAGGCGAGATCGCCGGTGGCGAGGAAGACGCGATCCTGTTGCGTGGCGACGATACGCGGTGCGTCGTCAAGTTGCCCCTGCTCGATGACAAGCGGTGCCGATAGGAAGGGGTTGATGACGTTTGGCGGGATGCTCGGGATCGGCTGAGTCAGTTGTTGGCCGTAGATCTTCGGTTCTGCGCGCGCATTCTCGATGCGCAGGCGCGGCGTTCCGTCGCTGTCGCGCTCGAGGACGATGATGTCTCCGGGGTAGATGCGGTGCGGGTTGCGGATTTGCTCGCGGTTCAGGCGCCACAGTTCCGGCCAGCGCCAGGGCTGTTGGAGGAATTTTCCGGAAATTCCCCACAACGTGTCGCCGGGGACGACGATGTGGCGCGCCGGCGGGTTGTCGGTCAGCGCCAGAGGCGGCTCGACGGCAAGGCAAAAGCTGCTGGCGAGAAAGAGAAGGAGCGCGGAAAGAAAACGGTTCATCGTGTTATCCTCATACCGGCCGCTGGCCGGAAATCGCCGCCGGAATCCGGCGCCGGGATTGCGCAGAGTTTTTACTGCAAGGTGTTCGCGCAGCAACACGGTCCTGTAGCAGCTCCGTCCAGCCCCGTTCTTTTCAACGCCCTGTTCGAGCGCCGGCGATGCTTTCTGGTAAGTCGGTCTGCCGGCGTCCGATCGCTTTCGCGCCTGCAGTCTTCGCCAGCAAGTCAATACGTTTGCCGGAAACCCGGAATACTGTCTGTGGTCTGAAGCTCCATTCCGCAGCGCCAGCGGGAATCAGCCAGACGGCGGCGTCAGGCCGGCGCGAATGCGGGAGGAAGCGCGTTTTTTCAAGGCATTGCGCTGGATTCTGCACAACCTTCTTTATTCGATCAAGCATTATATGGCTCTCCTGTCCATCCTCCGTTATCCCGATCCGCGGCTGAAGACAGTCGCCCGTCCCATCGAGACGATCGATGATGCCCTGCGCCGCCTGGTCAGCGACATGGCTGAAACCATGTACGAGGCGCCGGGTATCGGTCTGGCGGCAACGCAGGTCGATGTGCATCGTCGTCTGATCGTCATCGATACCTCCGAGACCAAGGACAATCTGCTGGTGCTCATCAACCCCGAGATCATCGAGCGCAGCCCGGTCATGCAATTGTGTGAAGAGGGCTGTCTGTCGCTGCCGGGCGTCTACGACAAGGTCGAGCGTGCCGAGAGCGTTGTCGTCAGCCATCTTGATCTTGACGGCCAGCAGCAGACCTTCACCGCCGAGGGCTTGCTTGCTGTCTGTGTGCAGCATGAGCTGGAGCATCTGGAGGGGCGGGTTTTCATCGAGAATCTTTCCTTGCTCAAGCAGACGCGGGCGCGCGCCAGACTGGCGAAGTTTTGCAAGCGCGCACGGATCACGGCATGAGGATCGTTTTCGCCGGGACGCCGGAGTTTGCGGCGGAGGCCCTGCGCGCGCTGCTTGCCGCCGGGCACGAGGTGGCACTGGTATTGACGCAGCCGGATCGCCCGTCGGGCCGCGGTCTGGCGCTGAAGCCTTCGCCAGTCAAGGCGGTGGCGCTGGCAGCGGGGATCGAAGTCTTTCAGCCACAGACACTCAAGGATCCCGGCGCGCAGGCACGTTTGCGCGAGATTGGCGCTGATCTGATGGTGGTGGCCGCCTACGGCCTGATTCTTCCGCCGCCGGTTCTGGATACGCCGCGTCTCGGTTGTATCAACATCCATGCCTCGCTGCTGCCGCGCTGGCGCGGCGCGGCGCCGATCCAGCGCGCGCTGCTCGCCGGTGACAACGAGACCGGCATTTCAATCATGCAGATGGAAGCCGGGCTGGATACCGGCCCGGTACTGCTCGGTGAGTCGCTGCTGATCGCTGCCGACGAGACGACCGGTTCACTGCACGACAGGCTCGCTGCGCTTGGCGGGCGCCTGATTGTCGAAGCGCTCGCCGCCCTGCCCTTGGCGGCAAAAGCCCAGCCGGAACAAGGTGTTACCTACGCAGCGAAGATCGGCAAGAGCGAAGCGGCGATCGACTGGTCTTTGCCCGCGCTCGAGATCGAGCGCCAGGTGCGTGCTTTCAACCCGGCGCCGGGTGCGGTGTTCACGCTGGATGGCGCGCCGGTCAAGGTCTGGCGCGCGCGCGCGCAGGACGTGTCCGGCGCTGCGCCGGGAACGGTGCTCGCAGCCGATCGTGAGGGCATTCTCGTCGCCTGCGGCGGCGGCGCGCTGCTTCTGCTCGAACTGCAGAAAGCGGGTGGCAAGCGACTGGGCGCGGCGCAGTTCCTCGCCGGCACTCCCGTTTCGGTCGGCGCGCAGCTTCTGCCGCTGTCCGCTCGCGACTAAGCGTCTCTCGCGCTCTGGGGCTGCACCCCGGCGCTGCACTGCCTGGCTTGTGCCGCCGCCTTGGTCGGCGCATGCGGCGATTCCCCTTGCTGCGCTTTCATTCGTTCGGCCTCGGAGCGGGGGCCAGACTTCATTTCTGCGTCCTTGCCCCGATTCTTTCCGGCGTCTTCGGTGCCAACATCGGCGGCACGCCGGTAATGTTGCTGGTCTTGCTGTTCGGCGGTGCGCTGAATTTCTACGCGATGGTGCGTGAGTTGGCGCAGCCCGCGTGAACTGCGTGACGTGATGGCGCACGGAACTGGCGCACGTCGCCCATTGCGACATCCTTGTTTCGACGATCTTGGCGACGCGATGGCCGGCGCCATTTCGGCGCTGGCCAATTTCGCGATGCTTTTCCCTGCTCGCGAAGACGAAGGGGCGGCCGACCAATGCGGTCGCCGGGCCTCACGCTGGCACTCCTGGCGCCCTCTTGACAGCGTCGCTGGTCCAGTTTGCGATCTCGCGTTCCCGCGAGTTCGAGGCCGATCGTGGCGGCGCCGAGATCGCGGGTGGTCCGGCGGTGCTGGCCGACGCGCTCGGGATAATCGAAGCCTGCGCTCGCGGCATCAGCTTCCTCGTCGCTGAGGCGCATCCGGCAACGGCGCAGATGATGATCAGCAACCCTTTGCGCGGGGCGTCGGCCGTTTGGTCAGTACGCCCCCGGCGATTGCCGAACGTGTCAGCCGTCTGCGCGCGCTGGCCTCGGGGCGTCGCGACTATGGCTTTCTTTGCCATGTCGGCGCTTGGCGCTTCTGGTGCTGGTCGCGGCGGATGTTTCACGTGAAACGCCGTCCGCAGTTTTGTTTCACGTGGAACGAGTCGGCAGGCAGCTAGCGATCGTCCCGGCTCGCGTCCGGGTGGCTGCGCAGGCCTTGCTGCAGCAGTCCGGCCAGCCGGTAACCGGACCACGCGACACGCTGCGCGGCTGTCCTGCGAGCGCGCTCGTTGAATCTCGCCGTGATCGTCGGTGGCTCGACCTTGTCCGCGGGGTAGGCTTCGTCGCGAGCGACGGCAAGGCTCTCGTCAAGCCACTGCTTAAGGCGGCCAGCTGGCGCTGGCGGCGGATGCTCGGCGACGATGCCTTGTGCGGCGAGAACGAGCGTGCTGCCGCGCAGCCACGGCGGTCCCGGCAGCTCGTCCCAGTAGCGGTGCAGGCTGCCGATGTGTCGCCGGGCGACGAAGGGGTTGTCGACAAGCAGCGCATTGCCGCCGTCGTCACTGCGTCCGCGCTCGTCAAACCTGCTGCCGACGTGCAGCGGCTGGTGCGCGTCGGCGACGAGATGAATCAGCCAGGGCAAGGCCCAGGCTCGCCGCCGGGCGTCGGCATTCCTGTCGCCGACGATGTGGATCATGCGCTCAAGCTGACGCGGTAGTTCGCCGTCCGTTGCTGCGCCGGATCGGCTGCCGCTGAGCGGCCGATCAACATAATGCCAGTCGCGGTGTCGGAGCGTGTCGGGAAAACCCGGCAGCAGCGCCGTCGGCGCTTCCTCTTCTGCATGAAAGCGCGGGTCGCGGCGCAACTCGTCGGCCCAGGTTGAAGCCTCGACAAAGGCAGCCAGGTCCGGGTCGGCGTCGCGCGCGCGTGCCAGCCAGCGCGAATGGTCCGGGTGCAGGCGTAGCAGAACTGCGACGTGCTGGCGCGTCATCAGGTCGAGCGACTGCCAGGCGATGTAGGCGCAGAGCCGATGGCCAGCAGCGTTCCACGCCTGTGCGGCAGGTGCGATGAGGATGCCGCAGATGAGCAGTGCGGCGCCGAGGCGGCGTTGCAGAAATGCGGCCAGAGTCGGCCATGATGGCAGCGCGCGCGCAATCTTTCCGGGCCGCTGGTGGCAACATGGTGCGGCGATGCGCAACCGCGGCGGCGCAGTGTCGCCGGCAGAAGGTGTTGCCGCCGAGCGGCGCGGCGCGGCGAGATTGGGCTGGCAGGACGGCATCGCCGCATTATCGCTGAAGGTCTGCCGTGGTGAGGCCGCCAGTCTCGGGCAGAGGGCATGATAAACTGCCCGACCAACTCAACTTCTGGAAATTCAGGCCCTTGGCTTCTCTCCGTCCAGCGCCCTCTCGCGCCGCCTCCGCCGACCCCGCCTCGGCCGCGGCAACCGTTGTTCCGGTCGCCGCGAACGCTTCGCCATCGCCGCGTGCCGGGCTTGCCGAGGGGCTGAACGCCTCTTCCGCTGCGCCGGGCCAGGCGCAGAAAACGCCGCAGCGCCGCGTCCGTGTCGCGCGCGCCGGCGCTACGGATCTGGCGCCCGCGGCACCGCGAAAAGCTGCGCCGGCCGATGGCGCCAGCGATGCTCTGCCGCCGTTCCCCCCCGATTCGCTCGCTGCCAGCCTCTGGCTGGCAGCGCGGGCGGTTGCCGCGGTGCTCGAAGGGCGTAGTCTGGATGTCGGACTGGCATGCCTGAAGGCGCCGCCGGCAGCGGCGCGGCCGGCGGCGCAGGACGCCGCCTATGGCGCACTGCGCCGCTTTGCCTGGGGCGACCTCATTCTCGCGCGTCTGCTCAGTACGCCGCTGAAGGCCATCGAAGTTCGCGCGCTGCTGCTGGTGGCGCTGTATCGCCTGGAAACGCGTCCGGAAGCCGCGCACACGGTGGTCAATCAGGCGGTGGTCGCCGCCGCGGAGCTCGCAGGCGGGGCTTTTCGCGGCCTCGTCAATGGCGTGCTGCGCAACTACCTGCGTCAGCGTGAGTCCCTACTGGCAGCCGCCGCGGCCGATCCGGAAGCGGCGAGTCAGCATCCGCGCTGGTGGCTGGAAAAGCTGCAGCGCGCTTATCCGCGGGAGTGGCAGGCCATCGTTGCTGCCGGCAACACGCAGCCGCCGATGTGCCTGCGTGTCAATCGGCGACTGGCCGGGCGCGACGCATACGCAGCCGAACTCGCCGAAGCGGGTATCGAAGCGCGGCCTGTCGGAGTGGATGGTCTGCTGCTGGCGCATCCGCAGGCGGTCGAGTCGCTGCCTGGGTTCGCCACGGGGCGCGTCTCGGTGCAGGATGCCGGCGCGCAACGCGCCGCGCAGATACTCGATCCCGCGCCCGGTGCCCGCGTTCTCGACGTCTGTGCGGCGCCCGGCGGCAAGAGCGCGCATCTGCTCGAGCGCGCCGATCTCGACCTGCTGGCGCTCGACATCGACGCCGCGCGCTTGCGTCGCGTCGATGCGACGCTGGCGCGCCTGGGATTGCAAGCCGCAACACGCGTCGCCGACGGCAGCGTGCCGGTTCGCGCGGGCGCCGCCGGCAGCTGGTGGGACGGACGCCCGTTCGATGCCATTCTGGTCGATGCGCCCTGCTCTGCTTCGGGCGTCGTCCGCCGCCATCCCGACGCCAAGTGGTTGCGCCGGATCGGCGACGTACGCGCCCTGCTCGGCGTGCAGGCAGCCATCCTCGACGCGGTCTGGCCGCTGCTGCGTCCCGGCGGCAAACTGTTGTATGCCACCTGTTCGGTCTTTCCGGAGGAGAATGGCGCCCAGATCGACGCCTTCCTCCATCGCCACGCCGATGCCGGGCGCGAACTGGAGGAGCGGCTGCTGCCGCTGGCGGAACACGACGGGTTCTACTATGCGCTTGTGCGGAAGACTGTTTAGGTCACTGCTCGCCGGCAGCCTGCTGCTGCTGGCGAGCTATGCCGCGCTGGCCGCGTCCTCGAGCGAAGTCGAGGTGAGGAATCCGCAACTGGTCGCCGCCGACGATGGCTGGAGTCTCTCGGCCGATTTTTCCTTCGATTTCAATGCCCGTCTCGAAGAGGCGGTGACGCGCGGCGTCATCCTCTACTTCGTCGTCGACTTTGATCTGGCGCGGACGCGCTGGTACTGGCTGGACGACAAGGTGGCCAGCCGCAGTCAGACCTTTCGCCTCTCCTACCATGCGCTGACGCGCCAGTACCGCCTGTCGACCGGTGCCCTGCACCAGAACTTCGCGACGCTCGACGAAGCGCTGCGCATGTTGTCGCGCCTGCGCAACTGGCAGGTACTCGACAAGGCCGCCGTACGCAATGACGAAACCTATCTGGCCAGCCTGCGCATGCGCCTCGATCTGTCGCAGATGCCGAAGACCTTCCAGGTCAGCGCCTTGGCTAATCGCGACTGGAGCCTGTCTTCCGACTGGGTGCGCTGGAGCTTCGCGCCGGCCGACAGTCGCGCTGCCGATGCGCGTGCCACGAGTGACTGGCGCGGCAATGCCGAAGGAAGGCTGCTCGGCGAGGCGCGATGAAATATCTCGTCATCGTCGCCGCCGCTTTCGGCGGCATCCTGCTCTTCCTGCTCGCCTCGGCGAGCGCCAATACGGCCTTGTTCGCCAGCCATTACCCGTGGCTGCTCGGTCTCAACGCGATCGTCGCGCTGGCGCTGCTCGGTCTGGTCGGCTGGCAGTTGCGCACGCTGTGGCGCGAACACCGCGCCAAGGTTTTCGGTTCGCGGCTGAAACTGCGCCTGATGCTGCTCTTCGGCCTGATGGCGGTGGTTCCGGGGGCGCTGGTCTATTCGGTTTCGGTACAGTTTCTCACCAAGAGCATCGAAACCTGGTTCGACGTGCGCGTCGAAAAGGCGCTCGAATCGGGCCTCGACCTCGGTCGCAGTGCGCTTGATTACCTGCTTGTCGATCTCACCGAGAAGGGCCGCTCGATGGCGCTTGAGCTCGGCGACCAGCCCGATGCCAAGCGCCCGGCGATGCTCAACCGCTTGCGCGAGCAGGCCGGCGTGCAGACGGCGGCGCTCTTTTCCGCCAGCGGCCAGCTGCTCGCCAGTTCGAGCGGCGAGCTTGCTTCGTCGCGGCCGCCGTTGCCGACGCCGGCGCAACTGCGCCAGGCGCGGGCGGCTCCCGGCCACTCGCTGATCGAAGGCGAAGCCGGACACGAACTGCTGCTGCGCGCGCTACTGCCCGTCGTCGGTCGCGGTCTCGGCGAGGAGCCGCGCATCCTGCAGCTGACGCAGGATGCGCCCGCCTCGCTGGCGCAGAACGCCGAAAGCGTGCAGGCGGTGTATCGCGACTATCAGGAACTCTCGCTCGGGCGTGAAGGCCTGACGCGCATCTACGCGATGACGCTGACCCTGACCGTGCTGCTGGCCCTGTTTGGCGCCTTCGCGCTGGCTTTCGTGCTCGCGCGCCGCCTGTCGGCGCCGCTGTCGATCCTCGCCGAAGGCACGCAGGCCGTCGCCGCCGGCGACTTCACGCCGCGTCAGGCGATCTACAGCCGCGACGAACTCGGCGTGCTGACGCAATCGTTCAACCGCATGACGCGCCAGTTGGACGACGCGCGCCGCGAAACCGAACGCCACCGCGCCGAAGTTGAATCGGCGCGCGCCTACCTCGAATCGATCCTCGCCAACCTGTCGGCCGGCGTGCTCGTCTTTGACCGTCGTTTCCTGCTGCGTACCGCCAATCAGGGCGCGCGCTCGATGCTTGCCGACGAGTTTGCCGGCATGATCGGCGAAGGCGTCGACAGCTGGCCGCGGCAGAAAGCGCTCGGCCGTGCCGTGCGCGAGGCCTTTGCCGAGCACGGCGAGAAGGAGTGGCAGATGCAGATCGAGCTCGACCGCGCCGGCGCTCAGCCGCAGGTCCTGCTGTTGCGTGGCACCGAATTGCCGGAGGCCAGCGGTGGCGGCTACGTCGCCGTCTTTGACGACATCACCCGGCTGATCGCGGCGCAGCGCAGCGCCGCCTGGGGCGAAGTGGCGCGTCGTCTGGCGCACGAGATCAAGAATCCGCTGACGCCGATCCAGTTGTCCGCCGAACGCCTGCGCATGAAGCTCGCCGACCGCGTTTTCGGCGCCGACGCCGAGGCGCTGGAACGGTCGACGCAGACCATCGTCAATCAGGTGCAGGCGATGAAGCGTATGGTCGACGATTTCCGCGATTACGCACGCATGCCGGCGCCCGAGCTGGCGTCGGTCGACCTCAACGCACTGGTTGGCGAGGTGCTCGGTCTCTACGAAACCTCGCGCGCCGAAATCGACGTCGCGCTTGCCGAATACCTGCCGGCGGTCGTCGGCGACGCGACGCAGATGCGCCAGATCATCCACAACCTGCTGCGCAACGCCGAAGACGCGCAGGAGGCGGAAGCCGAGCCCTGGATTGCCATCTCGACGCGTCTGGTCGACGGATTCGCCGAGCTGTGCGTCGCCGATCGCGGTCCCGGCTTCCCCGCCGAAATCCTGGCGCGCGCCTTCGAACCCTATGTCACCACCAAGGCGCGCGGTACCGGTCTCGGGCTGGCCATCGTCAAGAAGATCGTCGACGAGCACCACGGCCAGATCCACATCGCCAACCGCCAGCCGAATGGCGCCGACGTCTGTATCCGCTTGCCGCTGGCTGGTGCGGCATCCCACGCTTTACTCACCGTCTCACCTTCCTCCCCCGAGAGCTGAACATGGCGCAAATCCTGGTCGTCGATGACGAAATCGGCATTCGCGAGCTTCTCTCCGAAATTCTGGCCGACGAAGGGCATTCGGTCCGGCTTGCCGAGAACGCTGCCGCCGCCCGCCGCGTGCGCGGCGAGATGCGCCCCGATCTGGTCCTGCTCGACATCTGGATGCCCGACACCGACGGTGTCTCGCTGCTCAAGGAGTGGTCAGGAGCAGGCTTGCTGACCATGCCGGTGGTGATGATGTCCGGTCACGGCACGATCGATACCGCCGTCGAGGCGACGCGCATCGGCGCGACCGACTTTCTCGAAAAGCCGATCGCGTTGCAGAAGCTGCTGGCGACGGTCAAGAAAGCGCTGAAAGGCCCGGTCGCGCCACAGAAGCGGCCGCTCACCCTCGAAGCTTTCGCGCGCTCGCCGCTGCTCAAGGACCTCAAGCGCCGGCTCGAGCAGGCGGCGGCACGCACGCCGGTGCTGCTGCTGCGCAGCACCTCCGGCAGCATCGCCGAGATCTGCGCGCGTACGCTGCACACGCGCAACATGCCCTGGCTCGACCTCTCGGCAACGAGCTCGCCGCTGACCCGCGAAATGCTCGAGAACGCCAGCGGCGGCCTGCTGTTCGTCGCCGATCTGGCGGCGCTCGGCCGACTGCAGCAGATGAACCTCGCCTTCGCGCTTGAGCGTCTGGAAAAGAACAAGCTGCAGCTGATCGCGGCGACAACCCGGCCGCTGCCGGCGCTCGCCGAAGCCGGCTGGGACGCCAGCGTGCTCGCCCGCCTCGGCGAGGTGTGGGTGGCGCTGCCGCAGCTGGCCGGTCATGCCGACGAGGTGCCGGAAATCGCCGTGCTGCTGCTCTCGCATCTGGCCGAACGCGGCGAAGCGCCGCTGCGCCAGTTTTCCAGCGGCGCACTGAACGTTCTGCGCATGCACGGCTGGCCGGGCGACTGGGCCGAGCTGATGGCGACGGTGAAGAACCTGGCGCTGTCGGCGCTCGAAGACGAGATCAGCATCGAGGACGTGACGCGCGTGTTGCAGCCCGACGGGCCGCCGCCGGCACCGGCGCCGGCCCTGCCGCTGCTCGACCAGCCGCTGCGCGAGGCGCGCGAGGATTTCGAGCGCATCTACTTCGAGCATCACCTGCGCCGCGAAGGCGGCAACATGACGCGTGTTGCCGAACGCACCGGCCTTGAGCGGACGCACCTCTACCGCAAGCTGAAGCAGCTCGGTCTCAACCTCGCACGGCGCGGCGAGGAATAGACGTCTTTCCCGGAGCGAAGCGCAAGCGCTTCGGCCGAACCTTTCTCGAATTCATACAGCGCAGATTCGCATGAAGATCGTCATTCTCGGTGCCGGGCAGGTCGGCGGAAGCGTCGCCGAAGGGCTGGTGTCCGAAAACAACGACATCACCATCGTCGATACCGACGCGGTGCGCCTGCGCTATCTGCAGGACCGCCACGATCTGCGCACGGTGGTCGGTGACGCCTCGCTGCCCTCGGTGTTGCGCGAGGCCGGCATCGCCGATGCCGATCTGCTGATCGCGGTGACGCAGAGCGATCCGACCAATCTGGTTGCCTGTACCGTCGCCCAGCGTCTGTTCAACGTGCCGACGCGTATCGCGCGCCTGCGCTCGCGCGACTTCCTCGCCAGCGAAACCCTGCTCGCGCCGGAAAACTTCGCCGTGGACTACGCGCTGTGTCCCGAGCAGGTGATTACCTCCTACATCGTCCGCCTGGTCGAGTTTCCCGAGGCCTTGCAGGTGCTGTCCTTCGCGCGCGGCCGCGTGGCACTGGTCGGCGTGCGCGCCTACGCCGGCGGCCTGCTGGTCGGCAAGCCGATCAAGGAGATGCGTCGCCACCTCAAGCCGGGAATCGACGCCCGGATCGCTGCCATCTACCGCCGCGACCAGGCCTTGACGCCGACCGGCGAGACGCATGTCGAAGACGGCGACGAGGTGTTCCTGCTGGCTGCCGATGAACATATCCGCCCGATCATGTGCGAGATGCGTCGCATGCTGACGCCGGTGCGGCGGGTGGTCATCGCCGGCGGCGGCGCCATTGGACTGCGCGTCGCACAGGCGCTTGAGCGCGACTACCAGATCAAGCTGATCGAGTATTCGGCAGCACGTGCCGAGCGCGTTGCCGCGACCCTGCGACGGACACTGGTGCTGCAGGGCGATGCTACCGACGGCGAGTTGCTGCAGCAGGAGGCGATCGACGAAACCGATCTGTTCCTCGCGCTGACCAACGACGACGAAGACAACATCATGGCCGCGTCGCAAGCCAAGCAGCTCGGCTGCCAGCGCGTGCTGGCGCTGATCAACCGGCGCGCCTACGCCGATCTGGTGCAGGGCGGGCCGATCGACATCGCCCTGTCGCCGGCGCAGATATCGATCGGCGAACTGCTCGCCCATGTGCGCCGCGGCGATGTGGCTCAGGTCCATGTGTTGCGCCGCGGTGCGGCCGAGGCGCTTGAAGTGGTGGTGCACGGCGACCGCGCCAGTTCGCGGGTGGTCGGCCGCCGTATCGCCGAGTTGCCGCCCATCCCCGGCGCAACTGTGGCGGCAATCGTCCGTGGTCTCAACGGCAGCGAGCCCGTCGTTGCCAGTAGCGAGCCGTCTGCCGAGCAGGAACAGCAGGGTGAGGTGCTGATTGCGCATCGCGACGTCGTCATCGCAAGCGGCGATCACGTCATCGTTTTCTGCCTGAACAAGAAGGTGGTCAAGAAAGTCGAGCAACTGTTCGCCGTCGGCTTCCACTTCTTCTGAGGCCGGGCGAAATGCTGCGCTACTTTCCGGTCTTTCGCGTCTGGTCACTGTTCCTGCTGATTTTCGGCAGCACCATGTTCGTGCCAATGGCGCTCTCGTACTTTCTCGACGACGGGGCACTGCCGTCCTTCGCCAGCGCCATCGCGCTGACGACTGGCGGCGGCGTCGTTCTCTGGCTGGCGACGCGCGATCATCACCGCGATCTGACCACGCGCGACGGATTCCTGATGATTTCGCTGGTGTGGGCCGGTCTGCCTGCCTTCGCTGCCTTGCCGCTGCTTTTCTACTTGCCGATCGACATGGCCGACGCCTATTTCGAGGCGGTATCGGGGCTGACCGCCAGCGGCGCCACCGTGCTCTCGGGACTCGACGCAATGCCGCCGTCGATCAACTTCTGGCGCACGCAGATGGTCTGGCTGGGCGGCATGGGACTGATCGTGCTGGCGGTGGCGATTCTGCCGATGCTCGGCATCGGCGGCCGGCAGATGTTCAAGTCGGAAGTGCCCGGACCGATGAAGGACGCCAAGCTGACGCCGCGCATGGGCGAAACGGCGAAGGGCCTGTGGCGTATCTACGTCCTGATCACGCTGGTCTGCGCACTGGCCTACGCGCTGGCGGGAATGACGCCGCTCGACGCGGTGATGCATGCCTTTTCGACCGTCGCGCTCGGTGGCTTCTCCAGTCACGATGCCAGTTTTGCCTACTGGGACTCGCCGCTGATCGAGGCGATCGCGATCTTCTTCATGCTCGTGTCGAGCATCAACTACGCAGCGCACTTCCTCGCCCTGAGCGGGCGCTCACTGCGCCCCTACCGACGCGACCCGGAGGCGCGCTACGTGATCCTGGTCCTCGCCGTCAGCGTCGTCGGCATTGCTGCGCTGCTGCGCTACGAGGAAGTCTATCTGAGCTTCGTCGAGGCCTTGCGTTACTCGGCGTTCAACGTCGTCTCGGTGGCGACGACGACCGGCTTCGCCAACATCGACTACGCGCAGTGGCCGTTCTTCGCGCCCTTGTGGATGCTCTTCCTGTGTTCCTTTGTCACCAGCGCCGGTTCTACCGGTGGCGGCATCAAGATGATGCGGGCGCTGATCCTCTACAAACAGGTCTATCGCGAACTGGTGCGTGCGCTGCACCCGACGGCCGTTTATCCGGTCAAGATCGGCGGCATGGCAACGCCGGACGCGGTGCTCTTCGCCGTGCTTGGCTACGGTTTCATGTACATGGTCAGCATCACCTCGATGACCCTGTTGTTGTCCTTTTCCGGACTGGACATCGTCACCGCCTTCTCGGCGGTTGCCGCCAGCATCAACAACACCGGGCCGGGGCTCGGGCAGGTCGGGCCGGCGGGTAACTTCGGCGTGCTTTCGGCCTTCCAGACTTCGGTGTGCACCTTCGCGATGCTGCTTGGTCGCCTCGAAATCTTCGCTTTACTGGTCGTTCTGACGCCAGCCTTCTGGCGCAAGTAGACCATTCCAGAGGATAATTCGGCCCTTTCGCCAATCCGTCTCTCGTCTTTCGTTCATACGCCTTTTCGCGGAGCTTTCCATGACTCGACCCCGCAACGACAATTTCCTGCGCGCACTGCTCAAAGAGCCGACCGACCATACGCCTCTCTGGCTGATGCGTCAGGCTGGCCGTTACCTGCCCGAGTATTGCGAAACCCGCAAGCGCGCCGGCAGCTTCCTCAACCTGTGCAAGAACCCGGGTCTCGCCTGTGAAGTGACGCTGCAGCCGCTCGCCCGTTACAACCTCGATGCGGCGATTCTCTTCTCCGACATCCTCACCGTCCCTGACGCGATGGGCCTCGGCCTCTACTTCGCCGAGGGCGAAGGTCCGAAGTTCGAGCGGCCGCTGCGCGAAGAGTGGGCGATCCGCGATCTGGCCGTGCCGGACCCCTACACGCACCTCAAGTACGTCATGGACGGCGTTTCCGAAATCCGTCGCGCGCTGAACAACTCGGTGCCGTTGATCGGCTTCTCGGGCAGCCCGTACACGCTGTCGTGCTACATGGTCGAAGGCGGTTCCTCCGACGACTACCGCAACGTCAAGACGATGATCTACGACCGTCCTGACCTGATGCACCACATCCTGTCGGTGACCGCCGATTCGGTGACCTCGTACCTCAACGCGCAGATCGAATCCGGCGCGCAAGCCGTGATGATCTTCGACTCGTGGGGTGGCGGCCTGTCGGCAGCGGCCTACCAGGAATTCTCGCTGCAATACATGCAGCGCATCGTCGACGGACTGATCAAGGAAAAGGACGGCCAGCGCATTCCGTCGATCGTGTTCACCAAGGGTGGCGGTCTGTGGCTCGAATCGATCGCCGCCATCGGCTGCGACGCGGTCGGCCTCGACTGGACGATCGACATCGGCGAAGCGCGTCGTCGCGTCGGCGACAAGGTCGCGCTGCAGGGCAACCTCGACCCGAACGTGCTCTTCGCGTCGCCCGAGAAGATTGCCGTCGAAGCGAAGAAGGTGCTCGACAGCTACGGCCCCGGCGACACCGGCCACGTCTTCAACCTCGGCCACGGCATCTCGCAATTCACGCCGCCCGATCACGTGACGGCGCTGGTCGAAACGGTGCATAGCTACAGCAAGGAACTGCGCGCCAAGGCAGTCTGACGCATCTTTATCCAGCGACTTATGCACAGAAGTCGCCGGCGTCTCACGCATCAGCAGCAACGCTTTGAAAATCAGCGGCTTATAACTAAGCCGCTGATTTTATTGCCTTATTGTTTGGCGTTGTTTTCTTGCGGCGCAAGTGAATGACAGACGACCGCCACATCCCGGCGCACCGCCCGGCTTTCATCCACAAAGTTATCCACAGATAATGTGAACAACTTTGAAACATTCGTTAACAGAAGCAGTTACAGATTGTTTCAAGAAGCGGCGCGAGCACTTTGCGCTAACTGAAGCCTGGCCCATACCGGCTTCGTCGCCCGGATTACCACTGACGTCATAGCCGATGGACCTTGTTCGCGTCGCGCTCGACGTGCCCCTTTCCCGCTTCTTCGACTACCGCCTGCCCGTGGGCGAGTCGCTGAGTTCGGACGACATCGGCCGCCGCGTCCGCGTCCCCTTCGGCTCGCGTTCGCGCATCGGCATCATCGTCGAACTGCCGGCGACGACCGACGCCTCACCCGAGCAATTGCGCCCACTCGAGGCAATCCTGCGCGACCTGCCGCCGTTGCCGCCGGACTGGTTCCGTCTCACCCGCTTCTGCGCCGCCTACTATCAGGCGCCGCTCGGCGAGGTGATGCTGTCGACGCTGCCCAAGGGCCTGCGCCGCACCGATCCGCCCAAGGCGCGCGCACCCAAACGCAAAGCCACGCCACCAGCCGCGGAAATGCCGCCGGCCCTGACCGAAGGCCAGCGCGCCGTACTGGATGCGATCGTCGATCCGGCGGGCGACAAACCAGCGTCGGCTGCGCCAGCCAGCGACTTCGCCGCCTACCTGCTGCACGGTGTCACCGGCGGCGGCAAGACCGAGGTCTACCTGCGCCTGATCGAACGCGCGCTCGCCGCTGGCCGGCAGGCGCTGCTGCTCGTCCCCGAAATCAACCTGACGCCGCAACTCGAGGCGCGCGTCGCCGCACGTTTTCCGCAGGCGGGGCTGGTCAGCCTGCACAGCGAACTGACCGAAGCGGCGCGCACGCGCGCCTTCCGCGCGGCCTTCCTCGGCGAGGCGCGCATCGTCCTCGGCACGCGGCTGGCGGTGTTCACGCCGCTGCCCGATCTCGGCCTGATCGTCGTCGACGAGGAGCACGACGCGTCGTTCAAGCAGCAGGACGGCCTGCGCTATTCGGCGCGCGACGTTGCCGTCTTTCGCGCCCACGAACGCGGCGTGCCGATCGTCCTTGGCTCGGCGACGCCGTCGCTGGAAAGCTGGGCGAATGCCAACGCCGTCTTCAATCCGCCGAGCGCGAAGAGCGCTGAAGCACGTCCGGCAACGCGCTACACGCTGCTCTCGCTGCCGGCGCGTGCCGTCGCCGGTGCGGTCCTGCCGCCACTGCGCTGCGTCGATACACGGCGCGAGAAGCTGCAGGACGGCCTGTCGGCGGCGCTGCTTGCGGCCATCGGCGAACGGCTGACGCGCGGCGAGCAGAGCCTCGTCTTCCTCAATCGCCGCGGCTACGCGCCGGTGCTCTCGTGCACCGCCTGCGGCTGGGTGGCGCGTTGCACGCGTTGCACCGCCAACCTGGTGCTGCACCTCGCCGACCGTCGCCTGCGCTGCCACCACTGCGGCTTCGAGCAGCGCATCCCGCCGGCCTGCCCGAGTTGCGGCAATCAGGACATCCTGCCCTTCGGCCGCGGCACGCAGCGCATCGAGGAAGTGCTGTCGGCACGTTTTCCGGAAGCGCGCATCGTCCGCGTCGACCGCGATTCGGCGAAGAGCCGCAAGCAGTGGGAGGCGCTCCTAGAACGCATTCACGGCGGCGACGCCGACATCCTCGTCGGCACGCAGATGCTCGCCAAGGGGCACGATTTCCCGAGGCTGACGCTGGTCGGCGCGATCGGTGCCGACGCCGCGCTGTTCGCCGCCGACTGGCGCGCGCCGGAACGGCTGTTCGCGCAGTTGCTGCAGGTTGCCGGCCGCGCCGGCCGCGCCGGACTGCCGGGCGAGGTGCTGATCCAGACCGAGCAGCCGCAGCACCCGCTCTATCAGGCGCTGGCGCGCCACGACTATCCCGCCTTCGCCGCGCAACAGCTCGCCGAGCGCGCGCAGGCGGGGTTTCCGCCCTACGCCTATCAGGCGATGCTGCGCGCCGAAGCGCCGCTGATGGAAGAAGCGATCGCCTTTCTCGCTGCCGCGCGCGCATGGCCGGAAATCGCCAGCCACACGGCGGTAATGTGCTACGACCCGGTGCCGATGCGCCTCGCTCGGCGCGCCAACTACGAACGCGCGCAATTGCTGGTCGAATCGTCGTCGCGGCGCGCCCTGCAGGCTTTCCTCACGCCGTGGCGCGAGTTCGTTGCGGCGACGCGCGTCTCGTCACGCCTGCGCTGGCACCTCGAGGTCGATCCGCTCGAATTCTGAGCGCGTCGCCCTGCCGGCGTTCAGCCGGCGGCGAGCAACGCCGCCGCCTCGGCGACGCTCCACAGTCCCGCTGCACCGAGCACGCCAGCCGAATCGCCGAGCGCGTGGCGAACGACGCGCGTCGCCAGCGTCGGCGAAAAGACGTGCGCCGGCAGGCGCTTCGCAACCTCGTCAGCGAGATCGGGCAGGTTGGCCATGCCGCCGCCGAGGACGATCACCTCGGGATCGACGATGTTGATCACCGCCGCCAGTGCGCGCGCCAGACGTTCGTGATAGCGCGCCAGTGTCGCCAGCGCCCGCGCATCGCCAGAGGCGGCGGCAGCGACGATTTCTTCCGGCGAGCACGCCACGCCGCCAAGCCGCCGATGGTCGGCAGCGAAGCCCGGCCCCGACAGCCAGGTTTCGACGCAGCCGGAACGGCCGCAGTAGCAGGCAGGCGGCGGCAGCCCGTCGGCCACCGGCAAGGGGTTGTGCCCCCACTCGCCGGCAATGCGGTTGGCGCCGGCAAGGACGCGGCCATCGACGACAATGCCGCCACCGACGCCGGTGCCGAGAATGACGCCGAAAACCAGCGCCGCTCCGCGCGCGGCACCTCCCAGCACCTCGGCCAGTGCGAAGCAGTTGGCGTCGTTGGCCAGACGCAGCGGACGGCCGAGCAGCGTTTCGAGATCCGCACGCAACGGCTTGCCGTTCAGGCAGGTCGAGTTCGAGTTGCGCAGTGATCCGTCGCCGCCCTCGCTGCCCGGCGTGCCGATGCCCACCGTCGCCCGTGCGCCGAGCTCGGCTTCAGCGCCCTGCACCAGTGCGCCGATCGCCGCGAGCGTCGCCGCGTAGTCGCCCGCTGGCGTCTCCACACGTCGGCGCAACAGCAGTTCGCCGGCGGCGTCGAGTGCCGCTACCTCGATCTTGCTGCCGCCGAGGTCGATTCCGATGCGCAAGGCCATCATTCCTCCACTGTTCAACGAAACGAGCCGGCACCAGCTGCGCCTTCGCGGGCGCTGTATTGGCGAAAGCGAGGCCGGCGGATGCTTGAGCGGATGAGCCCGCTGATCACTGAAACACAATGCGAGGCTTCCGCCAGCGCAGGCAAGTCCGTGCCCAGCGAGACGCGTGGCCCCGTCTCTGCTCAGGCCGCCGCGGACGCCTTGAGCGCAAGGCGAAGATATTCGCAGACATGCTTTGCCGTGATGTCCTCGGCAACCAATAGCTTGATATGGCGCCGCAACTTGCCTTCACCCTCAAGCACCTTGAACTCGTCAGGGAACGAAGCACCCGCACCGAACTCCAGCGAAACATGCCGGGCATAGGAAAAGACGCCGCAGAAGGGCTTGCCGGCGGAGAACAGGATGCCGCCGTACTTCACCTCCTCGGCAACGGAAGAATCGAGCCCCAGAATGATTTCCCGCAGCGCGTAAACGAGCTCGAAGCGTTCCTGATCGAGCAGGCGTATGTCCTCAAGCAACCTCGAAACGCGCTCGGCGGGCATGGCGTCAGGACTTGTAGAACTGCTTGAATTCAGGGGCGGGCTCGCGCTCGGAATAGATGTAGAGGACGACGCCGTTGGGGTCTTGAACGGCAAAGCCGCGATCGCCCCAGGGATGATCTTCAAGCGGCATCACTGCGGGCAGACCCGATGCCGCGAGTGAGCGGAACTCGGCGTCCACATCGGACACGCGGAAGTTATACGTCAGGCCCGCGGGATTGCAGGCCTCCTGGTCGGGTTGAGGCGCCATGAACTGCAGCGACGCCCCTTCTCCGAACTCGAGGTTGACATACCAGCCACAGTCAAAGCTGGTCTTGGCGCCAAAGTGCCTGACGTAGAAATCGCGGGACTCCGCGACCTTCTCGGTGATGATGCACGGGGACAGTGACTGAGCGCGCATGGGGACTCCCTAACATTTGAGTGCCAGAGGCAATGATCCAGGGTACAACGGCGGACCACAACTTCGCGGTTCTGGCGGAGAAGTCTTTGTCTTTCACGCCCGTTGCCAGTTCTGAGCCATCAGCAGCCAGTGCGCGCACCGAGGTTTGGTAGCTGTAAACGAAACTGGCAAAGTTGTTCGGGCATGGGCCGAGCTAACTCGCTTCGAACTGCAATGCCGGCAGAACGCTCGCAGGCTCCCCGGCGTCGTCTTCAAGCTGGGCGATGGCCGCCGTGTAGCGGGCGAGGATGTCGGTCTGTGCGCCGAGAGTGATGCCGAGATCGCGCACCAGCCCGTCGTCGAGGCCGAAGATCCAGCCGTGCACGAAAACCTCCTGTCCGCGTGCCCAGGCGTCGTGCAGCACGGTCGTCTGGCCGACGCTGAGCACCTGTTCGATGACGTTGAGCTCGCACAGGCGGTCGATGCTGGCGGCAGTGTCGGCACAGCGATCGAGCAGCGCCTGATGCTTGCGGCGAACGTCCTGGATGTGGCGCAGCCAGTTGTCGACGAGCCCGAGGCGCAGATCCTCGTGCGCGGCGCGCACGCCGCCACAGCCGTAGTGGCCGACGATCAGGATGCGCCGTACCTTGAGCACGTCGACGGCGTACTGCAGCACCGAAAGCAGGTTCAGGTCGCTGTGCACGACGACATTGGCGATGTTGCGGTGGACGAACACCTCGCCCGGCAACAGGCCGAGGATTTCGTTGGCCGGAACGCGCGAATCGGAACAGCCGATCCACAGGTATTCCGGGTTCTGGATGCTGGACAGTCGCTCGAAAAAACCTTCGTCGGTGGCGGTCATGCGCGCCGACCACTCGCGGTTGTTGGCAAACAGCTTCTCTAGATCGGGCATCGCTGGCTTTCTTTCGGGGACCGGCTGCGTACCGGAACAGCCGGCATTTTACTCCCCGCCCCGCGACTTGCCGAATCCGCGCTCCCCGGCCGCCTTGCCGCGCTTGCGGCGCGGCGGCGCCAGGGCGACAATCGACCGCGACACAGCTGCCGTTCCGGCGCTGTGCGTCGTACTCAAAGCGGGGGTTGCACCATGCTGGTCAGGTTCCATTCGAGCGTCGCCGGCGAACTGTTCATGTTCGCGCCGGTAGCGCATGCACTGCTCGACTTCATCGGCAAGCGCGCCGATGCGCGTGGTGTCATCACCGCCGAGCAGCTGGCTGACGCCATCGCGCGCCTGCAGCAGGCGGTTGCCGCTGGCGGCAGCCTGCCGCTTCCCTGCGAGGCCGAGCCGCAACTCGATCGTGACGGTCGCCCGGAAACGCCGGTCAGCCTGTCGCGCCGGGCTTTCCCCTTGATCGACCTGTTGCAGCGCACGCAGCGCGACGAGGGCTACATCCTCTGGGAAGCGCCGCAGGACTTCTAGTCCGCGCGCCTCGCCGCCAGCCAGTCGACCAGCGCGGCGAAAGGCATCGGCCGCGCGAAAAAGTAACCCTGGCCGATGGTGCCGCCCTGAGCACGGACGAACTCGGCTTGCGCCGCCGTTTCGACGCCTTCGGCGACAGTGGCGATGCCGAGCTTGCGGCCGAGCGCGATGATCGTTTCGGCGAACATGCCGCCACGCGTCGTTCCCTTCGCTTCCTGCATTGCTTCGCCGCCGCTGGTGTCGGCGCCAATCTCGTCGATGAAGCTGCGGTCGATCTTCAGGCAGTCGATCGGCAGCTCGCGCAGATGGTTGAGCGATGAATAGCCGGTACCGAAATCGTCGATGGCGATGCGCGCGCCGGCGCGTTTGAGCGCGCGCAGCGTGTTGGCGACGATCTTCGGTTCGTCCATCGCCACGCTTTCGGTGATTTCGAGTTCGAGCGCGCCGGCCGGCAGCGCATGGCGCGCCAGCGTCTCGCTGATCAGCGTCGAGAAATGCGGTGAGCGGAACTGCGGCATGCTCACGTTGACGGCGATGTGGCGCGGCGCCAGCCCCAGTTCGCGCAAGCGTGCGAAGGCGGCGCAGGCTTCGACGACCACCCATTCGCCGATATCGACGATCAGGCCGGAATACTCGGCGAGCGGGATGAATACCGAGGGCGGATGCACGAAGCCCTCGCCGTCGGCCTGCGGCCAGCGCGCCAGCGTTTCGATGCCGACGATCTCGCCGCTGTCGAGCGCCACCTGCGGCTGATACCACAGCGCCAGCTTGCCGGCGTCAAAGTCCTCGCGCAGTTGGCGGATGATCTCCAGCCGGCGGCGCGGGCTGTCTTCCATCTCGGCGATGAAGTATTCGTGATGCAGGTGCAGGCTGCTCTTGGCGCGGCCGAGCGCGATACTGGCGCGCTTCAGCAGCGAAATCCCGGACAGTCCACCCTCGAGCACGCGCGACAGGCCGATCGACGCGCTTACCGGCAGCGAGTGCTCGCTCACCGCAAACGGCGTGGCAAATATCCGGAACAGATTCTCCGGGTTGATCAGTTCCTCGCTGCCGATCAGCCCGAACACGTCGGCGCCGATGCGCGCCAGCCGGCTCTTGCTGCCAAGCTCCTGGCGCAGCCGCTGCGCGATCGCCTGCAGCAGCGCGTTGCCGACGTCGTGACCGAGGCCGTCGTTGATGTCGGCAAAGTGCTCGATGTCGAGCAGCGCGACGACGCTGTTCGGCTCGCACACCGCAGCGAGTGCGTCGAGATCGAGGATGAAGCGGGTGCGGTTGGCGAGCTGCGTCAGGCCGTCGACGTGGGCCGACGAAAGAACTTCTTCGACCAGCCTGACCTTGCCGAAACAGGCGCTCAGGTTGGCCGCGAAGACTTCGACCAGGCGCCGCTGCCCTTCGGCGAGCGCCGGTGCGTCTGCCGCGAGCTCGAAATAGACGACCGCGGCCTGGACACTGTTGCGCAGATAGAGCGCACCGCGCCGGCCGCTGAACAAGGTCCTGCCGCTGGCAAAGGTACGCGCGACCAGCGCCAGCGCGCCGCCATCGTCGGCGATGCCGTGCGCAGTATGCGCCTTGTCGGCAAAGCGACCGCAGGCGCAGAGCAGGCGTGGCGCCGCCTGCTCGCCACCCTCCCCGGGCACGCAGAAGAAGCCGTCGAAAGGATGCGCAAGCAGCGCCTTGAGCTGGCCGAGCATGCCTTCACCGAAGGCAAGAACGCCCTTCTGTCCCATCAGCTCGCCAGCCGCGCGCACAATCAGCTCAAGGCCGCGGCGGCTGTCGGCAATCTCGCGTAACTGCCGGTACGAGCGCAAGGCGGCGGTCAGCGTGGTGATCAGGCGCGTGCGTGTCAGTTCGGCCTTGGTGCGGTAGTCGTTGATGTCGAAATCGTTGAACACCGCGAGCTCGGGCGCATAACCGGGCTGGCCGGTGCGCAGGATGATGCGCGTCTCGGTCATTCCCAGCCGGCTGCGGATCTGTCCGACCAGCGCCAGCCCGGCGTCTTCGGACTCCATCACCACGTCGAGCAGGATCAGCGCGAAGTCGCGATCAGCGTCGAGCAAGGCCAGCGCTGCGTCGCTCGAGTGCGCATGCGCCAGCGTCAGCGGCTGGCCGAGAATGCGCACTCCAGCCAGCGCGAAGCGCGTCGCCGCGTGCACATCCTCGTCATCGTCGACGATCAGCAGCTTCCAGCCGGACTCTTTCACCGGGGCAGGCGCCAGCGGGCCGTCATCGAGCGGCAGCAGCAGGTCATCAAGTTCGGTCATCGTGCATTTCCAGGACTGGATGATTGAGGGACTAAAGCGGCAGGGTGCCGAAACGCAAAAGCGCGCGCTTGAGGCGGTCGGCTCACGGCGCCACGGGCTCGACGCACAGCGTGATGCCGAATTGCCGCCGCACGTCGGCGCTGACGGCAGCGGCCAGCGCGGCGACGTCGGCGGCGCAGGCGCCACCATGGTTGACGAGGACCAGCGCTTGCTTCTCGTACATGCCGACCGGGCCGAGCCGGCGGCCTTTCCAGCCGGCGCGCTCGATCAGCCAGCCGGCGGCGAGCTTGACGCTGCCGTCGGCCTGCACATGCTGCGGCATGCCGGGGAAGTCGCTGGCGAGGCGCCGGGCCTGCAGCGCATCGACGATCGGGTTGTGGAAGAAGCTGCCGGCATTGGGCAGCGTTGCCGGATCGGGCAGCTTGCGCCGGCGTAGGGCGACGACCGCAGCGGCGATCTTCCTGGCGTCGTCGGCAGCATCGCCGCGTAGCGCGCGCTCGGCGCATTGCGCCAGTTCCTCGCGCAGCCCAGCGTAGTCGAGCAGCGGCTGCCAGCGCTTGGGCAGGCGAAAGATCACCTCGGTGACGACGATGCGCCCGTCGCGATGCCAGCCGGCCTGCTTGAACACGCTGTCGCGGTAGGCAAAACGGCAGTCGGCGCGTGTGAAGTGACGCGTTTCGCCGCTGGCAAAGTCGTAAGCCGCGAGCGAGTGCAGGCGGTCGCCGACCTCGACGCCGTAGGCGCCGATGTTCTGGATCGGCGCGGCGCCGACGGTACCGGGGATCAGCGCCAGGTTTTCCAGTCCCGGCCAGCCCTGCGCCAGCGTCCAGTCGACAAACTCGGGCCAGGATTCGCCGGCGCCGGCGCGAACATAACGCGCCTCGTCGTCCTCGCCGATCAGTTCGCGGCCGCGCAGCGCGATCTGCAGCAGCAGCCCGTCGAATTCGCCAGCACCGCCGCCGAGCACGACGTTGCTGCCGCCACCGAGGACGAAACGGCGCGCGTCCCGGAGCGTGGTGTGAGCGCGCACTTCGGCTAGTCGGCTCGCCGAATCGACGCGGCCGAACAAGGCGGCGCGGGCTGACAGAGCCAGCGTATTGAAACCGGCGAGCTCGACGCCGGTACGAATCCAGTCTGGGAACATGATGGTGGACGAAAGGGCAGCCGGCATTCTAACCGCGATTTCCGGCGTTCCCGACGGGGGCGGCAAACGTCCGGGAAAAGAGCGCGCGGACGCGGGTCGGGTTCGCGCCGGGGACGCTCAGCAGGGGCTACCGAGGCGAAGGTGGCGGTGGCCGTGGCGCCGGGCGATGCCCGGCCGCCGCCCTGCGATCGCGTCTCAGAGCACTGGCGCCAGCCAGCGTGTCGCGTCGTCAGTGCTGATGCCGCTGCGTCGTGCCCAGTCGTCGAGCTGGTCGCGGCCGATCTTGCTGATCGCGAAGTAGCGCGCCTGCGGGTGCGCGAGGTAGAAGCCCGAAACCGACGACGCCGGACTCATCGCGAAGTTCTCGGTCAGCGTCATGCCGACCTGCCGTTCGGCGTCGAGCAGCTGGAACAGCGGTCCCTTCACCGTGTGGTCGGGACATGCCGGATAGCCCGGCGCCGGGCGGATGCCGCGGTAGCGCTCACCGATCAGTGCTTCGGTATCGAGCGCCTCGTCGGCGGCGTAGCCCCAGTGCTGGCGTCGCACCTCGGCGTGCAGCCACTCGGCAGCGGCTTCGGCGAAGCGGTCGGCGAGCGCCTTCAACATGATCGCGCGGTAGTCGTCGTGCGCCGCCTCGAATTCGGCGAGCTTCTCTTCAATGCCGACGCCGGCGGTGACGGCGAAGGCGCCGATCCAGTCGGGCGTGCCGCGCGGCGCGACAAAGTCGGCCAGGCAGCCGTGCGGCTTGCCCGGCGGACGTTCGTGCTGCTGGCGTAGGTTGCGCCAGACGAGAACGGTCTCGCTGCGCGTCTCGTCGGCGTAGACCTCGATGTCGTCGCCGACCGAGTTGGCCGGGTAGAGGCCGAACACCGCGCGCGCGCCAAGCCAGCGCCCGGCGATCAGTTCCTTGAGCATCGCCTGGCCGTCGGCATAGACGGCACTCGCCGATTCGCCGACCACCTCGTCGGTGAGGATGCGCGGGAAAGGTCCGTGCAGGTCCCAGGCCTGGAAGAACGGACCCCAGTCGAAATACTCGGCGAGCGTCGCCAGATCGATGTCGGCGATCACTTGTCGGCCCAAGTGTCTGGGCGCGAATGGGCGGTAAGCGGGATCTTCATCCCAGCGGCAGGCATTGGCGCGCGCGGCAGCGAGCGTCACCAGCTTGCTCCCCTGCTTCTTGGCGTGCTGGCTGCGCACGCGCTCGTGTTCGGCGACGATCTCGGCACGGTAGGCGTCGCCCTGCTCTTCCGAAAGCAGCTTGGAGACGACGCCGACGGCGCGCGACGCGTCGGGAACATAGATCACCGGCTGCGTGTAGTTCGGCGCGATCTTGATCGCCGTGTGCGCGCGGCTGGTCGTCGCGCCGCCGATCAAGAGCGGCTGTTCGAAGCCCTGGCGCTGCATTTCGGCGGCGACCTGGCTCATCTCTTCGAGCGAAGGCGTGATCAGGCCGGAGAGGCCGATGATGTTGGCGCCCGAATCGCGCGCCGCGGCGAGGATCTTCTCGCACGGCACCATGACGCCCAAGTCGATCACGTCGTAACCGTTGCAGCCGAGCACCACCGAGACGATGTTCTTGCCGATGTCGTGCACGTCGCCCTTGACAGTGGCGATGACGATGCGCCCCTTGGCCTGCGAGGCGCCGGTGCGTGCCTTCTCGGCCTCGATCCACGGCAGCAGGTGGGCGACCGCCTGTTTCATCACGCGCGCCGACTTGACCACCTGCGGCAGGAACATCTTGCCGGCACCGAACAGGTCGCCGACGGCGTTCATGCCGCCCATCAGCGGGCCTTCGATCACCGCCAGCGGCGGCTGCCCGGCGGCTTCGAGTTCGGCGCGCGCCGCCTCGGTATCCTCGACGATGAATTGGGTGATTCCCTTGACCAGCGCGTGCGTCAGCCGCTCGGCGACCGGCAGCGAGCGCCAGGCGAGGTCCTCGACCAGCACCTTGGCCGAACCCTTCACCGTCTGCGCGAAGTCGACCAGCGCCTCGCCGGCCTCGGGCGACCGGTTGAGGACGACGTCCTCGACGCGCGTGCGCAGTTCGGCCGGAATCTCCTCGTAGATACCGAGTTGCGCCGCGTTGACGATGCCCATCGACAGGCCGGCGCGGATGGCGTGGTAGAGGAAGACGGTGTGGATCGCTTCGCGCACCGGGTCGTTGCCGCGGAAGCTGAAGCTGACGTTGGAGACGCCGCCCGAGATCTGCGCATACGGCAGATGCGCGCGGATCCAGCGCGTCGCCTCGATGAAGTCGACGGCGTAGTTGTCGTGCTCGGCAATGCCGGTAGCGATGGCGAAAATGTTCGGATCGAAGATGATGTCTTCGGGCGGGAAGCCGATGCCGACGAGCAGGTCGTAGGCGCGCTTGCAGATCTGCGTCTTGCGCGCGTAGGTGTCGGCCTGGCCCTGCTCGTCGAAGGCCATCACCACCGTCGCCGCGCCGTAGCGACGGATCAGCCGCGCCTGCGCGAGGAACTTCTCCTCGCCTTCCTTGAGCGAGATCGAATTGACGATGCCCTTGCCCTGCAGGTTCTTCAGGCCGGTCTCGATGACTTCCCACTTCGACGAGTCGACCATCACCGGCACGCGCGCGATGTCGGGTTCGGAGGCGATCAGCTTGAGGAAGCGATCCATCGCCGCCTTGGCGTCGAGCATCGCTTCGTCCATATTCACGTCGATCACCTGCGCGCCGGCCTCGACCTGGTTGCGCGCGACGGCCACCGCCTGCTCGTACTCGCCGTTGAGGATCAGCCGGGCGAAGGCCTTCGAGCCGGTGACGTTGGTGCGTTCGCCGACATTGACGAACAGCGAGTCGGCGCCGACGTTGAGCGGTTCCAGCCCCGACAGGCGCAACTGCGGCGCAATCGCCGGAATGCGCCGCGGCGGCAGTCCGGCGAGCGCCTGCGCAATGGCGCGGATATGGTCGGGCGAGGTGCCGCAGCAGCCGCCGGCGATGTTGACGATGCCCGTCTCGCCCCATTCGCGGATGGCGTCGGCGAGCATTTCCGGCGTTTCGTCGTAGCCGCCGAAGGCGTTGGGCAGGCCGGCGTTGGGGTGCGCCGAGACGAAGCAGTCGCAGCGGCGCGACAGCTCCTCGACGTGCTGGCGCAGCTCGTGCGCGCCGAGCGCGCAGTTGAGGCCGAAGGACAGCGGCCTGGCGTGCGCCAGCGAGTTCCAGAAGGCCTCGGCGGTTTGTCCCGACAGCGTGCGTCCGGAGGCGTCGGTGATGGTGCCCGAGATCATGATCGGCAGGCGGCTTCCGACCGCGTCGAAGAAGGCTTCGACCGCAAACAAGGCCGCCTTGGCGTTGAGCGTGTCGAACACCGTCTCGATCAGGATGATGTCGGCGCCGCCCTCGGCCAGCCCGCGCACCGCCTCGGTGTAGTTGGCGACGAGTTCGTCGAAGCTGACATTGCGGTAGCCGGGGTCGTTCACGTCGGGCGAGATCGACGCCGTGCGCGACGTGGGCCCGAGCACGCCGGCGACGAAGCGCGGCTTGTCCGGGTTTTGCGCGGTGAATTCGTCGCACACCTCGCGCGCGATGCGCGCGCCGGCGACGTTCAGTTCGTGCACCAGCTCTTCAAGACGGTAATCAGCCTGCGAGACGCGCGTCGCGTTGAAGGTGTTGGTCTCGATGATGTCGGCGCCGGCCGCCAGGTAATCGGCGTGGATGCTGCGGATGATGTCGGGCCGGGTGAGCAGCAAGAGGTCGTTGTTGCCCTTGAGGTCGTGCGCGTGCGCGGCGAAGCGCTCGCCGCGGTAGTCGGCCTCCTTCAGCCCGTGGCGCTGGATCATCGTGCCCATGGCGCCGTCGAGGATGAGGATGCGACGTTCGAGCAGGGCCTTGAGTTCTTCGCTGCGGTCAGCTTGCATGGGCGCGGGCATGGCGTGTTCCTGGAGCAAATGGCAACCCTGCGCGGCGCCGGGTGGCGCGGGCAGGGCTGCGGCTGCCGCCGGCAGGGGGCTGGCGGCGAACGTTAGGGGCGGGGCTTGACCGGCTTCGCGCTGCCGGCCAATGCCTCAGGCGTCGAGCGCGGCGTTGCTGTAGACCACCTGCACATCGTCGAGGTCCTCAAGTACGTCGAGCAGGCGCTGCATGCGCACGGCGTCGTCGCCGGCGAGATCGATTTCGGCTTCCGGACGCATCGTCACCTCGGCGACCTCGGCCTTGAAGCCAGCGGCTTCAAGCGCGTCCTTGACGGCGAAAAAGTCATTGGCCGGCGTCAGCACTTCGATCGAGCCGTCATCGTGCGTCAGCACATCGTCGGCGCCGGCTTCGATGGCGGCGTCCATCAGGTTCGCTTCGTCGGTGCCCGGGGCGAAGAGCAGCTGCCCGCAGTGCTTGAACTGGAAGGAAACGCAGCCGTCGGTGCCCATATTGCCGCCGTACTTGGTGAAAGCGTGGCGGACTTCGGCGACGGTGCGCGTCTTGTTGTCGGTGACACAGTCGACCATGATCGCGGCGCCGGCGATGCCGTAGCCTTCGTAGCGCACTTCGATGTAATCGACGCCTTCGAGTTCGCCGGTGCCCTTCTTGATCGCGTTGTCGATCTTGTCCTTGGGCATGTTCACGCCCTTGGCCTTATCCACTGCCGCGCGCAGGCGCGGGTTGAAGGTCGGGTCGCCACCGCCCATGCGCGCGGCAACGGTGATTTCCTTGGCGACGCGCGAGAAGGCGGCGCCGCGCTTTTCATCCTGGCGACCCTTGCGGTGCTGGATATTTGCCCATTTGCTATGACCTGCCATGGTGACCTCTTGACTCGCCGACCGCCCACGGTCGCGCTCGAAACGGGTTGGAAAGATTGGGAAAGCCTGCCGTACCATCAGGCGCGGCAAAACGCGACATTATACCGGCTGGCGGCGCTCAGGCGATTGCCCGGTGCCGCGCCCTGCCCTGCTAGAATCGGCGCATTCATTTCGCACCGGAAAACTCCAACATCATGGCTGCTCCTCTCGAAATCGCGCGTCACGCCGACACCCCGCTCACGCTGCTGCCGGCGCTGGCCAATCGGCATGGACTGATCACCGGCGCCACCGGCACCGGCAAGACGATTACGCTGCAGGTGATGGCCGAACGCCTGTCGGCGATTGGCGTGCCGGTGTTCATGGCCGACGTGAAGGGTGATCTGTCCGGGCTGGCGGCGAGCGGCACCCTGTCGCCGAAACTTGCAGCGCGGCTCGAGTCGCTCGGCGTCGCCGACTTCAGCCCGGTGAAGTTTCCGGCGGTGTTCTGGGATGTCTTCGGCGAACAGGGCCATCCGGTGCGCGCCACCGTCTCCGACCTCGGTCCGCTATTGCTGGCGCGTCTGCTCAACCTCAACGACACGCAGGCCGGCGTGCTGCAGCTGGTGTTCAAGATCGCCGACGATGCCGGCCTGCTGCTGCTCGATCTCAAGGACCTGCGCGCGATGGTGCAGCACGTCGGCGACAACGCGAAGAGTTACACCACCGAATACGGCAACATCTCGGCGGCATCGATCGGCGCCATCCAGCGCGGTGTGCTGACGCTCGGCGAACAGGGCGGCGAGCATTTCTTCGGCGAGCCGATGCTCGACATCGCCGACCTGATGCAGACCGACGACGGTCGCGGCATCATCAATATCCTTGCCGGCGAAAAGCTGATGGGCTCGCCGCGGCTGTATTCGACCTTCCTGCTCTGGCTGCTTGCCGAACTGTTCGAGCAGCTTCCCGAAGTCGGCGACCTCGACAAGCCGAAGCTCGTCTTCTTCTTCGACGAGGCGCACCTGCTCTTCAACGAGGCGCCGCCGGCGCTGCTCGAGAAGGTCGAGCAGGTGGTTCGCCTGATCCGCTCGAAGGGTGTCGGCGTCTATTTCGTGACGCAGAACCCGCTCGACATTCCCGACACCGTCCTTGGCCAACTCGGTAACCGCGTGCAGCACGCCTTGCGCGCGTTCACGCCGCGCGACCAGAAGGCGGTCAAGGCGGCGGCGCAGACCTTGCGCGCCAATCCGGCCTTCGACGCCGAGGCGGCGATCACCGAACTTGGCGTCGGCGAAGCGCTGGTTTCCTTCCTCGACGAAAAGGGGCGGCCGGCGGTCGTCGAACGCGCTTTCGTGCTGCCGCCAGCGTCGCGCATCGGCCCGCTGAGCGCCGACGAGCGGCAAACGCATATCCGCGCCTCGGCGATCTACGGGCACTACGAAGCCGCGGTCGACCGCGAGTCAGCCTACGAAAAGCTCAAAGGCAAGTCGGCGGCAGCAGGCAACGGCCGTGCTGCGCCGCCGGCCGGCGAAGCGCCCAGCGAATCCGGCGGCGGCTGGTTCGGCGCGCTCGGCGGCCTCGGCGATCTGCTCGGTGGCGCGGCGGCGGGCAGCGGCAGCCGCGCGCGCGGTGGCGATTCGGTGATCGGGGCGGCGGCGAAGAGCGCAGCGCGCGCCGTCGGCTCGCAGATCGGCCGCGAAATCGTGCGCGGCGTGCTCGGCTCAATTCTCGGCGGTCGCCGCCGTTAAGCTCAATTCTGTAACGATTTCCTAGTACTGTTGCCAGCTGGCTTTGAGCAGGGAGAAACGTGAAAAACAAGCTGATAGTGCCGACCAGCAAGGAGCGCGTGATGCGCGACGAGGACTTCATCGTCAGCAAGACCGATCTCAAGGGCCGCATCACTTACGGTAACCGCATCTTCATCGAGTATTCGGGCTACACCGAAGCCGAGCTGCTCGGTGCCCAGCACAACATCATCCGCCACCCGGACATGCCGCGCTCGGTGTTCAAGCTGCTCTGGGACAACATCGCACAGAAGAAGGAAGTCTTCGCCTACGTCAAGAACATGTCGAAGGACGGCAGCTTCTACTGGGTGCTTGCCAACGTCACCGCTTCGCTCGACGCCGCCGGCAACATCGTCGGTTACTACTCGGTGCGACGCAAACCGCGCGCATCGGGGCTTGCCGCCGTAATCCCGCTCTACCAGGCGATGCTCGCCGCCGAGCAGGCGGCCGGCGCCAAGGACGCCATCGCTGCCGGCACGCAGGTACTGGTGAATCTGCTCAACGAAAAGGGCCTGAGCTATGACGAACTTGTTCTCGCCATTTAAGCATCTGTCGACCACCGCCCGCATTCTGCTGCCGGCGTATGCGCTGTTCGCCCTGCTTGTCGCTGCAGGCAGCCTGCTCGTCTGGCGTACGGGGCCGGACCCGCTGGCGCTGGTCCTGCCGGCGCTCGGCCTGCCGCTGCTTTTCGTTGTCCATCTGGCCCTGCGCCGGCAGGCGGCTTTTGTCGGCCGCATCGAGAAAGCGGTGCAGTCGGCCAACGACGGCAACTTCGACCCGCGCATCACGAACATCGTCGGTAGCGATGCCATTTCCCAGCTCGCCTGGCATCTCAACGACCTGCTCGACCAGTGCGAAGCGTATTTCCGCGAAATCGCCACTTCGGCGCGCGCGGCGAGCGAACGCAAGTTCTACCGCAAGCCGATCGCCGGTGGCCTGCATGGCATTCTGGCCAGCTCGATCGACAGCGTGCGCCAGTCGTTTGACGCGATCGAAACCAACAACCAGTTCGTGATGCGCAACGATCTGCTGTCAAAGCTGAGCCAGATGAACTCGACGCGCGCGCTTGAGAATCTGGTGAGCAGCCAGCAGGATCTTCGCCAGACCAGCCAGCGTATGGGCGAAGTCACCGGGATTTCGCATCGCGCCAACAGCGAAGCGAACTCGAGTCGCGAATCGGTGGCCGAAATTACCGCCGCGCTGGCGCGCAGTACCGAGTTGATCGAGGAAAACCGCGGCACCATCGGCCGGCTGGCCGGCAGCGGTCAGGATGTATCGCAGGCGCTGCAGGTGATCACCGAGATCGCCGACCAGACCAACCTGCTGGCGCTCAACGCCGCCATCGAGGCGGCGCGCGCCGGCGAGGCCGGCCGTGGTTTTGCCGTCGTCGCCGACGAAGTGCGCAAGCTCGCCGAGAAGACCAAGACGGCGACGGCACGCATCAACGAGGTCATCGAGAGCTTTCACACCGAACTGACGGCGATGCAGGCCAACGCCAACGAACTGCACACCTCGTCGGCGCAGGTGCAGAGCACCGTCGAGGTATTCGAGGAGCGTTTCTCCAGCCTCGCCGAATCCTCGCAGCACACCGTCGTCGCGGCCGAACTGGCGCAGGACATCTCCTTCGCCGCACTGGCCAAGACCGACGTGATGATCCTCAAGCAGAAGGCCTACGTCGCGGTCACGCTCGGACCGGAGTCGGAAGTGGCGCGCTCTTTCGTCTTCGATATCGAGAAATCACGTCTCGGACGCTGGTTGCACGAAGGTCGTGGGCGGACGAATTTCCTGCATCTGCCGAGCTTCAAGGCGATCGAAAAGCCGCACGCAGCGCTCTATCGCGAGATTGAAGCGGCGCTCGGCATCGCCGCCGAGCGCTGGGATGAGGATGCCGAGTTGCAGAAGGCGCTGATCGCCCGCTATCAGGCTGCCGAAGAGGCGGCGCACGACCTGCTCGATCTGCTGACGCAACTGATCGAGGAAAAGAACGCCGAGACGCAGGTTTTTTCGCATTAGCGCGGGCTTGCCCGCCGCCCGGCTAGGGCCGCGCCGCTCCTAGGCGCCGATGTTGAAGCGCTTGACCATCGAGAACATCTGCTTGGCCGCGGTGTCGAGTTCGTTGGCCGAAGCGGAGCTCTGTCTGATGACCGCTTCGGTACGCTGCGAAGTGCTCATCACTTCATCGACGCTGGTGATGATCTGATCGATACGCGCGGTCTGGTCGCGGGTGGCGGCGGACAGCTCTTGCATTTTCTGCAGCGTTTGCTGCGACTGCTGCTCGATGGCGCGCAGCGCTTCGGCCGCCTGCCGCGACTGCCTGACGCCGTGCGTGATGATCGGCGCCGCCGCGTCCATGCCACTGACCGCCCGTTCGCTGTCGCTCTGGATGCGCTTGAGCACGACGCCGATCTCCTGCGTGGCGAAGGTCGTTCGTTCGGCAAGCTTGCGCACTTCGTCGGCGACGACGGCGAATCCCCTGCCCTGTTCGCCGGCGCGCGCGGCTTCGATGGCGGCGTTCAGGGCGAGCAGATTGGTCTGCGCCGCAATCTCCTTGATGACGTTCGCCATCTTGTCGATTTCATGGGTGCTGGCTGCCAGCAGTGCGACTTCGGCGGAAGAATCGGTGACGGTGGCGGCGATCTTCTCCATTTCGTCGGCGACACCGGCGGCGATGCTGGCGCCGTCGAGCGCGCGCCGGTTGACCTCGACCGAGCTGTCCTGCGTGTCGCCGGCAAGGCCATTGACCACCTCGACGCTCGATGAGATGTCGCTGATGGCGCTGCGGCTCTGCTCGACCGCATTCGCCTGCAATTGCGTGGCGAGCATGATCTCGTTCGATTCCGCCGACAGGCGGCCGATGCTGCGTTCGAGCACCTGCGCGTTCTGCGACACGGCGCCGAGCATCTGGCGCAGGTTTTCCTGCATGTGCTTGAGCACGAAAAGCAGGCTGTCCCTGTCGTCCGGCCGGGTGTCGAATTCCTGCGAGAGATCGCCTTCGGCGATCTTGCCGGCGATGCGCATGGCTGCGCGCGGCTCGCCGCCGATTTCGCCGATCAGGCTGCGCGTCACCAGCCAGCTGAGCAGCAGGATGAGCAGGATGCCAACTGCCGCCGGCGTCAGCAGACGGATCGCGTTATCGCGGAAAATCTGCTCGACGTCGTCGATATAGATTCCCGAGCCGATGACCCAGCCCCAGGGCTCGAACTTCTTGACGTAGGAAAGCTTCGGGAACAGCTCGTCGGTGACGCCGCCACCGGCCTTCGGCTTCGGCCAGGAATATTCGACGTAACCTTCGCCGGCCTTTTCAACGACTTCGTTGAAGGCGGTAAACAGATTGCGGTTGTCGAGCTTCTGCTTCTCGCCGTCGCGCCCGGCCTGCATCGACGTCGCCTTGTTGAACTTCGGATCGTCGATCACCGTGCCTTCGAGCTTCGGCAGCGTCGGATGCATGATCATCTTCGGCACCGGTTTGCCGAGGTCATTGATCCAGAAGTATTCCTTCTTCTCGTAGCGCAAGCCGCGGATGGCGCGGATGGCCTGCTCCCTGGCCTGCACCTCGCTCAGTACGCCCGACTTCTGCAAGGCGTAGAAGCCGTCGGCGACGTCATGGGCGACTTCGACGAGATGGCGGGTCTTGATCTGCCGGTCGTCGTAAAGCAGCGCGCGCGTGGCCGACAGCGCCACCAAGACAATGGCGGCCATGGCGAGGATGGCGAGCAGCGTCGTCAGCGACAGCCGCGCCAGCAGATTCATGTTGCGCAAGCGGAAAGTCATCTTGTCTCCTCAATTCACCCGGTCTTGTCCTGACCGCTGTCCGATCATCGCGCGCGTTTCGGCCTAGTTCAATGGCTGCGCGCCCATTCCTTCAGCCTTGCGTATTCACCAGCGACTCGACCAGCGCCGACGAAAATCCCGACAGTGCGGCCCGCCGCCGGACGCACACCTGCAGATCGCGTTGTGCCCAGGCTTCGTCGAGATTGACGACCACCGGCGGCTCGCGCAGTCCGGCCAGCGGCACCGCGCTCTTCGGCACCAGGCCGAGACCGACGCCGGCACCAACCATGCGGCACACCGCCTCGAAACTGCGCACCTGAATGCGCACGTCGAGATGCCGGCCAAGCGCCGCCGCGGCGTTGGTGGTGAAAGTGTGGATCGCCGAACCGGCGTGCAGCATCACGAAGGGGTAGTCGAGCACCTCGGTGAAACGCGTGCGGGCGCGAACTGACAAGGGATGCGCGCCCGGCGTGATCAGCACCAGCCGGTCGGCGCGATAGGGAATCAGCTCGACGTCGGCATCCTCGATCCGGCCGGCGACGACGCCGACCTCGACCTCGCCGCGCGCCACGGCGAGAACGATGTCCGGGCTGGTGTGTTCTTCGAGCGCGACGCTAACCTGCGGGTAGCGGCGCAGAAAACCGGCCAGATCGTCGGGCAGGAAGCTGTGCGTGGCGTGCGTGTTGGCCCACAGCGTCACATGACCGCGCACGCCCTCGGCGTAAGGCGCCAGATCGGCGTGCATCTGCTCGATTTGCGCGAACACCTGCCGCGCATGGCGCAGCAGGGCTTCGCCGGCACGTGTCAGCGCCACGCCGCGTGGTTGCCGCGCGAACAGCGGCGCGCCCAGATCGTCCTCGAGCAGGCGCAGGCGGTGACTGGCCGACGACGTCGCCAGACTGACGCGGGCCGCGCCGCGTGTCAGGTTCCTTTCTTCGGCGATGGCGACGAAGAGGCGCAGGTCAACGAGGTCGTAACGCATGGCTTCGGGCTATTTCACGCGCACGTAGCGGCCATCGTGAATCTCGGTGAAGAACACCTTGCGCATCGTGTCGCCGTTGGCGTCGAAGCTGATCTGCTGCTGCAGACCGTCGTACGGGCCATACTTGAGCACTGCCGTCTTGATCGGTTCGCCTTCGTGGCGCTGCTTCAGCGCGCTCAGCACGACGATCGCCGCGTCGTAGGCCGAGACCGAACTGTAGCCGGGGGTGCGCTGAAAGCGCTTGTAATACGCCTCGCTGAAGTCGCGGAAGCGCGGCGACGGGTCGTCGCGGTTGAAGTTCTGCGCAATCAGCAGTCCTTCGACGACATCGCCGCCGAGGTCGATCAACTGTTCCGTTGCGGCCCACTCCGACGCCGCGATCGGCAGTCTGGGCGCCTGCTTGCGTGCCTGCTGCGCGAGGCGTGCGACATCGAGCGCGCCAGCGATGAAGAGCAGGCTGTCCGGCTTGTTTTTGAGCATTGCGCCAACGACTTGCGCGAAATCGGTATCGGCCGACGACTCGTAAGCGATCGCTTCGCCCGCTTCGGCGCCCTGTGCCTCTACGGCGGCGCGGAATTCGGCCAGCCATGATTCCGAGAAATTGCGGTTACGGGTGTCGTAGGCCACCGCCGTCTGGCGCAGACCGCGACTGTAGAGCACGCGCGCGTAGTCGGTCGCGTTGTCGCGCGCCGTACGGTTGATGCGGAAGAGGTTGTCATCCTTGCCGTAGAAGCGCATCGACGAGATGGTCGGGCTGATCTGGAAAATGCTGGCCTTGCCGGTAATCGGTACGACCACTTCGGCCATGCTGCTGGTGAACGGGCCGATCACTGCCGCGACCCTCGCCTCCACCAGTTCATTTGCCGCGCGTGCGGCGGTGGCCTGGTCCTGTGCGTCGTCGCGCGAGATCAGCTCGATCATGTGGCCATTGATGCCACCGGCGCGATTGAACTGCTCGATCGCCAGGATCACGCCGTTCTGCCCGGCCTGGCCGGTGTCCGAGTTGCGCTCGGAGAGGCCGCCGATGAAACCGATCGGGATCGGTGCCTGCGGGCCGCAGCCGGCCAGTAGTGTGATGAATGCTGTCGCGAGCAACAGCCGGTACCGGTTCATGCATGTCTCCTGCATACTCTTGCAAGTGCCTGACGAGCATTGTGGCATACCAGTGCCCGTCCTGTCATTTTTGACGCTTCTGACGTTTATACTTTTGTTCGTGTAGAATGTCCACCCTGCGGCGCTGATGATAGAGTCTGCCTATTCCGATGAAAGAACACGCGACTCCTCCTGCCGCTCAGTCCGCCAATCCGCGCGCCGGCAATCTGCTGGCCCGTCTGCGGCAGGCATGGAACAGTTCGCTGCGTTTTCGCCTTCTCAGCGTCGGCCTGGCGCCCTTGCTGATCGCTTTCCCGGTGGTGATCGCCGTACTGGTGCTGGTCGGCGGCGAACGCGCCAATGCCCTGCTGCTCTCCGGTGCGCACGGCAATCTCGCCAGTGCGCACAATTATCTCGATCAGCTGAAGAACGATACCGGCCAGCGCATCTTCCAGCTGGCGCGGTCGGAGCGCCTGATCTACCTGCTTTCGCGCCAGGCCGACACGCCGCAGCTCGTCGAGCTGCTGAGCACAGCGGCGCGCGGCAGCGGTCTCGACTATCTGCTCGTTGCGCGTCAGGACGGAACGGTCATCGCTGCCAGCAGCGGCGTCGATCGCGGCAGCCGGTTGCCGGACTCTCATGTGCTGCGTCAGGCACGCCTCGGCGTTGCCAGTGCCGCTTACGAGCGTTTCGAGACGGCCGAGCTGGCCAGCTTCGCGCCACGTTTTGTCGCCGACGCGCGCGTCGAGCATGCGCCGGTCGAGTCGGGCGGCACGCCGAGCGCCGAGACGCGCGGCCTGCTGATCAATGCCGCCGCGCACTTTCCGCTGTCGGTCGATACGCCTGACGCCATCCTCGTCGGCGGCATCCTGCTCAACAGGAACGCGCCGCTGATCGAGCACATGCGCGAAATCATTTTCCCGGTCGGCACGCTGCCGGATGCCGCCGAGGGGATGACCTCGCTCTATCTCGACGGTACGCGCGTCGCCATCAGCCGCATGCACCAGCAGGGCAGCACCGATATCGGCGTTCGCCAAAAACCGGAGATCCTGGCCGCGGTCGTCGGGCGCGGCGAAGCCTGGTTTGGCGACGTGGAGCTGGCTGACAAGTCGTACATGGCCGGATTTACGCCGATCGTCGATGGTGAAGGGCGGCGTATCGGCATGATCGCTGCGGGCTTTCCCGACACGCCTTACAGGAAATCGATGCTGCTGCTCTTTGCCATGATCGCCGCGCTGCTGGCGCTGACCATGCTGGTGCTCTCGCTGGGTTTCCTGCGCACCGGGAGCGAGCTGACGCAGCGGCTGGCGCACATGGGCAGCACCATGGCGCGGGTGCGTCAGGGCAACCGCAGTGCGCGCCACGGCGAGCCGATCCGCGACGACGAGCTCGGTCGTCTCGGCAGGGATTTCGACGTGCTGCTCGAAACCATCGCCGCACAGGACGCGCGCCAGCTGGCGGCACAGGCGAAGATCGCCGAAGAGGCCGAACGCTGGCGTGCGCTGTTCGAACACGAACGCGACGGCGTCGCCATCCTCAACCCCGACGGCAGCGTTTTCGAGGCCAATCCGGCGTGTGCCGCGATGCTCGGTTACAGCGGCGAAGAGCTTGCCCGGATGAACGTCTTCGACTGGGACGTGAGCCTCGAACGGATGTATCCGGCGCGCGTCATGCCGGAACTCGGCGCGTCCGGCAGATTTTTCGCAACCGAGCACCGGCGCAAGGACGGCAGCACCTACCCGGCCGAAGTGTCGGTGAGCAAGGTCGTCTGGGGCGACAAGACGCTGGTTTTCTCTCTGCAGCGTGACATCAGCAAGCGCAAGGCAGTCGAAGCCGAGCTCGAGCAATACCGCCTCAAGCTCGAGGAGCTGGTCGATAGCCGCACACGCGAACTCAATTACCGCTCGGAACAGCTCGACGCCATCTTTGCGCTGAGCCCCGACGGCTTTGTCTCCTTCGACAGCGAACTGCGCGTCAACTTCGCCAACCTCGCCTTTCTCGGCATGACCGGCATGGACGCGGCCGACATCATCGGTGTCGACGAGCAAGTCTTCTCCGACCGCCTCGCCGCGATGTGCATCGCCAGCGCGCCCTTCCCCGGCGTTGCCGCCTTGCGCACGGCGCGGCAGAAGCTCGAGGAAATGGGCGACATCATCGGCCCGGACAAGCGGCGGCCGATTCTGCTCGAACTGGCCAGCCCGAACAGCCGTTTCCTGCGCGTCGGTATCCGCACGTCCGCGACCGAACGCGTTTCGCAGATCCTCTACTTTCGCGACGTCACGCGCGAAACCGAAGTCGACCGCTTGAAGAGCGAGTTCCTGTCGACCGCCGCGCATGAGCTGCGCACGCCGATGGCCAGCATCTACGGCTACTCCGAACTGCTCCTGCTGCAGGATTTCGAGCCGGCGATGCAGCGCGAGATGTTGCAGACGATCGCCCGTCAGGCCGACCTGATGGCGTCGATCATCAACGAGCTGCTCGATCTGGCGCGCATCGAGGCCCGTCGCGGCACCGATTTCGTGATCGAACGCCTGTGCGTCCAGGAGATCGTCGCCGAGGCCGTCGCCGGCTACAAGCCGCCGGCCGGGCGGCCGTTTCCCGAAGTGGCAGGAAGCGCCGCGCCGCTGTTCATCAATGCCGATCGGCACAAGATGCAGCAGGCGTTGCTCAACATCCTTTCCAACGCCTACAAGTATTCGCCCGGCGGCGGTGCGATCGAACTGGCGCTGCGTCTGGACATGCGCGATGACACCCGGCGCGTCGGCGTCGAAGTGCACGATCACGGCATCGGCATGACCCCCGCGCAGCTGTCGCGCGTCTGCGAGCGTTTCTACTGTGCCGACACCTCGGGCAAGATACCCGGCACTGGTCTGGGAATGAGCATCGTCAAGGAAATCGTCGAGCTGCACGGTGGCGAAATTGCGCTCGGCAGCGAGCAGGGCGTCGGCACCACCGTCACCCTGTGGCTGCCGCTCGCCGCCGACTGAGCGGCGCTACCCCACAGGCAGCGCCCGGCAGCAGCGCTCGCGCAACACGGCACCGGCCGCGCAGCGGAAGCGAGCCTTCGTCCAGCGCGAACGCGTACTTGCGCGATCACCAATTGTCGCGCGCAGCGGATCGCCGGAAAATAAGTGGCTGCGGCGCTTGATCAGTATTGCGGCCGCTCACTCCCGGCTGGCCTGAATATATCGTGCGCATGAAACGAACGCTTATCGACACTAGCGTTTGCCCCTGGCTCCCTGCCAAACCCGCTACCACCGATCCCCATGCCCTGGAAACACTGGTCCTCCGAACGCATCGGCGTCGCCCTGGCGATCGCCGCCGCCTTCGGTTTTTCGTTCAAGGCGATCTTCGTCAAACTTGCCTACGCCGTGCCGCAGGCGGTTCCGGTCGACGCGGTGACCTTGCTCTCGCTGCGCATGGTCTTCGCGCTGCCCTTCTTCGCCTGGGTCGGCCTGCGTGAAGGCCGTGGCGCGCCGCCGCTTTCGCGCCGCGACTGGGCGCTGATCACCGTGCTCGGCCTGCTTGGCTACTACGCCTCGAGCCTCTTCGACTTCATCGGCCTGCACTACATCTCGGCCGGGTTGGAGCGGCTGATCCTGTTCACCTACCCGACGCTGACCGTGCTCATCGGCGTGCTGTTCATGGGCCGGCCGCTGACGCGGCGCGAGATCGGCGCCATCGCGCTGTCCTACGCCGGCATCGCGCTGGCTTTCGTGCACGACGTGAAGATCGGCGACGATACGCAGGCGGTGCTCATCGGCGGCGCCTTTGTCTTCGCCTCGTCGCTGACCTACGCGCTGTACAACGCCGGCGCCGCCGACCCGATCCGCCGCCTCGGCTCGGCGCGTTTCGCTGCGCTGGCGATGCTCGTCTCGGTCGGCGCGACGCAAGCGCACTTCTTCGTCACCCAGCCGCTGACGGCGCTGATCCAGCCGTGGCCGGTGCTCGCCTGCGGCATCGGCATGGCGATCTTCTCGACCGTGCTGCCGGTGTTCATGCAGTCGGCGGCGGTGCGCCGCATCGGGCCGTCGCGCACGGTGCTCATCGGCACGCTTGGCCCGGTGCTGACGATCTTCTTCAGCTGGCCGATCCTCGGCGAACCCTTCTCGCTCGAGCAACTCGCCGGTGCCGGGCTGGTGCTCGCCGGCGTGCTGCTGGTGTCAAGGCAGCGCCGCGCTTAGCCTCATCGCGCAGTTCGCTGGGCACAAATTGTGCAGTGCTGGGTCGTCCCACCAGCACGAGCACAGCGATGAGCATTCAAAACATCAGCAGCACCGCTATCCGCGAGATAACGGGCAACGCGGCCCGCCTGATGCGGCAAGATCCGGCCACTTCGCCGGCAAAACATGCCGATAACGTCACCCTCTCTGCCGCCGGTCTGCGCGCCTTGTCCAGCGAACAGGAGGCAGGGGTGAGCGGTGCCGGCGGCAAGGTGTCCCTTGATACCAATCAGGGAGTGGTGAATCAGGACATCGAAAGCTTCCTCGTCGACAACAAGGCGAAGAGCAATGGCGAACTACCGCCCTTGCTGATGCCCAGCCAGCGCAACATCGACGCCTTGTCGGGCTATCTCTCCGCCAAGTTCCCCGGTTTCCTGTCGGCCAACGGGATTCCCTATGCTCCGGAGCAGATCACTTACGATTCGGCGGGGCAGGTGCAGTTTCCCGCCGACTATCCGTACGCCAAGGAGCTCAAGCAGGCCTTGCAGGAATCGCCGGTCATGGCCAACGCGCTGAGCTGGAGCGTCGGTCTGTCGCAAAGCAAGGCCCTGCTCGACGAGGGCGTACGCTTCCAGCAGGAATACCTGAATGCCTCGCCACAGCAGTTGGGCGCGGTCCTCGCCCGCCACGCCCAGTTGTTGTCGGGCAATGCGCCAGCGCCGCAGGCTGCCATCAGCTTCAGCCCGACCGGCGAAGTCCGCCTGACGGTCGACGGGAAGCCGCAGAGCGCCTGACGCCGGGCGCCGGGATGTGCCGACGACTCAGCGCCAGACGCCGAGTTCGTGCAGCTGCCGCGTTGCCGTTCCGGACCAGTCGCGATTGGCGGCCGGGCTGGCCGGGCTCGGGTGCAGGATGCGGCCGATGCGTACGTTCATGCCGGCGAGCGCTTCGCGCGCACGCGTCTCGGCAAAGCCGCCGACGCCGATCAGCCACTCCGGCTGCAGGATCTCGACCACGCGGCGCAGATGCGCGTCGCAGGCGGCGTTGAGCGGCGCCACCTGCGCCGCCGGCAGCTTGTCCGGCGTGAGATTGCGTCCCTGGTCGAAGAAGGCCAGCGGGCACCAGTTGGCGACGAAGTGCTCGGCGGCGAAGGCCTCGGCCGTGCCGAAACGCTCGCGAAACAGTCCCCACAGGCGCCGGCCGCTGACCTCCGAGCGCGTACAGGCGAAACCCTCAACCGGCTTCTTCGGGTTCTCGCGCGCCGGCTTGCCGACCGCTGCCTCAATGCCCAGCCAGTCGCGCACCAGCGCGATCTCGCCGAAAGGAACGCCACACTGCGCCATGCCGAAAGGGCCGGGGTTCATGCCGAGGAAGACGACGCGCTTTGGCGTCGCGCCGTAACGCGCGAGGTAAGCCTCGTGCGGCGCCCACGCGTAGTCGAGCGGGTTGTAGACGTGGCTGGCGGCGGGCGCGAAGTCGAGCGTGTCGACCGCGGCGGAAAGTTCGCGCGCGGCGGCGATGAGTGATGTGGCAGTTGTCGGCATGTCGGGAGGGACTGGGCGGGCGTTGTTGGGCCAGTGGCCGGACGCCAATGCTACCGCGCCCGCGCCGGGATTGTTCCGCGATAGCTCAGGGCCGGTTTTCCTGACAGGTGCCCGACCCCGGGCGCAGGCTCCGATCGACGATCGGCAAGCGTTCGGCGAGATCGCGGCAACCGTCGGAAATCTTTACAACGGACCCCGGGCCTTGGCGCGGATGAGGTGCCAGTCGGCTGATTTCACGCAACAAGTTTCGTCAGGTCCGGAAATTGCAAATTAGCGCCGCTTCGGCGCGGGGAGCGCCTTCATTGGGGGAAACCGGAAAATGAAACTTTCGCAACTTGCACGCGCAGTTGGATTCGCCGCCGCTTGCGCAGGACTGGCTTCTGCCAGCACTGCCAACGCCAGCAGCGTCGTCCTGACTTTTGATTCGGCTCCGCTCGGCAATTTCACGAGCCTGACTTTGGGTGACTACCGCCTCGACTACATCGGTTACGGCGATCTCCCGGCGATCCAGAATGTCGGCGGCAGCAGCCGGCTGATCGACTCCAACAATGGGAACGTCTATGGTGCAGGCGTAACGCTCAGCCGGATCGACGGCGGAGCGTTTTCGGTCAGTGGATATGACGCCGGCTCTATCGGGACTTTCCCTTCCAGTGCTTACTACATGGACGTGGGCGGTATCGACTATCGCAAAACGGCGTTTGCCCCGCAAACGCGTAGTGATCTGGAAAATATCACCGCTCTCTCGATCAGTCTGGTCAGTCGCGGCAACAACTATGCCGTCGACAATATCGTCGTAAGCTCGTCCGCGAACAACGTACCCGAGCCGGCATCGCTGGCGCTGCTCAGCCTTGGACTGCTGGGTCTCGGGCTGGGCCGGCGCCGGAAATCCTGAAGGCTGCGCAAACCGTCATGGAAACCCGCTACGGCGGGTTTTCAGGTCTACGGACTCACTCGGCGCGGTATTGATGATGTTCGCCGCCCGTTCGTTGCCAGTCCCGTAAGCAATCGCCAGTAATGCCTGATCAAAAACGGCCATCTACACCATGCTCGAACTCGACAACATCAACCTCGTCACCGATCCCCTCGCCGCCCGCTACGTCAAGGACGAAACCGTGAGCGTCGCCTTTGCCCGCGAGCCGGGCGAGCTGATCAGCCTGGAAGGACCCAACCGCTATGCGCCGGGCGATGCGCTGATCAGCGGTGCCACCGGCAGCCGCTGGGTCGTTTCGCGCGATCGTTTTGACGCCAAGTACGCAGCGCTGCCGCCGACGCCGCCTGGCGAGGATGGCTGCTACCGCGCGCGGCCGCTGCCGGTGCTGGCGCGGCAGATTGCCGAGCCGTTTACCGCGTTGCGTTCGGCCGGCGGCGACCGTTTGTACGGCAAGGCCGGCGACTGGTTGCTGCAGTACGCGCCGGGCGATTTCGGCATCGCCGAAAACGCGCGCTTCGTGCAGGTTTATCGAAAGATCGACTGACGCCGGCGTTGCTTCGTTGCTGCGCTGGCAGCATCTGTCGCCGCATGGTCCGCGGCTGTCTGCTGCCCTGAATTCGTTACGCTGGAGCGTCCTTTTCAGCCGCCCAGGCGCGCCGGCTCGGCGGCGTTCCACGGTGCCACCTTGGCCAGCAGCGCCATGCCGGGCAGCGCCAGCGCCGTGCACAGCAGGAAGAAGGCGAACCAGCCGAGACCGTCGACCAGCCAGCCGGCCGAGGCGTTGACCAGCGTGCGCGGCACCGCGGCGAGGCTGGTGAACAGCGCGAACTGCGTCGCCGAGTACGCCGGGTGCGTGCTACGCGCGATGAAGGCGACGAAGGCGGCGGTGCCAAGCCCGACGCCGAGCGCTTCCAGGCCGATCACCAGCGCCAGCGACAGTCGTGCCGCCGCGTCGATCTCGCCCTGCGGACCGAGCCAGGCGAGCCAGGCGAAGCCGAGGATCGACAGTACCTGCACCACGCCGAACAGCCACAGCGCGCGGTTGATGCCGAGCTTGACCATCCACAGGCCGCCGGCCAGACCGCCGATCACCGCCGGCCACAGCCCGGCGTTCTTGGCGATCAGCCCGATGTCGGTCTTGGTAAAGCCCATGTCGAGGTAGAACGGCGTCGCCAGCGCGGTGCACAGGGAGTCGCCGAGCTTGTAGAGGAAGATGAAACCGAGCGTCAGCAGCGCGCCGCGCACGCCAGCACGACCGATGAACTCGCGGAAAGGCTCGACCACCGCCTCGCGCAGCGTCTTCGGTACGGCGGCGGTCAGCGCCGGTTCGCGGATCGAGAGCGCCATCAGCATGCCGGGCAGCATGAAGGCGGCGGTGATCCAGAACACCTCGCCCCAGGGCAGGCGGTCGGCGAGGATCAGCGACAGCGAACCGGGCACCAGCCCGGCGACGCGGTAGGCGTTCACGTGCACCGAGTTGCCGAGGCCGAGTTCCTCTTCCGCAAGCAGTTCGCGGCGGTAGGCGTCGAGCGCGATGTCCTGCGTCGCCGAGAGCAGCGCGAGGATCGCCGCCAGCCACAGCACCGGACCGATGCCGTCGTGCGGCGAGAGGCCACCGAGGCTGCCGATGGTGAGCAAGAGGCCGATCTGCGTCGCCAGCATCCAGCCGCGCCGGCGGCCGAGCTTCGGCAGCGCGAAGCGGTCGAGCAGCGGCGCCCAGAGGAACTTCCAAGTGTAGGGGAACTGGATCAGTGCGAAGAAGCCGATCGTCTTCAGATCAACGCCTTCGCTCCTCAGCCACGCCGGCAGCAGGTTGAGCAGCAGGTAGAGCGGTAGCCCTGACGAGAAGCCGGTGAAGATGCAGATCAGCATCTTGCGCGAGAGCAGCGCGCGTCTCCAGTCGGGTGCCGCCGCAGTGCCGCTGCTGCCGGCCGACTTGCTCGCGGAAGCTTCGCTACCGCTGTCCTGCACGTTGCCTTCCTGCCCGGCGTTGCCGCCGTCCGCACGCGGCGCCGCGCCGCGCGCAGAGCCGCCGGCTGCGTCGCCTCCCTCCATCAGCCGGCGCGGCCGAGCCGGTAGAAGGCGAGGCTGCCGTTGAGGTTGGGGTCGTCGGTGACCGGCTCGCCGCGGTCGTCGAAGGCCAGCCGCTCGCGGATCTCGATGCCGAGTTGCGCGCACAGCTCCTCGAAGTCGATCAGCGTGAAGAAGCGCACGTTCGGCGTTTCGTACCACTCGTAGGGCAGGTCTTCCGAGACCGGCATGTGGCCGGCGTTGATCGCCGCGCGGTTGGCGCGGAAGGCGAAGTTGGGGAAGCTGACCACCGCCTCGCGGCCGACGCGCAGGATTTCCTCGAGGATGTGCTCGGTGCCGTGCATCGCCTGCAGCGCCTGCGAGATGATCACGTGGTCAAAGGAATCATCCTCGAAGCCTTGCAGGCCCTGCTCGATGTCGATCTGGATCACATCCACACCGTTACGGATGCAGCCGAGCACGCGTTGCGCGTCGATCTCGACGCCGTAGCCGGTGACACCCTTGGTTTCGCGCAGGTAGCGCAGCAGCGTGCCGTCGCCGCAGCCCAAGTCGAGCACGCGCTCGCCGGGCGGAATCCAGTCGGCGATGACCGCGTAGTCGAAGCGTCCGTGCGTCTGCCCGTCGGCGGAGTACGAAGGGATCAGGTTCATACCGCGATGTTCTCCAGATAGGCGCGCAGCAGCGCGTGGTAATGCGCGTCGTCGAGCAGGAAGGAGTCGTGACCGGCCGGACAGTCGATCTCGGCGTAGGCGACGCGCCGCCGGTTGTGCAGCAGCGCCGAGACGATCTCGCGCGAGCGCGCCGGCGAGAAGCGCCAGTCGGTCGAGAAGCTGGCGACGAAGAAGTTGGCCTTGGCCCGCGCCAGCGCCGCGTCGAGGTTGCCGTCGAAATCGAAGGCGGGGTCGAAGTAGTCGAGCGCCTTGGTCATCATCAGGTAGGTATTGGCGTCGAAATAACCGGCGAACTTGTCGCCCTGATAACGCAGGTAGGACTCGACTTCGAACTCGACGTCGTAGTTGAAGCGGCGTTCGCCATGGCGAAGCTGACGGCCGAATTTCTCGCCCATCTGGTCGTCCGACAGATAGGTGATGTGGCCGATCATTCGCGCCAGGCGCAGGCCGGTCACCGGCACGACGCCGCGCTCGACATAGTGCCCCTGATGGAAATCGGGGTCGGAGAGGATCGCCTGCCGTGCCACCTCGTTGAAGGCGATGTTCTGCGCCGACAGTTTCGGCGCCGAGGCGATCACCAGCGCGTGGCGGATGCGCTCGGGAAACTGCAGCGACCATTCGAGTGCCTGCATGCCGCCGAGGCTGCCGCCAAGCACCGCCGCCCAGGCGCCGACGCCAAGATGGTCGGCGAGCCGCGCCTGCGCGGCGACCCAGTCCTCGACGGTGACCAGCGGGAAGTCGGCGCCGTAGCGGCGGCCGGTGACCGGGTTGGTCGACAAGGGTCCGGTCGAGCCGTAGCAGCCGCCGAGGTTGTTCACGCCGACGACGAAGAACTTGTCGGTATCGAGCGGCTTGCCGGGGCCGACCAGGTTGTCCCACCAGCCGGCGGTCTTCGGGTCGTCGCCGTAGGTGCCGGCGACGTGGTGGCTGCCCGACAGCGCGTGGCAGACCAGCACGGCGTTGCTGCCGGCGGCGTTCAGTTCGCCGTAGGTTTCATAGACCAGCTCGAAGGACGGCAGCGAGGCGCCGCTCTTGAGCAGGAGAGGCGCGTCGAAAGCGACTCGCTGCGGCGTCACGACGCCGACGGAATGGCAGTTGGACATGACGGAGAAACCGTTGATTGGGCGCACCTGCAGGCGCGCCGGTTCATCGCAAGAAACAAAAAACCCAGTCGGCAATTGCGCGGACTGGGTAGCCCCGCTTTAGCCGTATTTGTTGAGCGCCCGCAAGCTGATCGGTCAAATCGGCGCTATCGGCGACGACGTTAACGCTCACCCGTTGAAAAGTCAATCGAGCCCGGGTGCGCCGCCGCTCGCGGCGTCTCGCTCCGCTCAGAGATGTTCGAACTCGATGCGGTCGGCGTCCGGGTGGTTGGCCGAAGTGGCGACGCTGACGATGCCGGCACCGCGCAGCGTCACTTCCTCGCGGCGGACGAAGAATTCGTGCTCGTCGCGGAAGTGAAGAAAGCTGCCGTTGGTGCTCTGGTCGATCAGCACGAAACGGTCGTCGCGGCGCTCGATGCGCGCATGCACACGTGAGGCGCGGCGATCGGCAACGACGAGGTCGCACTTGGCGTCGCGGCCGATGGTCAGCGACGGGTGCAGGTCGTCGAGGACGACAACGGTGCCGCTGTGGCGTGCGCAGAGGCGCCGACCACTGCCGGAGTCGCCAGCGCGCTGCGCCGGCGCACGATGTGCTGCCAGATCCGGCTCATCCCAGAGCACTTCGAACAGCGCCTCGTTGCCGCTGCGGCCGCTACCGCCGGGCGTCAGCGGCCGCGTCAGCAACTGCATCAGCGGCGACAGCTTGGCCAGCGTCGCCGCGTCGGTCAGGATCTGGCCGGCGCGCGCCAGTGCCGTCAGGCGCGCGGCGCTGGTCAGTGCCGCCTCGACACCGCCGGGCTGGCCGGCTTCGCCGCAGTGAAAGCCGACGCGGATCGCCAGCTTGACGCCGGAAGCCGGTGGCAGGTCGGCAATGCGCAACTGCATTTCGGTGGCGGCCTGCATCGCTTCATCGGTGCTGGTGAACTGCGCCTGCAGTTCGTCGCCGACGCTCTTGACGACTTCGCCGTGCAGACCTTCAACGGCGCGTGCCATGCGCTTCAGGCAGCGCTCGATCGCATGCTGCGCTTCGGCGTCGGTGAGGCGCTCGTAAAGACGCGCGCTGCCGGCGATTCCGGCGAGCAGTTGCGTCGGCGGCCTGGTGCCGCGGCGGTCGCTTCTGGCAGCTCTGCGCTCCCCCACCGGATTCTGCGTCATGGCTGGGTGCCTCGTGTTCCTGGCTCGATTTCAGGCGGTGTTGGCGGCGTGGGCGCTGGCGAAGGCGGCGTCGCCGTCGGTCGGCAGGCCGAGCGCGTTCAGCGTTTCGGCGAGCGCTTGCAGACAGAGGATGATGTTCTCCTCGCGGCAGGATTGGCCCATCAGCCCGAAACGCCAGACCTTGCCGGCCAGCGGGCCGAGGCCGGCACCGATTTCCAGATTGAAGTTGTTGAGCAGGCGGCGGCGGACTTCCGGGTCGTTGACGCCTTCCGGAACATAGACCGTGTTCAGCTGCGGCAGTCGCCACGGCTCAGCGACGACGAACTGCAGACCCATCGCCTCGAGTCCGGCGCGCAGCATGCGGTGCAGTCGTGCGTGCCGCGCCCAGGCGTTCTCGATGCCTTCCTCGGCGAGCAGCAGCAGCGACTCGTGCAAGGCGTAGAGATTGTTGATCGGCGCTGTGTGGTGATAGGTGCGCTTCGCCGAATTCCAGTAGTCGAGCACCAGGTTGAGGTCCATGAACCAGCTCTGCACCCTGCGCGAGCGGCCCTTGATGCGTTCCAGCGCGGCTTCGGAGAAGGTCACCGGCGACAGGCCGGGCGCACTCGACAGACATTTCTGGCTGCCCGAATAGACGGCATCGAGGCCCCAGGCGTCGACACGCAGTTCGCAACCGGCGAGCGAGGTGACGGCATCGACGATGCTCAGCGCGCCATGGCGGCGTGCGATCTCGGCGAGGGCCTGCGCGTCGGCGCGGGCGCCGGTCGATGTCTCGGCATGGACGAAGGCGAGCAGCTTCGCTTCCGGGTGCGTCTTGAATGCGTCCTCGACCTTCTGCGGATCGACCGTTTCACCCCAGACGTCATCGACGACGATGGCGATGCCGCCGGCGCGTTCGACGTTCTCGATCATGCGTCCGCCGAAGACGCCGTTGCGACAGACGATCACCGTATCGCCGGGTTCGACGAGGTTGTCGAAGCAGGTTTCCATGCCGACCGAGCCGGGGCCCGATACCGGGAAGGTGAGCGCGTTTTCGGTCTGGAAGGCGTAGCGCAGCAGCACTTTCAGCTCGTCCATCATGCCGACGAACGAGGGGTCGAGGTGGCCGACGGTCGGCCGCGACAGCGCGGCGAGCGTACGCGGATGCAGGTCGGACGGGCCGGGGCCCATCAGCGTACGCTGCGGCGGCGCGAAGGAAGCGAAGGACGGGCGGGCGGAGTGGATATCGGGTGCGCTCATCGGCTTGTAACCTTGGAAATGACTAAGTTAAATGTAATTAACATGATAAATCGAAAGGCCGGCGAGCGATCAGCTCGCACCGCCCGGACTGCCGGGTATTTCTCAGGAATCAACGCGGAAGGCGAGTCGCGGATCGCTCAGCGGCGGCAGCTCGGGCAGGTCGAAGACCTCGTCGCCTTCGCCCGCCGCCGGCACCGTGCCGGCAACGAGTCCGGCAAAGTCGTAAAGCGCAGGGTCGGCGAGATGCGAAGGAACGACGTTCTGCAGCGCGGTGAATACCGCTTCGGTGCGGCCCGGGTAGCGGCGGTCCCAGTCGGCCATCATTTCGCGGATTTTCTGCCGTTGCAGATTGCTTTGCGAGCCACAGAGGTTGCACGGAATGATCGGGAATTCCATGCCGCGCGCGAAGGCGGCGATGTCGGCTTCCGAGGCGTAGGCGAGCGGGCGGATGACGATGTGCGCGCCGTCGTCGGTAACCAGCTTCGGCGGCATCGCCTTCAGCTTGGCGGCGAAGAGCAGATTGAGGAACAGCGTGTGCACGATGTCGTCACGGTGGTGGCCGAGCGCGATCTTGTTGCAGCCGAGCTCCTTGGCGACGCGGTAGATGACGCCGCGGCGCAGGCGCGAACACAGCGAACACGTCGTCTTGCCCTCGGGGATCTTCTCTTTGACGATCGAGTAGGTGTCCTGCTCTTCGATGCGGAAATCGACGCCGATCGATTTGAAGTAAGCCGGCAGGATGTCGGCCGGGAAGCCGGGCTGTTTCTGGTCGAGATTCATCGCGATCAGGCGGAACTTAACCGGTGCGCGCTGCTGCAGCGTCATCAAGAGCGACAGCAGCGTGTACGAATCCTTGCCGCCGGAGACGCAGACGAGAACGGTGTCACCGTCCTCGATCATCTTGTAGTCGCCGATGGCACGGCCGACGTCGCCGAGCAGGCGTTTTTGCAGGCGCTGCAGGTTGCGTGATTGAGTCATTGGGAAGTGGGCGAGTGGTGAGTCGGGAGTGGGGAGTGGGCGAGTGGTGAGTCGGGAGTGGGGAGTGGGAAGTCGGGAGTGGGCGATCGGCGGACAGGACCTTACTTCCTACTGCCGACTTCCCACTCACCAGACTACAGATGCGCGCTGCGGCCGCCGTCAACGTTGATCACCTGGCCGGTGACGTAGGGTGCGTCGGCGAGCAGGAAGCGCACGGCGCGGGCGATGTCGTCGGGGCTGCCTTCGCGCTTGAGCAGCGTGTGGTCGACGATGTGCTGGCGCTCGTCGCCGGGGAAGGCGCCGTCGTCGGGCCACAGGATCGGTCCGGGTGCGACGGCGTTGACCCGAACCGCGGGCGCCAGTTCGATCGCCAGCGCGCGCGTCAGGCCAAGCAGGCCGGCCTTGGCGATGCAGTAGAGCGGATAGCCGGCCAGCGGCCTTTCGGCGTGGATGTCGGTAATGTTGACCACTGCGCCACGCGCGGCGATGAGCTGCGCTGCGGCGGCCTGCGTCAGGAACAGCGGTGCTTTCAGGTTGCTGCCGACAAGGTCGTTCCACGCCGTTTCGTCGATGCTGCCGAGCGGCGTCGCGAAGAAACTGGAGGCGTTGTTGACCAGCGCGTCGAGACGGCCGAAGTGGCTGACGGCGGCGTCGATCAGTTGCGGCAGGCCGCCGATGTCGAGCAGATCGGCCTGCACGCAGGCGGCGGAATCCGGGCGTAACGCATTGAGCTCGCTCGCCAGAGCATCTGCCGCACTGGCCGCGCTGCGGTAATGGATGATGACGCGTGCGCCGGCAGCGTGCAGCTCGCGCACGATGGCGCTGCCTACGCGTTTTGCCGCGCCCGTCACCAGCACCACTTCGCCGTTCACACTGCCTCCTGTTGCGCCAAGGAGCTAAATTTTAACGGAATTCCGGCGCCATCGCCGGGAAATGCCGGCGCCCGCCGTAGCTTGCCCGGTGTCCTTCCCGTTGCCCTGCTGCATGTGCGTTACGCTGACTGTCGGCCCGGCTGCCGTCGGTAATAATTGATAGCGCATCTTGGCGCTAAACTGCGCGCTGTCGCTCGTCAGCGGTGCCGGTCAACGTCTTGCCCGCCGACGCGTTGTCGCTGCGCTGCCTTCCGTTTATCCGCCGAGGATCCCGCATGAACCCTGATGCCGAGCCGCTCGATGCCGAAGTCCTGATGGAGTTTTCCGAGCGTATTGCTGCCTTGCCGCCGGCTGAAGCCGGGTGGGTTGGCCGTCTGTTCGACGAATGCCTGCGCGCGCGCCTGCACGAAGCCGAGTTGCTTGCCGCCACCGCCGATGAAAGCGACGAGGAGCAGGGCCTGCCGGCGGAGCACGGGGCTTTGTCCGAGGATCTGGCGCAGGTGGCGCTCGATACGGCGGAATGGCTGAAAACCTTGTGGCAGGTTGGCTATATGGGCGCCGGCAGCTTCCCTTCGGCGCCGCGCTCGGCGTTTCCGACGGTCGAACTCGAAGACGTGCTGATGTCTTCGCTCTTTGCGCGCATCCGGCAGGGCAAAAGGCCGCTGCCCTTCCCGCCGCCGACGCGCAACGGTTCGCCCTGGCACGAACTGCTTGAAGGCGAGAGTGAAGCCTACGTGGTCGATGCCGAAATCGTCGCCGACGCAGACGGCAAGGCGCTGGTCGCGACGATCGATGCCTGCAGCGACTGGCGCGTCGTCGAGGAGTTGCAGCCGGGCAGCGCGTATCTGTTGCAGCATCAGGGCAAGGGGCCGCTGTTCCGGTTGCATCTGGCTGCCGGCGGGGCGACGCTGCGCCGCGAGCCGCCGCGCTGGAGTCGCGTCATCGCGCTCGTCGAACGCGGCGGCTTTCGCAGTTTCGTTCTGCACTGGGGGCCGGACGATGGCCGCGAACAGACGATTCCGCTGCGCGCCGCGACCTGGGAGCGCGCCGAGTCGGCAGCCGAATACTGGATCGCCGCCCGCCATCCGGAGATGTACGGGCAGATCCGTTTCGAACGCCGCGAGTAGGCGTTCGCCACTTCCGGAGTGCTGCGAGTCAGGTCGTCAGGCCTGACGCCGGGAGAGCACCCGCTCGGCTAAAGTGGCGGGCGGCAAGGCTGCGGAGAAGAGAAAGCCCTGCGCACGCGGGCAGGCGATGGCGTGATCGTCAGGGTTGCTGCCAATGCCGTCGGCAAAGCTGCGCTCGATCCTGATTTCGTTGCGCCGGAAACGCGTCAGCCAGGCGAGCGACGAATAGCCGATAGCCGGCGCCGCCGATTGCGTCGTCCGCCGCCTGACCGCATGATCACGCTCTCTCCGTTTTGCAGAATCAGCGACCATGCCGACCGATCGCCCATTGCGCAGCCTTGCCAACGAACAAGCCAGCGATGCCCTGCGGGCGCAGCAACTGCGCGCGCTGATCGACGCCGAAATCGACGCCGGCGGCGGCTGGCTGAGTTTCTGCCGCTATATGGAACTGGCGCTTTACGCGCCGGGGCTTGGCTATTACGCCGCTGACGATCGCCAGTTCGGAGCCGGCGGCGACTTCGTCACCGCGCCCGAACTCGGCGGCGGTTTTGCCGCGGCGCTCGCCGTGCAGGTCGCGCAGTTGCAGGCGCTGAGTGCACCGCAACTGATCGAGGCCGGTGCCGGCTCGGGCCGGCTGGCTGCCGACCTGCTGGTCGAACTCGAAGCCCTTGGCGCGCTGCCCGAGCGCTACGCCATCCTCGACCTGTCCGGCAGTCTGCGCCAGCGGCAGCAGGCGACGATTGCGGCGCGCGTGCCGCATCTGCTCGAACGTGTGCTCTGGCTCGACCGCCTGCCCGAGCGCTTCGACGGCGTCGTCATCGGCAACGAGGTACTCGATGCCATGCCGGTGCATCTGCTGGCGTGGCGTGACGCGGGCGTGTTTGAACGCGGCGTCGTGCGTGAGCGCGCCGCCGATGCCTGGACGCTGGGCTGGGCGGAGCGGCCCGCTGCCCCGCCGCTGCGCCAGCGGGCGCTGGCGATCGCCGCCGACAGCGGTCTGACGCCGCCCTACATCTCCGAAATCGCGCTCGCCGCACCGGCGTGGCTTGCCACCTGGGCGGGAATCATCGGTCGCGGCGCCTTGCTCCTGCTCGACTACGGCTTCCCGCAGCACGAGTACTACCACCCGCAGCGCGCCACCGGCACCTTGATGTGCCATCGTCGCCATCTGGCCAGCGACACGCCGCTGCTTGATCCGGGCAGCCAGGACATCACCGCGCACGTCGATTTCAGTGCGCTGGCCGAAGCCGGCTGTGGCGCCGGCCTGTCGCTGCTCGGCTATGCGACGCAGGCGGCTTTCCTGTTCAATTGCGGATTGACCGAGATTCTGGCGCGTGCGCAGACCAGCAACCCGGCAGGCTGGCCGGCGCTGGCCAGCGCCGCGCAGAAACTGCTGTCGCCGGCCGAAATGGGCGAACTGTTCAAGGTGATCGCTTTCGGCCGCGGCATCGACGCGCGCCTGCTCGGCTTCGTGCGCAACGAGCGCAGCGCTACGCTCTGACGCTGCGCCCGCCGCTGTCACGGTAGCGCAACATCGGCGTGTTTCAATGCCACCCTTTCGTCGCTGCCGTGCCCATGTCTCTTCTTCCTGCCTGCGCCTGCGGGCTGTTGTCCGCGCTGTGCTGTCTTGCCGTCGCCTCCGTACCCGCACTGGCTGCGCCCCCAGCGCGCGCAGTCGCCTCGTCCGCCAATCCTGCCCCACGTGACATCGTCAGCGACCTCGGTGCCGCCGGCCGGCTGCGCATGCAGGCGCAGCGCGTGGCCAAGCTCTACCTGCAGAACGGGCTGGCGATCAACGCCACACGTTCGCGCCAGCAGCTGGCGGCTGCGCTGCGCCAGGGCGATACCGACATTGACGAATTGACGCGGCGCCTGCGCGAGCCGCGGGCGCAGAAAGCGCTGCTGCGGGTTGGCGAACACTGGCGCGAACTGAAAGTCGCGCTGGCGCAGTCATGGAGTGTCGACGCGGTACAGCGCGTCAACGCGCTCGCGGAAAGCCAGTCGATTGCCGCTGGCCGGCTGTCCTTGCTGATCGAGGAGAACGCCACCACGCCGAGCGCGCGCCTGCTCGATCTGGCGCTGCGCCAGAGCATGCTGGCGCAGCGTCTGGCGCGACTTTATCTACTGGCACAGGCGGGCGACAATTCGCGCGGTCGTCTCGTCGACATCGAGCAGACGCGGCGCGAATTCGTCACTTCACTGGCAGAGTTGGCCAGCGCCCCGGAGAACACCGCAGCGACGCGCGAAGCGCTGGCGCTGATGCAGGTGCAATGGCTCTTTCTCGATCAGGCAGTTGTCGATCTGTTGCGTGGTGGGCGTGGCAACCCGCAGCACGTGGCAACCACCAGCGAACGCCTGAGCGAAGTGCTCGACGCGGTGGCGGCAAGCCTTTCCGATTCGCTGCAGCCGAACTCTGCACTGCCACTGTCGGCCGCGTCGCTTTCCCGCGTTTAGCCGGCAGCGGTGTTCAGTGAACCTGGGTGACAGCACGGCGATGCCGGCTGCCGACTGGATCGCCGGCAGCGCTTCTGCCTATTCCTGGCTGGCGTAGACGCGTGCGAGAAAGCCGTCGACATCGAATCCGGGGGGAGCGCTTGCCGCCTCGGCTTTGCCTGTCTCCGCCGCGATCGTAGCGACGCTGAGCAAATGCACTTCCGGCCGCGGCACCTCGGTCCAGCCGGCGCTGAGAATTTCCTCGCTGTAGCTCGGGCCGAGCGCGGCGCGAAATTCGACGTCGGTATCCTGCGTACAGTTGCCGTTCATGTCCATGATGATCGCCACGGGAATCCCCTTTCTGCCTTCTGGTAAACGCTGGCCAGCCTTCGCTGCGCCGAAAATCGTATAACGGGCGGGCGCAGAAAAGCTTGAAGCTTTTGCCGGGTCGCTGCTCCTGATCCGGAAGACACGCGCGGATCCCGACCGGCCATGGCCTTTCCTTGCCCTTTTTCTTGCCTTGCCTCCGCTTTGCGCCATAATGAGGCAGACGCACAAGGAGTCATTCATGGACATCAGCAGTATCGCAAGCGTTCCCTCTTCGATCGCACAGGCAAAAACCGGCGACGCCATCGCTGTGACCGTGCTGCGCAAGTCCCTTGATCTGCAGGCACAGGCCGCGATGCAGCTGATCGCCGCGCTACCACAAGCGACGACGAACAATCCGCCCAACCTCGGCCAGGGCGTCAATACCTTCGCCTGATTCCCGAGGCTGGCAGCTGTCGATAAAACGGGGCCGCGAGGCCCCGTTGCCATTCCCCGTTTCCATTCAGGCTGCGGTCGTGGTGTCTGGTGTGCTCGCACACGTGCCGGCGCCGTTCGCCAGCGCCCGGCGTATTGCGTCGGTGCGCGCCGCATGCAGCCGTTCGGGAATCCTGGCCGCTTCGGCGACGCCGCGCACGACGGCTGCGGCGTCGACACCGCGCACGGCGTCGAGCGCGCGCAACAGCAGCTCGCGCTGGCTGTAGGCCGCATCTTCATGGCCGCCACGGCCACGATGGTCGCAGACGCAGACATCGAGCAGCGTCGCGAAACGCTGCGGCCGGCGCAGCGCGTCGGTGTGTTCGAGCAGCGTGGCGATCGTCGCCGGGCGCAGTTCGCCGGCGAGGTGGATCTGGCCGTGAAAGCGCGTTGCCAGCAGCGCAAGTTCGCGGCATTCGGCCGGCACTTTCAGGCGCGCGCATAGCGCTGCGGTCGGCGCGATGCCGCGCGCCTCGTGACCGTGGTGGCGCGGGAGGACGTCGGCCGGCGTCAGTGCCTTGCCGAGATCGTGCAGCAGCGCGGCAAGGCGGCCGGCGAGCGGCAGGCGATGACGCGCCGCCTGGTCGACGACGAGCAGCGCGTGTTCGCCGGTGTCGATTTCGGGGTGGAAATCAGCGCGTTGCGGCACGCCGAACAGTGCGTCGAGTTCGGGCAGCAGGCGCGCCAGCGCGCCGCAGTCGCGCAGCACGCGGAAAAAACGCGACGGTTTCTCTTCCATCAGCCCGCGCGCCAGCTCCTGCCAGACGCGTTCGGCGACAAGATGGTCGACCTCACCGGCGGCGGTCATCTGGCGCATCAGTTGCGCCGTTTCCGGCGCGACCGCGAACTCGTTCGGTGGCAGCGAGAAACGTGCGGCGAAACGGGCGATGCGCAGAATGCGTACCGGGTCCTCGACGAAGGCCGGGCCGACATGGCGCAGCTGCCGCGCCTTGATGTCGGCAATGCCGCCGAAGGGGTCGATCAGCGTGCCGTCGGCAGCGCGGGCGATGGCATTGATGGTCAGGTCACGGCGCGCCAGGTCTTCTTCGAGCGTTACTTCCGGCGCGGCGTGCACGGTGAAGCCGGTGTAGCCGGAGCCGCTCTTGCGCTCGGTGCGCGCCAGCGCGTACTCCTCGTGCGTCTGCGGGTGCAGGAATACCGGGAAATCGCGGCCGACCGGACGGAAGCCTTGTGCCAGCAAGATTTCCGGCGTGGCGCCGACGACCACGTGGTCGCGGTCCTTGACCGGCAGTCCGAGCAGTTCGTCGCGCACGGCGCCGCCGACGGTGTATATCTGCATCGTATCCGGGCTCGCCAATGTGGTCGCGGGAGAAATGACGGACAGTCGCAGCCAGCGCTCAGCGTCCCGCGCGCAGGCGGAAGTCGTCGAAACGTTTTTTCGCTGCGTGCGTCGTCAGATAGCCCGGTGCGACTGCTTCAAGAGCGGCGGGCGCCCAGCCGGGGTAGTCGTGCGCGCCATCGCTGACATTGTCGACCTGCATCGAGCGCAGGTTGTCCGGCGTCATCGGCGGGTTGGGCAGCAGCTTGAGCACGTTCGCCTGCAGTTGCGCGAGCCCATCCGACAACTCGAAAATCGGTCGCGGGTGGCCGCTCAGTGCGCCGGTGTACTCGACCAGCTGACGCAGCGTGTACACCTGCGGACCGGCGAGATCGTAACGCTGGCCGAAGGTCTCCGGGCGGTCGAGGCAGTCGGCGAAAGCCCAGGCGACATCGCCGGCAAACACCGGTTGGAAGCGTGCCCGCGCGCCAGCCAGCGGGAAGAATGGCGCGCTACGCAGCAGCTTGGCGAACAGCGTGAGGAAAGCGTCGCCGGCACCGAAGATGACCGAGGGGCGAAACACGGTGACATCGAGCCGGTCCTGCGCGGCAAGGACCGCGGCTTCGCCGGCGGCTTTCGAGCGCAGGTATTCGGACGGTGCGTCGGGCGCCGTTCCCAGCGCACTCATGTGCACCAGCCGGCGCACATCGCTGGCGAGCATCGCGTCGACGATCTTTTGCGGCAGTTCGGCGTGCGCACGCGCAAAACCGCTGCCGTAGGGCTGGCGCGAATCGCGGTCGTGCAGGATGCCGACCAGATTGATCACCGCGTCCTGCCCCTGCAGCAGCCGGCGCAGTGTTGCCGGGTCATGCACGTCGGCGACGACCGTCTCCACCGTCGGCAACAGCGTCAGGTGCCGCGCGCTCTCGTGCCGGCGCGTCGGGATGCGCACGCGCAGCCCGAGTTCGACCAGACGGTTGGCGAGCCAGCCGCCAACGAAACCGCTGCCGCCAATCAGGAGAATGTTGTTACAGGCCATGTCGAACTTTCCGGAACGGGGTGTCGTTATGCTGAAAGCGCTTGCGACGAGGCAGTCTTGCCATTGCCGGCATGCGGCCTTGTCGGACCGGTGCCGCCGGCAGTGGTTCAGTCGCTGAGCTGCGGCAGGATTCTACCGCCGCCGGCCGGAGATCAGGGCAGCTCGGTGGCGCCGCTGTCGTTGCTGCCGCGGGCGGCGACGGTGCCCAGCCGCGCTTTCAAGGACTGCGGCCGGCCCTCGAACAGTGCCGAGTAGTAGACCGAGTTGCTCATCACCTTCTTGACGTAGTCGCGCGTTTCGCTGAACGGGATCGTCTCGGCGTAGATCGCGCCTTCGAGCGGCCATTCGGCGCGCCACTTGCGCGCCCGTCCGGGGCCGGCGTTGTAGGCGGCCGAGGCGAGCAGCGGCTGCTTGTCGAGCCCTTCGAGGACCATGCGCATGTAGCTGGTGCCGAGCAGCACGTTGGTGTCGGCGTCGTTCACGCGGCTGTGCTGGTAGTCCTTGAGACCGATCTTCTTCGCCACCCAGCGCGCCGTCGCCGGCATCAGCTGCATCAGGCCGGAGGCGCCGACGGTCGAACGCGCGTCACTGACGAAGCGGCTTTCCTGACGCATCAGGCCGTAAACCCAGGCGTCGTCGAGCGACTGCTCGCGTGCCGCCGGGCGCACGCGCTCGTCGAAAGGCGCCAGATAGCGCAGCGTGAAGTCGTGTTCGTTCTTCGTCTTGTCGGCAGCGGCGATGGCGCGGTCGAAAATCTCGGCGCGGCGGGCAAGCTCGGCCGCCGCGAGCAGTTCGCGGTCGCTCATGCCACGCAGCGCGAAGTTCCACTCGCGCACCGCCTCGAAACGCAGGTTCAGGCGAAACAGCGCCAGTGCGCGCTGGACGCCGCGGTTGGCAGCGATCTGGTTGAGTTCTTCACGCGATGCCGCGCGCGCCCGTGGCGGTGGCGAGGTCGGACGGTTGAGTTCGTCGTCGGCGAGATTGCCGTAGAAATTCGGCTGGCCGGCGATGCGCGCAAACAGCGTGTTGGCTTCCTCGATACGTCCGCCGGCGCGGTAGGCGCGACCGAGCCAGTAGGTCCAGTCGGGCAGTGTCGCCAGCGCTGGCGGCATCTTTTCGATGGTCGCACGCAAGCTCGCCCAGTCCTGCGCGCGCAGCGCGGCACGCGCTTTCCACTGGATTGCCTCGTCGCCGAGCGGCGCGTCGCCGGCGCGACGGTAGAAGTCGAGCGCCTCGGGCAGGTGCCTCTGCGCCGCCTGCCAGCCGACGACGCCCCACGCCCAGCCGCGCTCGCTTGGTTGCAGACGCGCTTCCAGGCGCATCAGCTGCTCGGCGGCGGCTTTCGGGTCGTTGCGTGCGCTGCGCTGGATGGCCAGTGCGGCAAGCTCACGCAGCATGCGGTTGCCGGCGAAATCGGCGGGCAGCCGCGCCAGCCAGGGCATCGGCTTGTCGATCACGGCGTCGGCAGTGGCCGCATCCGGCGTCTGCGCTGCCGGCAGGTAGTTCATGCAGGTGCGCGCTGCCGTCGTCTTGTTGGCTTCGAACTGGCGGCGAATGCGTGCCCAGGCGTCGTCGGCAAAAACCCGCCGGTCGATGATCAGCGATTCGATTACCGGGACGCAGGGTTCGGGCGGCTCGAGCAGCGTCAGCCAGAGCGCCGCCGCCTCGCTGCTGGCCGAGGCATCGTCGCGGATTCGCCGCGCCTGCAGCGAATAGCATTGCAGTTCCTGATCGGGCTGGACGAGTTTGGCGTACTCGCCGTCGAACTCGCTCCATTGCTGGCGCGAGCCGGCGAGCTTCAGCCAGTCGCTGCGCAGGCGGTCGCCGATATAACTGCGTTCGTGGCGGGTGAGGAAGGCTTGCACGCTTGCCGCATCGGCGTCCTTCAGGCGCTGCGTGAGCAGCCAGTAGTCGACGTAGGCCTCAAGCGCGTGCCCTTTCAGATCCGGAGCCAGGCGCTCGAGTTTGGCGCGGTCGCCGAGGCGGAATGCGTCGCGCGCGGCGAGAAAACGGTCGTCGCCGATCTCTGCCAGTACCGGCGGAGCAGCGAGCAGCGTCAGCAGCAGCGCGAGCGGCCCGGAAAAGCGGCGAAGGGGGCGAAAAAGCTTCATGGTAAGCTGCAAAACAGGCATGCGGAGTGAGGATTCCCGGGGAATGGAGGCAGGCTTGCGCGCTCGTGGCTGCGGCGTTGGCGGACAGTCCGGCGATCGGCACTGGACGCTATCGGCACTGCGCTGCTGCCGGCGCCAGCGCGCCGCGCACGGTGAAAAATCTGCCAAGGGTCACAAAGAGCATAGCACAGGGGGTCAGCCATGAAGTCTGACGAGGGCGCGCCCGCCGTGCCGGCGGCAGGTCTTGGTGTGGTCTGGCAGGCGCAGTCGGCGTCAGCCGCGGCTGCGCCTGCGCACGCTCCGGGCGTGCCGCTTGCCGAGTTGCGTCGGGGCTTGCGCCGCTCCCTGATCGAACGGCGCGAGGCGCTTGCCGCGGATGTTTGCGCTGTCGCTTCGGCGCTGGTCGTTGCCGCGTTACGCACGCATTTTCCGCAGCTTTCGGGGCTGCGCGTCGGTTTCTGCTGGCCGATGCGCAATGAGATCGACCTGCGCCCCTTGCTGCTCGACTGGCTACGTGCCGCCCGTCCGGGCTTTCAGGCGCTGCTGCCGGTGGTTGTCGGCGCTGCGCAGCCGCTCGCTTTCCGCGCCTGGATTCCCGGCGGCACGGGCGCGGCGGAGACGCCGCTCGCGCTTGATCGGCACGGTATTCCCTACCCGGCCAGCGGCGACTTCGTTGTGCCCGAGGCCTTGCTGGTTCCGGTCAACGCCGTCGACGCCGCCGGATATCGTCTGGGCTATGGTGGCGGCTACTTCGACCGCACGCTGGCGGCAATCTCGCCGCGCCCGCTGGCGATCGGCATCGGCTTCGATTTTTCGCGCGTGGCGACGGTGTGGCCGCAGGCGCACGACGAGCCGCTCGATGCGCTGGTCAGCGACGCGGCTGTCTTCCGTTTCAAGCGCCACGCAGACTAGCTAGCTGCCCGGCAGTTGACCGGGTTCGGCATGGCGGCGCAGGAAGTCGCCGATTTCGGCGGCCGGCAGCGGGCGCGCGAACCAGTAGCCTTGCGCTTCGTCGCAGTGGAAGAGGCGCAGACGGTCGGCGAGCGCCTGCGTTTCGACGCCTTCGGCGATCGTCTTCAGCTGCATGCTGTGCGCCATTTCGATGATGGCGTGAACGATCGCCGCGTCGTCCGGATCGCTGAGCAGGTCGCGGACGAAGGACTGGTCGATCTTCAGCTTGTCGACGTCAAAGCGTTTCAGGTAAGCAAGGCTCGAATAGCCGGTGCCGAAGTCGTCGATGGCCAGCCGGATACCGATCGCTTTCAGGCGGCGCAGCGTTTCCAGCGTTGTTTCGGCATCCTGCAGCAGCAGCGACTCGGTCAGCTCAAGCTCGAGCCAGCGCGCGTCAAGGTCGGCGAGAACCAGCGCGCCGATCACGGCGTCGACCAGTTCGTCGCCGCGGAATTGCCGTGCCGACAGATTGACCGCGACGATGCAGGGATGGCCGGCGTCGAGCCAGGCCCGCGCCTGCCGGCAGGCTTCGCGCAGCACCCAGTTGCCGATCGGTACGATCAGTCCCGAGTCCTCGGCGATCGGGATGAAGTCGGCGGGCTGCATCATTTCGCCATCGGCATTGCGCCAGCGGATCAGCGCTTCGACGCCGACGATGCGCCGGTCGACCAGACTCTGCTGCGGCTGGTAGTGCAGGACGAACTCGTCGCGCTCGATCGCCTGACGCAGCCGCGACTCCAGTTCCAGGCGTTCGATGGCCTGCGCGTTCATCTCCTCGGCGAAGAAGCGGTAGGTGTTCCGGCCCGCCTGTTTGGCGTGATACATCGCCGTGTCCGCCTGCTGCATCAGCGTGTCGAAGTCCTGCGCGTCATCGGGGAAGAGCGCAATGCCGATCGAGAATGAGGCAATCAGCCGGTGGCCTTCGACGGGAAGCGTTTCGCTGGTCCGTTCATGAATCTTCTCGGCGACGCGCGCGACAGCGTCGGCATCGCGGACATCATTGACGACGATGACGAATTCGTCGCCGCCCAGACGCGCCAGTGTGTCCGATTCGCGCAGGCAGCTTCTCAGGCGCTGGACGCTGGCGATGAGCAGAGCGTCGCCGACCGGATGACCGAGCGAGTCGTTGATCGTCTTGAAGTGGTCGAGATCGAGGAAGAGCAGCGCGAACCGGCTGTGCAGGCGGCCGGCCAGCGCGCGCGCCTGGTCGACGCGGTCACGCAGCAGTATCCGGTTGGGCAGGCGCGTCAGCGGGTCGTGATGCGCGAGAAATTCGACGCGCTGCTGCGCGAGCTTGCGCTCGGTGATGTCGCTGAAGGTGGTCAGGGCGGTGGGCGTCTCGCCACCGTCCAGCGGCACGGCGTTGACCAGCAGCCAGCGCAGATTGCCGTCCGGTTGGGCAATGCCGCAAACCACGCCACGCACTTCGCGCCGCTCACCCAGCGCAATCTGCACCGGCAGATCTGCCGTCGGCAACAGGCTGCCGTCTTCCCGCAGCGGCTGCCAGTCGCCCTTGAGCACGTTGCGCTCGCGCAGTTCGCTTGCCGTCAGTCCGAGAATGCCTTCAGCAGCAGCATTGGCAAAGATGATGGCGCCGCTGGCATCGTGCAGCGTCAGTCCCTCGGCCATTGCACCGACGACGCTGCGAAACCGTGCTTCGCTCTCGTGCAGCCGGTCGATCATCGCCTTCATGTCGCTGATGTCTTCCTTGATCGCGACAAAATGGGTGATGGCGCCGCCCTCGTCGCAGATCGGCGCGATCTGCGCGCGCTCCTGGAAAATGCTGCCATCGCGCCGTCGGTTGATGAACTCGCCACGCCAGGTCTGGCCGGCGAGGATGGTTTTCCACATCTCGCGATAGACGGCGTCCGGCGTTTTGCCCGACTTGAGCAGTCGCGGGTTGGTACCGATCGCCTCGTCGCGCGCATAGCCGGTGGTTTCGGTAAAGCGCTTGTTCACGTACTCGATGTCACCGTGCAGATCGGTGATGACGATCGTCGCCGGGTTCTGCTCGACCGCCAGTGACAGGCGCCGGGCCCAGGATTCGGCACTGCGCCGCTCGCTGACATCGCGGAAGATGGCGATCACCGACGAGACTTCGCTGGTGCTTGCCGGAGCGGGCGGGCTCTCGCCGGCCGTTCCGGCCACGCCGGGGGCCTTGCTTTCCGGGACCAGCGTCCCTTCGAAGAAGCGCTGGCCAGCCGGGCCGGGAAAATCAAACTCGATCGCTTGCGCCTGGCCGCTGGCGAAGACGCGCGTCAGGGCATCGCGCCAGAGGGTGAGCAAGGCCGCATCCAGTCCGGGGTGCAGGCGGAAGCCCGCGTCGCCGATCCGCCGTCCGAGCAGATTGCCTCTGGCAATGCCCAGGCTGTTTTCGAACGTGGTGTTAACAAACAGCAAACGCCAGTCGCGGTCGAAACGCAGGATGATTTCAGGCAGGTTCTCGACCAGCGTTTCGTAAGCGTGTTGTCGTTCCGCAAGGTCGGTCGTGCGTACTTCGATCAGCGCTTCGGCGACGGCCCGGCGTGTCAGCGACTGATAGAGGAGCAGCAGCAGGAGAGTGCCGAGCACTGCGCCAGTGAGAACGATCTCGCCAACGCCGTCGGCCGGGTTGGCTTCGATCCAGAACGAGGCCGGGTGGATGCGCAGCAAGAATTGCAGGCCGGCGAAATCGATCCGTTCCTCAAACTCCAGCCTTGCATCGGTGGTCGGCGGAGGGCCGCTAGCCTGGCGGGAAGTCCAGTGCGCAATCGGCTGCACGCCGCTGCCCGCGTCGGCCAGCAGATCGAGATCGAAGCCGCTGATCGGCGCGCCGGCGTTGGCGGCGGCGAACAGGGCTTCCGCGTCGACGGCGAGCACGACCAGGCCGGGGCGACGTGCGTCCGCTGCCGGTATCGGCGCCATGATCAGCAGACGCGCAGACGTTGCCGGAAGTGCCGGCAGGATGCTCGCGACGGCGCTGTCGCTGGCGAATGCGCGCCGTGCCGCCGAGGCCAGCGCCGGATTGGTGCTGAGCTCCTTGCCAAGGGTGGCGGCGAGTGTTGCCGGACCGTGCACCAGCCGCGGACGGAACTGATCGTCGACGGTCGCCCAGAACTGCCCGATCGTACCGGGCGAACTGCCGACTGCCGCGCTCAGGCGGGCGAAGCTCGCGCCATCGATGGCTTCCGACGCACACAGACGGCGGAGTACATCGACTTCATGCAGCAGGGAGAGAATGCGGAATTCGACGAATTCAGCGCGTTCATTGGCAACGGCAACGAAGCGCTGGCCTTGCAGCTCACGCCCGGACTGCACGCGCTGCACTGCCAGCATCAGCGTCAGCATGACCGTGACCAGCAGCACGACCGAGAGGATCAGCCAGATGCTGTGCTTGGCGGAACGAGGGGCATTAAGCATGGGGCTCCCGGCAGAGTGCGACAAACCTCGCCGCGACTAAGCTACTCCTCGCCGGCAGCAGCGACAACGGGGCAGACCGCTTATTGCCGCAGCGGTTCAGCGAACGACGAAAGTCGGCTTGTAGCCGAGCGCCTGACGGATGCGTTCGGCGGTCTTTTCGGCATCGGCGCGGCTGGTGTAAGGCCCCAGATGAACGCGGTTGACGCCGCCGCCGGCGACGACGCGTAGCGGTTCGCTGAGCCAGTCGAGTTCGCGCGCCAGATGGCCGCGCAGGCTTTCGGCGTTGTCGGCGCTGGCGAAGGCACCCAGCTGCAGGAAGACGCCGCGCTCGCTGCCGCCTGTGGGCGGCGCTGGCGGCGCGTCGCGTTCGCTGGCGGCGAGCTGACGCGCAAAGGCCTCAATCGCATCGGGTGCGCCGCCCGCAGTGTTGCCCGTCGCGCTGCCGTTGCGCGCCGGCGGCTTTGCCGCTGCGGCGGCGATCAGCAGCGGCGTCTTCGGTGGCGGGAGGCCACCCTCGCCGGGGACGATCGCCCCGACTTCGACCGGTCCGCTGCCGCCGTCGATGATGCCGAGCTTCCATGCGGCGGCGTAGGAGAGATCGATGACGCGGCCGGCGTGGAAGGGCCCGCGGTCGATGACGCGGACGACCACCGAACGGCCGTTGCGCGTGCTGGTGACGCGCACGTAGGACGGGATCGCCAGCGTCGGGTGCGCCGCCGTCATCGAGAACATGTCGTAGGGTTCGCCGATCGAGGTGCGCTGGCCGTGGAACTTGCGTCCGTACCAGCTGGCGATGCCCTGCTCGCGCAGCGGCTGCACGCTGGTATTCGGCACATAGCTGCGGCCGAGCGCGACGTAAGGCTTGTTGGCGAAGCGGTGCAGCGGCTCGAGACGCGGTTCGGCGTCGGGGATCTCGTCGAGGTTGTCGGGGATCTCGTCGGCCGGGCCGTCGTCCTTGTAATAGCCGCCGCCGCGTTTGGTCGGCACCCATTTGCGCGCCGCCTTGGCGCTGCTGGCGGGGGTGTCGACTGCCGGAGTGTCGCTGCGCTCGGGCAGGCGCGCAGGCGTAGCGCAGGCGGCGACGAGAAGCGGCAGCAGCCAGCACAGGGTGCGTTTGCCGGCTGCGGGCAGCCATCCGCGCTGTGCCGCCGCGCTGCCGACAGAACCTTGCCGACTGTTCACTTCCTGATCTCCCCTACTTCTTCACCAGCATGCGGTGCGTCTGGATGCTCATCAGGATGCCCAGCGCCAGACAGAGCATGACCACGGCGGTGCCGCCATAGCTGATGAAGGGCAGCGGCACGCCGACCACCGGCAGGATGCCGCTGACCATGCCCATGTTTACGAAGATGTAGGTGAAGAAGCTGAGCGTGATCGAGCCGGCCATGGCGCGCGAGAACAGCGTCGGTGCGTTGGCGGCGATCATCATGCCGCGCGCCACCAGCATGGTGTAGAGGAAGAGCAGGAAGGCGTTGCCGAGCAGCCCCCATTCTTCGGAAAAGACGGCGAAGATGAAGTCGGTGTGCCGCTCGGGGATGAACTCCAGGTGCGTCTGCGTTCCTTCCAGCCAGCCCTTGCCGACAACGCCGCCCGAACCGATGGCGATGGTCGACTGGATGATGTGATAGCCGGCACCGAGCGGATCGGTCGACGGGTCGAACAGCGTCAGGATGCGTCGCCGCTGATAGTCGTGCAGATGCGACCAGAGCAGCGGCGCCGCGGCGGCGGCGGCGGCGACGGCGCCGAGCATCACCTTCCACGGCAGCCCGGCAAAGAAGATGACGTAAAAACCGGCAGCGCCGACGAGGATCGCCGTGCCGAGGTCGGGCTGTTTGGCGATCAGCGCGAACGGCACCAGCATGAGCAGCGCGGCGCCGGCGAAATGGCGCGCGCGCAGCGTTGCTTCGTGCTTGTGCAGGTACCAGGCAAGCATCAGCGGCACGGCGATCTTCAGTATCTCGGACGGCTGGATGCGGACGACACCGAGTGACAGCCAGCGCTGTGCGCCATTGACGCGTACCCCGAGGAGAAATACGAGCAGCAGCAGGACAACGCCGAGCACGTAGAGCGGCACGGCGAAGCGCATCAGTTTCTGCGGCGGTACCTGCGCCACGCCCCACATCAGGGCAAGGCCGCAGAGCATGTTGATGAGTTGGGCGAAAGCCCGGTTGTTGGCGTCGTAGGTGGCGCTGTAGACCGTCGCCAGACCGCACAGCATCAATGCGCAGACGATCAGGAACAGCGGCATGTCGATGTGCTCGAGCAGGCGTGCGCGCAGGCGGAAAAAGACGGCGGGCATGCGGATCGGATCGTGCATGGCCTACTCCTCCTCCGGTGGTGGCGCTTCCACCGCCGTCGCGTCTTCCGGGGCAGCGCCTTTCGGCGTCTTACCGAGCAGGTAGTAGTCGAGCACCAGACGGGCGATCGGTGCCGCCGACTGCGCGCCGAAACCGCCGTTCTCGACCAGCACGGCGAGCGCGATGGTCGGCTTGTCGGCCGGCGCGAAGGCGATGTACAGGGCGTGATCGCGCAGGCGCTCCTTGATCTTGCCGCCTTCGTACTTCTCGCCCTTCAGGCTGAACACCTGCGCTGTACCGGTCTTGCCGCCGGAAACGTACTCGGCGCCGGCAAAGGCACGTGCGCCGGTACCTTCCCTGGTGACGCCGACCATGGCGCGCTTGATCGTCTCGATGTGCTGTGCCTTCAGCGGAATGGTGCGCACCGGTTCCGGCTCGATCAGCGTCTTCTGCCCGTGGCTGTCGGTGATGTAGCGCACCAGATGCGGCCGGAACATGACGCCATTATTGGCCAGCGTTGCCGTCGCCTGCGCCAGCTGCAGCGGCGTGTAGGCGTTGTAGCCCTGGCCGATGCCGATCGAGACCGTGTCGCCGGCAAACCACTTCTGTTGTTCGGGGCGCTTGAAGCGCTGCTTCTTCCACTCGGGCGACGGCAGCACGCCGATCGACTCGCCCTCGATGTCGATGCCGGTGCGGGCGCCGAAGCCGAGCTGCGCCATGAAACGGGCGATCGAGTCGATACCCATGTCGTTGGCGAGCATGTAGTAATAGGTGTCGCAGGACTCGACGATCGACTTGTACATGTCGACGACGCCGTGGCCGCCCTTCTTGTCGTCGCGGAACAGGTGGCCGCCGAAGTTGAAGTAACCCGGATCGACAATGCTCTGGCTGGCCGTGCGCTTGCCCGACTCCAGCGCCGCCAGCGCGAGGAAGGGCTTGAAGGTCGATCCCGGCGGGTAGGCGCCGTTCAGCGCGCGGTTGACCATCGGTTTGTCGGGCGAGTTGTTGAGTTGCTCCCAGTCGTCGGTGCGGATGCCGTCGACGAACAGGTTCGGGTCGTAGGTCGGCATCGACACCAGCGCCAGAATGCCGCCGCTGGCCGGGTCGATCGCCACCAGCGCACCGCGGCGCTCGCCGAAAGCCTTTTCGGCGATTTCCTGCAGCCGGCTGTCCAGCGTCAGCGTCAGGTCGCTGCCCTGGATCGGTGAAGTGCGCGCCAGGCTGCGCACGGCGCGGCCGCCGGCGTCGACTTCCACCTGCTCGTAGCCGGTGGTGCCGTGCAGATAGAACTCGTATTTCTGCTCGAGGCCGGTCTTGCCGATGTGGTCGGCGCCCTTGTAGTTCGACGCCTGCTCGCTGGCTTCGATGGTTTCGAGGTCGCGTTTGTTGATGCGGCCGATGTAGCCGAGCGCGTGCGAGGCAATCGGCCCGAGCGGATACTGGCGGAACAGGCGCGCCTGCACCTCGACGCCGGGAAAACGGTAGCGGTTGGCGGCAAAGCGGGCCACCTCTTCGTCGCTGAGCTTGGTGCGGATCGGCAGGCTCTCGAAGGTCTTGCTCTCCTCGAGCAGCTTGCGGAAACGGCGCCGGTCCTTGGGCTGGATGTCGATGATCTTGCTCAGCGCATCGATCGTCGCGTCGAGATCGCCGGCCTTGGACGGCGTGATCTCCAGCGTGTAAGCCGAATAGTTACGCGCCAGCACGACGCCGTTGCGGTCGACGATGACGCCGCGGTTCGGCGTGACCGGCGCCAGCGAAATGCGGTTGTCCTCGGCGCGGGTGCTGAAGTAGTCGTGCTGGATCAGCTGCAGGTGGACAAAGCGGGCGAGCAGGACGCCGAAGGCAAGCAGCACGGCGGCCAGCGAAACGGCCAGCCGGAAGCGGAAGCGATCGTGTTCGCTGTCGGTCGAACGCAGCAGGGGTCGGCGCAGCCGCATGTGGACCTAGATCGGCCGGTTGGCATCGCGCTCGACCGGCTGGTACTGCGGCAGCAGCAACGCGTAGGTCAGCGGCAGCCAGAGCACGGCACCGACGAATGGCCCGATCAGGTAATCGAGCCCGGGAAAAGCGGCGCCCGACGCCATGCGCACGCCGAACTGGATGATTTGCACCAGCAGCAGCAGCGGCAGCACGTGCAGCGCCTGCTGCGCGAGCGGGAACCAGAGGATGCGCTTCGACAGCGACGAGGCAATGTAGGTGGCGAGGACGTAGGCGAGCGCGTGCTGGCCGAGCAGGCTGGCGTCGGCGACATCCATCAGCAGCCCGAGCGCGAAGCCCCAGCCCATGCCGACACGCCGGCTCTCACGCACGCTCCAGAAGATCAGGGTCAGCGCTGCCCAGTCGGGAATGCCCGGCCATTCGGAGGTCGGCAGTAAATTGAGCATCAGCGCCGCCAACAGGCTGAGGACGACGAACCATGGCCGGACCGGCTGCAGAATGCGAGAGGAGGTAAATGTCGGTTGCATCACGCTTATTCCTGACGGGGCCGTTGCTTCTTGACGCGCGTCTGGCGGTCGGTGGCGCGCGGTTCCGGCTTGGCCGTTTCGTCAAGCTCCGCGGGCAGCGGTTTCGCCGCGCGTGGTGCCAGCAGCATCACCTCGCCGAAGTTCTCGACGCCAGCCGAGGGGACGCAGGTGATGCGTGCGAAGGAATAGGCACTGTCGCGCTCGATGCGCTCGATCCTGGCTACCGGGAAGCCGGCCAGGAAGACGCCGTCGATGCCCGAAGTCACCAGCTCGTCACCTTCCTGCACGTCGGCGTTGGCGGGCATGAAGCGCAGCTCAAGACGCCCGTCGCCAAGGCCGAAGACGACCGAGCGCAGTCCGTTGCGCACGATCTGTACCGGTACCGCCTGATCCTTGTCGGTGATCAGCGTCACTTCGGAGACGAAGGGGAAAACGCGCGTCACCTGACCGACAATGCCTGCGTCGTCGAGCACCGGCTGTCCGGCGACAACTTCATCCTGCTGCCCCTTGTTGATGATGATGCGATGCGAGAACGGATCGCGTGCAGTGCGCAGCACTTCGGCAGCACGGGCGCTGACACCCTGACGCTCGCCGACGCCGAGCAGTCGGCGCAGGCGGGCGTTCTCGACTTCGAGTTGCTGCGTACGCAGCAGTTGAGCCGACTGCTCGAGACGCTCGCGGCGCAGGCGCTCGTTCTCGTCCTGCGTTTTTGCCGTGCTCTGCAGCTGTTCACCAACGCCGGCCAGCGCGCGCACGGGTTGCTGCGCGATTTCCTGCAGGGGATGAGTCACGGCGGCGATGGCCTGGCGTACCACTTCCAGCGTGCGTAGCCGCGCGTCGACGACCAGCAGGGCGATCGAGGTCGCGACATAAATGGTCAGCAGGGCCAGCGGTGCCGGTCCGCGCTTGAAAAAGGGGGGCGGCTGATGATCCATCGGCGCTTCGGCAACTCCGGATCAGTGAGTGGGGCGGTAAAGGACCGAGTACAACAGCCCCGGGTGGCGCGCTGAACGGCTTGCCGGCGGGTGCTGGCGGGCGTATTGCACAGCGGATATCCGGGCGGTCTTCTGCCTGGCCGGGGTTTCCGCCGGAGACGACCCGTCCGGGCACCCCGGCAGGGCTGGCTTCACGCGCAGTGCCTCACTCGGAAGCGAAGATGCTGCCGAGCTTGTCCATCTTTTCCAGCGCCAGACCACAGCCGCGTGCGACGCAGGTAAGCGGGTCGTCGGCAACGATCACCGGCAGCCCGGTTTCTTCCATCAGCAGACGGTCAAGGTCGCGCAGCAGTGCGCCGCCGCCGGTCAGCACCATGCCCTTGTCGGCGATATCGGCGCCGAGCTCGGGCGGCGTCTTTTCCAGCGCCGATTTCACGGCCGAGACGATCTGGTTGAGCGGTTCGGTCAGCGCTTCGAGGATTTCGTTCGACGAAATCGTGAACTTGCGCGGGATGCCCTCGGCCTTGTTGATGCCGGAAACTTCCATCTCGCGCACTTCGGCGCCGGGGAAGGCCGAGCCGATCGTCTTCTTGATGTTCTCGGCGGTGTTCTCGCCGATCAGCATGCCGTAGTTGCGGCTGATGTAATTGATGATCGCTTCGTCGAGCTTGTCGCCACCGACGCGCACCGAACCCGCGTACACCATGCCGCCGAGCGAGATGACGCCGACCTCGGTGGTGCCGCCGCCGATATCGACGACCATCGAGCCGGTCGCGTCGGCGACCGGCAGGCCGGCACCGATCGCCGCGGCCATCGGCTCCTCGATCAGGAATACCTGGCTGGCGCCAGCGCCGATCGCCGATTCGCGGATGGCGCGGCGCTCGACCTGCGTCGAACCCGAGGGCACGCAGATGATGATGCGCGGACTCGGCGAGAACAGCCGCGAGTCGTGCACCTTCTTGATGAACTGCTTCAACATCTGCTCGGTGACGGTGAAGTCGGCGATGACGCCGTCCTTCATCGGGCGGATCACGGTGATTGCGCCGGGGGCCTTGCCGAGCATTTCCTTGGCTTCCTTGCCGACTGCCTGGATCGTCTTCTTGGCGTTCGGGCCGCCTTCGAGGCGGATGGCGACGACCGACGGCTCGTCAAGGACGATTCCCTTGGAGCGTACATAGATCAGCGTGTTGGCGGTGCCGAGGTCGATCGCGAGGTCGTTGGAAAAGTAGCTGCGAAGAAAACTGAACATGCGGGGGAATCCTGTGTGTCCGCCAAGGCTGGGGCGGGAAGGGACTTTATGATACCTTATAAGACTCTCTGAATTAAGTCCTTGGCGCCGCCAGTTGCCAGCCTTTCCAGCCGAGCGGACCAGCTTGGCGAGGGTTTTCGCGGCTCTGGCTGAGCGCGCTTTTCGCCATCGGGCCGGGCTTGCCGGCCGCAATCAGGCCGCGTTTTCCGGCCTGACGCGCCGCCCGGTTTTTTCCTGTTTTTTACCGCTTTCCTGATCACTTCGCAGCCATGTCGCTCACTCTCGAACAGGTCCGCCACGTTGCCAAACTGGCGCGGATCGAAATCAGCGATGCCGAGGCGCAGACCGCACTCGGCGAACTCAACGGCATCTTTTCGCTCATCGAAGCGATGCAGGCGGTCGACACGCAGGGCGTTGAGCCGATGGCGCATGCGCTCGACCTCGCGCAGCGCCTGCGCGCGGACCGCGTCAGCGAAGTCGACCGGCGCGAAGCCTTCCAGGCGGTGGCTCCGGAAACCGCTGCCGGACTCTATCTGGTGCCGAAGGTGATCGAATGATCGAAAAGAGCCTCAAGGAACTGGCGCAGGGGCTCGCTGCGCGCGAATTCTCCAGCGTCGAGCTGACGCAGACTTACCTCGAGCGTATCGCCCGCCTCAACCCGCAACTCAACGCCTTTGTCACGCTCGACGCGGCAAAGAGCCTGGCGCAGGCAGCTGCCGCCGACGCCCGCCGTGCTACGGGCGAGGCCGCTCCCTTGCTCGGCATCCCGCTGGCGCAGAAGGACATCTTCTGCGCGCAGGGCTGGCGCACCACCTGCGGCTCGCACATGCTGGAGAACTTCGTCAGCCCCTACGACGCGACGGTGATCGAGCGCTTCGACGCCGCCGGCGCGGTCAATCTGGGCAAGACCAATATGGACGAGTTCGCCATGGGCTCGTCGAACGAAACTTCGTATTTCGGCGCGGTGAAGAACCCGTGGGATACCGCGCGCGTTCCCGGCGGCTCGTCGGGCGGATCGGCCGCCGCAGTGGCCGCGCGGCTGGCGCCGGCGGCGACCGGTACCGACACCGGCGGTTCGATCCGTCAGCCGGCGGCGCTGTGCGGCCTCACCGGACTGAAGCCGACCTACGGCGTCGTTTCGCGCTGGGGAATGATCGCTTTCGCCTCGTCGCTCGACCAGGCCGGGCCGATGGCGCGCTCGGCCGAGGACTGTGCGCTGCTGCTCAACACCATGGCCGGTTTCGACACGCGCGACTCGACCAGCGTCGAGCGCCCGGCCGAGGATTACACCCGCCTGCTCGCCGACGACGCGCCGGCGAAGCCGCTCGCTGGCCTGAAGATCGGCCTGCCGCGCGAATTCTTCGGCGAGGCCGAACGCGCCGGCTGCGACGCGGCGGTGATGGCGCGCGTCGACGAGGCGATCGCCGCCTACCGTGCGCTTGGCGCCGAGACGGTCGAAGTCAGCCTGCCGGCGATGCAGCTGTCGGTGCCCGCCTACTACGTGATCGCCCCGGCCGAAGCGAGTTCGAACCTGTCCAGGTTCGACGGCGTCCGCTACGGCCATCGCGCGCCGGAGTACACCGACCTCGACGACATGTACGCCAAGACGCGCGCGCAGGGTTTCGGCGCCGAAGTGAAGCGGCGCATCCTGATCGGCAGCTACGTGCTGTCGCACGGCTATTACGACGCCTATTACCGGCAGGCGCAGCGCATCCGTCGCCTGATCGCCGACGACTTCGCGCGCGCCTTCAAGGAATGCGACGTGATCATGGGGCCGACCAGCCCGGGAACGGCTTTCCGCATCGGCGAGAAGGCGGCCGATCCAGTGCAGATGTATCTATCTGATATATATACGATCGCTGTGAATCTGGCGGGTCTGCCGGGAATGTCGATTCCCTGCGGTCTGGCCGACGGCCTGCCTGCCGGCCTGCAGCTGATCGGCAATTATTTTGGCGAAGCGCGCCTGCTCGAAGTGGCGCATCGCTACCAGCAGGCGACCGACTGGCACCGGCAGCGCCCGACGGCGCTGGCCGACTGAGGTCGTGGCCGGTGGCAGCAAGGCGCGGCCGCCTGCTGGCGCTGGCAGCCCTGCTGCTCGCCGCCTGCGCGACGCCACCAGTGCCGCCGCCAGCGGAACCGCTGCCGCCCGAAGAAGTGCAGGCCGAGGAAGCGATGCGTTCGCAGCCCTTGCGTCATCTGCTCGGCCGCAATCTCAAGCCGATGCCGGTGCAGGCGCTCAATGTGCGCACGCGCTGCAGTTTCCGCGACGAGATCGGCACCCGGGGCAAGCTCGACCTGCACGTCAGCGACGCGGTGGTCAAGCGCTTCGCCGCCGAAGTGAACATGCCGGGCAAGGGCAGCTGCCGCTTCGACCTGAAGTCCTTCGCGCAGACCGAAAAGCTGCCGACGGTATTGCTCACCGCTGCCGAGAGCGGTTGCAAGGTACGCATCTGGCAGCAGGAAAAAGGCGTCACCGTCGCCTTCAACGGCTGCGCGGCGCAATGTACGGGTGATTCATTCAGTTATCTGTGGCCCATCCTGGTCGATGCCAGGAGCGGCCGCTGTTTTTGACACAGATTTTCACGCAGCTATTCACACGGATTCGGACGCAGGAACGGGAAGGCCATGAGCGAAGCGAACAGGGGTTGGGAAGTCGTCATCGGCATCGAGACGCACGCACAGCTGGCAACACAGTCGAAAATATTTTCCGGCGCATCGATCGCCTTCGGCGCCGCGCCGAACGTGCAGGCCTGCGCCGTCGATCTGGCGCTGCCCGGTGTGCTGCCGGTGCTTAACCGTGCTGCGGTCGAATGCGCGATCCGCTTCGGTCTGGCGGTCGGCGCCGAAGTCGCCGAACGCTCGGTCTTCGCGCGCAAGAATTACTTCTACCCCGACCTGCCCAAGGGCTACCAGATCAGCCAGTTCGAAGATCCGGTGGTAAAAGGCGGAGAGATCGTCATCCGCGTCGGCGATGCCGACAAGACGATCCGTCTGACGCGCGCGCACCTCGAGGAAGACGCCGGCAAGAGCCTGCACGAGGATTTCCACGGCAAGTCGGGGATCGACCTCAACCGCGCCGGAACGCCGCTGCTCGAAATCGTTTCCGAGCCCGACCTGCGTTCGTCGGCCGAAGCCGTCGCCTACGCGCGCGCGCTGCACGCGCTGGTGCGCTGGATCGGCATCTGCGACGGCAACATGCAGGAAGGCTCGTTCCGCTGCGACGCCAACGTCTCGGTGCGTCGCCCCGGCGGCCCGCTCGGCACGCGGCGGGAGATCAAGAACCTCAACTCCTTCCGCTTCATGCAGCAGGCGATCGACTACGAAGTGCGCTGGCAGATCGAGACGATCGAGGACGGTGGCCGCATCCAGCAGGCGACGGTGCTGTTCGACCCCGAATCGGGCGAGACACGCGCCATGCGCAGCAAGGAAGACGCGCACGATTACCGCTATTTCCCTGACCCCGACCTGTTGCCGCTCGTCATCGGCGCCGACTGGATCGAGCGCGTGCGCGGCGAGATGCCCGAGCTGCCGGTCGCCAAGCGTGCCCGCTTCGTCGCCGACTACGGCCTGTCCGACTACGACGCGACGACCCTGACCGCCTCGCTCGAGATTTCGAGCTACTACGAAGCGGCCGTCGCCAGTGCCGGTACGGCGAGCGCCAAGCCCTGCGCCAACTGGGTGATGGTCGATCTGGCGGCGCGCGTCAATCGCGAGGGAATCGAACTGGCGGCGGCGCCGGTGAGCGCAGTGCAGCTCGGCCGGCTGGTCGCGCGCATCAGCGACAACACCATCTCGAACAATATCGCCAAGAAGGTCTTCGACGCGATGTGGGCGGGCGAAGGCGGAAGCGGCGACGACGCTGCCGACCGCATCATCGAGGCGCAGGGACTCAAGCAGATCACCGACAGCGGCGCCATCGAGGCGCTGATCGACGAGGTGCTTGCCAATAACGCAGCGATGGTCGCCGAGTTCCGCGCCGGCAAGGAGAAGGCGTTCAACGCGCTGGTCGGTCAGGCGATGAAGGCAACCAAGGGCAAGGCCAATCCGCAGCAGGTGAACCAGCTGCTGCGCAGCAAGCTCGGCGCCTGAGCCGCTTGATTCGCTTGAGCGGCGGCGGAGCAGGCTTCGTCGTCACGTCCCTGCGTTGCTTGGGGGGCGGGTTTTGGTCTTGGTGCGGGTGAGTGTGAAGGCTTGCTGTGGCAGGCGCTTTGTTGGCTGAGCACTGACTATCGGGAGCTGAACGCGGAGCGTTGAGCGCGGCAGGCCGGGCGCCGGGCGCTCCTCATGGCTGTCACAAATCGTCGCGCCCGGCACCCGGCCTGCCGGGTGGTCGGTGGCGCGACGCTGGCGGTGGGAATTGGTTGCGAGCGCGTGGTTTTTTCAGCTCGTGATCGATCAGCGTGGCGGCAGGCGCCGCGACACCTCGCGGTAGCGGCGCAGATCTTCGTCGTACTTTTCGCGAATCGTCGCGAGTTCGCGCTTCTTCGATTCGATGATCGAGAGGAAGGCGTTGATTTCAAGGTCGGCGTCGCGCAGGCCCATCTCGACCTCGGCCGGTAGCGCTTTCTTGCGGTAGAACTCGGCTTCGTTCTCGTACTTCTGCCGGCGCAGACGCGCTTCCTCGATTTTCGTCTCGGCGTCGCGCATCGACTGGCGCACCTCGTTCTCCGCCCGGTTACGCAGCAGCTCGATGTCGCGTTCGCTGCCATAGGTGTCGAGCAGCGCCTGATCGCGGCGGCGCTGGTCGCGCAGCGCCGCTTCTTCCTCGCGGTGACGTTTTTCTTCGGCGTCGCGCCGTGCGCGTTGTTCGGCCGTCAGCGGCGCTTCGACGCGCCGCGCTGTCGTGCCGCCTTCGCCGATCTCGCGATAGGCGCGGCCGACGCAGACCGGCGGCAGGATGTCGCCGCACACCTGCCGGCCCTGATCGTCGTTGCAGCAGAAAAAGCGCCCGGCGGCGCCGGCCTCGCTGGCGGCGAGCGCCAGCGCGAGCGCCAGGAGAAGATCAGGCCGCGCGCGCGACGCCATATTCGCGCCGGTAGTTGGCAACGGCGTCCTCGAAGCCAGCGAAGTCGGCGCGGCGATGCAGGAAGGCGAGCAGGTCGTCGAGGCTGGCGACGGCGATCACCGGAATGTCGTAGTCGCGAGTCACTTCCTGCACGGCGGACAGTTCGCCCTTGCCGCGCTCCATGCGGTCGAGCGCGATGACGACGCCGCAGGGCGTGGCGCCAGCGGCGCGGATGATCTCTACCGATTCGCGCACCGAGGTGCCGGCCGAGATCACGTCGTCAATGATCAGCACGCGCCCGGCGAGCTTGGCGCCGACGATGGTGCCGCCCTCGCCATGGTCCTTGGCTTCCTTGCGGTTGTACGAGAACGGCCGGTTGCAGCCCTGCCGCGCCAGCGCGACGGCAGTCGTCGCCGCCAGCGGGATTCCCTTGTACGCCGGGCCGAACAGTCCGTCGAAGGCGATGCCGTGATCGAGGATGGCGCTGGCGTAAAATTGCGCCAGTTGATCGAGCGAATCGCCGTCGTTGAACAGGCCGGCGTTGAAGAAGTACGGCGAGCAGCGCCCGGCCTTGGTGATGAATTCGCCGAACAGCAGCGCGTTGCGGCCGACGGCAAACTCGATGAATTGCTGACGAAAGTCCATGAAATCTTTATACATGAAGCCGCGGCGCGGCCCGGGAAACGTATGTTACGCATCATCACCCTGAATCTCAACGGCATCCGCTCGGCGTGTCGCAAGGGTTTTCTACCCTGGCTGGCGCAGCAGCAGGCCGACATCGTCTGCCTGCAGGAGCTGAAAGCCCAGGCCGAAGACCTCGACCAGGAGCTGCGCGCGCCGGCCGGCCTGCATCCGCTCTATTCACATGCGCAGAAGAAGGGCTACAGCGGCGTCGGTTTGTGGAGTCGGCGCGTACCGGATCGCGTCGTCGAAGGCATCGGCGACGCCGAGTTCGACGCCGAGGGGCGTTATCTGCGCGCCGACTTCGGCAATCTTTCGGTCGTTTCGCTCTATCTGCCGTCGGGGTCGAGTTCGCCCGAGCGGCAGGAAGCCAAGTTCCGTTTCATGGCGCGCTTCGCGCCGGTTCTCGCCGATCTCGCCGCGAGTGGCCGCGATGTCGTCGTCTGCGGCGACTGGAACATCGCGCAGCGCGAGCTTGACCTGAAGAACTGGAAGTCGAACCAGAAAAACTCGGGCTTCCTGCCCGAGGAGCGCGCCTGGATCGCCGACGTGCTCGGCACCGGCTGGCGTGACGGTTACCGCGTGCTCTTCCCCGACGAGGGCGAAGGCAGTTACACGTGGTGGTCCAATCGCGGCCAGGCGTGGGCGAAGAACGTCGGCTGGCGTCTTGATTACCAGCTGGCGACGCCGGCTCTTGCGGACACCGCGCGCATCGCCGCGGTCTTCAAGACGCAGCGGTTTTCCGACCATGCGCCCTTGAGCATCGATTACGACTATTCGTTGTGAATATCCGCGGTCAGCCGGCCGTTGCCCTGTTGCGTCAAAGCCGATACTCTGCTGACTTGGCGGTCAGCACCGTCCGCACATCGTCAGCATGCTCGCCAGCGATGTCCCGCCGAGTCGCCCGGGCTGATTTCCTGAAGATTTGCGAAAAATCTCCCCCGATCAATCTCCCCCGATCAATCCGCAGCACTTTTTCACACATGAGGTTTGCCATGCCTGACGCTAGCGATCTTTCCACCATCAACAAGCAAAAGCTTGTTTCCGATCTGCGCGTCGTCGTTTCTGACGCCGATGAAATCCTGCGCGCTTCCGCCAGCCTGGCCGGCGAAAAAGTGCATGAACTGCGCGAACGCATCCAGGACCGTCTGCGCGACGCCAAGCTGCGCCTCGCCGATGCCGAAGCGGCGCTGGTCGACAAGACCAAGGCTGCTGCTCGTGCCACCGACGACTACGTGCACGAAAACCCCTGGAAGGCCGTCGGCATCGCTGCCGGCGTCGGTCTGCTGCTCGGCATCATCATCGGTCGTCGCTAAGCCTGTCCGGGAGTCGCCGCAATGAGTGATCCGGCTGGCGGTGGTTTCACCGCTGCCGCGCAGCGGCTCGCCACGACCCTGCTGGCGAGCGGGCGCACGCGTCTTGAGTTGCTTGGCAACGAGCTCGAAGAGGAGAAGCTGCGCCTGATCCGCGTTGCGCTGCTTGGTCAGGCTTTGATGCTTTGTGCCGGTATCGCTGCCGTTCTCGGCTTTGCGCTGCTGGCGCTGAGCTTCTGGGAGCAGCGTCTGCTGATCATCGGTGGCGGTGCGCTGGGTTTTCTCTTCGCCGCTGCGCTGTTCTATGCGTCGCTGCAGCGGGCGCTGGCGCGGCCGCAACCGCTGTTCAATGCCAGTGTCGCCGAGCTTGAAGAAGATCTGCGGCAGTTGCGGGCGGCCATGCGTGAGGCACCGTCCAGCGAATGAATGACCGGCTGATCGACATCGGCGTCCGTCGTGGCCGCCTGCTTGAGCGCATCGCCAGCCAGCGCGCGGCGATCGGCAGCGATCTGGCGCCCGTGCGCGACGCCCTGCGCGCGACGGACCGGGCGGTCGTCCTGCTGCGCAGCGCTGCCGACACTTTGCGTCGCCACCCGGCTATGGTCCTTGCCGGCGTCGCCATTTTCATCGCCCTGAAACCCCGCCGCCTGTGGCGCTGGGGCCGGCGTGCCTTTGTTGTCTGGCGCTCGTGGCGCTTCCTTCGCCAGCGGCTGGCGGCTTTCAATCTCTCCATTCCCGGCGCGCGATGAGTTCCCTGCGCCCGGGCGGGCCTTTAGGCAGGGCGTGGGCGGTGCAGAAACGTCAGGCGCGCGAGATGATCGCCGGCGCGGTGCAGATGCGCGGGCTGATGCCCTTGCTGATGAAAAGTCGCAACGGCGGCAAGTGGTCCGCTGCCGAGCGCGCCGAACTGGTGGCGCATCTGCGCGTCCTCTCGCGCCTGTCGCCCTACCTGCTCTTCCTGATGTTGCCGGGCTCGGCGCTGTTGCTGCCGCTTTACGCGTGGTGGCTGGACCAGCGTCGCAGCCGCCGCAACAGTGCCGCTTCAGACGCCTGAGCCGGCTGCCGGCGCTGCCGGCAATCCCAGTCGCTGCCACAGTTCGCTGGTCAGCCCGGACTGGTTCAGCGTGTAGAAGTGCAGGCCCGGCGCGCCGGCATCGAGCAGACGCTGGCACAATGCTGCGACGACATCGAGTCCGAAGTCGCGGATCGAGGCCGCATCATCACCGTAGCTTTCGAGCTTCTTGCGCATCCAGCGCGGTATTTCGGCACCACAGGTATCGGAGAAGCGCGCCAGCTTGGTATAGCTGGAAATCGGCATGATTCCGGGGACGATCGGGATGTTGACGCCGAGCGCAAGGCAAGCGTCGACGAAGCGCAGATAGGCGTCGCCGTTGTAGAAGTACTGCGTGATCGCAGCGTCGGCGCCGGCATCGACCTTGCGCTTGAACGCCGCCAGATCGGCCTGCGGGTTTGCTGCCTGCGGGTGCACTTCGGGATAGGCGGCGACTTCGATGTGGAACCAGTCGCCGGACTCGGTGCGGATGAACTCGACCAGCTCGCTGGCGTAGCGGAAGGCGCCTGGCTCGGCCATTCCCGACGGCAGGTCGCCGCGCAGCGCGACGATGTCGCGGATGCCGCGCGCGCGATAGCCTTCAAGCAGTTCGCGGATGCTGTCGGCGGTGGCGCCGATACACGACAGGTGCGGTGCCGCGCGCTGGCCTTCGGCCTGGATTTCCAGAACGGTGTCGAACGTGCGGTCGCGCGTCGAACCGCCGGCGCCAAAGGTGACCGAAAAAAACTCGGGTTGCAGCAAGGCCAGCTGGTGGCGAACGGCACGCAGCTTGTCGGCGCCTTCAGTGGTTTGCGGCGGGAAGAGTTCGACGCTGAAGCAGCGTCGGGATTGCGCGAAAGCGGCCGTCATGGGTCGGTTCCAGTTGCGGCCGGCGGCTTGCCGGCGTGTTTGCCAAAAACGGGGCGCGCGGACAGGGTAGGTGTCCGCGCGCCCTGCCCTGCCTAGTAGCGGTAGTGCTCGGCCTTGTACGGGCCGTTCACCGGCACGCCGATGTAGGCGGCCTGCTGCTCGGTCAGCGTCGACAGTTGCGCATTGAGCGTCTTCAGCTGCAGGCGGGCGACCTTCTCGTCGAGATGCTTGGGCAGCGTGTACACGCCCACGGGATAGTCGGCGGTGCGCGTGAACAGTTCGATCTGCGCGATCGTCTGGTTGGCGAACGACGAGCTCATCACGTACGAAGGATGGCCGGTGCCGCAACCAAGGTTAACCAGGCGGCCCTTGGCGAGCAGGATGATCCGTTTGCCGTCGGGGAAAATCACGTGATCGACCTGCGGCTTGATCTCTTCCCACTGGTACTGCTCGAGCGAGGCGACGTCGATCTCGTTGTCGAAGTGGCCGATGTTGCAGACGATGGCGTTGTTCTTCATCGCCGCCATGTGCTCGTGCGTGATGACGTGGAAGTTGCCGGTGGTGGTGACGAAAATGTCGGCCTTGTCGGCGGCGAACTCCATGGTGACGACGCGATAGCCTTCCATCGCCGCCTGCAGCGCACAGATCGGGTCGATTTCAGTGACCCACACCTGTGCCGACAGCGCGCGCAGCGCTTGCGCCGAACCCTTGCCGACGTCGCCGTAACCGGCAACGAGGGCGACCTTGCCGGCGACCATCACGTCGGTGGCGCGCTTGATGCCATCGACCAGCGATTCGCGACAGCCGTAGAGGTTGTCGAACTTCGACTTGGTCACCGAATCGTTGACGTTGATCGCCGGGAACTTGAGCTCGCCGCGCTGGTGCATCTGGTACAGGCGATGCACGCCGGTCGTGGTTTCTTCGGTGACGCCCTTGATCTGCGCCAGACGCGTCGAATACCAGGTCGGATCGACGGCGAGCTTGGCACGGATTGCGGCGAAGAGGATCGTTTCTTCCTCGGAGCCAGGCTTGGCGATGACCGAGAGGTCCTTCTCGGCTCGCGCGCCGAGGTGCAGCAGCAGCGTGGCGTCGCCGCCGTCATCGAGGATCATGTTCGAGTAGCCGCCATCGGCCCATTCGAAGATGCGGTGCGTGTAATCCCAGTAGTCGGTCAGCGTTTCGCCCTTGACCGCAAACACCGGGATGCCCTGCGCGGCGATCGCGGCAGCGGCGTGGTCCTGCGTCGAGAAGATGTTGCACGAGGCCCAGCGGACTTCGGCGCCGAGAGCGACCAGCGTCTCGATCAGCACTGCGGTCTGGATGGTCATGTGCAGGGAGCCGGTGATGCGGGCGCCCTTGAGCGGTTGAGACGCGGCGTACTCTTCGCGGATGGCCATCAGACCGGGCATTTCGGTCTCGGCGATGCGAATTTCCTTGCGGCCCCAGTCGGCCAGATTCAGATCGGCAACGATGAAGTCTTTGTCAGCCACAGCAAGCTCCTTCAGAACTGCGGCCGGACGGGGAGCGAGCGAGCTGTGGCGACCGGGAGGTCAATCTCACCCGCCAGCCCACGCCCAGCGCGGGGGGTCGGATGAGCGCCGTTTCGGTCCGAGCCTGGGACTGTCGAACGACAGCCTTGCAGCGCTCCTCGGAGTGGTCGCGATTATACGCGCTTTTAGGTTTCGCGCGTGCCGCGTTGGCAGGCCCGGAAATCGGTCGCACTACGCATGATGCCTTTCACGCGGCGACATCGCCGAGCGCCCACAGGCGGTCGAGATCGGGAAAGTTCCAGGCAGCCGGGTCTTCGCGCCCGGCGATTTTTTCGACGGCGCCGGGTCGCGACAGGTCGATGATCTCGGGCGGAATGCGGGCGTTCGCCTTGGTCGAGAAGAAGACCTTGACGCGCGGCGCGAGCAGGGATCTCTCGCTTTGCTCGACGACAATGCCGAGGCGGCCCGAAGAAAGCCGTATCAGCGAGCCGATCGGATAGATGCCGAGACTTTTGACGAAGGCCTGGAAGACCGCCGGATCGAAGTGGCCGGAAGTCCATTCCGCCATACGCCGCAGCGACTCGGCCGGATCCCAGCCGGCCTTGTACGGGCGGTTGGAAGTGATTGCGTCATAAACGTCGCAGACGGCACCCATGCGCGCCAGCAGGGAGATTTCCCCGCCGGAGAGATGCTCGGGGTAGCCCGAGCCATCGATCTTTTCGTGGTGGTGCAGGCAGACGTCGAGCGTCGGCGCGGTGACGCCGCGGCCTTCACTGAGCAGCCGGTGGCCTTCTACCGGATGCCGGCGGACGATCGTGAACTCCTCGTCAGTGAGCTTGCCTGGCTTGTTCAGGATCTCCATCGGCATCAGCGCCTTGCCGAGGTCGTGCAGCAGCCCGGCCAGGCCGGCGGCGCGCGTCTCTTCTTCCGACAGGTCGAGCTGGCGGGAGAGTGCGACCATCAGCGCGCAGACCGCCACCGAATGCAGATAGGTGTAGTCGTCGGCCGTTTTCAGGCGCGCCAGACTGATCAGTGCGCCGGGATTACGTGTCACTGAATCGGCGATCTCGTCGACCATGCGTTCGGCGCCGGCCGCGTCGACGGCGCGACCCATGCGCGCCTCCTGGAACATCGAGACGACCGCCTGTTTGCCCTTGGCGCAGATGCGCGCAGCGCGGGCGAGCTCCTCAGCTGCGGGTGTTCGCTGTAGCTGTCGGGCGCTCGTTGCCGCGCGCGCCAGCTCGGCATCGACTTCGGCTTCCGACTCGGCGAAAGACACCGCCTGCACTTCGGGGGCAACGTCGCGCCCCTTGCCGGTGTCGATCCACACTTCCTTGATGCTGCTGGCGAGGATGCGCTCGATGTCTTTCGGGTCGTCGATGACGAAGCCGTTGCGCCAGAACGGATGCTCCATCCACGAGCCGCAGAACTCCTTGAGGTGCATCCCGACGCGGAGGTCCTCGACGCGGATTCTTTTCAGTACGGTGGGTGGTGGCATGACGGAATGCTAGGCAGCCGGGATGCGGATGATGGCTGCCAGTCTAACCGACTTGGCCGCTTTCGCCAGACGAAAAAACGGGGAGCCGCAGCTCCCCGTCGGTCAGTGCTGGCGCCGCCTTCAGAGGCCGGCGTCGGCCGCCAGAACGGCGGCCTTGTCGATTGCTTCCCACGAGAACTCCGGCTCGTCGCGGCCGAAATGGCCGTAGGCGGCGGTCTTCGAGTAGATCGGACGCAGCAGGTCGAGCGCCTGGATGATGCCCTTCGGCCGCAGGTCGAAATGTTTGCCGATCAGCTCGACAATCTTCTCGTCGGCGATCTTGCCGGTGCCGAAGGTATTGACCATCAGCGAAACAGGCTTGGCGACGCCGATGGCGTAGGCGACCTGCACTTCGCAGCGGTCGGCAAGGCCGGCGGCGACGATGTTCTTGGCGACGTAGCGCGCGGCGTAGGCGGCCGAGCGGTCAACCTTGGACGGGTCCTTGCCGGAGAAGGCGCCACCGCCGTGGTGCGCGGCACCGCCGTAGGTGTCGACGATGATCTTGCGGCCGGTGAGGCCGCAGTCGCCGTGCGGGCCGCCGACAACGAAGCGGCCGGTCGGGTTGATCAGGTAGCGCGTGCGCTCGGTGAGCAGTTCCTTGGGCAGCACCGGCTTGACGATCTCTTCGATCACCGCGGCTGACAGCGCAGCGTGCTCGATGTCCGGGCTGTGCTGCGTCGACACGACAACGGTATCGATTTCCACCGGCTTGCCGTCGACGTAGCGGACGGTGAGCTGGCTCTTCGCGTCCGGACGCAGCCAGGGCAGGCGGCCGTCCTTACGCACTTCGGCGTGACGCTGCATGATGCGGTGTGCGTAGTAGATCGGCAGCGGCATCAGCGACGGCGTTTCGTTACAGGCATAGCCGAACATCAGGCCCTGGTCACCGGCGCCCTGGTCGAGATCGAGGCCCTGACCTTCGTTGACGCCCTGCGCGATGTCCGGCGACTGGCGGTTGATCGCGGTGAGGATGGCGCAGCTCTTGTAGTCGAAACCGATTTCGGAGTCGTTGTAGCCGATGCGACGGACCGTCTCCTGCGCGATTTCGCGGTAGTTGATGTGTGCCGTCGTGGTGATTTCGCCCGAGATGACGACGAGGCCGGTCGATACCAGCGTTTCGCAGGCGACACGGGCGGTCGGGTCGGCGGCGAGAATGGCGTCGAGAATGGCGTCGGAGATCTGGTCGGCGACTTTGTCCGGATGTCCTTCGGAGACCGATTCGGAGGAGAAGAGATATTCTTTTGACATGCACGAGCTCCAGAAACAAAAACCCCGGTTCGGCGGCGTTGCCGGCTCCGGGGTTTGAGCAGACGACGCTTTAGCAGTATTTATCCGGCCAGCGCAGCAAATGCCCGGTGGCCGCCCCGCCCTGCAAGTTGTCCTGTTTAACTCGGCGGAGGGATAATTGTCGTTTTTTTCGCGGGGGCGGTCAATCGACCGCCATCGCGCCGTCTCACCGCGACCGTCTGCAAGGGTCGCTTTTACGCAGGTTGCCGGTTTGATCCCTCTGTTCCGCTTTCTCAGTCGCCTGCCACTGCCCTGGCTGCACGCGCTCGGCAGCCTGCTTGGCTGGCTGACCTGGCTCGCTTCGCCGACCTATCGCCGCCATCTGCAGCAGAACCTCGTGCTCGCACTTGGCGAGCACGAGGCCACTCGCGTGCGGGCGCAGGCCATCGCCGAGGCCGGCAAGACGGCGCTTGAACTGCCGGCGATCTGGCTGCAGCCGCTGCCGGTCGCCGCTGCGCACGTGGTTCAGGTCAGTGGCTGGGAGCTGGTCGAAGCGGCGCGCCGCGAAGGCAAGGGGATACTCTTCCTGACGCCGCATCTCGGCTGTTTCGAGATCACCGCGCAGTACTACTCGCAGACGGCGCCGATCACCGTGCTCTACCGGCCGCCGAAACAGTCCTGGCTGCAGCGGATGATCCTCGAGGGTCGGCAGCGCGCGCAACTGAAGTTGGCGGCGGCCGATCTTTCCGGCGTGCGCGCGCTGATCAAGGCGCTCAAGCGCGGCGAGGCGGTCGGCATGCTGCCCGATCAGGCGCCGAAAGTCGGCGAAGGGCGCTGGCTCGATTTTTTCGGCCGACCCGCCTACACCATGACGCTGGCGGCGCGCCTGTCCGAAACCGGAGCGCGCATCTTCGTGGTGTACGCCGAACGCCTGCCCAAGGGTGCCGGCTACCACTTCCGCATCGGCGAGCCGGCGGCGCCGATCGAAGGCGATACCGTAGCGCGCGCGCAGTGCATCAACCGCGAGATCGAGCGCCTGATCCGCGAGTGTCCGGGACAGTACCTGTGGGGCTATAACCGCTACAAGCGCCCAAGCGGCGCCGAAGCGCCACCGGATGGCAAGGCGCAGGAGGTACAGCGCGCTGCCGGCGATGAGGCCACCGCGCGAGTGGCGCCGGTGCATGCGGAAGTGTCGGCATGAGCCGCAGTCGCAGAGGCCGGAAGAAGGAAGCGGCGTCATCGCTGCGGCAAGTGGCGTCGACGTCGCTGGTCGGCCTGCTCTGGCTCTTGCACTGGCTGCCGCTGCCGGCGCTGCGTGCGCTTGGCGCGGTGCTCGGCCGCCTGCTCTTCGCGATCGGCCGTGAGCGCCGGAGGGTGGCGCTGCTCAACCTGCGCCTGTGTTTTCCCGAACTCGAAGAAGCCGCCCGCCGCGATCTGGCCCGCCGCCATTTCATCGCCTTTGCCCGCGCCTTTCTCGACCGCACCCTGCTCTGGTGGGCGCCACGGACGCGGCTTGAACGCCTCATCAGGCTCGAAGGTCGCGAACACCTGACGGCCGCCGACGGCCAGCCGACCATCCTGCTGGCGCCGCACTTTGTCGGTCTCGACGCTGCCGGTTCGATGATGACCATGCAGACGCCGCTGGTCAGCGTGTACGCCAACCAGAAGAACCCGGTATTCAACGACGTGTTGCTCGCCGGCCGCCTGCGCTTCAACGATCCGGTGCTGCTCTCGCGTCAGGACGGCATGCGCCGCGCCTTGAAATGTCTGCGCGAGGGGTTGCCTTTCTACTATCTGCCGGACATGGACTACGGCGCGCGCGACGCCGTTTTCGTCCCCTTCTTCGGCGTGCCGGCGGCAACGATCACCGGCGTCTCGCGGCTGGCGCGCATCGCCGGCGCGCGCGTCGTTCCCTGTGTCGCGCGCATGACCGCTGCCGGCTACACGATAGAATTGCAAGCGCCCTGGGAGAGCTTTCCCGGTGACGATGTCGAGGCCGATACGCGGCGCATGAACGAATACATCGAAAGCCAGGTGCGCCGAATGCCCGAGCAGTATTTCTGGCTACACAAGCGTTTCAAGACGCGCCCGCCGGGCGAGCCCCGTTTTTACTGAGCGATTGTCCATGAGCCTCGTGATCACTCCGCTGGTCGCTGCCGATATTGCCGAAGTGGCTGCGCTTGCCCGCGTCGTCTGGCAGGCCACTTACCCCGGCATCATCAGTCAGGCGCAGATCGACCACATGCTCGGCGACCGCTACGGTCGCGCCCGTGTCGCCAATGAACTGGCAACGCCGGGAATCTGGTGGGACGTGGCGCGCGTCGATGGCGTGCTGGTCGGCTTCGCCGCGTCGCTGACCACCCTGCGCCAAGGCGAAATGAAGCTCGACAAGCTCTACGTTGACCCGGCACAGCAGCGCCAGGGAATCGGCGGCGCGCTGATCGACACCGTGGTCGCGCGCGCCAGGGACGTCGTCGGCTGCAGCACGCTGATCCTCGCCGTCAACAAGCAGAATTCGCGTGCCATCACCGCTTACGACAAGTATGGCTTCTCAGTGCGCGAATCGGTCCGCGTCGACATCGGCAACGGCTTCGTCATGGACGACTTTATAATGGCGCGAACGCTGTAGGCGCGCGCCACACTCTGCTACGGTACGCCACGGTTTGAGTTTTTTACCTCGTCCCGGCGCTCGTCGCCGCGATTTTTTCCCGCATGCCGGAGGGCGCATGAAGGTACGCTTCACCAAGATGCACGGCCTCGGCAACGACTTCGTCGTTCTCGACGGCGTGCGCCAGTCGCTCGCACTGACGCCCGATCAGCTGCGTCAGCTTGCCGACCGCCGCTTCGGCATCGGCTGTGACCAGATCCTGCTGGTCGAGGCGCCGACGCGGCCCGACGCCGACTTTCGCTACCGCATCTTCAACGCCGACGGTGGCGAGGTCGAGCAGTGTGGCAACGGCGCGCGCTGCTTCGTGCGCTTCGTCCGCGAACAGGGGCTGACCGCGCAGCGCGAGATCGTCGTCGAAACGATGAAAGGCCTGATCCGGCCGCGCGAGGGCGAAGACGGCAACATCACCGTCGATATGGGCGTGCCACGCTTCGCGCCCGACGCCATCCCCTTCATCAGCCCGGTTGACGCTGTCGTCCAGCCGCTGATGGTCGGTGACGACGAGGTGATGATCAGCGTCGTCTCGATGGGTAACCCGCACGCCGTGCAGCTCGTCGCCGATGTCGACACGGCACCCGTCGCCAGCCAAGGGCTGCTGATTGAAAATCACCTGCGCTTCCCGCAACGCGTGAACGCCGGCTTCATGCAGGTCGTCGACCGCCACGCCGTCCGCCTGCGCGTCTTCGAGCGCGGCGCCGGCGAAACGCTCGCCTGCGGCACCGGCGCCTGCGCCGCCGCTGTCGCCGGCATCCGCCGCGGCCTGCTCGATTCGCCGGTGCGCGTTGCCACGCGTGGCGGCGAACTCTCGATTGAATGGGCTGGCGATGAACAGCCGGTATTCATGAGCGGCCCGGCGACGACCGTATTCACCGGTGAAATTGACTTATAAACGCTGCTGCCCGAGGCTTTGCCCGTGCCAGTCTTTCCCGCAACCCGCCGCACTGGAACCGAACCGCCATGAAAGCCGATGAAGTCGCGCACTACCTGCAGAATCACCCGGAATTTTTCGAGGAGCACGCCGAACTGATGTCGCGGCTGGTGATCCCGCACCCGCACGGCGGTCGCGCCATCTCGATCACCGAGCGGCAGATGCTCACGCTGCGCGACAAGAACCGTCAGCTCGAGGACAAGATGCGCGAGCTGCTGCAGTTCGGCGAGGAGAACGACGCGATCAGCGAGAAGATGCACCGCCTCGGCGTCGCCGTCATCGCCGGCGCGACTTTCGGCGCCGTGCTGCACACGCTCAATTTCCATTTGCGCGACGACTTCGCGGTGCCGCATTTCGCGCTGCGCCTGTGGAACCGCCCGGCGGGGACCGACGATCTGCCCGAGTTCGCCGACGTCGCCGAAGAGTTGCAGGCCTTCGCCGAGACGCTCGGCCAGCCTTACTGCGGTTCGACTTCCGGCTTCGGTACCGCCGCCTGGTTTGGCGAAGGCGCGGCGCACGTGCGCTCGCAGGCGCTGATCGCGCTGCGCAACGGCGGCGGCACCATCGGCATGATCGCGCTCGGCAGCGAGGATGCGCAGCGCTTCTACGCCGGCATGGGAACGATCTACCTCGAACGCCTCGGCGAGATGGCGTCGGCCGCGCTGGCGCGCGTCCTGCGCTGAACGCACGATGGACGCGCGCAGCTCGGTCGCCCTGTGGCTCGACGAGCTGGCGCAACAGCGGCGGCAGTCGCCGCACACCGTCGCCGCTTATCGCCGCGATCTGGAAAAGCTGCTCGAGCTGGCCGGCGAGCTGCCGCTGGGCACACTGACGACGGCACAGATTCGCCGTTTTGTCGGCCAGTTGCACGCCGGCGGCCTCGGCGGGCGCTCGCTGGCGCGTGCGCTCTCTTCCTGGCGCGGCTATTTCCGCTGGCTCGGGCGGCACGGGCAGGCGGCGACCAACCCGGTCGAAGGCGTGCGCGCGCCGAGGAGCCCGCGTGCGCTGCCGAAAGTGCTGTCGCCGGACGAAGCGACGCGGCTGCTCGAGATGGGGCGCTCCGCCAGCACGCCGCTGTCGGGCGGCGCCAGCAGCGCGGCTGCCGCCGGGGTGGCTGCGGATGCAGGCCGGGGTTTTGTCGGCGAGGCGGGCAGAAATGCGCTTACAGATCTCGCGGCAGATGCGCCGGACGCGGCAGCGTCCGATCTGGTCGCCTTGCGCGATCAGGCGATGTTCGAGCTCTTCTATTCTTCGGGTCTGCGCCTGTCGGAACTCACTGCGCTCGACCTCGCCTGCCTCAGCGACATCGCCGCCGGCGAAGTACGCGTGCTCGGCAAGCGCGGCAAGACGCGGCTGGTGCCGGTGGGTCGCGAGGCAAGGCTGGCGATCGCCGCCTGGGCGGCGCGGCGCCATGAACTCGCCGGCGACGCCGAAACGGCGCTGTTCGTCGGCGTACGCGGTGCGCGCATCTCGGTGCGCATCGTCGAACAGCAGCTGGCGCGGCGCGCGCAGGCAAGGGGGCTGGCGCAGCACGTGCATCCGCACATGCTGCGCCACTCCTTCGCTTCGCACGTGCTGCAGTCGTCGGGCGATTTGCGCGCCGTGCAGGAAATGCTCGGGCACGCCAGCATCGCGTCGACACAGGTCTATACGCACCTCGATTTTCAGCACCTGGCCAAAGTGTACGATCAGGCGCATCCGCGTGCCCGGCGCAAATAGCGGCGTCAGCCGCCTGCCGCATTACTCCTGCAGGGCGACCGCGCCTGCTACAGCTTCTTCTCCATGAACAGCGCCCGGCCCGTCGCCGGGTCGAGTTCGTAACTGGCAAAGCCGCAGCGTGCGTAAGCCGCGCGTGCGCTGGTGTTGCCTTCGAGCACTTCCAGCGTCAGCTTGCAGCTGCCGCGTGCCCGTGCCGCCGCTTCGGCGGCAGCGAGCAGCTGGCGGCCGACGCCGCGGCCGCGCCAGCCGGCATCGACGACGATGTCGTGAATGTTGAGCAGCGGTCGCGCCGCGAAGGTGGAAAAGCCCCAGAAGCAGTTGATCAGCCCGACCGCCTGTCCATCGCCGTAGGCGAGATAAGCGAGGAACTGCGGCACTTCGCGCAGCCGCTCGATCAGTGTCGCGCGCACTTCGTCGGCGAGCGCGCGGCCGCCACCCATCGGGTCGCGGGCGTAGTGGTCGAGCAGGCGCAGCAGATCGCTGGCGTGCTCGGGACGGGAAAGGTCTACGGCGATGGTCGTGATGGCGGGTCTGTGGTGGCTCATGTGCGGCGCGGGCGGGAAGTGGGGAGTGGTGAGTGATGCGAAGGACAGTCGTTGGCCGCGCCGCGTTGCGGCGCAGGTGGCGGCTGGCAAGGGTTTACAATAGCGGCGATGCTCCCGCCCGGAGTGGCGGGCGCGTCATTCTAAGGCGCTGCTGCGCCGCGCGTAGCGGTGGCAGCGTCGTCGGCATTCGTGCCGACATTTTTCACTGTTTTCGTTGGCGACGGACTTGGCGATGGCCCGACTGATTCTGCTTCCCGGCAAGGAACGCTCCGTTCTGCGCCGCCACCCGTGGATTTTCGCCGGCGCGGTCGATCGCCTGGACGGTCGCGCGCGGCCGGGCGATACGGTCGAGGTGAGTGCCGCCGACGGGCGTCCGCTCGGGCGCGCGGCGTTCAGCCCGCAATCGCAGATCCGCGCCCGCGTCTGGAGCTTCGACCCGGAAGAGACGATCGACGACGCATTCTTCAAACGCCGCGTCGCCGCAGCCCTTGCCCGCCGTGCGGCGCTGCCCGGTTTTGCCGGCGAACAGGGGCTCGGCGCCGCGCGTGGCGAGCGCGGCTTTCGCGTCGTCCATGGCGAATCCGACGGCCTGCCCGGCGTCGTTGCCGATTGCTATGGCGATACGCTGGTGGTGCAGCTGACCGCCGTTGGTGCCGACCGCTGGCGGCGGGCGATCGTCGGCGCGCTGGTGCTGGCGACTGGCTGCCGCCACGTCTACGAACGCTCCGACGCCGACGTGCGCCGCCTCGAAGGCCTGCAGCCGGAAACCGGCTGGCGCCTCGGCGGGCCGGCAGTGGCCGAGGGCGCTGAGCCGGCTGCGACCGAAGCGCCGCCGCTCTCGATCAGCGAAAACGGCGTGCGCATGCACGTCGACGTCGTCGCCGGCCACAAGACCGGTTTCTACCTCGATCAGCGCGACAACCGCCTGCTCGTCGGCCAGCTCGCTGCCGGCCGCTCGGTGCTCAACTGCTTCTGCTACACCGGCGGCTTCAGCCTGCAGGCGCTGGCCGGCGGCGCCGCCAGCGTGCTCTCGATCGATTCCTCCGGCCCGGCGCTCGCCACCGCCGCCGCCAACCTCGCGCTCAATCCGCAGCTGCCGGCCGAGCGCGCCGAATGGCGCGAAGCCGATGTATTCAGCGAGTTGCGCGCCTTGAAGAACGCCGGCGCGCGCTTCGACCTGATCATTCTCGATCCGCCGAAGTTCGCACCATCGGCGGCGCACGCCGAGCGCGCGGCGCGCGCCTACAAGGACATCAACCTGCTCGGTTTCCGCCTGCTGGCGCCGGGCGGCTTGCTGATGAGCTACTCGTGCTCGGGCGGTATCGGCGTCGAATTTTTCCAGAAGATCATCACCGACGCGGCGGTCGACGCCGGGCGCGAGGCGCGTATCGTGCGCCGCCTTGCCGCCTCGCCCGACCATCCGGTGGCGCTCGCCTTCCCCGAGGGCGAGTACCTGAAGGGCCTGCTCTGCCAGGCCGATTGAGGCGGACAGTGCTTGGCAGCAGGCTTGCAGTTCGACAAGCTCCCGCCCCGGCCATGCCCGCGCATTCTTCCCAGCGTCTTCTCAATCCGGTTCGCCATGCCTGAATCTTCCGATCCCCTGCAGTTCAAGCTGCCGCTGATGGCTGCCGTGCCCTCGCGCAAATCGCTGTCGCCGCGCGAGGTGGCGACGCTCGGCCAGGTGTTCACGCCGGCGCCGGTGGTCGATGCGATGCTCGCGCTTTGCCGTAACACTGGCCGCTGGCTCGAGCCGGCCTGCGGCGACGGCGCTTTCTGGGAGCGGCTGCCGGCCGGCAGCGTCGGCATCGAGCTGGACGCCGGTCACGCACCGCCGGGAGTTCGCGTCATGGATTTCTTCGCGCTACCGAAGAACGAGCGCTTCGCGACGATCATCGGCAATCCGCCCTACGTGCGCTATCAGGACATCGCAGCGGCGACGCGCCAGCGCCTGTCGGCCGAGCATTTCGACGGGCGCTCGAACCTCTACCTGTTCTTCATCGAGAAGTGCCTGCGCCACCTTGATCCGGGCGGCGAGCTGGTGTTCATCACGCCGCGCGATTTTCTTTCGGCGACTTCGGCGCTGCGCCTCAACCGCCTGCTCTTTGCTGCCGGCACCATCACCGAGTTCATCGACCTCGGCGACATGCGCGTTTTCGACGGCGCGGCGCCCAACTGCGCGATCTGGCGCTTCGTGCGCGGCGATTTCTCGCGGCAGACGCGTTACGCGGCGTTTGGCTCGGCCGATGGTCTGGCCGCGCTTGCCGCGCCGCGCTGGGAAAATCGCCAGTTCGTCGAGATCGGCGGGCACCTGCGCTTCCCGCACGAGGCGCCGGCGCTGCTGCTCGGCGACATCGCTGCGGTGCGTGTCGGCGCGGTTTCCGGGGCTGACGCGATCTACGCCGACGCGGTGCACGGCAACCGCGATTTCGTCTGCTCGACAACGGTTGCCGACGGCAGGACGCGGCGCATGATCTGGGTCGATCCCGGCGAGCCGCCGCCGGCGGCGCTGCTGCCGCACAAGGCGCGCCTGATCGCGCGCCGCGTGCAGCCTTTCCACGAGGCGAACTGGTGGCACTGGGGCCGCGGCTACCAGCAGAGCGCGCAGCCGCGTATCTACGTCAACGGCAAGACGCGGCGTGCGCAACCATTCTTCGTTCATGAGTGTCCCCATTACGACGGCGCCGTTCTGGCGATCTTTCCGCAGCGCGCCGATGTCGACGTGCACGCGCTGGCAACACTGCTCAACGGCGTCGATTGGGCCGCCGCCGGTTTCGTCTGCGACGGCCGTTTCCTGTTCACCCAGCGCAGTCTTCAACAGGCGCCGCTGCCCGCGGCGTTCCGCGCGTTCCTGCCGCCGCCCGGTGTAAACTAAGTTTCCGGATTTTTCCGACGCTGCCCGAAGGTGCGGCAGCAAAGAAAGGATTTCATGGTTCCCTGTCTCACCACCGCGCTCAGCGGTCCGCTGCTCGATCTCGAGCGCCGTTTCCTCGACAACGCCACCACCATCGAACGCTGGCTGCGCAGCCAGTGGCAGGAGCACACGCCGCCGTTCTATGGTTCGGTCGACCTGCGCAATTCGGGCTTTAAGCTGGCGCCGGTCGACATGAATCTGTTTCCCGGCGGCTTCAACAACCTGAACGAGGCATTTCATCCGCTGTGCGTGCAGGCGGCGATGTCGGCGGTGGAGAAAATCTGCCCGGACGCGCGCAACCTGCTGCTGATTCCCGAAAATCACACGCGCAACCGTTTCTACCTGCAGAACGTCGCGCAGATCGCCGCCATCCTGCGCCGCACCGGGCTCAACGTGCGTCTCGGTTCGCTGTCGCCTGAGGTCACCGCGCCGACGCCGGTCGATCTCGACGACGGCACGCAGCTGCTGCTCGAACCGCTCGTGCGCAGCCGCGGCCGGCTCGGCGTCGACGGTTTCGATCCGTGCATGATCCTGCTCAACAACGACCTGTCGGCGGGCATTCCCGACATCCTGCGCGGCCTCGACAGCCAGTATCTGCTGCCGCCGCTGCACGCCGGCTGGGCGGTGCGCCGCAAGACCCATCACTTCGCCGCCTACGACGACGTTGCCAACGAATTTGCCAAGCTGATCGGCATCGATCCCTGGCGCATCAATCCCTATTTTTCCAGTTGCGACGAGATCGATTTTCACGACCGCCAGGGCGAGGACTGCCTCGCCGCCAAGGTCGACGGCCTGTTGACGATGATCCGCGAGAAGTACCGCGAGCACGGCATCGACGAGACGCCCTACGTCGTCGTCAAGGCCGACGCCGGCACCTACGGCATGGGCGTGATGACGGTGCGCGACGCCGATGAGGTGCGCGGTCTCAACCGCCGTCAGCGCAACAAGATGTCGGTGGTGAAGGAAGGTCTCGCCGTGTCGCAGGTGATCATCCAGGAAGGCGTGCAGACCTTCGAGGAAGTCGGTGGCGGCGTCGCCGAGCCGGTGGTATACATGATCGACCGCTACGTTGTCGGCGGCTTCTATCGCGTGCACACCGCGCGTGGGCGCGACGAGAACCTCAACGCGCCGGGAATGCACTTCGAACCGCTGGCCTTCGAAACCAGCTGTTCGCTGCCCGACCAGCGCTGCGACCCGGATGCGGCGCCGAACCGCTTTTACGCCTATGGCGTCGTCGCCCGGCTGGCGCTGCTCGCCGCCTCGCTCGAACTCGAGCGCACGGCTTTGCCCGCCGGGGCGGCCGTCGCCGCCTAGCAGCGTTCGCCCGCATCCCGTTCAGCCACCTCCCGGAAAACCGTTCGCATGCGTCTCGCCTTCATCATCGATCCGCCGGCCACGCTCAAGGCTTACAAGGACTCGAGCGTTGCCATGATGCGCGCGGCGCAGGCTGCCGGCCATCAGGTGTGGGCGCTCGAAGTCGCCGACCTGCGCTGGGATTCCGGCGATGGCGTCGTCGGCGATCTGCTGCCACTCACCCTCGCCGACGACGATGCCGCCTGGTACGTCGCCGGCGATCGCCAGACGATCGCCCTGCGCGACTTCGATGCCGTGCTGATGCGCAAGGATCCGCCGTTCGACATGGAATACATCACCGCGACCTGGCTGCTCGAACGCGCCGAGGCCGAAGGTGCGCGCGTCTTCAACCGGCCGCGCGCGCTGCGTGACCACTCCGAAAAACTGGCGCTGGCCGAATTCGCTCAGTTCGCCGCGCCGACACGCGTCGCGCGACGGGCGGAGGCGATCGACGAATTCATCGACCGCCACGGCGATGTGATCCTCAAGCCGCTCGACGGCATGGGCGGCGCCGGCATCTTCCGCGTGCGCGCCGATGACCCCAACCGTAACGCGATCATCGAGACGATCACCGACGACGGTCGGCGAACGATCATGGCGCAGCGCTTCCTGCCGGCAATCGTCGACGGCGACAAGCGCATCCTGATTGTCGGTGGCGAAGTCGTTCCCTTCTGCCTGGCGCGCATCCCGCGTCCGGGCGAGACGCGCGGCAATCTCGCCGCCGGCGGACGCGGCGTCGCCCGGCCGCTGACGCCGCGCGACCGTCAGATCGCCGAAGCGCTGGCGCCGGTGCTCGCCGCGCGTGGCCTGCTGCTGGTCGGCATCGACGTCATCGGCGACAGCCTGACCGAGATCAACGTCACCAGCCCGACCTGCATGGTCGAGATCCGCGAGCAGACCGGCTTCGACGCCGCGGCGCTGTTCATCGCCGCGCTCGAGCGCGCCCTTGCCGCCGCGCCGGCCGCGGGCAGCTGAATGCGCGATCCGTCCGTGCGCGCTGTTCCGGCTGCGTTGCTTGCTCTTGGCGAGTGCGCTTACGGCGCTCGTTCAGCACTTCCTGCGCTCCGCACCTTTCCATCGCTTTCCGCGTCCCTTGTGTCGCTGCCGCCATCGCCATGACCCGAATCGCGCCGTCTTCCATGCTTTGTCGTTTGCCCGGGCTCGCCCGACTGAGCCGCCGTCTGGCGGCGCTGCTCGCCGTAGCCTGCGGCCTTGCCCTGCTCGCCGCTTGCGGCCGCGAGGAAGTGCATCAGCAGGAATCCTTCGTTTTCGGCACGCGCGTCGAAGTCATCGTTGCCGGTGCCGACGAGGCGCGTGCGCGCATCGCCGCCAACGCCGTACTCAGCGAGTTCGACCGCCTGCACCGGACGTATCACGCCTGGCAGCCATCCGAACTCTCGGAACTCAATGCGGCCTTCGCCGCCGGCAAGTCGCAGCCGGTCACGCCGGAAATGGCCGGCTTCATCCTCGACGCGCAGGCGCGTTCAGCCGCCGGTGAGGGCCTGTTCGATCCGGGAATCGGCCAGCTCATCCACCTGTGGGGTTTTCAGGCCGACGAATTCGTCGCCGCACTGCCCGATCCGGCAGCCATCGCCAACTGGCGCGCCGAACGGGCGGGAATCGCTGATGTGCGCATCGCCGATGGCGTCGCCAGCAGCGGCAAGCGCGGCGTCGCACTCGATTTCGGCGGCTATCTCAAGGGCGTCGCGCTCGATCGCGGCGCGGAGATCCTGCGCAGCCATGGCATCAGCAATGCGTTGATCAACATTGGCGGCAACGTGCTCGCGCTCGGCGATCGCAACGGCCGGCCGTGGCGGGTCGGCATCCAGCACCCGCGCAAGCCCGGACCACTGGCGACGCTCGAACTCGGCGACGGCGAAGCGATCGGCACCTCAGGCGACTATCAGCGTTTCTTCGAACTGGATGGCCGTCGCTACTGCCACCTGCTCGATCCACGCAGCGGCGAGCCGGCGACAATGACGCAGGCGCTGACCATCGTCATTCCGCGCGCGGCTGACTCGGGCACTGTCTCCGACTCGAGCTCGAAGCCGCTGTTTGTCGCCGGTGCCGGCGAGTGGCCGCGACTGGCGAAGAAGCTCGCTATCGAGCAGGTGCTGCGCGTCGACGCCAGCGGCCGCGTCCAGGTCAGCGCCGCGCTCAACCGCCGCCTGAGCTGGGTCGGCGGCACGCCGGCCGAACTCGAGGTATTGCCCTGAGTAATGCCCGGCACCCGGCACGCGCCCGTTCCGCAACGGGCGCAGGCAGGCGGAATCCCTTAGAATGAGCCGAACCTGACACGAAACACGCGATGATCGGCATTCTCCTCATCACCCACGGCAGCTACGGCGAGACTCTGGTGCAGAACGTCTGCCATGTGCTCAATCGCCGGCCATTGCAGATTGCCCAGTTCGGCGTCGCCGCGCAGGACGATCCGCTCGACGTCCTGCCGCAGGCGCGGCGCCTGCTCGAAGCGGTCGATAGTGGCGAAGGCGTGCTTGTCCTGACCGATGTGTTTGGCGCCACGCCGGCGAACCTGGCCTTGAAGCTGCTCGTTCCTGGACAGGTCGAGGGCGTCGCCGGCGTAAACCTGCCGATGCTGCTGCGCGCGCTGACTTATCGCGAGAAGGGTATGGAGACCATGCTGCAGAAGGCGATCAGCGGTGGCCGCGATGGCGTTCTCGACATGGCGGGTGGCTGATTCCGGCCGGACGAGGCAGCGGTGGCAGTCGGCAGCATGCGAGTCGTTTGCGCGCTGCCGGTTTGATTTGAGTGCGGGTGGCGCAGATGAACGAGCTGTTGCGGCCATCCGTTTGACGAGTACCTAGAGGAGCGGGAACGCATGGCGCGCGCGGAAGTCGAGATCATCAACAAGCTGGGGTTGCATGCCCGGGCATCGGCGAAGCTGACCCAGCTGGCCGGCTCCTTCAGTTCCGAGGTGTGGATGGAAAAAGGGAGTCGCCGCATCAATGCCAAAAGCATCATGGGCGTGATGATGCTTGCGGCCGGTCGTGGTTCAACCGTTGTCGTCGAAACGCTCGGCAGCGACGAGGACGCGGCGCTGGCAGCAATATTGCAACTGATCGGCGATCGTTTCGGCGAACACGAATAGCAGGAGAGCTGCGATGAGTTACACGCTGCACGGCCTCAGCGTTTCCGGCGGAATCGCCATCGGTCAGGCGTGCCTGCTCTCGCATGCGACGCTCGAAGTCGCGCACCTCACTCTGCAGCCGCGGCAGGTCGAAAAGGAAGTTGCGCGCTTCGCCGCGGCGATCACCGCCGTTCGCGGTGAGTACGAATCGATCAAGAAGGGCATGGGTGCGGCACCGGCCGAGTTTGGCGCCTTCATCGATCTGCATTCGATGATCCTGTCCGACCCGGAACTGGCCGAAGTGCCGAAAACGCTGATCCGCGAGCGGCGCTGCAACGCCGAATGGGCGCTGGTGCAACAGATGGAACATCTGGTCGGCCAGTTCGAGAAGATCGACGATGCCTACCTGCGCGAGCGCGCCTACGACGTGCGCCAGGCGGTCGAGCGCGTGATCAAGGAGCTGTCCGGCCACGACGGCCGCGCTTCGCTGAAGATTCGCGCGCAGCGCGAGACCAGCCAGATCGTCGTCGCCCACGACCTGTCGCCGGCTGACGTCATCGCCTTCAAGGAGCATCGCTTCGCTGCCTTCGTTACCGACGTCGGCGGCGCCACCTCGCATACGGCTATTCTCGCGCGCGGTCTGCGCATCCCGGCGGTGCTCGGTCTGCACAATGCACGGCAACTGATCCACGACAAGGAAATGCTGATCGTCGATGGCACGCGCGGCGTCGTCATCGTCAATCCCGATCCGCGCGTACTCGAGGAGTACGAGCTCAGGAAGAGCCAGATCGAGCTTGAGCGGAGCAAGCTCAAACGCCTGAAGACGACGCGCTCGCGCACCATCGACGGCGTCCACGTCGACCTGCTGGCCAACATCGAACTGCCCTCCGACGTGCCGGACGCGCTCGAAGCCGGTGCCGAGGGCGTCGGCCTGTTCCGCAGCGAGTTTCTCTTTCTCGGGCGCGGCGACATGCCCTGCGAGGACGAGCAGTTCGAGAGTTACCGCAAGGTGGCGCGTGGCATGGGCGGCTTGCCCGTGACGATCCGCACCTTCGATCTGGGCAACGACAAGGACCCGCATCCGGAGGAAACGCACGCCGACCGCGTCAAGACCAATCCGGCGCTCGGCCTGCGCGCGATCCGTCTGTCGCTGACCGAACCGGCAATGTTCCAGACGCAGCTGCGCGCGATCCTGCGCGCCTCGCATTACGGGCCGGTGAAATTGCTGATACCGATGCTCGCGCACGCGCAGGAGATCGACCAGACGCTGGCCGCCGTTGCCCAGGCCAAATCGAGCCTGCGCGGCGAAAACGTGCCCTTCGACGAGCAGATGCCGATCGGCGGCATGATCGAGATTCCGGCGGCAGCGCTGGGCGTTGGCCTTTTCCTGCGTCGCCTCGATTTTCTGTCGATCGGCACCAATGACCTGATCCAGTACACGCTGGCGATTGACCGCAGCGACGAGCAGGTGGCGCACCTCTACGATCCGCTGCACCCGGCGGTGCTGATGCTGCTGGCGCACACCATCACCAGCGCCGACAAGGCCGGCCGACCGGTGTCGGTATGCGGCGAACTGGCCGGCGACGTGAGCATGACGCGGCTGCTGCTCGGCATGGGCCTGCGCCAGTTCTCGATGCATCCGGGGCAGCTGCTCGAGGTCAAGCAGCGGATACTGACCTCCGATACGTCCGAACTGGCGCCGCAGGTGCGCCGCCTGCTGCGTTGCGAAGAGCCGGCGCGGATCCGCGAACAGCTCGACAAGCTGAACGGCGTCTGAGCGCCGTCAGGCGACTTCCCGCTCTCCCCGACAGCCCGCCGGGGGCAGCACGCGCCGGCGCGGAAGCCTGCTGATGGACGACCAGGCAATGAAAAAGCCAGCCATTGATCCGGCTGGCTTTTTTCTTTCCGGGGCGGATGCTCAGCCCTTGAGGCAGTCGCTCATGAACTTCTTGCGCTCGTCGCCCTTGAGCGCCTTGTCCTTGGCGTCCTTGTTGCAGGTCTTCATCTTGTCCTGCTGCGTTGCCGGTGCTGCCGGCGCCGCGCTGGCGGTCTTGCCGGACAGACAGTCGCTCATGAAGCTCTTGCGCTCGTCGCCCTTGAGCGCCTTTTCCTTGGCTTCCTGGTTGCACGATTTCATGCGTTCCTGCTGCGCCTGCTGTGCGGGCGACGGCGTCTTCTTCTCGTCATCCGCGGCGATGGCGCTGCCGGCGACGAGGCCGAAAGCGAAGGTCATGCTGACGATCAGTGTTTTCATTGCGACGTCCTCCTTGCTGGGTGGTAGGCGCGACGATTATAGGCGCCGTCTACATGTCGTCGTCAAGCAAGGCCTGTTGCTGGCGATTGACGAATTCGCCCATGCTGTCGATGCCGCGCAACTGCAGGATGGTGTTGCGCACGGCGGCTTCGAGCAGCACCGCGAGGTTGCGCCCGGCAGCCACCGGGATGACCACCTTGCGGATCGGCACGCCGAGGACTTCCTGTGTCTGCGCATCAAGCGGCAAACGCGGTGCATCGGGTCCGGCGGCAGGTTTCTGCAGATGCACGATCAGCTTCAGCTTCATTTTCCGGCGCGAAGCGGTTTCGCCGAAAATGGTGCGGATGTTGAGCAGGCCGAGGCCGCGCACTTCGAGATAGTCGCGCAGCATTCCCGGGCAGCGGCCTTCGACGGTGGTCGGTGCGATGCGTGCCATTTCAACGACATCGTCGGCGACCAGACCGTGGCCGCGCGAGATCAGCTCGAGCGCGAGTTCGCTCTTGCCGACGCCGGAGTCGCCGGTGATCAGGATGCCCATGCCGAGCACGTCCATGAACACGCCATGCAGGCTGGTGGTGTCGGCAAGGCGGCTGGCGAGGTAGATGCGCAACAGGTCGATCACTGCCGAGCACGGCTTCGGGCTGGTGAACAGCGGTGTTTGCGTCGTTTCGCAGGCCTGCCGGATTGCCGGCGCAACTTCATGGCCGTCGGCAACGATGATCGCTGGCGGGCGGGCCTCCATCAGGTCGCTCAGCTGCTGCTGTAGACGTTGCTGGCTGACACGGCGTGCCCAGCTGACTTCGGCGTCGCCGATCACCTGCAGGCGCTCGGGGTGCACGACATTGAGGTGGCCGACGACGTCGGCGCCGTAGTTGCCGCGCTCCTTCAGCTCGATCTGGCGGTCGACGCCGACGGCCGCCACCCAGGCAAGGCGCAGCTTGTCGCGATGGTCTTCGTAAAGCTGGGCGACGCTGAAGCGGCGCAGGGCACTCATGAGCCGGCGGCGAACAGGGCGAGGACGGCGGCGGCGTCGGGCGCGGCGGCGAGCGCCTCCCGACATTGACGGTCGGAAAAGCGTTGTGCGAGTTCGGAGAGTATCTGCAGGTGCTGTTCAGTGGCCTGCTCGGGTACGAGCAGCACGAACAGCTGGCTCACCGGCTTGCCGTCCGGCGAGTCGAAGGGCACCGGCGTGTGCAGGCGAAGGAAGGCCCCACAGGCTTCCTTGAGTCCCTTGATGCGCCCGTGCGGGATGGCGATACCCTGGCCGAGACCGGTCGAACCGAGCCTTTCACGCGCAAACAGGCTGTCGAATACGGTGCTGCGGGCGATGCCGCGATTGTTCTCGAAGAGCAGCGCGGCGTGTTCGAACGCGCGCTTCTTGCTGCCCGCTTCGAGGTCGAGCAGGATGTTATCGAGCGGCAGGAGTTTGGCGATCTGGCTCATTCGGCACAACTCGCGGGAGCGGCGTGGAGAGGCGATGACACGGGGACGGTCGGGTCCGGGCGGGGGATTGGCGGCGCGGGTCAGCGCTGGCGCCGCCGTGACGGCTTATTCGCCAGCGATGACGCCGCTGATTTTTTCGCCGCGGTGGTGATCCTGAACCTTCTGCTTGTACTTCTGCACCTGCCGGTCGAGTTTGTCGACGAGACTGTCCATGGCGGCGTAGAGGTCTTCCTCGACGGCTTCGACGTGCACGTCCTTGCCGCTCAGGTGCACGGTCACTTCGGCTTTCTGCTTCAGCTTCTCGACGGAGAGGATGGCATTGACGGCGATCACATGGTCGAAGTGGCTGACAACGCGTTCGATTTTGCCGGTGAGGTAGTCACGAATCGCCGGAGTGATTTCGAGATGGTGGCCGGTGATTTGCACGTTCATGTGCGGCTCCTTGGTTAAATGATCTTGCGTAGGTTGACCGGCGGGATGTTAAGCGCTTCACGGTATTTTGCAATCGTTCGCCGCGCAACGACAATCCCTTGCTGGCCGAGTATCTCGGACAGCTGGCTGTCCGAAAGCGGTTTCTTCGCGTCCTCGGCGCTGATCAGCTGCTTGATCAGCGCCCGGATCGCCGTTGCCGAGCAGGCGCCGCCGGTGTCGGTGGCGACGTGGCTGCCGAAGAAATATTTGAGTTCGAAGATGCCGCGCGGCGTCGACATGTACTTCTGTGTCGTCACCCGCGAGATGGTCGATTCGTGCAGGCCGAGGATGTCGGCGATCTCGCGCAGCACCAGCGGACGCATGGCAACCTCGCCGTGCTCGAAGAACTGCCGCTGCCGTTCGACGATCGCCTGCGCCACGCGCAGGATGGTGTCGAAGCGCTGCTGCACGTTCTTGATCAGCCAGCGCGCTTCCTGCAATTGCCCCGCCAGTCCGGAACCGCGCTGGCGCGAGAGGATGTCGGCGTAGAGACGGTTGATGCGCAGGCGCGGGTAGGCTTCGCCGTTGATCGACGCGGTCCACTGGCCGCGCAGCTTGCGCACCACCACGTCAGGCGTGATGTAGCGCGTGTCGGTAGCGGCGTACTGCGCGCCCGGCCGCGGATTGAGGCTGCGGATCAGCGTTTGCGCAGCGCGCAGTGCGTCGTCGTCGCAGCCGGTGAGCTTCTTCAGGCGGGCGAAATCGCGCCCGGCGAGCAGGTCGAGATGCTCGCGCACGATCTTCAGCGCCAGCTTGCGTGTCTCGTCGTCGTCGAGCGCTGCCAGCTGCAGCGCCAGACATTCCTGCGGACTGCGCGCACCGACGCCGGTCGGATCGAGGCTCTGCAGCAGGGTCAGCGCCAGGCGCAGTTCGTCTTCGTCGATTTCGAGCTCGGCTGGCAGCACCTCGCCGAGTTCGGCGAGCGACTGCGTCAGATAACCGTCGTCGTTGAGCGCGTCGATCAGGCATTGCACGAGCAGCAGGTCGCGCCGCGGCAGCTGCATCAGGCCCAGTTGCCAGAGCAGGTGTTCGCGCAGCGAAGTCCCTGCCGCCTGGATGTCGCGGAAGTCGCCGTCCTCGTCGTCGCCGTTGCCGGAACCCGGATAGGCGCCCTCGCCGCCCCAGTTTTCGTCAAACGCATCGGGGCCGTCGTCGCTGTCGCTACGCTCGGCTGGCTCGTTGCCGGCGCCGCTATCCGCGGCGTTGTCGGTATTCTCCGGCGGCTGGTCCGTGCGCTCGGGCGGTGGCGCGAACTCGACCTCGTCGCGCTCGAGCAAGGGGTTCTCGAGCAGGTACTTTTCCAGCTCCTGTTCCAGTTCGACCGTCGACAGCTGCAGTAAACGGATCGACTGCTGCAGCTGTGGCGTCAGCGCGAGATGCTGCGAGAGCTTGAGCTGTAGAGTGGGTTTCATGTTCGGAGCCGGGATTTCTGCCGGGCAAGGGATGCACCGGACGGGGTTGCCGGTGTCGGGACAAGCTGCCTGCCGGTAGCGCTAGAGGCGGAAGTTCTCGCCCAGATAGACCTTGCGGACGGTTTCATTATAAATGATTTCGTCCGGACGCCCACATGCAAGGACCGTGCCCTCGTTGATGATGAAGGCATGGTCGCAGATGCCCAGCGTTTCGCGCACGTTGTGGTCGGTGATCAGCACGCCGATGCCGCGTTCCTTAAGGAAGCGGATGATTTTCTGGATTTCGAGGACGGCGATCGGGTCGACGCCGGCGAACGGCTCGTCAAGCAGGATGAAACGCGGATTGGCGGCAAGCGCGCGGGCGATTTCTACACGCCGCCGTTCGCCACCGGAGAGCGAGGCGGCAGAGCTGTTGCGCAGATGCGCGATGTGCAGTTCGTCGAGCAGGCTTTCCAGACGGCTCTTCACTTCCCCGCGCGGCAGTTTCTGCAGTTCGAGAACTGCCTCGACGTTCTCGCTGACCGACAGCTTGCGGAAAACCGACGCTTCCTGCGGCAGATAGGCAACGCCACGGTGCGCGCGCTCGTGAATCGGCAGGTGCGTCAGCCGCGCGTCGTCGAGATATACCTCGCCGCCGCCACAGGCGACGAGGCCGACGACCATGTAGAAACAGGTCGTCTTGCCGGCGCCGTTCGGACCGAGCAGACCGACGACTTCGCCGCTTTTGACTGAAAACGAGACGTCGGCGACGACCGTGCGCGACTTGTAACGCTTCATCAGCTTGCTCGCGGCAAGCGTGCTCTGGGTGTCAGACATCGATGGCCAACCTGCAAAAAATGGGCGCCGCCAAAGCTCAGTGGCATGGGCCTGAAGCGGTCGCAGAGGGCTAGCAGCATTCCCGCACGCAAGGCGGGGGAAGCGATAGCGACCTCAAGCCCGTTCAAGGGCGAAGGCTGGCGATGCTAGCACGCCTCGTCGTCTTCGCGTACGTCGTCGCTGTCGTCTGCAGCCGTCGCGAGCACCCGACGTACGGTGTCACCCGAAAAGCCCCTCGCCGCAAGATAGCGCATCTGGCGCGCACGTTCGTTGGCATCGCCTGGAATGCAGCCGAAACGCCGCCGCCACAGTGCGCTGGCGCGCTCGATTTCGCTGCTGCAGCCGGCGAGCGCATCGGCGCGCACCTCGGCCTCGACGCCGCGCTGGCGCAGCTCCTGTTCGAGGCGCGCGTTACCGTAACGCGCGGCGCGCGCGCGTACGCGGTTCTCGGCGTAGCGCGAATCGGAAAGAAGTCCGCGGGCAGCAAGCTGGTCGAGCAGCGCGCCGACGGCAGCGGCGCTGGCGGCGGCGAATTCTTCGTCATCAACATCCGCGCTATCGGCAGCAGACCCCGCTGCCGACTGCGCGGCGCAGTAGCCGAGCAGTTTCCGTTCAAGTTCGGCGCGCGGATAGTCGCGCCGGGCGAGCAGACGCAAGGCGCGCTCGCGCAGGCTCGCAGCGTCGCCTGCCGGCTTGTCCTTACGTTCTTCAGCCACTTCGCTGCTCGCCTGCAGAAGTGCTTCGGCCGACGCCCGCCAGCTTCCCGCCATTGCTGCCGGGATTCAGGCTCAGACCGCTGGCGCGGGCCGGCCGGCCGGCGGCACCTTGACTGCGAGGCGGATGCCGGCCTCGATTTCCTCGGCGATGGCCGGGTTGGTCTTGAGGAACTCGCGTGCGTTGTCCTTGCCCTGGCCGATCTTTTCGCCCTTGTAGGCGTACCACGAGCCTGATTTCTCGACCAGTTTGTGCACGACGCCGAGGTCGATGATCTCGCCTTCGCGCGATGCGCCCTCGCCATAGAGGATGTCGAAAATCGCTTCGCGGAAAGGCGGTGCCACCTTGTTCTTGACGACCTTGACCTTGGTTTCGCTGCCGACGACTTCATCGCCCTTCTTGATGCTGCCGATGCGGCGGATGTCGAGACGTACCGAGGCGTAGAACTTGAGTGCATTGCCGCCGGTGGTCGTTTCCGGGCTGCCGAACATGACGCCGATCTTCATGCGGATCTGGTTGATGAAGATGACCAGCGTATTCGTCTTCTTGATGTTGGCGGTGAGCTTGCGCAGCGCCTGGCTCATCAGGCGGGCCTGCAGGCCGGGCAGCGAGTCGCCCATTTCGCCTTCGATTTCGGCCTTCGGCACCAGTGCCGCCACCGAGTCGATGACGATGACGTCGACGCTGGCCGAGCGCACCAGCATGTCGGCGATTTCCAGCGCCTGTTCGCCGGTGTCCGGTTGCGAGATGAGCAGTTCGTCGATGTTCACGCCGAGCTTCTGCGCGTAGGTCGGGTCGAGCGCGTGCTCGGCGTCGATGAAGGCGGCGACGCCGCCGAGCTTCTGCATCTGCGCAATGACCTGCAGGGTCAGCGTCGTCTTGCCCGACGACTCCGGGCCGTAGATCTCGACAACGCGGCCGCGTGGCAGGCCACCGATGCCGAGTGCGATGTCGAGGCCGAGCGAACCGGTCGATACGACACCGATGTCGTTTTCGACGCAGCCCTCGCCCATCTTCATGATCGAGCCCTTGCCGAACTGCTTTTCGATCTGTGCCAGCGCTGCGGCGAGCGCCTTCGCCTTGTTGTCGTCCATCATCGATCCTTTGCCTGAAGGGTGAAAATCATCGTTTGCTCACTCGCGGCGCATTCGGTGCCGGATTACTGGGATTATATACAGTAAATACGAAAGTGCACGCGCTTTGTTGCATTCGCCGAAATCCGGCTGCAGGTGCCGCCAATTGGCGGCTGATGCACCGGCGCGGCGCGCTGAGTCAGGTGAGCAGCGGCGGCAGTCGCTCCAGCAGACCCGTCAGCGCGCAAGCGACCGACGCTGCACGAATCTGCTGCCGATCGCCGGCGAAGTGTCGTGTCGCAAGCGCACGCGTCCCGTCGCTGCCGGCCCAGGCGAAGCACACCGTGCCGACCGGCTTCGCCGCCGAACCGCCAGCCGGGCCGGCGATGCCGCTGACGGCGACGGCCCACTGCGCGCGGCTATGTGCAAGAGCGCCTTCGGCCATGGACAGCGCCGTCGCCTCGCTGACCGCGCCATGGCTGGCGATGGTCGCGGCGCTGACGCCGAGCATTTCCTGCTTGGCCTCGTTCGAGTAGGTGACGAAGCCGCGCTCGAACCACGCCGAACTGCCAGCGATGGCGGTGGCGCACTGCGCCACCCAGCCGCCGGTGCAGGATTCGGCCGTGGCCAGCAATTCGCCGCGGGCCAACAGTTGTTCGCCGAGCGCAGCGGCGAGCGTTTCGAGTTGTGCCTGGTCCATGTGCGGCCTCAAATGAGGGCGAAGTGGCTGAGCAGCGCCTGCGCGGCGAGCAGTACGGCGACGGTGTAGGCGGCGGCGAAGGCATCGTCGGTCATGACGCCGAAACCATTCTTGACGTGCTCGTCGAAGTAGCGCGCCGGCTGGGGTTTGACGATGTCGAAGAAGCGGAAGAGGAAGAACGCTGCCGTCTGCCACGCCCAGCCATCCGGGCAGAAGAACAGCACCGCCCAGAAGGGGACGATCTCGTCCCAGACGATGCTGCCGTGATCGACGACGCCGAGATCGGCGCCGGTGCGTTGCGCCGCGGCGACGCCGATGATGAAAGCGAGCACCAGAAAGGCGAGCAGCGTCGTTCCGGTCATCAGCAGTTGCAGCAGCGGAAAGCTCGCCCACGCGAACAGCGTGCCGATGGTTCCCGGCGCCCAGGGCGAAAGTCCGCTGCCGCAGCCGCAAGCGATGAAGTGCGCCGGATGCGTGAACAGGAAGCGCCAGCCCGGCGCGGTCGATTTCTTAAGCAAAATGGTCGTAGCCTCGGTGCGTGAGAGTGAGTGGCTGGCCGTTGGCGTCGCGGACGCTCAGCCGAGGGGCTTGGCCACTGCCGGTTTCGGCGCCGGGCAGCAGCTGGCCGAAACGTGTCAGTGGCAGCGCCAGCGATTGCGCCAGCGCGGCGATGTCGGCGCGCGCTGCCGGCGCCGCAGCGAAGATCAGTTCGTAGTCGTCGCCGCCGGCGAGCAGGCAGTCGCGCCAGAGCGCCGAGTCAATGTCCGCGGGCGCTGCTGGCAGCGCGGCGAGTTCGACTTCGCCGGCGAGATGCGAGCGCTCGAGGATGTGTCCGAGATCGGCGAGCAGGCCGTCGGAAACGTCGATCGCGGCGCTGGCCAGTTGCCGCGTGCGCAGCGCCAGACCGAGCTCGATGCGCGGCGTCGGTGTCTCCAGCGCATCGCGGCAACGTTCGGCGAGCGTGGCGGGCAAAGCTGTCCTTCCCTGCAGTGCCGCCAGCGCCAGCGCGGCCAGTCCGGGCGAGCCGGAAATCCACAGATCGTCGCCGGCATGCGCGCCGTCGCGGCGCAGCGCTGAACCCAGAGGCAGCTCGCCGATCGCGGTGACCGACAGTGTCAGCGGCCCGCGCGTCGTGTCGCCGCCGACCAGATCAACGCCGTAGCGCGTGGCGCAGGCGAAGAAGCCGTCGGCGAAGGCGCCGAGCCAGCTGTCGTCGGCTTCCGGCAGCGCGCCAGCGAGCGTCGCCCAGCGTGGCTGGGCGCCCATCGCCGCCAGGTCGGAGAGATTGACGGCCAGCGTCTTCCAGCCGAGACGGCCGGGATCGGTGTCGGCGAAGAAATGCACACCGGCAACGAGCATGTCGGTGGTGATCGCCAGCGTCTGTCCGGGCGTCGGCGCGAGCAGCGCGCAGTCGTCGCCGGGGCCGAGCAGGGTCGCCGGCGTCGGCCGCGCGAAGTGGCGGCGAATCAGGTCGAATTCGCCACTCACGCTGCCGGCGCCTTCGGTTCGCTTGCCGCAGCCGTGCTGCCGGATTCACTGCTGCGGAAGCTGACGCAGCAGCAGCGGCGGCCGGCGCTCCGTGCAATGGCTGCGAACGCCACGCGCCTTCCGCCTTGCCCGTTCGTCGCGATCAGCGTGCCGCGCGCCGCGCCGCGACCTCTTCCGGGCGCAGTTGCGCGGCGAGCTTGTCGAGCACGCCGTTGACGAACTTGTGCCCGTCGGCGCCGCCAAAACTCTTCGCCAGCTCGATCGACTCGTTGATGATCACGCGGTACGGCGTTTCGCGGTAGTTGCCGAGCTCGAAAGCGGCAGCGAGCAGCACGCAGGATTCGATCGGCGACAACTCGCCGAAAGGACGGTCAAGGAAGGGCGCGATTTCCGCCTGCAGCGCCTCGTGGCCGGCGAGAACGCCACGCAGCAGCGCGCGATAGAAGTCGCCGTCGGCCTTGTCGAAGCCTTCGCCGTTGTGCACGTGCGCCTCGATCGCCGCCGCGTCGGCACCACCGACGCGCCACTGATAAAGTCCCTGCAGCGCGAATTCGCGCGCGCGCCGGCGCGGCGACTTGCCGCTGCGTGCGGCCGGCTTGCCACGGCCGGCGCCCGTTTTCCTGTCGCCGGCCTTGTCGGTGCTTTGTTCCTTCTCGGTACTCATGGCTTGGCCTCCAGTGCCGGCAGCAGGGTCGACATCTCGACGGCGACACGGGCGCAGTCGGCGCCCTTGGTCTGCATGCGCGCCAGCGCCTGGTCGTCGTCTTCGGTGGTCAGGATGCCGTTGGCGATCGGAATTCCGGTTTCCAGCTGCACTTCCATGACTGCGCGGCAGGAATCGTTGGAGACCACTTCGAAATGGTAGGTCTCGCCGCGAACGACTGCGCCGAGGGCGATCAGCGCGTCGTAACGGCCGCTGTCGGCGAGCTTGAGCAGCGCCAGCGGGATTTCCAGCGCGCCGGGAACCGAGGCGATGCTGATGTCGGCGTCGGCGACGCCAAGCTGGCGCAACTCGCTGATGCAGGCGCCGAGCAGGCCGTCGCAGATGTCTGGGTTGAAGCGGGCAACGACGATGCCGATACGGCGACCGGCGCCGCTGCCGGCAGCGGGTGTCGAAAAATCGAATTCACGGATGTTTGCGTAGTGCGCCATGCTTGGCTCTCTTGCGATGTTGCGGTCGCTTTCGGCAAGCGGCCGCGGATGGGGATCAGGTTTGCGGGTGTCGGACTCGGCTGGATGACAAGTTTGCCACTGATCAGCGGCTCAGGTTGTTCGCCAGCGCCAGTTCGGCAGGATTGGCGATGTTGCCGGTCACTTCGAGGTCGAAGCCGGTGACGCTCGGCATCTTGCGCGGACTGCCGAGCAGCTTCATGCGGCCAACGCCGAGTTCGCGCAGGATCTGCGCGCCGATGCCATAGGTGCGCGGGTCCCAGCGCGCCGCCGCGGTCTTCGGCTTGTCTTCGCCGATCAGCGCGGCGAGCAGATCGTTGCCGCTCTGCGGACGGCGCAGCAGCACGACGGCACCGGCTTCGGCGCGGTTGATCGCGCTCAGCGCGACGTGCAGCGGGAAGGTATGGTGTGCGCCCTCGGGATCGAGAAAATCGAGCGCCGACAGCGGCTCATGCACGCGCACCAGCGTTTCGCGATCGGCGTGGATGTCGCCATGCGTCAAGGCCAGATGAACTTCACCCGAGCTGCGGTCGGAAAAGGCGTGCAGCATGAACTCGCCCTGCGGCGTGCTCACCGGCTTCGAGTGGCGCAGTTCGACCAGCTTTTCGTTGCGGCTGCGGTAGTGGATCAGGTCGGCAATGGCGCCGATCTTGATGCCGTGCAGGCGCGAGAACTCCTCGAGGTCGGGCAGGCGCGCCATGGTGCCGTCTTCCTTGAGGACTTCGCAGATCACCGCCGCCGGCGAGCAGCCGGCGAGCTGCGCGAGGTCGCAGCCGGCTTCGGTATGGCCGGCACGCACCAGCACACCTCCGGGGCGCGCCATGATCGGGAAGATGTGGCCAGGTTGAACGATGTCCTGCGGGCGCGCGTCCTTTGCTACCGCCGCCTGCACGGTACGTGCGCGGTCCTGCGCCGAAATGCCGGTGGTGACGCCTTCGGCGGCTTCGATCGAGACGGTGAATGCGGTCGAGAACTGGCTGCGGTTGTCGCGCGCCATCTGCACCAGACCCAGCTGGCGGCAGCGCTCTTCGGTCAGCGTCAGGCAGACCAGCCCGCGCGCGTGCTTGACCATGAAGTTGATCGCTTCGGGCGTGATGTGGTCGGCAGCGAGGACGATGTCGCCCTCGTTTTCGCGGTCTTCCTCATCGACCAAGATGACCATGCGGCCGGCCTTGAGGTCGGCAATGATGTCCTCGATCGGGGAAATGGCGGGTGAAGCGGTTTGCGGCGACATGAAAGCGGCCTTTGGCAGAAGAAGGAAGGTGCCCCTCGGGGCGCAGGACGGTGAATCGTCGAATCGTGCTTCGTGGATTGTCGGTTCGGGTGGTAGTTCCCGATCCGGTGTCGGGAAATCAGCGACTGGCGAGAGGCGTGGCGGAGCGACTCGCAACGGGACTCGTCGGCCAGGGAGCAGCAGCCCCGGCCAACGCCGGTGCTTACTCGTCGGCCATCGCCAGCAGGCGTTCGCAGTAGCGCGCGATCAGGTCGACTTCAAGATTGACGCGGGCGCCGGGCTGCAGGCGGCCGAGCGTCGTCACCGTCAGCGTGTGCGGAATCAGGTTGATGGTGAACACGGCGCCATCGACGGTGTTGGTGGTCAGGCTGACGCCGTCAACGGTGACTGAACCCTTGCGCGCGATGTACTTCGCCAGCGACTGCGGTGCGCGGATCTCTAGCAGACGACAGGCGTCGTCGCCTTCGCCGACGGGATCGAAACGCAAGACCTCGCCGACACCGTCGACGTGGCCCGAAACCAGATGTCCACCTAGGCGGTCAGCGAGACGCAGCGCTTTTTCCAGATTGACGCCGCCCGGCGCATCGAGGCCGACGGTACAGGCCAGCGTCTCCGGCGACACGTCGACGCAGAAGTGGCCGGGCGCGAGCGCCACAACGGTCAGGCAGACGCCGTTGCAGGCGATCGAATCTCCCAGCGCGACGTCATCGAGCGCCAGATTGCCGGCGTCAATGGTCAGGCGAACGGTCGAATTGTCATCGGCACGCGGCGTCAGGCTCTCGATATGGCCAAGCCCGGCAATGATTCCGGAAAACATGATCGATCAATCCCTTATGGCGAAAGGACGAGGATTCTAGCACGCGCATGGACATGCCGCGGACGCTGCCCCGCGGTAGAATCGAGCCCCGCCGCGCCGGCGGCAGTGCCCCGCGCCCTTCGTGAGCCATTTTTCGCGGGTGTCTGCGCGGCGGCCGCAGGCGCCGGAGCTTCGCGTTCCTCTCCAGTTTTGCAGCCTCTTCCTTGCCCGCGCGCCACCCTGCCCGCTCGCCGCCGCCCTGTTTTTGCGCCTCTCCGCCACTGACCATGTCCCGTTTTCTCGACCTGTCCGCCAGCGTCATCATCCGCCGCCTGTTGCGGGCCGTCGTGCGCGCCGATGTCTTTCCCGAAGCGCCCGCGGACTTCGGTCTCGATCCGGCCAAACCGGTCTGCTACGTAGTGCAGGACAACCGTCTGACCAGCCTGCTGACGCTGTTTGACGTGACCCGGCGCGCCGGATTGCCGCTGGCCGAGGCGCCTTTGCTGGTCGGCGGTCTGCGCGAGCCGCGCTCGGTGTTTGCACTCACCCGCCGGCAATCGCTGATGGCACCGGCGCGCCTGCGCTACCAGCATTCGCCGGTGCTGCTGCGGCTGGTCAAGGCCGCCTGCGCCGACCCCGAAATCGGCGTGCAGCTGGTGCCGGTGCCCATCCTCTGGGGGCGCAGTCCGACGCATCAGGACTCGATTCTCGGCGCGCTGTTTTCCGAAACCTGGCGCTCGCCGGGCTTGCTCGGGCAGCTGCTCGCCGTCCTGCTGCACGGACGCAAGGTGCTGGTGCGCTTCAACGCGCCGATTTCACTGGCGACCCTGCTGCATGGCGCCGATACGGAGCGCCCGTTCGTCTTGCCCGACGAGGCGACCGCCTTGCGCAAGCTGTCGCGCGTGCTGCGCGTGCATTTCCGCCGGCAGCGCGAGATGGCGATCGGCCCCGATCTGTCGCACCGCAATACGCAGGTCGAGGCGCTGCTCACCGCGCCGGCAGTGCGTGCGGCGATTGCCGCCGAGGCGGTAGCGCGCAAGCTCTCGCCCGACGCCGCCGAGGCGCGGGCGCGCCGCTTTGCGCTGGAAATCGCTTCCGATTACTCGTATGGCGTCGTCCGCGCCATGGAGCTGTTCCTCACCTGGCTGTGGAACCGTCTCTACGACGGCATCGAGGTGCACCACATCGAGCGCCTGGCGCGCATCGCACCGGGGCAGAGCGTCATCTACACGCCCTGCCACCGCAGCCACGTCGATTACCTGCTGCTGTCGTTCATCCTCTACCGCAACGGCCTGACGCCGCCGCACATCGCCGCCGGCGCCAACCTCAACATGCCGCTGATCGGTCCCCTGCTGCGCCGCGGCGGCGCCTTCTTCATGCGTCGCACCTTCAAGGGCGAACCGCTGTACGCCGCGGTGTTCCACGAATACCTGCACCTGATCATCGCGCGCGGTTTTCCGATCGAGTACTTCATCGAAGGCGGGCGCAGCCGCAGCGGCCGTCTGCTGGCGCCGAAAGCCGGCATCCTCGGCATGACGGTGAAGAGCTTCGTGCGCGAGCACGCGCGGCCGCTGATCTTCGTTCCGGTCTATATCGGTTATGAAAAGGTCGTTGAAGGCGCCACCTACATCCGCGAACTTGAAGGCCGGCCGAAGCAGCGCGAATCGCTGTGGGGCGTGCTGCGCACGGCGCGCAAGATCAAGCGTGTATTCGGCAAGGTGCATGTCAATTTCGGCGAACCGCTGGCGCTGGCAGATTTTCTCGACGGCGTGCATCCCGGTTGGGCGGGCGAGGCCGAGGGCGCCGCCGGCGACTGGGTGCGCGACCCGATCCGCGCCGCAGCCGGAGAACTGGCGCAACGCATCAATGAGGCGGCGACGGTCAATCCGGTGAACCTGATCGCGCTGACCCTGCTGTCGACACCCAAGCACACCGCCGACCGGCAACTGCTGCTGCGCCAGATCGAACATTGCCAGGCGCTGCTCGCCGAGGTGCCATACTCGCCGTCGACAGTGCAATGTAGCCTGCCCACCGACGCGATCATCAGCGCCGGCGAGCGGCTTGGCTACGTCGAGCGCATCGAACATCCGCTCGGCGACATGCTGCGCGTTGCCGACCAGCAAGCGGCGCAGCTCGCCTATTTCCGCAACAACGTGCTGCACCTGTTTGCCCTGCCCTCGCTGATTGCCTGCCTGCTCGGCCACAACCGTCGCCTCGACGCGCAACGCATGCGCGCGGCGACGATCGGCATCTATGCGCTGATGCGGCCCGAACTCTATCTACGCTGGTGCGACGACGAACTGCCGGCGGTGATCGACGCCTGCGTCGAGGTCTTCATCGCGCGCGGGCTGCTTGTGCGTGCCACCGATGGCAGTCTCGCAGCACCCGAGCCCAACCGCAGCGAGTTCGTCGAACTGCGTTTTCTTGGCGAGGCAATCCGGCCGACGCTCGAACGCCACTTCCTCATCCTCGCCCTGCTCGAACGCTACGGCAGCGGCCGCCTGACGCGGCGAGCGCTGGAAGACGCCAGCCACCTGCTCGGGCAGCGGCTGACGCTGCTCTACGAATTCAATTCGCCCGAATTTTCCGAACGCGCGGTATTTGCCGGCGTCGTTGGCCACCTGCTCGAAACCGGCTTACTGCGCGAGGAGCTTCCGGTCGGTGCCGAGGCGGCCGAAGCGAAGGACGGCAAGGACGCGAAGGCGAAGAAGGAAAGCGCAGCGCTGCTGCATTTCGACCAGAACATGACGACGCCGCTGGCATGGGCCGAACTGGTGCTGCCGGCGGAAGTTCGCCTGACCATCCGGCGCATGGCCGAGGAAGGTTCGCCGCTACCGGCGGTTTGAGCCGTTCATTCTCCTGCTGAAGCGCTTACGCGCCGCCGCTGGCCGGCCAGGGAATGACGTAGAAGAGCACGGCAAAGAAGTGCAGCGCGCTGCCGAGCAGCACGAAGCCATGCCAGATGGCGTGGTTGTACGGCAGCCGCTTCCATTTGTAGAAAATGACGCCGCCGGTATAGGCCAGTCCGCCAGCGGCGAGCAGCGCCAGCCCGCCGCCGCCGAGCGTATGCAGCAGCGGCTGTACGGCGACAATGGCCACCCAGCCCATCGCCACGTAAAGCGCGACGACCAGCCCGTGCAGCCGGCCGCGCAGGGTCAGGCGCAGGACGATGCCGGCGACCGCCAGCGTCCAGATCACCGCGAACAGCGACCAGCCCCAGGGGCCGCGCAGGCTGACCAGCATGAACGGCGTGTAGGTGCCGGCGATGAGCAGGAAGATCGCCGAATGGTCGAGCGTGCGCAGTACTTGCCGCAGGCGTTCGCCCTGAACCGAGTGATACAGCGTCGACGCGGTGTAGCAGAGGATCAGCGTGGCGCCGAAGACGGCGCAGCTGACGATGTGCCAGAAATCGCCGTGCAAGGCTGAATAGGCAACCATCACCGCCAGCCCGGCAATCGCCAGCACGATGCCGACGCCGTGCGTGATGGCGTTCGCCAGTTCCTCGCGGAAACTGTAGGCCGGCAGAGGAGAGGATGCGGAACTCACGGTGCTTTTCCTGATGGTGGCGTGACGACGGGGCGCCTTGGCTTGCAGCTGCCCCGTCGCAAAGACTATACGCGTGCCCACCTGCGGCGGGTAGCCAGCCGGAAAACCGGCCACCCGCCTGAGCGTCGTGCAGCGATCAGATGGCGAGGTACTGCTGGCGCAGCTCGGCGTTGTCGATCACTTCCTGCGCCGTGCCGTCGAAGACGATCTGGCCCATGTCGAGGATCAGCGCGCGGTCGGCGAGGTGCAGCGCAGCGATCGCGTTCTGCTCGACGATGATAGTGGTCATACCGAGCTTCTTGATGTCCTCGAGGATGCGCTCGATCTCGTGCACGATCACCGGCGCGAGGCCCTCATAAGGCTCGTCGAGCAGCAGCAGCTTGACGTCGCGCGCCAGCGCCCGGGCGATGGCCAGCATCTGCTGCTCGCCCCCGGACATGGTGACGGCCTCCTGCTGGCGCCGTTCGCCGAGCCGTGGGAAAGCCTCGTAGAGGCGCTCGATCGACCAGCCGACCGGCTCCTCGATCTGCGCCAGCTGCAGGTTTTCCTCGACCGTCAGGCTGGGGATGATGCGCCGGTCCTCAGGCACCAGACCGACGCCGTTGCGCGCCGCCTGCCACGCTGCCATGCGGTGCAGCGGCTTGTGGTCGAGCCAGATTTCGCCGTGCTTCATCTGCGGATCGTCGAGCCGCGCGATCGAGCGCAGCGTCGAGGTCTTGCCGGCGCCGTTGCGGCCGAGCAGCGCGACGATCTCGCCTTCGCGGATGTCGAAACTGACGCCTTGCACGACGTAGCTTTCGCCGTAATACGAGTGGATGTTGCGGCAGGAAAAGTAGGCGGGCGCCGAACCTTGCGCGCTGACCGCCGGCACGCCCGGCGCCGTCGCCTTGTCGATGGCGATGTTGAGAAGTTGGCTCACAGATGGGCTCCCCCGAGATAGGCTTCCTGAACGCGCGGATCGCCCTTGATCGAATCGGGCTCGCCCTCGACGATCGGCGTTCCCTGCGCCATGACGGTAATCCTTTGCGCCAGCGAGAAGACGACGTGCATGTCGTGCTCGATGATGATCATGGTGACGTGGCCGACGACGATGCGCTGCAGCAGGTCGATGGTGTTGTTGGTGTCGGCGCGCGACATGCCGGCGGTCGGTTCGTCGAGCAGCAGCAGCTTCGGCCGCTGCACTAGGCACATCGCCAGTTCCAGCCGCCGCTTGTCGCCGCGCGACAGGTTGTTGGCGATCATGTCGCGCTTGCTGGTGAGGCCGACATCCTCGAGCATCTGCAGGGCGCGCTCGTTCACTTCCTTCTGCTGGTCGACACGCGGAATGGTGTTGGCCTTGAAAGTGCCGTCGCGACGCGCCAGCGTCGGAATGAGGACGTTATCGATCAGGCTCAGCTCGCCGAAGATTTCCGGCGTCTGGAATACCCGGCCGACGCCGGCCTGGTTGATCTGGTGCGGCTGCAGGCCGACCAGCGACTTGCCGTCGAAAGTGACCGAGCCAGTATCGGGAATGAGGCGCCCGACCAGGCAGTTGAGCAGGGTCGATTTGCCGGCACCGTTGGGGCCGATGACGGCGTGAACGCTGCCCTCCTCAACCGATAGATTGACGTTGCTGAGTGCGCGCAGGCCGCCGAAGCTCTTGTTGACGCCGCTGATTTGCAGAATTGACATGTTTTCTCCCTAGGCGCCGGTCGAGGTTTGCGCGGCGGGTTCGGCCGCTGCCGGCTTGCCCTTCGTCCGTTTCTGGACAAAGGCCCAGATACGGCGAACGCCTTCCATGACACCGCCCGGCAGGAAGATCACCAGCACCATGAACATGACGCCCATGGTCAGTTCCCAGCCCTCGCCGACGAACAGGCTGGCGATGGCGACGACCGGCGTTTCGATGAAGTCGGGCAGGAAGCCGAAGAAGCCGTGCAGCACCTGTTCGTTGAACGAGGAGAAGATGTTTTCGAGGTACTTGATCATTGCCGCGCCGAGCACCGGACCGAGCAGCGTACCGGCACCGCCGAGGATGGTCATCAGCACCACCTGACCGGAGGCCGTCCATTGCATGCGTTCGGCGCCGGCGAGCGGGTCGGTCACCGCCAGCAGCGCACCGGCCAGTCCGGCGAAGCAGCCGGAGATGACGAAGGCGTGCAGCGCGTACGGCTTGGTGTTGACGCCGGTGTATTTCAGGCGGTTCTGATTCGACTTGATCGCCTTCAGCATCATCCCGAACGGCGAGCGCGTGATGCGCAGGGCGATGTAGAAGCTGATGATCATGATCACCGCACAGAAGTAGAAGCCGCCGTAGCCGGTCATGCCGATGCCGAAGAGGTTGGCTGCGGGAACGGCGCCGGCTTCGACGGCGCCACCGAACACGCCGTCGAGAACGCGCGGGTCGGTTTGCGCGATCTTCAGTCCGGTTTCGCCGTTGGTGATCGGCGTCAGTACCGAGTAGGCCATGTTGTACGACATCTGCGCGAAGGCCAGCGTCAAGATCGAGAAGTAGATTCCGGAGCGGCGCAGGCACATGTAGCCGATCACCAGCGCGAAGAGGCCGGCGGTGACCATCGACAGCGCGATCGCCGGCAGCACGTTCATCGACAAGAGCTTGAAGCTCCATACCGCGGTATAGGAGCCGACGCCAAGGAAGGCTGCGTGACCGAAGGACAGGTAGCCGGTCAGCCCGAACAGGATGTTGAAGCCGATGGCGAAGATGCCGTAGATGGCGAACTTCTGCATCAGGTCGGGATAGGCGGCGCCGAAAGGCTGCAGCCAGACCGGCATGGCCAGCACCGCCAGCGCGAAGCAGGCGAACAGGATGTTGTCGTTTTTTGGAGTGGGTTTCAGCATGGGTATTCCTCTTGGCCGTCCTTGACGGAGGTCGAGACAGGGGCTTGCGGCAGCGCCGTGCCGCCGGGTTGTTGCAGGCGGGTGGCGCGAGTGAACAGGGTCGGTGTCATCGTCAGTCCTCCATGACGCCCTTGCGTCCCATCAGGCCACGCGGCCTTACCAGCAGGATGACGACGGCGATCAGGTAGATGATGATCTGGTCGATCCCCGGAATGATTCCCTTGATCTCGTTCATCGACGCGAAGGACTGCAGGATGCCGAGCAGGAAGCCTGCTGCCACCGCGCCGGGCAGCGAGCCCATGCCGCCGACGACGACAACGACGAAGGACAGCACCAGGAAATCCATTCCCATGTGGTAGTCGGGCGGCAGGATCGGCGTATACATGGCGCCGGCGATGCCGGCGACGACGACGGCCATGCCGAAGACGATGGTGAACCGGCGCTGGATGTTGATGCCGAGCAGGCCGACCGTTTCGCGGTCACGCATGCCGGCGCGAACGACCATGCCGAAGGTGGTGTAGCGCAGGAAGGCGAAGACGATGGCGACGACGGCTGCCGAGAAGGCGAAGTAGATCAGGCGCCACCACGGATAGACCACCGAGTCGCCAAGGCCGAGCAGTTCGCCGACGTTGGCGCTGCCGGCGAAGGCCGCGGGCGCCGCCTGCGGGATCGGATTGGCGCCGAAGTAGGATTTGACGATCTCCTGCAGCACGATCGCCAGCCCGAAGGTGACGAGAATCTGATCAGCATGCGGCCGCCGGTAGAAGTGGCGGATCAGCCCGCGTTCGAGCGAGACGCCGATCAGCAGCATCACCGGGATGGTGAACAGGATCGACAGCGGTACCGCATAGTCGATGATCTTCATGCCGGTGTCGCCGAACCACATCTGCAGGTAAGGAACGTCGGTGTAGCTTTCGAAGAAAGTTACGCTCTCGTCCTTGACCTTGGTGGACAGGGTCAGCAGCTTCTGAAAGCTGACGGCGCAGAAGGCACCGAGCATGAACAGCGCACCGTGGGCAAAATTGACGACGCCGAGCGTGCCGAAGATCAGGGTCAGGCCGAGAGCAATGAGCGCGTAGGCGCCGCCCTTGTCGAGGCCGTTGAGCAATTGGAGGACGATGGAATCCATAGGGGCGCGTAGTGACGCAGGCGCGCGCCACCCGTTGCCGGGGGCGCAGCCCGCAATAAGCGTGGGGGGCGGACAGGCGCCCTCCGACCGCGAGTTGCGGCCGGCGCCTGTCCGGAGGAAGACAGCCTGACTAGACCGTGTAGGGGCCGAGTTCGCCGCCGAAGATCTTCGGGTCGTACTCGACCGCCGAACGCGGAACGACCTGGACCACTTCGAGCAGATCGAACTTGTTCGTCGGCTTCTGCTTGCCGCGAACGACCAGCACGTCCTTCATGCACTGGTGATCGGCGGCGCGGTATTCGGTCGGCCCGTTACCCAGTCCGTCGAACTTGAAGCCTTCGAGCTGCTTGATCACTTCGGGCGGGTAGAACGTTCCGGCCATTTCACAGGCGTTGGCGTAGAGCAGCGCCTGCACATAGCAGGTCTGCGCGGCCTGCGACGGCGGCTGGCCGTAGGCGGCGCCGAAGGACTTGACGAAAGCCTTGGTCGCCGCGTCGGGCAGTTGCCAGTCCCAGTTGGACGTGCCGAGGATGCCCTTGATCGCATCGCCGGCACCCTGCGCCATCAGTTCGGAAAAGAGCGGCACGACGATCTCGAACTTCTTGCCGTTGACCATCTTGTCGCGCAGGCCGAACTGCACCGCCTGCGTCAGCGAGTTGATCATGTCCTTGCCGTAGTGGTTGAGGATCAGCACGTCGGCGCCCGAGTTGAGCACCGGCGTGATGTACTGCGAGAAGTCGCCGGCGCCGAGCGGCGTGCGTACCGCGGCGGTGGTCTTCCAGCCGAGCGCTTCGGTCGAGTTCTTCATCGACTCTTCCTGCGTCCAGCCCCAGGTGTAGTCGGCGGTCAGGTGGTAGGCCTTGCGTTCCTTGCCGTATTCCTTGGCCAGCACCGGGCCGAGCGCCTTGCCCGACATGTAAGCGTTGAAGAAGTGGCGGAAGGCGTAGCGGCGCTTGTCCTTGCCGGTGGTGTCGTTGGAGTGCGTCAGGCCGCACATGAAGATGACGCCGATTTCCTGCGCCAGCGCCGACATGGCGACGGCTTCGCCGGAGGACGAGCCGCCGGTCCACATGATGACGCCGTCCTTTTCGACCATGCGCTTGGCAACCGAGCGTGCCATGTCGGACTTGGTCTGCGTGTCGCCGGTGACGTACTCGATCTTCTTGCCGAGAACGCCGTTGCCCTTGAGCACGGAAGGCTTGAAGGTCTTCAGCATGCCGCCGTCGCCTTCGCCGTTGAGGTGCTTGACGGCGAGTTCGAGGGCGCGCACTTCGTCGGCGCCCTCGTCGGCGTAAGCGCCGCTCAAGGGGACGGTGAAACCGAACTTGGCGGTCTTGCTCTTGCTCGGGTCGTTGCGGAAGTCGGCGGCCCAGGCGTTGCGAACGAAGAAGCTCGGCGCGGCGATGCTGGCGCCGGTGACAGCCATTCCTTTCAGCACGGTGCGGCGATTCTGGTTTTCCATCATTTGTCTCCGTAGTTTTTTTAGGGGCTTGTACCACCGGGACATGCGAATTGATCCCGATAATCAGCGCCGCAAGGTTCGCATAGTGCAATCAATCATTCAATACGTAATTGACTTGCCGGCCGAATGTCGTCAACATTTTTCAAAAACGACCTTCGCTTTTGTAAATTATTGACAACGTTTGTCGCCTTCAGCAGCCTTGCACGGGAGGGGTTCGAGTGGCACGTATCCGCATCGGCAGCAAGATTCGCGAGCACCGGAAAAACCTCGGCATCACGCAGGCCGCGCTGGCAGAACGCTGCGGTATTTCTGCTTCCTATCTCAATCTGATCGAGAGTGACCGGCGCAATATCGGCGGTGCCTTGCTGAAACGCGTTGCCGACGCGCTTGAGCTGCCGATCGAACGCTTCGACGGCGCCGCCGAGCGTCGCCTGCTGCACGAACTGGCCGAGATTGCTGCCGACCCGCTGCTTGCCTCGCCCGCACTCGCAGCGACGTCGGCTGCCGATCTGGTAGCGCAGCACGCGCCCTGGGCACACGCCATCGTCAAGCTGCACCGGGCCTGTAGCGAGCGCAACGAGGTCGTTGCCGCCTTGTCGGATCGCTACGCGCGCGATCCTTTTCTCGGCGAAACGGTGCAGGAAATGTCTGCCCACATCGCTTCGATACGCCTCGCTGTCGACCAGTTGGGGCGCTTGGCTGGACCGGCTCCGGCGCTGCGCGAAGATGTCATCGCCGACATTGCCGACGACAGCCGCCGCCTTGCCGCGGTGACGCAAACGCTGGCCGGCTATCTGGCGAAGACGCCGTCGGCACCGCGTCCGCTGACACCGATCGAGGAGCTGGAGGACTTTGTCGTCAGCCACGACAACCACTTTCCGCAGTTCGAACGCGTCGCCGAGTCCCTGCAGAGCGAGATCGGTCTGCGCAGCGGACACCTCGAGAGCGCGCTGGTCGACCACCTTGAGGAAGTGCACCGGGTACAGGTGCGCTCGTCGCCCTTGCCCGGAGGCGCTGGCGCTTCGCCGCGCCGGCGCGTGTCGCACTTCGATCGGCAGACGCGCGTGTTCGAGTTGCTCGAGCTCGCTCCCGAAGCGAGCCGCCGTTTCGAACTGGCACGGCTGGCGGCCGAACTCGGCGCCGGCGAGGCGATTGCTGCCGAAATTGCCGCTTCGCCGGTGCTCACCTCGGCAGCGTCGCGGCAACGCGCCGCGCGCGCGCTGTCCTCATATACCGCCAGTGCGCTGCTGCTGCCCTATGCCGAGTTTCTCGCGGCAGCGCAGGCGACGCGTTACGACATCGACCTGCTCGCGCGTCGCTTCAACGCCAGCTTCGAACAGGTTTGTCACCGCCTGGTCAGTCTGCGTCGCCCCGGCGCCGCAGGCGTGCGTTTCGGCTACATGCGTTCCGACCCGGCGGGACACGTGACCAAGCGTTTTCCGCTGCCGGGTCTGCCCTTGCCGCGCTACGGAACCGGCTGTCCGCTGTGGGCGGTCTATCGCGCTTTCCAGACGCCCGGTGCGCTGTTGCGGCAGCTGGTCGAGATGCCCGGTGGCGAGCGCTTCCTGCTGCTGGCGCGGGCGGTCGAAAAGGAGCGTTCGGCCTTCGGCATGCCGCAGCATTTCATGTCGATCATGCTCGTATGCGACGCGCGTCATGCCGCTGCGCTGGTGTATGGCGAAGGGATCGATCTGTCGGCACAGGCACGCGCGACGCCGGTCGGGCAGACCTGCCGCGTCTGCGTCCGCAGTGACTGCGCCTACCGCCAGGCCGATCCGGTCGTCGGTGCGCCGACGACCGCGCTGGCCGGATCCTCAATGTCCTGATCCGGCCAGCGCGGGGCGCTTGGAAGCCTAGCGGCGGGGCGGACCGCGACGCTCGTCCGCGGGGCCCTGACGATTGCCGCCGTCGATCAGCTTGCGCAAGAAGGCACGCGCCTGTTCCTGCTGCGTCGGATTGAGGCTGTCGTAAACCGCCAGCCAGCGTTCGCGCTCGGCCAGGCGGCGCTTGTCACCCTCGGCGCGCAGTTCGTCCATGCGTGCAAGTACGCTGCGCAGGTCGGCACCGGGGGCGTCAAGCGCGGCGAGTGTCTTCCTCTGTTCATCGCGCAGGCGTTCGCCGACGTCCTTGCGCGCTTCGCGCTGGCTCTGTTCAGCGGTCTTCCAGAGTGCTTCCTGCTTCGCGTCAAGCTTGAGTTCGTCATGCAGGCGGGCGAGGCTACGGCCGAAATCGCGGCCGTGCCGGGCGTGATGCTGCGCCGCGTTCCATTCGCCGCAGGCGGCGCCGTTCTCGCCCGGTCCGGGGGGGACGGCGAAACTGGCGCCGGCGGCGCCGAGGCCAAGGCCGAGTGCGGCGGCGGCAAGAAAGCGACGCACAGCGGGGTTGCTGCTGGAATTGAAGGTGTTCATGGGGCTGTCCTCATCTCATGGCGGGTCTCGGCGCCACTCGCCAACGCGGCTTGCGCTGGCGGGCGTCGATGGAGGCATTTTCCGGACCGGGCCATTGCAAAGGATTTCAGAGTGTCGCCGGAGCTTTGCAAATTGTTGCGACGCTCGAGCTCTCGAGCGCGCGCCTGTCGCTTCAGCGGGAGCGCTGCAGCAGGGGCGTCACCGTCGCCGCCGACAGCGGGCGGCTGAACAGATAGCCCTGCATCTCGTCGCAGCCGAGCAGTTGCAGTTCGGCGCGTTGCGCTTCGGTTTCGACGCCTTCGGCGATGGTCGAAAGACGCAGTGCCCGGGCCAGCGCAATCACCGCCTGCACGATCGAGGCGTCGCTGCCGCGCGCGGCGAGGTTGCGCACGAAGGACTGGTCGATCTTCAGCTTGTCGAGCGGGAACTGGCGCAGGTACGAGAGGCTGGAGTAGCCGGTACCGAAATCGTCAATCGACAGGCGCAGGCCGAGCGAACGGAATTCGTTCATCAGCGCCAGCGTTTGCTCGACCCTGCGCATCAGCGCGCTCTCGGTGAACTCGAGCTCGATCAGGTAACCTGGCAGGCCGTGCCGCGTCAGCGCGCCGGCGATGAAAGACGGCAGCCCAGGCTGGGCGAGTTGCAGCGGCGAAAGATTGATGGCGACGACGAAGTTGCCGAAGCCGGCGTCGAGCCAGGCGCGTCGCTGTCGGCAGGCTTCGTCGATGACCCAGTTGCCGAGTTCGTTGATCATGCCGTTCTCTTCGGCGATGGGAATGAACTCGCCGGGTGGAATCAGTCCGCGCTCGGGATGTGCGATGCGCACCAGTGCTTCAAAGCCGACTATGCGGCCATTGCCGAGATCGACCTGTGGCTGGTAGTGCAGCAGCAGCCGTCGCTCGCGGATGGCGTCGCGCAATTCGCCGCCGATGGTCAGCAGCCGCTGCGCGTGTTCGTTCATGCGCGCGGTGAAGAAGCGGAAAGTGTTCTTGCCGCCGACCTTGGCATCAAGCAGAGCGGCATCGGCGTTCTTCATCAGCGTGGCAAAGTCGTCGCCGTCGTTGGGAAAGACCGCGATACCGATGCGTGCCGAGAGATTGATCGCCTGTCCGTCGACCGAATACGGCTCGGCAATGGCCGTCAACAGCGCTGCCGCCAGCGGATTGATCTCGCTGCTGGCATTGAGGTCGGGCAGGGCGACGACGAAAATATCGCCGGAAAACCGCGAGGCGGTGCCGCGCGGACCGACCACGTCGACCAGACGTTGCGCACTCTGGCGCAGCACCTGATCGCCGGCGACATGGCCGAAGAGATCGTTGACCATGTGGAAATGGTCGATGTTGATGAACAACAGACCGACGTAACGGCCGTGCTGCTGCGCGTGTACGATCGCTTCGCTGATGCGGTCTTCCATCATCACCGGATTGGGCAGACCGGTCAGCGCATCGAAACGCTTCAGGCGGCTGAGTTCTTCGGCAGCCTTCTTCTGCACCAGATCGCTGAACACGGCGAAGTGGTTGGTGATCCGGCCGCTGCGGTCACGCACGACATTGATCGTCACCCATTCCGGAAACAGGTCGCCATTCTTGCGCCGGTTCCAGATCTCTCCCTGCCAGGAACCCTGCTCGTTCAGCGCACGCCACATGTCCTGGTAGAACTGGTGGTCGTGGCGTCCGGAGCGCAGCAGGCGCGGGTTCTGCCCGAGCGCCTCGTCGCGCGTGTAGCCGGTAATGTCGACGAAGGACTGATTGACGGCGACGATGTTGTTGTCGGCGTCGGTGATGGTCATGCCGTCGCTGCTGTTACCGAATACCTGCGCGTACAGCGCCAGCTGCGCTTCGGCACGTTCGCGCTGCTCGGTGTCGGAAATCTTGCGCAGGGCGAAGGAGATGTCGCCGGCGACTTCCTTGACCAGAGCGAAGATGTCCTCGTCGAAATGGTCGTCGACGCGCGAGTAGATGTTCAGCGCTCCCCTGAAGTCGCCGCCACCGATCGGCAACGCGACGCTTGAACGCAGCCCGTAGTGCTCGGCCGACCCGTGCCACGGCGCGTCCTCGTCCTGCAGCAGGTAGCGACTGATCACCGGCCGCTCCTCGCGGATCGCCGTGCCGGTGGCGCCGCGTCCGCTGGGCAGCTCCGCCGACACACTGATCGCGATAGTTTCCGGGTAGGCGGCGCAGTTTTCGGTGCCGGCGCGGGCGGCAACACGAACGCGACCGTCAGCGTCGGCCCGGCCGATCCAGGCCAGCGCAAAGCCGCCGAGCACCACCGCGTCGCGACAGACCTCGTCGAACAGCGTCTGCGCATCGGTGGTCTTGACGATGGCGTTGTTCACCCGGCTGAGCAGCGCGTACATCGCCGTCTTGCGCGCCAGTGCCTGCTCGGTTCGCTTGCGCTCGCTGATGTCGCGCAGGAAGGCGAAGAAGTGCGCGCCGCTGCCTTCGTCGAGCATGCGCACGCTCACCTCAACCGGGATGTGCCGGCCCCCGCGCTCGCGCCAATGGCTTTGGAAGACGCCGCCGCCGCCCAGGGTAATGCGCGTGAGATTGGCTTGAATTTCATCAGCGGTCTGCTGCGCTTCAAGATCGAACAGCGTCATCGCCAGCAGTTCGTCGCGCGAATAGCCGGTCAGGCGACAGCTCGCGTCATTGACTTCGAGCAGGCGCGCGTCGCTGCCGACCATGACGAAGGCGTCGAGCGAGGTCTGGATGATCGTTTCGTAACGCGCTTCGGCGCGCTTGTGCGGCGTGATGTCGGTGAAGTAGCCGATCACGCCGCCGACCTCGCCAGCCGCGTCCAGCCACGGAAGCTTAGTAATGCGGATCCAGCCAGGCTGACCGTCGAGGTGGAAGGGTTCTTCCTGGCTGAGCGTGATCCGCTCGCTCATCACCCGCTGGTCATCGCCGCGGTAACGGCTGGCGAGTTCAGCGGGGAAATAAGCGTAATCGTTTCGCCCGGCCATCGACTCGCCGCTCAGGCCGAGCACGCTGGCGTAGGTCCGGTTGCAGAACAGATAATTCGACTGGCGGTCCTTGACGAAAAGACGCAACGGCAGCGCATCAAGCAGCGCGCGCAGTACGGCTTCGTCTTTTCCCGTTGCCGGCACGGGCGCTGCGGTGGCGGGTTCGGCGCGGTCGGGCGAGGGGGGCAGCTTACGCATGGCGGTCGCCGAGTTCTTCTGTCTTGAAGACAGCGGGATAGCCATTGTAGGCCTGTCGGCCGGACAGGCAAGCGCGTCACCCCGGCCGGCGAGGCGCATCGTCGCGCCGCAGTCATTGCAAATTGTTGCCGCGAGCATCGCCGACCGGCCGGCGGTCTAGAATCGCTGCTCGTCTGGCGCGCACGATCGCAGCCGCAAGTCCTCCGTGCTCATCGCCAGCCAGCGCGTCCGCTGCCCGCCAAGGAGCCAAAGCATGAAGAAAATCCTCATCGTCGACGATGACCCCGAGTTGCGCCAGCTGCTCGCCACCTATCTCGCCCGTCATGGCTTCGACGCGCTGCAACTGCCGGATACGCGCAAGCTCGACGAGTACCTTGAGCGCTATCAGCCGCACCTGCTGGTACTCGATCTGATGATGCCGGGCGAGGACGGCCTCGCCGCCTGTCGTCGCCTGCGCGCGCGCGGCGAGAAGCGGCCGGTGATCATGCTTACCGCGCGCGACGAGCCGATCGACCGCGTGCTTGGTCTCGAGATGGGCGCCGACGACTATGTCGGCAAGCCTTTCGACCCGCGCGAACTGGTCGCCCGCATCGAGGCGGTGCTGCGCCGGGGTGCGACGCCGCCGGCAGCACCTGAACCGGGTGGCGGCGTTTTCTGCTTCGGCGACTGGCGCTTCGACCGCGGCGCGCGCCGTCTGTCGCGCGATGGCAGCGAGTCGCCGCTGACCAGCGGCGAGTTCGCGCTGCTCAACGCGCTGGTGGCCAACGCGCAGCGGCCGATGCGCCGCGAGCGCCTGCTGGAGCTGACGCGTGGCGACGACAGCGAGTCGTTCGACCGCGCCATCGACGTACAGATCCACCGCCTGCGCCGGCTGATCGAGGAAGATCCGGCGCATCCGCGCTATCTGCAGACGGTGTGGGGCGTCGGCTACGTATTCGTCCCCGACTCGGCGGCAACGCCCGCGACGGCGGGGGGCGGCGCCGCTCACGACGCAGCGCTCACAGCGCCGCCACGCGCATGAATCTTCTGCCTGCCTCGCTTGCCGGGCGCACGCTGCTGCTGGTGCTGGCGGTCGTCGTCGTCGCCGCGACAACGATCGTTTCGCTGATCGGCGAGGTGCGGCGCAGCGCGCATGTGGCGCAGACGACGCAGCTGGTCGCCGGGCAGATCCGCCTGCTGCAGACCGTTCTGCCGGGGCTGGATGCGAGCGCCCGTGAGCGCCTGGCCCGCCTTCCGGCGGGTGATGGGCCGCAACTGCAACTGATGCCCGACGGGCCGGGCGTGCCGTCACAGGAACCCGATTTCGGTTTCGGGCGGCGTCTTGCCGAGACCTTGAGCGAGCAGCTCGGCGAGCCGATCAGCCTGCGCCATATCAATCATCCGCGCGGCCAGCCGCCGCAGACCGACTCTTCGCCGCCTCGCGGCGAGCCGCGCCCGCGCAGTGGCCTGTGGATCGGCTTCATGGCCGGCAGCGAACGCTGGTGGCTGCTGCTGCCGCCACCGCGCTTCGAGCCCCCAGAACTGCCGCCGCAACTGTGGGCCGGGTTGGCACTGGCGCTGGCGCTGCTCGCCGCGATCGCCACCATCTTCGTCCGCGGCATCGTCGGCCCGCTGGCGCGACTGGGCGAGGCGGTCGACGCTGCCGGCGACGGTGCCGGCCGGCCGGTCGTTCCCGCAGGCCCGAGCGAGGTGCGCCATCTCGCCGAGCGCCATAACGGCATGCTCGCGCGTCTGGCGGCTGCCGACGCCGAACGCCGCGAAATGCTCGCCGGACTGACGCACGACCTGCGCGCGCCGCTGGCGCGACTGCGCCTGCGTCTGGCGCTGCTCGCCAGTGACGAGGAACGCGCCGGGCTGACGCGCGACGCCGACGACATGGAGCGCATCGTCAGCCAGTGCCTGGCTTTCCTGCGCAGCGAGGCGGTGGCCGGAACGGCGCCGCCGCTGCCGATTGCGGCAGCCATCAGCGAGGCGGTTGCACGCCAGCAGGAACTGGGTCGGCCGGTGACGCTGCTTGCCGATGCGGCCAGTGCCGACTGTCGCGTCGCCATTGACGCGGCGGCATTGCAGCGCGTACTCGACAACCTGATCGACAATGCCCTGCAACACGCTGCGCCGCCGGTGGAACTGAGCCTGTCGGTGCTGTCCGCCGCAGCTTCGCCGAAATTCTGTCTGTGCGTGCGCGATCACGGGCCGGGAATCGCCGCCGCCGACCGCGAACGCGTGCTTGACGCGTTTACCCAGTTGGAACCGGCACGCGCCACCAGCGGCCGCTGCGGACTCGGCCTGGCGATCGTCCGCCGTATCGTCGCTGGCTGTGGCGGCGAACTGACGCTGGGCGATGCCGAAGACGGCGGCCTCGTCGTGCACCTCCGCCTGCCCTGCACCTGGCCGGGCGGCGCGGTCAGAAGCGGCGAGCGGCAGTGCCGGTGAGGCGCTGCCACTCCACCGGCAAGACAGCTACTTCTTCGGGCGTCCGGTCTTGATGCGCTCGACCTTATCCAGCACCTTGAGCAGTTCGGCGTCGTTCAGTTGGTCGAGCAGCGCCAGTCCGGCACGCACGAGTTCGCTTTTCTTGATTTCGCCGCCGGCCGCCAGCGCTCTTTGCTTGAGCGTGGCGAACAGCGCGTAGTCGTTCTCGGGGAAGGTGAAGCTGTCGCGCACCAGTTTCGCTTTCTTCGCGCCGGGCTTCTTGTTCCGGGCTGCCTTGGTCGCGGCGACTTTGCGCGCGGCCTTGTCGACCGGCGCAGCGGTGGCAGCGGCTGGAGCACTTTCGGCCGGCACGGCGGGCGCGGCGACTTCGGCAGCTGCGGTCGTGGCGGGCGCTGCAGCAGCAGTCGCCTTCCGTGCCGATCTGGCCGGGGTTTTCTTCACGGCCGGCGCCGACGCCGCCGCTGCGGTGATGGCGGGCGTTGCCGCCGGCTTGCGCGTTTTCTTCTCGCCCGGTGCAGCGCTTGCCGCTGCGGCAATGCTCTCGGCCGGCGTTGCGCTCGCCGTGATCAGTTCCTTGCTCATGCTGTTCTCCCCAGTCGCGTTAAAGACGATATACAGTATAAACCGTTTATGCCAGCGGTGAAGGCTGGGCGATGCGCCAGCGAACGCCCAGCGCTCGAGCGCACGCGCGTCGCAAGCTGCCTTTCGCATGGGCGCATTCATGGCGCGAGCCGGACTTGAGGATGCGCCGCAGCCTAGCCTTTTTTCATGAAGAGTCGATGTCGGCGAGATGACAGCCGTGTGCGCCAGCCGCAAGGCGGCGCGCAGCGTCGCCACTACCGGGGGAGAAGCGGGCGCAGCCGCCGTAGCTGCTGAGCCGGTCCACTCCGCTTGCGCCTGGAACGACCGCCAGCGGTGGCTGCTCAGTCGAGCCCGGACAGCGACTTCAGAAAGGTGTTGGCGTCCTGATAGCCGACGACGCGCCGGCCGGCGATTTCATGGCCTTGCCGGTCGAAGAAGACGATCCCCGGCGGGCCATAGAGCTGGAAGCGTTGCAGCAGGGCGCGGTCGGCATCGCTGTTGGCGGTGACGTCGGCCTGCAGCAGCAGCCAGCCGGCGAGGCGTTCGCGCACGCGGGCGTCGGCGAAGCTGTCGCGTTCCATCTCCTTGCAGGTGATGCACCAGTCGGCGTAGAAGTCGAGCATCGCCGGCTGGCCGCGCGCCGCAGCTTCGGCGAGACGCGCGTCGAGCTCGGCGGTTGAAGCGACGCGAACGAAAGGCAGCGGCCGTATTTCGGTGCTGCTGCCGCGCAGTCCGGCGAGCGGCTGCAGCGGGTCGCGCGCCCCTGACAAGGCGCCGACGAGCAGCGCCGCGCCGTAGAGCAGCAGCACCAGCGCCGCGCCCTTGGCGACGCGCCGGCCGCCCTTCGCCTGCGCCGGCAGCGGGTCGATGGCGTGCAGGTATACGGCGGGGACGATCAGCAGAACGCCCCAGGCGGCGAGCAAGGCCGCCGGCGGCAGCAAGGGTGAAACCAGCCAGACGGCGACGCCGAGCAGGATGACGCCGAACAGTTTGTTCACCATCGCCATCCAGGCGCCGGCTTTCGGTAGTAGCGCTCCGGCCGAAACGCCGATGGCCAGCAGCGGTACGCCCATACCGAGTGCCATGACGAACAGAGCGGCGCCGCCGAGCAGCGCGTCGCCGCTCTGGCCGATGTAGAGCAGCGCGCCGGCCAGTGGCGCGGCGACGCAGGGGCCGACGATCAGCGCCGACAGCGCACCCATCGCCGCCACGCCCGGCAGCGAACCGCCGCGCAGCTGGCTGGCGCTGCTTGAGGCGCGGCTTTGCAGCGCACTCGGCAGTTGCAGCTCGTAAAAGCCGAACATCGATCCGGCAAGGACAACGAAGACCAGTGCGAAGCCGCCGAGCGCCCACGGCGTCTGCAGCGCCGACGAGAGCAGCGTTCCCGACAGCCCGGCGGCGACGCCGGCGGCTGCGTAGGTGAGCGCCATGCCGAGGACGTAGGCCAGCGACAGCGCGAAACTGCGCCCGCGCGAAACTGCAGCGGCGCCCTTGCCGCGACTGCCGACGATGATGCCGGAGAGGATCGGCAGCATCGGCAGCATGCACGGCGTCAGCGCCAGCAGCAGGCCGAAGCCGAAGAAGCTGCCGAGGATCGCCCAGAACGAAGCACCGCGCAGCAGTGCTGCGATGCGGCCGCTTTCGTCGCCCGCGTCGGCGCTGCCATCGGCAGCGCTGGCTGCGAGCGCGCCACCGTCGCCGGTGGCGGGCGGCGGCAGTTGCAGCGTCAGCGTCTGCTGCTGCGGCGGATAGCAGATGCCGGCTTCGGCACAGCCCTGCGAAGTCACCTTGAGGCTCAGCGGCAGCGTGCCGCTGTCGCTACGCGTCAGCGGCAGCAGGACGCTCACTTCGCGGTAATAGACCTCGACGCGGCCGAAAGCGTCGTCGACCTTCTCCTTGCCGGCCGGCAGGCGCGGTGGGCCAAGCGTGACGGTTTCACCGGCGGCGTCGGTGGCGGCAAAGCGCAGCTTGTCGCGATAGAGGTAGTAGCCGCGCGCGATCTCGAAGCGCACTTCGACGGTACTGCCGTCGAGCGCGCGCGCGCTCGGCCGGAAGGCGACTGCCGGGTCGAGGAATTCCTGCGCGCCGGCGGCGCCGGCGACGAGCGCCAGCAGCAAGACGAGCGGCGCCAGCAGTGCGCTGCGTACGCGCTGACCGAACGATCTGCCCTCAAGGCGCAAGGCGGACGCCGCGCTCACGTGCTTGCCCTTGCCGCGTCACCGGCAGCAAGCGGCCGGGTTTCCGCGCCGATCCATTCAAGATAGGCGGCGTTGCCGGCGGTGATGGGAAGCGCAATCAGCTCGGGCAGCGCGTAGGGATGGCGTTCGCCGATCGCCGCGGCGAGTGCTGCGTAGCGGTCGGCAGCGGTCTTGATCAGCAGCGGAACTTCGTCAGCCTGCTCAACGGCGCCCTGCCAGCGGTAGAGCGAACGGCAAGGCGCCTGGATGCTGACGCAGGCGGCGAGCCGCGCCTCGAGCAGATGTGCGGCCAGCGCTTCGGCGCTGGCGCGGTCAGGCAGCGTGGTGAGAACGAGCAGGCAGGCAGGCGGCGTGTTCATGCGCGGATTGTACCTCGCGCGCCGGCGCGTCGCGCCCGGCTCGGCGCGGGCTGAAAACGGGCCGGCAGTGAGTTGCGGGGAGATCGCTTGGGGCTGATCGGCCGGGGTGCCGCGGCCGCTCGCGTCGCCGGGTGATTTCAGGCCGTCTCGCGGATGTAGCGGAAATACTGCATCAGTTCGCGCAACTGCTCGGAGCGCGCGCGCAGCGCCTCGGTCTGCCGCTGCGTCTGCGCGATGATGACAACGCTCGCTTCGACCGCCGCGGCAATTTCGCCGATGTTGCGCGTCACCTCGTCGCTGGCCTGCGCCTGTTGCGCCGAAGCGTCGGCGATGTGCTGCGACATGGTGTTGATCTGCCCGGCCTGTTCGGCGGCGAGCTCCAGTCCGGCCTCGGTGCGGTCCATTTCGCTGTCGGTGCGCTGCACGCTGTCGCCGGCCGAGTGCATGCTCGTTTCCGCCTGCTGCGTCGCCTGGCGGATGGTCGAGACGGTCGCGGAAATTTCGTCGGTCTGCTTGCTGACACGCTCGGCGAGCTTTCTTACCTCGTCGGCGACAACGGCAAAGCCGCGCCCGGTCTCGCCGGCACGCGCCGCCTCGATCGCGGCATTGAGTGCCAGCAGATTGGTCTGTTCGGCAATTTCCTGGATGGTGTGCGTGATCGTGCCGATCTGCGTGATCGACTGCGCCAGGTTCTGCATCGTCGTTCCCGCGGTCGCTACCGAATCGACCACCGCGCGCGAAGCGTCGCGGCTGGCGTGCATCTGCCGCGACACGCGGCCGAGTTCTTGCTGCGCGCTGAGCACCGCACTGGCGGTGTTCTGCGCCGAATCGGCGACATCGCGTACGGTCGTGCTCACTTCCTCCATCGCCGCGGCGATCTGCGAGACCGAATCGGACTGCCGTTCCGACTGGCGATGCACGTCGAGCATTTCGGCATTGACCTGGCGCGCGTTGTCGCCAACGCAGCCTGCCACTTCGCCGATCTCGGCGAGCATCACTTTCAGATGCGTCTGCATGGCGAGCAGGCCGTCGTTGAGCTGGCCGAGTTCGTCGAGGCGATGCAGCGGAATGTCGTCGGTCAGGTCGCCCTGCGTGATGTGATCAAGGCGCTGGGTGATCTGCTGCAGCGCGGCCAGCGCGCGGCGCTGGCTGAGATAGAGGAAGCCGCCGGCAAGAATGCCGATTGCGCTCAGGCCGACCGCCAGGCTGTGTGCCGCCGACAAGGGCAGATCCAGCGTCTGCGTCAGTTGCGCGCCGAAGAGTTCGATTCCGGCGGTGGCGGCAAGCGCCGCGAGCATGCTCAGCGTGAGTAGCGAGAAACGCGTGCGCAGACTGATTTTCTTCAGCGCCGACGGCCGCGGCAGTCCGGCGCCGCTGCTGTTGAGCTGCCGGTAGAGTGGCTCGACGGCGGCGATCTGTGCGCGCGTCGGTGGTGTGCGTACCGACATGTAGCCGATCGTCGCGTCGTTCTTGCGCACCGGCACGACCAGCGCATCGACCCAGTAGAAATCGCCGTTCTTGCAGCGGTTCTTGACGATGCCTTGCCAGGGACGCCCGTCCTTGACCGTCGCCCACAGGTCGGCGAAGGCCGCCGGTGGCATGTCCGGATGGCGGACGACATTGTGGTTCTTGCCGATCAGCTCGTCGCGGGTGAAGCCGCTGAGCTCGACGAAGGCGTCGTTGGCGTAGGTGGTGATTCCCTTGAGGTCCGTCTTCGAGACGATGTACTTACCCTTCGGGAACGGCAGTTCGGTCTGCGTGACCGGCAAGTTCTTTTTCACGGCGCCCCTCCCGGGCAGCGGTCGCGGCGATCCCTCAGGGGATTCTGTTGCCGCGCATCACGTTGGGTAGCGCGAGGACGCTACCGGAGAAGGGGTGTTTTATATCACCTTAGTAATACGTGGTCTACGGTATGCTAAATGAATGAACCGCGCCGCGGTGTACCTCAGTCGCGCCAGGCGCGCAGCACGATATCGCGAATCAGTTGCAGGCGCCGGTGAAAGAAGTGGTCGGCGCCGGGGATGACGACGACCGGCAGGTCGAGCGGTTCGGCCCAGGCGAGTACGTTAGCCAGCGGCACCGTCTCGTCGCGTGCGCCATGAATGACCAGCGTCTCCGGCGGCACCGCGGCGGTCTCGTAGCGGCGGGCGCCCTCGACATGGCCGGCAGCGGTGCCGACCAGCGCCAAGCGGCGTGCCGGCTGGCCGGCGTCGGCCAGCGCCTGCGCGACGCGCGTCTGCACGTAGGCGCCGAAGGAAAAGCCGGCCAGCGACACCGGCAGATCGCCGAAACGCTGCTGCGCCCAGGCGAGCACGGCGAGCATGTCGGCGCATTCGCCGGCGCCGTCGTCGTGTTGCCCGGCACTGCCGCCGACGCCGCGGAAATTCGGACGCAACGCGACGCAGCCGAGCTTCAGCGCTGCGCGCGCCAGCGTGTGTGTCACCTTGTTGCTGTTGGCGCCACCGAACAGCGGATGCGGGTGGCAGATCAGCGCGATGCCACGTGGCGTCTCGGCGGGAGTCTCGACGATGGTCTCGATCAGCCCGGCGGCGCCGGCGATGAACAGCGTTTCGGTGTGGATCATCAGCGGCGCAGGCGTTCGACGACGCGCCCGCCGATCAGGTGCTGCTGGATGATGTCCTCGATGTCGCTCTGGTTCGCGAAGCTGTACCAGACGGCTTCGGGATAGACGACCAGTGCCGGGCCGATCTCGCAGCGGCCGAGGCAACCGGCCTTGCTCACACGCACCGCGCCGGGACCGTTCAGTTCAAGTTCGGCGACGCGTTCCTTGGTCCACGCGAACATCGTGCTCGCGCCGCGCGAATTGCAGTCGCGGCCGTTGTCGCGCTGGTTGCAGCAGAAAAACAGATGGTGTTTGAAATAGCTCATGGTGTTCCGGTCGTTGGCGGCAGAGGAGTGGGCGGGTGGCGTCGATTATCGCAAATCGGCGGCGGCAGGAAGAAGCCGGCCGGGGAATGCCCAAGGGTGGCGGGTCTTGCGCTGCGCCGGCGGCGCTAGGCCCGGCGACGTACGGTCATGGTCAGGTAAGGCAAGGCGATGTACGGCCACAGACTGGCGGCGATGCGCGTCAGACCGTTGAAATTGAAAAAGTGCCCTTGCCGCCAGGTCGCCAGCGCTGCCGCTGAATACGGATTGGCGGGTGCCAGATTGACCAGCGCGGCGCCGGCCATCAGCGCCAGTGCCGCCAGCGCGATGCGCCAGGGGTCGGGCAACAAGAGCGCCAGCGCCAGTGCCGCGCCACCGACGGCAAGGCCGAGTCCGGCTCCCGGCGTCAGCCAGGCGAGTGCGTCCTGCGGCGGCGCCAGCACCGCCGCGGCCAGGGTGCGCACGATCAGCGCGCCGAGGACGAAGTTGAACAGCACCGGTGCCGGCGCGATGCGCGCGCCGAGCAGCGTGCGTGCAAACAGGCCGATCGCCAGCAGGTGGCAGGCGGTGATTGCGGCTTCGATGAGGAAGAAGGAATCGGCTGCGTAAGGGACCGCCGGCGTCAGTTCGAGCAGCTGGCGCAGGTCGCCGGTACCGAACAACTGCGTTTCCGGCGACAGCTGCGTCAGCAGCCAGATACCGAGCAGGACGACGCCGAGCTCGGCATGCGTCGACGCCGCCAGCAGATGTCGCCAGGCCGCGGCGCGCCGTGCCAGCCGCTCGCCGACGAGCAGCGCAAGCAGCGCGCCGAGGCAGGCGCCGGCGGCGTTGCAGGCGAGATCAAGGTTTGACGGCACACGTGCCGGCAGCCAGTTCTGGACGCTTTCAAGCAGCAGACTGAGCAGGGCGCCGAGCAGCAGCGCCACCAGCGCGCCGCCGAAGTTGCCGAGACGACGGCGCAAGGCGAGCGCGACGAGAAAGCCGAGCGGCAGGTAGGCGAGCACGTTGATCGCCAGATCGAAACCGGTCCAGTAACGCGGCCAGCCGCCTTCGAGAAAAGCGAAGGGCGAAAGGCCAAGGTCGCGCCAGCCGGTGAACGGATGCAGGCTGGCATAGACGACCAGCGCCGCGTAGGCGAAAGCGAGATGGCGCGGCAGAGCGCCGGAAGTTTCTGCCGGCGCGCCGTTGCGGCGCGACGCGCGGCCCGCCGCTGGTGCATTGCGCGGGCGCTCGGTCGATGCGGCGGAGCGGGGGCGAAGGGCTTTCATCTCGGCGTCGATTCTAACGCCGACGCGCTGCCGGGCGCGGTGGGCGCCTTCAATCGAAGGGGCGGTAAGGGATTTTCAGCACGCGCTCGAAGAGTTCGGCCGAATCCGGTTTCGGTAGCGGCGACGATTTGAGGATGGCGCGCTCGACGGCGGCGTCGAGTGCCGGGTTGCCGCTCGACTTCCTGATGCGCACCGAGAGCACCTCGCCGGAAGGCAGCTGCGTCACTTCGAAGATCGTTTCCGGGTTGCCCTGGATACCGGGAGGCAACACGATGTTGCCGCGAATCTTGCCGCGCACCTTGCCGGCGTAGTCGGCGAGTCCGCGCGAGCGTGAGGCGGCCGACTGCTCGGCCTTCAACTGGTCAAGCTGGCGCGCCTCGGCGTCGGCGCGTTCGCGCTGGCGCTGCAACTCGCGTTGCCGGTCGAGCTGTTTCGTCTCCTTCTCGATGTTGGCGAAGGGGTCGAAGGCCGGCTTCTTTGGCTCAGCCTTGGTCTCTGGCTTCGCTTCCTGCTTCTTCGGTTCGGGCTTTGGCTCGGGCTTTTTCGGCTCTTCCTTCTTCGGCTCGGGTTTCGGCGCTTCTTTCGGCTTCTTCTCTTCCTTGATCGCGATGTCCGGCTTGGCCGGCGTCTTGATTTCCGGCTTCGGCTCGGGCTTTGGCTCGACGCGCGGCTCGGGTTTTGGCTCCGGCTTCGCTTCCGGCGGCGTCGCCGCGGGGGGGGGCACACTGCGCCAGACTTCGACTTCGACCGACGCCGGCGGCTGGCTCTTCCACTGCACGCCGAGGACCAGCGCGCCGATGAGCAGGAGATGCACGGCGGCGGCGAGGAACAGCGCCTTGCGCTTGCCCGGATCGCGCTGCTCGTTATCGAGCTGTTCCAGGCGCCGGTCGGCGTCAGTGGCGGGAATGTGGCCGGTCACGGTGCTGTAGCGGCGGGCTTACTTGCCGGTCGGTTGCACGAGCAGGCCGATGCGCTTGACCTGCGCGTGCTGCAGTTCGTCCATGACGCCGAGAACGGCTTCGTACCTGACGTCCCTGGCGCCGGCGATGAGTACCGGCTGATCGGGGTTGTCGGCCTGCGCGGCGAGTATCGCCTGCGCCAGTTCGGCGCGGCTCGTCTCGCGCTCGTCGCCCTTGCCGCGCGCCAGATCGCGCAACGTCAGCGAACCGTCGGCGCGGATCGTCACCTGCAGCGGCTGCGCCGGCGGCTGTGCGGCCTGGCCGACCGAGGGCAGGTCGATGCTGGCGGTGGTCATCATCGGCGCGGTGACCATGAAGATCACCAGCAGCACGAGCATGACGTCGATGTAGGGAACGACGTTGATCTCGTTTTTCAGGCGGCGCGGACGCATGTTTCGCTCCGCTCCTCAGCGCAGCTGGCGCTGCAGGATGTTCGAAAACTCTTCCATGAACGACTCGAAGCGCGACGACAGACGGTCGATCTCGTGCGCGAAGCGGTTATAGGCGAGCACCGCCGGAATCGCCGCGAAGAGGCCGATGGCGGTGGCGACCAATGCCTCGGCGATGCCCGGTGCGACCGAGGCGAGCGTCGCCTGGCCGACGTTGGAGAGGCCGCGGAAGGCGTGCATGATCCCCCACACCGTGCCGAACAGGCCGACGTAGGGGCTGACCGAACCGACCGAGGCGAGGAAGGAGAGGTGCGCGTCGATGGCATCGACCTCGCGCTGGTACGTTGCGCGCATGGCGCGGCGCGAGCCGTCGATGACGTCTTTCGGGTCGAGGTTCTTCTGGCTCTTCAGCTTGGCGAACTCGCGGAAGCCGGCCTCGAAGATGCGCTCCATGGCGCCGGTTTCGTGGTGGTTGCCGACGGCGCCCTGGTACAGGGTGTTGAGGTCGCCGCCGCTCCAGAAATCGCGCTCGAAGGTCTCGGTCTGCCGGTGCGCCGTCTTCACCGCGAACCACTTGCGGAAGATGTAGTACCAGGACATGAAGGAAACGCCGGCGAGCAGCAGCATCACCACCTGGACGACGGCGCTGGCGTTGAGGATCAGGCTGAAAATCGACAGGTCTTGCGTGACGTTCATTGCAGTGCTTCCAGTTTGCTCCGCAGAAAAGCGGGGATCGGCGTCGATTTCATCTGCGCGAAATTGACGCAGACGATCTGCACGACGGCGGTGGTGAGTTCCTCCCAGCCGCCTTCGACCTCGGCATTGGCGCGGCGCGCGTGCTGACGGAAAGTGATCTGGGCGCGACCGATCTTGTCGACCTCGAGGCCGATGAGCAGCTGATCGTCGAGGCGCGCTGGCTTCAGGTATTCGATATTCACCGCGCGCACGACGAAAACGATTCCCGGATCGCGCAGCAGGTCGGCCTGGTCATGGCCGATCTGGCGCAGCCATTCGGTGCGGCAGCGTTCGAAAAATTTCAGGTAGTTGGCGTAATAGACGACGCCGCCGGCGTCGGTATCCTCGTAGTAGATGCGAACGGGGATGGTGAAGGCGTTGGCCTTCTGCTCATGCGGATGGGCATTTTTCATGCGCGAATTCTACTCCAAGGCTTCGTCGGTGGCGGCGCCCGGCAGCGACGTCGCCGGCGCGTCTTCCTCAAAACGGCGCAGCTTGCGCCACAGCGAAACGCGGTCGATGCCAAGCAGACGCGCGGCCAGCGCGCGATTGCCGCCGGCGTGGCTGAGCGCATCGAGAATGTGCCGGCGTTCGACTTCGGCAAGCGGCGCGATGTGCGCGCCAGCGCCGGCAGTGCTGCCGCTGCTGGCGATGCGCGGTGCGTCGCTGGCTTCGCCGGCTGTACCGGCCACTGCGATCAGCTTGCTGCTGGCCGGCTGCGTGTCGCCGGCGCCGACGGCGTGCCGGCCGACACCGGCCGGCAGCAGATCGGCGCTGAGTACGCCGCCCGGCGCCAGCGCGACGCCGCGCTCGATCAGGTTTTCCAGCTCGCGGATGTTGCCCGGATAGTCGTGCGCGAGCAGGCGCTCGAAGGTTTCCGGCGCGATTTCGGCGACCGCCTTGCCCATGCGCTGCGCGAAGCGGGCGAGGAAATGCAGCGCCAGCAGCGGAATGTCGCCACGGCGCTCACTTAGCGGCGGCAGTTGCAGCGTGACGACGTTGAGGCGGAAATAGAGATCCTGACGGAAACGCCCTTCGGCGACGCGTTTGCCCGGGTCGCGGTTGGTCGCGGCAAGAAAGCGCAGGTCGGCGGCGATCGGCTGTGTGCCGCCAAGGCGGTAGAACTCGCGTTCCTGCAGCACGCGCAGCAGTTTCACCTGCATCGCCGGCGTCATCTCGGTCACTTCGTCGAGGAACAGTGTGCCGCCGGCAGCCACCTCGATCAGCCCGGGCTTGACGCCGGCGGCGCCGGTGTACGCGCCGCGTTCGTGGCCGAAGAGTTCGTTGGCGAGCAGCTCCTCCGAGAGCGCGCCGCAGTTGATGGCGACGAAAGGCCCGCGAGCGCGCCGGCTGTGCTGGTGCACGTAGCGCGCCAGCAGCTCCTTGCCCGAGCCGGTGGGGCCGACGATGAGCACATTGCAGTCGGTCGGTGCTACCCCGGCGGCGACGCCGAGCAGCTCGCGCATCGCCGGTGCGTTGGTAAGGATCTGCGGCCGCTCGCCGGCCTGTTCGAGCGCCACCTTCAAGCTCACGTTCTCGCGCTTCAGGCGTACCTTTTCGGCGGCTTCGCGCACGACCTTGCGCACTTCCGGCAGGCGGAAGGGCTTCTCGATGTAGTAGAAGGCGCCGCTTTTCATCGCCTCGACCGCCGAGCCGGCGTTGGCGTGCGCGGTGATGACGATCACTTCGGTATCCGGGCTGCGCCGGCGCGTTTCGCGCAACAGCGCCATGCCGTCGATGCCGGGCATGCGCAGGTCGGTGAGGACGAGGTCGTAGCGCGCCTGCGCCAGTTGCTCGAGTGCCGCTTCGCCGCAATCGGCGCAGTCGGCCGTAAAACCTTCGCGTTCGAGCACATGCGCGAGGTTGCGCCGGGCGATCGCCTCGTCGTCGACAACCAGAACTCGTGCCTTGTATTCAGCGTCGCTCATCGGCTGCTTCCTGCTGGCTGTCGCTGCCGCTTGGCGGTGGCGACTCGATGAGCGGGGCGGGCGTGCTGCCGGCAGCGCTCGGAATGAAGATGCGGAAACGGCAGCCGGCGCCGGGCGAACTGTCGGCGCTGATCGTGCCGCCGTGGCGGGCGATGATCTCGTGCACGACGAAGAGGCCGAGGCCGACGCCCTTGCCGACCGGTTTGGTCGAGAAGAAGGGGTCGAAAACGCGCGGCAGGTCGGCCGCCGCGATTCCCGGCCCGTCGTCTTCGATGACGAGGATCGTTCCCGGCGGCGAATCTTCCGCGGCAGCGGCGAAGGCGCGGATGTGCCCGTCGGCGCCGGCCGCTTCGGCGGCATTTTTCAGCAGGTTGAGCAGTACCTGCTGGAAGCGCTGCCGGTCGACGCAGATCGTCAGCCCAGCCGGTGCGTCGATGTCGATCCGCGGCATGCGCCCGATCTGGTTGCCGAGCAGGGGCAGGGTCTCGGCGATCAGCGGTCCGGCCGGCTCATCGCGCCGGACAAAGGGCCGCTCGCGCGCGAAATCGAGCAGGTCGCCGACGATGCGCTGCGCGCGCAGCGCCTGATCGTCGATCTGCGCGAGCAGCTGACGCGCGCCGTCGGCGTCGAGTTCGTCGATCTCCTCGAGCAGGATCTGGCACGAGGTCGAGATGTTCGAGAGCGGGTTGTTCAGTTCGTGTGCGACGCCCGAGAGCATGCCGCCGAGCGCCACCAGACGCGACGAGCGCGCCACCGCCTTCTCGCGGCCTTCGAGTTCGGCGAGCGCGCGGTTGATCGCGTCGGTCAGCGACTCGACTTCGCGATCCTCCGACAGGCGGTCGAGGCGACCCGTCTCGCCGGCAGCGATGCGCGCCAGGCGTTCTTCGACGCGGCGCAGCGGCCGCGCCACGCTGCGCGCGACGGCAAAGCCCGACACCAGCGCCAGCGCGATGGCGACGGCGATGGCGCGCAGCAGGTCGCGGTGGTGCGCGGCGATGGCGTCGTCGAGGCGCTGGCGTGCCAGTGCGTCGAGCTGTTCGCCGAGATTCAGCAGCTCGCTGCCGACCTCGGCGAGCGCAGCGACAGTCTCCGGCGAAGGGCGGGCATGCCGGTTGGCGGCGTCGAGCTCGGCGAGCAGTTGCCGGTACTGGCGCAGCAACTCGCCTTCCTGCGGCTGCGCACGGCCGGCACGCGGGATCGGCGGCAATTCGGCGAACAGGCTGGCGGCGCGGTTGGCGCGTTCGATCGCCTCGGCCAGATCGGCCTTCTTGCGGTAGAGCAGGAAGTTCTTTTCCATCCGCCGCGCGTAGCGGATCGAGTCGTGTACGGCGGTGACGCGCTGTTGGTCGGCGATCTGGTCTTCCAGACCACGGAAATGCAGCAGCGCCGACACCGCCAGCCCGACGAAGAGCAGTCCGGGAATGCCGAAGCCGAGCAGGATCTTGGCGTGCAGCGACTGGAAGTGCTTCATTTTCATCGTTGAATTATTCAACAGAAAGTTGCACTTCGCAACGACCGTGGTTTTGCGCAACGCCGGTCGATGTCAGTTCGTTTCATCCTGCAACGTTGCGCTGCCGACATGCGCTGGCGCGATTGCCTGCGAAGCCTGTAGCAGTGGGCTTTTCGGCTTCTTGCCGCTTCTTGGCACGACTCGTGCTGATAGACAAAGGTTCGTACCCGGATTCTTCTCGGTGCGGACAACCAGGAGATTCAGGCTCGACGCAAGTCGGGCCTTTTTTTTGCCGGTCGCTGCTGCAGCGCTTACCCGTGCCGGCTCAGCTGCCGTTCCACAGCTCGCCGTCGCGGCCAGGGACGGGCAGGCCGAGGTGCTGATAGACCGCTGGCGTCGCGACGCGGCCGCGCGGCGTGCGTTGCAGGAATCCCTGCTGGATCAGATAGGGTTCGAGCACGTCTTCGATGGTGTCGCGTGCTTCGCCGATGGCGGCGGCGAGGTTGTCCACACCGACCGGGCCGCCGGCAAACTTGTCGATCACCGCCGAAAGCAGCTTGCGGTCCATCAGGTCGAGCCCGCCGTGATCGACGTCGAGCATGACCAGCGCCAGATCGGCGACGTCCTGCGTGATGCGCCCGCCGGCACGCACTTCGGCGTAGTCGCGCACGCGGCGCAGCAGGCGGTTGGCGATACGCGGCGTGCCGCGCGAACGGCGCGCAATTTCGAGCGAGCCGTGCGCCTCGATCGGCACATTGAGCAGTTGCGCCGAGCGCGTGACGATCTGCGTCAGCTCGTCCGGCGTGTAGAACTCGAGCCGGGCGACGATGCCGAAGCGGTCGCGCAAGGGGTTGGTCAGCATGCCGGCGCGCGTCGTCGCGCCGACCAGCGTGAATGGTGGCAGGTCGAGCTTCACCGAGCGCGCCGCCGGCCCTTCGCCGATCATGATGTCGATCTGGAAATCCTCGAGCGCCGGGTAGAGGATTTCCTCGACCACCGGCGAGAGGCGGTGGATTTCGTCGATGAACAGCACGTCGTGCGGTTCGAGATTGGTCAGGATCGCCGCCAGATCGCCGGCGCGTTCGAGCACCGGGCCCGAGGTCTGGCGCAGGTTCACACCCATCTCGGCGGCGACGATGTGCGCCAGCGTCGTCTTGCCCAGCCCCGGTGGGCCGAACAGCAGCACGTGGTCGAGCGAATCCTGGCGGCGCGTCGCCGCCTCGATGAAAATCGACAGCTGTTCGCGGATTTTCGCCTGGCCGACGTAATCGGCGAGGCGTTTCGGGCGCAGCGCGCGTTCGATCGCGTCTTCCTGCGCCGATTTCGATTCGGGCGCGATCAGGCGCTGTTTCGGTGAGGGGGCAAAGTCGTCGGTTTCGATCATGGTCGCGTTCAGTCTGGCGTTGCTGTCGTCGGCTGAATCGCCGGTGCTGGCGGGCGTTGCGTTCAGCTCTCTGGCTGGGGCGGTGCCGGCGTTTGCGGACTGGTCCAGTGCTGCGCCAGCATCAGGCCGAGCGCCAGCAGCGTCGGTCCGAGGAAGACGCCGATCAGACCGAAAGCCAGCGCGCCGCCGAAGACGCCGAGCGCGATCAGCAGCAGCGGCAGGCTCGCCGTCTTGCTGATCAGGAAGGGCTTGAGGAAGTTGTCGATGCTGCTGATCACGAGCAGGCCCCAGATCACCATGAAGATCGCCCAGCCTAGCTCGCCCTGGTCGTACAGCCACCAGGCGGCGCCACCCCAGAGCAGCGGCGGACCGATCGGCACCATCGACAGGAAAAAGGTGCCGGCAGCAAGCAGCAGCGCGCCGGGAACGCCGGCGATGACAAAACCGATCAGCGCGACCAGCGCCTGCCCGGCGGCGGTGCCGACGATGCCGACCATGACGCCCATCACCGTGTTGCGCGAGGCTTCGAGCAGATGCTCGCCGAGCTCGCCGCCGAGACGGCGCGAACCGGTGCGCAACAGGCCGGCAATGGCTTCGCCGTCGCGGTAGAAAAAGAAGGCGATGAAGACGACCAGCGCCAGCTGCAGCAGGGCGTTGCCGATCAGTCCGCCGGTCTGCAGCAGGACGCCGCGCGCCGGGTCGATCGCCTGGCGCAACAGGCGCGAGATTTCCTCGCGGCTGCCGGCGATGTTGTTCCAGTAGGCGTCGATGCGTTCGCCGATGAAGGGCAGCGTGCGCAGAAAGTCGGGTGGGTGTCGCGGCAGCCCCTGTTGCAGCAGCGGGCCGATCTTCTCGACGGCGAGCGAGACGCCCTCGGCCAGACTGAGCGTGATCAGCGTCAGCGGCGCGACGAAGATGATGGTCAAGGCCAGCGTCATCAGCGTCGCCGACAGTACCTGCCGCCGTTTCAGCTTGCGCAGCAGCAGCGCGTAGGCCGGCCAGGTGGCGATGCAGATCACCGCCGCAAAGAGGATGGCGGCGACGAAGCCGCGCAGCACCAGCACGCAGCCGACAAGCAGCAGGGTGACGAGCGCGATCTGGGCAAACTGCTTCGACGGGTTGAGCATGCGGGCAGGCAGCGGCGGGTCCGGAGAGGGTCAGGAAAGTACAACGCGCGAAAAGCAGACGCGCTGACGGCGGGAACTGCGCGGCGGGCCGCCTACAGACGCGAGAGCAGCTTCAGCGCCTGGCGGATACCGTCGGCCGTCGCCGTGCCGGCAGGCAGTGCCTTCACTGCACCGGCTGCCTCGCGGTCATTGTAACCCAGTGCCAGCAGGGCATTGATGATGTCATGGTGGCTGTCGGCCGGCGCCGCCTTGGCGTTGGGCAGTGCGTCGGCGAGCTTGCCCTTGAGTTCGAGCAGCAGGCGTTCGGCGGTCTTCTTGCCGATTCCCGGCACCTTCACCAGCCGGCCGCTTTCCTGGCGCGCCACGGCGTCGGCCAGATCGTCGACCGACATTCCCGAGAGCACCGACAGCGCCATGCGCGCGCCGATGCCGGAAATCTTCAGCAGCTGGCGGAAGGCAAAGCGCTCGCCCTCGCTGGCAAAACCGTAGAGGAAGTGGCCGTCCTCGCGTACCGCGTGGTGGATCAGCAGCACGGTCTTTTCGCCGCTCGCCGGCAGGTTGTAATAGGTGCTCATCGGCACGTCGACGTCGTAGCCGACGCCAGCGACGTCGATCAGCACCTGCGGTGGGTTCTTGCTCAGCAGTGTTCCGGCGAGTCTTCCGATCATGCGTTTATTCCTGGCTTGATGTTGAGGGCTGCCGCCAAGGGTAACAGGCGCTGCCAGCGCCTGTCCGCTGCTTCTCGCCGCTTCACAGCAGGCGCCCGTTGCGCACGCGCCGGCCCTTGGTGGACAGCGCGCCAAGGCCCTGGCCGCCGTGCGCGTGAGCGATCGCGCAGGCCAGCGCGTCGGCAGCGTCGGGGCTGGGGTCGCCGGGCAGATCGAGCAGGCGGCGTACCATGTGCTGCACCTGTACCTTGTCGGCGTGGCCGTTGCCGACCACCGCCTGCTTCACCTGCAGCGCCGTGTATTCGGCCACGTCGACGCCGGCGGCGACCAGCGCAACGATGCCGGCGCCGCGCGCCTGGCCGAGCAGCAGCGTCGACTGCGAATTGACATTGACGAAGACGATCTCGACGGCAGCCTGCTGCGGCTGGTACTTCGCGGCAAGTTCGCGCAGGCCGGCGTAAAGCGTGCCCAGACGCTGTGGCAGCGATTCCTTGTCCTTGCTGCGAATGCAGCCGCTGGCGACGTAGGCAAGCTGCTGCCCGCACTGGTCGATGACGCCGAAGCCGGTGATGCGCAGCCCCGGATCGACGCCGAGAATGCGCACGACGCCCGGCGCCGCAGGCAGTACCTCGGCAGCGGCGGCACTTGCGCGCTCGTTCGGCTGGTTCGCACTCACTTTCCCGATCCTCTCGCAGGTGCTCACTTGCTGGCGCTGGCGGTGCTGCGCGCCAGATAGACGCCGCTCACCGCCAGTCCGAAACCGGCGAGCGCCAGCGGCGTCAGCCGTTCGTCGAAGAGCAGCCAGGCAATCAGTGCCGTCAGCGGCGGCGTCAGGTAGAACAGGCTGCTCACGTTGACCGCGCTGCCGCTGCGGATGAGCAGGTTGAGCAGGCTGATGGCGCCGACCGAGAGCGCCAGCACCAGCCAGAGCAGGGCGCCGACGAACTCGGGCGCCCAGTCGATGACCATCGTCTCGCTCGCGGCGGCGGCGAGCCCGGTGAGCAGCGCCGCTGCGGCGAACTGGATCACCGATCCGCTGCGCAGATCAAACTGCGGACAGAAACGCTTCTGATAGAGCGTGCCGACGGTGATCGCCAGCAGCGCGACCAATGCCGGCAACAGCGCGGCGCCGAGCGGCACCTCGCCGTTGATCTTGCTCGAGACGACCAGCGCCACGCCGGCGAATCCCGCGGCAAGGCCCAGCCACTGCCGGCGTGTGACGCGCTCGCCGAGCAGCCAGCCGGCGCTGGCGGCGGTGAGCAGCGGCTGCATGCCGACCACCAGCGCGGTAATGCCAGCGGGCAGCCCCTGCGCGATGGCGAGGAAAACGCCGCCGAGGTAGAGGCCATGTACCAGCACGCCGGCAATCGCCAGGTGCACGATCAGTCGCGCGTCGCGCGGCCACGGTGCGCGCGCCGCCAGTGCGAGCAGCGCGAGCAGCACGATCACCAGCAGATAGCGGATGAAAAGGAAGCTCAGCGGCTCGGCGTGCGGCAGCCCGAAGCGCGCGCCGATGAAGCCGGTGCTCCACAGCAGGACGAAGAGGAAAGGGAGCAGGGGCTGCAGCAGTGGCATGAGCGATGGCGGCGAAAGGATGCGCAGTGTTTTCCGGGGGCGGCTGAGGTACTTCGGGGCGAGCGATACGTGCTCACGCGAGGTCGGGGCGGCGGCGAACAGGCGGACTCTACCGCGAAGCTCGCGCGAACGGCCAGCGCGCCGCCCGCCGCTGACGCAATGCGGCGCGTGCAGGCAGAATGTCGCCAGCTGGCGCCGCTGGCGTTTGCGCCGCCGCCGGCTACAATCGGTCTGCGCAAACGTCCTGCGCTGCGGCACCTCACTTCCCTCCTTCCAATCCCTCCGGTTTGCCAGGAAGACAGCGCATGATGCTTTGCCACGCCAGCCCCGGACCTCGTGCCATTCCCCTGATGCTGGAAGTGCCAGTTTGAGCGCGCGCCAGGCTGTTACTGGGCGCGCTGTTGCGGACCGGCCGCATCCGCCGGCGGTGCTCGCCTGGAGCGTGTGGGGGCTGGCGGCGCTGCTCTACCTGATCGGCTTCTACCAGCGCGTCGCGCCGGCGGTGATCACCGACCGCTTGATGGAGGACTTCGCGCTCGGCGCCGCCGCGCTCGGCAATCTGTCGGCGTTCTACTTCTATTCCTACGTCGCCATGCAGATTCCCACCGGTGTCATCGCCGACCGCTGGGGGCCGCGTCGCCTGCTCATCGCCGGCGCAACGGTGGCGGCCGGCGGCACGGCGCTGTTCGCGCTGGCCGACAGCCTTGAACTGGCGAGTTTCGGCCGCCTGCTGGTCGGCGCTGCGGTGGCGGTGGCCTTCGTTTCGATGCTCAAGCTCGCCACGCGCTGGTTCCCGCCGCGCCAGTTCGCGCTGGCGTCGGGACTGGCGCTGCTCTGCGGCGTCGTCGGCGGCGTCATTGCCGGCGTGCCCTTGCGCATCGCCGTCGAAGCCATCGGCTGGCGCTCGGTGATGCTGGTCTCGGCGGCGGCGACGGCGCTGCTCGCGGCGCTGATCTGGTGGCGCGTGCGCGACGATCCAGCCGACGCCGGCTGGCGCAGCTACGCGCCGCCGGTGCCGGCGGGCGGGCACGCGCCGATCCTGCGCGGCGTGCTGCAGGTGCTGGCGCTGCGCAACACCTGGATCCTGCTGCTGACGCCGATTGGCGTTGCCGGCGGCGTACTCGCCTTCGCCGGCCTGTGGGGCGTTCCCTACCTGCGGCAGGTGCACGGGCTCGATACCAGGAGCGCGGCGGCGATCACCTCGGCGCTGCTGATCGCCTGGGCGCTCGGCGGGCCGCTGCTCGGCGCGGCGTCGGAACGCATCGGCCGGCGCAAGCCGCTCTATGTGGCGACGACGGCGGCGGCGCTGGCCGGCTGGGCGCTCATCGTCTTCGTGCCGCTGTCGCTGCCGCTGCTGGTCGTCGCGCTGGTGCTGACCGGCTTCGTCTCCGGAAACCTGATCATCGGTTTCGCCTTCGCCAAGGAGTCGGCGCCGGCGCATCTGGTCGGCGCCGCGTCGGGTGTCTGCAACATGGGGCCGCTGCTCGGCGGCATGTTGCTGCAGCCGGGCGTCGGCTGGATCCTCGACCGCCACTGGCAGGGCGAAAGTGTGGCCGGTGCGCGCATCTACGACGCCGCTGCCTATCAGGCCGGCTTTGGCCTGCTTGTTGCCGCCGTCGCCGTCTCGCTGATGCTCATCGTCTTTGCCCGCGAAACGCATTGCCGGCAGGCGGCCTGAGCGGAAGCAGAGGCGGGAGGCGGCGAGTGCCTACTCCAGCCGCCGCTGCGCCCACGCTGCACAGCCGCCGAGTAGCATGAAGCCGGCCATGCCGGCGGCCAGCGTCAGCGTCGACCCCCACAGCAGCGGTGCCAGCACGCCGGCGGCCACGGCATTGAAGCCCGACTGCAGGAAAGTCTGGCAGGAGGCGGCGAGCCCGCGCTTTTCCGGATACGGGTCGAGCGCGAGCAGTGTCAGGCTGGGCATCGCCAGCGCCATGCCGAGCGTGTACAGGAAGATCGGCGCGACGCTCCACGGCAGCGCCGGTGGCAGCGCCAGGCAGAGGCCGATATTGATCGTCGCGGCCGCAGCCATCAGCAGGTAGCTGCGCTGCAGCGTGCCGGTGGTCGACACGCACCCGGCCAGCCGCCCGGATAGCCAGGAGCCGACGACCAGCCCGCCCATCGCCGGGCCGAACAGCCAGAAAAAGGCCGTCTCCGGCAACTGCAGGTGACGCATCAGGAACACCGGCGCCGACAGTACGTAGACGAAAAAGCCGAGGAAGTTGAACGACAAGGCCGCCGTCGCCGCGAGAAAACGCGGCGAGCTGAGCACGCTGCGATAGCTTTGCCACAGGTAGGCCGGGCGCAACGACTGCCGCCGTTCCGGTGGCAGCGTTTCCGGCAGCAGGCGCCAGCAGACCAGCCACAGCAGCACGGTCAGCAGCACGAGAAAGATGAACACCGCGCGCCAGCCGAACCAGGCCTGCAGCCAGCCGCCGACCACCGGTGCGACTGCCGGCGCCAGCGCGAACATCATCGATATCTGCGCCATCAGCCGCTGCGCCGGCGCTCCGTCGTAGAGATCGCGAACGATCGCCCGGCTGACGACGACGCCGGCGCCGGCGGTCATTCCCTGCAGCGCGCGCAGCAGCCACAGCACCTCGATGCGCGTTGCCAGCGCACAGCCGGCGGTGGCCAGCGCGAACAGCGCCAGTGCGACGAGAATGACGCGCCGCCGGCCGAGCGCGTCGGCGATGGCGCCGTGCCACAGCGTCATCAGCGCGAAAGGCAGCAGGTAGGCGGTGAGCGTCTGCTGCACCTCGATCGGCGTCGCCGAAAGCGAAGCGCCGATATCGTGGAAGGACGGCAGGTAGGTGTCGATCGCGAACGGCCCGAGCGACGACAGCGCGGCGAGCAACAGGGCGATGCCGCGCGGCGGCGGCGTGCTGCGGGTGGCCGGCAAGGGAGCAGGAACCGGCAAATCAGTCGCGCGCGAAGCGCCGGTACTGGATCGCCTCGGCCACGTGCGCGGCGCCGACGCCGACGCTGCCGGCCAGATCGGCGATGCTGCGCGCGACGCGCAGCACGCGGTGGTAGGCGCGCGCCGACAGGCGCAGCCGGTCGATCGCCTGTGTTGCCAGCTTCCTGCCTTCGGCATCGGGCGTGCAGTGGCGGTCGATCTCCTTGCCGGCGAGCAGCGCGTTGCTCTTGCCCTGGCGCGCGAGCTGGCGTTCGTGCGCCACGCGCACGCGGCTGCGCACCAGCGCCGACGACTCGCCGTCGGGCGCGCCCTGCAGGGCGGCGGCGTCGAGCGCCGGCACCTCGATCTGCAGGTCGATACGGTCGAGCAGCGGGCCCGAGAGACGCGAGCGGTAGCGTGCGATCTGGTCCGGCGTACAGCGGCAGCGGCCGCTGCTGTCACCGGCATAGCCGCACATGCACGGATTCATCGCCGCGACGAGCTGGAAGCGCGCCGGAAACTCGGCCTGCCGCGCCGCGCGCGAGATGTGGATGCGGCCGCTCTCCAGCGGTTCGCGCAGCGCTTCAAGCACGCGCCGGTCGAACTCGGGCAGTTCGTCGAGGAACAGCACGCCGTGATGCGCCAGTGAAATCTCGCCGGGGCGGGGCGTTGCGCCGCCTGTAAACAAGCTAATTAATTGCGAACAGGTGGTATAAATGAGCACATTGAATGCGAACAAAGTCTCTTCCCTAGTCTCCGGCCCTGTTCGCCAGATTGGCGTCCAAAGCCGTAGTGTCACTGGAACGATGCCAAACGGCAATCGTTACGAGTCCTCGCTGGAGCGAGACTTCATGCTCTTACTCCAGTTCGATTTCTCCGTAGATATTTACACTCCCCAGCCGGTAGTTCTGAAGTTCCAGGATCAGGGCGGAAATTGGTGTCGGTACACGCCTGACGGACTGATCGAATGGAGAGCAGATCTTCGCCCGAACTGCCAACCGGTGCTGGTCGAAATCAAGTATCGCGAAGCCTTCCGCGGACAATGGCGGAACTGGCGGAAACTCGCCAAGGCAGCGAAGCAATATGCCGAAGAGCGCGGCTGGCTTTTCGAGATATACACCGAGCGCGAGATACGAACTCCTTATCTCGACAACGCCCGCTTTCTTCTGCCCTACCGCAATCGCTCCTTTGATCACGGTGCAGAAGATACAGTGATGTCCGCTATCGACGAACTTGTCGAGACCACGCCACGCGGTCTCGCTGAGTTCATTTCTACAGACCGTTGGCGCCAAGCCGAGGTTCTCCCAACGATCTGGAAATTGCTCGCTGAACGTCGGATTGGTTTTGACCTTGTGCAACCACTCACGATGCAATCACCTATTTGGTTTCTTGGGGGCTACGCATGAGCCAACTCATTCCTGGTTGTCCAGTCTCTTGGCACGATCGCGACTGGATCCTCCTCGATATTCCGTCGATCGACCGCGTCCTCATCAAAGATCCGGTAAGTGGCCACATGGAGCTTGCTCCCGCCGCTGAGCTACAGACGACGCTCACAACGGAAAAGGGCAAGCAAGGGCTCATGACTATTCCGGACGAGGACTGGAACGCGGCTTGGAATCGCTTTGAGGCCATTAGACCCCTCGTTGAGCGTAAAAGCCGAACTCGCACCCGCCAAGAGGTCGACGAGGTCGCGGCTAGGCTTGGGAAGGATCGCGCCACCGTATATCGCTGGATTGCCAAGTGGCAAGAAAGCAAGACGGTTTCTGTGCTGGTGCGCCGCGCGCGGAGTGATAGCGGCAAGACGCGATTAGCCACCGAAGTGGAGGCCGTTATTCAGTCCGAGATTGAAGCATTTTTCCTGACTCGGGAGCGCCCCTCCGTTGTTGCACTGTGGGAGCGTATCGCGCTTTCGTGCCGAGAGAAGCAGCTTAGCGCCCCGAGTATCTCGACGATCCGTCGCAGAATCAATGGGCTTCAGGATCGATTGATCGTCGCGAAGCGGCACAGCTTCAAAGAGGCTAGAGAAAAGTACCAGCCGTTGCGAGGCTCGTTCCCTGGAGCAGATGTGCCGCTAGCCGTCTACCAGATTGATCACTCTCCGATCGACATGTGCTTCGTGGATGAGCAGTACCGGCGGGAGATCGGTAGGGGCTATCTAACGATCGTCACGGATAGCTGCACGCGCATGCTTGCAGGCTTCTGCGCATCTCTCGATCCGCCTGGCGCGCTCTCGACCGGATTGGCATTGGCACATGCAATCTTGCCAAAGGTGCAATGGCTGACCGAGCGATCCATCGATGCGGCGTGGCCTATCTATGGCATCCCCTCCAAAATCTATGCCGATAACGCATCAGAGTTTCGAGGGACCATGCTTGAAAGGGCATGTCGTGAGTACAACATCGTGATGGAGAACCGTCCGAAAGGACTGCCGAACTATGGCGGGCACGTTGAGCGCTTGTTTCGCACATTTATGCATCGTGTTCAGGCGTTACCCGGCACCACGTTTTCCAACGTGCAAGAGCGCGGCGAATATGACTCCCAAGGTCGTGCAGTGATGACCCTGAGCGAGTTTGAACACTGGTTCTCGATCTTCTCGCTGAAGGTATATCACCAGAGACCACATCGCGGAATTGGCCGCATTCCGCCCATCAAGTACTACGAGCAGTTCCTTCTCGGGACCAGCACGACTATTGGAATCGGGCTCCCTGAGCCTGTCCGCGATGAGCGAAAGCTTCGACTGGATTTCATGCCGTATGTCGAGAGAACGATCCAGGAGTACGGCGTCGTCATCGATAACATCCACTACTACGCAGACGTACTGCGGCCGTGGATCCACGCCCGCGACCCCAAGAACGCGAAGCTCAAGCGGAAGTTTGTCTTCGTGCGTGATCCTCGCGATATCAGCGAGGTGTACTTCTTTGATCCGGATACGAAGACCTACTTTGCAGTGCCCTATCGCAACATTACGCGTCCGAAGATCAGCGTGTGGGAACTGAATGCAGCCCTGAAGCGCATCGCTGCGCAGCCAGAGCTTCAGCCCGATGAAGACACCATCTTTCAGGGGCTGGCAGAAATGGCCCGCATTGAGCGCGCGGCTGGAGAGAAGTCCCGAAGCGCTCGACGCACTTCTCAACGCCGCGTGGGCTGGCGACAGAATGCAATGCCAGCCGCGTCGACAAACTCTCCAGTTGAAACGCCGGCGCCGAGAGGGGACGGCGAAGTTCAACCCTTCGAGGACATCGAGGAGGCGCAATGAGCTATCCGCACCTCTCAGATACTGCCATCTCCAAGCTCGAGCTGTCCGACCAGGAGAGGATTCAACACATCAAAAAGCCCAGATGGATCGGTTATACCCGCGCGCGTGAGATTCTTGGAAAGCTGGAAGAACTGCTCACTCATCCCGTCCAGCCTCGCATGCCGAACATGCTGATTGTCGGCGAAACAAACAACGGCAAGACCATGTTGGTGGAAAAGTTTCGGGAGAAGCATCCTGCAAGCGAAAATCCCACCGGTGAGGCAGTGAAGATCCCTGTTCTTTACATCCAGGCGCCACCTGGGCCAGATGAGAGGGGAATTTACAACGCTATCCTCACCCGCCTTTTTGAAGGCAACCCGCGGAGCGAATCGACCGATGCGAAGCGTGATCGTGTCGTGGCAGTTCTGAGGCGCGTGAGCCTCGGCTTGGTGATGATCGACGAGCTTCACCACTTGATGGCCGGCGCATATGTGAAACAACGCAACTGCCTCAACGTGCTGAAGTACCTCGGCAACGAGCTGCGGGTTCCAATCGTTGGTATCGGTACTGCGGAAGCTGTGCGCGCAATTCAGACTGATCCACAGCTGGCAAATCGATTTACCCCAGAGGTTCTGAATAAGTGGACGCGCAATGCGGAGTTCGCGCGACTGATGTCGAGCTTTGAGCGAGTTCTACCATTGCGCGAGCCTTCGCAGTTGTCGAAGTCGCCCTTGGCGGATCGCATCCTCGATATGTCTTCCGGAACGATTGGGGAAATGTCCACTTTGCTTAACATGGCGGCTATTCACGCGATCAAGGCCGGCGAGGAACGAATCACGGTGTCGATGCTAGAGCGTTGCGGATACGTGCCGCCAACTCAGCGCAAGCAAGTTGCCGCAACTCTGTAGGTGAATCGTGGCACACACGATTTGGCCTATCCATCCTCACCCCTTGCCGGACGAACTTTTGTCGTCTTGGATGATCCGCCTTGCAAGAGGAAACGGATACAAAGTTCACAGCTTCTACGCCTCTTGCTTTGGTAGAGCACGCCAGATATGGAATCGGGATGTCGATCACCATGCGCCAGATTGGCTACTAGAAGGACTTTCGCAGCGCGCTGGAGTAAGTCTGGAGCAGCTCAACCGGATGACACTAAGGGCTTACGAGTCAACCGTGTTTGATGAGTTTCAGGAGCATGGCTTAACCAGGTTTGTCTTGCCGGTGGGCATCTATCATCGGATCCACCGGGCCTTCGGGCAGCAATTTTGCCCGGCGTGTCTAGACGAAGACAAAGAACCCTACTTGCGCCGAAGCTGGCGCTTGGCGTTGCTTGTGGCATGTACTAAGCACCGCTTGCTTCTGCAGGATCGTTGCGGGAAGTGCGGCAAACCGCTCGCACCGCACCGGGCCGACATGACGACCCGCCACAGCTTTCCGGCAAGAGGAGACATGCGTACATGCGGCTTTTGCAGAAAACCCATTTCGGGCTCGCCTGTACGTGCCGATAGTCGTGACGTCGCCATGCAGCGATCGATAGAGCGGGTCATCGAGACGGGATACACGTGCATCGGAGAAAACTCAAGCCTCTACTCGCATCTGTACTTCGATGGGTTGCGTACTCTCATGCATGGGGTTCGTCGCTTCAAGATCGTGACGCCTTCAAACCGCAACTTCGAGCGCTGTGATATCGAAAGTCGGCTACTTCTGATGCGTCACGCGGTCAGGTTGCTGCGGAACTGGCCAGAGGACCTCCTGATGTTTTGCAAGCACGTTCGCCGACCGTACACAATGTTTTGTCATGATGAATGTCCGCCCTACTGGCTGAACAGCGTGATGCGGGCAAACTTCTGGCAGGTGGGGCTCACGGCTAACGCTCCAGATCACTGTGGGACGTTGCGTCCTCAGAGGCCAAATCTACGCAGAGCCTGAGTTCTCGGGAGCATAGCGGCTCGCCAAAAGAATCGTTCCACCACGAATAGCCCTGCAAATCGTACCGCATCAGGTATGATACCTAAAACGGTATGATATTCTATTCGATATGATAGAAAAGGCTGATACAACTCACCAACGGCTGGCGATGCTCAAGCTCCTCCTCATCTGGGAGGGACGCTTAAATCGTGGCCGACTAATGGATCTCTTCGACCTCAGCTCCAACTGGGCTAGCGTCTGGATTCGGGAATTCCGTGAGCAGTATCCGGACTGGCTCATGTGGGATGCGAAGACTCGGAGCTTCCATACAACGCCGGCCGCCTATAAGGCTTGGCGGACCTCCGATCCGCGCAGGTTGGCGGATGCAACATCCCTGACTCAGTACCTGACCCTAGTTGGATTGCCATACGCGGCCACCAGCGTCGCGCCCGGCAATGGAGGAATATTAGCGGCATTCCCGGATCTCTCGACGCCTTCACCACAGCACTTCGCCATCGTCTCTGAGGCGATTCGTCGAGGCCGTGCGGTTCAGCTTAGCTACCGCTCCATGCGGAACCCTGAGCCACATCAGCGAATCATCTCGCCCCACAATCTGATTCGAGCAGGCCGTCGTTGGCATGTGCGGGCCTATTGCCACACTCGACAGGACTTCCGAGACTACGCGCTCGGTCGGATAGTTGAGGTCAAGCTGTTAGCAACGCCAGCGACCAAGGTTGAACAAGACGACAAGGCGTGGCTAGCTGACGTTCGTGTGCGGCTCGTCGCCCATCCGGATTTGACGCCCGAGCAGGAGTCACTTATCCGTTTCGAGTATTTCAGCAATACTGCCGCCCGAGTAGAAACCTGTCGCGGAGCGCTAGTGAGCTACTTCATTCAGGACGTGCGCGCGGCAACCGACGTCAAGAAGCAGTGCCCACCTGACTACCAGTTGGCCGTAGCTAACCTTGAGGAGGTGAAGCCTTGGTTATTCCCCAGCTGACACAAGTATCTCGACGCGCTAATGCAACGGCCGCCACGCTGTTGTTCGAGCGGCTGCCGGACCGGCTCTTCGCACCACTCTCTTCCGCCAACCGACACCGGTACTGGGCCTTGCTTTGCCGCCTCCATGAGAGGCGCTTCGGTCCTGACGCTCCGTTGCCACCTAGCCACGGATTCTTGGTGCGCGAGATCTCGCAGGACATCGAAGATGAGTTGCTTACCCAAGACGTCTGGGAAGCCGAGGATGGGCATTCGCCGGAGACGCCGATCAGCATCCGCGCCGCGCAGGTATTCCATCGCTTTGAAGAGTCAGGCTGGTTCCGCTTGGAGAAGCATGGCGTCGAAAAGCGCGTCACCATGCGGCCGACGGTCAACCAGTTCCTGACGATTCTGGTCTCGTTTGCTGAGACCGGACCGGTCTTCCTCTCGGGGAAAATCCGCTCCATCGACCTCAACATCCAGCAGGTCATCGAAGGAAAGGCCGATGGTGACACGCTGAGCGAGACCGCCGAGCAGGCCCGCCATCTCCTAGAGCACGTCCGCAATACGGGGACTAACATCCGGGACATCATGGAGGCTTTGGCGCGCGCTACCACCACAGCCGAGTACGTCCGCCGTTTCTTTAGCGACTACATCGAGCAGGTATTCATCGGCGACTACCGCGAGCTGCGCACTAAGGAGCACCCACTGTCCCGTCGCCAGCAAATCATACGCGCCGTGGAGGAGCTTTCCTCGTCGGAGGCCCATCGGGCGCGTTTGATTGCTTGGTACGAGACGAAGCGCTGCTCCGGCGATCGTCAGAAGGCCGGAATCCTTTTTGATAAGGACATTCACCGTCTCCTAGAGCTGAATCGGATCGACGAATACCTTGACCGACTCGACGATGAAATTCGTCGCGCCAACCGGCGCGCGCTGGCCTACCTGGACTACCGGCTACGCTCGCTGCGACCGATTGATAATTTAGTCAAGCAAGCTATCGTGGAAGCTCTCGCTGGAAATCTCCCGGCAATCAGCGATCCATTTCCGCCAGGCGAAATGATCAGCGGCGACCGTCTTGCCGAGCCGAGAAAGAGCGTCGACCGGGCACCGCCCTCGAGCTTGCGCCGCGAACGTCCCTCCGATGCGCAGGTTGCGCGCGCCCATGTCATGCTTCGGGCACGGGAAGCCCGCAGCGTTACGCCGCTCACGCTCGCAGAGTTCGTGGTCGGCCGCCTCGCCGGCGCCGATAAGGTGTCTAGCGGCAGACTCGCACTTAACTCAATTGGCGACGTCCGTGCCTATCAGGCATTGGCTGGACTCGGTTTAGCCATGAGCTCCGACAGCCGGAGATTGCAGCTATCAGCCTCAGTAATGGCAAAGGGTTTCCGCGTGACGTTGGAGGACGACAGCGAACCCGAACAGGCGCTAATCGCGGGTCGCTCCTTCACCGTTGAACGGCGAAAAGCGGCGGCGGAGAAATCCAGATGAGCCAATACTGGGAATCACTGGCATCTCGAACAGACTGTCTGCACTCAAGCGAAGAACTCGAAATGGCGGCTTACCGGCTCGCGGTCGAGCAAGTACTGTACTACGCGGACCGCAACAGCCGGACAGCCTACTGGATGGTCGAGCGTTACGAGCGAGACTTCCGACAGGCACTTGCGCCCTTAGGCATCGACGTCCAAGTGAATCGCCAACTGCGCTATGCCTATGCCTTGCCTAAGCACGCGAAGGCCGGCGCCGCTTCCATTGCGCAGACCGTCTTTGCGCTGGTCCTACGCGCGATCTATGACGAGTCGGCCAGTGCCGGGCAATTGACTGACGATGGCGAAGTGGGCTGTGACCTTGTGGAGCTGGCTGAAAAGTTTCGCCTGATGTCGGGTAAAGAGCTACCTGCCAAGGGCAAACTAGATGCCTTGATGGAGACTATGAAGCGCTGGGGCATCGCGCGTAAATCCGAGGATCAAGGCATTGATGAAGGCGACGACCTAGTGGGTCAGCCGTACGCCGTGATCATTCGGCCGGCGATTGCTGACGTTCTGGGTGAGGCTGCACTGGCGCGCCTGGTGCAATTCCGAAACGTCGCCGCTGCAGACGTCAGTGAAGCGGATGTCGTGACGCCGGCTGCGGAAGAAGGAGTGAGCCACGAATGAAGTACCTCGAAAAAATCAGGGTGGTGCAGTTCTTCCTCTTCGAGCAACAGGATGTCCCTCTGGAAGAGATCACCGGCATTTTCGGTCCGAACGGCAGCGGCAAGAGCTCGCTCCTCGATGCGGTACAGATTGCCATGCTGGGCGCCAACAGTCGCCTATGCGCGCTCAACGCGCAGGCTGACGAGCAGGCGACAACACGTTCGCTTCGGGCGTATTGCCTTGGTCAGTATGGTGAGAGTCTGGAGCACCGTGCCCGCGATAACGCGACGACCTACATCACGCTGATCTGGCGAGACACCGAGACCGGTGCTCCGCTATCCATGGGAGTGTGCCTATATGCATCTGCCGACCGCGATAGCCATGACGTATTAGGACGGTACATCCTGCCGAACGTTGAGTTGTCCCTAGGTGATCACCTCGAAGTCGTCAATGGTTCTGAGCGACCACGGGCGTGGGCGATATTTCGTCATCATTTGATTGAGCGGTCCAAAGTGTCAGGTCAGGATCCGCTCTATGCGGATTCCGAGCGGTATATTCGGGCTGCCATGCTGGCCCTGCGTGGTTCAGGCAGCGCGCCTGTGCCGGAGGCTTTCACACGTGCTTTCCGCTTCGCCCTGCGCATGCGCTTCGACAAGACGGTGGACCAGATTGTGCGCAATGACGTGCTTGAGGCTCGACCGACGAACATCAAAAAGTTTAAGGAGGTGACCGAGTCATTCAGGCGCTTGGCGGAAATGGTCGCGCAGGTAGAGGCCAAGATCGCCGATGGAGTGCGGGTTAGTTTCGAATACGACAAGGCTGCGGACGAATCCCGGCGCGCTGTGACTTGGAATGCGCTATCGAAGATGGCTGCGACCCAAGTCGCCAACGAAGATCTACAACGAGCACGCCTCGCTACGGAAAGCGCCGAGGAGGCCGTGCGGGTCTGTGAGGACAAGAAGGCTGCACTGGAATTCGAAGCAACGGAAGCCAAGACGGCAGAAGAGCGGGCGCGCACGCAGCGCGAAGCGCATGCGGCCCATAAGGATTACGGTGCACTGCAAACTTCAATCCAAGCTGCAGAGGCTCGAGTACAGGCCAAGCGTACAGAGGTCGCCAATAGTATCCAGTTGGTGCGGCGAACGCTGGATGAGGCCGCTGGCTCTGGGTTTCTCGAGGCGCAAGCGTCCGGACTCCAAGTTGCGGTGAGTGCGCTCGATTTTTCTAAGCGGCAGGTATCCGAGGGCACATCAACTCGGGACGAGGTCGTAACCGTGTTGCGTCCAGCTCTCAAAACAGCGCAGATTGCGTTCAATGAGTTGTTCAACCAAGGCGGCACACTCAAACGTGCCCTCGAAGAAGCCCGGAAGGCAGAGCGAGAGGCGAAGGAAAACCTGGCGCGCATCCGGAGTGGGCGCGCCCCGCTGTCTTCAGAGGCTCAGCGGCTGCTTACGGAATTGGGAGATCACGGCGTTCACGCAGCCCCTGTATGCGACCTTGTGCGCATCGTCGATCCGGAATGGCAGCCAGTCATTGAGGCCTACCTGAAACGCACGATGGAAGCGTTGCTGGTTTCTTCCGACCAAGAGCGGGATGCTTTCCGCATCTATCGCAACCTCACGGGTTCGCACACCGTCTATGGTGCCAAGATCGCCCTAGAGAGCCGCCAAACCATCGGCAAGCGGTTCGAGCAGGGCTCGGTCGCTGATCTGATCGACGGAGACAATCCGGCAGCCGTCGCTTACCTACAACGCCAGCTCGGTGATCTGCGTTGCGCTGACAGTGACAAGGATGCATTTTCTGGTCAACGTACCCTCACCAAGGACGGGATGCTGGTGTCCGGTGGCGAGATTGAGCGTTTGCGCCCTGTGCCACCAGCGCAGTTCCGGATTGGCGCGGGTAGTACCAGCCAGCGCAGCGCTGTTCAGGGCGAACTAGATCGTGCACAGAGGGCGATTCTTGAGCTGGAAGGCCAAGAACGAACATTGACTAAACTGATAAACGCGCTGCAACGAGTGGCTCATGAAGAGACGCTTTTGAAGTACTTAGGGGACGTGTGGAGCGCCATGGAAGAGGCTCAGCACGAGGTAACCAGCAAGACGGAGCTGCTAAGGGGGGCAGTAGACGAAGACTACGTGCGCTTGGGCGCAGAAGAGGCGGAAGCGCGGCAGCAAGCCGCGGAGGCGGCGGAGCGCCTTCGGGAAGTGGCTGAAGAGATCGGTGGTGCTAAGACCAAACGTACGCAATGCGAGACTTTGGAGGCGGCCGCAAAGCTCGCGGTCGAGGCCACTTACGCAGCGGCTACGGAGGCAAGGCAGCATCCTGCGGTGGATAAAGACTTCGAGGCTCGCCAGTGGGACGTGCTCCTCGACAAATACGACACTGCCTACGCGGCCATGGTGCTGCATGCAGAGGAGCAACAGACAGCTTGCCGTCGGCGCATGGCGACAGCTGTTGCCGCTGGCAGCCGGGAACTGGGTATCTTCCTTCAGAAATACCGAGAGCATGCCCCCCAGGAAATTGCCACTGACTGGCAGACGGCCAGGGAATGGCTTAAGGATCTGCTGAAGCAGCTAAATGAGACCCAGCTTGCGCCATTCAAGGCTGACATGGATGCGGCTTATCGCACCTCGCAGGAGACTTTTCGTAACGATGTGGCGATTGCGCTCAACAACAATCTCGACTGGCTTCACGAGACCATGGAGCGCCTGAACGCTGTGTTGCGCGAGTGCCCGACGTTTTCGAACGGCGAGCGCTACCGCTTTCGGCGGGTAGCTCGGCCGAAATTGGAATCCCTACTCAATTTTGTGAAAAACGTCGCGGCCTACGGCCCGACGGATGACCTGTGGGGCGGCCCTGGCGAGCTACCAGAGGAATTCAGGACGCTGCTTGAGGACAAGATCGCGCCCGGCGCCACCGGCGTGCAAAGCCCTCTGGATGATTACCGTGAGTTCTTCGAGTTCGACATCGAAATTCTGCGCGAGGACCCGCTGACTAAGACGCCGAAGGTCGTCGGCCATCTCAGCAAGCGCTTGGGGCCGGGCTCGGGCGGTGAGCATCGGTCACCACTCTACGTCATTGCTGGTGCAGCGTTAGCGTCTGCCTACCGCCTCGACCGAGGCCACAAAGATGGTCTGCGGCTGATGTTGCTCGACGAAGCCTTCAACAAGATGGACCCGACCAACATCATTGCTACGATGCGCTACTTGGAAGAGCTTGGCCTGCAGGTGCTGATGGCTAGTCCCGGCGAAAACCTTGGCATCTTGACGGCCTTCTTGCACCGCTACTACGACATCTTGCGCGACGTCGACAACAACGCGGTAATGATCGAAGGTAGGGAAGTGAAGCCGGAGACGCGAGCATTGTTCCGCGAAGACCTGCCCGAGTTCAACCCCTGGATAGTCGATCAGGAACTGGCGGCGATGCGCCGCGGCAAGGCGCCTAAGCCGGTCGTGGCTGAGGACATCTGATCCGATGGATGAGCGCGCCTTCAGGTTGCTTGAGAAGCTACTTCGCGACGGTGATAGGGCAGATGCAGGTGTCCGCTCGCGTGCTGCTGCGCTTACCCAGTCGAATCTCACGGACTACCGTAGCGAAAGGTCACTACAGGCCAAGGAGTCGTTCGAGGCTAACATGCAAGCGGCTCAAGCTACGGGCGCTGTCACTCTGATCTGGGATGATCCGCAGGATGGAAACGGCTTCATTAAACGGGTGGATTTGGTTGATCGGCGAGCCTTGGCCGGATTCCTAGGCCATAAGCCGCTGGCCGATGTTCTGGCCGGTGCCTCTGCGCAGTTGGCGCCGTACCTAGCGCGGTTTCCGGTGCTCAATGACGTCCTGCTGCGATGGTCAAAGCTGCGCACCGTTCGGACGTTACCCCCAGCCTCGGTACAGGACTGGTTGGATGCGGTGAAGATCATTGACTCGGCTCGCGCCATGGCTGCAGACGCGATCTCGGTTCCGATACGGGAGGCAAGTTACCGTGTCTTCAAGGACAGTAAGCGCATTGAGAAACTGGCTGGTCCGGTCGACGTTCTGTTGTGTGGCAGCGTAGAAGCGGCGCCTCGTGCGCCCGCAGCGGTATGGGAGGAGTTGGGCTTATTCCGCGAAGAGCATCCCGTGCTACTTGCGGGCAACGTAGTCATCACCCGGGAAAGGGTGTCGGCTTGCCTCGACGCCCCGTACGTGGGGTTGCCGGCAATCACCGTGCGGGGCCTTGAGAGTATTCCCCGCCAAGTGCTCACCATCGAAAACCTGACGACGTTCCACAGCGAGGCGAAGCAGCGGTTCAACGAGGAAGTGCTGCTCATTTATACCGCAGGAATGCCTTCTCCGGCTTGGCGCGCTATGTTCCGACGGCTCCTACTGGGATTACCTAAGACAACGCCAGTCTTCCACTGGGGTGACGTTGACGAGGGCGGTTTCCGGATCGCTGCTGCGTTGGCCCGAGAGGTACAGACGGCCGGTCACGTGTTGCGCCCCTGGAAGATGCACCCGGATGACGTGCCCGTCGAGGTGCGCCGCAAAGCAACCCCCTACGTTCTAGAGCGCATAAAGCGTTTTGCCACCGCAGCCGGATGGCCGGAGCTGGGCGTGGCAGTCGCCGAAGCCGGCTTCACGATAGAGCAGGAAGGCTTAGCCTCCTGATCGCAGCTCCGCGACAATTGCGCGCTCTTCGGGCACATCCGTGGCCTCTACGGATTTCCGCGCCGGTTCGCCCTGCAATCTAAGACGAAGGAGGAAATTGGTGAGAACCTCTCAGCGCAACGTCTGGGTAAGTTTTCGATGGGCTTGCGCTAATGCCAACCTCGTTCCTTGCTCGATGTCGCCGCCGGCCGCAATCCACCCCAGCCGGTTTGCTTTCGCGTCATCAAGCGAGTGGTGCCGGCGCAGATCACGGAACGCCTCTTCCACAGCCTCGACGAAGCGGTCGTAGTCATTGAGGCAATTCACGGTCAGCAGCAGCGGTCTGCCGGCAAGGTTCTCCGGCCACGTCCATTTGCTCGAGAATATCTCCTGAATCCGTGGCCAATCCCATGCCAGCGAATCAGTCGCCAGTTGCACCGGTTGTTCGAAGCTTTTTAGCCAATTGCCCAAACGAAGAGCCAGGTCGGACATCGTCATGAGCGCGTTTCCGCCTTCAAGCTGCGGCAATACCTCTTGTCGGGCAAAGTCGCCCACATCCGCTAGTCGATAGCTGTCCAATAGCTCAGCGTAGAAAGTGTGCCCGCCATCCTCGGAGATTAGGCCGATAGAAATCAGCTTGGGATCGATGCCCAGTTCAGTGAATTCGGTGTCGAAGAAAATGAGCATGCTCAACCCCTTTAAAGACTTGACGAGCGGCCGATTGTGTCTGCCAATGTTATGCGCTGGTAATCTACTCGGACACTAGTAGCGACCCGAAAGAGGATGGGGGCGATCTCATCACCGCTTTCAAGAAAATGCCATAATCGGCGAATTGATTATGCCAAAGGGGAAAATAATGTCCGGCACAAAGGCGGCACTTCACATGCCACTTTACGACCAACTTTCTCGAACACGCTCTGAGGTCCAGTCGCGGACTGTTACTCGTCCGGTCATGCAGCTAACGACCGCATCTGTTGGGGATTTGGTCATGCCAGCGGAACAACGCTTCGTGGCTGCTCAGCGGCTTGTCTTGAGGTGGATAGACGAGAAACATCGTGCAATTCTTGGCGGCGCACTTCCACCTCACGCTCTGCGTGGAGAAAGCTTCGCTATCGACCAACCAGGCCGGGAGTTTGCTGCCGTACGCCTCGATCCTCCGCCAGAGGGCTTCGATCAAGTCTGGGCCGCCAAGGTCGAGCACCCCGACAATACCACCGAAGGACGAAATTTTGCCCGAATCTGGTCAGTGGAGGTCCTACTGGTTCACGCCAGATCGGAGGTCGTGCTAAGTATCCGGACGGCTATTCACTCTGATGGGCGCGATCAGCCACCGTTGTCTGTGCCACGCTTTCTGCGAGAAATCGCAGCTCAGATAGGCCTTAACGATGCGGGTCTTCCGATTGCAGCCACTCCTTATCGTATTGACTCTGACGAACGGCTTGCCCTGTTCTGGAAGCATCTACGCGATCCTGCGCGAAATCTTCCCGTCTTAGTCCTTACCCCGGAATTTGGAACCGGCGAATACGCGCTCAATCCTGATGTGACGGCGAACGCGCTAGTCGGCGTAGCACACGTAGTCACTTTTACGGAGAACAGAACTACGCTTGGATGCGGTTGGCCGGCCGCGAGTGGGTCGCCTTTAAGGGCTCATTACGAACCTACAAGCCGGACTTTGACCCTTCTTCGCAGGAACTTTTTCGACACCCCATGGCGACGCTAGAAACGGTGCGCAGCTTCCGAGACGGTGAGGCGTTTGGCGCAGACGCGTTCAGTCCTTTCATTACCCGGACGCTTTACTCGACGAGCGTAGATACGCCAAAGTCACGGCAATGCTGGACATCCTTCGCCGATATCCAGAACCAGCGGTTCGCCCAAGAAGCGGCACGAGCACGCGCGGCAAATGATGATCGTAGCGTTATTAAGCTGTACGAGGAGGAGGTGGGTAGGCTCCAGCAGCAACTCAATCAAGCTGAAACAGACGCGAATGAGTACAACACGCTCGCCGATGAACGAAAGGGGATTGCAGAAGCCGCAGAGGCTCGTGCTTACTTTCTACGCGTTGAGAATGACCGCCTGCGTGGGCTACTTACGCAGCGCGGCGGGACTGACCCCGATGCGCAAATTCTGATCCCAGATACCTATGACGAGTTGCCCGATTGGTGTGACAAGAACCTCGCTGGCCGTCTAATGCTTGTGCCGCGTGCTGCGCGTTCGGTTCGGGGCGCTCCCTATGACAACCCTTCGTTGGTCTACAAGGCGCTATTGATGCTCGCCGGGGTGTACCGACAAATGCGCCTCGGTTTAATCGGGCGCGAAGCCTACGAAGAGGAATTGCGAAGCCTCGAATTGACAGAGTCGGGCTCAATATCGTCCGTGAGGGCAGGCGAACAGGGAGAAGAATACTACGTTACCTATCCATCTGGATCGACACGTCGGCGCTTCCTAGACATTCACGTTCGTAAGGGTACTTCGTACGATCCGCGCCATGCGCTGCGCGTCTATTTTTTTTGGGATGAGGAAACGTCACAGGTAGTTGTGGGTTGGCTCACATCTCACCTTGATACCCGGAAGACTTAGATCCAGGTCCGTCGAAAAAGGTAAAAAGACGTTTTTGCGTGTCGGAAACCATGATTACATGGAAGAGCGCAGCTACAACCATTGACGTAACCTAGAAATCACAAAATGACCCTTCCTGCCCACACAAAAACTGATGGTGCTGCTGCTGCTCGATATGCAGCAGGCCTCCTTGGGGTCGCCACCTGTGCAGAAACCACAGCTACCACAATGGCTGAGGACGCGGCCAAGGTGGACGTAAAGTTCTCGTTCCGCCACATAGCGGCACCAGGAAAGGTGATTACTGCACATGCACAAGTAAAAGCCGGCCCTTCATATCGCAGGGCATCATCAGACGCACAATTTCTGGCGCTTGGAATCGACAAAGCAACACTTCAAGCATTGTCCGGGACTGGCATGCCTGGATTGGTGATTTGGGTTCCGCCACCCCCTATGGACCGGCTCTATTGGTATGCTACCGACCCACGCAGCGCGCTCAAAACCCCTGCGAAGCTACGAAGAACGCAGTACCTGCGCCCTTCACTTCGCTATGATCTCTCCCGGTTGTACGACTACGCTTCATGGTCGCGACGCTATACGAAGCAAACTGTTGGGAGGTTGTCCAGTACTCAAATAATGCCCAAAGCCAAGGAGGCATTCAAAGCGCTCAAGGCGCAGGCTTGGGACAACCCGCTGGTTGGGAATCTTCAAATCACACGACTGGCTTGGCGTCACATCACAAGGCGCTCAAAGTCTCAAGCTAGGCGCACCCTGTCGCTGAGAATCGTTCCATACCTGAAGGCGTTTCTCGCTAGCCCGCCAGACCGCTACGCTTGCAACTTCGTTGGATTACAAGTGAATGGTCCGACAACGACGGAGACGCGATACTTGATGTGCTGGTATCGGCAGGCCCTCGCAGTCGATGGAGAGAGTCACTCGCTTTTGATTCGCATCCGAGAAGAGATTACCTACCCGACAGAATGGGCAACACGCCCGCTTAGTGCAGCAGATGTCAAACAGATAGCTGTGCTAGCAGCTTGGTGGTGCAAAAAAGACAAGTGACGTACCTGCCTCGGGTTTCCGTACTGACGCATAGATGGAACAACGAGTCGTTCCAGTTCCGCGTCATCTAACCGGGATGGTTGAGACAAGTACGTCAGGATGAATGGTACAGCCGTCGGGGCGGAACCCACAACACGCCTGTGGTTCGCACGGTGATGGTGAAGGTCAATCATTCCTGACCGTCTGGATGTTGATACCTTCGGCGGCAGAACGGCAGGTAATCAGCATATTGCCGCACGATTCTGACCAGGGGGCCAAGGTCAGCTTCGGCCGAGCTGCAGTCATACCACAGTCCGTCTAGTATTCGGCCAAAGCGGTCAATGGAATGATTGCCAGTATAAGTCGGCAATGCGCCCGTTACTCGCCGTTCGACTTGGAATTCCGGCGAACGTAGCGTTCCTTCTGATGCTTACAGCTGAATCGTTCCTGTCACCCATACGAACTGCGGGCATAATTGGACCCAGCTTACATAGGAAGCCAAGGACAGCCAATGACAAGAACAATCTGTGTCACTCGGGTCGAAGAGACGAACCTCTGGAAGGAGCTATCGAATCGAGATTCAGAGACCGCAAAACACTTGGCTACGAATGTTGTGGCGGTGTGTGCCGAGGCTGCTGATCGCATGAAAGCAATGGCCGGATATGCACCGCAGTACACGCTTCATGATGAACGTCACCTACTTAGAACCACAGAGCTAATGAGCCTGGTGCTTGGTGACGAAGCGAAGAAACTCAATGAGATCGAACTGGCCCTCTTGATTCTTTCGGCGTTTTTTCATGACCAAGGAATGCTTCCATCCGACAGTGATTTGTTGAAGCTTAGGGATTCCGAAGAGTTCAAGCTTTTTCAGGATAATTGGCGCGTCGATCATCCAAATTTCGCGGAGACATCGAGGCAACTTGCCGACTCTACGGTTGCTATCGGACGAAGAGAGCTACTGGGCGCGCAGATAGCTGAACTCGACACCGCAATGCTCACCGACTTCCTGCGTCAAGGGCACGGAAAGCGGTCATCTGAGTACGTTCTATCCCGCTATAAAGACGATAAACGCATTGAGGCTCAAGGAACAAACCTATCCCCTCTGATCGGGCTCCTATGTGAGGCACACACGCTTCCTGCGGATGATTTAATCCCAACCCGAGGTTTTAGATACGACGAGCAGGTCGGGACCTATCGAATCAACATGCCTTTCCTAGCTGCAGTTCTGAGGCTCGCCGACATTCTAGACTTCGACCGTGAACGCACACCCGAAGTACTTTTCAAGAGCATCCACTTCACATCTCCCGTAAGTTTGTTTGAATGGGAAAAACACCGTGCCGTAGATGGGTGGGTAATTTCAAAGGAACTGATCCGGTTTTCTGTGAAGTGCGAGCATCCGGCTTATCAAGCTGCCGCACTCACTTACATGGGCTGGATTGATCAGGAACTTGAAGCCGCACACTCGATTTGCCGCCTGCAGCCGCGCGACATCGACGGTTACCAGCTACGACTTCCGACCCACGTTGATCGATCTCGAATCGAACCCGATGGAGATTCATACCGATATCACAACCTTGAATTCTCTCTTTCCAGAGATGAAATTATTCGTCTGCTGATGACCGACAAGCTCTACGGCGGAGAACACCTGTGCATTCGCGAACTGTTGCAGAACTCGCTCGATGCACTCAGGTATCGCCAAGCACTCTTCGCAGATTCTGGCATACAGTGGAGCAAAGGCGAAGTTGAGTTTCGCCACTTTGTTGATAACGATGGTTACGAGGTTGTCGAATGCCGAGACAACGGAACGGGGATGGACGAAGGCATCATTCGCAGATTCCTTGTGAAAGTTGGCAGAAGCTTTTACCGGTCACCCGAATTCGAACGCGAGCGGACGAGGTGGAGAGCCACCGGTAGCGATTTTGATCCCTGCTCCCGATTTGGCATAGGCTTCATGTCATGTTTTATGTTGGGGGACAGGATCACCATTGAAACTCGCAAGGACTACGGGCACGGCCGAGAGTGGGGCGATCCGCTTGTCGTCGAAATTCAGGGCTTGAGCGGTCTAATCGTGGTTCGAAAGGGAAGTAATCAGCAATCCATCGGCACGACCGTAAGGATCGTGGCACGCAAGAAGCCGTCGTTAGTCGACGAATGGACGGACAAAGTCAAGCTCACTACCGTCCTCAGAGGCTATGCCCTAGCAACCGAATTTCCTATCCTCGGGAAATGTGAAGTTAAGGAAATTGAAGACATAGTGACGATCCCCGTCATGATCGAAAAGACTCCAACAATACTCGAATTAGCCAATATCAAAGCGGCGCAGACTTTCGAGCAAGACGTTTCCGAAGTGTCAAAAAATTTACGGGGATTCATCCGGAATTCTGTCTTGCTGGACGATGCTGGACTGCCTTGCCTCAACAATCGCGAGGCAGAATGGATAGCAGATGCCGCAGGCCCGGGAAAAAACTGGGCACTAAGAGTCCGTCCAGAAACAACTCCTTTTCCACTAAATAAACACAGCGACATTCAAGTTTGTGTCGACGGAATATTGGTCGGGGGGGAACCGGGTCGGCATTCTGATGCAGATACTATCCGACATCGACTGGGATGGCGGAACTCGGGTATCTATTGCATGTCCCCCGCGCTTATTGACACAAGAGGCGACCTGAAGCCGGAAATAACTCCCGGCCGGACTCCTCCGGATCAAAACTTATCGCAGCAACTACCCGGCTGGAGAAGGATTAATAGCTCGTTCAATATTGGAAATGGGATGCTATGGAAACAACTAACCAACTACCTTTCCAAAGGGCTTTTGCCACAAACTTTTTGGCAGTTGTCTGTTATTTACAGCATTCCCATTGATTGGATTCCATCGTCAGCGCTATGGGAAACGCTTTCCGTATCCTTGGTCGACAACGACGAGCAGATTGAGTGGCGCAAGGTTCGCGAACTTGGCGAACTGTTGATGTGTGCTGATGAGAATGACTCTTTCGCCTTACGAAACAAACAGGGCGCTAGCGTCGGCCCCGACCTGTCGCTCAAAGATTGGGAAGCGAAAGGAGAGGAACTTCCGTCGCTGTCTTGGCAAATGAGATCAAGTGTCCTGCTCATGAGCGCTTTGGATATTAGAGATGGTCAAGTGGTTTTTGATCCAACCGCCCAACCTGACCGGGGTATTCCTTTAGGAATGTACAAGCGGAGTGTCGCTTTCAGCGTGTCGGGATTTTTCCTCAATTACGTCGGCGCTGCCACGAATGCTGTGGCAGTCGAGACGCCGTTCCCGACCGCCAACAGGAATCATCCGCTTGTTGCTCTTGCACATCAGAGCAAGAACGTAAATGAACCAACTGATCTGCAACGCTTTGCACAGGGGTTCGTTGCATGCATTTCGGAGTCTGTCAGCAGCAGAAAAGGTACGCCTACTTTGGACAACGTGTCCTACTGGCAAAAGCGTGTTGGGCACCTTTACTCCGCGGTTCAGTGGGACCAATGCGAACAAAACCTTAAGCCGCCTTACCATCTCTGGACAAGAGCTAACGGCTGGTTCTCATTTGGGGAACTCGACTTCACGAGATGGAAAGACGCGGAACTTTGAGCGCCCGACACCCCCTGAAATTGCGCCTCCCATGGGTGTTCGTTCTTTCAATGCCAGCTAACGGTTACCTTACCGACACAAAGAGAGGATGAGCCGAACGGAGGCTTTGGCCGACTTGTTGCCTGTTGTGTTGTTCGGGACATAGCGTCGATTATCAGAACCGTTGACGACATTGGTATACACCAAGGTTATTCGGATAGAATTCCTGAGACATTACTATCTAGGCCAGACCGATGAAAGCCATTGCAGCAGTTGAGGTTCAGAAAGATGTGTTTGTGGAGTGGTTCTTTGCTAGGCCAAAGTGGGTTCAAACAGCGGCGGCCCGGCTTGCTGCCAGTCGAAAATTCCCCTCGGATGTAGAGATAGGGAAGTTGGCCGACCTCTGTGTAGCAGAAGCCAATGGCGTGGCTGGCGCGGTTTTCGAAACAGTCCCGCACGGGATATTTGGTGCCGCCGTCGGTACGGCTTCGTTCAAACTCACGAAGCTGGACAAAGTCGTCGGCGTAAACGCAATACGGCACAAAGCGAGCCTCGATTTCGGAAATTCGGACTTGTCCGTAGTTTTTGGAATGAACGGGTCCGGCAAGTCTGGATACGCGAGACTCTTGAAACACACCTGCGGAGCGCGCCACAAATCGGACCTCTTGCCCGACGTTTTCAGTTCGACAAAAACTATCCCTTCCTGCGATGTGGTCATTTCCACCGCGGCCGGGAAGGAATTGCTCCAATGGCAAGGCGATTCCAAAGGATTCCCGCAGCTCAGGTCGGTTCACGTGTTCGATACCGCCGTGGCGGAATCCTACGTCGACTCCAAGAACGAAGCCTCCTACGAAACGCGCCAGATGCGTTTTCTCACGTCGATGATCAAGATCTGCGACGCTGTTGCGGCACTTTTAAGCGACAGGAAAGGCGCACTTCCTAAGAAACTCCCGCTCGTTCCGCTGGAATATTCCGAAACCGCGGCAGCCTCCTTTATCGCCCAACTCAAGGACACCACGACCTCGATTGCGCTCAACGATGCGTGCGCATGGACGCTCACCGACGACGAACTGCGCCTGGAGACCGAAACGTCGCTGAAAAAGCACGATGTCGCTGAAAGAATCAAACGGCTCGGTTTGGACAAACGGACCCTGATGATCTTCCAGGAAGCTTACGACGCCATGAAGCTCGCCGTATCGGACGCGGAGGTTGCGAAGCTTGTTGCCGCGAGAAAGGATGCTGCCGCTAAGCGGAAAGCCGCTGTCGAAGACGCTGCGAAGGCATTCGCCGGTGCAGCCCTCGATGGAATCGGCGGCGCATCGTGGAGCCTGCTGTGGGAGCAGGCGAGAAAATATTCCGAAAGTACTGCCTATCCCGAAGCACCGTTCCCTGTCACAGACGAGGGGAAGCTTTGCGTCCTCTGCCACCAACCTCTCGACGACGCGGCTCGTGGAAGAATGTCCGACTTCGAATCGTTCGTGAAGGGCGGATTGGAATCCGCCGCAACCAAGGCCGAAAAGGACTATGCGGCAGCGATAGCCACGTTACCCCGAGTGCCAGACCAAGTGAAATGGGACTTGCACATGGAGTTCATCAAGGTCCCGGCCGCAGTCGGATCTGCCTTACGTACGGCAATCGGACTCCGGCTCGAAGCCATTCCAAAAACAGACGGGGCAATCCCGCTACCTGAAGTCGATTGGTCTGTAGTCGACCTAGCATTGGACGCTACTGCTGCGGCCCAAACGAAAGAAACTGCGGCTTTGGAGGAACTTGCGAAGGACGGGAAAAAAGCAGAACTCGAGAAGAAGCTGAAGGAACTCAAGGCGCGTCAATGGCTCTCTCAACAGAAAAATGCGGTGGCCGACGAAATTATCCGCCTAGCGGCCATCAAGCGGCTGACTAAGGCCGAAGGTACGACGAAGACGAATGTGTTCACCGCAAAGAAGAACGAACTGGCCAACAACGAGTTGGCCACTGGCTACCGGGACCGTTTCGTCGCGGAGCTCAAAACGCTGGGAGGAAGCCGCCTGAAGGTGGAGCCGGTTCCGGTTTCAGAAGGTAAAGGAAAAGTGAGCTTCAAGCTCGCCATCATGGGCGCGTCGAAGGAAACTAGTGCCGGTGAGATTCTGAGCGAAGGCGAAAACCGAATCGTCGCACTGTCCGCATTCCTTGCTGACATTACCGGTTCCGGCCAGCCCACACCGTTTGTCTTTGACGATCCGGTCTCATCGCTCGATCAAGAATTTGAAGAGCGGGTCGTGGAACGTCTAGTTGAATTGGCAAAATCCCGGCAGGTCATCGTCTTCACCCACCGTCTTTCGCTGCTCGCCCTCATTGAAGAAGCGGCCGGGAAAAGTGTTGCCCTTTCGATCAATACGCTGCGGCGCGTCGGACCTAATGTGGGCATGGTGGACACTCTGGATGTCCGGCATGGAAAACCTGACAAGGGTTTCATCGTCATCCGTGATCAAAAGCTTCCGCAGATCCGCAAGCATGCGGACACCGGTGATGGCGGGGCCTACGACGCCGCATTGAAAGCCGCTTGCGGCGATTTCCGTATCCTCATCGAACGGACCGTGGAAAAAATCCTCCTGAACGGGCTCGTTGAACGCTTCCGGCGGTCAGTACAGACGCAGCAGATCAAGTCACTCGCCAAAATTACCGTGGACGACTGCTCAACCGTTGAGGAGATGATGACCAAGTACTCAAGATTTGAGCACTCCCAGTCTGATGAGCTTCCTGGGACCTTGCCTTCGGTTGACGAGCTCTCAGCAGACCTAGACGTGGTCATCACCTGGATCGACGGGTTCAAGAAGAGAGTGGCATAACACGAGCCAGAATTTTTAGCTAACACGGCCCCCAAACGACCGGTATGTGGCCTTGAACAGAAGCTCAGAGCTAGCGGGGTGGAAGATAGCTAAGGCCGAAATCCTGCCTCTAGACGCTGAAAAGAGTCAGCTAATCGGCATCAGCTAGCGATGGTAACGCTCATCGTCCGTAGTGAAACAAAGGGCGAGCATTTTGATCCCTGTTAGAGCTGCTTGATGATGTCTTGCGAGAATGCCAGCGTCCCCTTCTTGGGACGGTGTTTGATTGGGATGCAGACCCATTTCTTGAAATATTCCTTGGCCCCCCAACCGTTCTCGCGCGCAACACTGAGCATAAACTGCTCAAGTTCGCGCTTCTCGATTCGTTGGCCCTGATAGTGTCGGACGTACAGGAGGGCTAGTGTTTCGGCGCCTTTTCGTTGAATCTCGATGAGATACCGCCATACACTTCCTTGGAACAGCTCAGCAACTACATAGCCGCGAGGAGCGGCGCCTGCACTGTCCGAGGTTAGATGCCAACTGCGGACCCTTCTGATGTGCCGTGGCAAGAAGTTGACGACGCCACTGTCTGGTCGTTGGCGGAAGGAAGACGAAATCGGAATGGTCTCGAACGGATAGCCTGCCTTGACTACCAACGCGAGCGCATCGAAGAAGACGTCAAGCGTGATTGGGATCTCAGGCGTTGGAGCAACTTCTATATCCAACTCGGTTGTAGAGCCTTTTCCTGATAGGTCGCCAGTCGAGGCGGTACCGTCGGACTCTCCGGCTCCACGAGGTTGTCGCGCCCGGGATCGGTACTGCTGTACCAACTTCTGATCCTTAATTATCGTAACGAGAGGGTCGTTGAAATTTCCGGATTCCTCGATACAGGCAGCTTCCAAATCATCGGCAGGGTCTACTGCGGACGTGACAACTGGCTTATCTAGTTCGACGGGGGAGCGAATGCGGCCACCCCACGTGGGCGCAAGGTCGGGGTCGCCTGCATTCTGGCCTTTGTTGGCGTTGTTCTTCCGCTCTACGATAAGGCGGTCGAAGCAAAATCTGGGTTGCAAGTCTGTTATATCTGTCGCCAAGAACCCCCACTTTGTGACGTCTTTCTTGCCTTCCAGTACTTTGAATGGCATGAACTTTCCGCGGGCTTTGAGTCGAGCTGGGTTCTTGAAAGGCAGGTTGAGCTTGATGTGGGCCGGTGGCTGCTCACGCCCTTGATAGTTCGCGGATTCGATCGTGAGGGCCTTGCGGAACCGAGCGTACTCCTGGGATGCAATAGGATCAGCGATGAGATTGGCTAGCGCCGGACCTTCCGCATCATCGAAATCCTTGAACAAGAGAAGAAAAAACGTTTTCGGATCGTCGAGAAGTGGGGCTGATGAGGGGTCGACGATCTTATCGAACTGCCCGAGGACGAGACGACGGACAGCTTTCGGGGATGTGGCCATCGCCCGCTGGAATAACGTAGTCGCAGGTATCACGAGGAGGCGAATGGCGGGCGTCGGATCGTGTAGAAGCACAACCCACGAGCTATTGACCTCAGTTAGTGCGTCAAGCCCAACTCGGTACCTATTTGGAGCAAATATTGGCTCCCAAGTGTTCCCAATCCGGACTTTGCTATCGAAGCGGACCAGTTGGCATTTCTCGTGTACCAAGGTGCATTCGACCTCTCTCGACTGAGCCGGCACTCGCACTCCTTCGAGCCAAACTGACCCTATCTTGAGAAAGGGGATGAAACCGACCTTTACCGCTACCTGCTTGTACCTCGGTGACTTTGGCTGAGAGTCTGCGGAGAACGGGTCTCCAAACTCCGGGAGGAGTTCAGTAAGGTGGACGGTGATGCGGGGCTCAGTACGCGAAGAAGGGGGATAAACAAGCCGTCCGAGCCAAGTGATGCGCCATGGTTTGTCGTCGAACCTGAAGTCTTCGATTTTGACGGCCATAAATTGCTGTAAGGGTCATATTCGCAGTTAATTTGCCCTATTTGCATCGTTATGTGAACCGTCGCAGATATTTAGAAGTCTTACACCGCCACCGACCAGTGCCGCCGCCGACGCCGTGTGATGCGGCGAGCGATAGGGGTGCTGGCGGAAATTTTCCGGGCGGAACTGCCCGGCCAGTGACAGCAGCGCTGCCGACTCGAGTGCCTCGTCGGCAGCAAGCGGCGGCAGCAGGCCGGGCAGGCGCGCGGCGAGCATCGACTTGCCGGCGCCGGGCGGTCCGGCGAGCAGCAGCGAATGCCGCCCGGCGGCGGCGATTTCGAGCACGCGCCGGGCGCGCGTCTGGCCGCGCACATCAGCGAGATCCGGGTAGTCGATGGCAACGGTCGTTGCCGCGTCACGCTGCAAAGCCGGCAAGGGCTCTTCTCCGGCAAAGTGCGCACAGACTTCGAGCAGCGACCTGGCGGCGAGCACCGGCGCGCCGGAGAGTACCGCTTCGCGCGCGCTGTCGGTCGGCAGGACAAAACGCCGCCCGCGCCGGTCGGCGGCCAGCGTCATCGCCAGCGCGCCGCGGATCGGGCGCAGCGCGCCGGTCAGCGACAACTCGCCGGCGAATTCGTACTCGTCGAGCGCGCCGGCAGGCAACTGTTCGGACGCGGCGAGGATGCCGAGCGCGATCGGCAGGTCGAAGCGGCCGGATTCCTTCGGCAGGTCGGCCGGCGCCAGGTTGACGGTAATGCGCTTGTCGGGGAACTTGAAGCCGGAATTCTGCAGCGCCGCACGCACGCGGTCGCGCGCTTCGCGCACCTCGGCGTCGGGCAGGCCGACGAGGGTGAAGGCAGGCAGGCCGCCGGCGAGATGGACTTCGACGGCGACTTCGGGCGCCGTCAGCCCGTCAAGGCCGCGGCTATGCAGGACGGCGAGCGACATTGCCGGCGGCTGTGGGGCTAGACGAAGTCAGCCGGCCGCCGTGCGCCGGCTCAGGGCTGGCCGGCAGCCGGCTGGTCCTCGGCTTTTTCCGGGGGCTTTTCCAGCGCGGCGATGCGTGCTTCAAGCGCTTTCAGCTTCTCGCGCGTGCGCAGGAGAACCTGCGTCTGGATCTCGAATTCCTCGCGGCTGACCAGATCGAGCTTGGCGAAGAAACTGCCGAGCACGGCGCGCGCATTCTTTTCCAGATCGGCCGCCGGACTGCCGGCGATGGCGGCGCTCAGGCGGGCGCCGAGTTCTTCGAGTTTTTTCGGGTCGAGCATGAGAGGTCTCGCTTGTCGCAGCGTTGCGGGTGCGCCGGATTTTAGCACAGCTGCCCGGGCCGACCCTTGCCGCGGCGGGCCGGCGTCCACAGCGGTGCATTGCTGCCGCACCGGCATGGTGCGACGTCCGCAGGGGGCTGCGCCATACGGGTGCGCATTCAGCTGCGCCGTCTCCGAAAATCGGGCAAACTCATTGACGCTGCTCGGGTTTTTTCTCTGGCACGGCTCGTGCTAAAGAACTCGCGCAGAACTTTTTGTATCACTTATTCATTTCTGTTTGAGGAGTGTCAAATATGAAAAAGACCATCGTCGCCACCGCGCTGCTCGCGGCTTTCGCTGCCCCGACCGCTTTCGTCTCATCGGCCTGTGCCGAAGAAGCCGCCGCCGCACCGGCGCTGACCGCGAACATCGGCCTGTTCAGCAGCTACCGCTTCCGTGGTATCGACCAGACCTTCGGCAAGCCGGCGCTGCAAGGCGGCTTCGACTACGCGCACTCGAGCGGCTTCTACGTCGGCAACTGGAACTCCAACGTCAGCTCCGGCGCCGGCTTCCCCGACGGCAACCTGGAAATGGACTTCTACGGCGGCTACAAGAAAGCCTTCGGTGATTTCGGCCTCGACGTCGGCGCGATCTACTACTACTACCCGGGTAGCGAAATGCGCGGCTACACCGGTGGCGTCAACACCGGCGCAGCCGACAACAAGGAAGTCTACATCGGCGGTTCGTGGAAGTTCGTTTCGCTCAAGTACTCGTACGCGATCGATGACTATTTCGCGACGCGCGGTGATGGCGGCGCCAAGACGCGTGGCACCAGCTACCTCGACCTGTCGGCCAACTACGACCTCGGCAACGGCTGGGGCGTCAATGGCCACGTCGGCCACCTCGACTACAAGAACGTAACCAACGGCAGCTACACCGACTACAAGGTCGGCGTGACCAAGGACATCAATGGCTGGGTCGTCGGCGCCTCGTGGGTCGATACCAACGCCAATTCAGGGTTTTATACGATCCGCAACTCGATCTCCGACGATGGCGCCGGCGGCACCACCACCGGATCCAAGACCAAGGACGCTGGTCGCGGCATCGCCATCCTGTCCGTCAGCCGCACGTTCTAAATCGTAATTCCGCATCAACCGGGGAGGCTGCGGCCTCCCCAGTCCAGGAGCCCAACATGAAACTGGTCACCGCCATCATCAAGCCGTTCAAGCTTGACGAAGTGCGTGAGGCGCTGTCTGCCATCGGCGTACAGGGCATCACGGTCACCGAGGTCAAGGGCTTCGGCCGGCAGAAGGGTCACACCGAGTTGTACCGGGGTGCCGAGTACGTCGTCGATTTCCTGCCCAAGGTGAAAATCGAAGCCGCCGTCAAGGACGGCATCGTCGAACAGGTCATCGAAGCGATCGAGAAATCCGCCAGCACCGGCAAGATCGGTGACGGCAAGATCTTCGTCTTCGATGTCGAACAAGTCATCCGCATCCGCACCGGCGAAACCGGTGAGGAAGCCCTGTAGGAGGAGTCAACATGAGACGCCTTATCGCACTACTGGCCTTGCTCGGAGCCGTTACCCTCGGCGCCCCGGCCTGGGCCGACGACAAGCCGGCGACGGCCACCGAAGCCGCAACGACGATGGCGGCTCCGACGGCCCCCGCCGCTGCCGCCCCCGCGGCTGCGCCGGCTGCCGAGCCCGCCGCGGCGCCCGCCGAGGCGGCTGCTGCCGAAGCTCCGGCAGCCGATGCGCCGCCGCCACCGACCGTCAACAAGGGCGACAACGCCTGGGTCATGTTGTGCGCGGTGCTCGTCATCCTCATGACGATTCCCGGCGTGGCACTGTTCTACGGCGGTCTCGTTCGCTCGAAGAACATGCTCTCGGTGCTGATGCAGGTTTTTGTCACCTTCTCGCTGGTTACCGTACTGTGGGCCGTTTATGGCTACTCGGTGGCCTTCACCGAGGGGTCGGCCTTCTTCGGCTCGCTCGACAAGCTGTTCCTGAAAGGCATCACGGTCGATTCGATCGCGGCGACCTTCAGCAAGGGCGTCGGCATCTCCGAACTGGCCTACGTCGTCTTCCAGGGCGCCTTCGCGGCAATTACCTGCGCGCTGATCGTCGGCTCCTTCGCCGAACGTGCCAAGTTCATCGCCGTGCTCGCCTTCATGGTCATCTGGTTCACCTTCTCCTACCTGCCGATGGCACACATGGTCTGGTACTGGGCGGGTCCGGATGCCTACATCGACGCTGCCGCGGGTGAAGCAGCCGGCGCAACGGCAGGCTTCCTCTTCCAGAAGGGCGCGCTCGACTTCGCCGGCGGTACCGTGGTGCATATCAACGCCGCCATGGCCGGTCTGGTCGGTGCCTACGTGATCGGCAAGCGCATCGGCTACGGTCGCGAATCGATGGCGCCGCACAGCCTCACCTTCACCATGATCGGTGCCTCGCTGCTGTGGTTCGGCTGGTTCGGCTTCAACGCCGGTTCGGCACTCGAAGCTTCCGGTGGTGCAGCCCTCGCCCTGGTCAACACCTGGGTGGCGACGGCCTGCGCAGCGCTGTCGTGGATGGCGGCTGAATGGGCGCTCAAGGGCAAGCCTTCGATGCTCGGCGCTGCTTCCGGCGCGGTTGCCGGTCTGGTGGCGATCACCCCGGCGGCCGGCTTCGTCGGTGTCGGCGGCGGCATCGCCATCGGCCTGCTGGCCGGCGTCGTCTGCCTGTGGGGCGTCAATGGCCTGAAGCGCCTGCTCGGCGCCGACGACTCGCTCGACGTGTTCGGCGTGCATGGCATCGGCGGCATGCTCGGCGCCATCCTCACCGGCGTCTTCTGCGACCCGTCGCTCGGCGGTACCGGTGTCTATGACTACGTTGCCAACGCGGTCGCCCCGTATGACATGGGCGCACAAGTGATGAGCCAGCTGTGGGGTGTCGGAACCGTCATCGTCTGGTCCGGCCTCGTCTCGCTGGTGGCTTACAAGGTCGTCGATCTGGTGATCGGTCTGCGTGTTCCGGAAGAACAGGAACGCGAAGGTCTCGACATCACCTCGCACGGCGAACAGGCTTACCACCACTGAGTTTCACTCCTCTAGCAGCGAAGTCCTCTTGCGGGCGCCTCCGGGCGCCCGTTTTTTTTGCGCCGCGCTGCCCGGCGCTCGCGCATTAAGCGTCGCCCCGCTCGTGCTGGCCTCGGGTACAATAACGCCCCTTCTGAAACGCTGATCTTTCCGGGGTTTACCGTGCTCGTCGCCAACAACATCACCATGCAGTTCGGGGCAAAACCGCTGTTCGAGAACGTCTCGATCAAGTTTGGCGAGGGCTATCGCTACGGTCTGATCGGTGCCAACGGCGCCGGCAAATCGACCTTCATGAAGATCCTTGCCGGCGAGCTCGAGCAGAGCGCCGGCAACGTCGCCAAGGACGCGCACGAGCGCATGGCCTATCTGCGCCAGGACCAGTTTGCCTATGAAGACCGCCGCGTCATCGACGTCGTGCTCATGGGCCACGAGGAAATGTGGGCGTGCATGAGCGAGAAGGACGCCATCTACGCCAACCCCGAAGCGAGCGAAGACGACTACATGCACGCCGCCGAACTCGAGGCGAAGTTCGCCGAGTACGACGGCTATACCGCCGAAGCGCGCGCCGGCGAACTGCTGCTCGGCGTCGGCATTCCGGCCGAACAGCACTTCGGCCCGATGAGCGAGGTCGCACCGGGCTGGAAGCTGCGCGTGCTGCTGGTGCAGGCGCTGTTCGCCAACCCCGACATCCTGCTGCTCGACGAACCGACCAACAACCTCGACATCGACACCATCCGCTGGCTGGAAAACGTGATCAACGAGCGCGACAGCACGATGATCATCATTTCGCACGACCGCCACTTCCTCAACCAGGTCTGTACGCACATGGCCGACCTGGACTACGGCAGGATCACCATCTATCCGGGCAACTACGACGACTTCATGGAAGCGTCGACGCAGGCGCGCGAGCGGCAGCAGAACGCCAACGCCAAGGCCAAGGAACGCATCGCCGAACTGCAGACCTTCGTCCGCCGCTTCTCGGCCAACGCCTCCAAGGCCAAGCAGGCAACCTCACGCCTGAAGCTGATCGACAAGCTCAAGCCCGAAGACGTCAAGCCCTCGTCGCGCCAGTACCCGTGGATCCGTTTCGATTACGACGAGAAGGAAAAGCTGCACCGCCAGGCGGCCGAGATCGACAGCCTGACTTTTGCCTACGAGGGCGGCGAGCGCAAGCTGTTCAACAACTTCAACTTCACGCTCAACGCCGGCGACCGCGTCGCCATCATCGGCGAGAACGGCGTCGGCAAGACTACCTTCCTGAAGTTGCTGATGGGCGAACTGCAGCCGCAGTTCGGCAGCATCAAGTGGACCGAAAAGGCCAAGCGCGGCTATTACGCGCAGGACCACGCCGACGATTTCAGGAGCGACGTCAACCTCACCGACTGGATTGCCAGCTACGCGCGCGACAACGCCAGCGAAGGCGACGAGGTCGAGACGCTGATCCGCGGCACGCTCGGCCGTCTGCTCTTCTCCGGCGACGACGTGAAGAAGTCGGTCAAGGTCATTTCCGGCGGCGAACAGGGGCGCATGATCTTCGGCAAGCTGATGCTGACCAAGAACAACGTGCTCATCCTCGACGAGCCGACCAACCACCTCGACATGGAATCGATCGAGTCGCTCAATACCGCGCTCGAGAAGTTCAAGGGAACGCTGGTCTTCGTCTCGCACGACCGCGAGTTCGTCTCCTCGCTGGCGACGCGCATCCTCGAAGTGCGCATGGACGGCAAGCACGTGAATTACCCCGGCACCTACGAGGAATTCCTCGCCAGCCGCGGCATCGACTGATCTGGTGAGTGATACTTCCAACTCACCAGACACCATGCTGCCCCGTTTATGCGTCTTCATCCTGCGGCTGGTCGGCTGGCGGACGGTGTTCGCGCCGCCGCCCGGACCGAAGTCGGTGGTCATCGTCTACCCGCACACCTCGAACTGGGATTTCCCGCTCGGCCTGCTCTTTCGCATCAGTTCGGGCGTTTTCATGCACTGGGCGGGCAAGGACACGCTGTTCCGCTGGCCGCTGCGCGGCTTCTACCTGCGCGTCGGCGGCGTGCCGATCAATCGCCGTGAGCGCACCGGAATGACCGAGCAGTTGCTCGCCGAATTTGCCCGGCGCGACAGCTTCCACATGGTGATCACGCCCGAAGGCACGCGCAGCCGGACCGACCACTGGAAATCGGGCTTCTACCGGCTGGCGCTCGCCGCCGGCGTTCCGGTCGGGCTCGGGCTGATCGACTACGGCCGGCGCGAGGTCGGCATCGGTCGCTGGATCACGCTGACCGGCAACGAAGAAGCCGATCTCGCAGTGATCGCCAACTACTACGCCGACCGCCGCGCGCTCTTCCCCGAGAAGGCCGGGCCGATCCGTTTCAAGAATTAGTCGTCTCGCTGCGCCGGGCGATTGCGGCGTGCCGCTGCCCGGCCGCCGCGCGTTCTTACTGAACGCCCTGTCTGCCGCTCTTGCCGTCGGCAGCGTTTCCCGCCTTTTTTGCGTCGCGCTCGGCTTTGCGTTTGGCGCGATCGGCGTCGCGTTCGCGCCGATCGGCCTCTTCGGCGGCCGTCTTGCGCTGGCCGGCCTCGGCCTGCGCGGCCTTGGCCGCGATTTTCTGCTCGCGTTCGGCGGCTCGTCGCGCTTCGTCGGCGCGATAACGCTCGGCCTGCTCGCGCTGCTCCTTCTCCCGACTCAGCGCGTCGGCGGCGCGCTTCGTCTCTTTCGCGTCGGCGTCAGCCTGTCGTTGCGCGCGCTCGAAATCGCGTACCGCCTGCTCCAGCGGCCTTGCCTGCAGATTAAGGCGGTTGTAGGCCTTCTTAGCGTCGTCGAGGCAGGCGTTGACCAGGAACTTCTGGTAGCACTGCTGTTGCGCGATGGCGTTCAGCCGGTCGGCTTCGGCGTGCAGCGCATCCGCGCGCGCCTTCAGCGCCTCCGACTCCTCGACCGTCTGCGGCAAGGCAAAATCGATCTTCGCCGCCTCAGCGGCGGCGACGCTGACCGTCGGCAGCGCCAGTCCGCCGAGGCACAGCGCGCAGGCGCCCAGCGCCAGCGCGCGCAGGCGCCAGCGTCCCTGCTGCGAGAGTTCTTGCCGCTGTGCCAAGCCTTCCATTTCCGCCATTCGCTGTATCCCTTCCGTCCCGCGCCGCGGTAGCGCTGCGCCGAGGCCGTAAAATAGCCACTTTACGCTTCCCGCGCCAGCCGGCCTGCCCATGATCTCCCTCCGTCGTCTCACTTTCGCCCGTGCCGGCGAACCGCTCGTCGCCGATGCCTCGCTGCAGATCGGTCCCGGCTGGAAGATCGGCCTGACCGGCGCCAACGGCTGCGGCAAGTCCTCGTTCCTCGCGCTGTTCACCGGCGGCCTGCACGCCGAGGCCGGCGATCTCGACTGGCCGGCCAGCTGGCGCATCGCGCATGTCGCGCAGGACACGCCGGCGCTACCCGATCCGGCGCTCGACTTCGTTCTTTCCGGCGACAGCGAACTTGCCGCGATCGAGGCCGAACTGGCGCTGGCCGAAGCCGCCGGTGCTGGCGAGGACGTGGGTGAAATAATCGGCGCCTTGCACGCACGCCTTGCCGACATCGGCGGTTACGCGGCGCGCGCCCGTGCTGCCGAACTGCTGCACGGCCTCGGTTTCAGCGACGCCGATTTCGCCCGGCCGGTCGCCGAATTCTCCGGCGGCTGGCGCGTTCGCCTCAACCTCGCGCGCGCGCTGATGCGCCGCGCCGACCTCTTGCTGCTCGACGAACCGACCAACCACCTCGACCTCGACGCCGTGCTCTGGCTCGAAGCCTGGCTGCGCGCCTACCCCGGCACACTGTTGATGATCTCGCACGACCGCGACTTCCTCGACGCGACGGTGAGCCACATCCTGCATATCGAGCAGACGACGATGGCCTTGTCTACCGGCGGCTACAGCGCCTTCGAGCGGCAGCGCGCGGCGCGTCTCGCCCTGCAGCAATCGACTTATGAAAAGCAGCAGCGCGAGATCGCGCACCTGCACGCCTTCGTCGAGCGCTTCCGCGCCAAGGCGACCAAGGCGCGGCAGGCGCAGAGCCGCATCAAGGCGCTGGCGCGCATGGAGGAAGTCGCCGCCGCGCACGTCGACACGCCGTTCAGCTTCCGCTTCCGCGAGTCGGTGGCGGCGCCCGATCCTCTGCTGACGCTGCGCCACGCCGACGCCGGCTATCCCGGCCGGCGCATCCTCGCCAATGTCGAACTGACGCTGCGCCCCGGCGAGCGCATCGCGCTGCTCGGCCGCAACGGCGCCGGCAAGTCGACGCTGATCCGCCTGCTCGCCGGCGAACTGGCGCCGCTGCCACCCACTGAAGAACGCCAGCCGGCCGGCGAGCGGCGCGACGGCAAGGGGCTCTCGATCGGCTATTTCGCGCAGCATCAGCTCGAAGCCTTGCGTGCCGACGAGTCGGCGCTGACGCAGCTCGCCCGCGTCGACGCCGCGCAGGGCGGCAGCACGCGCGAACAGGAGCTGCGCGACTACCTCGGCAGCTTCGACTTCCGCGGCGACATGGCAACGCTGCCCTGCGGCCGTTTCTCCGGCGGCGAGAAGTCGCGTCTGGCGCTGGCGCTGCTCATCTGGTGTCGCCCCAATCTCTTGCTGCTCGACGAGCCGACCAACCACCTCGACCTCGAAATGCGCGAAGCGCTGAACCTGGCGCTGCAGGAATACGAAGGCGGCGTCGTCCTCGTTTCGCACGACCGCCACCTGCTGCGCACCACCGCCGACCGCCTGCTGCTCGTCGCCGACGGCGGCGTTACCCCCTTCGACGGCGACCTCGACGACTACGCCGACTGGCTGGCAAAACAGCGCCAGCTCGCCGCCGCGCCGCCACTCGCCGCCGCCGCCGGCCGCGCCGAACGCAAGCAGAACCGCGAACTCGCCGCTGCCGAGCGCGCCGCGCTGCTCGCCCGCCGCCGCCCGCTGCAGAAGGAAGTCGCCCGCCTGGAAAGCGATCTCGCCGCCTGGCAGGCCGAGCGCGCCGAGCTTGACGCGCTGCTCGCCGACCCAGCTACCTGGGCCAAGGGCGGCAGCGCCGAACTCGCCGAGCAGCAGCGCCGGCACAGCGAACTCGCGGCGCTGATCGAAGCCGGCGAAGAGCGCTGGCTCGAATGTCAGGGCGAACTCGAAGCGCTGGCGGGCTGAGCGTCAGACGCCGAGCGCCAGTTTCAAGTCCTTGATCAGCAGGAAAAGGTGATATGGGTCGGTCGGGCTCGGTTTGAAATCAAAGCCCTGATACCAGCTTTGCGCGGCGTCATCCTTGGCATGAACCAGCAACGCCCGGATTCCGGCGATTTCGGCCGCCTGCACCGTGCGCAATAGCGCGTCCTTGAGCAGCGCCGCTCCCATGCCGTGGCCCTGTACCTGTCGGTCGACGGCCAGTCTTGCCAGCAGCATGACCGGAACAGGATGGCGCGCCAGCCCTTTGACCAGCCGCGCCGGTGCCTCTTCGTGGCCAACGCTGCCGACCGTCAGGCTGTAGAAGCCCAGTACGCGGCCCTGCGCACAACAGACATAAGTCTGGGCACTGTTGGCGCGCTGACTGTTCAGGGCATGTCTTTGCAGGAACTGGTGCAGCGCTGCCTGCCCGCAATCAAACCCGTCTACGCCATCGCTGGCCGCGAGCTTGCGAATGTGCTCGAACTTGTCCACGATCAATCGAGCAGGCCCGGCTCCGTCAGCAACTTCTTCAAGCGCGGCAAAGCCTGCGGCGGCGCATCCAGCGCCTGCTGGAAACTTTGCCATTGCTCGTCATCGAGAACGAAATGCCGACGTTCGGCGAGTGCCTGATTGGCCGCAGTGATGCCAGCGTCGAGCAGGAACTCGCTCACATTCTTGTGGCTTGCCCGCGCGGCATCCTGCAGCAGTTGCTTGACGGGCGTGCTGGTGCGGACATCGATCCGCTCGGACTTGGCCGGGCTGAAAGCAGGCATCTCTGTCTCCTCGATGAACTTGTTGGACGATCAGTTGGACGATCATACAGTCCGGACATTATCCGGACAAGTCGCCTTGCGTGTCCGAGCCATCCTCGCGCCCAGTAGTCCAAGCGGCTTTTGCCGGCTCGTCGGCGACGGAGCCATGCTCCGGGGCCTTGCCGGCACGTTTTCCGCGATCGTGAAGTGGCAGCGCCTGCCGTGGTGCGCCTCGCGGTTTGCTAGAATTCGCCTCAACCGGGGGGTACGCCCGGAATCAATCAGGGAGCCACAATGAAAATCGTCTGCCTCGACCTCGAAGGCGTCCTCGTCCCGGAAATCTGGATCGAATTCGCCGCGCGCACCGGCATCGACGCGCTGCGCCGCACCACGCGCGACGAGCCGGACTACGACAAGCTGATGCAGTACCGCCTCGCCATCCTCGCCGAGCACAAGCTCGGCCTGCCCGACATCCAGAAGGTCATCGCCGAAATGGGGCCGATGCCCGGCGCGCGCGAATTCCTCGACGCGCTGCGCGAGGACTACCAGCTGGTCATCCTCTCCGACACCTTCTACGAATTCGCGCACCCGCTGATGCGCCAGCTCGGCTGGCCGACGCTGTTCTGTCACAGCCTCGAGGCTGGCGCCGACGGCATCCTCGTCAACTACCACCTGCGCATGCCCGACCAGAAGCGCGAGGCGGTCAAACGCTTCAAGGAACTCAATTTCACCGTCGTCGCCGCTGGCGACTCGTACAACGACACCGCCATGCTCGGCGAAGCGCACGGCGGCATCCTCTTCCACCCGCCGGAAAACGTCATCCGCGAATTCCCGCAATACCCGGTCGTTCGCGACTACGCCGCGCTGCGCGCCGAAATCGACGCCGCCTTCGCGCGCGCCGCAGCCTGAGCGACAAGCACCGAAAGACCCGCATGCACCCGCACCGCTTCTACACCCTCACCGCTTCCTGCCCTGACCGCTCGGGAATCATCGCCCGCGTTGCCGGCTTCATCGCCGAGCACCGCGGCTGGATTCTCGAATCGAGCTACCACGCCGACGCCGCCGTCGAACCGGTGGAAACGCGCGCCGAAGCCGGCCGCTACACCATGCGCATCGAGATCCGCGCCGACTCGCTGCCTTTCCACCTCGCCGAGTTCCGCGAGCGCTTCCGTCCGATTGCCGAAGAGCTCGGCATGGTCTGGAAGATCAGCGACTCGGCGGTGAAGAAGCGCGTCGTCCTGCTCGTCAGCAAGCAGGAGCACTGCCTCTACGACCTGCTCGCGCGCTGGCAGTCGAAGGAACTCGACATCGAGATTCCCTGCGTCATCTCCAACCACGACACCTTCCGCGGCTTTGTCGAGTGGCACGGCATCCCCTTCCACCACGTACCGGTCAGCGCCGACAACAAGGCCGCCGCCTTTGCCGAGATCACCCGCCTGTTCGAGGAAGTGCGCGGCGACACCATGGTGCTGGCGCGCTACATGCAGATCCTGCCGCCCGAACTGTGCGCCGCGTATCCGGGGCAGATCATCAACATCCACCACTCGTTCCTGCCCAGCTTCGTCGGCGCGCGCCCCTACCATCAGGCCTACCAGCGCGGCGTCAAGCTGATCGGCGCCACCTGCCACTACGTCACCGGCGACCTCGATCAGGGCCCGATCATCGAGCAGGACGTGATCCGCATCGACCACTCCGACTCGGTCGACGACATGGTCCGTTACGGCAAGGACATCGAGAAAGCCGTGCTCGCGCGCGGCCTGCGCTACCACCTCGAAGACCGCGTGCTGATCCACGGCAACAAGACCATCGTTTTTCGCTGAAGCTCGCCGCGCGGCAGCGCCGTCCGCTGCCGGACGGGTGCCGCCGGCAGTTTTTCCCGTCCGCTTATAAGCTTAGTCGGCCTTGTTGAGAAACCCCCTGAGCGCCTGCGCGGGCAAGGGATGCGGGTGTTTTCGGGGTTTTCCGGGGTGTTGCAGCAGCGCAACAGTTTTCGCCGGCGCTGGCGGCTAATGCCGGATCGAGGTTGCCGCGGCCGTCTCCGGTTTGCCAGAATCGGGCCAACTTCTCGCACAGAGAGGTAAGACCCGGCGGCCGGAACGCGTGTTCCGGCCTTCGACTTCAAACCTAGAGGAGATTCACAATGCAAAAGAAACTCATCGCACTGGCAGTTGCTGGTCTGGTTTCCGGCGGCGCCTACGCGCAGTCGAACGTTACGGTTTATGGCGTCGTTGACGTCTTCGCTGGCCAAACCAAGGCTGACGACAACCAAGTCAAGAACGGCATCGACTCCGGCGGTATCGGCGGTTCGCGCATCGGCTTCAAGGGCGAAGAAGCGCTGGGCAACGGCCTGAAGGCAATCTTCACCCTGGAATACGGCCTGACCGTTGATGCGAACCAAGGCGTCGGCACCGGCACGCTGGCCGCTCGCCAACAATACCTCGGCCTGAGCAGCAACACGCTCGGCACGGTCATCGCCGGTCGTCTGCAGACCCCGGGCTTCGATGCTTCCAACGCCTACGGCGCCGGCATCTCCGGCGGCGCAGCTTTCTCGCCGCTGTACGCCCTGCAACAGTACGCCGGTGCGAACATCAACTCGTCGGCTCGCGCCAACAACGCCATCGCCTACGTCTCGCCGACCTTCGCCGGCTTCAGCGGCAAGGTTGCTTACGTCTTCGGCGAAGAAACGACCAGCAACGACCGCAGCAAGGGCTATGAACTCGGCGCCGACTACAAGAACGGCCCGCTGGCTGTTTCCTACGTCTACTCCGGCGGCAAGGACAATGCCCCGCTGGCTGTTGAACAGACGAAGGATGCCGGTCACTTCCTCGGCGCGTCGTACGATTTCGGCATCGCCAAGCTGAAGGGTTCCTACCAGCGCGAAAAGACCACGCAAGCCGGTGTTAATGATCTGAAGTTCGACCTCTGGCAAATCGGTGCTGACGTTCCGGTCACCGCCGCTGGCGCCGTTCGCGTTGGCTACGCTCAGTACAAGAACAAGGCTGCTGGCGCCGACGACGACAAGGTCAAGGCCTGGACCCTGGGCTACACGCACTCGCTGTCCAAGCGCACCACCGCCTACGCTGCTTACACGCGTCTGAACAACGACAACGCAGCTGATGCCGGCATCAATGGTGTCAACCCGACGGTCGCTGGCGGCAATGGCAGCATCCTCGGTGCTGGTATCAACCACGCCTTCTAATATCGCCTGACAGCGATCTTGGAATGAAAACGGGCGCTTCGGCGCCCGTTTTTTTTTGCGCGTCGCGGCGCAAGCGCATTGTCGCAATCATGCAACAGCCTGGCGCGCAGCGCGCCGGCATTGCCCGCCGACGCTTGCGCGAGTTCTTCCCTCCTTGCCAGACTCCGGCAACGTTTTGTCACAAAAACGTCAGCTCCGGCGCACGGGCTTTCGCTGCCTGTTGCCGGCTTTTCAAATCGGGGGAGAGACTTCTCATGCACAAGAAAATCATCGCGCTGGCCGTCGCCGGCCTGCTTTCCGGCGGCGCTTTCGCGCAGTCGAACGTCAGCATTTACGGCATCGTCGATCTTTATGGCGCACACCGCACGGCCGACAACGCGCGTGCCCAGAATGGCGTCGATTCCGGTGGCCTGGCCACCTCGCGCATCGGCTTCAAGGGTGAAGAAGCGCTGGGCAACGGCCTGTCGGCGGTGTTCACGCTCGAGTACGGCCTTGATGTCGACAAGAACACCGGCGTCGGCGCAACGGCGCATATGGCGCGCCAGCAGTTCGTCGGCCTGAAGTCGGGCAGCCTCGGCACGCTCGTCGCCGGTCGCCTGCAAGGCCTCAGCTATTACACCGTGGCCGCCTTTGCCGGCGGTGTCGGCGGCGGCCCGTTGTCGCCGCTGGCTTCGCTGCAAACGTCGGCGAACAACGGCACGGCGACGGTCGGCGCGCTGCAGGCGTCGATCACCCGCTTCAACAACGGCATCGCCTACACCTCGCCGAACTTTGCCGGCTTCGATTTCGGCGCGGCCTACTCCTTCGGCAACCGCGCCTCGGGTGCGGAAGCGACGACGGCCGATACCCGCGACAGCGTCTATGAACTCGGCGCCAACTACAAGAACGGCCCGATCGCCGCCGGCTACGTCTTCAGCCGCGCCGTCGACAAGCTCCTCGCCGGCGGCAGCGACGACCTCAAGCTCAACGCGCACTTCCTCGGCGCTTCGTACGACTTCGGTCTGGCCAAGCTGAAGGCTTCGTTCCAGACGCAGAAGAACGAGACCGGCGGCAGCGAGAGCGGCAAGTTCGACATCTGGCAGTTGGGCGTCGACGTTCCGGTCACCGCCGCGGGTACGATCCGCGCCGCCTATGTCGCCTACAACGACAAGTTCGACACGCGCAAGGCCGACGATGCCAAGTCGTGGACGGTCGGCTACACGCACGCGCTGTCGAAGCGCACGACGGCTTATGCCGCCTACACCGTGGTCAGGAATGACAACAACGCCGGCCTCAAGCTGTTCGGCTCCGGTGACACCGTCACCGGGATGGCGCCGGTTGCCGGTGGTGACAGCAGCGTCATCGGCTGCGGTGTGAGCCACGCTTTCTGAGATCGCCCGGGCGCGATCCTGGAATTGAAAACGGGCGCTTCGGCGCCCGTTTTTTCGTTTACACGCAACGCTGCGCGCGACTGCGCCCCGCCCGGCACGAGCGTCGCCGTCTTTGTGCTGCCAGCGGCGCTGCGTTATGCTCTGCCCCCTGCAGCCAGCAGGTTCGCCGGAGTTGCCGCATGAAGAAGTTTGCCTGGATCGCCGCCGTGATCGTCGCGCTGGTGGCGCTCGACTGGTTCATCCGCGCGCCCGATTCGCGCGCGCGCGACCTCACGCGCGTCATCGCCGAGCAGGGCAGCGCCGAGCTGAAGGCGTATCCCTACTCGTTCCACGTGCTCAAGGTCGAGGGCGACGTCGCTTTCGTCGGCACGCCGCGCAGCCCCGACGTGCCGGCGGCGCGAATGATCGCCGTCATCCATCCGCAAGTGAATACGAAGGACGCCAACGATCCGGCCTTCGTCGCCGCGCAGAAGGAACTCGCCGCGATCCAGGGCGAGGCGCAGCAGATCGTCGCCAAGCAGCCGGGAATCAAGTCGGTGCGCTGGAAGCTTGACCGCGACTGGCTCACCAGCCACGGCATCGACGTGCCCGATGGCGCCGGGCCGTAAGCAGGGCAGAGCGTCCACCGTGGCCACTGTCACCGACCCCGCGCGCACACTGTCGCTCACCGTCGTCACCGGCTTTCTCGGCGCCGGCAAGACGACGCTGGTGAACGCGCTGCTGCGCGACGCGCGGCTGGCCGACACGGCGGTGCTGATCAACGAGTTCGGCAGCGTCGGCATCGACCATCATCTGGTCGAGAAGATCGACGATAACGTCGTGCTGCTCGCTTCCGGCTGCCTGTGCTGCAGCGCGCGCGGCGATCTGGCGCGGGCGCTGCGCGATCTGTTCATGCGCCGCCTGCGCCGCGAGATTCCGCCCTTCTCGCGCGTTCTCGTCGAAACCACCGGCCTTGCCGATCCGGCGCCGGTGCTGGCGACGATCAGCGGCGACTTCTTTCTCGCCGAGCGCTACCGCATCGACGGCGTCGTCACCGTGATCGACGCGACGCTCGGTGAAGGGCAGCTGGCGCGCCACGTCGAGGCGGTCAAGCAGGCGGCGATGGCCGACCGCCTGCTGCTTGCCAAGTGCGATCTGGCGCCGCGCGCGCAGATCGACGCCTTGCGCGCCCGCCTCGACCGGCTCAACCCCGGCGCGCCGCTGCGCGAGATGGCGCACGGTGAGGTCGACGCCGGCTTCGTCTTCGGCCTCGCCGGTGGCAGCGAACGCCGCGGCGACGAACTCGCGTGCTGGCTCGCCGCTGCCGAGGAACGCGCCGCTGCCGGCCTGCGCGCCGCGGCGGCTGCCGAACGTCGCCGTCTGTCGCCGGCAGATCCCGCTGCCGCCGATCGCCTTGCCACTGCCGCCGCCGCCGAGGGCGACGCGCTACCGCTCTACCGCTCGCGTTTCGAGCCCGGCCAGCCGGTGCACGACGCGGCGGTGCATACCTTCGTGCTGCGCTTTGCCGAGCCTTTCGTCTGGCCCGAGTTTTCCGAGGCGATCGACGTGCTGCTCGCCACCTGCGGCGCGCGCATCCTGCGCATCAAGGGGCTGGTCAATGTCGTCGGCGAAAGCCGGCCGCGCGTGCTGCATTGCGTGCAGCACCTGCGCTACCCGCTGACGACGCTGCCGGCGTGGCCGGCGGAGGCTGCGCCCGTCGCGAGCCCTGCCAAACTCGCCGCTGCCGCTGCGGCACGCGCGGCGTGCCAGGACAGCCGTCTCGTCTTCATCGTCGACGGCCTGTCGCGCGAGGTCGTGGCGAAGGCCTTCACCATGTTCTGCGGTGGCGTCGAAGCGCTGCCGGCGGCGGCATGAGCCTGCTGCACGCGCTGCGCCGTGATGCGGCCAGCCCGCGTCGCCTGCTGCTGACGCTGTGGCTGGCGCTGGCGCTGGTCGGCGCGCAGGCGCATGTGCTGGCGCACGAGTTTTCCCACTGGCAGGGCAAGGCGCCGCCGGCGGAAACGCATTCCTGCGTCGCCTGCCTTGCCGGCCATGCGCTCGACACGCCGCTGGCGGCGAGCGCACCGCTGCCGGCGCTCGCCGATCCGCCGGCGCTCGCCGCGCCGGCGCCGCATGTCGGTCTGTTCGCGCTGCGCGCGCTGCCGGCGCGCGCCCGCGGCCCGCCGGCCTGAGCGCTGCCTGCCGACGCTTCGTGCCGTCGGCCCGCCGCTGCCTGACGCAGCGGTTTTTCCCGCTAACCTGATCAACCCGCAGCCTGCGCTGCCGACCGCGTCATCGACGCCGTCGGCGTCGCCGCGCATGGCATGCCGGGCGGTTTCCCGCGGGAAAGCACTGTCTCCGGTCAACCGGACCTCATCCGCACCCATTTGCAGGAGTTGCCATGCGCACCCCCTTCTCAGTCTTCACACCGACGGCGCTGTGCGCCGCGGTCTGCCTTGCTTTCGGCGCCCCGGCGCCGGCCTTCGCCGCCGGCGACGCCGATCTGGCGGCGATCCGCGCGCAGATCAACGACATGAAACGCAGTTACGAGCAGCGCATCGCGGCGCTGGAAGCGCGTCTGGCGCAGGCCGAAACTTCGGCCTCGCGCGCCGAGCAGAGCGCGACCGTTGCCGAAAGCAAGGCGCAGGTCGCCGAGCTTGGCGCCACGCAGGCGGCAGTCGCCGCGCAGCAGGCCGGACAGCGGCAGAATTCGGCCGCCGCCTTCAACCCCGAAATCTCGCTGATCCTCGGCGGCAGCTACACCAATCTGTCGCAGAACCCGTCCGACCGCCGCCTGCAGGGCTTCATGCCGGCCGGTGGCGAAACGCTGCCGGAAGGGCGCAGCTTCAATCTCGGCGAATCCGAGCTGGCCATCTCGGCCAACGTCGATCACATGTTCCGCGGCAACTTCCGCCTGGCGGTGTCGCCCGAGAACGAGATCGGCGTCGAGGAAGCGAGCGTGCAGACGCTCGGCCTCGGCGGTGGCGCCAACCTGAAGGCCGGTCGCTTCCTCTCCGGCGTTGGCTACCAGAACGAGATGCATCCGCACGAATGGGACTTCTCCGACGCGCCGCTGCCCTACCAGGCCTTCTTCGGCAACGCACTCGGCATGGACGGCGTGCAGGCGCGCTGGCTGGCACCGACGCCGTTCTTCCTCGAGTTCGGCGCCGAGGCGGCGCGCGCCAGGAGCTTCCCGGCGAGCGACAGCGAGCGCAACAAGAACGGCTTCATGTCGGGCGCGCTGTTCGCGCACGTCGGCGGCGATGTCGGCATCGAAAACAACTGGCGCGCCGGGCTGTCGTTCTTCCAGTCGAAGCCACGCGACCGCGTCTACGACGATCCGCTCAACGCGACCGCCGATCTGCACAACAGCTTCAGCGGCACGAGCAAGACCTGGATTGCCGACTTCGTCTGGAAATGGGCGCCGAACGGCAACGCCAAGTCGGAATACCTCAAGCTGCAGGGCGAGTACTTCCGGCGCACTGAGGATGGCACGCTGACCTACGATACGAAGAACGTCACCGGCAACGGCGCCAGCGACGGCTATCGCAATACGCAATCGGGCTTCTATGCGCAGGCGGTGTATCAGTTCATGCCGCGCTGGCGCGTCGGCTACCGCTACGACCGGCTCGACGCCGGCAGCGCGGCGATCGGCCTGATCGACAGCGGTGCCATCGCCGCCAGCGAGCTGCCGCTACTCGAGAAATTCACGCCGAAGCGCAACACGCTGATGGTCGACTGGAGCGCCAGCGAGTTCTCGCGCGTCCGCCTGCAGTTCGCGCAGGACAAGACGCGTCCCGATGCCACCGACAACCAGGTGTGGCTGCAATACATCATGAGCCTGGGCGCGCACGGCGCGCACAAGTTCTGAGCCAAGGAGCAACGACCATGAAAAGAATCATTCCCCTGTTCCTGTTTGCCCTGTTCGCCGCGCTGGCCCTGCCGGCGCAGGCGGCGCTGAAGGTGTTCGCGTCGGTTCCCGAGTGGGCGGCGCTGGCCAAGGAGATCGGCGGCGAGCGCGTCGACGTCTATGCCGCGACCAGCGGCCTGCAGGACCCGCACCGCATCGACGCCAAGCCCTCGCTGATCGCGCGCGCGCGCAGCGCCGATCTGGTCGTCGCCACCGGTGCCGAGCTCGAGATCGGCTGGCTGCCGCTGGTCCTGCGCGAATCGGGCAACGCACGCGTGCAGCCGGGCCAGCCCGGCTACTTCGAGGCGACCCGCTACGTCGTCATGCGCGAGGCGCCGGCGGTGCTCGACCGCGCCGAGGGCGACGTGCATGCGGCCGGCAATCCGCACATCCAGACCGATCCGCGCAACCTGCTCAAGGTCGGCGAGGCGCTGACGCAGCGGCTGGCCGAGATCGACCCGGCCAATGCCACCGCCTATCAGTCCGGCTGGCAGTCCTTCGCCGCGCGCCTGCGCACGGCGATCGCGCGCTGGGAGAAGGAGGCGGCGCCGCTCGCCGGCGTGCCGGTGCTCGTGCAGCACAAGGCCTTTCCCTACCTGACGGCCTGGCTGCGCATGAAGGAGCTGGGCAGCCTCGAAACGCGTCCCGGCGTCGAACCGTCGAGCGCACAGCTGGCGGCGGTGGTGGCGCGGCAGGCGAGCAATCCGGCGCGCATGGTGCTGCGTCCGGCCTACCAGTACGACACGCCGTCGCGCTGGGTCGCGGCGCAGACGCACATCGTACCGGTGCTGCTGCCCTTCACCGTCGGCGGCACGCCCGAGGCGAAGGATCTCTTCTCGCTCTACGACGACACCGTGCGTCGTCTGCTGCAGGGGCTGAAGGAGTGAGTCGGCAGCCGGCGCCGCTGCTGAGCGTGACCGCGCTCGCCGCCGGCTGGCCGGGGGCGCGTCGCCCGGTCTGCGGGCCGCTGTCGTTCGCGCTGGCGCCGGGGGAAATCCTCGGCATCGGCGGCGCCAACGGCGCCGGCAAGTCGACGCTGCTGGCGGCCATCGCCGGCAGCGCGCGCATCTTCGCCGGCAGCGTCGAGCGTCGGCCGGGGCTGCGCCTGGCGCACCAGCGGCAGCTGCCACCGGCCTTCGCCGGCGTGCCTTTCAACGGTCACGACCTGCTGGCGCTGACCGGCGCCAGCAGTGCCGGCCTGCCGCCGTGGCTGGCGTCGCGCCTCGCACTGCGCCTCGACACGCTGTCCGGCGGCCAGCGCCAGTTCCTGCATCTGTGGGCCTCGCTGCGGGCGCCGGCCGATCTGGTGATGCTCGACGAGCCGACCAACAACCTCGACCCGGCCGGCGTCGCCGCGCTGGAAGTTGCCTTGCGCCGGCGCGCCGCCGACGGTGTCGGCCTGCTGCTGGTCAGCCACGACGCGCGCTTCATCGCCGCCGTCTGCGGCCGCGTGCTGCAGCTCGATGCGCCGGCCGAAGCGCCGCCCGACGACGAATTCGACTGTGATTCCGGCTGTGATTCCGGCTGTGATTCCGGCAACGAAGCCGGCACGTCGGCCACCGCCAGTGTGTCACTGGAGGAGCGCAGATGAGCGCCGACAGCCTGTTATCCGCCGTCGGCCTCGATTCCCTGCCGTTCGACGCGCTGTTTGTCGGCCCTTTCGCCACCGGCCTGTGTTTCGCCGTCGCGCTGCCCTTGCTGGGCGCCTACCTGCGCCTGCGCGACGAGTGGCTGGCAGCGCTGGCTTTCGCGCAGACGGCGGCGGCCGGCGCGCTGCTGGCGATGCTCGCCGGCTTGCCGCTGGTCGCCGGCGGCGTCGGCGCCGCGGCGCTGGCGGCGGCACTGAAAAACCTGTTCGACCGCGCCACGCGCGGCGCGCAGGGAGCATTCTTCGCGCTGCTGCTGGTTTTCGCCTGGGCCGCTTCGGTACTGCTCGCGGCCAATCTGCCGCTGGCCGAACGCATGGCGCACGCGCTCTTCGACGGCCAACTCTATTTCAGCGACAACGCGCAACTGCTCACCGCCAGCGTCTGCGTGCTCGCTGCGCTGGTCGTCTTGCGCGTGCTCTCGCGCCGCCTGCTGCTGGCGCACTTCTTCCCCGAGCTGCTGCGCGCCAGCGGCATCGCGGCGCCGCGGCTGGCTTTCGACCTGCTGGTCGCGGCAACGCTGGCGCTGGCGACGATGAGCATCGGCGTGATGGGCGCTTTTGCGCTGATCTTCGTGCCGCCGCTGCTCGCCTGGCGCTGGGCGGGCACGTGGCGCAGCGGGCTGCTGCTCGCCGTCAGCGTCGGCGTGCTCAGCTTCGCCGCGGCCTTCGCGCTGGCGCTGGCGCTCGACCAGCCCTTCGGGCCGCTGCTCGGCGGCCTGCTCGTCAGCATCGCCGCTGTCGCGCTGCTCATTCCGGCGCGCCGCGAAACACGCGGGCAAACGGCAGTCAGGACACAGCCGCCGGCTCACTGAGCCATCTTTACCTGTCGGCAAATTGCAGTCGCCATATCGATGTGCTACAACCGTCGACCTCCGCCGACTCATTTTTTCCCACTCGACCGCAAGCTCTGCTGACTGCGCATGGTGTTCTCCTTCTTCAAGAAAGCGCCGGAAAAAATGCTGGTCCGTCCGCCAGCGGAGCCGACGCGTCCGGCGGCGAAGCCCGCGCCAGCGGAGCCGCCGACGGAAGTGGCGGCAGCGCGCAAGCCGGCGGCGACGCCAGCGCCGACCGCGCCGGTCGCCCGGCAAGCCACTGCGCCGGCGGCAGCCCCGGGCAAAAGAGCCGCCACGGCGGCGCCGGCTGCGCCAGCGCGGTCGAGCGCCGGCGCCACGCAGCGGCCGGCACCGGCGCCGGCCAGCGAGTCGCACTCGCTCGAATTCACCGATTTCAGTTTTTCCGACGCCACCAGCGGCGTGCTGGTCGAGGACGCGATCGACCCGATCGACGCCGATGCCGAGCAGGGGGCGATGCTCTGGGCGAATGCGCAGGTCGAGGCGGCACGCGCCTTTCTCGAGGACAGCGTGCGCACGCATCGCGCCGGCCCCGGCGAGCGACTGTGGCTGATGCTCTTCGATCTGTACCGGCTGAGCGGCCGCGCTGCCGATTTCGAAGCGCTCGGTATCGACTATGCGCAGGCTTTCGAAAAATCGCCGCCGATCTGGCGCGGCGCGCTGGCGCCGGTGGCCAGCGGCGAACGCCCGGCGGCGGCGAAGGTGCTGCCACTGTCGGGCGCGCTGCTCGGCGCCGACGCGCCGGCGCTCGTCAGCATCGCCGCCGCGCTGAAGAAGTCGCCGCGCATCGCGGTCGATGTTGGCGCGCTCAGCGCCTGCGATAGCGCCGGCTGCGCCGCTCTGCTCGCCCAGCTCGGTGCGGCGCGGCGTGCCGGTGGCGACATCGCTTTCGTCGGCGCCGAGGCGCTGGCGGAGAAGCTGTCGGCGCTGGTCGAGCCGGGGCGGGATGCCGGTGCCGAGAGCTGGCTGCTGCTGCTCGAATTACTGCAGCAGATCGGCAATATGCAGGTGTTCGAGAATACGGCGATTGCGTATGCGGTCACTTTCGAAATATCGCCGCCTTCGTGGGACGCGCGGGCGGCGGCAAGAGGGCCGGCGGCCAGCGCGGCGAGCGCCGGCCGCGCCCACGCCGAAGCGGCTGCCGAGCTGAAAAGGCAATCGCTGGCGACGATCAACGCCGCCGACGGCGATTGCTGGTGTCTGGCCGGTGACCTGCGCAACGCGCGCTTCAGCGATCTGCCGGTTTTCGCCGCCACGCACGAGCGGGTGCTGATCGACTGTACGCGGCTCGAGCGCATCGATTTCGTCAGCGCCGGCGCGTTGTTCAATACGCTGGAAAGCCTGCGCCGCGCCGGCAAGCGCGTGGTTTTCCGCGAACCCAATCATCTGGTCAGCGAGCTGCTCGCCGTTTTCGGCGTGCCGGCGCTGGCCGAAATCGTCAACGCGCAGCGCTAGCCGCAGCCGGCCGGCGACGGCTCCGCCGGGCCGACCAGGCAGCGGGCGGTGCAGCGCCAGCGGCAAGGCAGCCGACGTTCATGTCGGCGCAGCAAGGAGAGCAGTGCATGGAACAGTATCACGGCACCACCATTCTCTCGGTTCGCCGCGGCGATCGCGTCGCCATGGGCGGCGACGGGCAGGTGACGCTCGGCAACATCGTCGTCAAGGCCGGTGCGCGCAAGGTGCGGCGCATCCACCACGGCAAGATCCTCGTTGGTTTTGCCGGTGGCACGGCCGACGCCTTCACCCTCTTCGAGCGCCTCGAAGCGCGCCTCGACAAGCATCAGGGCGCGCTGCTGCGCGCTGCCGTCGAACTCGCGCGCGAGTGGCGCAGCGACCGCGCGCTGCGCCGGCTGGAAGCGATGCTGGCGGTGGCCGACCGCGAGCATTCGCTGATCATCACCGGCAACGGCGACGTGCTTGAGCCCGAACTCGGCATCGTCGCCATCGGCTCGGGCGGCGCCTACGCGCAGTCGGCTGCGCGCGCGCTGTGGGAAAACACGGAATTTGCGCCGGTCGAGGTGGTGAAGAAGTCGCTCGAAATCGCCGCCGACCTGTGCATCTACACCAACCGCAACTTCACGCTGGAAACGCTCGGCGACGAAGACGGCGACGCGGCAGCGGGCGACTGAAGCAAGGCGGCGCGTGGCGCGACCGGCGCGCTCGCGCCGGTGTGGCGACCGCGCTTACAGCGCCAGCGCGATGCGCAGACCGTCGTAGCGCGCCTCGATTTCGCCGAAGTGCGACACCAGATCGCGCCAGCGCACGCCGAGCCGGGCGCTGGCGCGGTCGGATACCGCCGGAACGCGGTTGTTCGGCGGGCCGCCGAGATCGAGCGCGTGCGCCAGTGCTTCGGCAAGGTGCACGATCTCGCCGAGCGTGCTGTCGAAACGGTCGGGTTCGTGGTGCGCGGCGATCGCCTCGGCGATGTCGCGCGGCAGGCGCCAGTAGTCGGCGAGACGGCCGCCGGCCTGCGCGTGGTTGTAGCCGAACACCTCGTGCTCGGCGGCGAGCACCGACCAATCGTCTTCGCTCTGCAGCGCCAGTACGCGCGCGTACGCCGCCGGCGCGCCGCTGACCATCAGCAGCTGGCCGATGTCGTGCAGCAGTCCGGCGGTGAAGGCCGTCTCCGGTTCTTCGTCGCAGGCTTCGGCGATGACGCGTGCGCATACGGCGACGCCGAAGGTGTGCCGCCAGAGCAGACGCGCATCGAAGTCCGGCGATCCGGCGTGGTAGCGGTCGAGCAGCGCGGCGCCGAGGATGATCGCCGACACGCGGTTGATGCCGAGCACGAGGAAGGCCTGCCGCGCCGAATCGATTCTTGCCGACAGACCGAAGGCCGCCGAGTTGGCGGCGGCGAGCAGACGGCCGACGATCGCCGGGTCGGCGTTGATGTCGTGCACCAGCGTGTCCACGTCGGCCAGATCGTCGTCGAGCGAGTGGATCAGGTGGCGGACGATCTCGGGCAGCGAGGGGATTGCGTCGGCGTGGCCGATCAGCTCTTCGAGGTCGGGCGGGTTCATTGCAGTTCCTCGAGTCGCCAGGCGAGCAGCGCGGCGTGCAGCTCGCTGCGCGCGTCGCTGCCTTCGCCGCGGAAGAGGTGACGCAGGCGCTCCTCGCTGGCAGCGCGTTCGCGCGCGAGTTCGGCCGGGTCGCGCGCGTCGATCTCGCTCACCGCCAGCGCTTCGACGCCGCGCCGCGTCAGCCGGTCGAGCGTCGTCGGATCGAGCGTCACACCGGCGGCGAGCAGCGTCTTGCCGTCGCGGCCGATCACCGGTACGGCCAGCGTCATTCCCGGCGCGACGCGCCCTGGCGGCAACCAGACGGTTCGGGTTTTCATGCGTTTGTCCTCTGCGTCGTGCGATTCCCAGCAGTCTGCCACAATCGCCCGCAGCGCGAGAACATGCTAGATTTCCGGGCTTTCAGCCCCGCATGCACGCAGGTTCGCCATGACGCAAATGACTCCGCAGGAAATCGTTCACGAACTCGACAAGCACATCGTCGGACAGGCCGCCGCCAAGCGCGCGGTGGCCATCGCACTGAGGAACCGCTGGCGCCGCTCGCAGGTGGCCGAGCCCTTGCGGCAGGAAATCACGCCGAAGAACATCCTGATGATCGGCCCGACCGGCGTCGGCAAGACCGAGATCGCGCGCCGGCTGGCGCGGCTGGCCAGGGCGCCGTTCATCAAGATCGAGGCGACCAAGTTCACCGAGGTCGGCTACGTCGGCCGCGACGTCGATACGATCATCCGCGATCTGGTCGAGATCGCCATCAAGAACGGCCGCGAGCAGGCGATGAAGGGCGTGCACATGCGCGCCGAAGACGCCGCCGAGGACCGTCTGCTCGACGCGTTGCTGCCCGGGCCGCGGCCCGCTTTCGGCGAGGAAGCGAAACCGGCCGAAGATAACGCGACGCGGCAGAAATTCCGCAAGCGCCTGCGCGAAGGCGAGCTCGACGAACGCGAGATCGAGATCGACCTCGCTGCCTCGCCGCTGCGCGCCGACATCATGGCGCCGCCGGGAATGGAAGACCTGTCGGCGCAGCTGCAGGGGATGTTCCAGAACCTCGGCGCCGGCCGGCGCAGCGCGCGCAAGCTGAAGATCGCCGAAGCGCGCCGCCTGCTGATCGAGGAAGAGGCGGCGAAGCTGGTAAACGACGAGGAAGTGAAGCTCGCCGCGGTGAAGAACGTCGAGCAGAACGGCATCGTCTTCCTCGACGAGATCGACAAGATTGCGACGCGATCGGATAGCCACGGCGCCGACGTCTCGCGCCAGGGCGTGCAGCGCGACCTGCTGCCGCTGGTCGAGGGAACGACGGTGACGACCAAGTACGGAATGATCCGCACCGATCACATCCTGTTCATCGCTTCGGGCGCTTTCCACCTGTCGAAGCCCTCGGACCTGATCCCCGAACTGCAGGGCCGGCTGCCGATCCGCGTCGAACTCGATTCACTGTCGGTCGCCGACTTCGAGCGCATCCTGACGCAGACCGACGCCTGCCTGACCATGCAGTACGAGGCGCTGCTGGCGACCGAAGGCGTCACGCTGGAGTTTGCCGCAGACGGCGTTGCCCGGCTGGCCGAGATCGCCTGGTCGGTGAACGAGAAGACCGAGAACATCGGCGCGCGCCGCCTGCACACGGTGATGGAGCGCCTGCTCGAGGAGATTTCCTTCAGCGGCGGCCGCCACGGCGCCGAAGCGCTGCGCATCGACGCCGCTTACGTCGACGCCCGCCTGGGCGAAGTGGCGCAGGACGAGGACCTGTCGCGCTACGTGCTGTAGCGCGGAGGCTTGAGCGGGAAGCCGGCGCCTGCCGGCTTCCGCGGCGTGAGCGCGGGCGATCAGCCGATCACGCTTTCGTTGGCATAGAGCTCGGCGATGCTCTCGCGGCGGCGGACAAGGTGTGCCGTGCTGCCGTCGACGATCACTTCGGCGGCGCGCGGCCGACAGTTGTAGTTCGAGCTCATGCTCATGCCGTAGGCGCCAGCTGAAAGCAGCGCCAGCAGGTCGCCCGCCTGCAAGGCCAGCGTGCGGCCGCGGCCGAGGAAATCGCCCGATTCGCAGACCGGACCGACGACGTCCCATTGCTCGCTGGCGACGTCGCTGCGCGGGCGCACCGGAACGATGTCGTGCCAGGCGTCGTAGAGCGCCGGGCGGGCGAGGTCGTTCATGGCCGCGTCGACGATGGCGAAGTGCTTCTCGCCGGGCTTCAGGTACTCGACGCGCGTGAGCAGCGCGCCGGCTTCGCCAACCAGCCGCCGACCGGGCTCGAGCAGCACCTTGAGGCCGCGCCCTTGCAACTTGTGCAGCAGCGGCCGCAGGTAGGCGGCAACCGACGGCGGCGTCTCGTCCTGGTAGCGGATGCCGAGGCCGCCGCCGAGGTCGATGTGCGAGAGGGCGATGCCTTCATCGGCGAGCGCATCAACGAGCGCCAGCAGGCGGTCGAGCGCTTCGGCGAAGGGCGCCGGGTCGAGCAGCTGCGAACCGATGTGACAGTCGATGCCGTGCACCGCCAGGTTCGGCAGCGCGGCGGCGCGACGATAGATCGCCAGCGCGTCGGCGAAGGCGACGCCGAACTTGTTTTCCTTGAGCCCGGTCGAGATGTAGGGGTGCGTCTTGGCGTCGACGTCGGGGTTCACGCGCAGGCTCACCGGCGCCACCTTGCCGAGACGGCCGGCGACTTCATTGAGGCGCTCGAGCTCTGGCGCCGATTCGACGTTGAAGCAGAGGATGCCGGCAGCGAGCGCCTGCTCCATCTCGGCGCCGGTCTTGCCGACGCCGGAAAAGACGACCTTGCGCGCGTCGCCGCCGGCAGCGAGCACGCGCTGCAGTTCGCCGCCGGAGACGATGTCGAAGCCGGCGCCGAGGCGCGCGAAAAGGTTGAGGATGGCGAGGTTGCCGTTGGCCTTGACCGCGTAGCAGACGAGCGCATCGAGGCCGCCGAGTTCGTTCTGGAATTCGCGGAAGGAGGCTTCCAGCGCGGCGCGCGAGTAAACGTAGCAGGGGGTGCCGAACTCGCTGGCGATGCGGTCGAGGGCGACGTTTTCGACGTGCAGCACGCCGTCTTGCAGGGTAAAGGGGTTCATCTGGCGGTCTCGGCCTTGTTGGTCTGCGTGCTAGGATTGTCGGGCGTGCTCGTCGCGCTGCTGGTCGTGGCCGGCGCTGTTGCCGGCTTGGCTGGCGCCTTGGCCGCGCTGGCCGGCTTGGGCGGCAGCACCAGCGGGCCGCGCGTGCCGCAGCCGCTCAGCAGCGTGCCGGCGAAGAGCGCGCCGGCAAGAATGAGGGGTGCGCTGCGCGCAGGCAGGCGGTTCAAGGGTGTGCAGCGAGGTGTGCAGCGCATCGGTGGCTAACCCGAAAAGGAAAAAATGGTAGCACAGATGAACGAGAGCGAATTTGAGGCCCTGAGCGGCGCGGCACTGGCACACATCGAGGCCGCCTTCGAGGCGGCGATGGACGATTCGGCCGCCGAGCTCGATTTCGAGACGCCGGCAGTCGGCGTCATCGAACTGCAGTTTGCCGACGGCAGCCGCATCGTCGTCAATCGCCACGGCGCGGCGCAGGAAATCTGGGTCGCCGCGAAGAGCGGCGGTTTCCATTACCGCTGGGACGGTGCCGTCTGGCGCGACACGCGCGACGGCAGCGAACTGATGAGCGCGCTGTCGCGACTGGTATCAGCGCAGGCCGGCGCGGCGGTGGATCTGGTAAGTGGCGAGTAGGAAGTGGTAATTGGGTAGTGGTAAGTGGGGAGTGACTTCCCACTCCCCACTTACCATCATCAATCGACTGCCGGTCCGCTGTCGCCGGTCGGCAGTTCTGTCGGCGGTTCGGCCGGCATGTTTTCCTTGTAGAACATCTCCTTGGCCGGCCCCTTGGCGCGTCCCGGCGCGTCGACGGCAACCAGCCCGTCGGGCTGCGGCATGAACGATTCGGGAACGTTCTTCAGCACGCGCGACATGTAGTTGACCCACGTCGGCAGCGCTGCGGTGCCGCCGGTTTCGCCGTTGCCGAGGTTTTTCGGCTGGTCGAAGCCGATCCACGAGCAGCCGACGACGGTCTGCTGATAACCGCAGAACCAGGCGTCGACGTGTTCGTTGGTGGTACCGGTCTTGCCGGCGAGGTCGCGGCGCTTGAGCGTTGCCGAGGCGCGCGCGGCGGTGCCGTAGAGGGTGACGTCGCGCATCATGCTGTCCATCACGTAGGCGTTGCGTGCGTCGATCGCGCGCAGTTCCTCGTCGCCGGCCGGCGTTGGCTGTGCCTGCGCCAGCACGTGGTTCTTCTCGTCGCGGATCTCGCTGACGATGAAGGGGGTGATGCGGTAGCCGCCGTTGGCGAAGATCGAGTAGGCGGAAACCATCTGCCACGGCGTCACCGAACCGGCGCCGAGCGCCATCGTCAGGTAGGGCGGGTGCTTGTCGGCGTCGAAGCCGAAGCGCGTGATGTAGTCCTGCGCGTACTGCACGCCGATCTTCTCGAGCACGCGGATCGAGATCATGTTCTTCGACTTGGCCAGACCGGTGCGCATGGTCATCGGGCCTTCGTACTTGCCGTCGTAGTTCTTCGGTTCCCAGGCCTGGCTGCCGGTCACCGACGCCGGGAAGATGATCGGTTCGTCCTCGATCACCGTTGCCGGGGTGAAGCCCTTTTCCAGCGACGCCGAGTAGATGAAGGGTTTGAAGCTCGAACCCGGCTGCCGCCACGCCTGCGTCACGTGGTTGAACTTGTTGCGGTTGAAGTCGAAACCGCCGACCAGCGCGCGGATGGCGCCGCTGTGCGGGTCGGCCGAGAGGAACGCGGCTTCGACTTCGGGCATCTGTGCGATCTGCCAGGCGCCCTTGTCGTCGCGCTGCACGCGGATCAGTGCGCCGCGCTTGAGGCGCTTGTTCGGCGGCGCCTTGTCGTCGAGCATGCGCGCGGCGAACTTGAGGCCGTCGCCGGCGAGCGTGACGATCTCGCCGCCGCGGCGGTAGGCGCGGATCTGCTTGGCGCCGGCTTCGAGGACGATCGCCGGATGCAGGTCGTCGACGTCGGTAACGTCCTGCAGCAGTTCGTCGAGCGCTTCGTCCTGCTCGCTCTTCACTTCGGCGAGGTCGAGGTAGGCTTCGGCGCCGCGGTAGCCGTGGCGGCGGTCGTAATCGAAGACGCCGCGGCGCACGCTGGCGAAGGCGGCTTCCTGATCGGCCTTGAGGATCGTCGTATAGACGCGCAGCCCGCGCGTGTACACGTCGTCGGGGAAGCGCTCGGCGGCCATCTGCCGCGCCATTTCGGCGACGTATTCGGCGTGCACCGAGAATTCGCTGGCGTCGCGCTTGACCACCAGCGTCTGCTTCAGTGCCGCTTCGTGTTGCGCATCGCTGAGGTAGCCAAGTTCGTGCATGCGGCGCAGCACGTATTGCTGACGCAGGCGCGCGCGCTTCGGATTGACCACCGGGTTGTAGGCGGAGGGGGCTTTCGGCAGGCCGGCAAGCATCGCGGCTTCGGCGGCCGTCAGGTCGTGCAGCGATTTGCCGAAGTAGATCTGCGCCGCGGCGGCGAAGCCGTAGGCGCGCTGGCCGAGGAATATCTGGTTGATGTACAGCTCGAGAATCTGGTCCTTGCTGAGGTTAGCCTCGATCTTGAACGAGAGCAGCGCTTCGTAGAGCTTGCGCGTGTAGGTCTTCTCGGCCGAGAGGAAGAAGTTGCGCGCCACCTGCTGCGTGATCGTCGAGGCGCCCTGGCGCTTGCCGCCGCCGACGATGTTCGAGTACGCCGCGCGCAGCACGCCGAGCGTGTCGATGCCGCCGTGCTGGTAGAAGCGCTCGTCCTCGGCCGAGAGGATCGCCTGCTTCATCACTTCCGGCACGTCGGCGATGCGCACGACGGCGCGGCGCTCTTCGCCGAATTCGCCGATCAGTGCGCCGTCGGCCGAGTAAACGCGTAGTGGAATCTTCGGCTGGTAGTCAGTGAGCACTTCCAGCGACGGCAGGTTGGGATAGGCGAGGGCGAGAACGATCGCCAGTAGTGCAACACCGATGGCGACGAGTCCGGCGACAAGGGCGAGTGGATAAAGTATCCAGCGTAGGGCGGTTGGCAAGGGGATTTCCGTGTATTCGGACGTAGATTCAGCATTATAAGCGTGCCCGGAACGCTGCCAAAAATTGCTTTACAGTCCGGGGGCTTGTTGCTAGGATCTAAAGTAGATTATCTATAAATCCGCTAACTACCAATTATTCAAGGGTTTTTTCGGCGAAGGGATGCCAATTGCAGCTCGACTTTTCCATCTTTAATCCCAAGGCGCGTGCCCTGGTTGGCCTCGACATCAGTGCGTCGTCGGTCAAGATGGTCGAGCTTGCCAGCAATGGTAAGGGTGGCTACCGCGTCGAGCGTTACGGCATCGAGTATCTGGCGAAAGACGTCGTTTCCGACGGCAATATCGTCAATCTCGAAGCCGCTGCCGAAGCCGTCAAGCGCGCCTGGAAGCGTCTGGCGACGCCGACGCGTCTGGTCGCGCTGGCGCTGCCGCCGGCAGCGGTGATCACCAAGAAGATCATTCTTGCCGCCGGTCAGCGCGAGGATGATCTCGAGGCGCAGGTCGAGGCCGAGGCCAACCAGTACATTCCTTTTCCGCTCGAAGAAGTCAATCTCGACTTCCAGGTGATCGGCGAGGCGCCTTCGTCACCCGACGAGATCGAGGTGCTGATCGCCGCTTCGCGCAAGGAGCGCGTCGAGGATCGCGTCGCCGTCGCCGAGGCCGCCGGTCTCAAGCCGGCGGTGATGGATGTCGAGACTTACGCCATCCTGGCTTCGTTCGCGCTGATCGAACAGCAGCTGCCCGATGGCGGTCGCGGACGCATCGTCGCGCTCGTCGATGTCGGTGCAAATGTCATGAATCTCACGGTCCTGCGCAACGGTCAGCAGCTCTACGCGCGCGAGCAGGCTTTCGGCGGCAACCAGCTGACGCAGGACATCGCCCGCCGCTATGGCATGAGTTTCGACGATGCCGAGAGCGCCAAGCGCAACGGCAACCTGCCCGACGGTTACGAAACCGAGTTGCTGCGTCCCTTCGTCGAGAGCATGGCGCTCGAAGTGTCGCGCGCGCTGCAGTTCTTCTTCACCTCGACGCAGTTCAACCAGGTCGACCACATCGTTCTTGCCGGCGGCTGCGCCAATCTCGCCGGCGCCGACGAAGCCGTTGCCGGGCGTACGCAGATCAACACCATCGTCGCCAATCCTTTTGCCGACATGCTTCTTTCCGATCGCGTCAAGGCGAAGAGCCTGCTCGCCGACGCAGCCTCGCTGCTCGTCGCCTGCGGCCTCGCATTGCGGAGGTTCGACGAATGATCCGCATCAACCTGCTGCCGCACCGCGAAGAAAAGCGCCGCGCGCGGCGGCAGCAGTTCTTTGCGTTGCTGGGCATGGTGTCGGTGCTCGCCGGATTGGTCGTCTTTCTCGGTTTTACCGTCATCGGTGGCTACATCGACAGCCAGAACGACAAGAACGAGTTCCTCAAGCAGGAAATCGCCACGCTCAACAAGCAGATCGACCAGATCAAGCGCCTGAAGGAACAGACGCAGGCGCTGCTGGCGAGAAAACAGGTGATCGAGTCGCTGCAGCGTGATCGCGCCGAAGCGACGCGGCTGCTCACCGAACTGGCGCGGCAGATGCCCGAGGGCGTCTATCTGCGCTCGGTCAAGCAGGAAGGCGTGCGCGTCAGCCTCGGTGGCTATGCGCAGTCGAATGCGCGTGTGTCGACGCTGATGCGCAACTTCGACGCCTCGCCCTGGCTGGAAAAACCGCAACTGGTCGAGATCAAGGCAGTGACCGTCGACAAGCGACGCCTCAACGAATTCACCATGAATGTCTTCATCCGGCGCGAAGCGCAGCCGGATGCCGGAAAACCCGGCGCCAAGCCGGCCGATGCGGCAAAGGACAGGAAATGAAGAAGCCCGACCTGCCCAAGGTTTCGCTGCCGACGGTCGATTTCCGCGCCTTGCTCGATGACTTTCGCGGCCTCAATCCGAAGGATTTCGGCACCTGGCCGCTGGCGCCGCGCATCGCCGTTCTCGCCGGCGTTTTCGTCGCCATCATCGCCGCCGGCTGGTGGTTCATCTGGAAGGATCAGCTGGAGACGCTCGACGGCAAGCGCGCCGAGGAAGCGCAGTTGCGCGAAGAGTTCGTCGCCAAGAAGACGCAGGCGGTCAACCTCGACCTCTATGTGCAGCAACTCGCCGAAATCGACCGCTCCTTCGGCGCCCTGCTCAAGCAATTGCCGAACAAGTCGGAAGTCGAGTCGCTGCTCGTTGAAATCAACCAGGCCGGCATGGGCCGCGGTCTGCAGTTCGAGCTGTTCAAGCCCGGCCAGGAAGTGCTGCGCGACTTCTACGCCGAACTGCCGATCAATGTCCGCCTGACCGGCAGTTATCACGATTTTGGCGCCTTTGCCGGCGACATCGGCCGCCTCTCGCGCATCGTCACGCTCAACAACGTCGCGATCAGCGCAGCGCCCGGATCGGGCGGCCTGACCATGGATGCGGTGACCAAGACCTTCCGCTACCTCGACGACGAGGAAGTGGCGCGGCAGCGCAAAGCTGCGCAGGCCGCGAAGGGAGCCAAATGATGAAAGGCGTGGCGCTCGCCCTGACTTGCCTGACGCTCGTTGCCTGCTCCGGCGGCGATCACGAGGATTTGCGGCAGTGGATGGATGAAGCGACGCGCGACATCAAGGGACGCATTCCGCCGCTGCCGCAGGTGAAGCCTTACGAACCGGTGGCCTACGAAGGCGCCGGCCTGCTCGATCCCTTCCGTCCCTCGAAAATCGAACCCGAGCGCAAGGGTGGCGGCGGCGGTCTGCAGCCCGACTTCAACCGTCCGCGCGAGCCGCTCGAAGCCTATCCGCTCGAATCGCTGCGCTATGTCGGCGTGATGATCCGCAACAAGCAGGCCTTCGCCATCATCCAGGCGGACGGGTCGCTGTATCAGGTGAGAATCGGAAACTATATGGGGCAGAACTTCGGCGTCATCACGCGTATCAATGAAACCGAGGTCGGTGTGCGCGAGCTTGTCCAGGACCCGACCGGCGACTGGGTGGAACGCGCGAGCACCCTGCTGTTGCAGGAAAAGGAGGCGAAAAAGTGAAGCGTCTACAACACTTCCTGCTGGCGCTCGCGAGCGCCTGCCTGTTCGCCAACGCGCAGGCCCAGGACAGCGCTGCCAGCGCCGCACCCGGCAATGCGATCGAATCGATGAACGTCGCGCAGCAGGGCGGCGTGCTCAACGTCAAGCTTGCCTTCCGCAAGCCGCTCAGCGCCGTACCCGCGAGTTTCAGCGTCGCCCGGCCGCCGCGCATCGCCTTCGATTTCCCAGACACCGCCAACGGTCTCGGGCGCAGTTTGCAGAACTTCAACGAAGGCGACCTGCGCAGCGCCAATATCCTGCAGGTCGATGGGCGCACACGGCTGGTGCTCAATCTTGGCCGGATGATGTCCTACACCGCGACGCTCGAGGACGGCGGCCTGTTGCTGGCGCTGACGCCGAGCGCCAAGCCCGATACCGAGACGCAGACCGTCACGCACTTTGCCGAGGCGCGTCCGTCGAAGGTCAGCAACAGCATCCGCGACATCAACTTCCGCCGCGGCGCCGAGGGCGAGGCGCGCATCACCGTCGACCTTTCCGATCCCAGTGCCAGTATCGACATCCGTCAGCAGGGCCCGAATCTTGTTGTCGATTTTGTCCGCCTGAGCCTGCCGGAAACGCTGCGCAAGCGCACCGATGTCACCGATTTCGCGACGCCGGTGCTGGCGTACAGCGTCCTTCAGCAGGGTTCGAACGCGCGCATGACGATCCAGCCGAAGGGGCTCTGGGAATACAACGCCTACCAGTCGGACAACCAGTTCGTGATCGAGGTCAAACCGATCATCGAGAACCCGAACAAGCTCGTTCAGGGAACGCGCGGCGGTTATCAGGGCGAGAAGCTGTCGCTCAATTTCCAGAACGTCGATGTGCGCCGCCTGCTGCAGGTGATCGGTGAATTCACCGGCCTGAACATGGTCGTCAGCGACTCGGTCGGCGGCTCGATCACGCTGATCCTCAAGGATGTGCCCTGGGATCAGGCGCTCGACATCATCCTGCAGCAGAAGGGCCTCGACATGCGCAAGAACGGCAACGTCGTGCTCATCGCGCCGCGCGAGGAAATTGCCACCAAGGAAAAGCTCGAATTCGAATCGCGTCTGCAGATCGGCGACCTCGAGCCGTTGCGCAACGAGGCTTTCCAGCTCAATTACCAGAAGGCCGACGCGGTGCAGAAACTGCTCACCGAAGCCAACCAGCGCCTGCTCTCGAAGCGCGGCAGCGCCGTCGTCGATACGCGTACCAACATCCTTTTCGTGCAGGACACGCCGAGTCGCCTCGACGACGTCCGTCAGCTGATTGCCAAGGTCGATCTGCCGGTGCGGCAGGTGCTGATCGAAGCGCGCATCGTCGAAGCCTCGGATACCTTCAGCAAGAATATCGGCGTGCGTCTCGGCTACAACGATATGAACGGCGGTGGCAGAAACACGGGTGTCTCGGTTGGCGGCAGTCTGTCGGCGACGGGCTATTACACCGGCCAGATTGCGACCAAGCCCGATTTCTCCAGCACCTATGGCGTCAATCTCCCCGCCACGCCGCGCTCAGGAACCGCCGGCGCCTTCTCGTTCATTCTCTTCAACGCTGCCAAGACCGCTTTCCTCAATACCGAAATCTCGGCGCTTGAAGCCGATGGTCGCGGCAAGGTGATTTCCAGTCCGCGCGTGATGACGGCCAACCAGGTCGAGGCGCTGATCGAGCAGGGCGTCGAAATCCCCTACCAGCAGGCGACCAGCTCCGGCGCCACCAGCGTCTCTTTCCGCAAGGCCAACCTGTCGCTGAAGGTCAAGCCGCAGATCACGCCCGACGGCAAGATCACGATGAGCCTCGACGTTAAGAAGGACACGCCGAATACCAAGATCACCACCGGCTCGGGCGTTGCCATCGACACCAAGCACGTCAGCACCGAAGTGCTGGTCGAGAACGGCGGCACTGTTGTCATCGGCGGCATCTACACGCAGGAAACCAAGGACACGACCAACCGCATTCCCTTCCTCGGTGATCTGCCCTACATCGGCTTCTTCTTCCGCAACAACGAGAAGATCGACGACAAGAGCGAGCTGCTGATCTTCATCACGCCGCGCATCGTCACCGAAACGCTGAACGTCCGCTAAGCCGGCGCCGGCCCGCAGGCATCTGCCGCCTCCGCGCGCCGGACTCCGGACAATTTCGCGATTGCCTGATCGGGGCGGGCCGCTCAGGCGGCGTTGCCAGCGCGCCTGCTTGCGCGCGGCGAGCGCCGTGATCGCCCGCCGCGCGCAAGCCGTCGTCATTTTCCGTTGCAGTTGCGATCCCGCTCGCCGGCACGGTCCTTACGCTAGAATGCCGCCGTGCCTAACAGTGTCCTCAATCCCCCCAACATCTATCTCGTCGGTCTGATGGGTGCCGGCAAGACGACGGTCGCGCGCGCGCTGTCGCGCCGCATCGGCTATCGCTGTGTCGACTCCGACCACGAAATCGAGGCGCGAACCGGCGTCAGCATTCCGACCATTTTCGAGATCGAGGGCGAAGCCGGTTTTCGCCGGCGCGAGGCGCTGGTCATCGCCGAGCTGACGCGCGAGCACGGTCTGGTCGTCGCCACCGGCGGCGGTGCCGTACTTCTGCCCGAGAACCGCGAGCGCCTGCGTACCGGAGGTTTCGTTGTTTACCTGCGCGTGCCGCCGCGTGTGCTGCACGAGCGCACACGCCAGGACCGCAACCGGCCGCTGTTGCGCGTTGCCGATCCGCTGGCGCGGCTCGAAACGCTGTTTGCCGAACGCGATCCGCTTTATCGCGAAGTTGCCGACCTGATCGTCGATGGCGGCCGCGGCAACGCACAGTCGATCACCCAGTTGCTGGCCAGGGAGGCCGCCGTCCGATGCAAACTCTGAATCTCGATCTCGCTGAGCGCAGCTACCCGATCGTCGTCGGCGCCGGCGCGCTGGCGCGTGCCGACCTGATCGCCGGTGCGCTGGCGCAGCCGCGCGCCGTCATCGTCAGCAACGAAACGGTCGCGCCGCTGCATCTGGCCAAGCTGAAAGCGCCGCTCACTGCCGCCGGCATCGACACGCTCGACGTGATCCTGCCCGACGGCGAGGAATACAAGGACTGGCCAACGCTCAACCGCATTTTCGACGCGCTGCTCGCCAATCGCTGCGAGCGCTCGACGACGCTGATCGCGCTCGGCGGTGGCGTCATCGGCGACATCACCGGCTTTGCCGCGGCCTGCTACCAGCGCGGCGTTCCTTTCATCCAGGCGCCGACGACGCTGCTGGCGCAGGTCGACTCCTCGGTCGGCGGCAAGACGGCGATCAACCATCCGCTCGGCAAGAACATGATCGGCGCCTTTCACCAGCCGCAGCTGGTGCTCGCCGATACCGACACGCTGGCGACGCTGCCGCTGCGCGAGTTCCGCTCGGGGCTCGCCGAAGTGATCAAGTACGGGCTGATCCGCGATCCGGCCTTCCTCGCCTGGCTCGAGGCCAATACCGACGCGCTGCTGGCGCGCGAGCCGCAGGCGCTGGCCGAGGCGATCGTCCGTTCGTGCCGCAACAAGGCCGAGGTCGTCGCCGCTGACGAGCGCGAAAGCGGCGAACGCGCGCTGCTCAACCTGGGTCACACTTTCGGCCACGCCATCGAAACCGGCTGCGGCTACGGTGTCTGGCTGCACGGCGAGGCGATCGCCGTCGGCATGCTGATGGCCGCCGAGCTGTCGCGGCGCCTCGGCTGGATCGACTCCGCCGCGGTCGAGCGCATCGAAGCGCTGTTCGTTCGCTGTGGCCTGCCGGTGCAGGGGCCGGCGCTCGGCGTCGAGCGTTACCTTGAACTGATGGCGCACGACAAGAAGGTGCAGGACGGCAAGCTGCGTCTGGTGCTGCTGCGCAGCGCCGGCGAAGCGGTGCTGAGTTCTGCGGCGCCGGCGGCCGATATCGCCGCCGCCATCGCGGCGCGCTGCCGCGCCGAATGATCTGCTGGAGGCGACCGTCATGATTGAGTTGCCCGCTTTCCCCGATCTTGCCAGCCTGCCGGTGCATCCGCCGGCGCTGGCGCCATGGGCCGCCCGCGCCGAGCAGACGCGCGGCCGTCGCCATGCCGAAGCGCCACCCGCCGGGCGCAGCCAGTTCCAGCGCGACCGCGACCGCATCGTGCATTCGACCGCCTTTCGCCGCCTCGAATACAAGACGCAGGTCTTCGTCAATCATGAAGGCGATCTCTTCCGCACGCGTCTGACGCACAGCATCGAGGTCGCACAGATCGCGCGCGGCATCGCGCGCGCGCTCGGCGCCAACGAGGACCTCGCCGAAGCCATCGCGCTGGCGCACGACCTTGGCCACACGCCCTTCGGTCACGCCGGTCAGGACGCACTCAACGCCTGCATGCGCGACTACGGCGGCTTCGAGCACAATCTGCAGAGCCTGCGTACCGTCGACGTGCTCGAAGAGCACTACGCCGCCTTCGACGGACTCAACCTCACCTTCGAGACGCGCGAAGGCATCGTCAAGCACTGCTCGCTGGCCAACGCGCGCCTGCTCGGCGATGTCGGCGAGCGCTTCCTCGCCGGTGGCCAGCCGACGTTGGAAGCGCAGATCTGCAATCTCGCCGACGAGATCGCCTACAACAACCACGACGTCGACGATGGCCTGCGCTCGGGGCTGATCACGCTCGAACAGCTCGAGCATGTCGGCCTGTTCGGACGCCACGTCGCCGAGGTGCGCGCGCTCTATCCCGGTCTCGCCGGGCGCCGTCTGGTGCATGAGACGGTGCGCCGCATGATCAACACGCTGGTCTGCGATCTCGTTGCCACCACCGCCGAAAACCTCGCCCGCGTGCAGCCGCCGTCGGTCGACGCGGTGCGCCGGGCGGCGCCGCTGGTCGCCTTCTCGCCGGCGGTTCATGCATTGCAGCGCGAGATGAAACACTTTTTGCGCGACGAGCTGTACCGCCACTATCAGGTGCTGCGCATGACGACCAAGGCGCAGCGCATCATCGGCGAGCTGTTTGCTGCCTTCATCGACGATCCTCGCCTGATGCCGCCGCGCTATCGTTCGCCGCCCGACGGCGACCGGCCGCGCGCCGTCGCCGACTACATCGCCGGCATGACCGACCGCTACGCGATGAAGGAACATCGCCGCCTGTTCGCCGTCGGCGAAATCTGAGCCTCGGCCGGGCGCCGTCGGCGAGTGCCGAGTCCTTGCCGCGCCAAGTGTTGCAGCGGGGGCGCAAGCGCCTTGTCCGGGGCGATCTGGCGCCTTCTGCAATCTTGAAGACCCTACACTTTCAGCGTATATTCCGCAGTCGCCCCCATTTTTCGCAAGCCGGCAATCCGCCGGCTTTTTTGACGTTTGGCGCGCCCTTCGGCAGAGCGGGGCGACCGCGCGCCGCGGCTTGTCTTGTGAGGATTCGAGCGTGAAGGATTTGGTTGCAGTCGGGGAACAACCCGGAGGGGCATTGCCCGAGCAGCAGGGGATGTATGACCCGGCCAACGAACACGATGCCTGCGGCGTCGGTTTTGTGGCGCACATCAAGGGTCAGAAGAGCCACTCGATCGTCGAGCAAGGCCTGCTCATCCTGAAGAACCTCGATCACCGCGGCGCCGTCGGCGCCGACCCGCTGATGGGTGACGGTGCCGGGATCCTCATCCAGCTGCCCGACACGCTGTTCCGCGAGGACATGGCGTCGCGCGGCATCAAGCTGCCGCCGGCCGGCGAATACGGCGTCGGCACGGTTTTCCTGCCGAGCGAATCGGCTTCGCGCCTCGCCTGTCAGGAAGAGCTCGAACGCGCCGTGCGCGCCGAAGGCCAGGTCGTCATCGGCTGGCGCGACGTTCCCGTCGACCACAGCATGCCGATGTCGCCGACGGTGAAGGCCAAGGAGCCGGTGATCCGTCAGCTGTTCGTCGGTCGCGGTCCTGACGTTTTCGTCACCGACGCGCTCGAACGCAAGCTGTACATCATCCGCCGCCGCTCGGCCAACGCCATCAAGTCGCTCAAGCTCAAGCACGGGCAGGCGTTCTACGTCACCTCGTTCTCCGCACGTACGGTCAACTACAAGGGCCTGCTGCTCGCCGACCAGGTTGGCGAGTACTTCCTCGACCTGCGCGACCCGCGCTGTCAATCGGCGCTGGCGCTGGTGCACCAGCGCTTCTCGACCAACACCTTCCCGACCTGGGACCTTGCCCACCCGTTCCGCATGATCGCCCACAACGGCGAAATCAACACGGTGCGTGGTAACGTCAACTGGTTCAAGGCGCGCGAGCAGGCAATCTCCTCGCCGCTGCTCGGCGACGACCTGAAGAAGGTGTGGCCGCTGCATTACCCCGGCCAGTCCGACTCGGCCGCTTTCGACAACGCGCTCGAACTGCTGGTCATGGGCGGCTATTCGCTCGCCCACGCGATGATGCTGATGATCCCGGAAGCCTGGGAAAAGCACACGCTGATGGACGAGAACCGTCGCGCCTTCTACGAATACCACGCGGCGATGATGGAGCCGTGGGACGGCCCCGCCGCCGTCGCCTTCACCGATGGCCGCCAGATCGGCGCGACGCTCGACCGTAACGGCCTGCGTCCGGCGCGCTATCTGGTGACCAAGGATGACTTCGTCGTCATGGCCTCCGAATCCGGCGTGCTGCCGATTCCCGAAGCCAACATCGTCAAGAAGTGGCGCCTGCAGCCGGGCAAGATGTTCCTGATCGACATGGAACAGGGCCGCATCATCGACGACAAGGAACTCAAGGACTCGCTCGCCAACGCCAAGCCCTACCGCGAGTGGATCGAAAAGATCCGCATCAAGCTCGACGAGGTGCCGGTCGTCACCGAACTGCGCGAAAACTCGACGGCGCCGCTGCTCGATCGCCAGCAGGCCTTCGGCTACACGCAGGAAGACATCAAGTTCGTCATGCAGCCGATGGCCGTCAATGGCGAGGAAGCCACCGGCTCGATGGGCAACGACTCGGCGCTGCCGGTGCTGTCGCAGCGGCCGAAGGTGCTCTACAACTACTTCAAGCAGCTGTTCGCGCAGGTGACCAACCCGCCGATCGACCCGATCCGCGAAGAAATGGTCATGTCGGTGCTGTCCTTCATCGGGCCGAAGCCGAACCTGCTCAACGTGCACGACATCAACCCGCCGATCCGTCTCGAAGTCGAACAGCCGGTCCTCTCCGCCTGCGACATGGAGAAGATCCGCCACATCGGCAAGTACACCGCCGGCAAGTTCCGCTCGCACGAACTCGACATCTGCTACCCGGCGGCCTGGGGCAAGGAAGGCGTCGAAGCGCGACTGGCCTCGCTCGCTGCCGAAGCCGAGGACGCGGTGCGTTCGGGCGCCAACATCCTGATCGTCTCCGACCGCAAGATCGACGCCGCCAACGTCGCCATCCCGGCGCTGCTCGCCACCTCGGCGGTACATCAGCACCTCGTCAAGAAGGGCCTGCGCACCAGCGCCGGCCTCGTCGTCGAGACCGGTTCGGCGCGTGAGACGCACCACTTCGCGCTGCTCGGCGGTTTTGGCGCCGAAGCCGTGCATCCCTACCTCGCCTTCGAGACGCTGCGCGAACTCGCCGGCGGCGACGCCGAGAAGGGCGAAAAGTACGTCAAGAACTTCACCAAGGCGGTCGGCAAGGGTCTGTGCAAGATCATGTCGAAGATGGGCATTTCGACCTACATGTCCTACACCGGCGCGCAGATCTTCGAAGCCGTCGGTCTGCAGAAGGCCTTCGTCGACAAGTACTTCACCGGCACGCCGTCGAACATCGAGGGTATCGGCCTGTTCGAAGCCGCCGAAGAAGCGATCCGTCTGCACAACCAGGCCTTCTCCAGCGACCCGGTGCTCGCCGAAATGCTCGACGCCGGCGGCGAATACGCCTACCGCGTGCGTGGCGAAGAACACCTGTGGACGCCGGACGCGATCGCCAAGCTGCAGCACGCGACGCGCTCGGGCAAGTACGAGACCTTCAAGGAATTCGCGCGCATCATCAACGACCAGAGCAAGCGCCAGCTGACGTTGCGCGGCCTGTTCGAACTGAAGACCGCGGCGACGCCGGTGCCGCTCGACGAAGTCGAACCGGCGAGCGAGATCGTCAAGCGCTTCGCCACCGGCGCCATGTCGCTCGGCTCGATCTCGACCGAAGCGCACTCGACGCTGGCCATCGCCATGAACCGCATCGGCGGCAAGTCGAACACCGGTGAAGGCGGCGAAGATTCGCGTCGTTTCGCGCCGCTCGCCGGCGGCGAAATGCTCTCCGACATCGTCGGCAAGAGCCGCATCGAACGCGACTACCAGCTGCAGCCGGGCGACAGCCTGCGCTCGGCGATCAAGCAGGTCGCTTCGGGGCGTTTCGGTGTCACCACCGAATACCTGGTCAATGCCGACCAGATCCAGATCAAGATGGCACAGGGCGCCAAGCCCGGCGAAGGTGGCCAGCTGCCCGGCCACAAGGTGTCCGAGTACATCGGCTTCCTGCGTCACTCGGTTCCCGGCGTAGGCCTGATTTCGCCGCCGCCGCACCACGACATCTACTCGATCGAGGATCTGGCGCAGCTGATCCATGACCTGAAGAACGCCAACGACCGCGCCTCGATCTCGGTCAAGCTGGTTTCCGAAGTCGGCGTCGGCACCGTTGCTGCCGGCGTCTCGAAGGCCAAGGCCGACCATCTGGTCATCGCCGGCCACGACGGCGGCACTGGCGCGAGCCCCTTGTCGTCGATCAAGCACTGCGGCACGCCTTGGGAACTCGGCCTGTCGGAAACGCAACAGACGCTGGTGCTGAACCGCCTGCGCGGCCGTATCCGCGTGCAGGTCGACGGTCAGCTGCGCACCGGCCGCGACGTCGTCGTCGGCGCGCTGCTCGGTGCCGACGAATTCGGTTTTGCCACCGCGCCGCTGGTCGTCGAAGGCTGCATCATGATGCGCAAGTGCCACCTCAACACCTGCCCGGTCGGCGTCGCCACGCAGGACCCGGTGCTGCGCCGCCGCTTCACCGGCCAGCCCGAGCACGTGGTGAACTACTTCTTCTTCGTCGCCCAGGAAGTGCGCGAGCTGATGGCGCAACTCGGCGTGCGCAAGTTCGACGAGCTGATCGGTCGTGCCGACCTGCTCGACATGAAGGCTGGTCTCGATCACTGGAAGGCCAGCGGCCTCGACTTCGCCAAGATATTCCATCAACCGGAAGCCACCGCCGACGTTGGCCGTCTGCACTGCGAAAGCCAGGATCACGGCCTGACGCGTGCGCTCGACCATCAGCTGATCGCGCAGGCACAAGCGGCGCTGGAGCGTGGCGAGAAGGTCAGCATCGACATCCCGATCCGCAACGTGAACCGCACCGTCGGCGCCATGCTCTCGGGTGAAGTGGCGCGTCGCTACGGCCACGCCGGCCTGCCCGACGGCACCATCAACATCCGCCTCACCGGCACCGCCGGGCAGAGCTTCGCGGCTTTCCTGACGCGCGGCATCACGCTCGACCTCGTCGGCGAAGGTAACGACTACGTCGGCAAGGGCCTTTCCGGCGGCCGCATCATCGTCCGCCCGGATGCCAGCTTCGACGGCACGGCCAGCGAAAACATCATCGTCGGCAACACCGTTCTCTACGGTGCCACCGAAGGCCAGGCCTTCTTCGCCGGTGTCGGCGGCGAGCGTTTCTGCGTGCGTAACTCGGGCGCCACCGCGGTCGTTGAAGGCCTCGGCGATCACGGCTGCGAGTACATGACCGGCGGCACCGTCGTCGTTCTCGGCCAGACCGGGCGCAACTTCGCTGCCGGCATGTCGGGTGGCGTTGCTTACGTCTATGACGTCGCCGGCGATTTCGCCAAGCGTTGCAACACCGCGATGGTCAGCCTCGGCCCGGTTGTTCCGGCCGCCGAGCAATCGACCAGCGAACCGCGCCACCTCGATACCGCCGACGAGACGCTGCTGCGCAGCCTGATCGAAGCGCACCTCGCCGCCACCGGCAGCAAGCGTGCGCAGGACCTGCTGGCGAACTGGAGCGAGACGCTTCCGCGCTTCGTCAAGGTCATGCCGAACGAATACCGCCGCGCGCTTGCCGAAGCCGCTGCGCAACAGAAGGAGGCCGCATAATGGGCAAGCCGACCGGGTTTCTCGAGTTTCAACGCCTGAGCGAAACCGCCGAGCCGGTGGCCAGCCGTCTGAAGCACTACCGCGAGTTCACCGAGCACCTTTCCGACGCCGATTCGAAGACGCAGGGTGCGCGCTGCATGGACTGCGGCATCCCCTTCTGCACCAGCGGCTGTCCGGTGAACAACATCATTCCCGACTGGAACGATCTCGTTTATCGCGGCGACTGGCATACGGCGCTGACGGTGCTGCACTCGACCAACAACTTCCCGGATTTCACCGGCCGCATCTGCCCGGCACCGTGCGAAGCGGCGTGCACGCTGAACATCAACTCGTCGGCCGTCGGCATCAAGTCGATTGAGCACTTCATCGTCGACAAGGGCTGGGAGAACGGCTGGATCGTTCCGCAACCGGCTGCCGTCAAGACCGGCAAGCGTGTTGCCGTCGTCGGCTCCGGCCCGGCCGGTCTGGCTGCGGCGCAGCAGCTGGCGCGTGCCGGCCACGATGTTGTCGTCTTCGAGAAGAACGACCGCGTCGGCGGCCTGCTGCGTTACGGCATTCCCGACTTCAAGTTCGACAAGTCGAACATCGACCGCCGCGTCGCGCAGATGCAGGCTGAAGGTGTCGAATTCCGCACCAACGCGCACATCGGTGGCGAAGGCGCCAATGGCATCGCCGCGGCGACGCTGACCGCCGAGTTCGACGCCGTCGTTCTCGCCGGCGGTGCCGAAAAGCCGCGCGACCTGTCCGTTCCCGGCCGCGAGCTCGGCGGCGTGCATTTCGCCATGGAATTCCTCGGCCAGCAGAACAAGCTTGTCGCCGGCGATAGCGTTCCCGGCCAGATCCTCGCCACCGGCAAGAAGGTGGTGGTGATCGGCGGCGGCGACACCGGTTCCGACTGCGTCGGCACCAGCAACCGCCAGGGTGCCAAGTCGGTCGTTCAGCTCGAACTGATGCCGCAACCGCCCGAGCAGGAAAACAAGTCGATGACCTGGCCGTACTGGCCGCTCAAGCTGCGCACCTCGACCTCGCACGAGGAAGGCTGCCAGCGCGAGTTCGCCGTCGCCACGCAGGAAGTGCTTGGCGAAAATGGCCGCGTGCGCGCGCTGCGCCTCGCCCGCGTCGAACTGGTTGGCGGTGTGCCGACGCCGATCGCCGGCAGCGATTTCGAGATCGAAGCCGATCTCGTGCTGCTCGCCATGGGCTTCGTCGCGCCGGTGAAGGCCGGTCTGCTCGAGCAACTCGGCGTCGCCCTCGACGCGCGCGGTGCCGTGCGCGCCAAGACCGACGGCGCAGGTGCCTACGCCACCAGCGTTCCCAAGGTATTTGCTGCCGGCGACATGCGTCGCGGTCAATCGCTCGTCGTCTGGGCGATCCGCGAAGGTCGTCAGTGCGCGCGTGAAGTCGACGCCTTCCTGACCGGCAGCAGCAAGCTGCCGCGCTGATGCTGCCAGCGGCCGTCGCCAGCCGGACCGGCGGCGGCCACGCCCGCGGCGACGTGCCTGCGTTGCCGCGAGTCGTGTCTCTGCTTCCGCCTTGGGTCGGCGACAGCGCTATGGCATAGTAGCGTCTGAATCCGGGGGGATGATGCGATGAATCCTGAACTGCAGAAATCGCTGCAACTGGCAGCGAGCGATGGCGCACTCGACAGCCATCTGCTGCTCATCCTGCTGGTCATGGTTGCCGCCGGCGCGCTCGCCGGCGTTGCCAACTACTTCCTCAGCGAACGCGCCGCCTCGCGCGACCTGCGCGACGTCATGCGCTACAGCGTTCTCGGCGTTGTTGCCGCGCTGACCGTACCGCTCTTCCTCAACATGATTTCGAGCAACCTGATCGAAGCCTCGCGTACGCGGCCGGTCGAGCTGTTCGTCTTTGGCGGCTTCTGCCTGCTCTACGTCGTCGCCTCGCGCCGGCTGTTCGAGAACGTTGCGCTGCGCCTGCTCGGCCAGGTCGAACAGATGAAGCGGCAGGTCGCCGAAATCCAGCCCGAAATCGAGCGCATCGACCGTATCGAACGCCGTCAGGAAGAAGCCGCTGCCGAAGCCGCCACGCGCGAGCAGGCTGAGGCCGCCGAAAGGCAGGCGGCAAAAGACGCCGAGAAGGACGCGCTGTCGTACAACGACATCGAGATCGTGCGTGCCATCGCCGAAGAGGCGACCATCTACGGCAACCTCGCCGGCCTCACCGAAAAGACCGGCCTCGGCCGCGAACTGGTCGGCGCCCGGCTGGTTGCGCTGAAAGCCTGCGGCATCCTCGAAACGCGCATCAACGACCGCAACGTCCTGCACTGGTACGTCTCGCCGAAAGGCAAACAGCTGCTCGACGAGATCCTTTCGGGTCAGGACGAGCGCTGATCGGCGTCATCTCGGTGTGATATTTTTCCATGTGATACCCCGGCGTTTCCGGCAGCATTCGCCCGTTTGCCGCCAACGCGCCTCTTCTTGAACGATCCCCTCATGAACATCGTCATCCTCGCTGCCGGTCAGGGCAAGCGCATGCACTCCGCTTTGCCCAAGGTGCTGCAGCCGCTGGCCGGGCGCGCGTTGCTCGCTCACGTCATCGCTACCGCGCGCAGCCTGGCGCCGCAGCGCCTGTGCATCGTTTACGGTCACGGCGGCGACGCCGTGCGTTCGGCGCTCGACGCGCCCGACCTCGCCTGGGCGCTGCAGGAACCGCAGCTCGGCACCGGCCACGCCGTACAGCAGGCGCTGCCGCATCTGGGCGACGACAGCCCGACCGCCGGCAGCACGCTGGTGCTCTACGGCGACGTACCGCTGACCAGCGCCGCAACGCTGCGCAATCTGCTGCACGCCTCTGGCGACGGCGTCGGCCTGCTCACCGCCGAGCTTGCCGACCCGACCGGCTACGGGCGCATCGTGCGCGACGCTGCGGGCGCCGTGCAGGCCATCGTCGAGCAGAAGGACGCTACGCCCACGCAGCGCGCCATCCGCGAAATCAACACCGGCATCATGGTGCTGCCGACGCAGCAGCTCGCCGGCTGGCTCGGCCGGCTGTCGAACGACAATGCGCAAGGTGAGTACTACCTTACCGATCTGGTGGCGCTGGCCGTCGCCGACGGCGTGCCGGTGCGCACGGCAACGGTCAGCGACGCGTGGGAAACCGCCGGTGTGAACAGCAAGGTGCAGCTCGCCGAACTCGAACGCGTCGTCCAGCGGCGCATCGCCGAGCGGCTGATGGAGCAGGGCGTTCGCCTCGCCGACCCGGCGCGCATCGACGTGCGCGGCGAGCTCGTTTGCGGGCGCGACGTGTTCATCGACGTGAACTGCGTCTTCGAAGGCGAAGTGAGCATCGACGAAGCCGCCGAGATCGGCCCCAACTGCGTGCTGAAGAACGCGCGCATCGGCGCCGGCGCGCGCCTGGCAGCTTTTTCGCACATCGAGAACGCCATCGTCGGCCCGGACAACGTGATCGGACCGTTTGCCCGCCTGCGCCCCGGCACCGAGCTTGGCGCCGACGTGCATGTCGGCAATTTCGTCGAGCTCAAGAACGCACGCGTCGCCGCGCATTCGAAGGCCAACCACCTCGCCTACGTTGGCGATGCGGTGATCGGCAGCCGGGTGAACATCGGCGCCGGCACGATCACCTGCAACTACGACGGCGCCAACAAGCACCTGACGACCATCGAGGACGACGCCTTCATCGGTTCTGACACGCAGCTGGTAGCGCCGGTCACCGTCGGCCGCGGCGCCACGCTCGGCGCCGGCACCACGCTGACGCGCGACGCGCCGCCCGACGCGCTGACCGTCTCGCGCGCCCGCCAGACCACCATCCCCGGCTGGCAGCGCCCGACCAAGAAGCCGAAGAAAGACTGAGCCGACCCCAATTCCGCGGCGTACTGGCCACCGCCGGCTGCGTCGAAGCGTCAATCGCCTGACCGAAAGCGAGTTCATTCATGTGTGGCATCGTTGCCGCGGTCGCCGACCGCAATATCGTCTCCGTCCTCATCGAAGGCCTGCGCAAGCTCGAATACCGCGGCTACGACTCGGCCGGCCTGGCGCTGGTCAATGAATCCGGGCTGCTGCGCCTGCGCGCCGTCGGCCGCGTTGCCGAACTGGCGGCGCAGGTGGAAGCCACCGCCGCCGCCGGCAACAGCGGCATTGCGCACACGCGCTGGGCCACGCACGGCGCGCCCTGCGAACGCAACGCGCACCCGCACGTCTCGGGCGGCCTCGCGGTGGTGCACAACGGCATCATCGAAAACCACGAGGCACTGCGCGCCGAGCTGACCGCCGCCGGCTACGTATTCACCTCCGACACCGACACCGAAGTGGTCGCTCACCTCATCGCGCACGAGCTGAAAACCGGTGCCGACTTCTTCGACGCCGTGCGCGCGGCGATCTCGCGCGTGCAGGGTGCCTACGCGCTGGCCGTGCTGCGCGAAGCCGAGCCGGAGCGCATCGTCGTCGCGCGCGAAGGCTCGCCCTTGCTGCTCGGCGTTTCGGAAGGCGCCGACGGCGCCATCGACGGCTACTTTGCCGGCTCCGACGCCTCGGCGCTGCTGCAGGTGACGCGGCGCATGGTCTGCCTGGAAAACGGCGACTGCGCCGAGATCACGCGCAGCGGCTACCGCATCACGCGCGTCGACGGCACGCCGGTCGAGCGGCCGGTGTTTGAATCGCAACTCTCGGCCGACGCCATCGAACTCGGCCAGTACCGCCACTACATGCAGAAGGAAATCTTCGAGCAGCCGGCAGCGCTGTCGGCGACGCTGGAAATGCTCGAAGGCGCGCGCAGCGTGCAGCCGGGCCTGTTCGGCGCCAACGCCGAAGCGATCTTTGCCGACGTCAATCGGGTGCTGATCATCGCCTGCGGCACCAGCTACCACGCCGGTCTGGTTGCCCGCTACTGGCTCGAAGCCATCGCCGGCGTGCCCTGCGTAGTCGAAATCGCCAGCGAATACCGTTACCGCGAATCGGTCGCCAACCCGCACACGCTGGTCGTCACCATCTCGCAGTCGGGCGAAACCGCCGACACGCTGGCCGCGCTGCAGCACGCCAAAAACCTCGGCATGGCGCACTCGCTGGCGATCTGCAACGCGCCCGAATCGTCGCTGGTGCGCGAAACGGCGCTGCGCTTCATCACCCGCGCCGGCCCCGAGATCGGCGTCGCCTCGACCAAGGCTTTCACCACGCAGCTTGCCGCGCTCTACCTGCTGACGCTGGCGCTGGCCACGCGCCTCGGCCGTCTCGACGCCGTGCGCGAAGCCAATGCGCTGCAGGCGCTGCGCCACCTGCCCGCCGCCGTTGCCCGCGTGCTTGAGCTGGAGCCGGAAATCAAGGCCTGGGCCGAACGCTTCTCCGACAAGCAGCACGCGCTCTTCCTCGGCCGCGGCCGACACTACCCGATCGCCCTCGAAGGCGCGCTGAAACTCAAGGAAATCTCGTACATCCACGCCGAAGGCTACCCGGCCGGCGAACTCAAGCACGGCCCACTGGCGCTGGTCGACCGCAACATGCCGGTGGTCGCCGTGGCGCCGAACGACACGCTGCTGGAAAAGCTCAAGTCGAACCTGCAGGAAGTGCGCGCGCGCGGCGGCGAACTCTACGTCTTCGCCGACGCCGACAGTGAAATCAGCGAATCGGAAGGCGTGCACATCCTGCGCCTGCCCGAGCACTACGGCTCGCTCTCACCGCTGCTGCACGTCGTGCCGCTGCAACTGCTCTCCTATCACGTGGCGCTGGTGCGCGGCACCGACGTGGACAAGCCGCGGAATCTGGCGAAGTCGGTGACGGTGGAGTAGGTGGACGCCTCGGTTTAACGGCAAGTAATTAAGCTCATCGCCGTTTTCTCGCTTGGAGCTCTAGTCAAGCCGACGCTGCGACCTGACTCTCCAGCCCCAACACAACCTTTAGTACTTTGAGGTGCGGGCTGTCATCCGGAAACGGTCTTTGCGGATGCAGGAACTGCCGAGGTGCGAGCTAAGAAAATGCCCGTCGAAAGATCTCTACTAACTTGTCCATCTCAAGAAGAGGTCGTTCATCAAACTCTTGTGCGGTCAGAAAAGTGATGTCAAACACGACGCCAAGTTGCAACCCGAGACTTGCGATCTTGCTTCGAAATTCATAGTAGGTGCTTAGACAGTCCTCACACAATGGTGACGCAACTACAAGGATGTCGATGTCGTTGTAATGTTGGCTCCTAAAGAATGACCCAAAGCCATAGATCGCTTTAATTTCACTTACTTCTAGTGCGGTAAATCGGATTTCCGTCTCTATCTTTTTGATGGTAATTCCAGAAGTCGGTTTTCCAGAGCGCTCCAGACATTTCATCGTTGACGTAAAGGCCGATTCTTGAGTCAAGGCAAAATTCCTTAGCTTCTCGCGTGTAGCCGCACCAACCGCCACCGATATAGATGAGATTTAAAGGACCGAGTTCGTGTAGCGCACGATGCACCATAGTGAGACCCATCGTGTATTCGTTGCAGCAAAAGATGGTGAGGTGGTCCTTTTGCTGCTTCCGATCTACCTCAAAAACGAGGTCGTGATGTCGCGAAACTGCTTGCACATTTGGGTGGGAGGTAAGAAGGCGCTCAAACCACGCGATGTGGGAATAGCGAACATCCCAAGTATTGGAGCCATTATTCGTCATACAGCGAATTCTTTATCGAACTCGGCCGGGAAAAGTGGGTAGCAATCGACTCTTTGGTATTGATGAGCTTCGAACGCTTGGGCGTGGGTCTTAAACGCAAGAAATGCGGCGAATTCAGAGCCGTTCAGTAGTGCGTTGTTGGCTTCAATCGCATTGATGATCTTTCTGTTGTTCGGAACTATCGTGTCAAGTTTCCGAAGCTGCCAAACTAGATGCAAATTCGAACCGGGGTCGGCTAGAGCTGCTTCCGAGCGAGGCCCTAACCGCTCCCATAGCATTCGGTTTTCAATTAGAAGCCTCGACACGAACTGCTTCAGCGTGGCGCTTGCGTCGAATTTTTGGTTAGAGCCACGTTGCCTAATCTCCGCTTCGTGTTCGGCCTTCCATGCAAAGAGCAACTCTGCCGGGTAATTGCCTTCCGGTGCTTTATCGACCTTCCTGTGGCACGTAGGGCAAAGGAGCACCAAATTCTCATATGAATCGGCGCCTCCATCCGGCACGCCTCTGGGGCCTCCCGGCCTGCGAGCGATGACATGAGCCATCTCCCCAACGTTGTAGGCTGCCGCGCCTTCAAGGATAACCGTTAGGTCGTCACGGCACTCAGGGTTGGAGCAAATCCCAGCAGCGCGTCCCCAGAGAAGTTTGTAGTCGTTGTCCGAAATTGCCATACGGTAGACTCTTAGCCTGAAAGGCCCAATACAGGCATCCACTGCATGTAATTGTAATCTCTGTCGTACCGCAAGGCCACGTCGCGTAGCTGAATCACCCCGGCCCCCGTGAACATGCCCGAGGACAGCTTTTCTACTAAAAACAGACGCGGTGTCTTGGAGAGTATTGACCGTCAGCAAAGGCCGGAATCCGGTCTCATGCCTGTATTTTAACAGGCAGCACTTCGGTGTTTACTGACGTTCGATTGGTTAACCGTTGAATCGCCTCGGCCTTGGTCGACACTTCTCCGTCGGTTGAAAAACTGCTTTTCGAGTTCTTTCGGGGAACCTCGTTTGCATAGCCAATGCGACGTTTCTGCTTGAGCAAATCTCGATGGAGTTCAAAACGTCGCGGCCGATCAGCGCCTGCCGGTAGTTTTCCCCGACCTTGAAAACCGGCAAAGGCGAGCCATCGACGATCTGCTGCTGGGAGTGGGCAATCGTCATGGGGTCTGGATTACACGGCGGCGCCAGCTCAATGTAGCAGTCCGTCTGCATAGTGCGCCCGGCCGGCCATGCTAGGATTGTCGGCACCCTCCGGCATCGCTCCGGAACCGATGAACACGCCGTTTTGCCCACCTTTCAGCCGTCAGAAATGAAGCTCACCGCCAACCAGTTTTCCTTTGAAGTCGTCGACGCGGGCGACCGCTCCGCTCCCGCCGTGGTGCTGATCAACGGCCTCGGCCACCAACTCACCTACTGGCCCGCCAAGCTGATCGACGCGCTGCTGGCGGCGGGCTACCGGGTGATCCGCTTCGACAACCGCGATACCGGGTTGACGCAAAGCCTCGGCAGCGTCGCCAATCCGAACTTCATCTGGTTCATGGTGCGCAACCATTTCGGCCTGCCGGCAACGCCGCCCTACACGCTGCAGGACATGGCCGACGATGTGGTCGGCATTCTCGACGCGCTGGCCATCGCGTCGGCGCACATCGTCGGCATCAGCATGGGCGCCATGATTGGTCAGCGGCTGGCGCTGGCCGCGCCCGGCCGCGTGCTGAGCCTCGCCAGCATCATGGGCAGCAGCGGCGCCGCCGGCCTGCCGGGGCCGTCGCTGGCGGTGATCAAGCGCCTGCGCCAGCGCCCGCCGAAAGAGCGCGAGGCGCTGCTCGACCACATGACCGCGATGCAGCTGCTGATCGGCAGCCCGGCCTGGCCGGCCGATCCGGCGACGATCCGCCGGCAGATGGCCGCCGCACTCGACCGCGCGCACCGGCCCGAAGGCTTCATGCGTCAGGTGATCGCCATCGCCGCCGACAAGCAGCGCGCCGGGCTGCTCGCCGGCATCCGCGTGCCGACGCTGGTGGTGCATGGCAAGGCCGATCCGCTGATTCCCTTCCCCGCGGCCGAGGATACGCAGCGACGCATTCCGGGCGCGCGTCTGCTCGCTGTCGACGGCATGGGGCACGATCTGCCGCCCGGCCTGTGTCCGTATCTGGCGGGCGAGTTGGTCGCCCACTTCGGGGCTCACACTTAGCAAACCATCGGTGAAAACGCATGCCTGACACCACCACTCCCGCCGCCGGCAAACCGAGCGCGCGCGGCCCGCTCGCCGGCATCAAGGTCGTCGAGTTCGCCGGCATCGGCCCCGGCCCGTTCTGCGGCATGCTGCTCGCCGACATGGGCGCCGAGGTGACGCTGCTCGAACGCGGCGGCGGCACTTTCGCGACGCAGTTGTTTGGCGGCGGGCGCAAGGCGGTGGCCAATCGCGGCAAGAAGTCGGTGTGCATCGATCTCAAGCACCCGAACGCGAAAGCACTGGTCTTCCGCCTGCTCGCCGACGCCGACGTGCTGATCGAGGGTTTCCGCCCCGGCGTGATGGAGCGTCTGGGCTTCGGCCCGGAAGTCTGCCTCGCGCACAACCCGCGCCTCATCTACGGCCGCATGACCGGCTGGGGGCAGAGCGGTCCGCTGGCGCCGCGCGCCGGCCACGACGCCAACTACGCCGCGCTTTCGGGCGTGCTCGATACCGGCCGCCGTCACGGTGGCGCACCTTGGGCGCCGCCGACGCTGGTCGGCGACATGGGCGGCGGCGGGCTGATGCTCGCCTGGGGAATCGCCTGCGCGCTGCTCGACGTGCAGCGCAGCGGCAAGGGGCAGGTGATCGACGCCGCCATGTGCGAAGGCGCCGCGCTGCTGGCGCACGGCCTCTTCAACCTGCAGGCGCTGGGCGAATGGAACGGTCACTGCGCGATCGATTCGAGCGCGCCCTTCTACGATGTCTATCAGTGCGCCGACGGCCAGTGGCTGAGCGTATGCCCGCTCGAACCGCAGTTCTACGCGGCCTTTCTCGAACGTCTGGGCCTCGCCGGCGACCCCGATTTCGCCGGGCGGCAGTACGACAGCACGCGCTGGCCGCGCCTGCGCGAGCGGCTGGAACAGATTTTCCGCGGCGAGTCGCGCGACCATTGGCAGCAAGTATTCAAAGACACCGACGACTGCGTGTGGCCGGTGCTCGGCCTGCACGAAGCGCCGGCACATCCGCAGCATCAGGCGCGTGGCGCCTTTGTCGAGGTCGCCGGCGTCACCCAGCCGGCACCGGCGCCGCGCTTTTCGCGCACGCCGGGCGCGGTGCAGGCGCCGCCGCCGCTGGTCGGCGAACATACGCGCGAGCGTCTGGCCGCAGCCGGTTTCAGCGCCGCCGAAATCGCCGCCCTGCTGGCCAGCGGCGCTGTCAGCGCGGCCGCCGAGCCGGCGCCCTGAGCCGCGCGCCCATGCTCGCCGGATAGCGCCTGAGCGCTGCTATAGTTACGCGCATGCACTTGTAAACGTGTCCATTTGCGGAGCGAAAACATGGCTTTGACCACTTCCCTCGACGATCTGTCGGTTCTGCTCGTCGAACCTTCGTCAATGCAGGCCAACCTTGTTTCGCGCATGCTCGAGAATCAGGGCGTGCGCCAGGTCAGCGTCGTCGGCAACGCGCAGGCAGCGTTGGAGTCCTTGCACAAGGGGCATGCCGACCGGGTGGTGATCAGCAGCCTCTATCTGCCGGACATCCTCGGCACCGATCTGGTGACGGCGATGCGCCGCGACCCGCTGCTCGAGTCGGTGCCGTTCATCCTCGTTTCTTCGGAAACGCGGCCGCAGGTACTCGATCCGATCTGTCAGTCGGGCGCCTGCATCATCGTGCCCAAGCCCTTTACCGAACAGCAGCTGTCGCTCGCGCTCTACGCCGCGGCCGACTACCTCAATCCGCCGGAAGACCTTGATCTGGCCGAAATGGAAGAACTGCGCGTGCTGATGGTCGACGACAGCTTGGCGTCGCGCAAGCACATGCGCCGCTTGCTCAGCGAGCTTGGCATCGAGCGCATCATCGAGGCCGAAGACGGCCGGCAGGCGGTGGCGCTGCTGCAGGAAAACACCGTCGATCTGGTGATTACCGACTACAACATGCCGGAAATGGACGGCCGCGAGCTGACCGAGCACATCCGCACGCAAAGCTGGCAGAACACCGTGCCGATCCTGATGGTGACCAGCGAACAGAATGCCGGCCGCTTGGCCGCCGTCGAACGCGCCGGCGTTTCGGCGATGTGCGACAAGCCTTTCGAGGCCGGCGGCATCCGTCGCCTGATCAGCGGTGCGCTGAGCCGCAGCTAGCGCAGCGCCCGGCCGCGCTAGGCGCGAAAGCGGCCGACCAGTTCGTGCAGTTCGGTCGACAGGCGCTTCATTTCCGCCGCCGCGCCGCGTGACTCACCCATCGCGGCGTTGTTTTCCTCGCTCATCGACGCGATCCTTTCCACCTGCTTGGCGATCAGCTCGCTGGCGGCGCTCTGCTCCTTGAGCGCCGTGGCGATGTCGGACGAGACGTCGACGACGCGCAGCGAGCCTTCGCGGATGTGCACGATCGATTCGCCGGCGGCGCGCGCGCCTTCGGCATTGCTGCCGACCTGATCGACGACGCGGTGCATGTCGTCGACGGCACTGCGCGTCTGCGACTGGATGGCGCTGATCACCGTACCGATTTCGGCCGTCGCCGAGGTCGTGCGTTCGGCCAGCTGACGGACTTCGTCGGCGACGACGGCAAAGCCGCGTCCCTGTTCGCCGGCACGCGCCGCCTCGATGGCGGCGTTGAGCGCCAGCAGGTTGGTCTGGTCGGCGATGCCCTTGATCACCGCGGCTATGTTGCCGATCTGGTCGGTGCGCTTGCCGAGTTCCTCGACCGCCTGCGAAGCGCCCTGCACCAGCTCGGCGATCCGCCCGATGTCCTGCACGGTCTTTTCGATGACTTCGCCACCTGTCGTCGCGTTCTTTGCCGAATCCTGCGCGATGCTCTGCGCCGACGCCGACGATTCGGAAACGTGGGTGACGCTGACCGACATCTGCTCGACGGCAGCGGCCATCGACGAGGTGGCCTCGTTCTGCTGTGCGAGCGCGTCGGCGGCGTTGGCGATCGAGTGCGAGAGCTGGTCGGAGGCACTTGAGGCATGCGCACCGGCCTCGGTCATGCGTTTGACGACCGCCTGAAACTCGTCGAGCAGGGCATTGACACTGGCTGCGACCAGCGCCATTTCGCTCTTGCCATGGATGCCGATACGCCGCGTCAGATCGAGCGTCTGCTTGATGTCGGCGGTGGTGTTCTGCAACAGCGCGATCTGGCGCGCGACCTGGCGGACGGTGAAATAAGCCAGCGTGCTGGCGAGGACGAAACCAAGCGCCATCAGGCCGATCAGCACGTTGCGCGCAGAAGCGTAGTTTTCCTGCGCGTCGATGGTCTGTTGTTCAAGGAATTCGACCTGCGATTTTTCCAGCGCGGCGACGATCTTGGTGAGCCCGGCGGTGGTCGCGCGGTCCTTGCCCTTGACGGCGACGTCGAGCTTCTTGCCGGTTTCCGGATCGTCGCGGTCGAAACCGGCGAGCGCTGCCTTGTAGCCGACGCCAAGCTCGGCGTGGTCCTTGATCAGCTGTTCGATGTTGGCAAGGGCTTCGGCCTTGGCCGGATCGGCTTCCTGCTTCAGCACGACGACGACCTTCTTCAGCCGTTCCTGAACGGCGGCTTCCTTGTCGAAGAAGGCTTTCTCATGCTTGGTGAACTCTTCCTCCTTGTTGCCGCGGATCAGGATGTTCTTCCATTCCTGCACCTGCGTCTTGAAGTCCACGCTCGCCGTCTGGATGTCGATCAGCGTGCGTGTCTCGAGGCGGACCTGGTTCATGTCGGTTTCCAGCTGCGCGTTGACGCGCGAGAGCTGGAAAATGCCGAGTGCGCTGCAGATGATGACGCCGACAATGGCAACAAAGCCGAGAATCAGCACGCGGGCCTTGATCGTCAGATCGAGCATGGCGGAACTCCTGAGGTTTTTTGCGGGCGGGCAAGTCCCCGTTCCGGCGTACTTTACACGATGCCGACGATATGCTCCGGCGATGTGCCTGCTTTCGCGGCGCTAAGGTGCGTCCTTGGTCGCTGATGGCTGGCGCGGAAATGCCGTCGATTTGCTTGCCCGGCGGCGGCGAAGTGCCCACAGTATCGACTGCGCGTGCCGCAGCGGCCCGGCGTCGGCGCGGTTTTGTACGGGGAAACGGGTGGCACAAGGAATCCGCTAATGGAAAAGATCTGGTTGAAGAACTACCCGGCGGGGATCGCGCCCGAAGTCGACACCGCGGCGTACACCTCGATCGACGAGGTTTTCACGCAGAGCTGTAGGCGCTACGCAGCGCGGCCGGCGTTCAGCAGCATGGGAACGACGCTCAGCTACGCCGAGATCGACCGGCGCAGCCGCGATTTCGCCGCTTTCCTGCAGCAGCGCTGCGCTCTGCACAAGGGCGAGCGCATTGCGATCATGCTACCGAATGTGTTGCAGTATCCGGTGGCGGTGTTCGGCGCCTTCCGCGCCGGGCTGATCGTCGTCAATTGCAACCCGCTCTATACGCCGCGCGAACTCGAGCACCAGCTGATCGATTCCGGCGCGACGGCGATCGTCGTCCTCGAAAACTTTGCGCATACGCTGCAGCAGGTGATCGCACACACGCCGGTACGTACCGTCATCAGCAGCCAGCTCGGCGACTTCTTTCCGCCGCTGAAGCGCTTCGCCGTCAATTTCGCGCTGCGCCACGTGAAGAAGATGGTGCCGCGCTGGCAGATCGCCGGCGCGCTGACGATGAATGCGGCGCTGGACGATGGCGCTTCGCTGCCGCTGGACCCCGTAACACTGACACGCGACGACATCGCCTTCCTGCAATACACCGGTGGCACCACTGGTGTGCCGAAAGGTGCCATGCTCTCGCACGGCAACATGGTCGCCAACCTGCAGCAGATTTCGGCGTGGATCGGCGGCGAGTTCCGCGAAGGCGTCGAAGTCGTCGTCACGCCGCTGCCGCTCTATCACGTCTTCGCGCTGACGGCGAACCTGCTCACCTTCATCAGGTGGGGGGCGCTCAACGTGCTGATCGCCAACCCGCGCGACATTCCGACGCTGGTCGCCGAACTCGGCAAGACGCCGTTTACCGCCATCACCGGCGTCAATACGCTGTTTGCCGCGCTGCTGCGCGATCCCGGTTTTGCGAAGATCGACACGCGCGCGCTGAAGATGGCCTTCGGCGGCGGCATGCCGGTGCAGCGCGCTGTTTCCGAGCAATGGCAGGCGACGACGGGATCGCCGCTGATCGAGGGTTACGGCCTGACCGAATGCTCGCCGCTGGTCGCCGGCAACACGCTCGACGACCGCGGCTACACGGGAACGGTCGGCCTGCCGTTTCCTTCGACCGAGGTCCGCATCTGCGACGAGCACGACGTCGAGTTGCCGCTCGGCAGCACCGGCGAAATCCACGTGCGCGGACCGCAGGTGATGCAGGGCTACTGGCAGCAGCCCGCGGAAAGCGAACACGTGTTCGCCGCCGACGGCTGGCTGCGCACCGGCGACATGGGCTTCATGGACGCCGACGGCCGCATCAAGCTGACCGACCGCAAGAAGGACATGATCGTCGTTTCGGGTTTCAAGGTTTTCCCGAACGAGGTCGAGGAAGTGGTGCTGAGCCACCCGGGCGTACTTGAGGTCGCTGCCGTCGCGGCGCCCGATGAGCGCGCTGGCGAGGTGGTGATGATCGTCGTCGTGCGCCGCGACCCGGCGCTGACGGCAGAAGAACTGATCGCGCTCTGTCGCGAGCAGCTGACCGGCTACAAGGTGCCGCGGCACGTGCGCTTTCGTGACACGCCGCTGCCGAAGAGCACGGTCGGCAAGATCCTGCGCCGGCTGGCGCTCAAGGAAAGCGCCGGCGAGATCGCCAGCGCCGGCGCTGGCGCGACGCCCGCCAGCGACTGATCAAGCCGTCGGCAGCCTACGGCTGCAGCTTCGCGTCCTCGATCAGCACCGGATAGGCGTAGCCGGCGCCGAAATCCTTGTCGAGATGGACGACGCCCTGTGCGGTGACGATGTCGCCGAGTTTTGCCGACGCGCTGCTCGTCACCAGCAGGTCGTTGTTCTTGCTGGCGTCGGAACCGCTGCCGTCGCGCAGGTGCAGCCAGTTCTTGCCCATGATGTCGGGCGAGAACTTGACTACCTTGCCGCGCACGGCGACGGTCTTGTCCTTGAGTTCAGCGCGCTTGCCGAAGACTTCGGCGACGGTGCGCGCGTTGGCGCCACTCGCCTTGTCGACCTTGATGTTGCTGGTGTCGATCGTCTTGCCGAGGCCGGGCGGCAGCGCCGACGGGGCGGCGGCACTCTTGCCGGCGGCCGGGTTGACCACCGGCGAGCCGTTCGGGCCGGCGAGGTTGCCGAAGAGGATGGTCGGGAAGGTCTTCTTCAGCGAGCGGCTTTCGAAGTTGCTCATCACCATCACGTCTTCAATGCTGACCTTGTCGCCTTTCTTGACCGGGGCCTTGCCGACCGCCGCCCAGGTCTCGCCATCGGCGGTCTTCAGACGCAGGTAGGTGTAGCTCTCGACTTCGCGCACTTCGAGAACCTCGCCCTTGACCACCGCCATTGCCGTCGGAGAGGTGCTGGGCGCCTTGTCGGCAGCGTAGAGGGCAGTGCTGGTGACGATCAGGCAAACAGCCAACAGGGTCTTCATGGTCGGGCAACTCCATCCGGGCGGGGAATGCAGGATAGCAAAGGCACCCGGTGCTGGCGATGGTCGCAGCACCTGATCGCGGCGAAAGCGGCAGGCCGTGTTCCCGCGTGCTGGTAATGCTGCCAGACTGCTGCCAGGATCACCTGACGCAGCGAAGGAAACAGCATGAGCAGCCAGAGCAGCGCATCGGTCGTCGACAGCATCCGCCGTTTCAACGCCGGTCGCGACCCCGAACGGCTGGCGCTGAAGCTCGCCAGGATGAAGGAAAGTCCCTTCGTCTTCCTGCGCGGCGCCTGCCACCTTTTCTACGACGCGCTACCCGACTCGCCGGCGCTCAGCGGAGCGCCGCTGGCGTGGTGCTGCGGCGATCTGCACTTCGAAAACTTCGGCAGCTACCGGGCCGACAACGGGCTCGTCTATTTCGACATCAACGACTACGACGAGGCGGCGCTGGCCCCGTGCACCTGGGACATCGTCCGCCTGCTCACCAGCATCCGCTGCGGCGCCGACGTGCTCAATGCTTCGCCGGCGGAAGCGCTGGCGGTCAGCCACGATTGCCTGTCGGCCTATCGCGCCGCGCTGCTGCGCGGCAAGCCGCTGTGGGTCGAGCGCGATACCGCCGACGGTCTGGTGCGCGAACTGCTCGTCGCGCTGCATGAGCGCAATCGCGCCGAGCTTCTTGACCGGCGCACGGTGTACAAGGGCGGCCGGCGGCAGCTGAAGGTCGATGGCGTCAAGGCGCTGCCGGCGGCGGCGGCCGACCGCCAGGCGGTGGCGGCGTTCATGGCGGAATTTGCCGCGACGCAGGCCGATCCCGGCTTCTTCAAGGTGCTCGACGTGGCGCGGCGCATCGCCGGCACCGGCAGCCTCGGCGTCGTGCGCTACGTCATCCTGGTCGAGGGCAAGGGCTCGCCCGACGGCAACTACCTGTTCGATCTGAAGGAGGCGCGGCCTTCGGCACTGCTGTCGCCACTGCAGCGGCTGGGCATTCAGCCGCCGCCGCCGAGCGACGAGGCCGAACGCGCCGTCGCCGCGGAAAAACGCATGCAGGCGGTCGATCACGCCTTCCTGTACGCCGTGCGGGTAGGTGACGTGCCGTGCGTCCTGCGCATGCTGCAGCCGGCCGAGGATCGCGTCGCCATCGGCGACTGGGGGCGCAAGATCGAGCGCCTGCGCGAGGTAGTGGTCACGCTCGGTCGTATCCTCGCCTGGGACCAGCTGCGTGCGGCCGGGCGCAGCGGCGCGGCCTGCGCCGACGAGCTCAGCGACTTTGCGCGCGCCGACGCCTGGCAGCAGGAGGTGCTCGACGCGGCGGCGACAATGACGGCGCTGACGCGAACGCAGTGGCAGGAGTTCTGCCGCAGCGCGGACTGAATTATCGCGCCACCGGGCGTGGCGCCACGCCGGCAGACGCCAGCGGTGCTGCTGCCACCGATGGCGTCTGTGTTGCACCGGCACGCCGGCAGCCGGCTTCAGACCGAGACGGAGATTGCCGAGCTGTTGCTGCTGCTGCCTTCGTCGCCGAGGCCGTAGGCACGAACCAGATCAAGGATCCGGCGCAGTACTTCGCCGCTGCTGCCGGAGTCCGCCGTCGTTGCGGCAGCCGTGGCCGTGCTGCTGCTCGTGCTGCTGTCGCTGGTCGTACTGCTCGTGCCGTTCGCTGCGCTCTGTTCGGCGTAGGCCTGCGATTCCTTGAAGGTGACGCGGCCGTCGCCGTCGGTGTCGGCGGCGTCGAAGTTGCCGACGACGGTGTTTAGCAGCGAGGCGAGATTGCTGTCGCTTGCGGCGACATCGCTGGCCATTGCCGTCATTTCGTCTTCGCTCAGGCCCTGATCCTCGCCATTGTCGCCACCATTCTGCGGCGGCGGTGGCGGCATGCCGCCGGCGACGCGGCTCTGGTCAAACTGGCTGTCGAGCGTGTCGGCCAGTTCCTGCAGCTTGCTCGTCAGTTCGTCCTGCGTGACCTTGCCGTCACGGTCGGCGTCGATCTGCGCGAAGACGTCTTCCGCGCTGGTGGTGGTGCTGCTCGATGAACTGCTGTCGAGGCTGGCGAAGGCTGTCTCGAAATCGCTGAGTTCGAGATAGCCCTGCCCGCTGGTGTCGAGTTTGGAAAAGATGTCCTCGGCGACGGTGGCGGCGTCGGGACGTTGCTGACGCAGCGAACTGATGGCGCTGTAGGTCGATAGGCTGCTGCCGATGCTGATGCTCATGATTGACTCCTTTCGGGTAATGAACGGCTGGCGGTCGGCAAAAGCCGCCGCCGGCACCGCGGAACGACCAGCGGCATGCGCCAGCAGCGCTGACGACATGCTTGATCCGCCCTGTTCCTGAGCAAAGCATCGGCCAGAAGTCATTGAAATTCATGGTTATTCCGGTAAAGCCGGGTAAATGTCCGTTAAGCCGGCGCGGGCTTTCGGCAGCGCGGTGGCGCCCTGGTGTCCGGCGCGCCTGCCGGACGCTGGCGCTGCGCCAGTGACTTGCCGCTGCGCTTGCCGGGCGGCAAGCCGCGCCAGCTTTGTTGCGGGCCGGTACGGCTGCTGCCGCGCTGCCTGAAACGATTTGTTAATCAGCGGTTTAAGGGCGTTCCGGCAAGTGCGCTAAGGACTGCGCGGCGCGCTGGCGGCGGCCTGGCGAGCGAGCGTAGCCGCCGGCTCGGCAAGTATTGCCGACCGGCGCAGTGCCCGCGCCTGCCGCCGTGTAAAGGGAGGTAAAGGGGACAGCCGCCGCCGCCGTCGGCTGTCCGCCTTGCCCTAAGATACGGCCCTGGCTGACCTTGATTGTCGCACCATGAAAAACACCGTTCTCCTCATTGAAGACGACGCGGAACTTGCCGGCATGTTGCGCGATTACCTCGAGGGCGAGGGCTTCAGCGTCGGCATCGCTGCCGATGGCGAACGCGGTGTGACGGCGGCGCTCTCCGGCGACTATGCGATCGCCGCGCTCGACGTGATGTTGCCGGGGATCGACGGCATCGAGGTGTTGCGCCGCATTCGCGCGCAAAGCGCTTTGCCGGTGCTGATGCTGACCGCGCGTGGCGACGACGCCGACCGTATCGTCGGTCTCGAACTCGGCGCCGACGACTACGTCGCCAAACCGTGTACGCCGCGCGAACTGGTGGCGCGTCTGCGCGCCATCCTGCGCCGCTTCGGCGAGCGCGATGCGGCGTCGGCCAACGGTCAGCAGCCTCTGCCGGGCGATGCGCCGGCAACGCCGCAGGCCATCGTCGCCGGCCCGCTGACACTCTACCCGCAGGGCCGGCGCGCGCTGATGAGCGATGCGCCGCTGACCCTGACCTCGGCCGAATTCAGTCTGCTCGAACTGCTGGTGACGCACGCCGGCCGGCCGGTGGGCAAGTCCGAACTTTCGCTCTACGGACTCGGTCGGCCGCACGCGCCCTACGACCGCAGCATCGACGTGCACCTCTCGAGCATCCGGCGCAAGCTCGGCCCGCTGCCCGACGGGCGTTCGCGCATCCAGAGCGTCTTGCGCAAAGGCTACCAGTACATTCCGGAGTAGCGCATGGGCCGCCTGTTCTGGAAGTTCTTCTTCTTTTTCTGGCTGGCCCAGCTCACCACCGGCGCCGGCATCGCCATCAGCCTGTGGCTGCAGTACCCGGACAGCCTGCGCGTCAGCAACGAACCCGACAGCAGTCCGCCGGCGGTCGAGCGCATCGACGCGGCGGCGGCGCTGTTGCGTCACGCCGGTGTCGACGCGCTGCGCGAATATCTCGACGAGAAGCATCCGGGGCCGCCGCGTCGCCTGCTGGTGGTGGATGCGAGCGACCACGAGCTGTTCGGCAAGGAGGTGCCGGCGGTAGCGCTGGCGCGTGCGCGCGAACTCGCCGCCGGCGCGGCGACGCGTGCCGTGGCGCAGGTGCGGGCGCCCGACGGCAGGAATTACCTGCTGTTCGTCGCCCCGCGCGAGGGCGGGGCGGGCCGCCCCGGACAGCCGCCAGCGCCGTGGAACGGCGGACCGCCAGACTTCATCGCTGGCGCTGCGCCAGCGCCGGCTGGCTTGTCTGCCGGCGACCCGGGAACGCCGCCCGTTGGCGCTCCGGGTGGACCACCGGGCGGACCGCCCGGCGGGCTGCCGATGATGCCCTTGCGGCCGCTGGTCGCCGGCGCGCTGGTCAGCCTGGTTTTTGCGGCGCTGCTCGCTGCTTACGTGTCGCGGCCGATCGGCAACCTGCGTTCGGCCTTTGAAGCGGTCGCCGAAGGCCGGCTCGACCGGCGCGTCGCGTCGGCGATGGGCCGGCGGCGCGACGAACTGGCCGACCTTGGCCGAGATTTCGACCGCATGGCCGGTCGCCTGCAGACGCTGGTCGACGGCCAGCGGCGGCTGTTGCACGACGTCTCGCACGAAATGCGTTCGCCACTGGCGCGGCTGCAGGCGGCAATCGGGCTGGCCCGGCAGCGCCCCGAGCGCATTCCCGACTCGCTGGTGCGTGTCGAGCGCGAAGCGGTGCGCATGGACCGGCTGGTCAACGAGCTGCTCACCCTGTCGCGGCTGGAGGCCGGCATGGCCGGTGCCGTCGAGGCGCCGGTGGCGCTCGGCGAACTGCTGGCGGCGGTGGTCGACGATGCGCGGCTCGAGGGCGAGGCACATCAGTGCCGCGTCGAACTGGTCGCTCCCGATGCGGCGACGGTCTCGGGCGACGCCGAGCTTTTGCGCCGCGCCGTCGAAAACGTCGTGCGCAACGCCGTGCTGCACTCGCCGCCGGGCGGGCGGGTCCGCGTCGAACTGCTGGCGGCCGCGCCCGGCGGCCAGCACGCCATCGTCGTCAGCGACGAGGGGCCGGGCGTCGCCGAGGCCGACCTGCCGCTGATCTTTGCGCCCTTCCATCGCGGCGCGGCGGCGCGCGCGGCGCCTTCGCCCGATGGTCACGGCCTCGGCCTGTCGATCGCCAGCCGCGTCGTCGCCACGCACCATGGCGAGATCGCTGCCGCCAATATCACCAGCGGCGGCTTGCGCGTGACCCTGCACCTGCCGGCCATCGCCGCCTGATCCGGCACCCATCGGTGGCTGTGCCTGCCGCCGATGGGTGTTTCCCGCTAATGTTGCCTCCTCGGTAGAATGTGCGCCGGCGGTGGCCGGGCAGGCTACCGGGCGCGGGTTGCGCCGTTTTCCCTCTTTCCCGGTTCACTCATTCGCGCGGAGATCAGAGCATGGCGATGGACGTTGTTGATTACGAAGTTTTCGGTTCCGAAATGCAGTACGTCGAGGTCGAGCTCGACCCCGGCGAGGCGGCCGTCGGTGAAGCCGGCGCGATGATGTACATGCAGGACGGCATCCAGATGGATACCGTCTTCGGTGACGGTTCGCAGCAGTCGGGCGGGCTGTTCGGCAAGCTGCTCGGCGCCGGCAAGCGTCTGGTCACCGGCGAAGGCCTGTTCACGACGATCTTCCACAACGAAGGTACGGCCAAGCGCCGCGTCGCTTTTGCCGCGCCGTATCCGGGCAAGATCATCGCCATCAATCTGGCCGAACTCGGCGGCACGCTGATCTGCCAGAAGGACGCCTTCCTCTGTGCGGCGCGCGGCGTTTCGCTCGGCATCGCCTTTCAGAAGAAGCTCGGCGTCGGTTTCTTCGGCGGCGAAGGCTTCGTCATGCAGAAGCTCGAAGGCGACGGCATGGCTTTCGTGCACGCCGGCGGCACGCTCAAGGCGAAGACGCTGGCGCCGGGCGAACGCATCCGCGTCGATACCGGCTGCGTCGTCGCTTTCCAGCCGACGGTCGATTTCGACATTCAGTACGTCGGCAAGATCAAGTCGGCGATCTTCGGCGGCGAAGGCCTGTTCTTCGCCACGCTGACCGGTCCGGGCAAGGTCTGGCTGCAGTCGCTGCCGCTGTCGCGGCTGGCCAACCGCATCGTCATGTCGGCACCGGCGGCCGGCGGCCGTTCGGCCGATCAGGGCTCGCTGCTCGGCGCCGGCGTTCTCGGCAGCATTCTCGGCGGCGACGACGATTGAGCGTGGTGGCTGAGCGCGCGCTGCCGGCAGTGGCCGGCGACAAGTCCTTCGCCGGTCGCCTGTTCGGCCCGGCGCTGGCCGGCACCGGCGTCGCCGCCGAGGCCTGCTGGCGCGCCGATGGCGGCCTGCGCGTCGTCGCCAACGGCCGCGAGTTGCTCGCTGCTGCGGTCAAGGTCGAGGCGTCGGGCTTCAACGCCGAGCGTGTGCGCCTCTCGTGGTACGACGATGCGGCGGCCGGCGAGTACGCGTTTTTCGTTGAAAGTCCCGAGGCGCGGGCAATCTGTGGGCAGAACGCGCCGGCCGCGCATGCGGCGAAGCTGCGCGGCGCGCTGGCGGCGCAGGCGCGCACTGACCGCCGTTTCCGGCTCGGCTGGGGTGTCATCGGCGCCGTCGTGCTGCTGCCCTTCCTGCTGCTGGCGATCTTCGCCTTCAACGCCGATCCGCTGGCGCGCTGGGTGGTCGGCCATGTGTCGCCCGAGCAGGAGGCGGTGCTCGGCGACATGACGCTGGCGCAGACGCGCGCGCAGATGACGCTGCGCGATCGCGGTCCGGCGGTCGACGCGGTGCGCAGCATCGGCGAGAAGCTCACCGCCGGCTCGCCGCATCATTACCGCTGGTTCGTCGCCGAACGCGACGAACTGAATGCCTTCGCCGCGCCGGGCGGCGTCGTTGTCGTCTTCAGCGGCCTGATCCGCGCGGCAAAGACGCCCGAGGAACTCGCCGGCGTGCTGGCGCACGAGGTCGCCCATGCCGAGCTGCGCCACAGTCTGCAGGCGATGGCCAAGAGCCTCGGCCTGCGCGCGCTGGTTTCGCTGGCGCTGGGCGATCTGGCCGGTGGCACGGTCAGCGACGGCATCGCCAGGCTCGGCGAGCTGAAGTACTCGCGCGACGCCGAAAACGAGGCCGACCGCGAGGGCCTGCGCCGGCTGCTCGCTGCCGGCATCGACCCGCGCGGCATGGTCGGCATGTTCGAGACGCTGGCGCGTAGCGAGGGCGGCGTTCTGCCCGACGTCGGCAAGGAAAAGGGCAACGCTGGCGATCCGGCCTCGGAAAAGACAGACAAGGCGGCGGCGAAGGACGCAGAGAAGGCGGCGGAGAAAAAACCGGTGCGCGTCGCGCCGCCGGCTTTCCTGTCGACGCATCCGCCGACCGAAGAACGGCTGGCAAGCCTGCGCCAGCTGCTTGCCACGGCGCCGACCGGGCAGGCGCCGCTGGCGATCGACTGGGCGGCGGTGAAGGCGTCGCTGCCGCAGAAATAGGCGGCTGACCCGCCGGCGCCGAGTCCAGCGGCGGCAGAGTCTGCAGCGACGGAGCGGGCGGCGGCCTCAGCGCGCCGGCGAATTGCCGCGCAGGCGCTTGCGGTAGTGCGTCGGCGCCTCGCCGGTCCAGCCGACGAAGGCGCGGTAGAAGGCCGAGGCATCGGCGTAGCCGAGATCGGCCGCCACCTGCGCCAGCGGGTCGCGCGTCTTCGCCAGCCGGCTGATCGCCTGATCGCGGCGCAGCGCGTCCTTGATCGCCTGAAAGCTCGAACCTTCGTCCTCCAGCCGCCGGTGCAGCGTGCGCGGTGACAGGTGCAGGCTCTGCGCCACCTGCGCCAGCGTCAGCGATTTCGGCAGCGCCGCGCGCAGGCGGTCGCGTACGCGCTGCACCATTTCGCGGTCGCGGCGGTAGAGCGTGGTCAGGCGACCGGGGGCGCCGACGAGGAAGGCCGCCAGCGCCGCCTCGTCGCGGCGCACCGGCAGTTCGAGCAGATTGGCGGCGAAGCAGGCGACGAGCACGTCGCCCGGCACGCCATCTTCGACAAAGCGCGAACGCGCGGTATAGATCAGCGCGTAATCGGCGACATGCGCCGGCACCGGGTAGGGAAAGCTGACCGTATCGAGCGGCACGCTGCGCGCCACCAGCCAGCACGCCAGACCGTGCAGCAGGCGCAGCAGCCACTCGAAGGCGAAGACGCGGCCGGCGCCGAGCGGCCGGCATTCGCGCAGGCTCAGCCGCGCCTCGTCGCCGACGACTTCAAGCGACATCGCCACATCGGGCAGCAGCACGCGCAGGTAGCGCGCCAGGCGGTCGAGCACTTCGGCCAGCGTCGGCGCGCCGAGAACGCCGCGGCACAGCAGTTCGAAACTGCCGACGCGCAGCGGCGTCGAGAACAGGCCGAAGCCTTCGTCGTCGAGTTCGGCGTTGATCAGGTTGTAGAGCGCCGCGTAGCGGTCGACCGGGACGCGCGGCGGCGTCTGCGCCGGGTCGGCGTCGGCGAGCAGCGCGGCGTCGATGCCGGCGCGCAGCAGCAGTTCGCCGGCATCGCCAGCGCGCGCGCTGACGCCGGCGAGCATGCCGCGAACGAAGCCGGCGGCGACGCTGGCGCGTTGGCCGCCAGTGTCGCCGGGCGGGCGCTGCGCGCTGGCGGCGAGTGACGCAGCCTTGCTGACCGCACTCCCGGAGCGAGCGGTTCTGGGCGTGTCAGTGTTTGTCACGTCGATTGACGCCACCTTGTTCCGTTTGATTTTTCATGTTGGCAATAATTACATGATTTGCGTCGTGGCAGGCAATGGTCATGCGCGCGCCGGCTCCCTAACATGGGCCTCCCCCACTTCCATGGCAAGAGGACCGGCGCGATGCAGGCTATCCAGGACAGCTACCCTGACAATGTTGCGCACTGCTACGGCTGTGGCAGCCAGAACGCGCACGGTCACCGGATCAGGACTTTCCAGGAGGGCGAGGAGACCGTCACGCGTTTCACGCCCGAGGCGTATCACACGGCGATTCCCGGCTTCGTCTATGGCGGCCTGCTCGCCTCGCTGATCGACTGTCACGGCACGGCGACGGCAGCGGCGGCGCGCTATCGCGCCGAGGGGCGCGAGATCGGTTCGGCGCCGGTGCTGCGCTTCGTCACCGCTTCGCTGTCGGTGAGCTTTCTCAAGCCGACGCCACTCGGCGGCGAGCTGGAAATCCGCGGCCGCGTGAAGGAACTGCGCGGACGCAAGGTGATCGTCGAGGCGAGCGTCTTCGCCGACGGCGTCGAGACCGTACGCGGCGAAGTCGTCGCCGCCGAAATGCCAGCCAGTTTTGGCAACTGAGTTGGTCATCGAGTTGGCAAGCACCTTGGCAAGCGTGCTGGAAAACGGGGCGCCCCCGCCGCCAGCCAGCACGCGACGCTGCCGCTGACAACGCTATCCGGAGCAAGACCATGACCGATCTTTCCATCGCCCCGAAGCTTGCCCCGTACAAGGCGCAGAACAAGGTGCGCTTCGTCACTGCGGCTTCGCTCTTCGACGGCCACGACGCGTCGATCAACATCATGCGCCGCATCCTGCAGTCGACCGGCTGCGAGGTGATCCACCTCGGCCACAACCGCTCGGTGCAGGAGATCGTGAACGCCGCGCTGCAGGAGGACGTGCAGGGCATTGCGATCACCTCGTATCAGGGCGGGCACGTCGAGTTCTTCAGGTACATGCTTGATCTCTTGCGCGCCAACGGCGGCGAGAACATCAAGGTGTTCGGCGGCGGCGGTGGCGTCATCGTGCCGCACGAAATCGCCGAGCTGCACGCTTACGGCGTCGCCCGCCTGTATTCGCCCGAAGACGGGCAACGCATGGGCCTGCAGGGGATGATCAACGACCTCGTGCAGCAAGCCGACAGTGACTTGACGGCGGCCGCACCGGCGAGCGCCGAAGCGGTGCTGGAAGCGCTCGCCGCCGGCGATCGGCGGGCGCTGGCGCGCATCATCACCGCGCTGGAGAACGGCGCCTACGCTGCCGACCTGCGTGCCAGCCTGCTCGCCGCCGCCAAGGCGGTGGCGGTGCCGGTGCTCGGCATCACCGGCACCGGCGGCGCCGGCAAGTCCTCGCTCACCGACGAGATCGTGCGCCGCTTCCGTCTCGACCAGAACGACTCGGTGAAGATCGCCATCGTCTCGATCGATCCCTCGCGCAAGCGCACTGGTGGCGCGCTGCTCGGCGACCGCATCCGCATGAACGCGATCGAGCATCCGCACATCACCATGCGTTCGCTGGCGACGCGCGACACCGGCAGCGAGATTTCGGCAGCGCTGCCCGAGGTGATTGCCGCCTGCAAGCTCGCCGGTTTCGATCTGGTGATCGTCGAAACCTCGGGAATCGGTCAGGGCAACGCGGCCATCGTACCCTTCGTCGATCTGTCGCTGTACGTGATGACGCCCGAGTTCGGCGCCGCGTCGCAGCTGGAAAAGATCGACATGCTCGACTTTGCCGATTTCGTCGCCATCAACAAGTTCGACCGCAAGGGCGCCGAGGACGCGCTACGCGACGTCAGGAAGCAGTACCAGCGCAACCGCGAGCTGTTTTCGACGTCGACTGACGAGATGCCGGTGTTCGGCACGCAGGCGGCGCGCTTCAACGACGACGGCGTCACCGCGCTCTATCAGGCGCTGGTGCCGGCCTTGAGCGCGCGCGGTCTGCAACTGCAGCCCGGCAAGCTGCCGCGGGTGACGGTCAAACAGTCCTCAAGCCAGCGCGCCATCGTGCCGGCGCAGCGGGTGCGCTATCTCGCCGAAATCGCCGACGCGGTGCGCGGCTATCACGCGCACACCGAAGCGCAGGTGAAGATCGCGCGCGAACGGCAGGCGCTGCGTCTGTCGGCGGAAATCTTCGCCGCCTGCGACAAGCCGGCCGGCGATTTCGCCGAACTGATCGCCTTCAAGGACAGCCAGCTCGACCCGAAGGCGAAGAAGCTGCTCGAGATGTGGCCGGATACGGTCAAGGCCTACAGCGGCGACGAGTACGTGGTGAAGATCCGTGACAAGGAAATCCGCACGCGGCTGGTGTCGGAATCGCTGTCGGGAACAAAGATCCGCAAGGTGATCCTACCGAAGTTCGGCGACGACGGCGAAACGCTGCGCTTCCTGATGCGCGAGAACGTTCCCGGCTCTTTCCCCTTCACCGCCGGCGTCTTCGCCTTCAAGCGCGAGGGCGAGGACCCGACGCGCATGTTCGCCGGCGAGGGCGACGCCTTCCGCACCAACCGCCGCTTCAAGAAGGTGTCCGAAGGCATGCCGGCGCACCGCCTGTCGACGGCCTTCGATTCGGTGACGCTATACGGCTGCGACCCCGACGAGCGCCCCGACATCTACGGCAAGATCGGCAATTCGGGCGTGTCGATCGCGACGCTCGACGATCTCAAGGTGCTCTACGACGGCTTCGACCTGCTGGCGCCGACGACCTCGGTGTCGATGACGATCAACGGCCCGGCGCCGATCATCCTCGCCTGTTTCTTCAACACCGCGATCGACCAGCAGATCGCCAGGTTCGAGCGCGACAACGGCCGCCAGCCGACCGAGGACGAGGCCGGGAAGATCCGCGAGTGGACGCTGTCGAACGTGCGCGGCACCGTGCAGGCCGACATCCTGAAAGAGGATCAGGGGCAGAACACCTGCATCTTCTCGACCGAGTTCGCGCTGAAGATGATGGGCGATATCCAGGAGTTCTTCGTGCACCATCAGGTGCAGAACTTCTACTCGGTGTCGATCTCCGGTTATCACATCGCCGAAGCCGGCGCCAACCCGATCAGCCAGCTTGCCTTCACCTTGTCGAACGGCTTCACCTACGTCGAGAGCTACCTCGCGCGCGGCATGCACATCGACGACTTCGCGCCCAACCTGTCGTTCTTCTTTTCCAACGGCATGGACCCGGAATACTCGGTGATCGGCCGCGTCGCCCGCCGCATCTGGGCGGTGGCGATGAAGAACAAGTACGGCGCCAACGAGCGCAGCCAGAAGCTCAAGTACCACATCCAGACCTCGGGCAGATCCTTGCACGCGCAGGAGATGGACTTCAACGACATCCGCACCACGCTGCAGGCGCTGATCGCCATCTACGACAACTGCAACAGCCTGCACACCAACGCCTACGACGAAGCGATCACCACGCCGACCGAGGAATCGGTGCGCCGCGCAATGGCGATCCAGTTGATCATCAACCGCGAGTGGGGCGTCGCCAAGAATGAAAACCCGAACCAGGGCGCTTTCGTCATCGACGAGCTCACCGATCTGGTCGAGGAAGCCGTGCTGCAGGAATTCGAAGCGATCGCCGCGCGCGGCGGCGTTCTCGGCGCCATGGAAACCGGCTACCAGCGCGGCAAGATCCAGGAAGAGTCGATCTATTACGAGCACCGCAAGCACGACGGCTCGTACCCGATCATCGGCGTCAACACCTTCCTCAACCCGAAGGGCTCGGCGCAGACCGAAATCGAGCTGGCACGCTCGACCGACGAGGAAAAGCAGTCGCAGATCAGGCGCCTGCGCGAATTCCAGCAGCGCAACGCGGCGCAGGCACCGGCCATGCTGGAGAAGCTCAAGCAGACGGTGATCGAGGACGGCAACGTCTTTGCCGTGCTGGTCGATGCCGTGCGCGTCTGCTCGCTTGGGCAGATCACCTCGACGCTCTATGAAGTCGGCGGACAGTACCGGCGCAGCATGTAGGCGGCTGGCCCCGCTCAGGGGCCGGGCGCAGTCAGAACCCGCAGGGTGAGGAGAAAAAAACGACGGCGAGGCCAAGTACCTCGCCGCTTTTTTTGCGCTGCCGCTCAGTAGATCGTCGTGCTCATGGTGATCTCGTCCCAGACGTCCTTGACCGTCTGCGTCATGGCGATGCTGCGGTCGCTGTACCAGGTGTGCAGCAACTGGTGCGCGCGTTCGGAGAACGGCTGTTCGAGAAAGTCGCGGTACAGCGCCTGCACCTGAGGGTTGTTGTGCGACTGACGCACGCCGTTGGCGCGGTCGATGGCGAACAGCGTGTCGCGGCGCTTGAGCGCGTTGCGCCGGTACGCCTTCTTCGAGCGCAGGTTGCCGCCGCCGTCCACGCAGCCGCCCGGGCAGGCCATGATCTCGATGAAATCGAAGTCGGCCGTTCCGGCACGGATGCGCTCGCACAGCTCGCGCGTCGGCCCCAGACCGTGCGCCATCGCCACCTTTACCGTGCCGACCGAGCCGCCGACCTCGACCGCGGCGGTACGCAGCCCCTCGAAGCCACGCAGCGGCGTCACCTCGGTGTGCTCGAGTTCGCGCCCGTTGACGATGCGGTACATGGTGCGCACCGCGGCCTCCATGACGCCACCGGTGGTGCCGAAGATGGCGCCGGCGCCCGAGTAGGCGCTCATGTAGGGGTTGTCGAAGGTCGACGGCGTCAGGTTGCGCAGGTCGAGCCCGCGGCGCTTGAGCAGGCGCGCGAACTCGCGCGTCGTCAGCACCAGATCGACCTCGCGCATGCCGTTGGCCAGCTGCAGCTGCGGCCGCGTGCGCTCGTCCTTCTTGGCGACGCAGGGCATGATCGAGATGACGCGGATGCGCGCCGGATCGATGCCCATGCGCTCGGGCAGATAGGTCTTGGCGATCACGCCGAGACACTGTTGCGGCGACTTGGTCGAGGAGAGCAGCGGCAGCAGGTCCGGGTAGTGGCGCTCGGCGAAGTTGATCCACGCCGGGCAGCACGAGGTGAAGGTCGGCCGCCGGCGCTCGCCGAGGCGGCGCAGCAGCTCAGCGCTTTCCTCCATGATCACCACGTCGGCGGCGAAATTGGTGTCGAGAACGATGTCGGCGCCGAGCTGGCGCAACGCGGCGATGATCTGCCCTTCGACGTTGGTGCCGACGGGAAAGCCGAACTCCTCGCCGAAGCCGACGCGAACCGCCGGCGCGAACTGGAAGACGGTGACGATCTCGGGGTCGAACAGGTAGTCGAGCACGCGGTCGGTTTCGTCGCGTTCGCCGAGCGCGCCGGTCGGGCAGACGAGAACGCACTGACCGCAGGTGACGCAGGTCGATTCGGCCTGCGACAGACCGTGATGCAGGCCGACGGCCGTGTCGAGGCCGGTGCCGGTGACCACCAGCGCGTCGACCGTTTGCCCCTGCCGGCAGATGGCGATGCAGCGCTGGCAGCGCACGCATTTGCTCATGTCGCGGACCATCGCTGGCGACGAGCGGTCGACTGTGCGTCCCATGGCGCGCGAACGGTCGAAGAAGCGGTTGCTGTGCAGCCCGACGAACTGCGCCACGTCCTGCAATTCGCAGTTGCCGTGACGCACGCAGGTGGCGCAATCCTGGTTGTGGTCGGCGAGCATCAGCTCGACCTGCAGCCGCTGTGCTTCACGCGCGCGGCGTGAGTGGGTGTTCACTGCCATTCCCGGCCGCGCCGGCGTGACGCAGGCAGCGGCGAGCAGTGGCGCGGAGGCCTGATCCTGGCTGGCCACCTCGACCATGCACACGCGGCAGGTACCGGGTGCGTGATCGATGTCGTTGAGTTCGCACAGGCTCGGGATGTAGATGCCGTGACGGCGGGCGCAGGCGAGGATGCTCTCCTCGGGCAGCGCCTCAAGCGTCTGGCCGTCGATCGAGATCAGGATCAGCGGATCGGTATTGCTTGGCGGGGTCATGACAGCTCCGCTCCTTCCGGGATGGGCCGTTCGGTGACGACCGAGTAGATGCGGTAGCAGCGCAGACAGCGCTTGGCTTCGCGATACGCTTCTTCGTCGCTGATCGTCGCTTCGACCTCCTCGAACATGGTGCGTCTTACCTCGGGGTCGAGTTCTGGGTGGTGCACGCGGTACTCACGCTTGACCGGTACTTCCGCAAAGTCGGCGGCGAGCAGCTTGCGGCTGTGCAGCAGCGCGCGCATGTGCGTGCGCGGGAAGAAGCTGGTGTGGCCCAGCTGCAGCCAGTCGTTGATGCTGCGCGCCGCCTGCAGGCCGTTGGCCATGGCGTGGATCAGCGTCGATGGCCCGAAGGCGCAGTCGCCGCCGGCGAAGACGCCGGGGCGCGAGGTGGCGAGGTCGAAGGGATTGATCTCGACCCAGCCCCAGCGCGTCAGCTTGACGCCGTCCTCGGGGCGCATGGCACCGCTCTGGACGGTCTGGCCGATCGCCGCGATCAGCGTGTCACAGTTCATCAGCTGTTCGCTGCCCGGAACCGGCTCGACGCCACGCCGGCCCTTGGCATCGACTTCGGTCTGGCGCATCGCCACCAGTTCGACGCCGGTCACCCGGCCGTCGGCGAGCAGCACGCGCGTCGGATTGAGCAAGGGATGGAAGATGACGCCTTCCTCCTCGGCCGCGGCGATCTCGCTCGGGTCGGCCGGCATGTCGGCGCGTGTGCGCCGGTACACCAGATGCACGCGCTCGGCGCCCATGCGCAGCGCCGAGCGCGCGCAGTCCATGGCGACGTTGCCGCCGCCGACCACGACCACGTCACCACTGAGTTCGGTCTTGCGCGTGCCGGCGATGTGGTCGTGTACCTGCAGCAGGAAGCTGATGCCGGTCTCGTAGCCCGAGGTCGCCTGATCTTCGCCGGCGACGCCCATGCGCGTTCCCTCCTGGCAGCCGAGGCCGAGGAAGACGGCGCGGTAGCCGCGCGCGAACAGCTCGTCGATGCCGAAGTCGCGGCCCATCGCCTGTCCGAACAGGAAGCGCCCGCCGAGGCTGTTGATGATGTCGGTCTCGGAATGCAGCACGTCCTTCGGCAGGCGGTAGCTCGGGATGCCGATCGCCGCCATGCCGCCGGCTTCGTCGAGCGCTTCGAGGATGTCGACGTGATAGCCGTGCAGCAGCAGGTGATAGGCGCAGGAAACGCCCGCCGGCCCGGCGCCGACCACCGCTACGCGCATGTCGGGCGGCAGCGGGCGGCTGATCAGGTCGCGCGTGAAACGCAGCGCGTTCGGTCCCTGCTGATGGTCGGCGACATAGCGCTTGAGCGTCTTGATGCCGACCGCTTCGTCGACCAGCGCCCGCCGGCAGGCCATCTCGCAGAAACGCACGCAGACGCGGCCGCAGGTCGCCGCCATCGGGTATTTCTGCAGGATGACGCCGAGCGAGTAGGAGGGTTTGCCGTCGCGGATGTAGTCGATGTAGCGCGGCACGTTGATCTTCGACGGACACGCCTCGATGCACGGCGCCGTCATGTACTCCATGCCGTGCTGCGCGGGCAGCGGTTGCGCCTGCGCGATCTCGGCCTCGACGTCGGCGCGGAAATGCGTGAGCGCGCCGAGCAGCGCCACCGGCGCGGTGCGACCGAGCCCGCACAGCGACGAGTCGGTCATCTGGCGGGCGAGTTCGATGATCCCGTCGAGATCGAGCGGACCCGGCCGGTCCTGGGCATAGCTCGCCAGCGCGTCGCGGATCAGCGGCGCGCCGATCCGGCAGGGCGTGCACTTGCCGCAGGATTGCTGCGCCGCCATCTCCATCTGACGGCGGAAGGCATCGATCAGGCAGACCGAGTCATCGAACACCAGAAAGCCGCGATCGCCGATGAAGGCGCGGATCGGGTTGCCCTGGTTGAAGAAGTCGAAACCCTCAAGTTCGGGCCAGCCGGCCGGCAGCGAGGTGTTCCCGGTGCGCAGGTCAGCGGTCTGACCGTCCCAGAAACCGTAGGCGATACTCGTCATTGTGTTCCCTGCGCAGTGCGTTGCAATAAACAGATCGCGGCCGGCTGCTTGCCGGCCCTGACCGGATTTCACCACCCGGACAGGGGCTCTTGCCTTGCCGCAAATGTGCGCAGCCCGCCATTTACGGTCGTTTGCCCGAGTTCGTGCCGTCTCCGATGCAGCTTGATGATCGTCGTGTCCGTGACGCAATCATACGGAACTTGCACCATCAATACTTGTCCTTGGCGCAAGCATTGATACGGCATGGGTGATGCTGTTCAGCTGGGGCTGGCACCGTGCGACCAACCGCACTAGTTTGTTAATGTTGTTTGCCAAATGCGTACGCAAAAATACGCAGAGGATATGAAGACTTGATGTAAAAAATGGCGAATTGCATGAGTCTGTTGCGCAACTGCATCGATCGAAAGACTTTGTCTCGCGTAGCGATGCGTGCTTTGGAAGTTTCGTCTGGCACCAAAGAGCAATCGGCTTCTGCCGACCTCGGCTTGAATCTTTCTGTCTGTCATTGCGTCGATGAATGCGTGACAATGAATTGTCCTTGATCTGTAAGCGATTGGCAGGAATGTCTGAGCATTGCGAATTTGGCGGAGTCCCCCGAACCATAAGCTCACCTGGCGACATGCCCGGTCGTCGGCGGGATGCTTTTGCTGGCCTTCGTGCCGGCATTCGCCGAGAGGCGATGTCCGCATCAGATGGCCTCGCCTCGACGCCGAGAAAGATCCGCCTGTCGGTCCGGCAACCCGCTTTCGCCATCGTCCGCCGGTACGAATATCGCGGGTGCCAATGGCGTCTGGTTAATTTTTGCGTCGGTATGCTTTCATTATTGCCGCGCTGTGCTCTTGCGCCTCGTTCTTCCCGCGCGCTTCTCCGCCAACCGGGGGCTTCCTCCCCAAGCTGATCGGCGAGCCGCCAAACTGGTCCAAGCCAATAAATGAATACGCAGAACTCTTCTTCCGCCGTCTCCCGATTCGTTGTCGGGCCAATTCTCGTTTCAGTCGTTGGCGCCATCGTGATTTTCTGGCGAGGTGGCTTTCTTCTGCCTGATCTGGCGATTGGCGGGGGCTTGCTCTTGTTGGCCGTGGGGCTGTCGTTCTGGGAGTCGCGCAGGTTTTCCCGTCCGGCGCCAGCCGCGGAATTCCGGCAGACCGAGATGCACGCGACGCACGCGGGCGGAACGGGGCTTGAGCCCTATACCCGCAGCCTGCACGAAGTTGCTGACGCGTCGATGGCGCGCTGGTCGCGCCACGTCGATCTCGCCCGGCAGCAGTCCGAGGACGCGGGCGCCCATTTGTCGACCGAATTCACCGCCATCCTCGGCAAACTCGGCGAAATGCTCGACAGCCGCGATGGCGGAAGTGGCGGCGGCGTCGTCGTCGTCATCGAGCAGTCGCGCAGCGAGCTGGGCAGCATGCTTGAACGGCTCAAGCATGCGTTCGACGATCAGAAACCGATGCTGCGCGAGTTCGAAAGTCTGGCCGCGGTGACCGATGAGCTCAAGCGGATGGCCACGGCGGTGGCCGGCATTGCCAATCAGACCAACCTCCTCGCCCTCAACGCGGCGATCGAGGCGGCCAGAGCCGGCGAGGCCGGGCGCGGCTTTGCCGTCGTCGCCGATGAGGTGCGCAAACTCTCCGATGAATCCGGGGCGCTGGGCAAGCAGATCCAGGTGAAGGTCGACGCGGTCAACGTCGCCACCAATGCGGCACTGCTGACTGCCAGTCATATGGCGGCAGCCAACGAGTCCCTGACGAGCAATGCCGACACGACGATCCGCGTGGTGCTCGACCGCTTCCGCGAAGTCGTCGAGGGGCTCGCCGCGAACTCCCGACAGATGGAGACCGGCAGCGAGAGCGTGCGCGGGATGGTCGAAGAGGTGATCGTGAACCTGCAGTCGCATGACCGGATCAGCCAGATATTGGCGGCAGTCTTCAAGGACGTCGACCGATTCCTGTCGGCAGTGCGCGAACAGAACAGGCGCATCGAGCGTGGCGAGGCTCCCGAGCTCTTTGATGCAAAGGCCTGGGTGGCGGATCTCGAGAGAACCTACACCACCCTTGAACAGCGCGATTCGCATGCGACTGCCGCGAAAGCGAAAGTCGCAGACAGTGAAATTACCTTCTTTTAACAGACTCGCCAGGAGCAGTGATGGGCAAGACCATATTGATCGTTGACGACTCTTCCTCGATGCGGCAGGTCGTCAAGATAACCCTCAAACAGGCGGGCTACGAGGTGCTTGAAGCCTGCGACGGCAAGGACGCGCTGGAAAAACTCTCCGGGCAGCGGGTGCATCTCGTGATCAGCGACGTGAACATGCCCAACATGGACGGCATCACTTTTGTCCGCGAACTGAAGAAGAATCCGGCCTACCGTTTTGTTCCGGTCATCATGCTGACCACCGAAGGCTCCGACGAGAAAAAGAAGGCCGGTCAGGACGCGGGAGCCAAGGCCTGGGTGGTCAAGCCTTTCCAGCCCCAGCAACTGCTGGGAGCGGTGACGAAACTGCTGATGTGATGCCGCGATGAGCGACCAGCCAGTAGCAGACACGGCTCGCCTCAGCCTCAGCGGCGAACTGACGATTTACACCGCGGCAGAGATCAGGGCGACCCTGGCCGAGGCCATGGAAGGCGTGAGCGAGCTTGAGGTGGACCTGTCTGAAATCAGCGACATGGACACTGCCGGCTTGCAGCTGCTCTTGCTCGCCAAACGCAATCCGCGCACCGAGGTGCGTCTGAGCGGACATTCGCCGGCGGTGTTGCGGCTGCTCGGAATTGCCAATCTGGGCAGCGCGCTCGATGCGCCGCTTGCTGCCGTTGCAGCCGAATCCTGAGAGGAGTGTGCGATGAGCATTGAATCCAATGCACTGGCGCAGGCGCTCGGTACCTTCATGGAGGAGGCGACCGAGTTTCTCGGACAGATGGAAGAAATACTGCTGCGTGCCGAAGACGAGGCGTGCAGCGAAGACGATCTGAACGCGCTGTTCCGTTGCGCGCATACGATCAAGGGATCGGGCGGGCTGTTCGGTCTGGATGAGGTGGTGCGCTTCACGCATGTCGTCGAGAACGTCCTTGATCAGTTGCGCAAGGGCCATCTGAGTTTCGACAGTGAGCTGATCAGTCTGCTGCTCGAGTGCCAGGACCATATTTCCGGTCTGATCTCGGTTTTTGCCAACGGCGGCGAACCGGAGACCACGCGTAGCGACGAGTTGATCGTCCGCCTGCAAGTCTGGCTAGGAGGCGAAGCCGTTCCGGCAGCATCGGCGTCGGCGAGTGCAGCAGCTGGCAAGTCCGAGCCCGGAGCTGCCGAGCACTGGCATCTGTCGCTGCGCTTCGATCGCAAGATCTTGCAGGACGGAATGGATCCGCTGGCGTTCATCAACTATCTGAGCCAGTACGGCGAGCTGGCGCATGTCGAAACCATTGTCGATGCCCTGCCCGAGTTTGACGACGCCGATCCCGAGCTCTGTTACCTCGGCTTTGAAGTTGCGCTGCGCAGCTCGGCGAGCAAGGAAGAGATCGAGGGCGTTTTCGACTTCATCGAGGAAGGTTCGAACATCGTCATCCTGCCGCCGCAGAGCAAGATCGCCGAGTTCGTCACGCTGATCGAATCGCAGCAGGCCGAGGTGGCACGCATCGGCGAAATCCTGGTTGCCTGCGGTTCGATCACGGCTAAAGAGCTGGAACACGCGCTCGAACAGCAGAAGCGGCAGGCAGAGCCCGAGCGCATCGGCGACATCCTGATCGAACAAGGTGCCGTGCTGCCGCCGGTGGTCGCTGCCGCTGCCGAAAAGCAGAAACGCGTCGAGGACAAGCGTGGTGCCGAGTCGAAGATGGTCAAGGTGCCGGCCGAGCGGCTCGACGCGATGATCGATCGTGTCGGCGAACTGGTCATCGCCAGTGTCGGCACCCACTCGCGGATCAGCGGCCTGCAGCGGCCGGATATCCTGGAATCGGCTGACGTGCTGATTTCATTGGTCGAGGACATCCGTGACATGGCCTTGCGCTTGCGCATGGTGGCGATCGGCGAAGTCTTCTCGCGTTTTCCGCGCGTTGTCCGCGACGTCTCGAAAGAGCTCGGCAAGGACATCGAGTTGCGTATCCACGGCGCCGACGCCGAGCTCGACAAGTCGATGGTCGAGAAGATCGCCGACCCCTTGATGCATCTGGTGCGCAACTCGATGGACCACGGCATCGAGCCGGCTGAAGTCCGCCGGGCACGCGGCAAGCCGGCGCGCGGTACGCTCGAGCTCAACGCCTATCACGAATCGGGAGCGATCAGCATCGAGGTCAAGGACGACGGTGGTGGCCTCAACCGCGAGCGCATCCTGAAAAAGGCGATCGAATCGGGGCTGGCGTCGGCCGACGACAATCTGTCCGATGAGGATGTCTATCGCCTGATTCTGGCGCCGGGTTTCTCGACCGCCGAGAAAGTCACCAACCTGTCCGGCCGCGGCGTCGGCATGGACGTCGTCCGCGCCAATATCGAGGCCTTGCGCGGCACGCTGGATATCGAGTCGGTGCCGTTGCAGGGAACGACGATGCGCTTGTGCCTGCCGCTGACGCTGGCGATCATCGACGGATTCCACGTTGGCGTCGGCGACTCGCACTTCGTGATTCCGCTCGACATGGTCGTCGAGTGCATCGAATTACCCGCCGATGTCGGCGACCGCGACTACTTCGACCAACGTAACGAGGCCCTGCCTTTCATTCGTCTGCGCGAGATCTTCGGTGAGCGTGGCAACGGCCATCCGCGGCCGCGTGTTGTCGTCGTCCGTTTCGGCGCGCGTCGCGCCGGTCTGGTCGTCGATCGCATCTATGGCAAATGCCAGACCGTGATCAAACCGCTCGGCCCGCTGTTTTCCGAGGTGCCGGCGGTATCGGGCTCGACCATCATCGGCAGCGGCGAGGTCGGCATGATTCTCGACGTGCCGTCGCTGGTCAGGCACTGCGCCGCTGCGGCAGGAAAGCGGCCGGCACGCAAGGCGGCATTGTCAGCAAGTGAAGCTGTTGAATCGATTGCAAGTTAAACAACGGAGTCGAAAATGTTCAAGAACATCAAAATAGGTACGCGTCTGGGACTCGGCTTCGGCCTGGTGCTTGTTCTTCTGGTGAGCATTTCGGTGACTTCGCTGTTGCGCATTGCCGAACTGAATCAGGCGACATCGGTGATCGTCGATAACCGGATTCCCCGGATCGAGGCGAGCACCGAGCTGACCGAAAACACGCTGATGATCGCGCGCACCGTCCGCAATCTGCTAATTTCGGAGAGCTTGCCCTACAACAAGGCGCAGGCAGAAGCAATTACCGAGATGCGCAAGCGCAACGACGAGTTGTTCAAGAGCCTCAAGCAGCAACTCGACAGCGACGCAGCGAGGGAGGCCTTCACGGCGATGGAGAATGCCGCGAACCAGTACTACGTCGCGCTCGACAAGTTGCTGCCAATCGCCGACAGCAATTCGCCCACCTACGACTCGAAAAAGGCGTCGGACTTCCTGCTCGGCGACTTCGGCGTCGCCGCCAACGAATTTGTCGGCGCACTGAAGAAGTTCAGCCTTCTTCAGAAGGAACTCAACCAGCAGGCAGCGAAGGACGCTGCCGAAGCAGCGCAGACCGCACGGACGCTGGTGCTTGCCCTGTCGATTGCCTCGGTGCTGATCGCGATCCTGTTCGCTTGGTGGGTGACGCGCAGCATCACGGCACCGATCCGGCAGGCGGTTGACGTCGCGAACCGGCTCGCCGAAGGTGACCTGACCGCGAAGATCGAGGCGCAGTCGAAGGACGAAACCGGCCAGTTGCTGTCGGCGATGAAGAACATGGTCGAGAAGCTGTCGGCGACGATTACCCAGGTCCGTCTGTCGGCCGACGAGCTGAACAGCGCGTCGACCCAGGTTTCCGCGACTTCGCAGGGGCTGTCGCAGGCGGCTTCGGAACAGGCATCGAGCCTCGAAGAAACGACGGCGGCAATCGAGCAGATGTCGGCGTCGATCGCGCAGAACACCGACAACGCCAAGACGACCGACGCCATCGGGCGCAAGACTTCGACCGACGCCCTGTCGGGTGGCGAGGCGGTGCGTTCGACAGTGGCGGCGATGAAGGCGATTGCCAGCAAGATTTCGATCATCGACGACATCGCTTACCGCACCGACCTGCTCGCGCTCAATGCGGCGATCGAGGCGGCGCGTGCCGGCGAGCACGGCAAGGGCTTCGCCGTCGTTGCCGCCGAGGTCAAGAAACTGGCCGAGCGCAGTCAGATCGCGGCGCAGGAAATCGGCCAGCTGGCGAGCAGCAGCGTCGAAACGGCCGAGAGTGCCGGTGCCCTGCTGGAAACCATCGTTCCGGCGATACGCAAGACGGCCGATCTGGTCGGCGAAATCACCGCGGCGTCGGAAGAGCAGTCGACCGGCGTGCATCAGATCAGCGACGCGATGACGCAACTGAACACCGCCACGCAGCAGAACGCCGCGACATCGGAGGAGCTGTCCGCGACCGCCGAGGAAATGAACGCGCAGGCCGAGAACCTCCTTGCGATCATGGCGCAATTCAAGATCGCCAATGGCGCGGCGGCGCGTGTGGTCGGCACTCCCAGAGCAGCAAAATCCGAACCGGCGAAGCGCGCGGGTAAAGAGGACGTCCAGCTGAAGGATTTCGAAAGTTTCTGAGGGGCATGTCATGGGCAATGAAACGCTGACAGTTCCCGGAGACGTCGCGAAAGCCGCGGATCCGGACAACGCGGGTCAGGTTGTAACGGCCACGCCGGTGGTGGAGCAGCCGTACCTCGCTTTTCGCCTGGCCGGCGAAGTTTATGCCGTGGGTATTCTTCGCGTGCGCGAGATCATCGCCTATACGCCGCTCACCTCGGTGCCGATGATGCCCGCTTCGGTACGAGGGGTCATCAATCTGCGCGGGTCGGTGGTGCCGGTGATCGACCTCGCCGTGCGCTTCGGCCGGCAGTCGGTCGCGGTTGGCCAGCGCACCTGTTTTGTCATCGTCGAAGTCGAACATGAAGGTGCGACGCACATCCTCGGCCTGATGGTCGACGGGGTTAACGCGGTGATGGAAATTGCGGCGTCGGATATTGAGCCGGCACCGGCCTTCGGTACCCGCGTGCAGACCGATTTCATCGCCGGCATGGCTCGCGTCGACGGCAATTTCGTCATCATTCTCGACATCGGTCGCGTCCTGTCGATCGAGGAAATGGCGGTGATCAAGTCGGGAGACCTGCTTGAGTAATCGCGATGGCATCGGTGGCCGCGCGATACAGGCCCGATTGCGCAACAGCCCTGGCCGATTGTTTCGCTGCGTGGCGAACATTGCGATGAGTCATCCCGGATGAGCAGCGAAATCAAGGTCATGGTGGTCGACGATTCACCGGTCGTACGCAAGGTGATGAGCGCCATCCTCGATCAGGATCCCGGCATCCGGGTGATCGGCACCGCGCACGACCCGATTTTCGCGATCGAGAAAATGCGTCGCGACTGGCCCGATGTCGTCACGCTCGACATCGAGATGCCGCGCATGGACGGCATTACCTTCCTGCGCCAGCTGATGGCCGAGCGGCCGACGCCGGTAATCGTCTGCTCGTCGCTGACCACCGCCGGTGCGGAAACGACCTTGCAGGCGCTGGCCGCCGGCGCCGTCGCCATCGTTGCCAAGCCGGGCCTCGGCGTCGAGGGTTTCCTCAAGGATTCGAGCGACAACCTGGTCGCCGCGGTGAAATCGGCGGCGCGCGCCAACATGGGCGCGGTCAAGCGCAGTGCGCAATTGCGCAGTCAGGCGACCGAACGCACGCAGCCGCGGCTGGCAATGGCGCAGACCACCGAGCGCATCGTTGCCATCGGCACCTCGACCGGCGGTACGGTCGCGCTCGAGGTGCTGCTCGGTGCGCTGCCGCGCGTTTCGCCAGGAATGGTGATCGTCCAGCACATGCCGGCGATGTTCACGGCATCCTTTGCCGCTCGCCTGAATACGGTGTGCGAGGTTCGCGTCGAGGAAGCAAAGAACGGGCAGCGTGTGTTGCCCGGCGTTGCGCTGATCGCTCCGGGCGGCAAGCAGATGCAGCTCGCGCGTAGCGGTGCCCAGTACATCGTCGAGGTAAGGGAAGGACCGCCGGTCAATCGCCATTGCCCGTCGGTTGACGTGCTCTTCCGTTCGGTCGCCAAATATGCGGGCAAGAACGCGATGGGCGTGATCATGACCGGAATGGGCGACGATGGCGCGCGCGGCCTCAAGGAGATGCACGATGCCGGCGCCTTCACGCTGGCGCAGGACGAGGAAAGCTGCGTTGTTTACGGGATGCCCAGAGAAGCGGTCAAGCTCGGTGCCGTCGATCGGTCATTGCCGCTGTCGGCGCTGGCGGCTTCGATCCTCAGGGGGGCATGAGGGAAAGAGATGGAAAAATTGCACAACCGGCAGAGCCACCTTGCCGATGCAGATCCGCATTCCCTGGCAAAAGTGCTGGCGCTATGCCGGGCTGAACTGGCAGTCAGCGAGTCGCGCAACCGCGTGCTTTTCACCGACAGCCCGCTGGCGCTGATCGTCTACGACCCGCTTTCCTGGCAGGTACTGGCGGTGAATGCAGCGTGTGTCGATCTGTTCGGCTATCCGGAAACAAAGTGGCTTGCGCAGCCGCTGCCATTTGCCGAAGCGGGAGAGCAGGGCGCTGCTTTGCGTTCTGTGGCGCAAGGGCTGGCTGCCGATCCAGGCCGCCTGACACCGCCGCTGCGCCTGCGTCTCGCGCACCGCGACGCTTACGTGCTTGAGGCCGACGCGCGTGTGCGCAACTACGATTTCAACGGGCGTGCCGCGCAGATACTGATCCTGCAGGACAGCAGCGAGCGTCGGCAGGCCGAAGAGTATCTGCGCCTGATGGCAACACAGCACCGTCAGCAGCTCGAACTGTCGGCTAACTATGATCCACTGACCGGGCTGCCCAATCGCAGTCTGTTTGCCGAGCGGGCACGCCAGGGGCTGTTTCAATGCCAGCTGTCGGCGAGCTCGATGGCGGTCTGTTATCTCGATCTCGATTCTTTTGCCGCACTGAATGCCACGCACGGGCAGACCGTTTGTGATCACCTGCTGATCAATACCGCTGAGTGTCTGCGCAGCAGTTTGCGTGGTGGTGATACCTTGATCCGCGTCGGCAGCGACGAGTTCGCGCTGCTTGTTCTCGGCATCAAGAGTGAGGAAGAAGTGTTGCTGATCCTGCAGGATTTGCAGCAGCGGCTCGCTGAGCCCTTCATTTCGGACAGTGCCAGCGTAACCGTTTCGGTCAGCATCGGGGTGACGATCTATCCGCAGGACAACGCCGATCCCGAAACGCTGCTGCGGCACGCCTTGCAGGCGATGATCCAGGCCAAGCATCGCGGTTCCGGAGATAGTGTGGTGTTTGATCCGGAAAGTGACCGGCGTGTTCGCGCCAAGCGGGAGAGTGTCGACAGCGTCTACGCGGCCCTCGCGCGTCGCGAGTTCGTTCTGCATTACCAGCCGAAGGTTGACCTGAAACTGAAACGTGTCGTTGGTGCGGAGGCCTTGATCCGCTGGCGTCATCCGGAGCGCGGCTTGCTTCTGCCGGGGGCCTTCCTGCCGGCGATCGAGGACGACAGGGTAATGATTGCGCTCGGCAACTGGGTGATCGGCGAGGCGCTCGAGCAGATGCAGCGCTGGCACGAACAGGGACTGGATCTGTCGCTCAGCGTCAATATCACGGCGCAGCATTTGTTGGCCCCCGATTTCTTGAGTGGCTTGCGGCAGCTGCTACTTGCCTGTTCGGGGCCGACGACGAGCCGTCTGGAAATCGAAGTGCTCGAGAGTTCGCACATTGAAGATGCTGCCAAGGTTGAGCAGATCATCGTCGCCTGCCGCGAACTGGGGGTCGGTTTTGCGCTTGACGATTTCGGCACCGGTTACTCGTCGCTCGCCTACCTGCGCCGCCTTTCGGCCGACACGCTGAAGATCGATCAGTCCTTCGTCAGCCGCATGCTCGACGATCCGAGCGATCTGGCGATCGTCTCCGGGGTGATCGGACTGGCCGCAGCTTTCCAGCGGCGGCTGGTTGCCGAAGGCGTCGAAACGATCGCCCAGGCGCGGCGGCTGCTGCGCCTGGGCTGTCATCTGGTACAGGGTTACGGCATCGCGCGGCCAATGCCGGCGGAAGCAATTCCCGCCTGGGTGGCGAGCTGGCCCGACGCTGCCTGGCTGGCAATCGATGAGGATGATGAGCCCACCGGGCGCTGCTAATCCTCTGTCTGAAATTCAGGATTCGCCGCGTCGCTTTCCTCTCTCATTCCGCAGCTCAGAAGCGCCCGTTCCACAGCACCCCGAACTGGCTGGCATTGTTGCCTGCGATGTTCGCTGCGTCCTTCTGGTACATCGCCTGCAGCGCCAGAGTGTTGCTCTTGCCGAGCGGCATGCGGTAGTTCAGCGTCAGGTCGATCTCGCGACCGTCCGGGACGAGGCTGTTCCAGCTGCGGTCGTACACCGCGTAGCCCTGTTCGTCGACCGAGGCGGTGACGATCGCGGCGCTGCCGGCGGCAACACGCAGCGGCTGCTTGACCGACGCGAGCAACTGGTCATTTTTCGTCAATAGGTTCTCGCGCAGGTAGGTCACGGCAAAGGCCTGCGACTGCAGCGCCGACGTTGCCGCGAACAGGCTGTTGGCGCCGCCCTGACTGCCACGGGTGTAGCCGAACTCGCCATTGACGAGGACGCTGCTCTGCTGATCGAGCCGCCAGGCCAGCGACACGCCGAGTACCTGCGTCGAGTTCCTGCCGAGCGCGAGAATGCTGTTGCTCTCGTAGGCGGCACCGAGCAGCGAGCTCTGTTCGTCGAGATTGCCGTAGGTGAGGCCGCCGCTGACGCGCGTATTGAACTGGTAGGAGGCGCCGATCTTCACCTGCGAACTCTGCGCCGTCGCCGTCTGCATCAGCGTGTCGCGCGGCGTCGCCGAATACGACGCGGCGACGCGCAGTTCGGGTGCAAGTCTGGCGCCGTAACTGAACTGGTAGCCGCGCTGGGCGAGATTTGCGGTACTCGCCGCGTCGAAGTCGCTCATCTGGCGGGCGATCAGGTCGTCGTTGAACAGTGCCTTGGCGAACGGGTACGAGGACGAGCCGCCGTAGCCGAAGCCGGTGACGCTGCCGGCCTTGTCGGTGAACAGCGACCAGCCGACCGTCGGCGCAGTATCGAAGTCGGCGATATAGCCGAACTCGCCCAGATGCGACATGGCGTCGCCGCTCGACTGCAGTGAAAACGCGAGTTCGCCGCCGGCGTACTTCATCACCTTCGGTGCACTGTAGGCATTGGTCGGCAGCGCGTTGCGTGTCGCTACTGACGAAGGCGACTTGATCAGCCCGGACAGATTGACCGAGAAGTTGCGCGCGTAGCCGTCGAAGGCCGTGTAGTTCGCCAGTTTCGACTGGATCGCGCTCAGGCTGCCGAGGGCGCCGCTGGACAGCAGGGCGCCCGTGATCGAATTGACGGCCACCGTCTGCCCGTTGGCCTTGGTGACGGTCAGGGCACCGTAGGGATTGAACGCCGCCGAGAGGTTGACGAGGCCGTTGCCGTAGGTGGCGTCGACGCCCTTGCTGCCGAGGTCGGTCGCGGTCGCCAGCAGCAGGTTGGCGGTCGTGCCGTTGGTCTTCAGGATCGGCCAGGCATTCTGCAGCAGCATCAGCGAACCACTGACGATCGGCGCCGCCATCGAGGTGCCCGACCACAGCATGTAGGCGTTGTTGCCGGCAACGGTATACGGCGCGAGGATCGCTTCGCCCGGCGCCATCACCCAGCGTTTGGCGTAGCTGGTGGCCGCACCGCTGGTATTGACCAGATTGCCGCTGCCCGGCTTGTTGGTGAAGCTCGAGGCGCCGTTGGCGCTATTGACCGAGCCGGCAAAGACGATCCGCTGGATCGCCGTCGCCGTCAGACCCGAGGTCGAGGCATTGTTGAGCAGGTTCTGTGCGCTGTTGCCGCCGGCCCAGACAATGAAAGCGCCTTTTGACGTCGCATAGTTGATCGCGGCAACCGTCGCAGCGTCGTTGCCGTAGGTGATCGAGACGTTGATGACGCCGGCGCCGGCATCGGCGGCCTTGCGCACGCCGCTGGCGACGTCGGTCGAATAGCCCGATCCAGCGGCGTTGAGGACCTTCTCGGCGACTATGTTGGCCGCCGGCGCGACGCCGATGAAGTTGCCGGCGACCGTCGTGTAGCCGCCAGCGCTGATCGTGCCGAACTGCGAAACACGGTTGCCGGCGGCGATGCTGGCGACGGCGGTGCCGTGGCCATTGTCATCGGCAAAGCCGTTGCTGCAGCGGAAGGAAACGGCGGCGCAGGAACTCAGCGCCCGCGACACCTGCCCGCTGGCGAACTGCGGATGCGTCGCGTTGATGCCGGTGTCGACGACGCCGAGCAGCTGTCCCTTGCCCCAGGCGGCGGCCGACTCGATGCTGTTGGTGATGCCGATCTGGCGCAGCCACGGCGCGTAGGTCTGCGCCTGCGCCTCGCTGCCGACGGTCCACGAAGCGAGCGCCAGCATGCCGGCGAAAGCGGAACGGTGGCGCGCGGAATAGGGGCCAAGCGGGGAAGCTTTGATCATCGTCTGTCTCCAGAGTGTCGCGACGCAAGTCTGGAGACGCTTGCTCGGCCGATGAGCGGCCCGGCAACCCCGCTAGCTTTGACGATGTGAACCTGTCAGTAGCCCGGTGGCTTTGCGTCCCCGGCTTTCGCGCGGGTTTGCCAAAGACGGACAGACCGGACGTTGTGACAAAAGGTTCAGAAAGGTTAAATAATGTTTTCCGGGGGTGGCGAGCCTCTGCGTACTCAGCTGCCGTAGCTGCGCAGCCCGGCCAGATCGAGCACGGTGACGCTGCCGTAATCGGCACGCAGCAGGCCGGCCTCGGCGAGCGTGCGCAGCGCCCGATTGACCCGTTGCCGCGAAATTCCGGCGAGGAAACCGAGTTCTTCCTGCGAGATCTGCAGGCGGGCACCAACGCCCGGATAGAGCACCGGGTTGAACAACGACGCCAGTCCGCGCGCCAGTCGCGCCTCGATGTCGAGCAGGCGCTCGTGTTCCATCAGCCCGATGAACTGGCCGAGGCGCTCGTTGAGCTGGACGATGAGGAAGCGGTTGAAGGCGATGCTGTGGTCGAGCAGCGACTGGAAGACCGCCCGGTTCATGAAGGCGATGCGCGACTCGCGCAAGGCAATGACGTCGTAGCGGCGCGGCTCGTTCTTGAGCAGCGACCCCTCGCCGAACCAGCCGCCGCTGGCGACGCCGGTGAAGGTGGTGGTCTTGCCGCAGATGCCGTCGCAGGTAATCTTGACCAGCCCCTCAACGACGCCCATCCAGTGTTCGACCGTTTCGCCGCGCCTGCACACATAAGCTCCGGCGGCGATGCTGCGGACGACAATTCCGGACTTGATTCTCTCCAGTTCTGCCGCCGGCAGATCGTGCGCCCAGGGCAGGCTGCCGAGCATCTCATCAAGCGAACGCATTTTTCCGAAAACCCCGTCAAATGTCGGTTGCGTGACAATTGTACCGCCGCTGACGTCTTAGACTGATCCTGCCATCATCCTTGCAGCAGGCCGTCAGCAGACTGCCCGCGCGGCAGCTGACACGAGGATGCCGGAGGAATTCAGCAGCACCGCAACAGGCCGGAATACGGCTAGAATCGAAACCATAAAAAGCCGACAGAAAGTCGGCAAAAAAACTTCGGCGCCCGGCTCCATGCCGGGCGAAAACAGACAAGGACCGGAGGAGACAAAATGCCGGAAACGGCCGCTTCGCAGGCGCTGGATACGTTCCCGCGCCTGCTCTGCCACCACGCTCGCGTGCGTGGCGGCAAGACCGCGATGCGCGAGAAGGATCTCGGCATCTGGCAGACGTGGAGCTGGAGCGAAGTCGCCGAGCGTGCCGGCGCGCTCGCCTGCGGGCTGGCCGAGCTCGGCTTTCGCCGTGGCGACAACCTCGCCATCGTCGGTGACAACCGGCCGAACCTCTACATGGCGATGGTCGCCGTGCAGTGCATCGGCGGCATCCCCGTTCCGCTCTATCAGGATGCGGTCGCCGAGGAAATGAAGTTCGTGCTGCAGGACGCCGGCGTGCGTTTTGCGCTGGTCGAGGATCAGGAACAGGTCGACAAGCTGCTCGAGATCAAGGACCAGCTGCCGCTGCTCGAGCACATCGCCTACGACAACCCGCGCGGTATGCGTCACTACACGCAGCCATTCCTGCACGACATCGAGGAGCTGATCGGTGTCGGCCGCGTGCGGCAGAAGGACCACCCCGACTTTCTGCCGGAAGAAATCGCGCTCGGCAGCGCCGACGACGTCGGCGTCATGCTCTATACCTCGGGAACGACCGGCAAGCCGAAAGGCGTCTGCCTGACGCACCGGGCGTTCATCAGCGCGGCGCAGGGCGGCGTCGAGTTCGACCGGCTGAGCGACGCCGAGGAAATCCTCTCCTACCTGCCGATGGCCTGGGTCGGCGACCACCTGTTTTCGCTGGCGCAGGCGATGCTGGTTGGCTTCGCCATCAACTGTCCCGAGTCGGGCGAAACGGTGATGACCGATCTGCGCGAGATCGGTCCGACCTACTACTTCGCGCCGCCGCGCGTTTTCGAGAACCTGCTGACGCAGGTGATGATCCGCATGGAGGATGCGAGTGCGCCCAAGCGGCGCCTGTTTCATTACTTCATGGACGTGGCGCGCCGTTGCGGCGCCGAAATCCTCGACGGCAAGCCGGTTGCCGGCGGTGATCGCCTGCGCTATGCGCTCGGCAATTTCTTCGTTTATGGGCCGCTGAAGAACGTTCTCGGCATGAGCCGCATCCGAGTTGCCTATACCGCCGGTGCGGCGATCGGTCCCGATCTCTTCCGCTTCTACCGCTCGATCGGCATCAACCTGAAGCAGCTCTACGGGCAGACCGAGACCTGCGCCTACGTCTGCCTGCAGCCCGATGGCGAAATCAAGTTCGACTCGGTCGGCAAGGCGGCGCCCGGCGTCGAGGTGAAGATCGCCGACAACGGCGAAATCCTCGTCAAGGGGCCGATGCTGCTCAAGGAGTACTACAAGCGCCCCGACGCCACGGCCGAGGCGATCAACGCCGACGGCTACTTCATGACCGGCGACGCCGGTTTCTTCGACGAGGAAGGCCACCTGAAGATCATCGATCGCGCCAAGGACGTCGGCAAGCTCGCCAACGGGGCGATGTTCGCGCCCAACTACATCGAGAACAAGCTCAAGTTCTTCCCCTACATCAAGGAAGCCGTGGCTTTCGGCCATCAGCGCGAGATGGTCTGCGCCTTCATCAATATCGACATCGGCGCGGTCGGCAACTGGGCCGAGCGGCGCGGCATCGCTTACTCGGGCTACGCCGATCTGGCAGCCAAGGACGACGTCTGCCAGCTGATCCGGCAATGTGTCGAAGAGGTGAATGCGCAGCTGCTCAGCGAGGGCATGCTCGCCGATTCGCAGGTGCATCGCTTCCTCGTCCTGCACAAGGAGCTTGATCCCGACGACGACGAGCTGACGCGCACGCGCAAGGTGCGGCGCGGCTTCATCGCCGAAAAGTACGCCGTGCTGATCGAAGCCCTTTACACGGGCCGCAGCTCGCAGTTCATCGAGACGCAGGTGCGTTTCGAGGACGGCCGCACCGGCCGCGTTGCCGCCGATCTGCAGATTCTCGACGCGAAGACCCTGCCCGTCGTAAGTCTCGTCCGTCAGGCCGCCTGAGCGCGCCCGTCCGTCCCAACGCCCACAGGAAAGCCCCATGAGTGGAAGAAAGATCGGCGACGTCATCCTCGACCTGCAGAACATCTCGCTGCGCTTCGGCGGCGTGAAGGCGCTCACCGACATCTCGTTCAACGTTCGCGAGCACGAGGTGCGCGCGATCATCGGTCCGAACGGCGCCGGCAAGAGTTCGATGCTCAACGTCATCAACGGCGTCTATCACCCGCAGGAAGGGCGCATCGTCTTTCACGGCGAGGAGCGGCGCAAGATGGAGCCGCACAAGGCGGCGAAGCAGGGTATTGCGCGCACCTTCCAGAACATCGCGCTGTTCAAGGGAATGAGCGTGCTCGACAACATCATGACCGGGCGCATCACCAAGATGCACGCCAGCTTCCTCGAGCAGGCGATCCACTTCGGGCGTGCGCGCCGCGAAGAGCTGGAGCACCGGCACAAGGTCGAGGAAGTGATCGACTTCCTCGAAATCCAGCACATCCGCAAGACGCCGGTCGGTCGCCTGCCCTACGGTCTGCAGAAGCGGGTCGAACTGGCGCGCGCGCTCGCCGCCGAGCCGACGATGCTGCTGCTCGACGAGCCGATGGCCGGCATGAACGTCGAGGAAAAACAGGACATGTGCCGCTTCATCCTCGACGTGAACGACCAGTTCGGCACGACCATCGTGCTCATCGAACACGACATGGGCGTCGTCATGGACATCTCGGACCGCGTCGTCGTCCTTGATTACGGCAAGAAGATCGGCGACGGCACGCCCGACGAGGTGCGCAACAACCCCGAAGTGATCTCCGCCTATCTGGGCGTGGCGCACTGAGCGAAACGGAGACGACATGCAATTCTTCATCGAAGTCCTGCTCGGCGGTCTGCTCTCGGGAGTGATGTACTCCTTCGTCGCACTGGGTTTTGTGCTGATCTACAAGGCCTCGGGCGTGTTCAACTTTGCGCAGGGGGCGATGGTCTTTGCCGCCGCGCTGACCTTTGTCGGCTTTCAGGAGATGGGGCTGCCCTTCCCGGCGGCGCTGCTGGCGGCGTTCGCGGTGATGGTCGTTCTCGGCATCGTCACCGAGCGCGTCGTCCTGCGGCCGCTGGTGAACCAGCCGCCGATCACGCTGTTCATGGCAACGATCGGCCTCACCTACGTCATCGAGGGCCTGGCGCAGGGCGTCTGGGGCGCCAACGTGCGCGGCCTCGAACTCGGCATCGAGGACGTTCCGGTGCAGTGGCTGATGGATTCGACCGGCATCGGCGTGTCGACCTTCGACCTCTTCGGCGCCGGCGTCGCCGCGCTGCTGGTGACGCTGCTGGCGCTGTTCTTCCAGTACACGCGCATCGGCCGCGCCCTGCGCGCGGTCGCCGATGACCACCAGGCGGCGCTGTCGATCGGCATTCCGCTGCAGACGATCTGGCGCATCGTCTGGGCCGTCGCCGGTTTCGTCGCGCTCGTCGCCGGTCTGATCTGGGGCGCGCGCAACGGCGTTTCCTTCTCGCTCACCTTCACCGCGCTGAAGGCCTTGCCTGTGCTGATCCTCGGCGGCTTCACCTCGATTCCCGGCGCCATCGTCGGCGGCCTGATCATCGGCTCGACCGAAAAGCTCGCCGAGGTCTATCTCGGCGAATACGTCGGCGGCGGCATCGACTCGTGGTTCCCCTACGTCATGGCGCTGGCTTTCCTGCTCGTCCGCCCGGAAGGGTTGTTCGGCGAGAAGCACATCGACCGTGTCTGACCAACGCTGATCGCACCCACTTTGCTCCTCTTTCGCGCAAGGGAAACCGATGCTCTACCGTGAAGCCGGCCAGTTCAAGACCAGTTATGCCGCCGACCAGCAGATCTTTCCGATCCGCCAGGACCGCATCGGCATCCTGATCATTCTCGCCATCGCCTTCTTTGCCGTGCCGATGCTCTTCTCTGAGTACTGGCTGAAGGCGATCCTGATCCCCTTCCTGATTTTTTCGCTGGCCGCGCTCGGCCTGAACATCCTCACCGGCTATGCCGGCCAGCTGTCGCTCGGTTCGGCGGCGTTCATGGCGGTCGGTGCCTTCGCCAGCTACAACTTCATGCTGCGCGTCGACGGCATGCCGATCCTGCTCGCCTTCATCGGTGGCGGGCTGGCGGCGGCGGCAGTGGGCATCGCCTTCGGCCTGCCAAGCCTGCGCATCAAGGGTTTCTATCTGGCGGTGGCGACATTGGCGGCGCAGTTCTTCATCGTCTGGCTGCTGACCAAGGTCGGCTGGTTCTCCAACTATTCGTCGTCGGGTGTCATTACCGCGCAGGACATGGAGATACTCGGCTACCGCTTCGTCACGCCGGAAGCCAAGTATCTGCTGGTGCTGGCGATCGTCGTCGTGCTCGCGTTGCTGGCCAAGAACATGGTCAGGAGTTCGGTCGGGCGGGCGTGGATGGCGGTGCGCGACATGGACGTCGCCGCCGAAGTGATCGGCATCCGCATCATGCATACCAAGCTGCTTGCCTTTGCCGTCAGCTCTTTCTACTGTGGTGTGGCAGGCGCGCTTTACGCTTTCGCCTACATCGGCACGGTGGAACCCGAGGGCTTCAGTCTCGACCTGTCGTTCAAGATCCTGTTCATGATCATCATCGGCGGCGTCGGCTCGATTTCGGGCGCCTTTCTCGGTGCCGCCTTCATCGTCTTGTTACCGATCGCGCTCGACGTGATCGTGCAGCAATGGCTGGCCGGTGTGCTGCCGCCCAGCGTCAGTTCCAATCTGCAGTTGATCGTCTTCGGCGGTCTGATCATCTTCTTCCTGATCGTGGAACCGCACGGTCTGGCAAGACTGTGGCAGATCGGCAAGGAGAAGTTGCGCCTCTGGCCTTTCCCGCACTGACATAAAAACCTCTTGGAGGAGACACGGATGAAAACGAAAACCCTGAGCAAGACCCTGGTCGGTTCCGTCATCGTCGGCGGCCTGCTGGCAACTGCCGTCGCCGATGCCTTCGCGCAGGCGAAGGAGCAGTTCATCGGCCTGCCGAGCTACCGCGTCGGCGCCTACGCTGCCGGCGGTTCCGGCGTCTTTGGCGGCTGGATCGACTACATGGCGATGATCAACGAGCGCGATGGCGGCGTTGGCGGCGTCAAGCTGACCTGGGAAGAGTGTGAGACCGAATACAACAACGCGCGCGGCGTCGAGTGCTACGAGCGGCTGAAGAAGAAGGGCTCGACCGGCAATTCGGTGTTCCAGCCGGTGTCGACCGGCATCACCTACTCGGTGCTCGACAAGGTCGTCGCCGACAAGATTCCGATGGTGACGATCGGCTACGGCCGCACCGACGCCGCCGACGGCCGTGTCTTCCCGTGGGTCTTCCCGATGATCACCACCTACTGGAGCCAGGCGACGACGATGGTGAAATACATCGGCTCGAAGGAAGGCGGCATCGACAAGCTGAAAGGCAAGAAGATCGTCTACCTCTATCACGACTCGGCTTTCGGCAAGGAAGGTCTCAGCGTGCTCGAAAAGCAGTCGCAGAAGCATGGCTTCAGCTTCGTGCCGCTGCCGGTGGCGCATCCGGGTAACGAGCAGCAGTCGCAATGGCTGAAGATCCGTCAGGAAAAGCCTGACTGGGTGATCCTCTGGGGCTGGGGCGTGATGAACCCGACGGCGCTGAAGGCCGCCGCCAAGACCGGCTATCCGCGCGAGAAGATGGTCGGCGTCTGGTGGTCGGGCGCCGAAGAAGACGCGATCCCGGCCGGCGATGCCTCGAAGGGCTTCACCGCCGCCGGCTTCAACGTTGCCGGCCCGAACTATCCGGTGATCAAGGCGATCCAGGACAAGGTCTACAAGCAGAACAAGGGCAACATGGAAGACAAGTCGCGCATCGGCTCGGTCTATTACAACCGCGGCGTGGTGCACGGCATCATTACCGTCGAGGCGATCCGCACGGCGCAGGGCAAGTACGGCAAGCGGCCGCTGTCCGGCGAGGAAATGCGCTGGGGCTTCGAGCATATCGACATCGATGCCAAGCGCCTGAAGGAACTCGGCGCCGAAGGCTTCATGCCCAACCTGAAGATCACCTGCGCCGATCACGAAGGCTCCGGCCTCGTCAAATACCAGCAGTGGGACGGCAAGCAGTGGAAGATCGTTTCCGACTGGATCGAGCCTGACCGCGAAATGGTGCGCGGCATGATCGAGGAGTCGGCGGCGAAGTACGCCAAGGAAAAGGGCATCACGCCGCGCGATTGCAGCAAGGAAGGCTGAGCGGCTGACGGCGTCGCGCACCGGCCGCGCTAGCCCGCGGCCGGTGCAGCGCAGGGGGCGCGCTGCTCCCTGCCCACCGGTCTGCCGGCCGGATGCCTCCTGCCTGCTTGCCCATCTCTCCAAAATTTTCGTGACGGTCATTCCATGACGACATCGACGCCGGCGCCGGCTGCGCCCGAGCGCTATCTATCGGTCAACAACATCGAGGTGATCTACGATCACGTCATCCTCGTGCTCAAGGGCGTCTCGCTCGAAGTGCCCAAGGGGCGCGTGGTTGCGCTGCTCGGCGCCAACGGTGCCGGCAAGTCGACGACGCTGAAGGCCATTTCCAATCTGTTGCACGCCGAACGCGGCGACGTCACCAAGGGCGCCGTCGAGTTCAAGGGCAATCGGGTCGACCAGCTGACACCGAACGAACTGGTCAAGCGTGGCGTCATCCAGGTGATGGAAGGTCGCCACTGCTTTGCGCACCTGACGCTCGAGGAAAACCTGCTTACCGGCGCCTATACGCGCGGCAGTGCGCGTGGCGAAATCCGCGACAGCCTCGAACGTGTCTACCACTTTTTCCCGCGCCTCAAACAGCGGCGGATGACGCAGGCCGGCTACACCTCGGGCGGCGAGCAGCAGATGTGCGCGATCGGCCGGGCGCTGATGGCCAAGCCCGAGATGATCCTGCTCGACGAACCGTCGATGGGGCTGGCGCCGCAGATCGTCGAAGAAATCTTCGAGATCGTGCGCGACCTCAACCGCAGCGAGCAGGTGAGCTTCCTGCTCGCCGAGCAGAACACCATGGTCGCGCTGCGCTATGCCGACTTTGGCTACATCCTCGAGAACGGCCGTGTGGTCATGGAAGGCGAGGCCAGCGATCTGGCGTCGAACGAGGACGTCAAGGAGTTTTACCTGGGGCTTTCCAGCGCCGGGCGCAAGAGTTTCCGCGATGTCAAACACTATCGCCGGCGCAAGCGCTGGTTGTCCTGAACCGCGCCTGCCATCGACTGCCTGCGAGCCGCCATGAGCCATTACGATTCCCTTGAAACCCGTGCCCCCGCCGAACGCGAAGCGGCGCTACTCGCCGCTTTGCCGGGGCAGGTGGCGCATGCGCAGGCGCGCTCCGGCTATTTCAGCCAGCGCCTCGCCGGCGTTGATGCCGCGGCGGTGAACTCGCGTGCGGCGCTGGCCGAACTGCCGGTGACGCGCAAGAGCGACCTGATCGAGCAGCAGCGCACGCAGCCGCCTTTCGGTGGGCTCAATGCCACGCCCGTGGCCGGTCTGGCGCGGGTCTTCGCGTCGCCGGGCCCGATCTACGATCCGGAAGGGCGCGGCGACGACTGGTGGCGCTTCGCGCGGGCCTTGCACGCCGCCGGCTTTGCCGCCGGCGATCTGGTGCACAACACTTTCTCGTATCACTTCACGCCGGCCGGTTCGATGCTCGAAGGCGGCGCGCAGCGCCTCGGCTGCCCGGTCTTTCCCGCCGGCATCGGTCAGACCGAGCAGCAGGTGCAGACCATCGCCGACCTGCGCCCGGCGGCCTATGTCGGCACGCCGTCGTTCCTGCGCATCATCCTCGACAAGGCCGACGAACTCGGCAGCGACGTCTCTTCGCTGAAAAAGGCGCTGGTGTCGGGCGAAGCCTTGCCGGCCTCGCTGCGCCAGTCGCTGCAGGCGCGCGGTATCGTCGTGCGCCAGGCCTATGCCACGGCAGACCTCGGCATGATTGCCTACGAAAGCGAAGCCGAAGAGGGGCTGGTGCTCGACGAAGGCGTACTGCTCGAAATCGTTCGTCCCGGTACCGGCGATCCGGTCGCCGAGGGCGAAGTCGGCGAAGTCGTCGTCACCAGCTTCAACCCCGACTATCCGCTGATCCGCTTTGCCACCGGCGACCTGTCGGCAGTGCTGCCCGGGGAGAGCCCCTGTGGGCGCACCAACGTGCGCATTCGCGGCTGGCTCGGGCGTGCCGACCAGACGACCAAGGTCAAGGGCATGTTCGTGCATCCGGCACAGGTGGCGGAAACCCTGCGCCGCCATCCGCAGATCGTGCGCGCGCGCCTGGTGGTCGATAACGACAGCGGTGCCGATCGCATGACGCTCAACTGCGAGGTCGATCAGGCGCATGCCTCGCCGGAACTCGGTGCGGCCCTCGTCGTCAGCATGCGCGAGGTAAGCAAGCTGCGCGGCGAAGCCACTTTCTGCGCGCCGGGTTCGCTGCCCAACGACGGCAAGGTAATCGAGGACCGGCGCCGCTACGACTGAGCCACTGCCAGCGGGCTCGGCGCGAGCGCGTTGCCGCCGTAAAATCGGGGTTCTGTCGCCCCCGATTGTCCTGCCATGCCGATTTGTCAGTCCGCGCGCTTCTTGCGCGCCGCCAGCGTTTGCAGCCTCAGCGTGTCGCTGGCCGCTATTTCTCCGTGGGCCACTGCGCAGGCCACTCAGCTCCCGCCGGCAGCACGCGCTCCGCAGGTCGGCGATTGTGCGATCTTCCGTGAGGGCGGCGTCGGGCAAGTCCTGAAAACGGCGACCTGGTGGCTGCGCGGAACGCTCACCGAGGTGCGCCGCGAACAACGTCGCGCTGCTGTTTGCCCGCGCTTTGACAAGCCGCGACAGTCCTACACCCCGGCCGACTGGTCGCGGCTGGCGGCAGCGCTGCCCTGCGTCAGCAGCCCCGCAGCCGTGCGCGATGTCGAGGTGTGGCGCGTCACCTTGCGCGCCGACGCCTGGGAGACGCCGTGGACGCACGCGCATGGCGACAACGGCTGGCTGTTCCGCGGCCAGTTCCTCGAACAGTCATTGCGCGCCGGCGTCCTGATCGACATGGACGCCAGCTGGCTCGAACGCTGCGAGGAATGAACATGCTGCGCGCAAACTTCAGCGAAAGCGCCTGATGTCGACAGCGCTGCTGCTGCTTCCCGACTTCGCCCTGATCCTGCTCGGCGCGCTGATCCGCCGCGGCATGCATCTGGGCGACCACTTCTGGAGCGGGCTGGAGAAGCTCGTCTACTTCGTGCTTTTCCCGGCGCTGCTGGTCAACGCCATCATGCGCACGCGGCTGGATCTCGCCGTCGCCGCGCCGCTGCTCCTGACGGCGATGGCCACGCTCGGCGCCGGCATGCTGCTGGCGCTGGCCATGCGCCTGCTGTTCAAGCTGCCGCCGATGGTCTTTGCCTCGATCTTCCAGTGTGGGTTCCGTTTCAATTCGTATATCGGACTTGCCATCGCCGGCATGCTTTACGGCTCGTCGGGAATCGCGACGATGGGGTTGGTCGTCGGCGTCACCGTGCCCTTCGTCAATCTGGCGGCGGTATTCATGCTGGCGCGCCACGGCGAGGCCAGCCTGTGGCGCGAAGTCGCGCGCAATCCGCTGATCTGGGCGACCGCAGCTGGACTCGTGCTCAATCTCGCGGGTTTCGTGCCGCCGCAGCCGCTGGCGGCCTTCCTAGGTCGCCTGTCCGATGCAGCGATCGCGCTCGGCCTGCTTGCCGTCGGCGCCGCACTGCGCTGGCGCGGCCAGCCAGGCGTGCGCGTCGCGTCGTTCTACCTTTTGCTGGTCAAATTGCTGGCGCTGCCGCTGATTGCCGTGCTCGTTGCGCGCGCTTTCGGCCTGCAGGGAATCTACTTCGAGACGGTGGTGCTCTTCGCCGCCCTGCCGACAGCATCGTCGGCGTACATCCTGGCGATGCGCATGGGCGGCGACGGCGTCAGCGTCGCCTGGCTGATCTCGGCGTCAACGCTGGCATCGATGCTGACCTTGCCGTTCTGGGCGGGGTGGCTGGCGGGCTGATCGGGCGCCGGGCGCGGCAGCATGCGCCAAGCGCCGCATCAGCCGCGCGGCTTGGCGTTCTCGGCGCTGTTCTCGCCCGCTGCACCGGCGTCTTTTTCTGCGCCGGCTTCGCTTTGCGCGTTGAGGTTTTCCTGCATCTGCTGCATCAGATGCCACGGCCACAGGGCAGCTTGCGCGAAGGCTTCGCTACCCGAGCCTTCGCCACCGGCCGGCGATTTGTCGGCGGTCTCGCCCGACGCCATGGCGCTCATCGTACGCACCGCATTGAGCGTCACACATTGCATCTCGAGGCTCTGGATCGTCATCTGCAGCATCGACAGATTCATTTTCAGCCAGCCCTCGACCGCTTTCAGGTCGTTGATCCGCTTGCCGAGTTCGTCGACGTCAAAAGTGGGCGTCACCATGCCCGGCAGCGAGAAGCCCATCGCTCCCCAGAAGTTACGGACGAAGTCGATCGGATCCTTGCTCGGGTCTGCTGACATGCTGCCTCCTCGGCCGTGGTTCGCTGCATCTTAGCAAATATCGCAGGCAGCCCGGCGCGCTGCTGCGCGAAATGCTAAAGTGCTACCGGTCTGGCGTTACTCAATTCGGTAATCATGCTCAAAATACTCGTCGTCGAAGATCACGCGCTGGTGCGCGAAGGACTGGTTCGCACTCTGCGCCAACTGGATCAGGAAGTTCTTGTGCTGGAGGCGGCAGACTGTGACTGCGCCGGCAAGCAACTCGAGCAACATGGCGATCTGGACATGATCCTGCTCGATCTCGGATTGCCGGGCGTCGACGGGCTGACTTGTCTCGGCATCATCCGCGGCCGCTATCCGACCATTCCCGTCGTCATCGTTTCCGCCTACGACGACGCGCTTACGGTCGGTCGGGCGCTGAAGGGGGGCGCGTCCGGCTTCGTGCCGAAGGCCTACTCCGGCGAGCGCTTGCTGGCGGCGTTGCGCGAGGTGCTCGACGGCGGCATTTTCACGCCGGACAAGTCGATGCCGCTGAAGCTTGGCACCGATCTGCCGGTGCAGTCGATCGGCGGTAGCGCCGACCCCTCCGAGTTCGGTCTGACCGAGCGTCAGGTCGACGTGCTCTCGCTGATGGTGCGTGGCAAATCGAATCGCGACATCGGTACCCGGCTCGGCCTGACCGAAGGCACGGTGAAGATTCACATCACCGCGATCTTCAAGGCGCTCGGTGTTTCCAGCCGGACGCAGGCGCTGGTCGCCGTCAATCGCTTCGGCATCCGGCTGCAGCGCTGAGTCTGCCGGAACGCGTCGACACATTCGCGGCGTTCGGCTGCTTCGGCCGGCGCTTCACCCTTATTCCAGCGGCTGCACCCGCCCCGGCCGGGTGGGCTCGGCGGCGCCCTTGTCGCGGTCCGCGCTGCTCAGCAGTTGTGCCAGCAGTGCGCGCAGCTTGGCCGGGCGCAGGGGCAGTGGCAGCCGGTGGGCGCCGGCCGGCAATCTGCCGTCGCCGCCAAGGACGATCAGCGGCAGTGTCACTCCCATCGCTGTCAGCTCCGCCAGCTTCCCGGCTTGCGCGACGATGACCGTCTGACCGTCGGCAGGGGTTTCCACACCGACTTCAGTGGTGCTGAGATCCTTGCAGGTGTAGCCCCAGCTCTCGGCCAGCACGGCAATATTCTGCAACTCGGGTGATTCGGGCTGCAGCAGCAGCAGACGCAGCAGCGGCGACTTTTCCGCCGGCGTGCGCGCCGCGCTTGCTTCTGTGCTGCCTGGGGTGTTGCCTGCCGCTGACAGCGGCAGCGTCACCGCGAAGACCGATCCCTGACCCGATTGGGAGCGCAACTCGATGCGTGTGTCGAGCAGTCGCGCCAGGCGGCTGACGATGGCCAGCCCGAGGCCAAGACCTTCTCCGCGGACACGCGCGTTGTTGCCGACCTGGAAGAACTCCTCGAAAACCGCTTGCTGATGCTCGCGTGCAATGCCGATACCGCTGTCGCGCACCTCGATGCGCAGATTCCTGCCGCGCTTGCGTGCAGCAACGAGAATGCCACCGCGCCGCGTGTAGCGGATGGCGTTGGCGATGAGGTTGGTGAGCAGCCGTTCAAGCAGGACCGGGTCGCAGAACAGTTGCGCGCCGCTTGGCCGGAAACGCAGGCGCAGGCCGGCATCGCTCGCGCTGCGCGCGAAACGCGCTTCGAGCCGCGTCAGGAGCTCGTTCAGGGCGATGTTCTCCGGCTGCACGGCGACGCCGCCGATGTCGAGACGGGAGATGTCGAGCAGCGCGTCGAGCAGACCGCTCATCGCTTCGACCGACTCGGCGACACGCTCGGAGAGCTGGCGCAGGCGTTGCTGATCCTGCATTTCCGCGGCGCGTTGCAGGTCGGCTGAAAAGAGTGACAGCGCATGCAGCGGTTGGCGCAGGTCGTGGCTGGCGGCGGCAAGGAAACGCGACTTGGCGACGCTGGCGCGTTCGGCCTCGTCTTTCTTTGCCTGCAGTTCACGCGTCGCTTCGCGGATGCGCGCCTGCAGCAGCGAGCGACCTTCGCTCAGCGCTTCTGCCATGGCGTTCATACCTTCTTCAAGGCGCTGCAGGTCGCCGCCGCTGGTCGCGGGAACGCGCGCCTCGAGTTCGCCGCGCTGGATGCGCGCGACGGCCTGTTCCAGTCGCAGGATCGGTTGCGTCACCTGCCGGCTGAGGACGAGCGCCAGTCCGCCGCCGAAGGCGAGCACGAGCAACGACGACAGCAGCGTGAAGAAGAGCGCTTCCCGCTTGCGTTGCTCGGCGGCGTCGCGCGAAATCTCAAGCGTGATCCAGCCGATCGTTCCCTGTGGTGCACGCTTGGCGGTGATGCCCGCTGTTTCGGCGACAAGCGGGTCGTCAACGTCGTAGCGCGGCGCGAAAATCGGGGCGGCGAAGACGATCCGTCGGGCGGTGTCGATCAGGATCAGTGGCTGGTTGTCGAGTGGAATCGGCTGCAGCCTGGCGGGCGCCGAGCCGCCGCTGGCGATGGCCGTCCCCTCGCCGTCGAAGATTGCGGTGGCGACGACATTCGGTTCGTCCAGTGCCGTCAGCGCAATGTTGCGCAAGGCGTCGCGATCACGCGAGTAAGTGCTGAATTCGGCGACTGCCGCGAGTTGGCGCGACAGGCCGATGCCGTAATCGCGCAGGTCGCGCTCGAACTCGCTGCTCGTGCGGTAGCCGAGATAGCCCGCCAGCATGATGGCGATGGATACCGCCGGCAGCAGCGCGAGAAGCAGGACGCGGGTGCGAATCCCCCAGTTTTTCACGGTGTCGGCAGCATCGGCAAGGACATGCGAATAGTTGTTGCGTAAATGCTCAGTGTTACCGCATTGCTGGCGTTCGGCAAGCTGTGCGACGCCAGCCTAGCGTCGGTAACAATAAAGGCAGGTGCTGCGGCTGTCGTCGACCTCGACCACTGCGCTGGCCTCGACGCCGGGAACGGCAAAGCTGTTGCTGATGAACAGGCTGCCCGGCTTCATTTCGGCGCACACCTTTTGCCACAGGTCGGCCATGGGTACCGGCGAGAGGAAGGCGTAGACGACGTCGTAGCCTCCCAGATCGGCCTTGTGCAGATCGCCCCACCGCCAGTCGCAGTTGTCGACGGCGGCAGTGCGCAGGCGTCCGATTGCCCAGACCAGTGGCGAATTTTCGACGCCGCAGAGGTGTGCATCAGGGCGCGCGCGCGCCAGCGGCAACAGCACGCTGCCGACGCCGGCGCCGAGATCAAGCAGGCGCATGCCGGGCCGGTCGGCGGTGAGTTGTTCGAGTGCGCTGGCGGTGGTCGCGTTCGACAGGAACAGCGGCGCCTGCCCGGTGAGCGCACCGCGATAGAGCACCAGCAGGACGAAGAAGAATGCGAGGAACCACCCCGGATCGATCGCCAGTTGCGCGACCGCCCAAGCCAGCGGCGCAAAAACCGCATGGATCAGGCGCCACCACCAGGTCTGCCGGCTCAGCGAGGCGAACAGCAGAGCGACGCCGCTGATGGCGAAGGCGGTTTCCGGCCACGGCAAGGGCTCCCCGCGCGTGCCGAACCAAGGCCAGGCGAGCGACAGTACGAGCAGGCAGGCAGCCGCCTGCAGGGCAAGCTGGCGGGCAGGACGGGATATTTCGAGCGAGGGTGTTTCAGGTGGCAAGGTCGACTCCGTTGGCGAGCGCCGCATTGTAACTGGTGCGCCATGCCGTCCGTATTGCGCATCTCCCCGGCGCCGATCGGGCTGCGCGGACGTCCGCCGCCGCGCGGGGAGCGGCGTCAGGAATCGGTGCAGTCCTCGATCGGTGGCAGGATCTTGCCCGGATTGAGGCAGTGCTGCGGATCGAGCGCGTCCTTCAGCGCGTGCATCAGGCGTATCGCCGCCGCACCGTGCTCACGCACCAGAAAGCGCGCCTTGCCGATGCCGACGCCGTGCTCGCCGGTGCAGGTGCCTTCCATCGCCAGCGCCCGCTCGACGACGCGTTCGTTGATCCATTTGGCTTCGGCCATTTCGGTCGGGTTGGCGGGGTCGACGAGAACGACCAGATGGAAATTGCCGTCGCCGACATGGCCGAATAGTGCGATTGGAATGCTGACGCGGGCGATGTCCTCGTTGGTCGAGGCGATGGCTTCGGCGAGCCGCGAAATCGGTACGCAGACGTCGGTCGGGAAGGCGCGCGCGCCCGGTTTCAGCTGCAGGCAGGCGAAATAGGCGTCGTGGCGCGCTTTCCACAAGCGACTGCGTTCCTCGTTGCGCGTCGCCCAGGCGAAGTCCTCGCCGCCGAGTTCGCGGGCAATGTCCTGCACCAGTTGCGCCTGCTCCTCGACCGCCGCGGCGCTGCCGTGAAACTCGAAAAACAGCGTCGGCGCTTCAGCGAGCGTCGTCTTGCTGTGGCGGTTGACGGCGGCGAGGGTGAGCGCATCAAGCAGTTCGATGCGCGCCACCGGGATGCCGAACTGGATCGTCTGGATGACCGTGCGTACCGCGGCGTCGACGTCGGGGAAAGCGCATACGGCGGCCGACATCGCTTCGGGGATCGGCTGCAGGCGCAGCGTCAGTTCGGTGATGATGCCGAGCGTTCCTTCCGATCCGACGAACAGGCGGGTCAGGTCGTAACCGGCCGACGACTTGCGCGCGCGTCCGCCGGTCCTGACGATGCTGCCGTCGGCCAGGACCACGGTCAGGCCGAGAACGTTCTCGCGCATCGTTCCGTAACGGACGGCGTTGGTCCCCGAAGCGCGCGTCGCCGCCATGCCGCCGAGCGTCGCGTCGGCGCCCGGGTCGATCGGGAAGAACAGCCCGCTGTCACGCAACGCGGCATTGAGTTGCAGGCGCGTAACGCCGGCTTCGACGACAGCATCAAGATCGTCGTTATGGACGGCGACGATCCGCTTCATGCCAGAGAGGTCGACGCAGATGCCACCGTGGATGGCGAGCACGTGGCCTTCGACCGAGCTGCCGACGCCGTAGGCGATCACCGGTACCGCGTGTGCGTACGACAGGCGCATCAGCTCGGCGACTTCTTCGGTCGATTCGGCGAAAACAACGGCGTCCGGCAGCATCGGCGCGTGCACCGACTCGTCACGGCCGTGCTGGGCAAGGACCGACTCGCCGCGCGAGAAGCGCTTGCCGAAGCATTCCTGCAGGGCGGTGATCAGCGCTTCCGGCAGTGGCTTGCGGGGCTGGGCTAGGCTCATAGGATCGCGCACGCCTCGGCGAAGTCGAGGCGCGGACTGCGCGGGTGCAGCGCCGAAGCGTCGCCGTAACCGAGGTTGCACAGAAAGTTGGAGCGGAAGCGCCCGTCGGCAAAGAACTCGCGGTCGACGGTGGCGTTGTCGAATCCCGACATCGGGCCACAGTCGAGGCCGAGCGCGCGCGCCGCGAGAATGAAGTACGCTGCCTGCAGGCTGGCGCTGCGGAACGCGGTTTCGTGGGCGAGTGCCGCTTTGTCGTCGCCGGCATACCAGGCGCGCGCATCGGTGTGCGGGAACAGCTTCGGCAACAGTTCGTAGAAACGCGTGTCCCAAGCGAGGATCGCCGTCACCGGTGCACTCAGCGTCTTGTCGACGTTGCCCGGCGCCAGCGCCGGCAACAGTCGCGCTTTGGCCTCGGCCGAGCGCACGAAGACGATGCGCAGAGGCTGACAATTGGCCGCCGTTGGCGCCATGCGCGCAAGTTCATAGGCGAACTGAAGGATTTCGTCGGCAACCGGCCGCGCTGTCCAGCGCGCATGCGTGCGCGCCGCGAGAAAAATGGCCGCCAGCGCCGTTTCAGGCACAGGACCGGCACTTAACGCCTGCCGTACGCATGATTTGATATCGCCGCCTTCATCGGGTGTGGCAGTGGATGTTTGCATTCTCGATCTCCGCGATCAGTCGGGGCAACGATTCTACGCTGCGCGGCAAAGATTTTCTTGAGCGGGTACTGGTATCCGGAAGGCTTTCTGCTATACTGCGCGCCGGCTGGAAAAAACAGTTTGACAATCCTTCGCTGGGGCGTCAGAATTTTTTGTTCCGGGCTGGAGGGATTCCCGAGCGGTCAAAGGGATCAGACTGTAAATCTGACGGCTCTGCCTTCGAAGGTTCGAATCCTTCTCCCTCCACCAAACAAAGCCGCTGCGTTCAGCGGCGGTCGATCGTGTCGCGGGTTGCGGTTTAGCGGGTGTAGCTCAATGGTAGAGCTGAAGCCTTCCAAGCTTAAGACGAGGGTTCGATTCCCTTCACCCGCTCCACGCTGCGGCTGAAAATTGCTTCAGGCGACAACAAGGCAAGAGCGCCCATGTAGCTCAGTGGCAGAGCACTCCCTTGGTAAGGGAGAGGCCGGCAGTTCAATCCTGCCCATGGGCACCACGGCTCTGGCGCCGAAGATTTTTTACTTCTAACGTTTTGAGGTAGCGAAATGGCTAAGGGAAAATTCGAACGTACGAAGCCGCACGTGAACGTGGGGACGATCGGTCACGTTGACCATGGCAAGACGACGCTGACGGCGGCGATCACGACGATCCTGTCGAAGAAGTTCGGTGGTGAAGCGAAGGCGTACGACCAGATCGACGCGGCGCCGGAAGAAAAGGCGCGCGGCATCACCATCAACACCGCGCACGTCGAATACGAAACCGCGACGCGTCACTACGCGCACGTTGACTGCCCGGGCCACGCCGACTACGTCAAGAACATGATTACCGGTGCCGCCCAGATGGACGGCGCCATCCTCGTCTGTTCCGCCGCTGACGGCCCGATGCCGCAAACGCGCGAACACATCCTGCTCGCCCGTCAGGTCGGTGTGCCGTACATCATCGTCTTCCTGAACAAGTGCGACATGGTGGACGACGCCGAACTGCTCGAGCTGGTCGAAATGGAAGTGCGCGAACTGCTGTCCAAGTACGACTTCCCGGGCGACGACGTGCCGATCATCCACGGCTCCGCGCTGAAGGCCCTCGAAGGCGACCAGAGCGAAATCGGCGAAGCCGCCATCTTCCGCCTGGCTGATGCCCTCGACAGCTACATTCCGACCCCGGAACGCGCCATCGACAAGCCCTTCCTGCTGCCGATCGAAGACGTCTTCTCGATCTCCGGCCGCGGCACCGTCGTCACCGGCCGTGTCGAACGCGGCATCGTCAAGGTCGGCGAAGAAATCGAAATCGTCGGCATCAAGGCCACCGTCAAGACCACCTGCACGGGCGTCGAAATGTTCCGCAAGCTGCTCGACCAAGGTCAGGCCGGCGACAACGTCGGCGTGCTGCTGCGTGGCACCAAGCGTGAAGACGTCGAGCGCGGCCAGGTGCTGTGCAAGCCGGGCTCGATCAAGCCGCACACCCACTTCACGGGTGAAGTGTACGTGCTGTCGAAGGACGAAGGCGGTCGCCACACGCCGTTCTTCAACAACTACCGTCCGCAGTTCTACTTCCGCACGACCGACGTTACCGGCGCCATCGCGCTGCCGGAAGGCGTTGAAATGGTCATGCCGGGCGACAACGTGTCGATCGTCGTCAAGCTGATCGCCCCGATCGCCATGGAAGAAGGTCTGCGCTTCGCCATCCGCGAAGGCGGCCGCACCGTCGGCGCCGGCGTCGTCGCGAAGATCATCGAGTAAAGCAGCTTTATGACGCCAGGGTGGTCGGTGCAAGGCCGCTCTGGTAGTCTCTGCCGCAGGGGTATAGCTCAACTGGCAGAGCGTCGGTCTCCAAAACCGAAGGTTGGGGGTTCGATTCCCTCTGCCCCTGCCATACATCACCAAAGCTGAAGAAATGGCCGACAAACTCAAGTTCGCGCTGGCGCTAGCCCTGCTTGCTGCTGGCGTAGCCGGCTTTTACCTGCTCGGCGAGCAGGCGCTGATCGTTCGTGTGCTCGCAGTGCTGGCCGGTCTGGCAGCGGCGGCGGCGACCGCTCGGGCGACCGAGCCCGGACGTCAGTTTTTCGATTTTTCGAAGGAAGCGGTCAACGAGGCACGCAAGGTCGTCTGGCCGTCACGCAAGGAAACGCTGCAGACGACCGGCATGGTCTTCGCATTCGTCGTGGTTATGGCGCTTTTCCTCTGGCTCGCCGACAAGAGTCTCGAGTGGCTGTTGTACGACGTGGTTCTTGGATGGAAAAAATCATGAGCATGCGCTGGTATGTGGTACACGCCTATTCCGGTTTTGAAAAGAGCGTGCAGCGTGCGCTGATCGACCGCGTCGCCCGTCAGGGGATGCAGGACAAGTTCGGCCGCATTCTGGTGCCGGTTGAGGAAGTCGTCGAGTTGAAGGGCGGCCAGAAGAGCATTACCGAGCGGAAGTTCTTTCCCGGTTATGTGCTCGTCGAAATGGAAATGAACGACGACTCCTGGCACCTGGTCAAGAGCACGCCGAAAGTCACCGGTTTTGTTGGTGGTGCTGCCAACAAGCCGACGCCGATTTCCGAAAAGGAAGTGGCGAAGATCATGCAGCAAATGCAGGAAGGCGTCGAAAAACCGCGCCCCAAGGTTCTGTTCGAGCCGGGCGAGGTCGTTCGCGTCAAGGAAGGTCCGTTCACGGATTTCCATGGCTCGGTCGAGGACGTCAATTACGAAAAGAATCGCCTGCGTGTCTCCGTGACCATTTTCGGTCGGGCGACGCCGGTCGAGCTGGAGTTCAGCCAGGTCGAGAAGTCCTGATTTTTCGGCCAGGTTGCTGCCGGCGTCAGTTGCGTCGGCAGCATCGCAATGCGGTCCGTGGGCCGCAATCGTTGTTGGGGGAGCGTCGGTAACGGCGCGTTCGCACCCATTTACAGGAGCTTTTAACGTGGCAAAGAAAATCGTCGGCTTTATCAAGCTGCAAGTGCCCGCCGGCAAGGCGAATCCGTCGCCCCCGATCGGCCCCGCGCTCGGTCAGCGCGGTCTGAACATCATGGAATTCTGCAAGGCGTTCAATGCCCAGACGCAAGGCCTTGAACCCGGTCTGCCGATCCCGGTGGTGATCACCGCTTTCGCGGACAAGAGCTTCACCTTCATCATGAAGACGCCGCCCGCCACGGTGCTGATCAAGAAGGCCGCGGGCGTGCAAAAGGGTAGCGCAAAACCGCATACCGACAAGGTCGGCAAGCTGACGCGCGCGCAGTGCGAAGACATTGCCAAGAGCAAGATGCCCGATCTGACCGCCGCCGATCTGGACGCGGCCGTGCGCACGATCGCCGGCAGCGCCCGTTCGATGGGCATTACCGTGGAGGGGCTGTGAAATGGCCGCTTTGAGCAAGCGTCAACAAGCCCTCAAGGGCAAGATCGACCGTAACCGCAACTACGCCATCGCCGAAGCGCTGACGCTGGCCAAGGAAGCGGCAACCGCCAAGTTCGACGAGTCGATCGACGTCGCCGTCAATCTCGGTATCGACGCACGCAAGTCGGACCAGCTCGTTCGCGGCTCGGTCGTGCTGCCGGCCGGTACCGGCAAGTCGGTTCGCGTCGCTGTGTTCGCCCAGGGCGACAAGGCTGAAGCGGCACGCGGCGCCGGCGCCGACATCGTCGGTTTTGACGATCTCGCCGCCCAGGTCAAGGAAGGCAACCTCAATTTCGACGTGGTCATCGCCACGCCGGACGCGATGCGCGTCGTCGGTCAGCTCGGCCAAATCCTCGGCCCACGCGGCCTGATGCCGAACCCGAAGGTCGGCACCGTGACGATGGATGTCGTTACCGCCGTGCGCAACGCCAAGGCTGGTCAGGTGCAGTACCGCACCGACAAGGGCGGCATCATTCATTGCACCATTGGTCGTGCATCGTTTGAGGTCGACAAGCTGCAGGAAAACCTGAAGGCGCTGGTCGATGCACTGAGCAAGGCCAAGCCGGCCACTGCCAAGGGCCAGTATCTGAAGAAGATCGCCGTGTCGAGCACGATGGGTCCGGGCGTCCGGGTCGACATCGCCAGCTTGCAGGCGTAACAGTAATGTGGGCACGGTGGCGCAAGCTGCCGTGCCAAAGTACTTTGGGCCGTCGCTTCTGCTCGTTGGCAGAAACGGCGGATCGTCAAAGACCGCAGGCGTTTCAGGAGGGTTTTGCAGTTCGCCCTCCAGAAGCTTAAGCGCGCAAGCGACCTGCGCAGACGGTGTACCCCGAACAGGATTTTTCGCTGACGCCCGCAAGGGCGGCGGTGGCGCTCCTGATCCAGGTCGCCGTGGGTGCGGCGTATCCAGCCGGATGCGTCGTGTGTGGACTTGATAGGAGGACAGGCCCGTGGGTCTTAACCTAGATGAAAAGAAGGCCGTCGTAGCCGAAGTATCGGTGAAGGTGGCCAGCGCCCAGACGATCGTTCTGGCCGTGTATAGCGGGCTCGCCGTCGGCGATCTGACCCGTTTGCGCGCCCAGGCACGCAAGTCGGGCGTTTATTTGCGCGTACTGAAGAACACCCTCGTTCGGCGCGCAGTGGCGGACACCCAGTTCGCCGCCTTGGCCGAGCATATGTCTGGCGCCCTGATCTACAGCATTTCCGAAGATCCGGTCGCGGCAGCGAAGGTGCTCAGCGATTTCGCGAAAACCAACGACAAACTGGTGCTGAAGGCGGGTTGCTACAGCGGTAACGTGCTCGACAAGGCCGGCGTTCAGGCGCTTGCTTCGATCCCGAGCCGCGAAGAGCTGCTGGCACGTCTTATCGGCGTCATGCAGGCGCCGGTATCGAGCTTTGCCCGCGCGCTGGCTGCTCTCGCCGAGCAGCGCACGGCGCCGGCCGCAGAAGCTCCTGCCGAAGCAGCACCGGCAGAGGCAGCTTCGGCAGAGGCCTGAGCCTGAGCGTTTGGCGAATACGTTTCGCATTCAGACTTTTTTCAAGATTCAAGTTATCAGGAGTTAATCGATTATGGCTATCAGCAAAGAAGACATCCTTGACGCCGTCGGCAATCTGACGGTCCTCGAACTGAACGATCTGGTCAAGGCGTTCGAAGAGAAGTTTGGCGTTTCTGCCGCCTCGCTGGCCGTTGCCGCTCCGGGCGCCGCTGCCGCCGCTCCGGTCGAAGAACAGACCGAATTCACCGTCATCCTCGCTGGCGTCGGCGAGAAGAAGGTTGAAGTCATCAAGGTCGTTCGTGCAGCCACCGGCCTTGGTCTGAAGGAAGCCAAGGATCTGGTCGACGGCGCGCCGAAGCCCGTCAAGGAAGCCATTTCCAAGGCCGACGCCGAAGCACTGAAGAAGCTGCTCGAAGCCGCTGGCGCGAAGGTCGAGGTCAAGTAATTGCACCTCCGCATGGCGGGCCGGCGGCTTTTGGTCGCCGGCCCGCTTGCGCTTTGTTGAAACACGTTCGTTGCAGCAATTAGCGCGTCGCGAAGCTGTCGACGCACAGGTAGCAGACAAACGCGAGCGCCAATGGATGACGGCGCCGTCTGACGCTTTCCGGCCTTGAGCCGAGGCTTTGCAGGCGGGCAGTTTTTCCTTCCAGAGCCCTCTCGTTTGTCCGCTGCGGACCGGTGCAGGATCGACATCCTGCGACGGTGTGCAATTCAGGATTTTTGCTTTTCAAGCTCGGAGCGACCATGACCTACTCCTACACCGAGAAAAAACGCATCCGCAAGAGCTTCGCCAAGCGCGCCCGCGTGCTCGACGTGCCCTTCCTGCTGGCGACGCAACTCGACTCCTTCTCCGCTTTCCTGCAATCCGGAGTTGCCCCCGCGCAGCGCCGGGTCCAGGGCTTGCAGGCCGCCTTCAGCTCGATCTTCCCGATCGCCAGCCACAGCGGCAATGCGCGTCTCGAATTCGTCAGCTACACGCTGGCCGATCCCGCCTTCGACGTCAGCGAGTGCCAGCAGCGCGGCCTCACCTTCGCCTCGGCGCTGCGCGCCAAGGTGCGCCTCGTCATCCTCGATCGCGAAGTGCCGGACACGATCAAGGAAGTGAAGGAGCAGGAAGTCTACATGGGTGAAATTCCCTTGATGACGACCACCGGCTCCTTCGTCATCAACGGCACCGAACGCGTCATCGTCTCGCAGCTGCACCGTTCGCCGGGCGTCTTCTTCGAACACGATCGCGGCAAGACGCACAGCTCGGGCAAGCTGCTCTTCTCGGCGCGCGTCATTCCTTACCGTGGTTCCTGGCTCGACTTCGAATTCGATCCGAAGGACACGCTGTTTTTCCGCGTCGACCGTCGGCGCAAGATGCCGGTGACGACGCTGCTGCGCGCCATCGGTCTCTCGTCCGAGCAGATCCTGCGCGAGTTCTTCGAATTCGACACCTTCACGCTGAGCAAGACCGCCGCCGAGTTCGAACTCGTTCCCGAGCGCCTGCGCGGTGAAGTGGCGCGCTTCGATTTCGTTGATAGCACCGGTCGCGTCATCGTCGCCAAAGACAAGCGCATCACCGCCAAGCACATCCGCGAACTCGCCGAAGCCGGCGTCAAGCGCATTGCCGTTCCCGACGATTTCGTCCTCGGGCGTGTCGTCGCGCAGAACGTTATCGACGGCGAAACCGGCGAAATCCTCGCCAACGCCAATGACGAAATCACCGAGCCGCTGCTTGAGCGCCTGCGCCAGGGCGGCGTGACGACCTTGCCGACGCTGTACATCAACGATCTCGATCGTGGCGCCTTCATCTCGCAGACCTTGCGCGCTGACGACACCGCCACGCGTCAGGCGGCGCGTGTCGCCATCTATCGCATGATGCGTCCGGGCGAGCCGCCGACGGAAGAAGCCGTCGAGATCCTGTTCAACGGTCTGTTCTATTCGGACGAGCGCTACGACCTCTCCGGCGTCGGCCGCATGAAGTTCAACCGCCGCGTCGGCCGCAAGGACGTCGTCGAGCACAAGGTGATGGTCAAGCACGCGCCGAACAAGCGCGAAGCGATCATTCAGGCGATTACCGAAGTGACTGGCGCCAATCCGGCCATCGCCGAGCAGACGCTGTCCGAACTCTCCTACGGCCCGCGTGCCGTCGCCGAGAACCTGACCGAAGCGGAGGCCAGCGCGCTGGCCGCACGCCTGAAGGCGCTTGCTGTTTCGGTCGAAGCGCGCGAACAGCTGACGCTGTCGCCGCGTGACATCGTCGAAGTGATCAAGATCCTCGTCGAACTGCGCAACGGCCGCGGCGAAATCGACGATATCGACCACCTCGGTAACCGCCGTGTGCGTTCGGTCGGCGAACTCGCCGAGAACCAGTTCCGCGCCGGTCTGGTGCGCGTCGAGCGCGCGGTCAAGGAGCGTTTGAGCCAGGCCGAGTCCGACAACCTGATGCCGCACGACCTGATCAACGCCAAGCCGATCAGCGCCGCGATCAAGGAGTTCTTCGGTTCCAGCCAGCTGTCGCAGTTCATGGACCAGACCAACCCGCTGTCCGAGATCACGCACAAGCGTCGTGTCTCGGCCCTTGGCCCGGGCGGTCTGACGCGCGAGCGCGCCGGCTTTGAAGTGCGCGACGTGCACCCGACGCACTACGGTCGCGTCTGCCCGATCGAAACACCGGAAGGTCCGAACATCGGTCTGATCAACTCGCTGGCGCTGTACGCACGCACCAACTCCTACGGCTTCCTCGAGACGCCGTACCGCAAGGTTGTCGACAGCAAGGTCACCGACCAGATCGAGTACCTGTCGGCGATCGAAGAAGGCGGCTACGTGATCGCGCAGGCCAACGCCTCGCTCGAAAACGGCTGCCTGGTCGACGAACTGGTGACCTGCCGCGAAAAGGGTGAAACCATCCTGGCCGAGCCGGCCCGCGTGCAGTACATGGACGTCGCTCCGGGTCAGATCGTCTCGGTCGCCGCCTCGCTGATTCCCTTCCTTGAGCACGACGATGCGAACCGCGCATTGATGGGCGCCAACATGCAACGGCAGGCGGTTCCTTGTCTGCGTCCGGAAAAGCCGTTGGTCGGCACCGGCATCGAACGCACGGTGGCGGTCGACTCGGGCACGGCAGTGCAGGCGCTACGCGGCGGCAAGGTCGACTACGTCGATGCCTCGCGTGTCGTCGTTCGCGTCAATGACGACGAAACGATTCCCGGCGAAGTCGGTGACGACATCTACAACCTCGTCAAGTACACGCGTTCGAACCAGAACACCAACATCAACCAGCGCCCGCTGGTGCGCGTTGGCGACATCATCGCCAAGGGCGATGTCGTTGCCGACGGTGCCTCGACCGACAAGGGCGAACTCGCGCTCGGCCAGAACATGCTGGTCGCGTTCATGCCGTGGAACGGCTACAACTTCGAAGATTCGATCCTGATCTCCGAACGCGTCGTCGCCGAAGACCGCTACACCTCGATCCACATCGAGGAACTCACGGTCGTCGCCCGCGACACCAAGCTCGGGCCGGAAGAAATCACGCGCGATATCGCCTCTCTCGGCGAAGGCCAGCTCGGCCGCCTCGACGAATCGGGCATCGTGTACATCGGTGCCGAAGTCGAGGCCGGTGACGTGCTCGTCGGCAAGGTGACGCCGAAGGGCGAAACCCAGCTGACGCCGGAAGAAAAGCTGCTGCGCGCGATCTTCGGCGAGAAGGCGTCCGACGTTAAGGACACCTCGCTGCGCGTGCCCTCGGGCATCGCCGGCACGGTCATCGACGTGCAGGTGTTCACGCGTGAAGGCATCGAGCGCGACAAGCGCGCGCAATCGATCATCGACGATCACCTGCGTGGCTACAAGCTCGACCTCGCCTACCAGATGCGCATCGTCGAACGCGACGCCTTCGCCCGTGTCGAGCGTCTGATTGTCGGCAAGGCTGCCAATGGCGGTCCGAAGAAGCTCGCCAAGGGGACGCCGGTCAGCAAGGAATACCTCGACGCGATCGATCCGCATCACTGGTTCGATATCCGCATGGCCGACGACGAAGTCGCGCACCAGCTCGAATCGCTGCGCGAAGGTCTCGAGCAGACGCGCAAGAACTTCGACATCGCCTTCGAAGAGAAGCGCAAGAAGCTGACGCAAGGCGACGAACTGCCGCCGGGCGTGCAGAAGATGGTCAAGGTCTATGTCGCCGTCAAGCGCCGCCTGCAGTCAGGCGACAAGATGGCCGGCCGCCACGGTAACAAGGGTGTCGTTTCGCGCATCGTTCCGGTCGAGGACATGCCCTGCACCGCCGACGGTCGTCCGGTCGACATCGTTCTTAACCCGCTCGGCGTGCCGTCGCGGATGAACGTCGGTCAGATTCTCGAGGTCCACCTCGGGCTGGCAGCAAAGGGCATCGGTAACAAGATCGCCACTATGCTGCGCAGTCAGGCCGCCATTGCCGATCTGCGCGCCTTCCTCGACAAGGTGTACAACGAGCACGGCAAGACCGAAGACCTCGATCAGTTGACTGATGCGGAAATCATCGAACTGGCGACCAACCTGCAGAACGGCGTGCCCTTCGCGACGCCGGTTTTCGACGGCGCCAAGGAAGCAGAGATCAAGGCCATGCTGCGCCTTGCCGAAATGCCCGAGTCCGGTCAGATGACGCTGTTCGACGGTCGCACCGGCGATCGCTTCGAGCGCGATGTCACCGTCGGCTACATGCACATGCTGAAGCTGCACCACCTCGTCGACGACAAGATGCACGCGCGTTCGACCGGTCCGTACAGTTTGGTCACGCAACAACCGCTCGGCGGCAAGGCGCAGTTCGGTGGCCAGCGCTTCGGTGAAATGGAAGTGTGGGCGCTGGAAGCTTACGGCGCCTCGTACGTGCTGCAGGAAATGCTGACCGTGAAGTCGGATGACGTGAACGGGCGTACCAAGGTCTATGAAAACATCGTCAAGGGCGACCACAAGATCGATGCCGGCATGCCGGAGTCGTTCAACGTGCTGGTCAAGGAAATTCGCTCGCTGGCGATCGACATCGATCTCGAACGTTTCTGATAGCGAGCAAGGCCTGCCGCCGCGGCAACGCGGCGGCACCGGGAACGGCGCAGTATCGGAGTGGCGCCGTTCCGACATTCGGAATTCTCACCCCGGACGGAGTGAAAGATGAAAGCACTACTTGATCTGTTCAAGCAGGTAACGCAAGAAGAAGAATTCGACGCGATCACCATCAGCCTCGCGTCGCCCGAAAAGATTCGTTCGTGGTCCTACGGCGAAGTCAAGAAGCCGGAAACCATCAACTACCGCACGTTCAAGCCCGAGCGTGACGGCTTGTTCTGCGCCAAGATCTTTGGCCCGATCAAGGATTACGAGTGCCTGTGTGGCAAGTACAAGCGCCTGAAGCACCGCGGCGTCATCTGCGAAAAGTGCGGCGTCGAAGTCACGCTGGCCAAGGTTCGCCGCGAGCGCATGGGCCACATCGAGCTGGCCTCGCCGGTCGCCCATATCTGGTTCCTGAAGAGCCTGCCGAGCCGCCTCGGCATGGTGCTCGACATGACCCTGCGTGACATCGAGCGCGTGCTCTACTTCGAAGCCTTTGTCGTCTACGACCCGGGTATGACGCCGCTGACGCGCGCGCAACTGCTCACCGAGGACGATTACGTCGCCAAGGTCGAGGAATACGGCGATGACTTCCGCGCCGCCATGGGCGCCGAAGGTATCCGCGAGCTGCTGCGCGCGCTCGATCTCGACAGCGAAGTCGACCGTCTGCGCAGCGAGCTCGAGACGACCACCTCGGAAACCAAGAACAAGAAGCTGGCCAAGCGCCTGAAGATCCTCGAAGGCTTCCAGAAGTCGGGCATCAAGCCCGACTGGATGGTGCTCGAAGTGCTGCCGGTGCTGCCGCCGGACCTGCGTCCGCTGGTGCCGCTCGACGGCGGCCGCTTCGCCACGTCCGACCTGAACGACCTTTACCGTCGCGTCATCAACCGTAACAACCGTCTGAAGCGCCTGCTCGAACTGAAGGCTCCGGACATCATCGTGCGCAACGAAAAGCGCATGCTGCAGGAAGCCGTCGACTCGCTGCTCGACAACGGCCGTCGCGGCAAGGCGATGACCGGTGCCAACAAGCGTCCGCTGAAGTCGCTCGCCGACATGATCAAGGGCAAGGGCGGCCGTTTCCGGCAGAACCTGCTCGGCAAGCGCGTCGACTACTCGGGCCGTTCGGTCATCGTCGTCGGTCCGCAGCTCAAGCTGCACCAGTGCGGCCTGCCCAAGCTGATGGCGCTCGAACTGTTCAAGCCCTTCATCTTCAACCGCCTCGAAATCATGGGGCTGGCGACGACCATCAAGCAGGCGAAGAAGATGGTCGAAATGGAAGAGCCGGTGGTGTGGGACATCCTCGAAGAGGTGATCCGCGAACACCCGATCATGCTCAACCGCGCACCGACGCTGCACCGCCTCGGTATCCAGGCGTTCGAACCGACGCTGATCGAAGGCAAGGCCATCCAGCTGCACCCGCTCGTCTGCGCCGCGTTCAACGCCGACTTCGACGGTGACCAGATGGCCGTGCACGTGCCGCTGTCGCTCGAAGCGCAGATGGAAGCGCGCACGCTGATGCTGGCGTCGAACAACGTCCTCTCGCCGGCCAACGGCGAGCCGATCATCGTGCCGTCGCAGGATATCGTTCTCGGTCTCTACTACGCGACGCGCGAACGCATCAACGCCAAGGGCGAGGGCATGTCGCTGCGTGACCTGGCCGAGGTTCAGCGCGCCATGAACGCCGGCGAACTCGACATCCACGCCAAGATCTCGTGCCGCATCCGTGAATACGAGCGCGACGGCGAGAACGGCTGGCGCGAGAAGATCACGCGTTACAACACCACCGCCGGTCGTGCGCTGCTGTCCGAGATTCTGCCCAAGGGCCTGCCCTTCAGCGTGCTCGACAAGCCGCTGAAGAAGAAGGAAATCTCGAAGCTGATCAACATCGCCTTCCGCCGCTGCGGTTTGAAGGAAACGGTCGTCTTCGCCGACCAGCTGATGCAGAACGGCTACCGTCTGGCGACGCGTGCCGGTATCTCCTTCTGCTCCGACGACATGCGGGTGCCGCCGCAGAAGCACGAGATCATCGCCGCCGCCGAAGCCGAGGTGAAGGAAATAGAGAGCCAGTACACCAACGGTCTGGTGACCTTCGGCGAACGCTACAACAAGGTCGTCGATATCTGGGGCCGCACCGGTGACCAGGTCGCCAAGGTGATGATGGAGCAGCTCGGTCAGGAACAGGTGATCGACCGCCACGGCAAGGAAGTCAAGCAGGAGTCGTTCAACTCGATCTACATGATGGCCGACTCGGGCGCGCGCGGTTCCGCAGCGCAGATCCGACAGCTGGCCGGTATGCGCGGCCTGATGGCGAAGCCGGACGGCTCGATCATCGAGACGCCGATCACCACCAACTTCCGCGAAGGCCTGAACGTTCTTCAGTACTTCATCTCGACGCACGGCGCGCGTAAGGGTCTCGCTGATACGGCGCTGAAGACCGCCAACTCGGGTTATCTGACGCGGCGTCTGGTCGACGTGACGCAGGATCTGGTCGTCATCGAGGAGGATTGCGGCACCGAAAACGGCGTCACCATGAAGGCGCTGGTCGAAGGCGGCGAAGTGATCGAGGCGCTGCGCGAGCGCATCCTCGGCCGTGTTGCCGTCACCGATGTCGTCAATCCGGAAACGGATGAGACGGTGATCGAGGCCGGTACGCTGATCGACGAAGATCTGTGCGATCTGATCGACCGTCTCGGTATCGACGAAGTCAAGGTGCGTACGCCGCTCTCCTGCGACACGCGTTACGGCCTCTGCGCCAAGTGCTACGGCCGCGATCTTGGCCGCGGTTCGATGGTGAATGTCGGTGAAGCGGTCGGCGTCATCGCCGCGCAGTCGATCGGCGAACCGGGCACGCAGCTGACGATGCGTACTTTCCACGTCGGTGGTGCGGCGTCGCGCGCGGCGGTGGCCAGCCATGTCGAGACGAAGATCGCCGGTATCGTGCGCTTCACCAGCGCGATGCGCTATGTCACCAACCCGAAGGGCGAAAAGATCGTCATTACCCGCTCGGGCGAGGTGCTGATCACCGACGACAACGGGCGCGAGCGCGAACGGCACAAGACGCCGTACGGTGCGACGCTGCAGGTTGCCGACGGTCAGGCGATCAAGGCCGGCACCAAGCTGGCGACCTGGGATCCGCACACGCGTCCGATGATCGGCGAATACGCCGGTACCGTCCGCTTCGAGAACGTCGAAGAAGGCGTCACCGTTGCCAAGCAGATCGACGAAGTGACCGGTTTGTCGACGCTGGTCGTCATCGATCCGAAGCGCGGCGGTAAGGCGCAGACCAAGGGCCTGCGTCCGCAGATCCGGCTGTTCGAAGCCAACGGCGACGAAGTGAAGGTGCATGGGTCGGAGCATCCGGTGACGATTACCTTCCAGGTGGGCGCGATCATCAACGTACTCGACGGGCAGACCATCGCCGTCGGTGACGTTCTTGCTCGCCTGCCGCAGGAATCGGCGAAGACGCGCGACATTACCGGCGGTCTGCCGCGTGTTGCCGAGCTGTTCGAGGCACGTACGCCGAAGGATGCCGGCATGCTTGCCGACCAGACCGGCGCCGTTTCCTTCGGCAAGGACACCAAGGGCAAACAGCGTCTGGTCATCACCGACCTCGAAGGCGTTGCCCACGAGTACCTGATTCCGAAGGACAAGCATGTTCTGGTGCACGACGGTCAGGTGGTCAACAAGGGCGAACTGATCGTCGATGGCGAGCCGGATCCGCATGACATCCTGCGTCTGCAGGGCGTCGAGGCACTGGCGGTGTATATCACCGACGAAGTGCAGGACGTCTATCGTCTGCAGGGCGTGAAGATCAACGACAAGCACATCGAAGTGATCGTCCGTCAGATGCTGCGTCGCGTCGCCGTCGTTGAACCGGGTGACACGCGCTTCATCAAGAGCGAACAGGTCGAGCGCGCTGATCTGCTCGACGAGAACGATCGCATGATCGCCCAAGGCAAGCTGCCCGCGACCTACGAGCACGTGCTGCTGGGCATCACCAAGGCGTCCTTGTCGACCGATTCGTTCATCTCGGCGGCGTCGTTCCAGGAAACGACACGCGTGCTGACCGAAGCGGCGATCATGGGCAAGCGTGACGAACTGCGCGGCCTCAAGGAAAACGTCATCGTCGGCCGTCTGATTCCGGCCGGTACCGGTCTCGCTTACCACACGGCGCGCAAGCGGCGTGCGGCAGGCGAGGACATCGCCGGTGCCGCTGGCTTCGCCGGCGAGATCGAAGCCGTTTTCGGCGAGCCGACGGTAGCGCCGGAAGCTTCGGCGGATCCGCAGCTTGGTTGACTCTGGGCTTGATAAGCCATAGAATCGCCGGTCTTTATTGGCGGGTGCGTCCATTCGCTCCGCCCGTGACTGGATAATCGCCAAGGCGGCCTTTGGTCCGCCTTGGTTTTTTGCAGCGTTTTCGCGGTGACGGTCGTTGCCGCGAACGTGATTTTGGAAGAGATTATGCCGACCATTAACCAGCTCGTACGCAAGCCGCGTACGCTTGTGCGCAGCAAGAGCAAGGTGCCTGCGCTGGAAAACTGCCCGCAGAAGCGTGGCGTTTGCACGCGCGTCTACACGACGACGCCGAAGAAGCCGAACTCCGCACTGCGTAAGGTGTGCAAGGTTCGTCTGACCAACGGCTTCGAGGTGATTTCGTATATCGGCGGTGAGGGCCACAACCTGCAGGAGCACTCGGTTGTGCTGATCCGCGGCGGTCGTGTCAAGGATTTGCCGGGTGTGCGTTACCACACCGTGCGCGGTTCGCTCGATACGCAAGGCGTCAAGGATCGTAAGCAGTCGCGTTCCAAGTACGGCGCCAAGCGTCCGAAAGCAGCCTGATCGCTGCTTTAGTAAGTGGCCGCTCGTCTGGGCGGCCGGGAGGGGTGCGTTCCGTTGCTCCTCAACTGAATCTTTAAGAGAGGTTTGTCATGCCCCGTCGTCGTGAAGTACCCAAGCGCGATATTCTCCCCGATCCCAAGTTCGGCAGTGTCGACGTCTCCAAGTTTGTTAACACCATCATGATGAGCGGCAAGAAGTCGGTTGCCGAGCGCATCGTCTATGGTGCTTTCGACATCATCGCTGCCAAGGGCGGCAAGGATCCGCTCGAGGTTTTCGGCTCCGCGGTCGGCAACGTCAAGCCGCTGGTCGAAGTAAAGAGCCGTCGTGTTGGCGGCGCCAACTATCAGGTGCCGGTGGAAGTCCGTCCCAGCCGCCGTATGGCGCTGGCCATGCGCTGGTTGCGCGAAGCTGCGCGCAAGCGTTCCGAAAAGTCGATGGGGCAGCGTCTGGCTGCCGAAATGCTCGAAGCTGCGGAAAACCGCGGCGGCGCAGTCAAGAAGCGCGACGAAGTTCACCGCATGGCTGAGGCGAACAAGGCGTTCGCGCATTACCGTTTCTGATGCTCGTTTGACGAACGTTCTTTATAGCGAAGGCTGACAACGTGGCACGCAAAACCCCTATTGAGCGCTACCGTAATATCGGTATCAGCGCGCACATCGATGCCGGCAAGACCACCACGACCGAGCGCATCCTGTTCTACACCGGCGTCAATCACAAGATTGGCGAAGTGCATGACGGCGCTGCAACGATGGACTGGATGGAGCAGGAGCAGGAGCGCGGCATCACCATTACCTCGGCGGCGACGACCTGCTTCTGGAAGGGCATGGACCTGTCCTTCCCCGAGCACCGCTTCAACATCATCGACACCCCGGGACACGTCGACTTCACGATTGAAGTCGAGCGCTCGATGCGCGTGCTCGACGGCGCCTGCATGGTTTACTGTGCGGTCGGCGGCGTGCAGCCGCAGTCCGAGACCGTCTGGCGTCAGGCGACCAAGTACAAGGTGCCGCGTCTGGCCTTCGTGAACAAGATGGACCGTCAGGGTGCCAACTTCTTCAAGGTCGTCGAGCAGATGAAGACGCGCCTGAAGGCCAATCCTGTGCCGATCGTCATCCCGATCGGTGCCGAGGAAGGCTTTGTCGGCGTTGTTGACCTGCTCAAGATGAAAGCGATCATCTGGGACGAGGCGTCGCAGGGTATGAAGTTCGACTACCGCGACGTTCCGGCTGATCTGGCTGAGCTTGCCCAGGAATGGCGCGAGCAGATGGTCGAAGCGGCTGCCGAAGCGTCCGAAGATCTGATGAATGCCTACCTCGAAAACGGCGAACTGTCGGAAGAGGATATCATCAAGGGTCTGCGTGCGCGCACGCTCGCCTGTGAAATCCAGCCGATGCTGTGCGGCAGCGCGTTCAAGAACAAGGGCGTGCAGCGCATGCTCGACGCCGTCATCCAGTTGCTGCCGTCGCCGGTCGATATTCCGCCGGTCAGTGGCGAAAAGGAAAACGGCGATCACGACACGCGTGAAGCGAACGACGACGCGAAGTTTGCCGCGCTGGCATTCAAGCTGATGACCGACCCCTACGTCGGTCAGCTGACCTTCATTCGCGTCTACTCGGGTACGCTGAAGTCGGGCGACACGATCTACAACGCGATCAAGGGGCGCAAGGAGCGTATCGGCCGTCTGTTGCAGATGCACGCCAACGATCGCGTCGAAATCAAGGAAGTGCTCGCCGGCGACATCGCCGCGTGTGTTGGCCTGAAGGATGTGACCACAGGTGAAACGCTGGCCGATCCGGAAGCGCCGATCATCCTTGAACGCATGGTTTTCCCGGAGCCGGTGATTCACGTTGCCGTCGAGCCGAAGACCAAGCAGGACCAGGAAAAGATGGGCATCGCGCTGAATCGTCTGGCGCAGGAGGATCCGTCCTTCCGCGTGCGCACCGACGAAGAATCCGGCCAGACCATCATTTCGGGCATGGGCGAACTGCACCTGGAGATCATCGTCGATCGCATGAAGCGCGAGTTCGGCGTCGAAGCGAACGTCGGTGCGCCGCAGGTTGCCTACCGCGAGTGCATCAAGAAGTCGGTCGAACAGGAAGGCAAGTTCGTCAAGCAGTCGGGTGGTCGCGGCCAGTTCGGTCACGTCTGGCTCAAGATCGAACCGAATGAAGCCGGCAAGGGCTATGAGTTCGTCGATGCGATCAAGGGCGGTGTCGTTCCGCGTGAATACATCCCCGCGGTCGACAAGGGTCTGCGCGATGCGGTGACCAGTGGTGTTCTCGCCGGCTTCCCGGTGGTGGACGTGAAGTTCACGCTGTTCGACGGTTCGTACCACGACGTTGACTCGAACGAAAACGCGTTCCGCATGGCTGCTTCGATGGCCTTCAAGGAAGGTATGCGCAAGGCTTCGCCGACGCTGCTCGAGCCGATGATGGCAGTCGAAGTCGAGACGCCGGAAGACTACATGGGCAACGTCATGGGCGATCTGTCCAGCCGTCGCGGCATGGTGCAGGGTATGGACGACATCCCGGGTGGGATGAAGGCCGTGCGCGCCGAAGTGCCGCTGGCCGAAATGTTCGGTTACTCGACGCAACTGCGCTCGCTGACGCAAGGCCGCGCCACGTACTCGATGGAATTCAAGCATTACTCGGAAGCGCCGAAGAACGTCGCTGAAGCTATCATCAACAAGAAGTGATCATTAGTATTCAAGGGAATCCAAATGGCTAAGGGAAAATTCGAACGTACGAAGCCGCACGTGAACGTGGGGACGATCGGTCACGTTGACCATGGCAAGACGACGCTGACGGCGGCGATCACGACGATCCTGTCGAAGAAGTTCGGTGGTGAAGCGAAGGCGTACGACCAGATCGACGCGGCGCCGGAAGAAAAGGCGCGCGGCATCACCATCAACACCGCGCACGTCGAATACGAAACCGCGACGCGTCACTACGCGCACGTTGACTGCCCGGGCCACGCCGACTACGTCAAGAACATGATTACCGGTGCCGCCCAGATGGACGGCGCCATCCTCGTCTGTTCCGCCGCTGACGGCCCGATGCCGCAAACGCGCGAACACATCCTGCTCGCCCGTCAGGTCGGTGTGCCGTACATCATCGTCTTCCTGAACAAGTGCGACATGGTGGACGACGCCGAACTGCTCGAGCTGGTCGAAATGGAAGTGCGCGAACTGCTGTCCAAGTACGACTTCCCGGGCGACGACGTGCCGATCATCCACGGCTCCGCGCTGAAGGCCCTCGAAGGCGACCAGAGCGAAATCGGCGAAGCCGCCATCTTCCGCCTGGCTGATGCCCTCGACAGCTACATTCCGACCCCGGAACGCGCCATCGACAAGCCCTTCCTGCTGCCGATCGAAGACGTCTTCTCGATCTCCGGCCGCGGCACCGTCGTCACCGGCCGTGTCGAACGCGGCATCGTCAAGGTCGGCGAAGAAATCGAAATCGTCGGCATCAAGGCCACCGTCAAGACCACCTGCACGGGCGTCGAAATGTTCCGCAAGCTGCTCGACCAAGGTCAGGCCGGCGACAACGTCGGCGTGCTGCTGCGTGGCACCAAGCGTGAAGACGTCGAGCGCGGCCAGGTGCTGTGCAAGCCGGGCTCGATCAAGCCGCACACCCACTTCACGGGTGAAGTGTACGTGCTGTCGAAGGACGAAGGCGGTCGCCACACGCCGTTCTTCAACAACTACCGTCCGCAGTTCTACTTCCGCACGACCGACGTTACCGGCGCCATCGCGCTGCCGGAAGGCGTTGAAATGGTCATGCCGGGCGACAACGTGTCGATCGTCGTCAAGCTGATCGCCCCGATCGCCATGGAAGAAGGTCTGCGCTTCGCCATCCGCGAAGGCGGTCGCACCGTCGGCGCCGGCGTCGTCGCGAAAATTATCGAGTAATTCTTTCTCACGAGAGCGCTGTCAGATGGCGGCGCTCTCCCGCTCTTTGGAAAAGACATGCAAAGCCAGAAAATCCGCATCCGCCTCAAGGCCTTCGACTATCGCCTGATCGACCAGTCGGCTCAGGAAATCGTCGAAACCGCCAAGCGCACCGGCGCTGTCGTCCGTGGTCCGGTGCCGCTGCCGACGCGCATCGAGCGCTTCGACGTTCTGCGTTCGCCGCACGTCAACAAGACGTCGCGCGACCAGTTCGAGATCCGTACCCATCTGCGCTTGATGGACATCATCGACCCGACGGAAAAGACGGTTGATGCGCTGATGAAGCTTGACCTCCCCGCTGGCGTGGACGTCGAGATCAAGTTGCAGTAAGCAGGTTTCGCGGCTATAATTCCGCGCTTTCGCCGGGCGACGTCGTTGACGCCGCCCATTTTGACTTGCATCGCTCGCCGGCCAATCGCAGCCGGCAAGAGGAGAATAAAATGAGTCTAGGCCTTGTTGGGCGCAAGGTCGGCATGACGCGCATCTTTACCGACGACGGCGCCACCGTCCCGGTAACCGTGCTCGACGTGTCGAACAACCGCGTCGCCCAGATCAAAACGCCTGATAACGACGGCTACGCCGCCGTCCAGGTTGCCTTCGGGCAACGCCGCGCTTCCCGCGTCAACAAGTCGCTCGCGGGTCACCTCGCCAAGGCGGGTGTTGAGGCCGGTCACGTGCTGCGCGAATTCCCCGTTTCTGCCGAAGAGTTGTCCGCGCTCAAGCCGGGCGACCAGATCAGCGTCACCATCTTTGCCGTCGGGCAGAAGGTTGACGTTTCCGGTCAGAGCATCGGTAAGGGTTTCGCTGGCGGTATCAAGCGTCACCACTTCAGCTCGCAACGTGCTTCGCACGGTAACTCGGTATCGCACAATGCGCCGGGTTCCATCGGCATGGCGCAGGATCCGGGTCGCGTTTTCCCGGGTAAGCGCATGGCTGGCCATCTCGGCGACGTGCGTCGTACTCAGCAGAACCTCGAAGTCGTTCGTGTCGACGTTGAGCGTCAGCTGTTGTTGGTCAAGGGCGCCGTGCCCGGCTCCAAGGGGTCGGATGTGATCGTGCGTCCTGCAGTCAAGGCGGGGGCATAATGGAACTCAAGGTCATCAACGAACAAGGGCAGGAGTCGAGCCGTCTGGCGGCGTCCGACGTGCTGTTCGGTCGCGACTACAACGAGGCGCTGATCCATCAGGTCGTCGTTGCCTATCAGGCCAATGCCCGTAGCGGCAACCGTGCGCAGAAGGATCGCGAACAGGTCAGCCACACGACGCACAAGCCGTGGAATCAGAAGGGCACCGGTCGTGCGCGTGCCGGTATGTCGTCCTCGCCGCTGTGGCGCGGGGGCGGTCGCACTTTCCCGAATTCTCCCGACGAGAATTTCTCGCAAAAGCTGAACAAGAAGATGTATCGCGCCGGTATGGCGTCGATCTTTTCGCAGCTGGCGCGCGAAGATCGGCTGGCAGTGGTCGAGTCGCTCGACATCGAAGCGCCGAAGACCAAGCTCTTTGCGCAGAAGATCAAGGGTATGGGCTACGAGTCGGTGCTGGTTATTACCGATTCGCTCGACGAGAACGTTTTCCTGGCTTCGCGCAACCTGCCCAACGTGCTGGTTCTCGAAGTCAACGAAACCGACCCGGTCTCGCTCATCCGTTTCCCGAAGGTGCTGATCACGAAGAGCGCCGTCGCCAAGTTTGAGGAGATCCTGGGATGAACCAAGAACGTCTTTTGCAGGTGTTGCTCGCTCCCCAGATCTCGGAGAAGGCCACTTGGGTCGCCGAGAAGAACGAGCAGGTGATCTTCCGCGTCGCAACCGATGCGACCAAGCCGGAAGTCAAGGCCGCTGTCGAGCTGCTCTTCAAGGTGCAGGTCGAGTCGGTGCAGATCGCCAACGTCAAGGGCAAGCAGAAGCGCTTCGGTCGTTTCAACGGCCGCCGCAAGGGCTGGAAGAAGGCTTTCGTCTGCCTCAAGCCGGGCCAGGAAATCAACTTCGTCGAAGGGGGGGCAGCGTAAATGGCTCTCGTCAAAGTCAAACCCACGTCGCCGGGCCGTCGTGCCGTCGTCAAGGTCGTTAATCCCGACCTGCACAAGGGCAAGCCCTTCGCCGCTCTGGTCGAGCCGCAGTCGAAGAAGGCCGGCCGCAACAACAATGGTCGTATCACGACGCGTCACCAGGGTGGTGGCCACAAGCAGCACTATCGCGTAGTCGATTTCCGCCGCAACAAGGATGGCATCGTCGCGACGGTCGAGCGTCTTGAGTACGATCCGAACCGTAGCGCCAATATCGCGCTGGTTCTCTATGCCGATGGTGAGCGTCGCTACATCATCGCAGCCAAGGGCATGGTTGTCGGTCAGCAGATCGTCAGCGGTTCCGAGGCGCCGATCAAGGCGGGTAATACGCTGCCGATCCGTAACATTCCGGTCGGTACGACGATTCACTGCATCGAAATGGTGCCGGGCAAGGGCGCGCAGTTGGCGCGGTCGGCAGGTGCCTCGGTGCAATTGCTCGCGCGTGAAGGCGTTTATGCCCAGCTGCGTCTGCGCTCGGGCGAAATTCGCCGTGTGCACGTCGAGTGCCGCGCGACGATCGGCGAAGTCGGTAACGAGGAACACAGCCTGCGTTCGATCGGCAAGGCCGGCGCCAACCGTTGGCGCGGTATCCGCCCGACGGTGCGTGGCGTTGCCATGAACCCGGTTGATCACCCGCACGGTGGTGGCGAAGGCCGTACCGCGGCTGGTATGCACCCGGTCAGCCCGTGGGGCACCAAGACCAAGGGCTATCGTACTCGCCGCAACAAGCGCACGACTTCGATGATCGTGCAGCGCCGTCACAAACGCTAAGGGATAGAGAACCATGGCACGTTCCGTTAAAAAGGGCCCGTTTGTCGACGCCCACCTGATAAAGAAAGTCGACGCTGTTCGCGTGACGAAGGACAAGCGTCCGATCAAGACCTGGTCGCGTCGTTCGACGGTGCTGCCGGATTTTGTCGGCCTGACCATCGCGGTACACAATGGCAAGCAACACATTCCGGTGTACGTCACCGAGAACATGGTTGGCCACAAGCTTGGCGAGTTTTCCCTGACGCGCACCTTCAAGGGACACACCGCCGGCAAGAAGGCAAAGAGGTAAGAGCATGACTATCGAAACTCGTGCAGTGCTGCGCGGTGTCCGCCTGTCGGACCAGAAGGGTCGTCTCGTTGCTGACCAGATCCGTGGTCTGGCGGTCGACAAGGCGCTGAATCTTCTGGCCTTCAGCCCGAAGAAGGGCGCCGGGATCATCAAGAAAGTGCTGGAGTCGGCGATTGCCAATGCCGAACACAACGACGGCGCCGACATCGATGAGCTCAAGGTCAAGACGATCTACGTCGAAAAGGGTGCAGTGCTCAAGCGCTTCTCCGCCCGTGCGAAGGGTCGTGGCAACCGTATCGTCAAGCCGACCTGCCATATTTACCTGACCGTCGGGAACTGAGGACAAGAAATGGGACAGAAGATTCATCCGACCGGCTTTCGCCTGGCTGTCAGCCGTGACTGGTCGTCGCGCTGGTACGCGAATAGCAAGAACTTCGCGGGCATGCTCAACGAAGACATCAAGGTCCGCGAATACCTGAAGAAGAAGCTCAAGCATGCCTCCGTCGGTCGCGTCCTCATCGAGCGCCCGGCGAAGAATGCGCGTGTGACGGTGTTCTCGGCACGCCCCGGCGTCGTCATCGGCAAGAAGGGCGAAGACATTGATCAGCTTCGCGTCGACCTGCAACGCATTCTCGGCGTACCCGTTCATGTTTCGATCGAGGAGATCCGCAAGCCGGAACTCGACTCGCAGCTGATTGCCGATTCGATCGCGCAACAGCTCGAGAAGCGGATCATGTTCCGTCGTGCCATGAAGCGTGCAATGCAGAACGCGATGCGTCTCGGTGCTCAAGGCATCAAGGTGATGAGCTCGGGCCGTCTGAACGGCGCTGAAATCGCCCGTCGCGAGTGGTATCGCGAAGGCCGTGTGCCGCTGCACACGCTGCGTGCCGACATCGACTACGCAACCTCGGAAGCTGAAACGACCTACGGCATCATCGGCATCAAGGTGTGGGTGTTCAAGGGCGAGCTGCTCAACCGTGCCGACGCGCCGGCTGTTGCGGCTGAAGCCGATGAAGCAGCGCGCAAGGCACGCCGTGGTGTGCGTCCCGCCGGACGTGACGGCGAAGCCGCCGACCGCCCGCGTGGCCGCGTGGTGAAGGCCCGTAGTGATGCGGCTCCCGAACCGGTCAAGACCGAGAGCGCCGAAGGCGATGCCAAGGCGCCGGCAAAACGTGTAAGAAAGGCAGGAAGCAAAGATGCTGCAGCCAGCTAGAAGGAAGTATCGCAAGGAGCAGAAGGGCCGCAACACCGGCTTGGCGACACGTGGTGCCAAGGTCAGCTTCGGCGAATTTGGCCTCAAGGCAACCGCACGCGGCCGTCTGACGGCGCGCCAGATCGAAGCTGCGCGTCGCGCGATGACGCGCCACATCAAGCGCGGTGGCCGTATCTGGATCCGCATTTTCCCGGACAAGCCGATTTCCAAGAAGCCTGCCGAAGTGCGGATGGGTAACGGCAAGGGGAATCCGGAGTATTACGTGGCCGAGATTCAGCCGGGCAAGGTGCTGTACGAGATGGATGGTGTCGATGAGGCGCTGGCGCGTGAAGCGTTCGCGCTGGCCGCGGCGAAACTGCCGCTGGCGACGACTTTCGTCACGCGAATGGTGGGATGAACATGAAAGCCAGTGAACTCAGAACGAAGAGCGTGGACGAGCTGAACAAGGAATTGCTTGATCTGCTGAAGGCGCAGTTCGGTCTGCGCGTCCAGGTTGCGACGCAGCAGATTTCCAATACCAGCCAGCTTCTCAAAGTGCGCCGCGATATCGCGCGTGTGCGCACTCTTCTCCGTGAAAAGGCGGTGCAGCAATGAGCGAATCGACTCCCATCAAGCGGACGCTGATCGGTCGCGTGGTTAGCGACAAAATGGACAAGACGGTGACGGTGCTCATTGAACGCCGCGTCAAGCACCCGATGTACGACAAGATCATCGTTCGTACGCGCAAGTATCACGCGCACAACGAAAACAACGAGGCCAAGGCTGGCGATCTGGTACAGATCGAAGAAACCCGCCCGATCTCGAAGACCAAGGCGTGGGCAGTCACGCGCCTGCTGGAAAAAGCGGCCGCAATTTAGCCCTTTGCAATTCCTCCCGGGGCGGGTATAATCTCGCCTCTTTGTCGCTCGGCCCTTCTGGCCGAGCGGTTCTCCCGCACGGGTTCCAAGACTGACCGCGAATCGGCGGGATAAGTTGGAGTTAAAAAATGATTCAGATGCAGACAGTACTGGACGTGGCCGATAACACCGGCGCGCGCTCAGTCATGTGTATCAAGGTGCTCGGTGGCTCCAAGCGGCGTTATGCCAGCATTGGCGACGTCATCAAGGTTAGCATCAGGGATGCGGCGCCGCGCGCCCGTGTCAAAAAAGGCGATGTCTACAGCGCAGTGGTCGTACGTACGGCCAAGGGCGTGCGTCGCTCGGATGGTTCCCTGGTCAAGTTCGACAACAATGCGGCGGTGCTCCTCAATAACAAGATGGAGCCTATCGGCACGCGTATCTTTGGCCCGGTGACGCGCGAACTGCGTACCGAGCGCTTCATGAAGATCGTGTCGCTGGCGCCCGAAGTTCTGTAAGGAGCCGCCATGAACAAGATTCGCAAGGGTGACGAGATCATCGTCATTGCCGGCAAAGACAAGGGCAAGCGCGGTACCGTGCTGTCCTGCGCGCTTGAAGATCGCGTTGTTGTCGAAGGCGTCAATCGCGCCAAGAAGCATGTCAAGCCGAATCCGGTGAAGGGTGTCGTCGGCGGTTTTGCCGACAAGGACATGCCGATCCATATTTCCAACGTCGCACTGTATAACCCGGCGACCGGCAAGGCCGATCGCGTCGGCATCAAGCAGCTTGAAGACGGCGCGAAAGTGCGTTTCTTCAAGTCGACCGGCGAAGTGGTGGGGGCTTAAGCGATCATGGCGCGTTTGCAGGATTACTACAAAACCACGGTCGCTCCCGAGCTGACCAAGCAGTTTGGCTACAAGTCGAACATGGAAGTGCCGCGCATCACCAAGATCACCCTGAACATGGGTGTCGGTGAAGCGGTTGCCGACAAGAAGGTGCTTGAGCACGCCGTTGGTGACATGGCCAAGATTGCCGGCCAGAAGCCCGTCGTGACCAAGTCGCGCAAGTCGATTGCCGGCTTCAAGATTCGTGACGGTTACCCGATCGGTTGCATGGTCACGTTGCGCGGTCCGCGCATGTACGAATTCCTTGATCGCCTGGTGACTATCGCCCTGCCGCGTGTGCGCGACTTCCGCGGTATCTCGGGCAAGGGGTTCGACGGCCGTGGCAACTACAACATGGGCGTCAAGGAACAGATCATTTTCCCGGAAATCGAGTACGACAAGATCGACGCGTTGCGTGGCATGAATATCAGTGTCACGACGACTGCGAAGACCGACGAAGAAGCGAAGGCTCTTCTCGGCGCATTCAAATTTCCGTTCAAGAATTGAGGCGAACATGGCGAAACTTGCACTGATCAACCGCGACGCGAAGCGTCGCAAGATGGTCGAAAAGTATGCCAAGAAGCGTGCAGAGCTGACCGCGCAAATCAACGACCAGAGTCGTTCCGAGGAAGAGCGCTTTGCCGCTCGTCTCGAACTGCAGGCGTTGCCGCGTGATTCGAGCCCTGTTCGTCTGCGCAATCGTTGTCAGATGACGGGTCGTCCGCGCGGTGTCTATCGCAAGTTCGGTCTGGGTCGCAACAAGCTGCGCGAAATCATCATGCGTGGCGAAGTGCCCGGCGTGACCAAGGCCAGCTGGTAAGCAGGAGATAACGACATGAGTATGAGCGATCCGATCAGCGACATGCTGACCCGCATCCGCAACGCGCAGATGGCCGAAAAAGCCTCCGTCGCGATGCCTTCATCGAAGCTGAAGGTTGCGATTGCAAAGGTGTTGAAGGACGAGGGCTACGTCGACGATTTCGCCGTGCGCGAAAACGACGGCAAGCCGCAGCTGGAAATTGGCCTCAAGTACTACGCCGGCCGTCCGGTCATCGAGCGCATTGAGCGCGTCTCGAAGCCGGGCCTGCGCATCTACCGGGGTGCTGGAGATATTCCGCGTGTGATGAACGGTCTCGGAGTCGCCATTGTGTCGACGCCGCAGGGCGTGATGACCGACCGCAAAGCCCGCGCCAGCCACGTTGGCGGCGAAGTGCTCTGCATCGTGGCGTAAGAGGTAACCATGTCCCGTGTAGCTAAGAATCCCATCGCGCTGCCGCAAGGCGTCAAGGTTGCAATTTCGCCGGAAGCGATTGCCGTAACCGGGCCGCTCGGCTCGCTGTCGTTTGCTGCCAATTCGGCGGTTCGCGTCGAGCAGGACGGTGATCGTCTGCTCTGCCATCCGGTTGATGGTGCTGCCAACGCCAACGCGTTGTCGGGCACTGTTCGCGCCATCGTCGCCAACATGGTTAACGGTGTCAGTACCGGTTTTCAGCGCAAGCTGAACCTGGTAGGTGTCGGTTATCGGGCGCAGGCGCAGGGCGATACGCTGAATCTGACGCTCGGTTTCTCGCATCCGGTCGCGCACAAGATGCCGGCTGGCATCAAGGTCGAGACGCCGACGCAAACGGAAATTCTGATCAAGGGCGTCGACAAGCAGCTCGTCGGTCAGGTTGCCGCAGAGATTCGCGCTTATCGCAAGCCGGAGCCGTACAAGGGTAAGGGCGTTCGTTATTCCGACGAAGTCATCGTCCTCAAGGAAACGAAGAAGAAGTAAGGGTGGCCAAATGATTAACAAGAACCAGGCAAGGCTGCGCAGAGCCCGTAAAACCCGGGCCAAGATCGCCGAACTCAAGACCGTGCGCTTGTCGGTGCATCGCACCAATAGCCACATCTACGCGCAAGTCATCTCGGCGTGTGGTGCGACGACCTTGGTCGCCGCCTCGTCGCTCGAGCCCGAAGTCCGCAAGGATCTCGCTAACGGCGGTAACGTCGCCGCAGCTGCGCTGATCGGCAAGCTCGTCGCCGAGCGCGCGCTGAAGGCAGGAATTGCACAAGTCGCGTTCGATCGCAGCGGATTCCAGTACCACGGGCGAGTCAAGGCGCTGGCGGAAGCCGCGCGTGAAGCCGGCCTGAAGTTCTGATCGGCCCCGGACAAGGATTGGAGTAAACAATGGCTAAACCGCAAGGCAGGAAACCCCAGCAGTCCGAAGAGCGCGATGACGGCATGCGCGAGAAGATGGTATCGATCAACCGCGTGACGAAGGTTGTCAAGGGTGGTCGTATCCTCGGGTTCGCAGCGCTGACCGTCGTTGGCGACGGCGATGGTGGCGTCGGCATGGGCAAGGGCAAGTCGCGTGAAGTGCCGGTCGCCGTGCAAAAGGCGATGGAAGAAGCGCGCCGCAAGATGGTCAAGGTCAGCCTCAAGCACGGAACGCTGCATCATACGGTGATCGGCCGCCACGGCGCTTCGACGGTGATGATCCAGCCGGCGCCGGACGGTACCGGCGTCATTGCTGGCGGCGCCATGCGTGCGGTCTTTGACGTCATGGGCATGACCAACGTCGTGGCCAAGGCGCATGGGTCGACCAACCCGTACAACATCGTTCGTGCAACGCTCAATGGCCTGCAAGCCATGAGCACGCCGGCGGAAATTGCTGCCAAGCGCGGCAAGACGGTCGCGGAAATCGCGGGGTAAATCATGTCCGAAAAGAAAATCAAGGTCACGCTCGTCAAGAGTCTGATCGGAACCAAGCAGTCGCACCGTGCGACCGTTCGCGGCCTCGGTCTGCGTCGTCTGAACAGCTCTTCCGAGTTGCAGGACACGCCGGCTGTCCGCGGCATGATCAACAAGGTTTCGTACCTGCTGAAGTGCGAGGGTTAACGTGAAACTGAACACCATTCAGCCTGGCGAAGGTTCAAAGAAGGCCCGCCGCCGCGTCGGTCGCGGCATCGGCTCCGGCCTGGGCAAGACCTGTGGCCGCGGTCACAAGGGGCAGAAGTCGCGTGCCGGCGGTTTCCACAAGGTCGGTTTCGAAGGCGGTCAGATGCCGCTGCAGCGTCGTTTGCCGAAGCGTGGCTTTGTCTCGCTGACCAACGCGCGCAACGTCGAAGTGCGTCTGTCGGAAATCAATCTGCTGCCGATTGACGAGATCGATTTGCTGACGCTGAAGCAGGCCAATCTGGTGGCGCAGCACGCGCTGTCGGCGAAGGTCGTTCTCTCCGGCGAGATCACGCGCAAGGTCACGCTCAAGGGCGTTGGCGCGACGCGTGGTGCGCGTGCAGCCATCGAGGCTGCCGGCGGCTCGGTTTCCGAGTAAGTTGCGGACAGGGTGACGGCTCTTGGCAACTAATCCCGGCGCAATCGGCAAGGGGGGCAAGTTCGGCGATCTCAAGCGCCGGCTGTGGTTCCTCCTTGGCGCGCTGATCGTCTATCGCATTGGCGCGCATATCCCCGTTCCGGGGATCGACGCCAACGTCCTCGGCGAGCTGTTCAGCCGTCAACAGGGCGGCATCCTGGGCATGTTCAACATGTTCTCGGGTGGTGCCTTGTCGCGCTTTACGATTTTCGCCCTGGGCATCATGCCGTACATTTCGGCATCGATCATCATGCAACTGATGACCGTTGCCGTGCCGGCGCTCGAAACGCTGAAGAAAGAGGGCGAAAGCGGGCGGCGCAAGATCACTCAGTACACGCGTTACGGTACGGTATTTCTGGCGCTGTTCCAGGCGATCGGTATCGCCGTTGCACTGGAGTCGCAGCCCGGCCTGGTGATTGATCCTGGCTACATGTTCCGCCTGACCGCGGTGACGACGCTGCTCACCGGGACCATGTTTCTGATGTGGCTGGGCGAGCAGATTACTGAGCGCGGCCTGGGTAACGGCATCTCGATCATCATTTTTGCGGGTATTGCCGCCGGCTTGCCGAACGCGATCGGTGGCCTGCTTGAGCTGGTTCGCACCGGCGCAATGCACCCGCTGACGGCGATCGTGGTAACCCTGCTGGTCGGCGTGGTGACGGCGTTCGTGGTCTTCGTCGAGCGTGGCCAGCGCAAGATTCTGGTCAACTACGCGAAGCGTCAGGTGGGTAACAAGATTTACGGTGGGCAAAGCTCGCACCTGCCGCTGAAACTGAACATGGCTGGCGTGATTCCGCCGATCTTTGCCTCGTCGATCATCCTCTTTCCGGCGACGATCGCCGGCTGGTTCGGTTCGAGCGAGTCGATGCACTGGTTGAAGGACGTCGCGGGGTCGCTGTCCCCGGGGCAACCGATCTACGTCATGCTGTACGCCACGGCCATCATCTTTTTCTGTTTCTTCTACACGGCGCTGGTGTTCAACGCCAAGGAGACGGCAGAGAACCTGAAGAAGAGCGGCGCATTCGTTCCTGGAATTCGCCCGGGTGAGCAGACCGCGCGCTACATCGACAAGATACTGATGCGGCTGACGCTGGTCGGCGCGGCGTACATCACCGTCGTCTGCCTGCTGCCCGAGTTTCTGATTCTCAAGTGGAACGTGCCGTTCTATTTTGGCGGTACCTCGCTGCTGATCATCGTTGTCGTAACAATGGATTTCATGTCGCAGGTCCAAGCATACGTGATGTCGCATCAGTATGAGGGTCTGCTGAAAAAGGCAAATTTCAAGGGCTCCGGCTTTACAGCGAAATAGCATGGCCAAGGAAGATCTTATCGAAATGCAGGGCGAGGTCATCGAGAACCTGCCCAACGCGACCTTCCGGGTCAAGCTGGAAAATGGCCACGTAGTACTCGGCTTCATCTCCGGCAAGATGCGCATGCACTATATCCGCATCCTCCCCGGTGACAAGGTCACGGTGCAACTGACGCCTTACGATCTTTCCCGTGCGCGGATTGTTTTCCGCGCAAAATAACGAATCTCTACGCAGTTGAAGTATTTCGGCGGACGGCTGGCTGCGCCCGACGCCGAGCAACCAGGAGCTGAACATGAAAGTGCTGGCATCTGTAAAGCGGATCTGCCGCAATTGCAAAATCATTAGGCGCCACGGCGTTGTGCGTGTGATCTGTTCGGATCCGCGTCACAAGCAGCGCCAAGGCTGATCGTTCCGGCTCGATTCGTCGAGCCGGTAGCGGTTAAACATATAATCGTAAGTTTGGCTAATTTGGGGTGAGTCGATGGCCCGCATTGCAGGGGTAAACATTCCCAACCACCAGCACGCCGAAATCGCGCTGACCGCGATCTACGGGATCGGTCGTACGCGCGCACAGAAAATCTGTGACGCGGCTGGGGTTATCCGTTCAACAAAGATGAAGGACCTGACGGACGCCGAAATGGAGCGCTTGCGCGACCACGTCGGCAAGTTCACCGTCGAGGGCGACCTGCGTCGTGAAGTGACGATGAGCATCAAGCGTCTGATGGACCTTGGTTGCTACCGTGGTCTGCGTCACCGCAAGGGTCTGCCAGTGCGCGGCCAGCGTACGCGTACCAACGCCCGTACCCGCAAGGGTCCGCGCAAGCCGATCGCCGGCAAGAAGTAAGAGGAACGAACCATGGCCAAGACCGCGACGAAAGTCCGCAAGAAAGTCAAAAAGAACATCGCTGAGGGCATTGCCCACATTCATGCGTCGTTCAACAACACGATCATCACCATCACCGACCGCCAGGGCAACGCGCTTTCATGGGCGACTTCGGGTGGCGCCGGCTTCAAGGGTTCGCGCAAGAGCACGCCCTTTGCCGCGCAGGTTGCTGCTGAAGCTGCCGGCAAGGCCGCTCAGGAGTGTGGTGTGAAGAACCTCGAAGTGCGGATCAAGGGCCCGGGCCCGGGCCGTGAGTCGTCAGTGCGCGCACTGAACGCTCTCGGCATGAAGATCACGGCGATCACCGACGTGACGCCGATTCCGCACAACGGATGCCGGCCGCCCAAGAAGCGCCGCATTTAAGGAGAAAGAACTGTGGCTCGCAATCTCGATCCGAAATGCCGTCAGTGCCGCCGCGAAGGCGAAAAGCTGTTCCTGAAGGGCGAAAAGTGCTTCACCGACAAGTGCGCGATTGAACGTCGCTCCTACGCGCCGGGTCAGCACGGCCAGAAGTCCGGCCAGCGTCTGTCCGACTACGGTGTGCATCTGCGCGAAAAGCAGAAGATCCGTCGTATCTACGGCGTTCTCGAAGGGCAGTTCCGCAAGGTTTACCACGAAGCCGACCGGCGTCGTGGCGTGACCGGTGAAATCCTGCTGCAACTGCTCGAGTCGCGTCTCGATACGGTGGTCCATCGCATGGGCTTCGCCGCTTCGCGCGCCGAGTCGCGTCAGCTGGTGCGTCACAATGGCGTGCTGGTCAACGGCCGTCGCGTCAATATTCCGTCGTTCCAGGTCAGCCCGGGCGATGTCGTCGAGCTGTCCGAGAAGGCCAAGGGGCAACTGCGTGTCAAGGCTGCACTCGCTGCTGCCGAATCGCGTGGCTTCCCGGAGTGGGTCGAAGTCGATGTGAAAGCCGGCAAGGCTACCTACAAGGCCCGTCCGCAACGCGCCGAATTGCCGCCCACGATCAACGAAAGCCTCGTGATCGAACTGTATTCGAAGTAATTGCGGCCTGGCTTGACCGAATCAGGCAAAGGACAACACATGCAAAGCAGTGGACTATTGAAACCGCGCATCATCGATGTGCAGAGCGTGTCGCCGGTGCAGGCCCGCGTGGTGATGGAGCCGTTCGAACGCGGCTACGGTCACACACTGGGCAATGCGCTGCGCCGCATCCTGCTCTCCTCGATGCCGGGTTACGCGCCGACTGAAGTGTCGATCGAAGGCGTTCTGCACGAGTACTCGACGATCGACGGCGTGCAGGAAGACGTTGTCGACATCCTGCTCAACCTGAAGGGCATCGTCTTCAAGCTTCACAATCGTGAAGACGTCGTCCTGCAGCTGAAGAAGGAAGGCGAAGGCGTCGTTCGTGCTGGCGATATCGAGACTTCGCACGATGTCGAGATCATCAACCCGGAACACGTGATCGCGCACCTCTCCGCCGGCGGGAAGCTGGCGCTTGAGGTCAAGGTTGAAAAGGGTCGTGGCTACGTCCCCGGCAACGTGCGCAACCTCGGCGAAGACGGCAAGGCGATTGGCAAGCTGGTCCTCGACGCGTCGTTCAGCCCGGTTCGCCGTGTCAGCTACGCGGTGGAAAGCGCGCGTGTCGAACAGCGCACCGACCTCGACAAGTTGGTGATGGATATCGAGACGAACGGTGTCATCGAGCCGGAAGAAGCGATCCGCACCGGTGCCCGCATCCTGATGGGTCAGCTGGAAGTGTTCGCCGCGCTGGAAGGAACCTCGGCGCCGGTCGAGTACCAGAAGGCGGTGCAGGTTGATCCGGTGCTGTTGCGCCCGGTTGACGATCTCGAGCTGACGGTGCGCTCGGCCAACTGCCTCAAGGCCGAGAACATCTACTACATCGGTGATCTGATCCAGCGTACCGAAAACGAGTTGCTGAAGACGCCGAACCTCGGTCGCAAGTCGCTCAACGAAATCAAGGAAGTCCTGGCCGCGCGCGGCCTCACCTTGGGGATGAAGCTGGAGAATTGGCCTCCGGCTGGCCTCGAGAAGTAATGCCGCACGCCGGCTAGTACAAGAGAGGAAGAACAAATGCGTCACCGTCTGGGTCTCCGTAAACTCAACCGCACCAGCGCGCACCGCTTGGCGATGCTGCGCAATATGTCGGTCTCCCTGCTGCGCCACGAAACGATCAAGACCACGCTGCCGAAGGCGAAGGAATTGCGTCGTGTCGTGGAGCCGCTGATCACGCTGGGCAAGAAGCCGAGTCTGGCCAATCGCCGTCTGGCGTTCGACCGTCTGCGCGACCGCGAAATCGTCGTCAAGCTGTTCGACGTTCTCGGCCCGCGCTATGCGACGCGCAACGGCGGCTATCTGCGCATCCTCAAGGCGGGCTTCCGTCTGGGCGACAACGCACCGATGGCCTACGTGCAACTGCTCGATCAGCCGGAAGAGGTTGAAGAAGCCGAAGCTGCCTGAACGCGGCTGTACGTTTCAAGAAAAAAGCCAGGCTGCGTGCCTGGCTTTTTTTTCGTCGCTAGCCTCCGCAGCACGCTCGGCGGCATGCGCGTGGCGAGTGCACAGCTCAGTGCTGCAGGATCTTTGACAGGAACAGTTGCGCACGTTCCGAGCGCGGCTTGCCAAAGAAGTCGTCCTTCGCGGCATCTTCAACGATGCGCCCCTGATCCATGAAGATGACGCGGTGGGCGACCTTGCGCGCGAAGCCCATCTCGTGGGTGACGCACATCATGGTCATGCCTTCGCTCGCCAGTTCCACCATGACATCAAGTACCTCGTTGATCATCTCGGGGTCGAGCGCCGACGTCGGCTCATCAAACAGCATCGCAATCGGATCCATGCACAGCGCGCGCGCGATGGCAACGCGCTGCTGCTGGCCGCCCGAAAGTTCGCCCGGGAACTTCTCCGCATGCGCCTTCAGGCCAACACGCTCGAGCAGCTTGAGGCCCTTGTCTCTCGCCTCTTCGCTGGCCCGCCCGAGCACCCGGATCTGCGCCAGCGTCAGGTTGTCGATGATGCGCATGTGCGGGAACAATTCGAAGTGCTGGAAAACCATGCCGACGCGGGCGCGCAGTTTAGAGAGATTGGTCTTGGCATCGCCGACCGAGGTCCCGTCGAGCATGATCTCGCCGGCCTGGAAGGGCTCCAGACCATTGACGCACTTGATCAGTGTCGACTTCCCCGAACCCGAGGGGCCACAGACGACGATGACTTCGCCTTTCTGGATTTCGGTGGTGCACTCGGTGAGCACCTGAAAACTGCCATACCACTTGGAAACCTGACGGATCGAGATCACTGTGCATACCTCCGCTGCAGACGCCTGACGATCTGCGAAGCGCTAAAACAGAAGATGAAATAAATGAGACCGGCGAACAGCAGCAACTCGACCAGTCGTCCGTCACGGTCGCCAACCTTGTACGCGGTGCCGAAGAAGTCGGAGAGGCCGATCACATAGACCAGCGAGGTGTCCTGGAAGAGGATGATCGCCTGCGTCAGCAGCAAGGGCAGCATGTTGCGGAAGGCTTGCGGCAGGATCACCAGGCGCATTGTCTGCGCGTGCGTCAGGCCGAGCGCATAGGCCGCCGAAACCTGCCCGCGCGGCACCGACTGGATGCCGGCACGGATGATCTCGGAGTAGTAGGCGGCCTCGAACAGCGCGAAGGCGCATAGCGCCGACGCTAGCCGGATGTCGGCAATGCCTTCGCCGAAAATGGACTTCAGCACCTGTGGCACGATCAGATAGAACCACAGGATGACCATCACCAGCGGCACCGAGCGGAACAGATTGACGTAGGTGGCGGCTGCGAAGCCCAGCGGCTTCGACGCTGAGATGCGCGCGATGGCAAGCAGCGTTCCCCAGACAATGCCGACGACAATCGCCGTCAGCGTTACCTCGAAAGTGATCAGCAGGCCCTTGCCGAGCAGCGGCAGCGCCCCCGGAATTGAACTCCAGTCGAACTCGTAAAGCTCGCTCATCGGCTACCCCCGATGTATCCCGGTACGCGCGCATTCACTTCGACGCGACGCATCAGGAACATCACCGTGACGTTGATCAGCAGATACATCACCGTCACCGCGATGAAGGCCTCGTAGGGCTGGGCGGTGTAGTCGACCAGCTGCTGCGCCTGTCTTGAAAGCTCGATCAGGCCGATCGTCGTCGCTACGGCGGAATTCTTGAAAATATTGAGAAACTCGGAAGTCAGCGGCGGGATGATGATGCGGAAGGCCATCGGCAGCATCACGTAGCGATAGGCCTGCGGCAGCGTCAGTCCGAGCGCCAGCGCCGCATTCTTCTGGCCGCGCGGCAAGGAGTTTATCCCCGAGCGCACCTGTTCGCTGACGCGTGCGCCGGTGAACAGGCCAAGGCAGACCATCGCCGCGAGAAACTGCTGCAGCAGCGGATTCAGCTGCTTGAACGCATCGCCGAGTTCTCGCGGCAGCAGTTCGGGCAGCACGAAGTACCAGATGAACAACTGCACCAGCAGCGGAACATTGCGGAAGATCTCGACATAAGTCGTTCCCAGCAAGGCCAGACCGCGGTTGGGTACGGTGCGCAGCACGCCGAACAGCGAACCGACCGAGAGGGCGATCAGCCAGGCCGACAGCGACAGTGTCACGGTCCACTGCAAGCCGGTGAACAGCCAGCCCAGATAGGTCGCATCGCCGGCGGGCGTGTCGCTGAGAAAGATCGACCAGTTCCAGTTGTAAGCCATGTTGCGATGCCGGTTACGAGGAATCAAAAAGGGGCGAAAGCCGAGACTCTCGCCCCCTGTCAGAGGGTGCTCAGGTTCAGTCGAAAGCCTTGTCGCTCGGCGCCTTGTAAATCGCCTTCATGGCGTCGGAAAGCGGGAAGCCGAGGTTCAGGCCTTTCGGCGGGATCGGCTGCTGGAACCACTTGTTGTAGACCTTCTCGGCTTCGCCCGAAGTCATGGCCTTCGCCAGCGCTCCGTCGACCAGTTTCTTGAACGCCGGATCGTCCTTGCGCAGCATGCAACCGTAGGCTTCGAAAGATTGCGGCGTACCGACCACCGCCCAGTCGCTGGCGCGCTTGGCCTTGGCCATCTCGCCGTAGAGCAGCGCGTCGTCCATCATGAAAGCGACGGCACGGCCGGTTTCCAGCGTCAGGAAGGACTCGCCGTGGTCCTTGGCGCTGATGATGTTCATGCCCAGCTTCTTCTCCTCGTTCATCTTGCGCAGCAGACGTTCCGAAGTCGTACCGGCGGTGGTAACGACGTTCTTGCCGGCAAGATCGGGGAAGTCCTTGATGCCCGAATCCTTGCGCGTCATCAGGCGCGTGCCGATGACGAAGATGGTGTTGGAGAAGGCGACCTGCTTCTGCCGTTCAAGGTTGTTGGTCGTCGAGCCACATTCCAGATCGATGGTGCCGTTCTGCACCAGCGAGATGCGATTCGCCGACGTCACCGGCATCAGTTTGGTGTCAAGCCTGGCCAGCTTGAGATCGGCTTTGACCGCGTCGACTACCTTGAGCATCAGCTCCTGCGAATAGCCGATCACCTGCTGCTGGTCATCGTAATACGAGAAGGGAATCGACGACTCGCGATGGCCGAGCGTGATCGAACCCGTGTCCTTGATTTTCTTCAACGTCCCCGTCAGCTCGTCGGCAAAAGCAGCAGGCGAAAATAGTGAAGCGGCGACTAGTGAAGCGGCTACCGTGGTCAGGATCTTCATCTTTACCTCGTTCGGGGATGTTGGAGTGGAAAAATCGGACGCGTCTGCAGCGCGGCGCGAAGGACGCCACCGAGCCGGCAAGCGTCGATTATGGAGTGTGGACAGGTACGAAGCAACGTCAGCGGCGAAGCGCTTGTCGCCGCGATGGCGGCAGCATCAGGCGGGCGGCGCCGCATGCAGTAGCAAGGCCGAGACATCGTCATGCGCGATGGCCGCGCCGAGATGGCGGGTGAAGGCCGTACGCAAGGCCTCCGCGCGTGTTGCCGCTTCGGCTTCGCTGAGCGTCGCCAGCAGCCGTTCCCAGCCGAAAGCTTCGCCCGTGGCATTGCTGGCCTCAAGCAGGCCGTCGGAATAGAAGAGCATCTGTGAACCCTCGGTCCAGGCGAAGGACCTCATCGCGCGCATCGAGCGGTCGCTGTCTACGACGCCGAGCGCCAGACTTTGCGAAGGAAAACGCACGACAACGCTGCCCGTGTGATCGAGCAACAGCGCGTCGGGTACGCCGCCCACCCATATTTCGCCAGCGTGCTGCGACTCGTCGATGCAGACGAGTGCTGCGGCGACGAAGCGTCCGACCGGCATCGATTGCCGGAGCTGCGAATTGATCTCGACGACGATGTCAGTCAGCAGCGCGTCGTTTTTTGCCATGCCGTAAAAGATCGCGAGCACTGGCAGTGCGCTGATCGCCGCCGTCAGTCCATGGCCTGTGGCATCGGCGAGCATGGCGTAACGTCGTCCACAGGCAGAACGTGTCGCGGCAAGGACATCACCGCTGAAATTGTTGGCGGGGATAAACCAGTAACTGAGTTGCGGGTCGTTCAGGCCCGGACGCTGCAAGTGCCTTTCGATCAGCCTGCGCGCGAGCAAGGCTTCGGCCTCGGCTTCATCGTGGTAGCGCTGCAACAGCTCGGTGCTTTCCCGCAATCGGCGTTCGCTCTCCTTGCGTGCGCTGATGTCGCGGATGATGCCGACGAACAGCCGCCCGTCGTCCATACGTACTTCGCTGACGCCGATGTCGATGGGAAAGACGCTGCCGTCGCGGCGTTGAGCAAGCGTCTCGCGACCGATGCCGATGATGTGCGGCGCTCCGCCGTGGATGTAGGTGGCGACGTGATCAGCGTGCTCACGGCTGAACGGCGCCGGCATCAGCAAGCGCACATTCTGGCCAAGCATCTCGCTGCGCTTCCAGCCGAAAATCCTTTCGCAGGCAGCGTTGCAGGCGACGATCGTCTCTCTGCTGTCGATGGTGACGATGGCGTCCAGCACGTTGTCGGAGATGGCGTTGATACGCTTCAGCGAAAGGATCGCCTGCCGCTGTGCCGCCAGTGATCGCTGCAGCCAGTGACAGCGCGCTTCAAGCAAGGCAAGGCTGATCGGCTTGCTGAAAAAATCGTCGCCGCCTGCGGCCAGACCGGCGCGGATATCATCCTCGCGATCCGTCGTGCCGAGCAGCACGATGCGTGTCCACTCTTCGCTAATCCCTGCGCGCAACTGCCCCACCAGCGCCAGAGCGCCCATTTGCGCCAGATCAAGGTCGACCAGGACAACATCCGGGCGCATGCGGACAAAGCACTGCAGCCCTTCGTCGGCGGTGGCTGCGCAGACCGCCGAGTGGCCGAGACGGCAGAAGGAGTCCTTGAGCATCGCGGTCGCGTCGCCTGCAGGGGCGATGATCAGTATGCGCAAGCTGATGGGCGCGCCGAGCAGGCCGAGTTCGCCGGTAATCATGATTTTGTGTCCTTGCTGCAGATCGGCGCCTTGATCCTGGCGACGACCACGTTGCCGCCGCCGAGGTAATCCAGCGAGTCAAAGCTGGTCATCCGGGCAACCGCAATGCCGCGGCCATTCGGGTCGTTGGCGCGTCTTGTGTCAAATTCAAGATACTGCCGCCAATCGAAGCCGGGTCCTTCATCACTGATCTGAATATAGGCCCCGTCGGCGGTGCGGCGCAGGCGGATTCGAACGCGTTTGTGGCCATTTTCGGGGAGGGCAGAACGTCGTTCAATCTCCTCCCGCCAGCGTCCCTGCAGCATGAGCTCCTTCTTCCGCGCGTACGAAATGCCGAGGTTTCCGTGCTCGATGCTGTTGATCAGCAATTCCGAGATGCCAAGAACTGCGGCGCTGTGGCGTGACGTTGCCGCGGCGAGCACGGGAGCAAGACACTTCGCGTCGTCCAAGCTGCGGACCGCAAAACTCGCGGCACGTAATTGGCGCCGCCCGCCAGCCGTTTCGTCTGCTCTTGTTGCGTTGCGTGCGGCGTCATCCCGCAGGGCGTCGATGACAAAGCGCAGGGCCTCGGCGTCTCCGTCATCAGGTAGCGCGTAGCGTGCGCCAAGCTCAAGCGCTGCGGGGATCAGATACTCCAGCGCGCCATCGCTGACGGCTGGCGTGAGCAGGATTGCCGGCATTGTCGCGAACTGCGCGTTCGCCCGGATCCGGCGCAACAGCGCCAGACCGCTCGCTTCCTCCTGTGCGCAGTTGACGAGCAGGACCGTGATGCCGTCAGCGCTGCCTTGGCCGTTGTTTCCCGCACTCGTCGTCACCAGCCCGGCTGCCGCGTCGGCACAGCCGAGGGTGCTGAGCCGGGCCGCGCGATCAGCGAGGGCCGAGGCGATGAACGCCCGTTGCGCAGGGGAGCTGTCGACAAGGATGAGATGCACGGACATTCCTTGCAGCGAAGGCGGGTTTCCATTGCGGCGCGCACTTGGCGTGCAGCGTTCGATGCCTCGATTATTGCATGTGGGCGCTGGCCGACATCCCGGCGCTCAGGCTTTTCCCGGAAACGGGCTGTCTTTTGCCGGGCTGTCCGCAGAGGCGGTGCTGGCCGCTTCTTCCTGCTGCAGTGCCCACATATGTGCGTAACGACCATCGGCGGCAAGCAGCGCCGCGTGCGTGCCTCTTTCGATGATGCGGCCGCCGTCCATGACCAGGATCTCGTCGGCGTTCATCACCGTCGACAGACGGTGCGCGATGATCAGCGTCGTGCGTCCGCGCGCCGCGTCCTCGAGACTCTGCTGGATCGCCTTTTCGGTCTGTGAGTCGAGCGCCGAGGTGGCTTCGTCGAAAATCAGTACCGCCGGATTCTTGAGCAGGGCGCGCGCGATTGCCACGCGCTGTTTCTCGCCGCCGGAGAGCTTCAACCCACGTTCGCCGACTCGCGTCTCGAAACCGTCAGGCAGTCCTGCGATGAAGCGCGACAGCTGCGCCGCCTCGGCGGCAGCGAGCACTTCCTCGCGTGTGGCGTCGGGGCGACCGTACTGGATGTTGTAGAAGATGGTGTCGTTGAACAGTACCGTGTCCTGCGGCACGATGCCGACCGCGGCGCGCAGGCTGGCTTGCCGCAGCTGGCGCAGGTCGAAGCCGTTCATCGTCACGCCGCCGCCGCTGACGTCGTAGAAGCGGAACAGCAAGCGCGCCAGCGTCGATTTTCCGGCGCCCGAGTGACCGACGACGGCGACCGTCTTTCCGGCCGGAACGACAAAGCTGACGTCCTGCAGGATCTGCCGCCGCGGTTCGTAGGCGAAATCGACCGCGTCGAAACGCAGTTCGACCGGTCCCGCCGGCAACTCGACGGCGTCGGCCGCGTCGGCAATTTCGCGATGCACGGCGAGCAGCTTGAACATGCGTTCGATGTCGGCAAGCGCCTGGCGGATCTCGCGATAGACGACGCCGAGGAAGTTCAGCGGCATGTACAGCTGGATGAGGAAGGCGTTAACCAGCACCAGATCGCCGATCGACATGTGCCCGTCGGCGACGCCCGCTGCCGCGCGCCACATGATCGCAGTGACGCCGCCGGCGATGATCAGCTGCTGGCCGAGGTTGAGGTAGGACAGCGACACCTGGCTCTTCGTCGCCGCGTCCTCCCAGCGCGATAGTTGCGCGTCGTAGCGGCGCGCTTCGAAGTCCTCATTGTTGAAGTACTTCACCGTCTCGTAATTGAGCAGGCTGTCGACGGCGCGCGTGTTCGCTTCCGAGTCGGTGTCGTTCACTCGGCGGCGGATGTCCATGCGCCAGTTGCTGACGTTCACGGTGAATACGATGTAAGCGCCGAGCGAGAGCAGGGTGATCAGCACGAAACCGACGTCGTACTTGACGTAGAGGATGCCGAGCACCAGCCCGATCTCGACCAGCGTCGGCAGGATCGAATACAGCGTGTAGCTGATCAGGCTGGCGATGGCGCGCGTGCCGCGCTCGATGTCGCGCGAGACGCCGCCGGTCTGTCGTTCGAGATGGAAGCGCAGCGACAGCGCGTGCAGGTGGCCGAAGACCTCGAGCGCAATACGGCGCACGGCGCGTTGCGTGACACGCGCGAACAGGATTTCGCGCAGCTCGGTGAACAGCGAGGTCGAAAAGCGTAGCGTGCCGTAGAGCGCCAGCAGTGCCACCGGCAGCGCCAGCGTCAGTTGCGTCTGCGACAGGCCGTCGATCATCTCCTTGAAGACCAGCGGCACCGCGACATTGGCCAGCTTGGCGCCGACCAGGCAGGCCAGTGCCAGCAGCACGCGTCCCTTGTAGGACCATAGATATGGGCCGAGGCTGTGCAGCGTGCGCCAGAGGTTGGCGGCTTCCGGCGGTTTGTCGCTGGCGGGGCGGGGCGAAGACGAGTGACGCATCGGCAAAGCGGGTCCGTAGGATTTTCTTCGTCGGCAAATGTGCCGAAGTGCTGCGCAGTATGCGGCGCGAAGGCAGGAAAGCTCAAATCGTGCTTTTCCCGGCAAGGCAATTCGTCGCCGGCACTGATCACGAACGCGCTTTCAAGGCGCGTCGTGCAGACACATGAAAATACTTCTTGCTGAAAACGTCTTGAATCCTTAGGATTAAAACGAACGTTTGAATCAGAGCGCTGTCCGTCGACGTAATGACGCCGATGTCCTGATCGTAAATCCGCCTTCTTGCCGCCTGCCTGCCCCGGTTTCTGCTTCCACCGAGGCAGCAGGAAGGTAATAGCCGAGCTGTGAATGCCATGACCGATACCAGAAACAACCTCGATACGCGTGAGCGCATCCTCGACGTTGCCGAGCGCCTGTTCATGGCCGCCGGCTACGAAGCGACTTCGATGCGCATGATCACCGGCGAAGCCGAGGTCAATCTCGCCGCGATCAATTACCACTTCGGTTCCAAGGAAGCGCTGCTGCGCGAGGTCTTTCGCCGCCGTCTCGCCTGGCTGAACAGCGAGCGACTGGTGATCCTCGACGAACTCGAAGCGCAGGCGGGCGCCGCCGCGCTGAAACCCTCGCAGGTGCTCGAAGCCTTCTTCGGCACCTTGCTGCGTATGGGCGAGGATCCGGCGCTTGGCGGCATGGTTTTCCTGCGCCTGCTCGGCCGTACGCTGACCGATCCGGCCGATTTCATTCGCACCTTCTTTGCCGGCGAGTACGCCGAGGTCATCGCGCGCTACAAGCGGGCGCTGTTCCGCTCGCTGCCCGACGTGCCGAAGGAGGAAATCATCTGGCGCTTTCACTTCATGCTCGGCTCGATGTCCTACGCGCTCGCCGGAACCGACATGCTGCAGATCGTTGCCGGCTGCGAGCCGAATGAAGCCAGTGCAACGAACGCCGAAGCGGCGCGCCGCTTGGCCGCGCGCGTCATGCCTTTCCTGCTTGGCGGCTTGCGCGCGCCGCTTCCCCAATTTGTCGACGCTGTCGCGCAGCGCGACGAAGCTGCCGGTGACGCGCCCGCGCGCACCGTGCTGACTGCCTGAACCCCTCCACCGGAGATATTCCCGTGACCGTCATCCTTTCGCTCATCCTCGTCCTTGCCTGTGCGCTGGGCCTCGTTCTCGGTGTTCCCGCAATACGCCGGGCGCTGATTACCGGCCGCATCTTCCGTGTCTATCGCAAGGTGCTGCCGAGCATGTCCGAGACCGAGCGCGACGCGCTCGAAGCCGGTACCGTCTGGTGGGAAGGCGAACTGTTCCGCGGCAATCCCGACTGGGCGAAGCTGCACGCCTATCCGGCACCGAAGCTCACGCCCGAGGAGCAGTCCTTCCTCGATCAAGAGTGCAACGAAGCCTGCCGCCTCGTCGACGACTGGAAGGTCTCGCACGAGGACTACGACATGTCTGCGGAAGCCTGGCAGTACATCAAGGACAAGGGCTTCCTCGGCATGATCATTCCCAAGCGCTACGGCGGCCTCGAGTTTTCGGCCTTCGCCCACTCGCAGGTGGTGACGCGGTTGTCGACACGCAGCTCGGCGCTGGCGGTGTCGGTGATGGTGCCGAACTCGCTCGGCCCTGCCGAATTGCTGCTGCACTACGGCACCGAGGAACAGAAGAACCACTACCTGCCGCGTCTGGCCAAGGGCCTTGAAATCCCGGCCTTCGCGCTGACCAGTCCGTGGGCCGGCTCCGACGCCGCGTCGATTCCCGACGTCGGCATCGTCTGCAAGGGCATGTGGCAGGGCAAGGAAGTCGTCGGCATGCGCGTCACCTGGGACAAGCGCTACATCACGCTCGGCCCGATCTGCACCATCCTCGGACTGGCTTTCCACCTCTATGATCCGGACGGCCTGCTCGGCGACAAGAAGCACATCGGCATCACCTGCGCGCTGGTGCCTTGGGACACACCCGGCGTCGAGACGCGCCGCCGCCTGTTCCCGCTCAACGCGATGTTCATGAACGGCCCGACGCGCGGCAAGGATGTCTTCATGCCGCTCGACTTCATCATCGGCGGTCAGGCCATGGCCGGCCATGGCTGGCGCATGCTGATGGAGTGTCTGGCTGCCGGCCGCTCGATTTCGCTGCCGTCGTCGAACACCGGCATGTCGCAGGTGACGGCGCGCACCGTCGGTGCTTACGCCCGCGTGCGCAGCCAGTTCAAGATGGCCATCGGCCGCTTCGAGGGTGTCGAGGAAGCGCTCGGCCGCATCGGCGGCAACACCTGGCTCAACGACGCCGTCCGGCGCATGACCGCCGGTGCCATCGACCTCGGCGAAAAGCCTTCGGTCGTTTCGGCGATTGCCAAGTACCACGTCACCGAACGCGCGCGCCAGATCGTCAATGACGGCATGGACGTCATCGGTGGCAAGGGCATCTGCCTCGGCCCGTCCAACTTCCTCGGCCGCGCTTACCAGCAGATCCCGATCGGCATCACCGTCGAAGGCGCCAACATCCTGACGCGCAGCCTCATCCTCTTCGGCCAGGGCGCGATCCGCTGCCATCCTTTCGTGCTGCGCGAAATGCACGCGGCAAAGAATCCGAATGTCGCGCAAGGTTTCGTCGATTTCGATCAGGCACTGTTCGCGCATGTGAAGTTCGTCATCGGCAACGGCGCTCGCGCCTTCGTCGGCGGCCTGACCGGCGCCAGCGTCTTTGCGGCACCGTCGAATGTCGCTCCCGAAACGCGCCGCTATTACCAGCAGATGACGCGCTTCTCGGCGGCTTTTGCCTTCCTCGCCGACGTCTCGATGCTGACGCTCGGTGGTGCCTTGAAGCGGCGCGAGAAACTGTCGGCCCGCTTGGGTGACATCCTCGCCATGCTCTACCTCGCCTCGGCCGCACTCAAGCGCTACGAGGACGAGGGCCGGCAGGCGGCCGACGCGCCGTTCATGCACTGGGCGGTGCAGGACTCGCTGTTCAAGGCGCAGCAAGCCTTCGATGGCGTCATCGCCAACTTCCCCGGTGCGGCGATGCGCAAACTGCTGCGTCGCGTGCTCTTCCCCTTCGGCGCTGCCTGCACGGCGCCGGCGGACCGTCTTGGCCGCGACATCGCCAAGGCGATGATCGAGCCGTCGGCAACGCGCGACCGCCTCACCGCGCTGGTGCACCTGCCGCAGAACGAGCACGAACCGGTCGGCACGCTGGAAGCGGCGCTGAGCGCGACCATCGATGCCGAGCCGATCGACGCCAAAATCCGCACGGCGATGAAGGGCGGCGCGCTGCGCGACAATCCCGACGCCAACGTGCGCGACCTCGCCGAAGCCGCCTTCGCCGCCGGGCTGGTCACCGCCGCCGAACACGCCGTCCTGCGCCGGCGAGACGCGCTGCGCGATGTTGTCGTCCACGTCGACGACTTCCCGATGGACTTCGGTCAAGCGCAGCAGGCAGAATCCGCGCTCACGCCACTGCAGCGCGCAGCGGCCTGAATAAACCAAGGATTCTGATCAGTGGCTTTTGAACCCATTTACATCGTCGATGGAGCGCGCACGCCTTTCCTCAAGGCGCGCAACGCGCCGGGGCCGTTTGCCGCCAGCGATCTTGCCGTGCAGGCCGGCCGTGCCCTGCTGCTGCGCCAGCCTTTTGCGCCGACCGATCTTGACGAGGTGATCCTCGGCTGCGCCAGCCCATCGCCCGACGAGGTCAATATCGGCCGCGTCGTCGCCTTGCGCATGGGCTGCGGCAACCGCGTTCCCGGCTGGACGGTGATGCGCAACTGCGCCTCGGGCATGCAGGCGATCGATTCAGCCATCGCCAACATCCGCAGCGGCCGTTCGCAGCTGGTGCTCGCCGGCGGCGTCGACGCCCTGTCACATGCGCCCTTGCTCTACTCACCGTCGATGGTGCGCTGGTTCGGTGGCCTGGCGCAGGCGAAGACGCTCGGCGCGCGCGCCCAGCAGTTCGCACGCGTGCCGCTGAAGGCCTTGTTCGCGCCGGTGATCGGCATCCTCAAGGGCCTGACCGACCCGGTGGTCGGCCTGATGATGGGTCAGACCGCCGAAAACCTGGCCTGGAAGTTCGACCTGTCGCGCCGGGCCATGGACGAGTTTTCGGTGCGCAGTCACCAGCGCACGCTCGCCGCGCAGCAGGCCGGCCGCTTCAAGGAGATCGTGCCGCTGATCGACAGCGAAGGTCGCGTCTATGCCGACGACGACGGCGTGCGTGCCGACTCCAACGCCGACAAGCTTGGCACGCTGAAGCCTTTCTTTGATCGCAAGTACGGTCGTATCACCGCCGGCAACAGCTCGCAGATCACCGACGGCGCGGCTTGGCTGCTGCTCGCATCCGCCGAAGCGGTGACACGCTGGAATCTCGAACCGCTGGCGAAGATCACCGACAGCGAGTGGGCGGGGCTCGATCCGGCGCAGATGGGTCTTGGTCCGGTGCACGCGGTGACGCCGATCCTGCAGCGCAACGGTCTGGCGCTTGCCGATATCGACCGCTGGGAAATCAACGAGGCCTTCGCCGCCCAGGTGCTGGCCTGTCTGGCAGCTTGGGAATCCGACGACTACTGCCGCGAGCAGCTCGCTGCCGAAGGCGCGCTCGGTTGCATCGACGAGTCACGTCTTAACGTTGACGGCGGCGCCGTCGCGCTCGGCCATCCGGTTGGCGCTTCCGGCGCGCGCATCGTCCTGCATCTGGCGCACGCCCTGCGCGCCGCGGGTGGCGGTCGCGGCATCGCGTCGATCTGTATCGGTGGTGGGCAGGGAGGGGCGATGCTGGTGGAGAGCTGCGCATGAACACGATCAGCGATCTTCGCGCCGTGACAGAAACTGCCGATGCCAGCTTGCAGCATTGGCGCCTTGAACGCAGCGCTGACGGGCTGGCTACCGCCACGCTCGACCGCGCCGGTGCTTCGGCCAACGCGCTGTCGGCCGCCGTGCTCGGCGAACTGGCGCAGCTGCTCGACCAGTTCGACGCGTCGCCGCCCAAAGGCTTGATCATCTGCTCGGGCAAGGACGCCGGCTTCATCGCCGGCGCCGACATCGACGAATTCGGTGTGCTGGCCAGCGCCGAGGACGCGCAGGCGCTCGTTGCGCGCGGCTGGCAGCTGTTCAACCGGTTGGCGGCGGTGCGCTACCCGACGCTGGCGCTGGTGCGCGGCCATTGCCTTGGTGGTGGCCTCGAACTGGCGCTCGCCTGCCGCTACCTGCTGGTGGTCGACGAAGCCGGCACGCGCCTCGGCCTGCCCGAGGTGATGCTCGGCATCTTCCCCGGCTGGGGCGGCATGCGCCGCCTGCCGCAGCGCGTCGGCGGGCCGGTGGCACTCGACCTGATGCTTGCCGGCAAGACGGTCGATGCGCGTCGCGCCTACAAGATCGGACTGGCAGACGCCTGCGTGCCGCCGCGCGTGATGGCCGAGGCCGCGCGCCAACTGGTCGTCTCCGGCCAGTCGCGCAAGCCGCTGCCGCTGGTCACGCGCCTGCTCTCCGGGCCGTTGCGCGGCATCGTCGCGGCGCAGGCGAAGAAGAAGGTCGCTGCGCGCGCACGCCCCGAGCACTACCCGGCGCCGTACGCGATCATCGACCTGTGGGCGCGTCACGACGGCGACGCGCTCGCCGCGCCGGAACTGATCGACGGCATCGTGCGTTCGCCGACGGCGCGGAACCTCGTCCGCGTCTATCACCTGCAGGAGCGGCTGAAGAGCTTCGGCAAGGCCGACGGCATCGCCGTGGCGAAGCATGTGCACGTGATCGGCGCCGGCGTCATGGGTGGCGATATCGCCGCCTGGTGCGCGCTGCGCGGGCTGACGGTTACGCTCGCCGACCAGGACATCGCACGCATTGCGCCGGCGATCAAGCGCGCCAACACGCTGTTCGGGCGCCGGCTGCGCGACCCGCTGCTGCAGCGCGCTGCGCGCGACCGGCTGATACCGGACGTCGACGGCCACGGCGCCGCGCGCGCCGATATCGTCATCGAGGCGATCGTCGAGAATGTCGAGGTCAAGCGCGAGCTGTTCCGCCGCCTCGATGCGCAGATGCGCCCCGACGCGGTGCTTGCCACCAACACTTCCAGCCTGCGTCTCGAAGATCTGCGCGACGTATTGGCGCGTCCCGAACGGCTGGTCGGCATTCACTTCTTCAACCCGGTGGCGAAGATGCCGCTGGTCGAGGTGGTCGCCGCCGAGGGCGCCGACCCGGCGATGCTGGCGCGTGCCGCGGCCTTCGTCCGCCAGATCGATCGCCTGCCGCTGCCGGTGAAAAGCGCGCCGGGCTTTCTCGTCAACGCCGTTCTCGCGCCCTATATGCAGGCAGCGATGCGCTGCGTCGACGAGGGGCTGTCGCCGGAAACCATCGACGAAACGATGCTCGCCTTCGGCATGCCGATGGGGCCGATCGAACTGGCAGACACCGTCGGCCTCGACATCGCGCTCGCCGCCGGGCGCAGCCTCGTTACCGACGTGAGCGAGCCGCCGGCTTGTCTGGCCGAGCGCGTGGCCGCAGGCCGTCTCGGACGCAAGAGCGGCAGCGGTTTCTACACCTGGCGCGACGGCAAGGCGTTCAAGGGAACGCCGGGTGCCGTCCCGCAAGGTCTGGCACTGCGTCTGGTCGAGCCGCTTCTCCTGCGCACGCAGCAACTGGTTGATGCGGGAATCGTCGCCGACGCCGATCTCGCCGACGCCGGCGTGATCTTCGGCACCGGCTTCGCGCCCTTCACCGGTGGGCCGCTCAACTACCGGAAAGATCAGCATGCCTGAAATCCCCGTCGCGCTTCCCGACCGTCAGCCGGCCTTGCGCGTGATGCCGCTGCCAGCCGACGTCAATCACCACGGCGATGTCTTCGGCGGCTGGATCATGGCACAGGTCGACATCGCTGGCGCCACCGTCGCCATGCAGCGCGCGCGCGGGCGGGTGGCGACGGTGGCGGTGAATTCTTTCCTCTTCAAGCAGCCGGTGTCGGTCGGTGATGTCGTCAGCTTTTATGCTGAGGTCGTTGCCAGAGGCCGTACTTCGGTCACGGTCAACGTCGAGGTGTACGCCGAACGTCATCCCTCGAGCCCGACAACGGTAAAAGTGACCGAAGCGACGCTGACCTATGTTGCACTGGACCAACACGGCGCCAAGCGCGCCTTGCCCGATTACCCATAATAAGAAGCGATTCGCCGGCGTCAGCCGATAGAATCGCCGTTGAAGTTTTGTTACACCTGAATCACGTGGGAACGCACAACACCACGACCACCACTTCTAAGGAGAGAAAAACGATGAAATTCGGGACAAGCATGAAACTCATCCCCGCTCTGGTGCTCGGCCTGTTTTCGGGCTACGCCTCGGCGGCGGGATTCCAGCTGATCGAGCAGAACGCCAGCGGCATGGGCAATGCGTATGCCGGTTCGGCGGCCGTCGCCGAAAACGCCAGCACGATTTACTACAACCCGGCCGGCATGACCTACCTGCCTGGCCGTAACTTCTCGGCCGGTGTCTCGGCGATTGGCGTGAGCTTCAAGTTCAAGGATGCCGGCACGACGAATCCGACCGCGCTGGGCGGCGGTGCGGCGACCGGTGGCAACGGCGGCGACGCAGGTGGCTGGGGCTTTCTGCCCAATGGCTACCTGTCGTGGCAGTTGAATGACCGCTGGTTCGCCGGTATCGGCTTCGGTGCACCGTTCGGTCTGAAGACCGACTATGACAAGGACTGGAAGGGGCGTTACCACTCGACGCTGTTTGATATCAAGACCTACAACATCAATCCGTCGATCGCCTGGAAAGCGAATGAAGTCGTGTCGCTTGGCTTCGGTGTGAACTGGCAGCGCATTGATGCCACCTTCGACAAGGCTGCTGTAGTGGGGCTGGGTGCAGGAGGGGGCGCCCCGTATACTACGGCGCGAGTTTCTAACGAGTTGAACTCGGATGCTTGGGGCTGGAATGCTGGTGCGATTTTCCAAATTTCGCCGTCCACCCGCGTCGGGGCTTCCTATCGCTCGAAGATCAAGCATAAAGCGGATGGCGATCAGACTTTTGGCTCGCCTTTCAATGCGGCCTTGAATGGTTCAGCCAAAGCGACAGTTGAACTTCCAGACACCTTCATCCTGAGTGCTCAACAGCAACTCAGCGATCGGTGGGAGTTGCTGGGTGACGTATCTTGGACCGGCTGGAGCAGTATTCAGTCGTTGGTGATTACCGGAAGTACTACCGGTTCCAGCGAAATGCTCACCAAGTTCCGTGACACGTGGCGTGTCGCGCTTGGCGCCAACTACAAGTACAACGACGCGTGGAAGCTGAAGTTCGGTGTCGCCTACGACCAGTCGCCGGTAGATAGTGCGAAGTACCGCACCGCTTCGCTGCCGGACAACAACCGCACCTGGCTGTCGCTCGGCGCGCAGTACAAGCTGAGCAAGGATTCGGTTCTGGACGTTGGCTACAGCCACCTGTTCGTCAAGGATTCCAATGTTGCCAACGACGAAGATACTGCGGCGCGCGGCCTCCTCGCCGGTACTTACGAGGCGAGCGCCGACCTCGTCGGTATTCAGTACTCGTTGTCCTTCTGATCCGGTTTTTCGCCGGACGAAACGCCCCGCTCTGCCGGGGCGTTTTTTTTCGTCTTGCGTCCGGTTCGGGCGCTTGACCGGCGCTCGGTTCGTACTACAATTCAAACGTTCGTTTAAATTGCTTTACCCCGTGTTTCTGCATTTCCGCTCCGGGGCGTTCCCGGCGTAACTGTTTTCGACCTTGCCTTTCCTCCAGGCGTCCGCATTCCCCGTCTTTGGTCTCCCATGATCTGGCAGATGAGGCGGTGTGCGTTCGTGCGGAAGCAGTGCAAGGCGTCAATCCGACCCATCAGGAGGACAGCTTGAGCAATTTCATCGTACGCAAGGCCGCAGTGCTGGGCGCCGGTGTCATGGGCGCGCAGATTGCGGCGCATCTGGCCAATGCCGAAACGCCGGTCGTGCTTTTCGACCTGGCCGCCAAGGACGGCGACCCGAACGGAATCGTCAAAAAGGCCATCGACGGCCTGAAGAAGCTTGAGCCGTCGCCGCTGGCCACGGCCGACCGCGTGCTCTACATCGACGCCGCTAACTACGACCAGCACCTCGAACAACTGCGTGGCTGTGACCTGATCATCGAGGCCATCGCCGAGAAAATGGAGTGGAAGGACGATCTCTACCGCAAGATCGCGCCGTATATCGCTCCTGACGCGATCATCGCCTCGAACACCTCGGGTCTGTCGATCAACCGTCTGGCCGAGGCGCTGCCCGAGTCGCTACGCCCGCGCTTCTGCGGCATCCACTTCTTCAATCCGCCGCGCTACATGCGGCTGGTCGAACTGATCGCGACGCGCGAAACCGCAGCGACGCTGCTCGACGACCTCGAGTCCTGGCTGGTGTCGCGTCTCGGCAAGGGCGTGGTGCGCGCGCTCGATACGCCGAACTTCGTCGCCAACCGCGTCGGCGTCTTCTCCATGCTCGCCGCGATGCACCACACGCAGCGTCTCGGCCTCGGCTTCGACGAGGTCGACGCGCTGACCGGCCCGCTGATCGGCCGGCCGAAGAGCGCCACCTACCGCACTGCCGACGTGGTCGGTCTCGACACCATGGCGCACGTCATCAAGACGATGCAGGACACGCTGCCGAACGATCCGTGGGCTGCCTACTACGCGCAGCCCAAGTGGCTGACGGCGCTGATCGGCAAGGGCGCGCTCGGCCAGAAGACGCGCTGCGGCATCTTCCGCAAGGACGGCCGCGCGATCAAGGTGCTCGATCTCGCCGCGCAGGATTACCGCGACGCGCTGCCCGCCGACAAGGCGGTGGCGCCGGAAGTCTTCGCCATCCTCAAGATCAGGAATCCGGCCGAGAAGTTTGCCGCGCTGCGCGCCTGCGAACATCCGCAGGCGCAGTTCCTGTGGGCGATCTTCCGCGACGTATTCCACTACTGTGCCTTCCATCTCGCCGACATCGCCGACAACGCACGGGATGTCGACTTCGCCATGCGCTGGGGCTTCGGCTGGGCGCAGGGTCCGTTCGAAACCTGGCAGGCGGCCGGCTGGCAGGCGATCGCCGATGCCGTGGCCGAAGACATCGCTGCTGGTCGCGCCTTGACGGCAGCGCCGCTGCCGGCCTGGGTTGCCGGCCGGAATGGTGACAAACCCGGCGTTCACGCCGCCGAGGGTTCGTACTCCGCCTCGGCCAACACGCTGCGTCCGCGCTCGACGCTGCCGGTTTACCAGCGCCAGCTCTTCCCCGAGCGCGTCTTTGGCGAACCGGCGCTGCCGTTCACGCACGCCGGCGAAACCCTGTTCGAGAACGCCGGCCTGCGCCTGTGGCGCCTGCCGTCGGTCGACGCCGACATCGGCATCGTCTCCTTCCGCAGCAAGATGCACGCGCTCGGCCGCGACGTCATCGAAGGCCTGCAGCAGGCGGTCGGCTACGCCGAAGCCAACCTCAAGGGGCTGGTGCTGTGGCACGACGCGCCCTTTGCCGTCGGCGCCAACCTCAAGGAAGTGGCCGAGAGCGTCGCTGCCGGCCAGTTCGATCTGCTCGAGACTTACGTTGCCGCCTTCCAGGATGCGTCGATGTCGCTCAAGTACGCCAAGGTGCCGGTGGTCGCCGCGGTGCAGGGCATGGCGCTCGGCGGTGGTTGTGAGTTCCTGATGCACTGCGCGCGCCGCGTCGTCGCGCTCGAGTCGTACATCGGTCTGGTCGAGGCCGGCGTCGGCCTGATTCCGGCCGGTGGCGGCAGCAAGGAGTTTGCGCTGCGCGCAGCAGCGGCGGCGCCGAAGACGGCCAACGCCGATCCCTTCGACTTCATCGCGCCGGTGTTCCAGACCATCGCCATGGCCAAGGTGTCGAAGAGCGGGGCGCAGGCGCGTGAGCTCGGCTTCGTTCTCGACACCGACACGCTGCTGTTCAACGCCGACGAACTGCTCTACGTCGCGCTGCGCGAAGCGCGTACGCTGGCCGAGGCCGGTTACGCGCCGAAATTGTCGCCGCGCAAGGTGCGCGTCGCCGGCCGGCCGGGAATTGCCACGCTCGAAATGATGCTCGCCAACATGAAGGAAGGCGGCATGGTTTCGGCGCACGACTACGTCGTCGCCAAGGCGGCGGCAACGGCGCTGTGCGGCGGCGACGTCGAGGGTGGCAGCCTGGTTGACGAGAAGTGGTTGCTTACCGTCGAGCGCCAGCAGTTCGTCGCGCTGCTGAAGAACGAGAAGACCCAGCAGCGCATCGTGCACATGCTGGAAACCGGCAAGCCCCTGCGCAACTAAGGCTGACCCGAACGGATAGCCAAGGAGAAAAGACACCATGAGCAAACAGATTCAGGATGCCTACATCGTTGCCGCGACGCGTCTGCCGGTCGGCAAGCGCAAGGGAATGTTCGGCAACGTCCGCCCCGACGACATGCTGGCGCACGCGCTGAAGTCGGTCATCGCGCAGGCGCCGGGTTTCGACCCGGCCTTGCTCGACGACGTCATCGTCGGCTGCGCCATGCCGGAAGCCGAGCAGGGAATGAACGTCGCGCGCATCGGCGTGCTGCTTGCCGGGCTGCCGAATACGGTTCCCGGCATCACCATCAACCGCTTCTGTTCGTCGGGCGTGCAGGCCGTCGCCGACGCCGCGGCGCGCATCCGCCTCGGCGAAGCCGACGCGATCATCGCCGCCGGCACCGAAACGATGAGCCTGATGAGCCAGATGATGGGCAACAAGATCGCCATCAATCCGGCCATCTTCGAGAAGGACGAGAACACCGCCATCGCCTTCGGCATGGGCATCACCGCCGAGAAGGTCGCGCAGCGCTGGCAGGTGTCGCGCGAGGATCAGGACGCCTTCGCCGTCGCCTCGCACCAGAAGGCCGTTGCCGCCATCGCCGCCGGCAAGTTCCGCGACGAAATCTCGCCCTACACCGTCGTCAGCCATCTGCCTGACCTGAAAACCGGCCTGGTGCGCGTCAGCGAATTTGTCGCCGACACCGACGAGGGGCCGCGTCCCGACAGTTCGCTCGAACGTCTGGCGAAGCTGAAGCCGGTGTTCTCGGCGCGCGGTTCGGTCACCGCCGGCAACAGCTCGCAGATGTCCGACGGATCGGGCGCCGTGCTGGTCGTTTCCGAAAAGATCCTCAAGCAGTTCAATCTGAAGCCGCTGGCGCGCTTTGCCGGCTATTCGGTCGCCGGCGTGCCGCCCGAAATCATGGGCATCGGCCCGATCGAAGCGATTCCGCGCGCCTTGAGGCAGGCGGGAATCAGCCTGGCCGACGTCGACTGGATCGAGCTCAACGAAGCCTTCGCCGCGCAGGCGCTGGCGGTGATCCGCACGCTCGGCCTCGACCCGGCGAAGGTGAACCCGCTCGGCGGCGCCATCGCGCTCGGCCACCCGCTCGGCGCCACCGGCGCCATCCGCACGGCGACCGTCGTGCATGCGCTGCAGCGCGAAAAGCTGCGCTACGGCATGGTGACGATGTGCATCGGCACCGGCATGGGCGCCGCCGGCATCTTCGAGGCGATTCACTGAGGACGCACGCCGGCCCGTCCGGGTGACGGGCTCCGGCGCGATGTCCGTTCAGGCAGAATGGCGGTGGCGGCGTGCAGGCGGGCGTCGCCACTGTTTTTTCGTCGCTCGCCGTTTTTCCGATTCACCCGGCGGCCAGCATGGCTGCCGCGAGGAGCCGCATGCTGCCCAGTTTCTGGAACCGCATCCCTGCCGCCTGGCGACCCACGCTATTCCGCCTCGGCCTCAACTGGTTTCCGGCTTACCGCGCCACCGGTGGCCGGTTGCTGCATGTTTCGGCTGACCTGCGCCATATCGTCGTCCGCCTGCCCTTGACGCTGCGCACGCGCAACGGCGCCGGCACCACCTTTGGCGGCAGCCTCTACTCGGCCACCGATCCGATCTTCGCGCTGCTGCTGGCGATGAATCTCGGCCGTGATTACATCGTCTGGGACAAGGCGGCGTCGATCCGCTATCGCCGTCCGGGGCGCAGTGAGCTGTTCGCCGACTTTCGCATCAGCGAGGACGACATCGTTGCTGTGCGCGAAGCGGTTGGGCGTGACGGGCGTTGCGATCGTCACTTCCGCGTCGAATTCCGCGACGCCAAGGGGCTGGTACATGCCGAAATCAACAAGACCGTCTATATCGGCGCCCGCGAGCGCAAGGATGGCGGCGAGGGCAGTTGAGCTTCGCCTTGACCGGCGCGCCAGCCGGTATCACAGCTGCCGGCGTGGCGCCTGAGCAAAGCGCAGGCAGCCAGGCGCCCGCGAGCATCCGAAGGCGCTGGCGCATCCGTCCGGCATCGTCAAGCATCCCCGTTCGGCGACGGATCAAGGATAATACGGCGCAATACTGACTGCCGACCTGCGATGGATCCTGACTTCCTTGCCTCACTGACATGGCGCGATGCGCTGCTCGGCCTGGTTGCCGTGCTCGCGATCTACGTGCTCGTCGTCTTCTGGCGCATGCGTCGCCTGCAGGCGACGGCGGCGTCTGTCGTGCCGGCGGCGCAGGCGGGTGCTGCGCTCGCCGCCTATGGTGCGGTGGCGGCGGTCGACGATGCCGGAGACGGCGGCAAGCGTGGCGCCGCCAAGGCGGGCTGGGCTGCCGAGAACGCTGCGGCCGCTGCCGTAAGCGCTACCGCCGATCAGCCGGCAAGCACTGCGCCTGCGCCACCCGCGTTCGCCTGGAACGAGCCGCCGCCACAGCAGTTGGCAGACCAGCGCGATGTCGAGGCGCACGAACGCGAGCTGGCGCACCTGCGGGCGCTGTCGGCGGCGCTGAGCGAGCGTGTGGCGACGCTCGACACGAGCTTGAAGAGCCTGCGCAGCGAAGTGCGCGGCGAGCTAGCCGCCTTGCGCGAGGAATTGCGCCGTGAAGTGGACGAGGTCAACTCCGCGCAGCACGTTTCGCCGCTTTACGGCGAAGCCATGCAGATGGCGCTGCAGGGTGCCGACGCCTCGGCGATTTCGGAGCGTTGCGGGATTGCCCGCGCCGAAGCCGAACTGGTCGTCGCCTTGACGCGCAAGGGCAACGACGAAAGCGTCCATTGATTCAGGCAAGAAACGATCGCCTTGGGGGGCAGCAATGAGGGAGGGAAGGCATGGCTGAGAAGACTGGAGCCGCCGGGGCGAAGCCCGAGGCGCCCGACATCAGGCGCAAGCTCGTCTGGCGGATGGGCGTGGCGGGGCTGATGATCGCGCTGCTGCTGGGCGCACTGGCCCTCTTTGACCGCCTCAACGCGCCCGACGACGAGGACGATGCGGCACCGACCTACACGGCGCCGGTACCGACTGCGAAGCAGGAAGTGTCGCAGCCGGTAACGACTGCCCCGGCCAGCAGCGAGCCCGCTGCCAGCGTAACAACGCCGGAAAAACCTGCCGAACCCGAAGGCAGCGCCGCGCCGGTGACGCCGGCGACTGCTGCCGCAGCGGCGGCGGAAGCGCCGCAACGGCCGCAAGTTGCCGCACAGCCCTCGCTACCGGCCGCCGCGCGCAGCGGCACGCCGGCGCGCAGTGCTCCGGCGCCGGCCGGCAAAGCTGCGGCCAGTTCCCCAGCCACTGCCGTTCCGGCAGCGGCGGCAGGCGCAAACAACGCCGCTACGCGCCCGCCGGCAGCCAGCAGCGCCGATGCCGCGCCGCCCAGCCTGCCGGCGCCGCTGGTGCCGCGTCTGCTTAACGGCTATGCGCTGCAGGCCGGCGTTTTCGCCGATACGCGTCGCGCCGAAGAACTACACGCCTTGCTGACGCTCAACGGCATCCCGTCGACGATCGAAACGCGCGTTCAGGCCGGTCCCTTCCGCAATCGCGCCGAAGCGGTGGCGGCGCGCGAAAAGATGCAGTCGCTCGGTGTCGACTCGGTGCTCTTGCCGCCCAAGCGCAGCGCGCGCCAGTAGGAGGGACCTTGTAAGTGCTCGCTCGCCTGGCGCGCCCGGTATCGCGCCAGCGTTGCGCGCCGCTCGGTGAATCCTCGCCAGAGAATCGCCGCAAGGTGGGGCGCTTCGGGGCGGAGCTGATCCCCCGATTCTGCCTACTGCGCCGCGCTGGCGGCCGCTGCCAGTGTTTTCTCCAGCCGGCGTGCGAACACGCGCATCTCCTTTACCGCTTGCACATCGCCGCGCGCTGCGGCCGCATCAACACCGCGCCTGAACGCGTTGAGCGCCGCTTCGCTCTGCCCTGTTTCCGCCAGTGCCCGGCCGAGCAGTTTCCAGCTGGCCGAATGTGTTTCGTCGCGCTCAATGGCTTCGCGCAGGCGTCGCACTGCTGCTACCGCGTCACCCGCGGCGAGCAGCGCCGCGCCGAGCGAATAGCGCAACAGCGCGCCGTCGCGCGCGCCGCCGAGCAGTTGTTCGAGTTGCCGGATGCGTTGCTCGTCCATGGCTTTCCTTGATCGCGCTGGTGGGCGGGTGCCCTGTCCGCTGACGGACACTGCGCCGGGCGGGGGGCTTCCGCGAGAAATTCCGGCGACCTGCTTCCAGCGGTAATATCACCTTGTTGCGGATGCGGCTGCGTGCATTACGGCCAGCGCGTCCGCCCCTTTCCGTCATTCAAGGACAACGCAATGAGCAAAACGATCATTTCCACTCCCGACGCGCCGGCGGCGATCGGCACCTATTCGCAGGCGGTGCGTGTCGGCGATACCGTCTATCTGTCCGGGCAGATCGGCCTCGACCCGCAGACGATGGCGCTGGTCGAAGGCATCGATGCGCAGATCGACCGCGTTTTCGCCAACCTCAAGGCAGTGGCCGAAGCCGCTGGCGGTTCGCTCGCCGACATCGTCAAGCTCAACGTCTTTCTCGTCGACCTCGACGATTTCGGCAAGGTCAATGAGGCGATGACGCGCTATTTCGCCGCGCCCTTCCCGGCACGGGCGGCAATCGGCGTTGCCGCGCTGCCGCGCGGTGCGCGTGTCGAGGCCGACGGCGTGCTGGTGCTTGGCGACTGATCCTGCCGCCGGCGGCGAAGCCATTGCCGCACCGGCAGCCCTGCGTTCGCGGCTCGAACGCCTCGGCCTGCGCCGCAACGAAGACCTCGTCCTGCACCTGCCGCTGCGCTACGAGGACGAAACGCAGCTGACGACGGTCGCCGCGGCGCAGCCGGGCGTCAGCGTTCAGCTCGAAGTCGAGGTGCTCGACGTTGCCGTGCAGTTCCGGCCGCGCCGGCAGCTGCTGGTACGCGCGCGCGACGCCAGCGGCGAGCTGTGGCTGCGCTTCCTCAATTTCTACGGCAGCCAGACGCGCAGTCTCGAAGGCGTGCGCGACGACGGCCGCCGCCTGCGCGTTTTCGGCGAAGTGCGTTCCGGCTTTCTCGGCGCCGAGATGGTGCATCCACGGCTGCGCCCGGTCGACGCCGATGCGCCGCTGTCGTCGGCGCTGACGCCGGTCTACCCGACGACGGCGGGAGTCGGCCAGGCGAGCTTGCGCCGGCTGATCGCGCGGGCGCTGGCGAGCGTGCCGCTGAACGACACCTGTTCGCCGGCCGAGCTGTTCGGCGGCGGTTCAGAGATAGCGGCCGCGTCGGTAGCCGCAGCAGAGGCCAAATCAGCTGCCGAATTCACCGCCAGATTGGTGCCGCCCGCGCCAACGCTGTGGGATTTCGCCCGCGCCGTCACTTACCTGCACGCGCCGCCGCCCGACGCGCCGGAAGAGTCGCTGCAGGCGCGCACGCATCCGGCCTGGCGACGAATCAAGTTCGACGAGCTGCTGGCGCAGCAGCTGTCCTTGAAGCGCGCCAGCCTCGCCCGCCGGCGCATCGGTGCGCCGCTGCTGGCGGCGCCCGGCGAACTCGCGCGTGCACTGCTGGCAGCTTTGCCGTTTCCGCTCACCGGCGCGCAACGCCGTGTCGGTGCGGAGATCGCCGCCGATCTGGCGCGGCCCTATCCGATGCAGCGCCTGCTGCAGGGCGATGTCGGCAGCGGCAAGACGATCGTCGCCGCGCTCGCCGCGTGTCAGGCGATCGAAGCCGGTTATCAGGCGGCGTTCATGGCGCCGACCGAAATCCTCGCCGAGCAGCATTATCTGAAGCTGTCGGCGTGGCTCGAACCGCTCGGCGTCTCCGTTGCCTGGCTGTCGGGCAGCCAGAAGAAGTCGCAGAAGCGCGCGGCGCAGGCGCAGGCTGCCGCTGGTGCGCAACTGGTCGTCGGCACGCACGCGCTGATCCAGCAGGATGTCGACTTCGCCCGCCTCGGGCTGGCCATCGTCGACGAGCAGCACCGCTTCGGCGTCGCGCAGCGCCTCGAACTGCGGCGCAAGGGCGATTCGCCGCACCAGCTGATGATGTCGGCGACGCCGATCCCGCGCACGCTGGCGATGAGCTACTACGCCGACCTCGACGTATCGACGCTCGACGAACTGCCGCCAGGGCGCACGCCGGTGCGCACCAAGCTCGTCTCCGACTCGCGTCGCGACGAAGTGATCGCTCGCCTGCGCGACGCCGTCGCGCTTGGCCGGCAGGCCTACTGGGTGTGCCCGCTGATCGAGGAGTCGGAAAAACTGCAGCTGCAGACGGCGATCGAGACGCACGCGCTGCTCGCCGAAGAGCTCGTTGGCCTGCGCGTCGGGCTCGTTCATGGCCGCCTGAAGGCTGCCGAGAAAGCGGCGACGATGGCCGCCTTTGCCGCCGGCGAGATCGACGTGCTGGTGGCAACGACGGTGATCGAAGTCGGCGTCGACGTGCCCAACGCCAGCCTGATGGTGATCGAGCACGCCGAACGCTTCGGTCTGTCGCAGTTGCACCAGCTGCGCGGCCGCGTCGGTCGCGGCGCCGCCGAGTCGGCGTGCGTGCTGCTCTATCAGGGGCCGCTGTCGGCGACGGCGCGCGCGCGTCTGCGCGTCATCCACGAAACCGCCGACGGCTTCGAGATTGCCCGCCACGACCTGCAATTGCGTGGTCCCGGCGAGTTTGTCGGCAGCCGGCAGTCGGGAACGCCCTTGTTGCGTTACGCTGATCTCGAAACCGACGTCGATCTGATCGAACTGGCGCGCGACGCCGCGGCGCGCCTGCTCGCCTCGCCCAGCGGCCAGCCCGCGGTCGAGCGCCATCTGGCGCGCTGGCTCGGCTGGCGCGAAGAACTTCTGAAAGCCTGAAACGATGAGCGCCAAAAGATGAGCGCCTTTTCCCTGCTCGGCAGCCGCCGCTTTGGCCCCTTCTTCGCCACGCAGTTTCTCGGCGCCTTCAACGACAACCTGTTCAAGAACGCGCTGATCGTGCTGCTCACCTTCCGCGCCGCGCAGTGGACGACGCTCGACGCCGGCATCCTTGCCAATCTCGCCGGCGGCATCTTCATCCTGCCCTTCTTCCTCTTCTCGGCAACTGCCGGGCAACTGGCCGACAAGTTCGACAAGGCGATGCTCGCGCGCGCGGTGAAACTGCTCGAAATGGCGATCATGGCCGTTGCCGGCGCCGGCTTCTACCTGCACCACCTGCCGCTGCTGTTTGGCGCGCTGTTCCTGCTCGGCCTGCATTCGACGCTGTTCGGGCCGGTGAAGTACGCGCTGCTGCCACAGCATCTGGCGAGCAGCGAACTCGTCGGTGGCAACGCGCTGGTCGAGGCCGGTACCTTCGTCGCCATCCTCATCGGCACGCTCGCCGGTGGCCTGCTCGCCGCCGCCAGCTTCGCGCCGGCGTGGATCGCGCTCGCCGGCTTCGCCGTCGCCGCCATCGGCTACGCGAGCAGTCGCGCCATTCCGCCAGCGCCGGCACCCGCTCCGGCGCTGCGCCTCAACGCCAATCCCTTCACGGAAACCTGGCGCAACATCGCCTTCGCGCGCAGCGAACGCAGCGTCTTCCTCGCCATCATCGGCATCTCTTGGTTCTGGCTCTACGGCGCGCTGTTCCTCGCGCAGTTCCCGGGGCTGGCGAAAAACATCCTTGGTGGCGACGAGGGCGCGGTGACGCTGCTGCTGGCGACCTTCACCGTCGGCATCGGCGCCGGTTCGCTGCTCTGCGAACGTCTCTCCGGCAAGCGGCTGGAGATCGGGCTGGTGCCTTTCGGCGCGCTCGGGCTGACGCTGTTCGGCCTCGATCTCGCGCTGGCCGCACCGGCATCGCTGCCGACCGCGGCGCCGCTCGCCGTCGGCGCCCTGCTGGCGCAGCCCGGAACGTGGCGCCTGCTCGGCGACCTGCTCGCACTCGGCATCTGCGGCGGGCTGTTCATCGTGCCGCTGTACGTCGTCATGCAGGTCGACAGCGAGGTGGCGCATCGTGCGCGCATCATCGCCGCCAACAACATCTTCAACGCGCTGTTCATGGTCGGCGGCGCACTCGGCGCCGCGGCGCTGCTCGCTGCCGGCGTCAGCGTGCCGGGACTGTTCGCCATCGGCGCCGCCGGCAACGCGCTGGCGGCGCTGTGGCTGTTCCTGCGCGCGCCCGACTATCCAAGGCGCGCGCTGGCTTTGCTGCGGCGCCGCTGAGGGGCGGGTGCAAGTCCTAGCAGCAGCGTCCAGCGCCGACCAGCCAACTGATCTGATTCCCGAGCTTGCACGGCAGCCAGCAAAGGCGGGCAGGGGCCGGGCAACGATTTGTGCAGCCATGAGGCGCCCGGCCCCTGCCCGCCGTCGCGCCGCGATACACACCCCGGCGAACTCAACAGCCAACTCCCCGCTGCCGCTCTTGGGCGCGCCCCCGTGTCCGCCCGCCTTTCGGCATCCGAGCAAGCCCGCATCCAGCCCGTAGCGAGCTTGAATCCAGCCAGTAACGGCCCGCGCGCCGAAAGCCCCATCCGGCAGCTAAAATGGCGGCCATGGAACACGTGCCCAATCCCGCGTCCGGTCCGACGCCGCCGGCTCCGATGAGCCTGCGCGAACGCCTCGACCACTACGAAAAGCTGATGCGGCTCGACAAGCCGATCGGCATCCTGCTTCTGCTCTGGCCGACTTTCTGGGCGCTGTGGCTGTCCTCGCTCGGGCATCCGAACTGGGCAGTGGTGTGGATCTTCACGCTCGGCACCGTGCTGATGCGTTCGGCCGGCTGTGTCATCAACGATTTCGCCGATCGCAAGTTCGACCCGCATGTCGAGCGCACGCGAATGCGCCCGCTGGCGGCGGGCAAGGTGACGAGCAAGGAGGCGCTGATCCTTTTTGCCGTTCTCGTCATCGTTTCCTTCGGCCTCATCCTGCCGCTGAAAAGCTGGCTGATCATCGGCCTGTCGGTGGTGGCGCTGTTTCTTGCCGCCAGCTATCCCTTCACCAAGCGCTTCTTCGCCATCCCGCAGGCCTACCTCGGCATCGCCTTCGGCTTCGGCATCCCGATGGCCTACGCCGCGCACCTCGATGCGGTGCCGGCCGAGGCCTGGTGGCTGCTGCTCGCCAACATCTTCTGGGCGGTCGCCTACGACACCGAGTACGCGATGGTCGACCGCCCCGATGACCTGAAGATCGGCATCAAGACCTCGGCGATCACCTTCGGCCGCTTCGACGTCGCCGCGGTGATGGCCTGCTACGCCGCCACCTTTGCGCTGATCGCCTGGGTCGGCCACGGGCTGCGTCTCGGCACATGGTTCTACCTCGGCATCGCCGTCGCCGTCGGCATCTCGCTCTATCACTGGACGCTGATCCGCCACCGCGAAGGGCCTCCGTGTTTCAAGGCCTTCCTGCACAACAACTGGATCGGCGCGGCGATTTTCGCTGGCATCGCGCTCGATTTCTTCTTCGCCGACGGCGGCTTCTGAGGGCGCCTTCCGCCCGCCACCGTTCCGCCCCACTCACGCTAACCGGCCTGCTGCGATGAAATATCAAGACCTGCGCGACTTCATCGCGCAACTGGAAAAGATCGGCGAACTCAAGCGCGTCAGCGTTCCCGTCGACACGCGCCTGGAAATGACCGAGATCTGCGACCGCGTGCTGCGCGCGGGCGGGCCGGCGATCCTCTTCGAAAAGCCGACCACCGGCGGCGTCGCCTGCGACATTCCGGTGCTTGCCAACCTGTTCGGTACGCCGCGCCGCGTCGCGCTCGGCATGGGCGAGGAATCGGTCGACGCGCTGCGCGAAGTCGGCAAGCTGCTCGCCTTCCTCAAGGAGCCCGAGCCGCCGAAGGGGCTCAAGGACGCTTGGGACAAGCTGCCGGTGTTCCGCCAGGTGCTCAACATGGCGCCGAAAGCGGTGTCGTCGGCGCCGTGTCAGGAAGTGGTGATCGAAGGTGACGCGGTCGATCTGGCGCGTCTGCCGATCCAGCACTGCTGGCCGGGCGACGTCGCGCCGCTGATCACCTGGGGGCTGACGGTGACGCGCGGGCCGCAGAAGTCGCGGCAGAACCTCGGCATCTACCGGCAGCAGGTGATCGGCCGCAACAAGCTGATCATGCGCTGGCTGGCGCATCGCGGCGGCGCGCTCGACTTCCGCGACCACTGTCTGGCGCATCCGGGCGAGCCTTTCCCGGTGGCGGTGGCGCTCGGCGCCGATCCGGCGACGATTCTCGGCGCGGTGACGCCGGTTCCCGATTCGCTCTCCGAATACCAGTTCGCCGGCTTGCTGCGTGGCGCGCGTAGCGAAGTTGTCAAATGTCGCGGCAACGATCTGCAGGTGCCGGCGTCGGCCGAGATCGTCCTCGAAGGCCATATCGATCCGGCGGAAACGGCGCTCGAAGGTCCCTACGGCGACCACACCGGCTATTACAACGAGCAGGCGCAGTTTCCGGTATTCACCGTCGAGCGCATCACCATGCGCCGCAACCCGATCTATCACAGCACCTACACCGGCAAGCCGCCCGACGAGCCGGCGATGCTCGGCGTTGCGCTCAACGAGGTGTTCGTGCCACTGCTGCAGAAGCAGTACGCGGAGATCGTCGACTTCTACCTGCCACCCGAGGGCTGTTCCTACCGGCTGGCCGTGGTCAGCATCAAGAAACAGTACGCCGGCCACGCGCGCCGCATCATGTTCGGCATCTGGAGCTTCCTGCGCCAGTTCATGTACACCAAGTTCATCATCGTCGTTGATGACGATGTGGATGTGCGCGACTGGAAGGAAGTGATCTGGGCGCTGACGACGCGCGTCGACGCCGCGCGCGACACGCTGATCGCCGACAACACGCCGATCGACTACCTCGATTTCGCCAGCCCGGTTTCCGGGCTCGGCAGCAAGATGGGAATCGACGCGACCAACAAGTGGCCGGGCGAAACGAACCGCGAGTGGGGAACGCCGATCGTCATGGACGCGACGGTGAAAGCGCGCGTCGATTCGCTATGGGCGGAGCTGGGGTTGTGAGCTGGCGCCTTCTTTGTGCCGGCAGTAGCGCGCGCTTGCCTGTCGGGTGCCGCCAGCCATGAGCGGCCTGCCGCCGACGCCGCTGCCGGGCGAGGAATCGCTGATTCGCGTCACGCACCTCGTCTATGCGCTGCATGCCTTCTCGGCGCTGACCGGCATCTTCGGCGCGGCCAGCGTCATCGGTGCCTTTCTCGTCGGCTGGCCGTCGATCATCGCCGTCATCATCAACTACGTGAAGCGCCCCGACGCCAACGGTACCTGGCTGGAAAGCCACTTCCGCTGGCAGATCCGCACTTTCTGGTTCGCCGCGCTGTGGGCGCTGATCGCCATCGTTTGCGCGCTGACCGTGATTGGCCTGCCGCTGGCGATCGTCGCCTGGTGCGTGCTGACGCTGTGGCTGATCTACCGCGTGGCGCGCGGCTGGCTGGCCTTGTCCGGGCGGCGGCCGGTCGGCGACGCTGCCGCCTGAGCGCGGCGCGCTTCAGCGCTCGGCCACCCAGCCGAGCAGTGCGTCGATCGCCGGTTTGCCGAGCCGCGCGCGCGGATCGTTGATCAGGCAGACGGCGACCCAGCGCCGGCCGCTGTTGTCGAGCACGTAGCCGGCGATGGCGCGAACGCCTTCCAGATAGCCCGTTTTCAGATGCGCGCGGCCGCTCGCCGGGCTGTCGCCGAGCCGCTTCTTCAAGGTGCCATCGACGCCGGCGACGGGCAGCGAGGACATCAGCTCGGGCATCACCGGGCTCTGCCAGGCGGCGAGCAGCAGGCGGGCGAGGCCGTCGGCCGAAATGCGCTCGACGCGTGACAGCCCCGAGCCGTTGTCGAGCACCAGTTCCGGGATGTTGATCCCTTTGCCGGCAAGCCAGCTATTGACGCGCTTCCGCGCCGTTTCGGTGCTCGCCGGGCGCTCGGCCGCCAGCGTCAGGAACAGCTGCCGTGCCATGACATTGTTGCTGTACTTGTTGATGTCGCGAACGATGTCGGCGAGTGGCGGCGATTCCTGCACGGCAAGCGTGCGTGCAGCCGCCGGCGTCGGCGCCGCGCGCACGCGGCCGGCGAGCGTGCCGCCGAGTTCGTTCCACAAGGCGCGGAACAGGCGTTCGACCTGCACATCGGCCGGCCACGGCGACAGCTGCAGCGCCTTTTCGCCGCAGCTCGCCGGGAATACGCCGGACAGCTCGATGGTGTCGCCATTACTCGTTGCTTTCAGCTTTTCGCGCCAGTCGCCGCAGCTTTCGTCGACCAGCTTCAGGCGGTTGGCGACGCGCAGATTCTGGTCCGGCGTTTCCGCGATCACCGTCACTGCCCGTCGTTCGCTGTCGGCGAGCAGCGACAGGCGGACGGCGTCGAGGTTGACGAGCAGCGCGTCGGGGCCGGCGTTGTAGGGGCGCAGCGGCTCGTTGTCGAAGGCCGCCGGGTCGTGCGCCGGCAGCTTGAAGGCGCTGCGGTCGAGCACCAGATCGCCGCCGACTTCGCTGATGCCGCGTGCGCGCAGCTGGCGCAGCAGCAACCAGAACGCCTCCTGCGACAAGCGCGGATCGCCGCTGCCGCGCAGGTAAAGATTGCCGGCGATGCGGCCGTTGGCCGGGGGTGCGTCGGCGAGCGCTTCGGTTTTCCAGGTGAAGGCGGGGCCGAGCAGTTCAAGGCCGGCGTAAGTGGTGACGAGCTTCATCGTCGACGCCGGATTCATCGGCAGGCGCGCGTTATGCGTCAGCAGCGGCTGTGGCGCATCGACAGCCTGGACGACGATGGCGACATTGCGCGGCGCAATGCCGGCCTCACGCAGCGCCGCGCTGACGGTCGTGGGCAGCTCGTCGGCAAGCACAGTTCCAGCGAACATGGCCGACATCGCCAGCATGAGAAAGTGACGGATATAAGTCATTGAAAGTAAATAAGAATTTTATATCAACTTGATCTATGTGGAAACCTGATACGCTTATTGGCGTTTATTGCTTGTCTTGCGCGATGTTTTGCGTGTCGTTCGATGTCAAACCGCTGGCTTTCCGCCTGCCCGTATTTTTCCGACCATGAATGAACAGCGCCGCCACCGCCGAATCCGCTTCGCGCACCCGCCAACGGTGACGATTGGCCAGCGCGGTCGTCTCGGCGAAGGCGAGTTGCACAACCTGTCTCTTGGTGGCCTGATGCTGCGTACGGCTTTGCCGCTGCGGACCGGCGAGTCCTTCGGTTGCGAATTCTCGGTGTTCGGCTCGCCGCGCATCGACATGCCGGCGCAGGTGGTCAATTGTATCGGCGATCTCTACGGTGTCCGCTTCCAGGCGGGGCCGCTGAGCGAAGTGCTCATCCAGGAAGCCATCGACAAGGCGCTGGCCGAGGGCGAAGCCTCGATACTCAGCATACACGACGTCAATGGGCGCAAAGTCATGCGCATTTCCGGCGGGCTGAACAACCTGCTGGCCAGCGATTTCATGCACGGTCTTACCCGTGTCGGCGTTGCCGAGATTGATCTTTCTGAAGTCACCACCATCGATACCAATGGCGTCGCCTTGTGCATGATCGCCGCCGAGCAGTATCAGGTGAGTTTCGCGGCGATGTCGCCGCAGGTCCAGGCCATTTTGCATGCTGTGCTGCCTGGATTCTCCGGATCACAATGATTTCAACAGTGGAGTGACTTTGATGATTGATCGCATGACCCTCAAGGCGAAGATCGTATTACTGGTGGTGGCTGCATTGCTCGGCATGCTGGCCCTGGTTTCTCTGGCCGCATGGGAGATGCGCACCAATCTTGAGGACGGGCGTCGGCAGCAGGTACGCTCGGTGGTCGAGGTCGCTCACAACATCGCCATCCGCTATCAGCAGGAAGAGGCTGCCGGGCGGATGAGTCGCGAGCAGGCGCAGAAGGCAGCCAGCGAGGCGATCTTCGGCGCGCACTACGGTGGCACCGACAGCAAGAGTGACTATGTCTATGTTTTCAGCTATGAGGGCGATGGTGTCGTGCACGTCAATTCCAAGTTCGTCGGCAACAGGAGCATCAACGACGTCAAGGATGGCAAGGGCCGCTTTACCATCCGCGACATCATCGCCGGCGCCCAGGCCGATCCGCAGGGCGCTTATGTCGATAGCTCCTTCCCGCGGCCGGGGCAGACTGTCGGCGTGGACAAGCTGCAGTTCGCCAAGGCTTTCGAACCCTGGCGCTGGGTGATCGGTTCCGGCGTCTATATGGATGACATCGCAGCCGAGTTCCGGCACAAGTTGCTGCTGGCTCTGGCGGTGAGCGGTGCCCTGATCTTCGGCGTCGCCGTTATCGGCTTCATCGTCACGCGCGGCGTGTTGCGCCAGGTTGGCGGCGAGCCGCGCGAGGCGATCGCGCTGATGTCACGCGCGGCGGCCGGCGATCTGACGATTGCCACCGGTTCGGCAGCGAAGGGCAGCATGCTTGGCTCGTTCGGTGAAATGGTTTCGGCCTTGCGCGCCATGTTGATCGAGATCACCGACGGCGCGGCGCAAGTGACCAAGAATGCCGAGCGCATCGTCACGGCGTCGAGCGAGGTGGCGATCGCTTCGCAGCACCAGACCGACGCCACGTCTTCGATGGCCGCGGCGATCGAGGAGATGACGGTCAGCGTGACGCATATCTCGGACAGCGCAGCCGATACTGAGCGCGATGCGACCGAGTCGGTTCGCCTGGCCGATGAAGGTTCAAGTCGGGCGTTGGCGGCAAGCCGTGAGATCAACCGGATTTCGACAACGGTGAGCGATGCCTCGGAACGCATCCGCAGTCTCGAGGCGCGTGCCGCCGAGATTTCGTCGATTGCCGGTGTGATCAAGGGTATCGCCGCGCAGACCAATCTGCTGGCGCTCAACGCTGCAATCGAGGCGGCGCGTGCCGGTGAGCAGGGCCGTGGTTTCGCCGTCGTTGCCGATGAGGTCAGGCAACTCGCCGAGCGCACCTCGGCGGCGACCATCGAGATCGAGAAAATGATTACCGCGGTGCAGTCGGAAACCGGCGCGGCGGCGCATGTCATGGATGCGGCCTTGCCGGAAGTGGCCGAGGGCGTACGCTCGGCCGAGGGCGCCGCCGAATCGCTGCGGCAGATCCGTCGCGGTGCCGAAACGACGCTTGGGCACATCCGCGATGTTGCCGGTGCCACGCGCGAACAGAGCATCGTCAGCACCAGCATCGCCCAGCGCGTCGAAGAGATCGCGCAGATGGTCGAGGAAACGAGCGCCGCCACGCGCTCGACTGCCGAGTCGGCGACCGAACTCGAGCGCATCGCGACCGAGTTGCATACGCTGGTCAGCCGCTTCCGCTGTTGAGCTTGCGGGCGGCGGCCTTGCCGCCGCCCGTCAGTTTCGTCGCTCCGCCTGCGCGGCGACGAAACCCCGGGTTTTGCTGCCGTCATCGCGCATGGCGGCAGCAGACCTGTCCCCGGACCATCCTTCGCTGCTTGCGTTATTTATTGCGCAATCGCTTACGCATGGTGTCTTGCGTAAGCGGCGAGTAAGCATCCACGCCTACTGTCCACCTTGGCGTTCAGCCGGGTCGACAATTTTGCGGCCCATTTGCGCGGAGGAAAACATGAAAGACGACGTCGCGGCGCGCATCGCCGCCAATCCCAAGTATCAGAAGCTGAAAGGCACGCGAGCCTCGTTCAGCATCATCATGACTGTGCTGATGATGGTCGTCTATTACGGCTACATCCTGCTCATCGCCTTCAACAAGGAATGGCTGGGGACCAAGATCGGCGAAGGCATGGTCACCTCGGTCGGTATTCCGATGGGGCTCGGCGTGATCCTGTTTACGGTCATTCTGACCAATATCTATGTGCGTCGCGCCAACAGGGAATTCGATGCGCTGACCGCGGAAATCGTGCAAGAGGAGACGCGCAAATGATCAGTCAATTCACGCGCCAGATGCTGGCGCTGACGGCTGGCGTGCTGGCTGCCGGCGCTGCCGTCGCCGCTGGCGCCGACCTCGGCCAGACCAGCAAGCAGGCGACCAACTGGGTCGCCATCGCGATGTTTGCCGGCTTTGTCGGCCTGACCCTGTGGATCACCAAATGGGCGGCTGCCAAGACGCGTTCGGCGTCTGACTTCTACACCGCCGGCGGCAGCATCACCGGTTTCCAGAACGGCCTGGCGATCGCCGGCGACTACATGTCGGCGGCCTCGTTCCTCGGTATTTCCGGTCTGGTCTTCGCCAACGGCTTTGACGGCCTGATCTTCTCGATCGGCTGGCTGGTCGGCTGGCCGGTGATCACCTTCCTGATGGCCGAACGCCTGCGCAATCTCGGCAAGTACACCTTCGCCGACGTCGCCGCCTACCGCTTCTCGCAGACGCCGATCCGCACTTTCGCGGCGACCGGCTCGCTGGTCGTGGTGGCGTTCTACATGATCGCGCAGATGGTTGGTGCCGGTCAGCTGATCAAGGTGCTGTTCGGTCTCGAGTACCAGTACGCGGTGGTCATCGTCGGTGTGCTGATGATGCTCTACGTGCTCTTCGGCGGCATGACGGCGACGACCTGGGTGCAGATCATCAAAGCGTGCATGCTGCTCACCGGTGCCACCTTCATGGCGCTGGCGGTGCTCTACCAGTTCAGCTTCAATCCCGAAAAGCTGTTCGCCAAGGCGGTCGAGGTGCATGCCAAGCACGACCTGATCATGGCGCCGGGCGGCTTGATCAAGGACCCGATCTCGGCCATCTCGGTCGGTCTGGCGCTGATGTTCGGTACCGCCGGTCTGCCGCACATCCTGATGCGCTTCTTCACCGTGCCGAGTGCTGCCGAAGCGCGCAAGTCGGTTGGCTGGGCGACCACCTGGATCGGCTACTTCTACATCCTCACCTTCATCATCGGCTTTGGCGCCATCGTTCTGCTGACGCAGGATCCGGGTTCCTACTACGTCGATGGCGACATCAGCAAGGGTCTGAAGGGCGGCGGCAACATGGCCGCGGTGCACCTGGCCAACGCCGTTGGCGGCAACGTCTTCCTCGGCTTCATCTCGGCGGTGGCCTTCGCGACCATCCTCGCGGTGGTGGCGGGTCTGACCTTGTCGGGCGCCTCGGCGGTGTCGCACGACCTCTACGCCACGGTGTTCAAGAAGGGCAACGCCGATTCCGCTTCGGAGCTGCGTGTCTCGAAGATCACGACGATCTGCCTCGGCATTCTCGCCGTCTTCCTCGGTATCGCCTTCGAAAAGGAAAACGTCGCCTACATGGTGATGCTGGCCTTCGCCATCGCCTGCTCGGCCAACTTCCCGGTGCTGTTCATGTCGGTGCTGTGGAAGGATTGCACGACGCGCGGCGCAGTTGCTGGCGGCACGGTCGGCCTGCTGCTCTCGGTCGGTCTGACCATCGTCTCGCCGTCGGTGTGGGAGGCGGTGCTGCACCACGAGAAGGGCAGCGCGCTGTTCCCGTATTCGTCACCGGCACTGTTCTCGATGTCGGCTGCGTTCTTCACCATCTGGCTGGTATCGGTGCTCGACCGCAGCCAGCAGGCGGCCAAGGATCGTGCGGGCTTCCCGGCGCAGCAGGTGCGTTCGGAAACCGGTATCGGCGCTTCGACCGCAGGCGGCCACTAAGCGTCAAACCCTGTTCGGCGCCGTCGCAGGCGCCACTGTCGAGCGGCGGTGAGTGTTGAACCGCCAACTACCAAAAATCAGGCGCTTGCGAGCGCCTGATTTTTTTGGTTTTGAACCCGCGAGTCACTTAGTTTTGAATTTTGGGAAATCCGAGTCACTTAGTTTTGAATTAAGCCTAGCGGCAGAATATCTGAAGCGCCCCTTTGCGTCTGGAAAGGCGACCGTGCACCGCTCGCTGGCGCAAAGATACGCGCGAGACGACCGTTCGCCGCCGTAGGGCTGGCCGATCGTTGATGGTTTCAAAGGCCAGTAGGGGCAGCCCGGGGGGGCTATCCCGGCCTCGGCGTGCCGACTAATCTCGCACTTTGCTAGCGCACAACTGTGCCGTTTTCGCCGACATCCGATCAGCGCTGACTAACGAGGCTGCGGTTTCTTTCAGTTCGCGGGTGGCGCTCTTGGCTGCAGGGCTCCTTTGGTTGGTGCCTTGTGCTGATCGGGCTCCACAGGAGTTGTTGAGCTATCTCCGGTCAGCGGGGCTGTCAGCTGCGTAGGTGTCCGTAGCAAGCCGATTGCTCACAATATCGAGTTCCGCTCCTCGGCCAAAACGGACCTTGGGTCTTCGACCTGCATCGGACGGCTATGGGCTGCTTAACTGCCGCTCAGCCGCGAATGGTGGCCAATGGCTGCTTTCGTCAGCAGCTTAGGATGGCATCCGCCCCTTTCCGGGCAGTCGCGGTTTCTGAAAGCGGCCATTCAGAGGATAATCTGCTAATAGAAGGAGCAGTCGTTCGGCGTTGTAGGGTATGAATTGAAATACAGAACATTGCTGACATCTATTCGTAGCAACACGATAACTTAAGAGGAGAGCATGAGCATTGAGGTAAAGAAGCAGCACTATATTTGGGAGTATTACCTCAAGGGCTGGGCAACGGACGATCAAATCTGGAGCAAACGAGAAGATAAGATCTTTCGTACATCAACAGAGAATGTCGCACAGGAACGCTACTTTTATGAAATTGACCCGCTATCGGATGCTGAAATTAAACTGCTGATCGGGATGGTTATGAAAGGTCCCGCGATCAACCAGTTCGTGAACCGAGGTAGCCTTGCTACTTACCTAAGCATTGCCAATTCTGGCAACGAGTGGGCAAGATTCGGTCTTGAACAGTACCATGGGATGATTGAAAAGAATGCCTTCCCCGTTCTTAGTGCTTTAAGAGACAAAGATTTTGACGTTTTGAATGATAGGCAAAGCAAGATTCATCTTTGCATCTATCTCGGCCATCAATACACTCGAACTAAGAAAGCTAGAACCTCATTCATGAATCATCAAGGCCTGAGCATTCCAGAAGAGTACAAGGATTGCAATTTACACAAGGTGCAGAACGCCATGGGCTTCATCTTGGCAAACAGCATTGGAGGATCACTCTGTGACCATCTGGATTTGAGAGTGGTAGAAAACCATTCCGAAATCAAGCTCGTCACTTCTGATCAACCTATCTACAATCTTTTAGCCATTCCGGGCGATATCTCCAAAGAATCCTCGATCTATTTCCCTATAAGCCCGCATCTTGCATTGTGGGCAAAGAAGGGAATAAACAACGAGAGGATTGACGCCAAGGAAAGGGCTGAAGAGCTTAATACCTTTATAGCGAAGAACTCATTGGAGTTCATCTTTGCCTCAAGCAAAGATGAGTTGGCAGCACTCTGAATCGCCCCGGCTTTACTGGCCTTGGGTATTTTTCCAAAAACTTTGACGCGCTACGCGGAATACCTGCAAACACCTGACATCTACGATTCGCTCCGTTGTCTACGTGGCAACTCAACTGGAGATTCGAATCATGTCTAAGAAGTCCGCATCCACCTCTCGTACCCCGATGACCCCGAGTGCCGTAGCACGCATCCATTCTGCTGAAGCTCGCACTGGCAACGGTCAAGTATCCGCTGATAGCTTTACCGCACGTGCTCAGCGCACTGTAGCTGAATTTCTTGGCGGGCACTCAATACGATGTCATAATTGAAAGACTCTTCATCCAATGCTCGTTTCCACCATGCCCTTTGAACCGCTAACGACGTCCTGATGAGCACTTCTACCTCACGCACCTCACGATCCATGATGGAAGAGGCTCAGGCATGGAAGCAAACCGACCTTCACGACTTATGGCAGAAGGTAAAGGATAAAATCCCTGTTCCTAGTTGGACGCCAGGTAAACTGTTTGAGTATTTGGTGATTAGAGCTTTTGATGCCGAGGGGACCTCTGTCCGATGGCCCTACGAAGTAACGTATCCGCAAAAATTCGGCACGATGGAGCAAATCGACGGGATGGTTTTCCTTGATGGGAGGTCTTTTCTCGTTGAGAGTAAAGATTTGAGCGAGCCGGCTGCAATTGAAGCTGTCGCTAAACTGCGCTTCCGTCTAGAAAGTAGGCCTCCCGGGACAATGGCAGTTTTATTTAGCGTATCAGATTTCACACTGGCTACCGAGGTTTTCACCCAATTTGCATCTCCATTAAACATCCTTCTCTGGGGTAAGTCGGATCTCGATATTGCATTGCCTCATGCGACCATGACAGAAGGGCTACGCCAGAAGCTTGAGTATGCTACTGCGTACGGACTTCCACTTTTCCCTTTCGAAACCGATGAGTAAATCAAATGGTACATATTTACGTTGACGGGGAAACGGATTCTAGGCTAGTCCAGCTGCTGCTTGATGATTTGCGAACCGTTAGCTATCAAATCATCGTAGCAAACGGCCGTAATGCAATTCGGCCGCGGGCACGGAAAGCGTTACTTATGAAGCGTGTTCCCGTAGCGCTAATAGTTGACGCAGATACTACGGATGAACATCAAGCAGCCATGCAACAAAGAGAACTAGATGACTATCTCGCTTGGGGAAGCAATCATTCCGAGTACAAGGTTATACAGTTCATTCCAGAAATTGAAGTATTGTTTTTTGAAGCTCCAAAGACATTGGCTCTGCTCACTGGGCGTGAAATTTCAGCGGAGATGCAAGCAGCGGGCAAAGCTGCCCCAAGAAAGGTTCTTTCCACCCTTTTGAATATAAGGGACCGGGCTAAGTTATTCAGTTGCCTCAGCCAAGCCAATCTTGAGGAACTTCGTGCTCATCCGAAAATATCGGAACTTCGATCATTTATTCATTCAGCATCTTAGAGCGACTGCGGCAGCTAATCTTTGTGAGAGATAGCTTTTGGCCATGCCAAGTGCTAATTAATGAATCGCCCCTGTTTCTGTAGTCAGTATTGAGCCTCTTCTTCGTGGCCCACGATCAGGTGATGAGCGAGAAGCGGTTGAATAGCCGCTCCGGCTGAGATCCGGCCTCATGCCATAAGCTACAGGCGGGTGGTCGGCCTAAGCGGCCGGTCACGACAGTAACCGAATACGTCCGCTAAAGCCCGATTGCAGTCACCCAGAACAGGAGGATCGAGTGGCTGCTTGAGGCGAATACCTGTCTTTCGAGGAAGCAGGTTCGCATCAAATTCGCATCGGTGCGACAAGGGGAAGAGGGCAAAGTTAGGTCAGCGCGGACAACTAGGACCAGTCACTGAAGCCGGCGTCCCTGAAACGCTTGATTAGCTTTGCATTTGTTGTGTTTGGTGAGGTGCCCCCCGTAAACAGAGCCAACGGGAATTTAGTAAAGTCCGAATCTGAGGCTGCACCGGATTTAGTACCGGTCTAAGGTGGAAATTTCCGGCACCTGGAAGCCCTCCGGTGAGGGCTTGTTCCTGCACTGGCGGGCGAATTCGGCGGGTGTCATCCAGTTCAGCGCCGAATGGGGACGCTCCTCGTTGTAGTACCGCCGCCACGCCTCGATTTTGCCTTTCGCATCGTCCAGGGACAAGAACCAATGTTCGTTCAGACATTCCTCCCGGAAGCGACCGTTGAACGACTCGACCTTGGCGTTATCGGTCGGCTTCCCCGGCCGGGAGAAGTCCAGTTCCACCCGATTCTCGTAGGCCCACCGGTCCATCGCTTTCGAGATGAATTCGCTGCCATTGTCGACCTTGATGCTCTTCGGCAGCCCACGGCTGTGGCGCAGTTGCTCAAGAACACGCACAACATCCTCTCCCTTCAAGCTCTGGCCGACATCGATCGCCAAGCACTCGCTGGTGTAGTTATCGACAATCGGCAAGGTGCGAAGCCGACGGCCATCGAACAGTGCGTCAGCCACAAAGTCCATGCTCCAAATCTCGTTGATGGCCGAGGCGTGCCTCTTCGGCTGCCGCAGACGAGCCGCCTTGTTTCGCCGCGGCCGATGATGGCGTAACGACAGGCCCATCTCACGATACAGTCGATAGACCCGCTTGTGGTTGTCCTTCCAGCCTTCTCGCCTGAGCAGCACATGTACCCGTCGGTAGCCGTAATGCACGCGCGTCGAGGTGATTTCCTTGATGCGCATGATCAGCGGTGTGGCATCCCGAGCCTGGGAGCGATAGCCATAGACCGAGCGTGAAATCTTCATCACGCCGCACGCTTGGCGCTGGCTCGCCCCGAACCGGCTGATCAGATGATCGACGAGATCTCTGCGGCGAGAAGGCTTCAGAGCTATTTTGCGAGGACGTCCTGCAGCATGGCTTTGTCGAGCGAAAGATCGGCGACCAAGCGCTTGAGCTTGCTGTTCTCTTCTTCCAGTTGCTTCAGGCGCCGCAACTCCGAGGGGCCCAGCCCCCCGTACTTCTTGCGCCAGTTGTAGAAGGTCGCATCCGAGATGCCCATCTTCCTGCAGACCTCAGCCACCGGCGTGCCGACGTCCGCCTGCTTCAGGGCGAAGGCGATCTGTTCTTCCGTAAACTTCGATTTCTTCACCGCACAATCTCCTTTCAACATCACGAAAATTGTGCCGAAAATTCCAGCTCAAATTGGTACGAAATTTCGGTGTAGCCTCACACATCCAAGCGCCGATAATGACAGCATGCCGGTTTTCACTGGCCCGTCACGCTCCGCCAAGTAGCGACAACACGCACTTTCGATAATCAGCAGCAACACGCGAAAAGCGTGAACGCTTTGCCAGTTCCGCATTCGCTGCACAGTAGTCGTTCATGAAATGCAGCTTCACCGTCCGCTTTGGCCGATTACCGGTCCTCGGCCTTTGCTGCAGTTGGTGGGCTTACCTAGCTGCGTCCGTAACGCGTATGGCAGCTGACGATCACGATTTCAATCATAAGTTGGAACGAAAATCACCGGCCAGGTCACGAAGATCATCTATTTTCGCGCGCCGCATCTATAAGTTTGGACTTCGGCGTTAGATATCGATTGGCTATCCACCGAAATCTCCACCTTCTTTTCATGCGGGTGAACTGAGATTCATCGGCATCACCTCGGAACCACTCGGCGCTCAGAAGATCGATGGGCACCTCGAATGCTTTAAGGCTGATGTCCTCTCGAATTCCCGCTATGTCGTTCTTGACTATTCCGTTCGCGGAGTAGTACCCGTCGAATAGCGACGCGAGAAATGCGCGCCCCTGTACGAGGACCTTGCGCTGGATCGGCCAGTCAATACGTTCCTCATCTTTTATGAGTTGGCACGGAGCGAAACTTTTGAATGGGACTCCGCAGTATTGACATGCGTTGAACCAAGGGCGTCCGTTTTTGCCGGGGCTCGTCATTGCAAGGTCGACCAGACTGGACTGACGTTCGCCGCACATTCTGCATCGTGATTCAAGAATCGAATCGTGCTCGGGGCACCAGCGCCACGCGATAAAGCGCCAATGAATTGGGATATGTGGCGTGCGCATGCTCTTTACGCAAGCGGGGCAGAAATTGAACAGTGCCTTCGATCCTGCCTTATGCAGCAACAACGAGTCGCCCGTTGGCTCGATCTTCCTGAAGGACGTCATGACCCGTTCATGGACGAGTAGCGCAGTCGGGGGGAGCCCACACTGTCGCCGTATATCGCGTAGCACTTCGCCGATGACCATCCCATCGATTTTTCCCTTCAGTGCTGGATCAGCGCCGAAATGCTCGAGCGCTTCTCCGGTCGATATTCCCTGCGAGAGGGCGAAGCGGGATATCCACGAGCTCGCTGCTTCGAATGGCTGAGGCGCCGGAACATTGAAAAGTCTCATATCTGCTGCTCTTCAGAAAAACAGTTCCAACTGCCCGCGTTGCTGCTTCCCGCCGTGGCAGCGAGGAGACCGCCGGCCGACATAGGAGAGCAAGAGCGCGGCACATCGACGATCAGCAGAGGTGATACCGCTCCTTTTCATTTTCTCCAGGGTGGGTGTGTGAACGTAGGGCGACCAACGCCTGGCTTCGTGGGGGGCTCCATCAATTGAGGCGAGACGCTCGATGCCTCTTTGAATCTTTGCGCTCAGTTTGCTAGGCGTTACCTTTCGTGGCGAACTGACGCTGTCGTCCGGCCGCTCGTGCTCACCAAATGCGAGGACGAGCGACGTGCTCCCGTCGATGCTCAGGTTGTTCAGGAACGGCGGTATGCCGGCAATGTTGTTGCTCTCACTCGTGCGGGTTGTGTCGAGACGCAGATCAAGCCATTGCGTCCACGCAGAGGCGAGGGGCATTGCCTGCCAGGCGCCGATCGATAAATCTCCCTCGAGATATCGGCCACACTTGCAAAGGTCAATACTGGGCCGCAGCCAACTGATGGTCTTCGTGCATCGGCGGCAACTATCGATCAAAGGGCGTCCGTGCACGTAGCAGTAGGCGGCGCCGGGAAGAATCCAGACTCGATGACACCACCGCTTTTTGCGAAGACAGTCTGGGCAGACTTTCGCACTAATGTTGGCGTAGGCCGCGTGGCCTCCAAACAGCTGGCCAAAGTACTTAAAGCGTTCGGGCGTCTGAGCGTCCCGCATCAGCAGTCGCTCGGCCAACCAGTGTGGCTCGGCGTTGGTTGCCCGGGACAACGCAGCCGCTTGCTCAGGGGTGAGGAGCCGCCAGTCCTTGATGGAAAACAGCTCGCGAGCCTTGAGAAGCGAGACACCGTTCGCGGAAAAGGCGCGCAGCAGGAAGCCAAGCCCAGACTCGGAGTCAACGAATGGAACACGGATCGGGAGTGCCCTGATGTCACGCCACATAAGGATTTGGCGCTTCGCTCGCCGTCCCGGTGACGAGGGCGAACGCTCGCGCCAGATGCTCCTTGGCAACGGCTGCCGCACCTCCATCCGACGCAATCAAGACTGCCTCGACGATCAGACGGCGGAAGCGGCGACGGTTACCCATCGTAGCCGTGTAGGTTCTCTGCTGGATGTCTGGCAGTGTCAGGCAATCGAGCGCGATAGCTTTTGCCTGCCTTGCGAATGCGCACAGGAAACCTGCCCAGTATTCGTCGTTCCTGAATTCGGAGAGCGCCTCGCGGACTGTGACACGGCTTGCTAGCGCAGGGGCGACATCCTCTAGTCGCGTAAAGTTAGCGTCAGCGAGGAGGCACAGGCTGACGCCGGTTTGATCCATCAGTTCGACCAACAGGTCGGAGACGGTGGTTTCGTTTACATCCTTTCGTTTCTGTCCAGCTTGATAGCTTAGGGAATGGGCCTGGTCGATGAAGATGATCCGTGTGCCATGATGTTGAATGGATTCGAACGCGATATCGCGCATCGTGTGGACGTTGGTACGCTTGACGCTGGTGAACGGGTATTTCACGGCGCGCAGCATTGCGCCGACGGCCTGCGCGGTCGTCGGCGCTGTTCTCAGTCGGATCAACAGGGCGCCAAATCCGTGGTCAAAGAGGTCGGATTGCGGCAACGAGCGGATGAAATATTTCGCGACCGTGGTTTTCCCGCTGCCGGGTTCGCCCTTGATAAGGATTCCCTGGGGCGTGTTGAGCGTACGCGAGAGCTGGAAAGCACGGTCACAGGCAGCCAGACAGGCGCCGAACTGCGGGAAAAGGACGAAGACACGTTCGACGGCAGCAGCGATCTGCAGCGCTCCCGCACAGTACTGCTGCAATTGGCGTGAACGTGTCGTGCGTTCCTCGGCTTCGACGGGGTCAAAGTCGCCAAAATCAAAGTCATCCATTCGTCAGCTCAAAAATAAAGGCATCAAATTCCGGGGGCGTGCGGGGGACTACAGTTGCCGCATTGCCGTCGTCACTGGGGATCGGGATTGGAAGAGGGACTGGAGTGGGGGGCTGCGCTTGATTGAACACGCGCGCCGAGGTCACGCCGGAAAACCTGGCCGCCAGCTTCGCGTCGGCGGAAGATTTCTGGCTCACGTCCATCCAGAACTCATGGAGAGCAATGTATGCCCTGCGATAATCCTCTTCAGCTCCTTTGAGTTTCAACTCCTGGCGCATGAACTTGCGGATCAGCAGGTGTTGGTTCCAGGACAGGCCGGCGGTGTATTGTGGCCAGCGAGAGGCGCAGACGACCCAGTCCGATGTGATCGGATGCTGGACCCAAATCTGGTTGATGTCGTCAGGGTCCCATCGGACTTCCGTTTTGAAGCTCTTTCCGATCGCTTTGCGCATCGGCAGGAGTTCCGCGCCACCATAGGGGGTCCCATGTAGCTCGACACCGCCCTGATTGACCGTGAGCTTCTTGGATAGAGCGGTTGTCAGCCGGAGTAAGTTGCTGTCCGCCAGATAGTTCGCCGGCGGGCATCGCTCAATCCCCTCAAGCATCAGATCGTAGGGGCGAGCGAGTTTGCGGTCGTTGATCCGCATCGGGTACACGTCGACCATGTAGCGAATAAGTCCGATCACGAGATTGGAAAATGTGATCGTCGCAGTCGTCCGGGGATCTGCATCAATGACGTTCGCCAGCCGCTTGCGAATACGCCCGCCAGAAAGGGTCAGAAAGCCCAGGTCGGCCATGAATCGTTCAATGTGAGGCTTGGACCACGGGGTGCGAACTCGCGAGTAATACAGATCCATTCCGATGTCACGCGCCATTCGCCGGAATGCCATGGCGTGGAATTCGAGTCCGTTGTCCAGCTGCAGTCCATCGGGGATGCCGGCTGCGAGCCATCGTTGCTTCGTGCCGGCTATGCGGCAAACCTCGTCCTTTAACTGGATCGTTGCTCGCAAGACGCCGGAAATACTAGTTACGCCCGGGCCATAGAAGCTCAGATACATTCCGGCGGGATAGCCTGTTGTCGCGCAAATTGCAGCCGTCAGCAGGGGTCTCCCCAGCGGGATGCCTGTGCGGTCGCAAATGACCACCCAATCAAATGGTGTGTGATCCACCTCGACGCGCTCGAACGGGTACTGGGGATAGTCATCTCTCATGGGTGTGCGGCAGAGCATCCGCGCTCGAGCGAGTCCGTAGCGCCGCGCAATGACCTCGTATCGATCAAGGTCTTGCACGTAGCGCGCGACGGTTGATTTGCTGACTTTGGCCTGATCTATATCGAGTTTGCCCTGGGCGGCGAGCTTTCGAGCTTCGGCGTTGATCACGATGCTTGTGTGTTCGAGGGACTTGCGATCCTCTGTCAGGTACTCTGCACGGATTTTTTCCAGGATAAGTGCATGCATGACGCTGTGCATGCGTTTCGGGCTCCTGCGGCCGTAGTTCCGGCTCGCCAGCGCACGTGCGCTTTTGTTGCTGTTTTCGTAGCGGCGAGCCCACGCCAGCACAGTGCTCGGCGCCGGCGGTTTCTTATCCTTGATGAACGCAGCGACCCGTTCGATCGCCTTGGGGACCAGTTTACGGTTGCCGCGAGTGATCCCCAGCTTCGCCATGCCCATGACGTAGGCGTAGCGCCGGTCGATCTCTGTTTGCACGTGTTCCGGGAGCGAGGAGCTTTCGTACGCGTCTATGACCGTGCCAGACGCCCCTTTTGCGAGCGCGGGAAAGACCACGGAGTACTTTCCTGCTTCGATATCCTTCAGTAGTTGGTACTTGCGCAGGGTTTGGGGCCGGCGTGTTTCAACATCTTCAAATTGGTACTCGTCGTCAGATAACTCCCTGACGAGCTCAATAGTCCTGGTCCCATGGCGTAGCGCCAAGCCAGCGACGAACGAGAATCTCATCTGCGGTCTCCTTTGAGTCATTCAAAGTGTTGACGATTGCTGACGCATCCGTTTGCAGCAGGGGGCCGGTGGTCAGCTTGCCTGTGGCAACGAGCGCCAGGATTAGATGGATAGGCACTTGTGCCTTACGCGCGAGCGAGCCGACGGGGATGCCGTGAGGGTAGGACGCGGCGATGGAGATGATTTTGTCCGCGTGTGATGTTGCGACTTGCTGCTTCGCGTAGCGGGTGAGGAGTTTTGCCCGCGTGTGGATGCCGTGGTGTCGCAGTTCAGCCTCGGTCACCACGAAATAGATGTAGCCACGCTCCCGGAGGAAGCAGGCGGCGTCATCGAACAGCTCGGTGTATTTGGCGTCGATCCGCATGGACATCTTGGTTTCGACGACCGCCTTGAAGCCACTGGAGTCGAAAAAAAGCAAGAAGTCTGGTGTGTAACCTTTGGGCGAGATCGGCAACCGAAACGGCTGGTGGAAGACTTTTGGATGCGACGGCATCAACGCCGCGCGCCGGATGAAGTCTGACTCGAGCGTCGACTCGGCCTCAACGTAATTATTGAGGATGCCGCCGGCAATAACCGCTGCAACACCATGCGATGGCGAGCGCGTGATGACCTTACGGTCGGATTTCTCCATTCCGTGTTCTCCGGATCAAGGGCAAAGCAGCCCCGTTACCCTCAAAAGGGCTTGACCGGACGACACAAAGGGGAAATACTTTAGGTGCCAGCCGATAGGTATTCCCTGTCGGGACGCCGGTCTTCTGCGAGGGAGGTCGGCGTTTTTATTTCATGGCTTGGCTCCTTCATCACGCGTGGTTTCGGCATCCTGGCCGGCTAACGTCGGCGCGGGTTTGAGTCCCAGTGCTACAGCGATTCTGTGCGCTTCGCCTCGTCGGGCACGCAGTCGGCCCGCCAAAAGTGAATAGGTCGTCGCCGGGCTAAAGCCGTTGCTGGCTGCCCACTCGGCGATCGTCTCGCCACGCGCCCAAAAGCGTTGCCGAACCGCAGCAAGATCGGCCTCGCGAATTTGATCAAATTGGGTCGGGTCTGCGCTGTTCATGACGGGTATGCTACGCTATACCATCGCAAAATCAAGAACGAGTTGAGGACATGGCGAAGTCTCAAGTGGACGATGAGCGACAACGTGCGCGCGCCCTCACCGGAGAACGTCTCCGGTCCGCCCGCGAGACCAACGGTTTTTCTCAGCGACAAGTCGCGGAGGTCTTAGGCCTTACTAAGCTGTCCGTGCTCCAGTACGAGGCGGGTCGAACGACATTCCCTACCGACCTGTTGCCTCGCTTGGATTTGCTAGGGATCGATAGTGCATGGGTGGCAACCGGCATTCCTTCACTTGAGCGGAAGGAATCCCGTGGGGTGTTTTCAGAGGTTCTGACGTGGGTGCGCAGGGAGGCGGCTATCCACGAGCTTCAGGTTTCCCCAGAGCAGGAAGTCGACCTGGCATGGTTCGTTTTTCGACGGTTGTCCCCGCAGTCAGACGTTGGTGGCCTGTCCCCAGCAGTGTTTGAGGAAGCCCTTGAAGCCGCCGAGGTTGGCCTGTGAGCGAAGCTAACGAGGATAGACAGCGCGAAGATGCCGCGATGCTCTCGACTGCCGTGATAACAGGGTTGTCATCCGGTCGTGCTGGGGTGCGAGCAAGGATCGAAACGCATCCCGGCGAAGCCCTTGGGAAGGCTATTGATGGCAATCCACTGTTGCAATTGGCGGTCATCAGGTCGACACGCGTCTCGGCCGGCGCTTGGTTAACACAGCCCTGGAACGCCCGGCGGGTGGTGCAACTCCAGTCGGCGCTGCGGGCGAGTGACGCCCCTGTGGATGTTCGCCCCGGGGAACTGGCCAAGGCGTTTCGGGCCGCAACATTGGTTCGTTATGGGGTCGCCGTCAATCATCGCCGGTATCGAATCTTGCGCGGTCTCGTGGTGGACGGCGCTTTGAACGATTCTCGTCTTGCCCAGTTGCTTCGCTATCCGACAATCTGGTGGGGTACGGGGGTTCAGCTTACTCCGGAGGATGGTGTCGTCGTTCGGAGCCTTAAGCGGCTTTGGCGACTTGGGCGGCCCGCGGAAGGGGAACTGGTCATCGCCAGGTTTTCGCCTTTCACGCGGGGCGTGTTGAATCTGGCTTCCGTTGCCGCGCTCGCCTTGCTGGCGTACGTGTTCTTTGCGGTGATCCTCACTCTCATCCGATCAGGGCCGACGCACGAAGCCGCTGTATTTTCGTACTTTGGTGCGCAGGTGGCACTTTTGGCCGCAGGGCTGCTTTGGTTGGGACCTTGTGCTGATCGGGCGGCGCGGGAGTTGTCGAGGTACCTCCGGTCCGCAGGGCAGTCGGCGGCGTAGCTGTCCGTAGCTAGTCGATTGCTCACGATGGTCGAATGCCGCTCCTTGGCCTTTGCTTACGCAGGGAAACATCCTGAGATACGTCAGCAATGCGCCCGGGTGCTGCCGGTAATTCGGCTCTGGGGTGGCGCCCCGCTTGGCTGACGCCGACTGTGCCGATACTTTATGCAGAAGATAATTTAATTGACCGTCAGTCAAAATAAATTGACTTTGTTGGGGCGGTCTGTTTTAATGCTTCTAGGCTAGGCGTACCGCCTAGGCTCGTTCTTTAAGAATTTCTTCGTTTCCCGCGAAAACGAAAGGTCAGTGTTGCAATGCTTGGCTTGTCCAGGCCGCTCTGACGTCCAGTGTTAGAGATTATTCGGTGCCGCTGAGCCGGTAGTTCGGTCCAGCGGCGGGAGCCGGTCGCAGTGCGCAGTGCCACGCGCAACGAGCGATGACGGGGCTTCCTTGGTTCCGAAAAGACTGGTGTTGGGCTTGCGCATCGGGTTGGCTCCTTTCGGCCGCTCGCTTTTCTACGGGGCTTCGGCGACTTGCCGAGATGACGGAGAAATCCAATGAAACATGATGTCTTGAAGAACAACATCGCAACGCTCCAAAAGCTGCGCGATGTGCATCACAGCCAACTCGATGCTGGCGCTCTGGCAGAACTCGATGACGTACTCCAAAAGCTCAAAAGGCTTGCGGAGGAAGAAAGGCCGGAAATCCCGCTGGGCGAACTTGCCCTTCGGGTACTCCAAATCATCGATACCGTAATGACGTTGGTGACTAATCTCACCGACCTGCTGCGGTAAATGGAATGAGCCAAGACGCAGCAAGCCCAATATTTGCTTTTTGCGGACGAAAGAAATGAACGTAGGACAAGCGATCAAGATGTGCCGTACCCGCCGAGGTGTTTCGCAGTCGGATCTGGCTCGTCGTGCCGAGTGCTCCGTTTCTTATCTGTGCTTGTTGGAAAACAACAAGAGGGATCCCACGCTGTCAACCCTGACGAAGGTTGCTCAGGCGCTTAACGTACCGGTCGGGATACTGTTTTTCCTGGCTGCGGAACATGGCGAACTGACTGGCATGGACAAAGAACTTGCTGGCGAGCTCGCTCGCACCGCGCTGGAACTGCTTAGTGAACCGGTTGCCGACCAGTTCCCCCTTGTATAGCGGGCAAGCGATACGCCGTATCGAATCGCTGGGCAAGGCTCTACGCTTTTCGCCGCAGCGGCTGGGCTATCTGGGCAACAACGCAGATCGGCTGTATCGCATCGCTCACGAGATCGAGAAAAGTGATGGCAGCAAGCGAGTCACATTTGACGCGAAACCCGCCCTGAAAGAAGTCCACCGACGCATCAAGAGTGAGATTCTTGATCGAGTCACCTTCCCCCTTTACCTCACCGGCAGCATCAAAGGCCGGGACTACAAGACCAATGCCGAACTGCACGTGGGCGCAGCACTCGTCATCACGGAAGACATTGGGAGCTTCTTTCCGTCGACAACCACGGCCCACGTGTTCGATGTGTGGCGAAATTTTTTCAGGTTCTCGGACGAAGTTGCACGGTTGCTGACTGCACTGACCACACGGAATGGCGAGTTGCCGCAGGGGGCAATCACCAGCCCGCATCTTGCCAACCTAGTTTTCTGGCGGGACGAGCCGGCGCTGCATGACCGTTTTGCAGCAGACGGGATCGTCTATTCACGCTTTGTCGACGATATTGCCGCATCATCGAAAACGCCAATTCCACCTGAGCATAAGAACGAGATCGTTCGTCTGATCTTCGGCCTCATGTTACGGAGAGGGTACAAACCCAAGCGCGAGAAGCATGACCTAAAAACTGCCGGCCAACAAATGACTGTCACGAAGCTCACGGTCAATCAATTGCCAGGACTTCCGAAGGCCGAGAGGGGGCGAATCCGGGCGGCTGTAGACCATCTGGAGCGCCTCGCAAGCCGAGGCCCTCTTTCTGCGGAGCAATGGCGAGAACACGCATCTGTTTCAGGTCGAGTGACCCATCTTGCGAGATTTCACCCCGGCGAGGCTGCAGGGCTCAAGGCACGGCTGAAGATGCTGCATCCTTAGGCGTTGCCAGCGTGGCAAGGTAGCCGGTCTGGCGATTAACTGGATGAAAACGGCTCATGTCTCAGATTGGCTTCGATGGGCGCGCTTCTATCATCTGAGCTGCCAGGCGATAGTCCGACAGGCTGCCAGGAGGGGCGGCAGCGCACGCGCCGACCTTCGGCTCACGCGTCCTATGGGTTAGAGTTGTCGGTTTCGTCGAATGACAACCGAAATATCCCGTGCCTATCAAGAAATCTGATCTTTACTCCTCCCTTTGGGCCTCTTGTGATGAACTGCGTGGCGGCATGGATGCCAGCCAGTACAAGGACTACGTCCTGTTCATGCTGTTTATCAAGTACATCAGCGACAAGTACGCCGACAGCGACGACTTCGCGCCACCCGTGGTCATTCCCAAGGGCGCCAGCTTCGCGGACATGGTCGCCCTCAAGGGCAAGAGTGACATCGGCGACAAGATCAACACCCAGATCATCCAGCCGCTGATTGACGCCAACGCCCGCCTGGCCCGCAGCGACTTCCCGGACTTCAACGACCCCAACAAGCTGGGCGAAGGTTCGGCCATGGTGGAACGGCTGTCCAACCTGGTCAGCATCTTCCAGAAGCCGGAACTGGACTTCTCGGAGAACCGCGCCGAGCACGACGACATCCTCGGCGATGCCTATGAATTCCTCATGCGCCACTTCGCCCAGGATTCCGGCAAGAGCAAGGGCCAGTTCTACACCCCGTCCGAAGTCAGCCGGGTGATCGCCAAGGTGATCGGCATCTCACCCGAAAACACCAAGGCCGCCACCACTGCCTACGACCCGACCTGCGGCTCGGGTTCGCTGCTGCTCAAGGTCGCTGCCGAAGCCGGCAACAAGATCACCCTGGAAGGACAGGAAAAGGACGTCACTACCGCCGGTCTGGCACGGATGAACATGATCCTGCACGACTTCCCCACCGCCAACATCCTCTCCGGCAACACGCTGGCGGCGCCCAAGTTCAAGGATGGCGAAGGTCTGCGCACCTACGACTACGTGGTCGCCAATCCACCGTTCTCCGACAAGACCTGGAGTACCGGCCTCACCCCGGAAGACGACCTCTACCAGCGCTTCGGCTGGGGCGTACCGCCGGCCAAGCAGGGTGATTACGCCTATCTGCTGCACATCGTCCGTAGCATGAAGGCCAACGGCAAAGCCGCTTGCATCCTGCCCCACGGCGTGCTGTTCCGCGGCAATGCCGAGGCGGTCATCCGCCAGCAGCTGGTCCGTTCCGGCATCCTCAAGGGGATCATCGGCCTGCCGGCCAACCTCTTCTACGGCACCGGCATCCCCGCCTGCATCCTGGTGCTGGACAAGGAAAACGCCGCCGCTCGCAAAGGCGTGTTCATGATCGACGCCGCCAAGGGCTACATCAAGGACGGCAACAAGAACCGCCTGCGCGAGCAGGACATCCACAAGATCGTCGATACCTTCACCCGGCAGATCGACAGCCCGCGTTACGCCCGCATGGTGCCCTTCACCGAGATCGCCGACGCCAAGAACGATTTCAACCTTAACCTGCCGCGCTACATCGACAGCAGCGAGCCGGAAGACCTGCAGGACATCGATGCTCACCTTAACGGCGGCATCCCGGAGCGGGACATCGACGCCTTTGCCGCCGACTGGCAGCAGATGCCCGGCCTACGCGCCGCGCTGTTTGAGTCGGCCGGCCGCCCTGGCTACGCCCGCCTCAAGCTGCCGGTGGGCGAAATCAAGGCCGCCATCCTCGGCCACGGCGAATTCATCGCCTTCACCGACAAGGTGAACGCTCTGTTCGGCAAATGGTGCGAAGCCATCACGCCGCGCCTGACCGGCTTCGGTCAGAACGACCACCCCAAGGCTCTGATCGGCACCGTCTCCGAAACCCTGCTCGCCGCTTTCCAGGCTTCGCCCCTGCTCGACCCCTACGACGTTTATCAGCACCTGATGGACTACTGGGCCGAAACCATGCAGGACGACGCCTACCTGATCGCCGCCGATGGCTGGGTCGCCAAGCCGGCGCGCATCGTCGAAACCGACAAGAAGGGCAAGCAGAAGGACAAGGGCTGGGCCTGCGACCTGATCCCCAAGCCCTACCTCGTCGCCCGCTACTTCGCATCGGAACAGGCGACGCTGGATGCTAGGCAGGCCGAACTGGAAGCCATCGCCGGCCAGATCGCCGAACTGGAAGAGGAGCACCGCGGCGAGGATGCCGTCTTCGCCGGCTTCGACAAGATCAACGCTGCCCACGTGAAGGAGCGCGTCAAGGAGATTGGCAACGATCCCGAGGCCAAGGACGAACTGGCGGTGTTGAAGCAATGGCTCAAGTTGAGCGAAAAGGAAAGCAAGCTCAAGAAAGCCGTCAAGGAACTGGATGCCCAGCTCGATCAACTGGCCCATGACCATTACGCCAAGCTCAGCGTGGCGGAGATCAAGACCCTGGTGGTGGACGACAAATGGCTGGCCCGACTGGCTGTCGACCTACAAGGTGAGCTCGACCGCGTCGGCCAGACCCTGACTGCCCGCATCCGCGAACTGGCTGAACGGTATGCGACGCCGCTGCCGCAGCTGGTGGACGAGGTCGGGGCGCTGTCGGCTAGGGTGGAAGAACACCTCAAGAGCATGGGGGCAGCGTGGAATTGAGACCGGGATATAAGCAGACAGAGGTCGGGATCATTCCGGAAGACTGGGTTGCTTCGACCATTGGCGGCGTTGCTACGTTTGCAGGTGGCTCACAACCACCGAGGTCCACATTCAAGTTTTCGCCAACACCCGGCTATGTGCGACTGATCCAAATCCGGGATTACAAGACGGACGAATACGCATCTTTCATTCCTGAGGCTATGGCGCGAAAAAGATGCACTGCTGGGGACATCATGATTGGGAGATATGGGCCGCCCATCTTCCAAATCCTCCGTGGCATTGAGGGCGCATACAACGTCGCACTGATAAAGACCACGCCGAAGGACGTAATCTCACGGGAATTTTTATTTCACGTTCTGACGCAAGAAAAGCTCTTCCAGCTTATTGATTCGCTTTCGCGTAGGTCTTCCGGCCAGACGGGGGTCGAGATGCCTGCCCTCAAAGCATTTGGACTTCCGCTCCCGCCACATACCGAACAGCGCGCCATCGCCACCGCCCTGTCGGATATGGATGCGCTGCTCGACGGACTGACCCAGCTGATCGCCAAGAAGCGCGACCTCAAACAGGCCACCATGCAGCAACTCCTCACCGGCCAAACCCGCCTGCCGGGGTTTGGCGGGGAGTGGGAAGTGAAGCGAATTGGAGAATTTACGGACTGCACTGCCGGGGGCACGCCAAGCACAAAGATTGCAGAGTATTGGAACGGTGCCATTCCGTGGATGAATTCTGGCGAGTTGAACCTCAAGCAGGTTTATGCGGTTGAGGGCAGGATCACAGAAGCCGGTCTTGCGAATTCGAGCACCAAGATGATTCCCGCTAAGTGTGTTTTGATTGGCCTAGCGGGGCAAGGCAAGACACGCGGCACGGTTGCAATGAACCACTTTGAGCTTTGTACGAATCAATCGATTGCTGCAATTTTCCCAAACGAATCTTTCATTCCTGAGTACCTCTACTACAACCTTGACAATAGGTACGATGAACTACGCGAACTATCCACGGGTGATGGCGGGCGAGGCGGCTTGAATCTGAGGATAATCAAGTCGATTTCTTTGCCATTTCCCCCTGTCACCGAACAATCCGCCATCGCGACCGTCCTCTCCGACATGGATGCCGAACTGGCAGCCCTCGAAGCCCGCCTCGAAAAAACTCGCGCCTTGAAGCAAGCTATGATGTCGGAACTGCTGACTGGTGAAGCCCGACTCCCCACCGCATAGGCCGCCCATGCTTGAACAGCCGCGCTCCGAACGTAAAACCCAGAATCGCGTCATCGCGCTCTTTACGGATACTTCGCGCTCGGACTGCCTCGGCTACGAATACCTGAGGGACTGGAACAAGCGGGAAAACAACCGACCCATCGAAACCGAACTACTGCGCGCCAATCTACAACAGCGCAGCTATTCCGATGCCCACATCGCCGCCGCCCTGCAGAAACTGCTGACGGCGGCCGACAGCACCGGCATCACCCTCTACCAGGCCAACCTGCGCACCTACCAGTTGCTGCGCTATGGCGTCGATGTGCAGGTGGCCGCCGGCCAGCCCCACGACAAAGTGCACCTGATCGACTGGACCACCCCGGCCAACAACCACTTCGCCCTGGCCGAGGAGGTGACGCTCAAGGGCGGCTACCAGCGTCGGCCAGACATCGTGCTCTACATCAACGGCATCGCCATCGCGGTGCTGGAACTCAAGCGCAGCTCGGTGGAAGTGGCCGACGGGGTGCGCCAGCTGATCACCAATCAGGAAGAAATCTTCAACAAGGGTTTCTTCAGCACGGTGCAGCTGGTGCTGGCGGGTAGCGACTCGCAAGGCTTGCGTTATGGCACCACCGGCACGCCGGAGCAGTTCTTTGTCGAATGGAAGGACGAAGCGCCGCCCGCTGCCGGGGTTACGCCAGAAGCCGGCAGCCTGCTCGACCGGCCGCTAGCGCAGCTCTTTGACAAGACCCGGCTGCTCGACCTGATCCGCAACTTCATCATCTTCGATGCCGGCCAGAAGAAGGTGCCGCGCCAGCACCAGTTCCAGGGCGTCAAGGCGGCTCAGGAGCGCGTCGCCAAGCAGGAAGGCGGGGTGATCTGGCACACCCAGGGCAGTGGAAAGAGCATCCTGATGGTGTTGATCTCCAAGTGGCTGCTGGAACACGATCCAGAGGCTCGCATCCTGGTCATCACCGACCGGGATGAGCTGGACAAGCAGATCGTCGGCGTCATGCGCAACGCCGAGGTGATCGGCGAGGATGCCGCTTCGCCGCGCATCACCTCCCGCGCCGAGCTGATCGAGAAGCTGGGCGCCACCACGCCGCGCCTGCTCTGCGCGCTGATCCACAAGTTCGACACCACCGACCTGAAGGGCGAGCCGCCCCGGGTTCATGGCCGTTTCTACGTCTTCGTTGATGAATGCCACCGCACACAGGGCGGCGACATGAATAAGCAGATGAAGCGCTGGCTGGAAGGGGCGATCTTCATCGGCTTCACCGGCACGCCACTGCTACGCAAAGACAAGCAGATGACGCGGGACGTGTTCGGCACCTACATCCACACCTACAAGTTCCATCAGGCGGTGGCCGACAAGGTAGTGCTGGACCTGAAGTACGAGGCCCGGGACGTGCCCCAGCGCCTCGGCTCACGCAAGGCCATCGACCAGTGGTTCGAGCATAAGACGAAGAACCTCAACAACTTCCAGAAGTCGATCCTGCGCAAGCGCTGGGCGACGATGGAAGAACTGATGAGCGCGGAAGAGCGCAAGGCGCGCATCGTCGCCGACATCATCCAGGACTTTGCCCTGAAGCCCCGGCTCAACAACGACCGTGGCACGGCCATTCTGGTGGCGGCCAGCATCTACGATGCTTGCCATTACTACCGCATCTTTCAAACCAAAACCTTCGGCCAGTATTGCGGCCTCGTCACCTCCTTCGAGCCCAACCACAACGCGATTTCCCGCGAGCCGGCCAACAGTGACGAGCGCTACAAGTTCGACACCTACACCCAGCATGTGCTAGCCCAGGGCCAGACCACCAAGCAGTACGAGGACGAGGTCAAGCGCCGCTTCAAGGACGAGCCGGCCAACCTGAAGCTGCTGATCGTGGTCAGCAAGTTACTGACCGGCTTCGATGCGCCCAGCTGCACCTACATCTACCTGGACAACGAGCTGCGCGACCACAACCTGTTCCAGGCCATCTGCCGCACCAACCGGCTCGATGGCGACGACAAGGATTACGGCCACATCGTCGATTACAAGGAGCTTTTCGGGGACGTGCAGCAGGCCATCGCCGTCTATAGCTCCGATGAGCTGGACATCGACGCCGGCAACGGTGGCGAGAATAACGTCCCGCTCAAGAACTGGCTGGTGGAAGGTAAGAAACAGCTGGACGATGCCCGGCAGGCACTGCATTACCTGTGCGAGCCGGTGCCGCAACCCCGGGAGGTGGAGCAGTACCTGCACTACTTCTGCGGCAATGCGGCCAACCCCAATGCACTGAACGAAACCGAGCCGCTGCGCGTATCGTTCTACAAGGCCGTGGCGCTTTTCACCCGGGCCTATGCCGATCTGGCCCAGAACCTGAGCGAAGCCGGTTATACAGACGCCGAGGCGGAGAAGCTGCAAAGTGAAGTGGAGTTCTACGCCGAAATCCGCGCCGCCATCAAAAAGCATTCCGGCGAGGAACTGGACATCAAGCCCTACGAGGCGGACATGCGCCACCTCATCAACACCTACATTCAGGCTGATACGGCCGAGGAACTGGGTGAGTTGGGCGAGTTGTCGCTGACCGAGTTGATCATCGAAACCGGCATCCATGACGCCATCGCCCGAAAGCTCAACGAGAAGGGCAAGCTGACCAAGAACGCCATTGCCGAAGGCATCATCAACAACGTCCGCAAGACCATCATCCGCGACCAGCTGACCGACCCGAAGTTTTACGATCAGATGTCAAAGCTGCTGGACGATCTGATCAAGCAGAGCCGGGACGATGCGGCGGCCTATGAAGAATTCCTGAAGAAGGCCGAGGAACTGGTGCGCAAGCTGGCATCGAAACAGCCCCAGGCTGGTGTGCCTGCCGTGCTGCATGGCAACCGGGAGGCCACGGTGCTGTTCAACAATCTGGCCTCCATTCCTTGTGTGCAGTTCCAATGTCCGACTGAGGATGACGACAAGGCGGAACTGGCCTTGCAGATCGACCGTGCCATTCGCGAGCAGGCGCCGGCCGGCTGGCAGGATGATGCCGACGGGCCCCGTGGCGTCCAGGTACTGAACGCGCTCTTCCCGCTGTTCAACCGGGACCGCGCCGCAACCAAGGCCATGTTCGAGATCGCCAAGAGCCAGCAGGGTTATCTGTGACGGAAAGCATCCAGCTGGGTGATCTGACCATCGAGGTCACCCGCAAGGCGGTCAAGAACGTGCACCTTTCGGTTCATCCGCCTGCCGGGCACGTCACCTTGGTGGCACCGACCAGCACCCGCCTGGAAGTGGCCCGCGCCTACGCCATCTCCAAACTGGGCTGGATACGCGACCAGCAGGAAAAACTACAGGCCCAGGCCCGGGAAACGCCGCGCCAGTTCGTCGAGCGGGAGAGCCATTACCTATGGGGACGGCGCTATCTGCTATCGGTTGTGGAGCAGGACGCCAAGCCGGGTGTGAAGCTGGATCACCGGCGCATCACGCTGATGGTCCGCCCCGGCAGCAGTCCGGAAAAACGCGAGGAAGTCATGCTCGACTGGCATCGTGCGCTGCTGCACCAGACGATACCTGCGCTGATTCAGAAGTGGCAGCCTGTACTAGGCGTCACGGTCAGCGCCTACTTCCTGCAGCGGATGAAGACCAAGTGGGGGGGGCTGTAATCACCGGGCAGGCACGATCCGCTTGAATACCGAACTGGTGAAGAAGCCTAAGGACCTGCTTGAATACGTGGTGGTGCATGAAATGTTGCACCTGATCGAGCCTACTCACAGCCCGCGCTTCATTGACCTGCTGGACAAACATTACCCGAACTGGCGGGAGGCAAGGGCGGAGCTCAATGAGTTACCCCTGGCCGCTGAGTCGTGGGCTTCTCCGCTGAGGACCCTGTAGGCGTAAGAGCCAACCTTCTCCGCTGCAACTCATTCTCCTGACCCCGGTCGCACGAAAGGTGCCCAGGGGAACCCCTGGAACAAGTAGATAGCCCTGCGCTGCTGGCAATCTTTGCCCCGGCTGCTAAGGCCCCGTTCGCCGCCTCGTCACCTTCGCCGTCAAGAAACTGGTCGGTGACGGCAGTGGTGCAGCAGCGTGATGGCCACGCAGTTCAAAACTAAGTGACTCACAGTTCAGAACTAAGTGACTCTCGACATTCCCGGGCCGTTTTTTTCGTATCGCTGCCCTTGAAACCCCGCGGATCGCCCCTATAATTAGCACTCGTTAGACGTGAGTGCTAACAGTCCTGCGCAGCGATCAAGCAAGCCATGATCCGGCAGGCACCGATCATCTAGTCGTAGTCACTTGAGCTAAACCAAGGAGAAACTGCATGAAAATCCGTCCTTTGCATGATCGCGTGATCGTCAAGCGCGTCGAAGAAGAGCGCAAGACCGCTTCCGGCATCGTCATTCCGGACGCCGCTGCCGAAAAGCCTGACCAGGGCGAAGTGATCGCCGTCGGCAACGGCAAGATCCTCGACGACGGCAAGGTTCGCGAAATGGCCGTCAAGGTCGGCGACCGTGTTCTGTTCGGCAAGTATTCCGGTCAGACCGTCAAGGTTGACGGCCAGGAACTGCTGGTCATGCGCGAAGAAGACATCATGGGCGTCGTCGAGGCCTGAGCCTCCGTCCATCCGAAGAACGTTTCAGGAGATATTGAATGGCTGCCAAACAAGTACTTTTCGCTGACGACGCGCGTGCGAAGATCGTCAATGGTGTCAACGTCCTGGCCAATGCGGTCAAGGTCACCCTCGGTCCGAAGGGCCGCAACGTCGTGCTCGAGCGCTCCTTCGGCGCCCCGACCGTGACCAAGGACGGCGTTTCCGTCGCCAAGGAAATCGAACTGAAGGACAAGTTCGAGAACATGGGCGCGCAACTGGTCAAGGAAGTCGCTTCGCGCACCTCCGACAACGCTGGCGACGGCACCACCACCGCCACCGTTCTCGCGCAAGCCATCGTCCGTGAAGGCTTCAAGTACGTCGCCGCCGGCTTCAACCCGACCGACCTCAAGCGCGGCATCGACAAGGCGGTCATCGCCATCGTCGACGAAGTGAAGAACATCGCCCGTCCGACGACGACCTCGAAGGAAATCGCCCAGGTCGGTTCGATCTCGGCCAACTCCGATTCCAACATTGGCGACATCATCGCCAGCGCCATGGAAAAGGTTGGCAAGGAAGGCGTCATCACCGTCGAAGACGGCAAGTCGCTGAACAACGAACTCGAAGTCGTCGAAGGCATGCAGTTCGACCGCGGCTACCTGTCGCCCTACTTCATCAACAACCCGGACAAGCAGATTGCCATCCTCGACAATCCCTTCGTCCTGCTCTTCGACAAGAAGATCTCCAACATCCGCGATCTGCTGCCGGTGCTGGAACAAGTCGCCAAGGCTGGCCGTCCGCTGCTGATCATCGCCGAAGACGTCGAAGGCGAAGCGCTGGCGACCCTGGTGGTGAACAACATCCGCGGCATCCTGAAGACCGTTGCCGTCAAGGCGCCGGGCTTTGGTGACCGTCGCAAGGCCATGCTCGAAGACATCGCTGTCCTCACGGGCGGCCAGGTGATCGCCGAGGAAGTCGGCCTGACGCTGGAAAAAGCGACCCTGCAAGAACTGGGTCAAGCCGCACGTATCGAAGTCGGCAAGGAAAACACGACGATCATCGACGGTGCCGGTCAACACGCCACCATTGAAGCCCGCGTCAAGCAGATCCGCGCGCAGATCGAAGAAGCGACTTCCGATTACGACAAGGAAAAGCTGCAGGAACGTGTGGCCAAGCTGGCCGGCGGCGTTGCCGTGATCAAGGTTGGCGCAGCGACCGAAGTCGAAATGAAGGAAAAGAAGGCGCGCGTCGAAGATGCGCTGCATGCCACGCGGGCTGCCGTTGAAGAAGGCATCGTCCCCGGCGGCGGTGTTGCGCTGCTGCGTGCGCGTTCGGCCATCACCGAACTCAAGGGCGAAAACCACGACCAGGACGCCGGTATCAAGATCGTGCTGCGCGCGATCGAAGAGCCGCTGCGCCAGATCGTTGCCAACGCCGGTGACGAGCCGTCCGTCGTCATCAACAAGGTGCTCGAAGGCAAGGGTAACTACGGTTACAACGCCGCCAACGGCACCTACGGCGACCTCGTCGAACTCGGCGTTCTCGATCCGGCCAAGGTGACCCGTTCGGCGCTGCAGAACGCTGCTTCGGTTGCCGGCCTGATCCTGACCACCGACGCCATGGTTGCCGAACTGGCCGAAGACAAGCCGGCCGGTGGCATGGGCGGCGGCATGGGCGGTATGGGTGGCATGGGCGGTATGGACATGGGTATGTAATCGCCCGCGTTCCAACGCAGCTGCACTCGCGTTGATGGGCCCCGCTTCGGCGGGGCCTTTCTTTTTGTATCATCGTGAGGGCGATGCTGCCATGCTGCGACGCAACAGCCGTCCTTGCCCGAGTTTGTTAAACTCCGCGCCATCGGCGTGGCGGTGTGAGCCGCTCAGGCATCACTCCGCGAGTCCTTGGCGCCCCGGCGTCAGCTGCTTTTCCTTTGTTTCCCCTGGATGTCATGCGGATTCTCCTCGCTGAAGACGACCCGATCATCTCCGACGGGCTCGGCCGTTCGCTGCGGCAGACCGGTTACGCTGTCGATTGCGCCCGTAACGGGCAGGACGCCGATACCGCGCTGCTCACCCACACTTACGATCTGGTGATCCTCGACCTCGGCCTGGGCCGCATGTCCGGGCTGGAAGTGCTGCGTCGCCTGCGCGCGCGTGGGTCGAACACGCCGGTGTTGATCCTCACCGCTCTCGACGGCACCAGCGACCGCGTGCGCGGCCTCGACCTCGGTGCCGATGATTACATGGCCAAGCCATTCGAACTCGCCGAACTGGAAGCGCGCGTGCGTGCGCTGACGCGGCGTTCGTCGGGAACGACGCCGGTCGTCAACTGCGGTGCTTTGAGCTTTGACCAGACCGGGCGCAGCGCACAACTCGCCGGCGTTCCGCTCGATCTGTCGGCGCGCGAAATCGGCCTGCTGGAAGTGCTGATCGCGCGCGCCGGTCGGCTGGTGAGCAAGGATCAGCTGGTCGATCAGCTGTGCGGTTGGGGCGAGGAAGTCAGCCACAACGCGATCGAGGTTTACGTGCATCGCCTGCGCAAGAAGCTGGAACCGGGCGGCGTGCGTATCGCCACCGTACGCGGACTCGGATATTGCCTTGAAAAGCCCGCAGAAGAGCGCAAACCCTGACAGTCAGCGCTCGCTGTTCGGCGAGATACTCGACTGGATGCTGGCGCCGTTGCTCTTCGTCTGGCCGATCAGCATTGCCGTTACCCACTACTTCGCCTACTCCGTCGCCAATTTTCCCTACGATCAGGCGCTACGCGAGCAGGCCAATGCCGTCGCGCGCCAGGTCAGCTTCGTCAAAGGCAAAGCGCAGATCGTCTTTCCCGGCCCGGCCCGCGCCATGTTGCGCGCCGACGAGATCGACAGCGTGTACTTTCACGTGCTCGGCCCCGGGCGCAATTTGCTCGCCGGCGACCGCGAACTGCCACCGCCCGACGACTCGCTATTGACACCCGACGAGCCGGGCGAAGTCTTCTACCGCGACACCGAAGCCGACGGCCGCGATCTGCGCGTCGCCTATCTTTACGTTGCCGAACCGGGGATGCCCCGCCAGCAGTGGCTGCTTGTCGAAGTCGGCGAGACCATGGACAAGCGCTCGCAGCTCGCCAACAAGATCATCGCCAGCGTCATCCTGCCGCAGTTCGTCATCATCCCGCTGGCAGTGATCCTCGTCTGGTTCGGTCTGTCGCGCGGGCTGCGCCCGCTGACGCGCCTGCGCGAGCGCATCGAGGCGCGCGCCGAGGGCGATCTGGCGCCGATCTCGGCGCGGCGCGTTCCCGAGGAACTGCAGCCGCTGACCGACGCCTTCAATGCAATGATCGCGCGCCTGCAACAGAACATGGAGGTGCAGCGGCGTTTCGTCGCCGACGCCGCGCACCAGATGCGCACGCCGCTCACCGGCCTGAAAACGCAGGCGCAGCTGGCGATGCGCGAGCGCGATCCGGAGGCCTTGCGCCACGCCCTCGAACAGATCGCCACCAGCGTCGACCGCGCCTCGCATCTCGTCGACCAGTTGCTCGCACTGGCGCGCGCCGAAGCCAGCGAACACACTCAGCAGACCCTGCAGCCCCTCGATCTCGAGCAGCATCTGCGCGAAGTGGTCAGCGACTGGGTGATGCTGGCGATGGAACGAAACATCGACCTCGGTTTCGAGAGCACAGGCAGCAACATCGGCGTTCTCGGTAACGCGCTGCTCCTGCGCGAACTTATCAACAACCTGATCGACAACGCACTGCGTTACACGCCGGCTGGCGGCCATGTCACCTGTCGCGTCGTCGAGCAAGGCGACTTCGCCGTGCTGGAAGTGGAGGACAGCGGTATCGGCATCAGCGAGGAAGATGCGGCGCATGTATTTGACCGCTTCTATCGCGTTGAAGGCACCGGCATCGACGGCAGCGGTCTAGGCCTAGCGATCGTTCGCGAAATCGCCGAACTGCACCGCGCTGCCGCCAGCCTGCGACCGAACGCCGCTTCTGCCGGCGCGTCGCGCGGCGCCATCGCCCGCGTGGTGTTCCCGACCTACCGCGTACCGCCGCCTCCCGAGTTGCCGCCGCCGGCGAGGAGCATCCCGCCGCCACTGGCATAAGGATCGCGCTCTTGCGTCGTTCTCGTCCCAGGGGAGATGCGGTGGGCACATTTCGCGCAAAGTTTTGACGCTCGCCACTTCGCTCGCTATAATCGCGGCTCTTCGATTGGCCAGTTAGCTCAGTTGGTAGAGCAGCGGATTGAAAATCCGCGTGTCCGTGGTTCGATTCCGCGACTGGCCACCAGTATTCCCAAGGGCTTGACCGTAAGGTCAGGCCCTTGTCGTTTGGGGGCTGTGCCAAAAAACGTGACAGATCAATCACGTTTTCTGCCGTCGCGTGTCGATGCCTGTCGCCGCGCTTGCCGGATACCACGGGCGAATCTGGCGAAATGATCCCGCAGCAAGCGGCTTCTCCAGTCGCAGAGCGCTGCGCTACGCCAGCGCTGTGTCGGACTTCTTTACATCGCTGCACTCCTGAATATTTCTCCTGCATTTCAAGCTTCGCTAAGCCGCTCTTTCATTAGGTTTTGCTGGAAGTGCGCACGAAGCGTGCTTGCATGTACGGCAAGAGGCGTACTGTTTGACCGCGAATGGCGCCGGTCGGAGTTGCGCCCAAAATCAAAAAAGGGAGCGTATTCATGAATACAGCAAGTTCATTGACCAAAAAAGCGCTGCTGGCCGTGCTGCTGGCTGCCACTTCACTGCCTGCCCTCGCCGATGTCTACAAGACGGCCAACTTCACTGTCGGGGTTTTTGGCGGCAATGCCAACCAGCAGGACCCGTTCATTGGGGCAGTTGCACCTTATCCGGCGGGCGGGACGTTCACCGGTACGCTGGTGTTCGACGAGAGCCTGATCCCCGCAGCGAATTCGGGGTACGGGACGGTCTTTTTCTCCAGCCTGCCGGACATTGCCAAGATTCCAGGTGCAACGGCCTTTTCCTTGCAATTGGGTTCGCTGCCGGCCTTCACTCTGGATTCGGCTGTAACGCAGTACGGCATGCAGCAAGCAGCTATCCAGTACAAGGACGGCAAGTTTAACGGGCTGTTCTATATCGCGGACTTCAACTACCAGGGTAACCCGTACGAGTTGCAGATTCAGGGCGGTTCGCTCAGCATCGTTCCCGTTGTCGACGGGGTGCCAACCTTTTCCAGCAAGGTCAACGGTTACGTCGATTTGGCTCTGAGCAACGTCCAGTCCTACTCACTGCCGACATCGCCGGTGGCGTCGGTTCCCGAGCCCGCTACGCTGGCTTTGCTGGGCTTCGGTCTGGCGGGAATCGGCTTCTCGCGCAGAAAGCGTCGCGCGTAATCCGGATCTCCTTTAGAAGGCACGGAAAGCCCCGTTTATCGGGGCTTTTTCATTCCCCGTAGCTTGCTTGCGAACGAAAAGTCCAACGGAGATACTGAGGTCGTTGCCGTAAGCCGACGGCTCCCGCCACCTTCGGGCGGCTTGCTCTATCATGCGCGCTCCACCCGAATTGACGCGAGGCCTCCGCATGTCTGACTCGACGACTCCTTACACACCACCCCGCGTCTGGACCTGGAACAAGGCCAATGGTGGCCGCTTTGCCAACACCAACAGGCCGGTCGCCGGTGCGACGCATGAACAGGCGCTGCCGCGCGGCAGGCACCCCCTGCAGTTGTACTCGCTGGCAACGCCCAACGGCGTCAAGGTCACGGTGATGCTTGAGGAGTTGCTGGCGCTCGGTCATGCCGGTGCTGAATACGACGCCTGGCTAATCCGCATCAGCGACGGCGATCAGTTCGGCAGCGGCTTCGTCGAGGTGAATCCCAATTCCAAGATTCCGGCATTGCTCGACTGCAGCGGCGGCGAACCCATCCGCGTATTCGAATCGGGATCGATCCTGCTCTATCTGGCCGAGAAGTTTGGCGCCTTTCTGCCGACCGGGGCGGCGGCGCGTGCCGAATGCCTGTCGTGGCTGTTCTGGCAGATGGGCAGCACGCCCTTCCTCGGCGGTGGTTTTGGCCACTTTTATGCCTATGCGCCGGAAAAGATCGAATACGCGATCGACCGCTTCGCAATGGAGGTCAAGCGCCAGATGGATGTGCTCAATCGGCGGCTGGCGGAAAGCCCTTACGTCGGCGGCGACGAGTACACGATTGCCGACATGGCCATCTGGCCCTGGTACGGAGCCCTGTCCAAGGGACAGCTCTACGAGGCCGGCGAATTCCTGCAGGTTCAGGAGTATCGCCACGTGACCCGCTGGGCCGACGCGATCGCCCAGCGCCCGGCGGCAAAGCGCGGTCGCATGGTCAATCGCATCGTCGGACCTTTGGCAACGCAGCTGCACGAGCGCCACGATGCGAGCGATTTTGTCGAGCGCACGCAGGACAAACTGCAAGCGCCCGCCTGATCGCGCTTGCGGATTTCCCGGAACGCGCGTGCTCCGCGCCGCTTGCCGGCCGAAAAACAGTATGCGAGCTTGCCGGGCGATTGGCCGCGGGTCGAACAGTGTTCAGCGAATGCTGGACGAACTCTCAGGCACCGGGCGGGCGTCCAGGGGGTAAGAAACGTCCGCTTCGCTCCGTGCTCGGCGCGCAATAATCCGCTGCGGCCGCGATGCCCACGCGAGCAGCAAACCGAGTGCAGTGCCGGCGAACACGTCAACGGCGACGTGCTGTTTGGTGGCGAGCGTCGAATAGGCAATCGCCACGCACCAGACGGTGCTGATCAGATTGCCTGTCCGTCCGATGCCGGCGGCCGGCAGCAGCCAATGCAGCCAGTAAGCTGAAAATACCGCCGTCGCTACATGCAAGGAAGGGCAGGCGTTGCCGGCGGCATCAACACCTTTCAGGAAAGCCATTCCCGGATAGACTGCCCAGTCGATGTTGGCGGGGGGAACCGCATTGGGCCAGAAGTAGAAGATCGTCAGCGCAATCAGGCAGAGGCCGCCGATCCAGACACCGTACTCGATGATCTCGCGCCGGGTCGGCATCAGTACCGGCGGCAGCGAGACATAGACCCACAGCGACAGATAGATCAGCAACGCGCCGGGCTCGAATGTGACGAGACGGTCGATCGCCGTCACCGGCATGGTGAAAACCTCGCCGGCGGGGTTCCTGAGCAGGTAGATGTAGGCGCCGAAAAATACCGCTGTAAACCCCATGGTGCCGAAGCACTTGAACCAGAAGCATGTGCGGACAAGGGGCCAAAAGCCGCCGGTCGGTTGCGTTTTGCGACTGCCGTAAACCAAGCAAATTCCTTTATTCGTCGAGCATCATGGTCACTCGGGACATTACTGACAAGCATCGGTGTCTGCACTACAATGCGGCGGCGAGATTCAGCCACTGCGCGGTTTGGCCGGGCCGCCCTCAGCGCCTCGTTCAGCCTCCGTGAACACCCTAGAACAGCTATTTCATCCAGAACATGAACACCATGGGTCAACCCACGACAGCCCTTTGCGAACCCGATTCGCTGCTTGAACGCGACGTCGCCGCGTTGATCGTTTCCGCACTCAATCTGGACATCGGTCCCGAAGAAATCGCACCCGAGGCTCCCCTCTACGGCGACGGACTGGGGCTCGACTCAATCGACATCCTGGAACTGGCGCTGGTGGTGTCGAAGCAGTTCGGCATGCAGATGAAAGCCGATAGCGAAGAGAATTATCACATCTTTCGTTCCTTGCGTGCTCTGACGGCTTATATCGGCGAGCACCGGACCAAGTGATCCTTTCCTGGCGAACGCTGCGCAAGGTCCTGATCGCCGCGGCCAGTGCCGCCTATGTCGTGCTCGGTTTCGTAGCGGCGATTTCGGATGATCCGCCGCTGATCGCGCTGATCGTCGGTGTTGTTCCGATGTTCGCGATCGCGCTGGCCACGGCCTGGAATTCGCGCGCGCGCGTGCCTTTGGTCCTGCTCTGTCTGGCGCTTGGTGTGGCCTTTGTCCTCAATCTCGAGTTCATGCGCACGCACGTCGCCTGGCTGTACTTCGTGCAGCACGCCGGAACGATGCTTTCGCTCGGCATCATGTTCGGGGCAACGCTGGGGTCGGACGAAAGCGCCTTGTGTTCGCGCATTGCCTGCTTTGCGCTGAACTCGCGCCCGGACGAAAAGTATCTCCACTACACGTGGAAGGTCACGCTGGCGTGGACGATCTTCTTCTTCGTCAGCGCACTGCTGTCGGTGCTGCTTTTCTTTTTCGCGCCGCTCGTTGCCTGGTCGACATTCGCCATCCTGCTGACGCCGATCCTGCTCGGCATCATGTTTGTCGGCGAATACCTCATTCGCTGCCGTGCGATCCCGGATCGGCCGCACTTCGGCATCGCCGAAACCATCCAGGCCTATAACAACTTTTCTCGCCGTTAGGGCGGCGGGATTCACGTCGCGTTGCCCCTGATGAGTGTCACACCCTCGATTGAAACGCTGCCGCTGTTGCCGGATTTCCCTCCGGAGCAAGTGCTCACCTATCGTGACGGGCAGGCGCTTTGTCGCGATGATTTCCTGTGCGACATCCTCTGGCTGGCCGAACGCCTGCCCGAGGGGGCGCATGTCCTGAACCTCAGTCACGACCGCTACTGGTTTGCGGTCGGTCTGTTCGCGGCCATTTCCCGTGGTGCCTTGAGCCTGCTGCCGAATTCCCCGGCGGTCGAGCATCTGGCCGCAGTTTGTGCCGGCGTTCCACATCTGGTCTGTCTCGGCGATCAGGATGTATCGCCCCTGGCCGGCGTGAACTACCTGCGCGTCGGCGAGGCGGTACCGGCCACCGGGCCGCGCCCGGAAATGCCGCGCATCGCCTGCGAGCAACGCATTGCCTGTGTGTTCACCTCCGGTTCGACAGGAACGCCGCAGCCGCATTTCAAGACCTTCGGCCGCATGTGGCTGGCCATCGCCGCCGGTGCCGAACGCCTTTGGGACGCCGCAGGTGGCCGCTGCTCGGTGATCGGCACGGTCCCGCTACGCCACATGTACGGCCTTGAATCGAGCGTCCTGCTCCCTCTTTGGGCTGGCGGACGGATGTCGGCGCGAACGCCGTTTTTTCCGGCCGACGTCGCTGCGGCGCTGGCCGAGTTGCCGGCGCCGCGCCTGCTGGTGACGACTCCGTTCCATCTGACCAAGTTGCTCGATGCCGATGTGGAGATGCCGGCGGTCGCGGCGTTGCTGTCGGCGACCGCGCCCCTGTCGCCGGCGCTGGCGGCGCGTGCGGAGGAGCGCTTTGGCGCGCCGCTGCTGGAAATCTACGGCTCGACCGAAACCGGGCAGCTGGCGACGCGGCGTCCTGCCCGGCAGCTGGACTGGCAGGTTTTGCCCGGAATCACCATGCGCCAGGAAAACGGGGAAACCTTCGTCAGCGGCGGTCATCTCGAAGCGCCGCAAGCGCTCAATGACCACGTCGAAATGCTCGGTCCGGGCGAGTTCAGCTTGCTCGACCGCAAGGCGGACATGATCAATGTAGTCGGCAAGCGCACCTCGCTGGCCATGCTCAATCACCTGCTCGCCAGGGTGCCCGGTGTACGCGATGGCGTCTTCTGCCTGCCGCCCGCTGGCCGCGACGATGAGGCGCGGCGGCTGGCGGCTTTCGTCGTCGCTCCCGGCGTCAGCGCAAACGAAATCCTCTCGGCCTTGCGCCCGCAGCTGGATCCGGTTTTCCTGCCGCGCCCGATCATTTTCGTGGACCTCATTCCACGTGACGGCAATGGCAAAGTCCAGGCGGCGACGCTGCAGGCACTGATCAAAGCGCATCTCGGCGGCGATCAGGCGCCAGCTGCGGTGCCGCTGCTGTTTCCCGTCGAACATCCGATGTTTCCGGGGCACTTTCCGGGACGGCCGATCGTTCCGGGCGTCGCCCTGCTCGATGCGGCGCAGCGCGCGGTCGAGTCGGCGACCGGCCTGACGCTAGCCGGTCTGGCGACGGCGAAGTTTCATCGTCCGGCGCTTCCTGCCGAAGCGATGCGCATCGAGTGGAGCCTTGAGCCTGCCGGGGTGCGTTTCCTGATTCGCAGCGGCGAACAGAAAGTCGCCGACGGCCGCTTCCTGCTCGCCGCGAAGGCGTCGGCGTGAGCGGGCAGGAAGCCGGTCAGGGCGGTGAAACGCCCGAATGGATGCGGCGTCGCGAGCGCGGCAACCGTTTCTGGCTGTTCGTGATGCGCTGGCTGTCCTTGTTGTTCGGTCGGCAAGCGTCGCGCATCGTTCTCTACTTCATCGCGCTCTATTTCCTGCTGGCCGTGCCGCGCGCCCGCGCTGCGTCACGCAACTACCTCACCCGTTGCCTGGGGCGGCCGGTGACATGGGCCGATCTCTATTACCATTTCCTGATTTTCGCCTCGACCATTCACGATCGCGTCTATCTGCTCAACGACCGGCACGAACTGTTCGACCTGCACGCTTCGGGCAGCGAGGCTCTCGATCAGCCGCATGCCGGCCGCGGTTTTCTGCTCTTCGGCGCGCACCTCGGCAGTTTCGAGGTCCTGCGTTCGCTGGCGCGGAACAACGAGCGCCTCAAGGTGTGCATGGCGATGTATCCGGAGAACGCCCGGCAGATCAACGAAACGCTGTCGGCGATCAATCCGCGGGCGATGCAGGACATCATCGCGCTCGGCAAACTCGACGCGATCCTCTCGATCCATCACAAGCTGAAGGAGGGCGTGCTCGTCGGTGTACTCGCCGATCGCGCGGCCGGTTCGGACCAGTACATCTGCCTGCCCTTCCTCGGCGCACCAGCCCGTTTTCCTACCGGCCCGTTCCGCATGGCGGCGATGCTGCGCCATCCGGTTTACTTCATGGCCGGCCTGCATCTGGGTGGCAATCGTTATGACATTCACTTCGAGCTGCTCGAAGACTTTGCTTCCGGCGCCAGCGCCGGCAGGGACGCCGACGTGCGCGCGCTGCTTGAAAAGTATGTCGCCGCGCTTGAGCGACATTGCCGCGCCGCGCCTTTCAACTGGTTCAATTTCTATGATTTCTGGGAAACTGCCGAACATGCCTGACCGATTGTTGTCGCGTACCCTCGTCGTTCTCGTTCTCGTTCTGCTCTCGCCGCTGGCGAGCGCCGGCAGTTGGGGAGTGAACGACCTCATGCAGCTTCTCGCGCAGCAGAAATCCGGTCGCGCGACCTTCACCGAGAAGAAGACCCTGAGCATTCTCGACCGTCCGCTCGAGTCGTCGGGAGAGCTCGCTTTCACCGCTCCCGACCGGCTTGAAAAGCGGACGCTGAAGCCGAAGCCCGAGACCTTGCTGCTCGAAGGTGACCGGCTGACGATCGATCAGGCGGAAAAGCGGCGGATCAGCCTGTCGCTTCAGGACCATCCGGAAGTGTCGGCATTTGTGGACAGCATCCGCGCCACGCTCGCCGGCGATCGTGCCGCGCTGGAGAAGTTCTATACCGTCGAGCTGAGCGGTTCCGCCGACAAGTGGCAACTCGTTCTGGTGCCCTCGCAGTCGCGCATGCTCGCGGTGATCAGCCGCATCCGCATCGCCGGTGCGCAGGCGACGGTCCGTACCATCGAGTTCGAGCAGGCTGATGGCGACCGCTCGGAAATGACCATCACCAGCGTCGCAAAATGAAGCTTCCGGGGCGCGCTCTCGCCTTGTCGGTCTGGGCCGGCCTGATGCTGGCCTGCGTCTGGGTGATCGCGCAGACGCATTTTGTCGCCGATCTGTCGGCCTTCCTGCCCAAGGCGCCGACTGCGCGCCAGCAGATGCTGGTCGATCAGTTGCGCGACGGCGCCATTGCGCGTCTGGTCATCATCGGCATCGAAGGCGGCAACGCCGCCGAACGCGCCCGTCTGTCGCTGGCGCTGGCCGAAGAGCTCCGCGCCAATCCGGCCTTCTCGGCGGTGCAGAATGGCGCCGCCGAAACGCAGGACAAGGACCGCAAGTACTTCTTCGACAATCGCTATCTGCTCAGTCCGGTTGTTGATGCCGAGCACTTTTCCGACAGCGGCCTGCGCCAGTCGATCGGGAATTCGATCGCCGCCCTCTCGGGCGACGCCGGCCTGATCCTGAAAGCCATCCTGCCGCGCGACCCCACCGGCGAGACGCTGCGCATCCTCGAACAGTTTTCCGGCGAGAGCCAGCCACGCAGTCAGGCGGGAGCCTGGGCGTCGAGCGACGGCAAGCGGGCGCTGATCCTGGCGCAGATTCGCGATTCCGGATTGAACACCGACGCGCAGGCCGCCGCGATCGAAGCGATCCGCGCCGCTTTCGAGCGCATTCCCGAGCGCGACGCCGCGACCCGGCTGGTGATGAGCGGCACCAGCGTCCTCTCGGTGTCTTCGCGCAACACTATCGAAACCGAGGTCAGCCGGTTGGCGGTGGCCAGCATCATCCTGGTGGTCTGCCTGCTGCTGCTGGTCTATCGCTCGTTCCGCCTGCTCGGCCTCGGCCTGTTGCCGGTGGCCTCCGGCGCCGCCGCCGGTATTGCCGCGGTCAGCCTGGTCTTCGGTCACGTGCATGGTCTGACCCTCGGTTTTGGCACGACGCTGATCGGCGAGGCGGTGGATTATTCGATCTACCTCTTCGTGCAGCGTGCCGGCGGCAATAATCCCGATGGCTTCTGGCGGACGATCCGCCTTGGCGTCCTCACCTCGATCGCCGGCTTTGCCGCGCTGCTCTGGTCGAGTTTCCCCGGTCTCGCGCAACTGGGCCTGTACTCGATCAGTGGCCTCGTTGCCGCTGCGCTGGTCACCCGCTATGTATTGCCGCAACTGATGTCGGCGGACATGGCGGTGCGTGATCTGACGCGCCCGGCGCGCATTCTCGATTCGCTGATCGACCGCGCGACCGGATTGCGCTGGTTGATCTACCTGCTGATCGCCGCTGCCGCGATCGTCCTGTTGCGTGCCGGCGATATCTGGAATCGCCAGTTGTCGGCGCTCAGCCCGGTGTCGGCTGCGGAACAGCAACTCGACACGGAGTTGCGCAGCGACCTCGGTGGCACCAATCTGCGCTACATGGCGAGTTTCACGGCCAGCGACGAGCAGTCGGCGCTGGTCTATGCCGAGCGTGTTGGCAGCGTCTTGCGCGAACTGAGCACACAGCAGATCATCGGCGGCTTCAATTCGCCGGCCTTCGTCCTGCCGAGCAGCGCCGCGCAGCGCGCGCGTCAGGCGGCCTTGCCCGCCGGGCCGGAAGCACGCGCCCGCCTCGCCGGCGCCGTCGCCGGCATGCCGATCAAGGCCGAGCGTCTCGACGGCTTTATCGGCGATCTAGAGGCGGCACGTACTCGGCCGCTGCTCGGTCGCGCCGATGTCAAAGGCAGCTCGGCAGAAGCGCTGCTCGATTCGCTGCTGATCAAGCGCGAACACGACTATCTCGTGCTGATGCCGCTGCGCGCGCCGGACGGCGCACATGATGAGGAGATCGATCTGCGCCGCGTCGACGCCGCACTTGCCGCCGCGGGCCTCGACGCGGTGGCGGCGATCGACCTGCTGGAAGAGACGACGAGCATTTTCGACAGCTATCTGCGCGAGGCACTGATCCTCTCCGGACTTGGTTGCTTGGCGATCCTCGTCATGCTGCTGCTGGCACTGCGCTCGCTGTCGCGGGCGCTGCGCATCACGCTGCCGCTGGCCGGTGCCGTTCTCTGCGTGACGGCGGTGCTCGTTGCCAGCGGCACGCAGCTGACCATCCTGCATCTGATCGGCTTGCTCCTGGTCGTTGCCCTGGGCACCAACTACGCACTGTTCTTCGACAGTGGCGCGCAGCCGGAAACCCGGGGTGACGTGCGCCAGATGCTGGTCTCGCTGCTCGTCGCCAACCTCGCGACCGTCGCCAGCTTCGGTGTTCTCGGTTTCTCCAAGGTACCGATCCTCGCGGCGATCGGCACCACCGTTGGCCCCGGGGCCCTGCTGGCGCTGGCTTTCTCCGCCATCCTTGCGCGTGCCCATGACCATGCGCACGCTCGTTGACCGCTTCGACGCTGCGCGTCGGCAGGAGACGCTGCTGGTGCTCCTGCCGCCGGCGCAGGCGCAGCTCGAGGACTTCATCGAGCAGGGCTTCGTCGGGGAAGTGCGGACCCGCGGTATCGCCACCGACATCCTGATGGCCGAAGTCGGCTACGCGCAGGTGATGGCGGGAACCGTCGTTGCCGCCTTGCGCGAACACGTCATCCAGCCGGCGCAGGCGGCGGGCTACCGGTCGATCTGGTTCGCCGGCATTTCGCTTGGCGCCTTCAATGCGCTGTACTACGCGGCCGCGCATCCCGGCGACCTCGCTGGCGTTCATCTGCTCGCTCCGTATCCGGGCACCGGCGACATCCTTGCCGAAATCGCCGCCGCCGGCGGTCCGGCTGAGTGGGCGACAACGCCACAAAGCGGGCTCGGCGACGAGCGCGTCTGGTGGCGCTGGCTGTGCGCCGAGGCTGGCGCCGGGCAGTGGCGCACGCCGGTATCTTTCGGTTGCGGCAGCGAAGACCGATTTCTGGCCGGGCAGCGCCAATTGGCCAGCCTGCTCCCTGAAGAGCGCGTGCACTTCGTTGCCGGAACACACGCGTGGCCGACCTGGCGCGAGTTATGGCGGGACTGGCTCGACCGCGGCAGTCTCGCGTCTGCCCTTACTGCCGCTTCTGCCGCACCGGCGGAGGAGAGGGCATGAGCGCATGGCGTCCGACACCGGCCATCGTCGCGAGTGTGCTGCTGCATCTGGGTGTGCCCGTGCTGCTGGTCTGGCGCTTCGAGCTGTGGCCGTGGGCGCTGGCCATCATCTTCGTCAATCATTCGCTGCTCATGGCCGCCGGGCTGTGGCCGCGCAGTACGCTGCTCGGCGACAATCTGCTCCGCCTGCCGGCGGCTGCGGCACAGCGCGGCGAGGTTGCCATCACCATCGACGACGGTCCTGACCCGGAAGTGACGCCGCAGGTACTCGCCATTCTTGCCGCGCACGGCGCGCGCGCGACCTTTTTCTGCATCGGCGAACGGGCGCTGGCGCACCCGCAACTCTGCCGCGACATCGTCAGCGGCGGGCACGACATCGAGAATCACGGTCAGCGCCATCGCAATTCATCTTCACTGTTCGGCCCGCGTGCCTGGTCGGTCGAGATCGGCAGCAATCAGGCGACGCTGGCTAGCCTAACCGGACGCCAGCCCGAGTTCTTCCGCGCCGTTGCCGGCTTGCGCAATCCGTTTCTCGATCCGGTGCTGCACCGCTTCGGCCTGCGTCTGGCGACGTGGACGCGCCGCGGCTACGATACGCGCTGCGCCGATGCCGAGCGCATTCTTCGTCGCTTGACGCGCGATCTTGCCGCCGGCGACATCCTGCTCCTGCACGATGGTCACAGCGCCCGCACGCCCGAGGGCAAGCCAGTCATCGTCGAGGTTCTACCGCGCCTGCTTGGCGAACTTGCCGTGCGCCGACTCAAACCCGTTACACTTCGCTCCGCATGCAAGATCAATTAAAAAAACGACTTCTCGACGCCGCCAGCGACCCCTATCGGGACAGTGGCGCCTTCAACTATCGCTGGGCTCGCGGCAAGCTTGCCGGCGATCCGATTTTTGCCGCACTGATCGACGAGGCGGTGTTTCCCGACAACGCGCGTGTTCTTGATCTGGGTTGCGGTCGCGGCCTGCTGGCGGCGTGGCTGCTGGCGGCCGAACGCCTGGCCGCGCGTGGGCTATGGTCGGCGAGTACGGTTCCGCCAAAGGGCTTGCGCTTTCGCGGCGTCGAACTGATGGCGCGCGAAGCCGATTGCGGTAACCGCGCGCTGCAGCCCTTGCACGGCGACCGCGTCCAGTTGCAGGGCGGCGACATGCGTGCCGCCGAAATGGGCGACGTCGACGCGGTGGCCATCCTCGACGTGCTGCATTACATCCCGCATGTCGAACAGGAACGCCTGCTCGACCGGATCAGGGCCGCGCTCGGCGGTGGCGGTGTCTTCGTCACGCGAGTCGGTGATGCCGGCAGCGGGTGGCGGTTTGCCTTCAGTCAGTTCGTCGATCGCTGCATCTCGTTCGCGCAGGGCCATCGCATTGCGCCGACCTGGTGCCGCCCGCTGGCGGACTGGGTGTCCGTACTCGAGAGTCGCGGTTTTTCCGTGCAGACACGCGCCATGAGTGCCGGCACACCTTTCGCAAACGTCATGGTTGTCGCACGGGTGGGAAAATGAAGGGACTTCGTCTTGAGGCTTATACGCTGACCACCGCCCTTGGCGCGGGTCTGGCACCGACCCTGGTGGCATTGCGCGAAATGCGCAGCGGCGTCGTGCGCAAGCACTGGGAAACGGTCGATCTGGACACCTGTCTCGGCGAGGTCGACGGACTCGACGAACGGCCGGTGCGCGCAGATCTGGCGGCTTTCGACTGTCGCAACAACCGGCTCGCCCAGCTGGCGCTCGAACAGGACGGTTTTGCCGAGCGCGTGCGCGAGGCGATCGCGCGCCATGGCCACGATCGCGTCGGCGTCTTTCTCGGCACCAGCACGTCGGGCATCCTCAGTTCGGAAATCGCCTATCGCCACCTCGACCCGCACAGCGGTGCGCTACCGGCCGACTACGATTACCGGCATACCCACAACAGCTATTCGGTCGCCGATTTCGTGCGCAGCTACTTCGCGCTGACCGGGCCGGCCTACGTCGTGTCGACGGCGTGTTCGTCGAGTGCCAAGGTCTTCGCTAGCGCCTGGCGGATGATCGCCTGTGGCCTGATCGACGCGGCCGTTGTCGGCGGTGTCGATTCGCTGTGCCTGACCACCCTGTACGGTTTCAATTCGCTGCAACTCGTTTCGGCCGATCCGTGCCGCCCCTTCGATGCCGGTCGTGACGGCATCTCCATCGGCGAGGGTGCGGCGTTCGCGCTGGTCAGCGACGCGGCCAACGCACTTCCCGGCGAAGTCATCGTCGCCGGGGTCGGTGAATCGAGCGATGCGCATCACATGTCCTCGCCCCATCCGGAAGGGCTTGGCGCGCGTATCGCGATGCAGGCTGCGCTCGACATGGCCGGCCTGACGACCGCCGACATCGACTACATCAACCTGCACGGGACTTCGACGCCGAGCAACGACGCCGCCGAGGACAAGGGCGTCGTCTCGCTGTTCGGGTCACAGACCCCATGCAGTTCGACCAAGGGCCATACCGGACATACGCTCGGTGCCGCCGGCGGCGTCGAAGCGGTCATCTGTGCCTTGGCGCTCACCCACGATTTCGCGCCCGGTGGCGTCGGTACGCAGCAGCTCGACCCGCGACTCGGCTGTCACTATCTGCTGGCCAATCTTGAGCGGCCGCTGCGCCATGTGCTCAGCAATTCTTTCGGTTTTGGCGGCAGCAACTGCAGTCTTGCCTTGTCCAGGGTGTCGGCATGAGCGCTCTTTCCCTCTACGTTGATGGCATCGGCCTGTTCGGCCCGGGTCTGCCGGGTTGGGCGCAGGCGCGCACGGTTCTCGACGGCAGCAGCGCGTTCGCGATCGAGGCGATCAGGTTGCCGGCTGCCGAAGCATTGCCGCCCGCCGAACGTCGTCGCGCCGGGCTGGCGATCAAGCTGTCGATGGCCATCGGCTTCGAGGCGGTACGTGCTGCGGATGCCGATCCGGCGCTGCTGCCGACCGTCTTCTCCTCGACCGGCGGCGACTGCGAAAACTGCCACAATCTGCTCGAGACGCTCGCCTCCAACGATCGCTCGGTATCGCCGACGCGCTTCCACAACTCGGTGCACAACGCTCCTGCCGGCTACTGGAGCATCGCCACCGGGTGCATGGCGCCGTCAACCAGCCTGTGCGCCTACGACGCCACCTTCGCCGCTGGCCTGCTCGAAGCCTCGATGCAGGCGGTGACGAGCGGCAAGCCCTGTCTGCTGCTGGCCTTTGATACCGCTTATCCCGAGCCGCTGAATGCCTTGCGCCCGATTCCGCACGCGCTTGGCGTCGCGCTGCTCCTGAATCCGCGGGAAACCGCCGCGGCGCAGGCGAAGATTGCGTTGCAGCTCTGTCGGGCGGCACCGACGACGATGGCCGATGCGCAGCTCGAGTCGCTGCGGCACAGCGTGCCGGCGGCGCGCAGTCTGCCATTGCTGGAGCTGCTGGCGCGGCGCAGCAGCGGCCGTGTCGTCATCGAGTATATCGACGCGCTCGAACTCGCAGTCGAGGTGGCGCCGTGATCGATCGCGCCTGGATTGCTGCACGTATTCCGCACGCCGGCGACATGTGTCTGCTCGATGCCGTCGATCAGTGGAGCGCCGACGCGATCGTCTGTCGCGCCAGCAGCCACCGCCTGCCAAACAATCCGCTGCGTGCTGGCGGGCAACTCGGCATCACCGCCGGCATCGAGTATGCCGCGCAGGCGATGGCCGTTCATGGCGCGCTGCTTGCCGGCAGCGACACGGCGCCGGCCGCCGGTTATCTGGTCAGCGTGCGCGACGTGCATTGGCAGCATCCGCGTCTCGACGATCGGGCCGGCGACCTCGAAGTGAGCGCCGAGCGGCTGTCGGGCAACGGTACGAACGTGCTCTACCGTTTCAGTCTGTGTGCTGACGACGAGGTGCTGCTCAGCGGTCGCGCCGGCGTCATTCTCGATGCGAGCCAGTCATGAAGCGCGCACTCGTCACCGGCGGCAGCGGCGCCATCGGCGCGGCGATCTGCCGGCGTCTTGCCAGCGACGGACTGCACGTCATCATTCACGCCAACCGCAATCTGGCGGCAGCAAACCAGTTGCGCGATGAACTGCTCGCCGCAGGCGGGGCTGCCGAGAGTGTCTGTTTCGACGTCGCTGACGCCGCCGCGACGGCGACTGCGCTGGCGACGCTGCTCGAAAGCGCTCCGGTCCAGGTGCTGGTCAACTGTGCCGGAATCCACGACGACGCGCCCTTCCCGGGAATGCGCCGCGAGCAGTGGCTGGGCGTCATCGACGTCTCGCTCAACGGTTTTTTCAACGTGACGCAGCCGCTGACGATGCCGATGATCCGCACGCGCTGGGGGCGCATCGTCAACATCTCGTCGATCGCCGCACTGACCGGAAACCGCGGGCAGACCAATTACGCGGCGGCCAAGGGCGCGGTCAATGCGGCGACCAAGTCACTGGCGCTCGAACTGGCGAGCCGCGGCATTACGGTCAATGCCGTCGCGCCGGGAATCATCGAGTCGGAGATGATCGAGGGCAGCTTCGACGGCGAAGCGATCAAACGGCTGGTGCCGATGAAGCGCGCCGGAACTCCTGGCGAAGTCGCCGCGCTGGTCGGTTTCCTGGCTTCGGACGAGGCGTCTTACATCACCGGGCAGATCATCTCGGTCAATGGCGGAATGATCTGAAGTCCTGAAGCGGCTTACTTCAGCGCCAGCGCCGAGGGATTTCCTGCGGCGCGGAACCAGCGGTCGAAATTGTTGAAGTCGCGTCGTTGCCCGGCGCTCAGTTGTGCGTGCAGCGCATGCGCCAGACCTCGCGTCGCATCGTCAATCTGACGGCGGGGAGGCGTCTTGAGGACGACCATGAACGGTGCCAGCGCCGTCTGACTTTGCCGCACTTCGTCATCGAAGACGGCCGTCGCCTGCGCGAGTTCCTCGACGCTGAAGGCGGCCTGCAGCGAATTCAGAAAGTCGCGGGTAAATTGTGCCGACTGGCAGTCGGCACGGTCGTAGGCGAAATAATTCTGCGTAGCGCGATGCTTCAGGCGACCGAAGTCGGCCAGATAGACTCCGCCCCTGCGTCTGAGAACGCGTCGCGTCGTGTGCATCGTCTGCTGCAGCGCGTGCACATCGGGCAGGTGATGCAGCGACATCGTGCATAGCGCGCAGTCGACCGACGAATCCTTGACCGTGCGCAGGCAGGTGATGTCGTCCTGCAGCAAGCTGACATTGCCGACCTGATTGCGCTCAAGGGTCGCCCGCGCCTGTTCGAGCATCCGCGCCGACGCGTCGACGCCGATGAACTGCGCCTGCGGGTTCAGCTGCGCGATGCGCAGCAGTTGATTGGCGGGCCCGCAAGCGAGATCGAGTACGGTATCACCCGGACGGATCAGCGGCGCCGACTGCAGACTGTGAAACAGGTAGAGCCAGGCGAGAATGCCGTTTTCGGCGCCGCTGTCGGCGAACGCGGCGATCTGCTCGGGAACCTCCATCACCGCGTCCGCTTCCGGCACCCGCGGCAGTTCCTGGCGGGACAGGCGCTCGAGGAACAGATGCGCCAGCATGCGCGGGACGGACACGGCGAAACCCTTGTGCTCAGTTGCCTTGCGCTGCTGCTCCGTCGCTGCCGGGCAATGCTGACGCCACCGGCGCGGACTTGGTCGCCTGGTATTCGGCGAGGATGCTCATGCCTTTGACTTCAATGTGACGTTGCACATCGGTGAAGCCGGCAGCACGCAGCGCCGCCAGAATCTGCGCCGGCGGCACGCAGGCTTCAATGGTGTCCCAGTAGTAGCGCCAGAGTCGCCGCGTGTTGGCCTTGCGGCCGACGACCAGCGCCAGCAGCGGCACCAGACCCTTCATGTAGATCTTGAGCAGGAATCGCCCGATGGCCGTTTCCGGGCAGGTGATCTCGAGCAGGCAGAGGCGGCCGCCGGGCTTGAGCACGCGATGGAATTCATCGAAGGCGAGCGACAGGTCGCTGATGTGGCGCAGCGCGTAGCCCATGCTGAGGAAGTCGAAATGCGCGTCGGGAAAAGGAATCGCTTCGGCGAAGCCTTCGACCAGATTGACCCCTTCCGGCAGCTTGGCGTTGGCCATCATGCCGACGCTCGGGTCGACGCCGGTGACGAGGCTGGCGTCACCGACGATGCGCACCGCCTCGCGGGCGACGAGGCCGGTGCCGATACCGACGTCGATCGTCTTCATTCCGGCTTTCAGTCCGGCACGTTCGAGCGCCTGGCCGCGATACCACATGCCGGTACCGAAGCCGAGGACGCTTTCCATGCGGTCGTAGTCCTCGGCAGTGCTGTCGAACATCTCGCGGACAAAGCCCGCCCGCGCCGTCGCATGCGGGTAGTAGTCGGTGAGCGGAACGTGCGGCGCGAGCGTGGCAGGGGTGGTGTTGACGCTGTCGGTCATAAAGATTTCCGGGTGGGTGACGAGGCAAGCCGCCGGAACATGAGGATCGGCAGACGCAATGCGAAACCGAACATCAGGCGGATGTGCATCCAGGTCAGCAGGCGATTGTCACGCCAGTAGTTGAAATGCGAAACGCCGCCTTCGGCAGCGCTGAGGTATCTGACCGGCGCCGGCAGATTCACCGGGATGACGCCGCGCCAGCAGAGGCGAACGACCGCCTCCGGGTCGAAATCGAAGCGCCGCATCCAGCGCTGAGCGTGCATGACGCGCCGTAGCGGCTCCACCGGATAGATGCGGAAGCCATAGAGCGAGTCGCCGATGCCGGCCCACAGGGTTTCCAGATTCGCCCACCAGTTGGAGATCTTGCGCCCCTTAACGCGCAGGGCCGGGGCGCTGCTGTCGAATACCGGCACGCCGAGCACCATGGCGCCCGGCCGGGCTTGCGAGCAGGCCATGAACTCGGGGATTAGATCCGCCGGATGCTGGCCGTCGGCGTCCATGCACAGCACATGGGTGAAACCCTGCTGCGCGGCGACGTCAAGACCGTGCAGAACGGCAGCGCCCTTGCCCCGGTTTTCCGGCAGGGCGATCACCGTCAGTCCGGCATCGTTCGCCGCCATTTCGGCCAGACCGGCGTCGGTTCCGTCGCTGCTGCCGTCGATGACTACCCAGACCGGGTTCCATTGCGCGCGCGCTGCGCGCACCGTGTCGAATACGCGCTGACCGGTATTGAAGCTGGGAATCAGGACCAGGTGTGTTCTGGATGCGGTCATCACGTCAGGCGCGCATGCGCGGATCGATCGAGTAAGCGAGTTCCTGCTCGAAGTACGACTGCACCGTATTGGCGGTCTTCGCCGGGCAGTCGCACGCCCGCAACTGCTGGCCCAGTCTTGCCCTGTAGATCAGCGGGAATTGCGGCGCTCGCCAGATCTTCCAGCCCTTGCTCAGATAGGGCGAGTTGGTCGAAATCAGGATCGTCTGCAAGGGGGCGTTGGCGCGTTTGGCGATCAGTGCGACACCGGGTTTCATGTCGTTGACCGGCTGCCGCGTCGTCCGCGTTCCTTCCGGGAAAGCCAGCAGCAGGCTGCCTTTCTCGACCGCCGTGGCGGCGTTGCGCAACATGAAGCTGACGTGACGGTTGGAGACATAGCCGGCCATGTAGGCGCCGACGCCGAGAAAGATGTTGCTGCTGATACTCGCCTTCATCAGGCAGATTGCCGACCGTACCCGCGAAATGATCAGGAAGACGTCGATCATGCTCGGGTGGTTGGCTACGAGCAGCATCTTGCGTTGCCGATTGAGGACGTCGAGCGCGCCCAGGTCGAGCACCATCAGGCCGCTGCGCTCGCTGACATCGAGAAACAGGCGAAAGGTGGCGCTGATCGCGCGTTGCATCAGCGGTTCACGAAACGCGCGCGGCGTCAGCAGCAAGGGCAAGGCGGCGATGTTGCCGGCGAGGAGCATGACCGCCAGCCAGAGCAGCAGGAGATAGAACAGAAATATCTGGCCAATGCGAAACAACAGGCCCGAACCAACCCTCATGGAATTTTCTCTTGATCGATTACGGCCATTTTCACGATTGCGGATGGCCACGCTGCGCCTCGAAAAGTGAGGGTTGCGCCTTTTTTATGGTCACGGATTCTAATGTATAATCGCCGCCGACGCTGTGTGGCTTCTCGTGGGCATCAAGTAAGAGCGGTTTCAGCACGCGTCATTTTGCCCATGACAAATCAAGCGGGGGCCCGCATTGCGGACGTGCCGGATTGGTGTCGTGATTGGTGCTCGATATCGGCCGCAGCAGCGTCACGCATATGCTAGAAGACCTGATCAAAAATTACCTCGTTACCAACAAGCAGGTCGATCCTGCGAAGTTCGACCTTCCTAGTTTGCAAGTCGCCGATCTGGGGCTCGATTCGCTAGATATGGTCGAGATGCTGTTCGAGATCGAGGATCAGTGTGGCTTCCAGCTGCCCGACCCGATGCGCTACATGCAGATGAGTTTCGCCGACATGGTCGCGAACATCGAGAGCGCGATCCGCGAGCACTTCAACGGCGAACTGCCGGAGCTGGCGTTCGCCAAAGCAGAAGCCTGACTTGAACAAGGTACTGATTACCGGCCTGGGCGCGATCAGTCCGCTCGGGGCCGATAGCCGGAGCACGTTTGCCGGTGCTCTTTCCGGCCGCAGCGCGATTTGCGCTGCACCCGCGGAAATCGGCAAATGGCTGCCGCAGGTATTGGTGGCGCCCGCCGCTGCGGAGCCTGAGCCCCTGCTCGATCGCAAATATGCGGGTATCGACCGCGCCACCCAGTTCGCGCTGGTGGCGACGCGCGAGGCGATGTCGGCCGCCGGCATCGCTGCTGCTCCGGAAGATTCCCGTCGCTTCGGCGTCTTCGCCGGTATCGGTTTCGGCGGTGCGCATTCGATTGACGCGCTGTATTCGCGCTTCTATCAGACGCTCCTTGACCCGGCGCTGGCGCACAAGAATCCGACGATCATGCACCCGCTGACCGTGCCGCGCATGATGAGCAACGCGGCCGCGGCGCTGGTGTCGATGGGCTACGGTCTGCACGGTCCGAGCAATACCTATTCGGTTGCGTGCGCGTCCTCTGCAGTGGCGATCGGCGAAGCATTTCGTGCCATCCGCCACGGCTATCTTGACGCGGCGATCGTCCTTGGCACCGAAGCGATGCTGACGCCGGGCACGATGATCGCCTGGAACGCCTTGCGCGTCATGGCCAAGCCCGATCCGCTCGATCCCGCCAGCAGCTGCCGGCCTTTTTCGCGCAGTCGCACCGGCTTCGTTCTCGGCGAAGGCGCCGCCGCGCTGGTGCTCGAGAGCGAGGCGCGCGCCAGCCGTCGTCAGGCGAAGGTCGTTGCCGAGCTGAGTGCTTATGGTTGCAGCAGCGATGCTGAACATCTGACGGCGCCATCGGTTGCCGAACAGGTCAACGCGATGCAGCAGGCGCTCGACATGGCCGGGTTGAGTCCGGCGCAGGTTCAGTACCTGAACGCCCATGGCACGGCGACCGATGCCGGTGATGTCGTCGAAACGCAGTCGATCCGCAAGGTGTTCGGCGACGCCGCCGACCGGCTCATGGTCAGTTCGACGAAGTCGATGCACGGCCACCTGATCGGCGCCAGCGGCATTCTCGAGTTCATGATCAGCCTGATGGCCTTGCAAAGCGGATCGGTGCCGCCGACAGCGTATCTTGACGATCCGGACCCGCGCTGCGATCTCGATTTCGTACCGCGGGTGGCGCGTCATGCCTGCCCGATTGATGCGGTGATGTCGAACTCGTTTGCCTTCGGCGGCAGCAACGTATCCTTGCTGGCCAGACGGTATGCGGCATGAGCGAAGCGCCGCTCGCTTACCCTTTCGTTCTCGATCGCGCAGGAATTGAAGGCCTGCTGCCGCACCGCGGCGACATCTTCGTCTGCCAGCAACTCACGATCGAGGGGCCGCACGATTTTCGCGGCGCCGCGCGCTGGCCGCTGAGCAATTCGATCATCCAGGGGCATTTCCCCGGGCTTCCCGTGGTGCCCGGCGTTTTTTTGATTGAAGCCGCGGCACAGCTTGCCGGGGCCGGCCTGCTCGCGGGCGACCCCTACCTCAGGACGCTCGATGACGACCTGATCGGCGTGCTCGCGGGGGTACGCAAGACATCGTTCAGGCGTCCCGTTGAGGTCGACCGCGACGTCGATTTTGTCATCCATTGCCGCCAGATGGCTGCCCTGGCGGTACAGGTCAATGCCCGTGCCACGACCGGCGGGGTCGAGGTCGCCGAACTCGACCTGCTGATGGCCTATACGCCGCGCCAACAACTGTTGGCGGCGATCGGCGCCTAGCGCGCTTGCCGGTTTCGCCGGCCTGGCTATCGCCTTAAGCCAGCGTTTTCCGAACGTTCGCGCCGGCAAGCGAGGCGGACGCTTCGATTTCTACCAGCAGGTCGCTGCGGCAGATGTCCGCCTGCACGTAGCTCATCGCCGCTGTTTCTCCGAGTTCACGTTCGACCGCCGCCCGCACGCGCGCGAAATCTTCACCGTGGCGGATGTAGCTGCGGTAGCTGAATTCTTCGGCGCGCACAGGCGCCAGCGAGAAACGGCGGCTTTCCTCGATGACCGCCGCGATATTGGCAAGGCTTTCCAGCGTTTGCGCGACGACGTCGCCGACATGCAGTGTGCGATGGCCGACGATGCTCGCCGTTCCGGAAATGAACAGCAGTTCCTGCGCCGGCAGTTGCACGAGGACGGCACGCGAGAAGGTCGGACTGCGCGGCCCGTATTCGGGGGGGTAGGCGTAGGCGCTCAGCTGCCGCGGATTCTCGATGGTGATGGGGGCGACCCGGCCGGCGACGAATGCGATCGAAACAGGCCCGGCGGCGACGCCGAGTGCGCACGCTGCGGGGCTGTGAGCGGGTGGTCTTGCGCAGTCGACAAAGGCCTGGTGGCGGCCGATGTTGAACTGCCGGTAGCGTTCAATGCCGTGGCTGTTGGCGTTGATCGCCGGCACATAGTTCCACATGCGCCACAGATGCGGAAAGCCTTCGCGATCGAGCAGTGCGAAGATTTCGCGGTAGGCGTCAGCCACTGCGGCCTGCAGCGGGGTGCTGCCTTGCGCGCTGGAAGCCGGTTCATCGATTTCGATGACGCCGTAAAGCGCCAGTTCATCAACGCAGTAGCGGATGTCGGCGTGCACGCCTGAGCGGCAGGCGCCGGTGCCAAGCCAGAGTTCTCCGGCAAGCGTGCCGCCGAGCAAGGGGGCGCCGACATGCTGGACGGGACAAGCGACGCGCGCTTCGATCCGGTCGTTGCCGAAGAGGGCGATCCCGAGCAAACGCTCGGTTTGCTGTGCAGACAATCGGCCAATGTCGGCGGGAGAAAACGGAGTGCAGCAGAGTACGTCGGGCTTGCTCATGTCTTGCGAATCGATGCCGCGTTCGGCAATCCTCTTTGTCGAAGCGCGCTAGCTTAGCGCACTGTCCGGCAAATCAAGAATTCCGCAACGCGGCACGTCGCGGGAAACGCCCGCGGCAAGGCCGGCCGAGCGGGGCGCGAAGCGCGACTTTCAGCACCGCTGCGCCCAGGGGCGCAGCCAGGCCGGAGTCTCAGCGATAACCGTATTCGTTGCTGTTGTGGATGATCCAGATCAGGTATTGCGCGGTGCCGAATCCAGCCTGGTCGGCAAAGATGAGGCGGCCCTGTCCTTTGTAGACGGCTTCCCAGCGGGATTTGTCGCTGCCGAAGTAGAAGGGAATGAATGCCTTGCCGGTGATGTAGGCGCCCTGGTCGGTCGGTTGGCCGATGAGGTCGAAGACCTGCTGCAGCGGCATGCCGATCTTCAACCGGGTGAACTTGCTGTTCGCTGCCGGAATACCGGTGATCTCACCTTCCCAGTCGTTGATTCCCTTGACCCGCGTTCCCTGGCCGGCTTCCACCTTGCTCGAATCGGCCACCGGCTTGTTCTTCGACAGGTCATACGCACCGCTGCTCGTTGTCTTTGCCGGTGCTTCTTCTGGTGCACATGCCGGGGCCTGGGGCGCGCTGCCTTTCGCCGGCTTCTTGCCGGTGGATTTCTTGGCTGCGCTGCTGTCCTTACACGCGCTGCCCGCGACTGGCGTCGGCGCTGGCTTGGTCGCCGTGCTTGTTTCCGTTTTTTCCGGAACGTCGGTTTTCTTCGCTTCGTTGCTGACGCAACCGCTGATTGCCAGCACGCCGCAGAAGAGGGGAAGGGAAAGCCATTTGCTGGCAGCGGATCGATTCATGACTTGCTCCTGTTGGCTGCTTACGGAAACTTGCGCTGGATACACCAACCCGCACCAAGGCGCCCCATGCGAATCAGATGGCATTCTACCGCGCGCTCGCGCGGATTTTCGCGATGCGCTTTCGTCTCTCCGCGGGCGTAAACGAACGCTTATTCCGTGCCCCGGTAGCCTGTCTTCGGGCTGGCTTCGGCTATCATTCGCGCATGAATGCTCTCGTCGTCTTCGCCCACGGCAAGGAGTCCGGACCGTGGGGCTCCAAGATCCGCCACCTGGCCGCCATTGCCGAGCGGCACGGCGGCGCCGTTCTCAGCCCTGACTACAGCGACCTGCCCGACGCCGATGCCCGCGTGCGGCGCCTGCTCGCGCTTGACCTGCCGCCGCACGCGCAGTTGCTGCTGGTCGGCTCGAGCATGGGCGGCTACGTGTCGACGGTCGCATCGCCAGCGCTCAAGCCCGACGGCTTGTTCCTGATGGCGCCGGCGTTCTACATGCCCGGTTGTGCAGTGCAGTCGCCGACCAGCGCTGCCTTGCACACCTGCATCGTCAGTGGCTGGCAGGACGAGGTGATTCCGGTCGAACACAGCATCCGTTTCGCGCAGGCTTCCGCCGCCGAACTGCACGTCCTCGACGCCGACCACCGTCTCAACGAGGTCCTGGTCGAGGTTGGCGAGCTGTTCGAGCGCTTTTTCCTCAAGGTGCTCGCCCCCGTTCATTTCACCGGGCCGAACTCCACCGGTACCCAGGTGTAGCTCTTCTGAGCTTCGGCGCGAACGTGGCCGAGCCCCGGGAAGGGCAGGTGCGCGCCAGCGACGAGCGCTTTGTCGGCGGCCGTTTGCGCGAAAATCCTGCGCCGCGTTTCCGCAGCCTGCTTCTGGTCGGTATCGAACTCCATGGTGACGTCGGGTTTGGCGAACTGCACGGCGGCGCTATGCACCAGATCGCCCCAGAACAGCAGTTGCTGGCCGTCCGACTGCAGCAGGTAGGCGGTGTGGCCCGGTGTGTGGCCGGGCGTGCTGACTGCCGTGAACCCGGGCGCCAGATCGTCGCCGAGCACGAAGGTCTGCCATTGCCCGCTGGCGATCAGCGGTGCAGCGACATTGCGGGCCATGGCGAAAAACGCCTGCTTGTCCGGCGGCGCCTGCCGCGCGACGTCTTCCGACAGCCAGAAATCGGCGTCGACCTTCGGCACGCGAACGACGGCGTTGCGGAAGGCCGGCTTGCCGTCGCTGCCGATCAGGCCGCCCATGTGGTCGCCGTGCAGGTGCGTGATCAGTACGACGTCGACCTGTTCGGGCGAGTAGCCCGCGGCTTGCAGGTTGTCGAGCACGCGGCCAAGCGATGGCCCGAACAGCCCGGCAGCGCCGGTATCGACGAGTACCAGCTTGTCGCTGGTGTTGATCAGGAAGGCATTGACGCCGGTCTGCAGTTTCGGAGACGCGACGAACATGCGCGCCAGCAGGCGTTGCACTTCGCCGGGTGAGCTGTTCTTGAGCAGGTTGCGGTCGAGTTCGACGACACCGTCGAAGAGCGCCGTCACTTCGGCTTTGCCGAGCATCTGCCGGTAGTAGCCGGGCACCTGCGTCTTGATCTGGACGGCTTCGGCCTGCGCCGTCAAGGGTAGCAGCGCTACACCACCGGCAAGGCCGAGAGTCAGCGCGACGGCGAGAGAAGCGCGGGTGATGTTGCGGGCGAAATTCATGAGCATGCTGGAGCCTCCAGAAAGATGATGCAAGGTCGGGCGGTGCGGCGTGATGCTGACACTTTCCCTGTGCCCTTTCCGACTAGCCAGATGCCGCGCCGATGAGTCATCGCTACGGCAATAGCGTATGCCATTGAGCTGAGTTGCGTCCAGTCATCAGCTTGCGGTATTTCGAAACCTGGCTTGCCGGTGCCAGAATGCTTCGCTGCTTGCCGCAGTTTCATCGTCCGAGTCCTGCGCCCGCACCCGGAGAAGGCCATCATTCGTTCCTGCCTGCTTTGCCTGCTGCTCATGGCAGCGTCGTCCGGCGCGTTCGCGCAGAGCGAGGACGGGCTGGCGCCGCCACCGGTTTACAAGGGTGAAATCCGCCGCGGCGCCGACGGCCGCCTGATTGCCGTGCCCGCGAAAAGTCCCGAGGTGCTGGTTGCCAGCGGTTCGAGCCGGCCGGCGACGATGATCGTCGGCAGTGGCGAGAAGATCACGACGATCAGCGAGGCGGCCAGGCTCGCGCGCGACGGCGAGGTGATCGAGATCCGTCCCGGTGACTATCGCGGGCAGCCGGCGGTATGGACGCAGGACAATCTGCTCATTCGCGGCGGCGGTGCGCGGCCGGTGATGCTGGCCGACGGCAGGAGCGCTGAAGGCAAGGCGATCTGGGTGGTGCGCGGCGGCCGTGTGCGCATCGAGAATATCGAGTTCCGCGGTGCGCGCGTGGCCGACGGCAACGGCGCCGGCATCCGTTTCGAGCGCGGCGACCTGGTCGTGCAGCGCTGCGCTTTCGTCGACAACGAGAACGGCATCCTCACCGCTAACCGGCCGGAAATGACGCTGGCGGTGAGCGACAGCGAGTTTTCTGCCGCGCCGCGCGACGATGGCAGCTTGCACCATCTGCTCTACGTCGGTGCCATTGGCCGCTTCGTGCTCACGGGCAATCGCTTCGCACAGGGCTATCGTGGCCATCTCGTGAAATCGCGCGCCCGTGAGAGCGTCGTGCGCAACAACCTGCTGGTCGACGGCGCGGGTGGGCGTGCCGCGTACGAACTTGAGTTCCCCAACGGCGGCGTCGCCTACGTGCTCGGCAATGTCATCGGGCAGAGCGCGACGACCGACAACCCGGTACTCGTTTCCTACGGCGCCGAGGGTCAGCGCTGGAGCGACAACGCGCTCTATTTCGCGCACAACACCCTGCTCAACGACGCGCATTCCGGCAACTATCTCAAGGTGTGGTCCGACAAGTTCGCAGACGGCGTCGATGTCTGGGCGATCAACAATCTGTACAGCGGTCATGGTGAGCTGTCAGCACCGGCGCAGGGCCGCTTCGAAGGCAATCAGTCGGTCGCACGGCGCGATCTGCTCGATTACGGTGGCCTGCCCTTGCGCCTGAACAGCTTCTCGCCGCTGCGCGGATCGGTGCGCCTGCCCGGCCAGGCGCGCGGCGTCGATCTCTTCCCGCCGGAGGAGTTCAGGTTCCCGGTAGGTAGCCAGCCGGCGCATCCGGGCAGTTCGCCCTCGCCGGGCGCTTTCCAGTAAGCCGCAGCGATGGCGCGCGGCGTTCCCCAAACGCGGCGAGGCGGCTATGCTTCGCGGCTGCCTGCCACCGAGGCAGAAACAACCCACTCCGGAGAAAAAACGTGCGTGTCGACAAATGGCTGTGGGCCGCCCGCTGCTACAAGACGCGCAGCCTCGCCAGCGACGCGGTCGATGGTGGTAAGGTGAAGCTCAATGGCAGCAGCGTCAAACCGGCCAAGGAAGTGAAGATCGGCGACTGCCTGCGTATCCGCGCCGGCGACGAGGAGCGTGAACTGATCGTCAAGGGGCTCAATGAGCAGCGCCGCCCGGCGCCGGAGGCGCAGCTGCTTTACGAGGAAACGGCCGAAAGCCTGTGTCGGCGCACGCGAGCCGCCGAACTGCGCAAGCTGGCACCGACGCCAACTGCGGATCAGAAGGGGCGCCCGACCAAGCGCGACCGGCGGCAGCTGAATCGCCTGCACGAAAGCTGAGTCGCCCCGGCAGCGGCGCTGGCCTTTGCTTGGCGCGACAGCACGAGTTGCCGCGAGGGCGGCCTGCGCAACGTGGTCCGCTCACCGCCTCGGATGCCTTATTCGCATTGGCAATAAGAAAAGAAGCCGAAAGACTTTGTCGGTCTAGGGGGGCTCCGTATAGTGGGCGCCTGTTCCGCTCCCGAGGAGTCTTTCATGTTCCGCTCGCTTCGTCCCCTGGCATTCGCCGCCGTTTTCGGGCTGTCTTCAGCTTTCGCCTTGCCTGCTGCAGCCGAGTTGAACCTGCTCAACGCTTCGTATGACGTCGCGCGCGATTTCTACAAGGACTACAACCCGCTGTTCCAGAAATACTGGAAGGCGAAGAGTAGCGAAACGATCGAGATCCGCCAGTCGCACGGCGGTTCGAGCAAGCAGGTGCGCGCCGTTGCCGACGGACTCGAGGCCGATGTGGTGACGATGAACCAGTCGCCCGATGTCGATTTCCTCGCCGAGAAGGGCCTCGTCGCCCGCGACTACACGAAGAAATTCCCGAACAACGCTTCGCCCTACACGTCGACGATGGTGTTCATCGTGCGCAAGGGCAATCCGCGCGCGATCCGCGACTGGAGCGACCTCGGCCGCGACGGCGTGCAGGTGATCCTCCCGCACCCGAAGACCAGCGGCAACGGTCGCTACAGCTACCTCGCCGCGTGGGGCTACGCGCTACGCCAGCCCGGCGGCAACGACAAGACCGCGCAGGAGTTCGTCAGCCGTGTGCTGAAGAATGCGCCGTTGTTCGCTACCGGTGGCCGCGACGCGACAACGACCTTCATGCAGCGCCGGATTGGCGACGTGCTCGTTTCTTTCGAGTGCGAGGCCGAACTGATCGCGCGCGAATTCGGTCGCGGCGAGTTCGAGGTCGTCTATCCGGCACAATCGATCCTCGCCGAATTCCCGGTTGCCGTCGTTGAACGCGTCGTCGACAAGAAGGGAACGCGGCGCGAGGCACAGGCCTATCTCGACTATCTGTGGTCGAAGGAAGGCCAGGAGAACGCCGCGCAGAACTATCTGCGGCCGCGCGATGCCGAGGTGCTGAAGAAGTATTCGGCGCAGTTCCCGGCGATCAAGACCTTTACGGTTGACGAGGTGTTCGGCGGCTGGAGCAAGGCGTTCCCGGCGCACTTCCGCGATGGTGGCAGTTTCGACCAGATCTACCAGCAGAAATAAGCGCCGTCGCCGATGCCCGCTGCCGCTTCGCGTAGTGTCCTGCCCGGTTTCCGCATCGGGCTCGGCTACACGCTCTTCTACCTGTCGCTGATCGTCCTGCTGCCGCTGTCGGCGCTGGTGTTCAAGTCGGCGCAGCTGTCGGCCGAGCAGTTCTGGGCGATCGCCACCGGCGAGCGGGCGCTCGCTTCGCTGCGCGTCACCTTCGGCGCGTCGCTGATCGCCGCGCTGATCAACGCCTTCTTCGGACTGCTCACCGCCTGGGTGCTGGTGCGCTACAGCTTCCCCGGCAAGCGCTTCGTCGATGCGCTGGTCGATCTGCCTTTCGCCCTGCCGACGGCAGTGGCCGGCATCACGCTGGCGACGCTCTACGCCGGCAATGGCTGGATCGGCCAGTACCTCGAACCGCTCGGTTTCAAGGTGGCATACACGCCGGTCGGCATCGTCGTCGCGCTCACCTTCATCAGCCTGCCCTTCGTCGTGCGCACGCTGCAGCCGGTGATCGAGGATATCGAACCGGAAATCGAGGAGGCGGCAGCAACGCTCGGCGCGACACGCTGGCAGACCTTCCAGCGCGTGTTGCTGCCGGCGATCGTTCCGGCGCTGCTCACCGGTTTCACGCTCGCCTTCTCGCGCGCCATCGGCGAATACGGGTCGGTCATTTTCATCGCCGGCAACATGCCCTTCATTTCCGAAATCACGCCCTTGCTGATCGTCGCCAAGCTCGAGCAGTACGACATCGTCGGCGCGACGGCGCTCGCCGTGGTGATGCTGCTCATCTCCTTCGTGCTGCTGCTCGCCGTCAATGCGCTGCAATGGCGGCTGGCCAACCGGCACAGCGCTACGGGAGGTCGCGAATGAGCACGCGTCGCGCCATCACCGAACCGCGCTGGGTCCGTCTGCTGCTGACCACGGTCGCCTTGCTCTTTCTCGGCTGCTTCCTCGCGCTGCCGCTGGCGGCAGTTTTCGTCGAAGCCTTCGCCGCCGGTGTGCCGGCGTACCTGAAGGCGCTGAGCGAGCCCGAGGCGATGTCGGCGATCTGGCTGACGCTGCTGGTCGCAGCGATCGCGCTGCCATGCAACGTGCTCTTCGGCGTCGCCGCGGCCTGGTCGATCGCGCGCTTCGAGTTCCGCGGCAAGGCGGCGCTGATCACGCTGATCGACCTGCCCTTCGCCGTTTCGCCGGTGGTTGCCGGTCTGGTCTTCGTGCTGCTCTTCGGTTCGCAGGGACTGTTCGGGCAGTGGCTGTCGGCGCACGACATCAAGATCATCTTCGCCGTTCCCGGAATCGCGCTGGCGACCTTGTTCGTCACCTTCCCCTTCGTTGCGCGCGAGCTGATTCCGCTGATGCAGGCGCAGGGCCGCGACGAGGAAGAAGCCGCGGTGTCGCTCGGTGCCTCGGGCTGGCAGATGTTCTGGCGGGTGACGCTGCCGAACATCAAGTGGGGTCTGCTTTACGGCGTGATCCTCGCCAACGCGCGGGCGATGGGCGAGTTCGGCGCCGTCTCGGTCGTCTCCGGCCATATCCGCGGCGAGACGAACACGCTGCCGCTGCACGTCGAGATTCTCTACAACGAATACAACCAGGTCGGCGCCTTTGCCGCCGCGTCGGTGCTGGCGCTGCTGGCGCTGGTGACGCTGATTGCCAAGACCGTCGTCGAATGGCGCATGCGCCACGAGACCGAGATGCTCTCGGCGAGCCTGTCGCCCGAAGCTGCCGGCGCACCCCCCGCAGCTGCCAGCGCAGCGCGCTAGCCGCCTCGAACCCCTACCGACTGAACGATCATGAGCATAGAAATCCGCGGTATCGGCAAACGCTTCGGCAACTTCGTCGCCCTCGACAACATCGACCTGACCATCCCGACCGGAGAACTCGTCGCCCTGCTCGGTCCCTCGGGCTGCGGCAAGACGACGCTGTTGCGCATCATCGCCGGCATGGAGTCGGCCGACAGCGGGCATGTGCTCTTCAGTGGCGAAGAAGCGACGCACCTGCATGTGCGCGACCGGCATGTCGGCTTCGTCTTCCAGCATTACGCGCTCTTTCGCCACATGACGGTGTTCGAGAACGTCGCTTTCGGCCTGCGCGTCAAGCCGCGCCACGAGCGTCCAGGCGACGCCGATATCCGCCGCCGCGTCACCGACCTGCTCAAGCTGGTGCAGCTCGACTGGCTGGCCGAGCGTTATCCCTCACAGCTTTCGGGCGGTCAGCGGCAGCGTATCGCGCTGGCGCGCGCACTCGCCGTCGAGCCGAAGGTGCTGCTGCTCGACGAGCCCTTCGGCGCACTCGACACGCGTGTGCGCAAGGAGTTGCGCCGCTGGCTCAGGCGCCTGCACGACGAGGTGCATATCTCCAGCGTCTTCGTCACGCACGACCAGGAAGAAGCGCTTGAAGTCGCCGACCGCGTGGTGGTGATGAATCAGGGCCGTATCGAGCAGATCGGCACGCCCGACGAGGTTTACTCGACGCCGGCGAGCCCCTTCGTCTATCGCTTCCTCGGTGACGTCAATGTCTTTCACAGCCGTCTGCACGGCGCCTGGGCCGAGATCGACCGCTCACCGGCCGGATTGGCGGCGAACGGCGGCGACGGCGATGCGCTGGCTTTCATCCGTCCGCACGACATCGATATCGAGCGCGTCGAGCAGCACGGTTCGCTGGCGGCGCGCGTACAGGACGTGCACGCGATCGGCCCGGCGGTGCGCGTCGAACTGGCGCACGGCAGCGAACTGATCGAAGTCGAGCTGACGCGTGAGCGCGCCAACGGACTGGCGCTGATCCGTGGCGACCAGGTCTGGCTGCGGCCGCGTCAGGTGCGCGTTTTCGCCGCCGAGTCGGCCGGCGAAGAGGGCGGTTCCGGTATCTGAGATGCAGGCGCGACCGTCCTCCTGTCCGACGGTCGTGCGCTTGCCGGGTGGCATTCGCGCCGGCGATGTGGTGTGTCGCGGCCGTCATGGTGGCTGCAGATCGCGTTCAACCCCTTCGCCATCGCGGTGATATAATCCGCGTCCTGTTTGCTCCCATGGTCTCCCGCATGGCGCTATTTACTTTCGGCATCAACCACCATACCGCGCCGCTGTCAGTGCGCGAGCAGGTGGCGTTCAACGCCGAGAAGCTGCAACAGGCTCTGGCCGACCTGACGCATGCCAAGCCGGTGCGCGAAGCTGCGATCCTGTCGACCTGCAACCGCACCGAGCTGTATTGCGCCACCGACGCGCCGGAAGCCGCTGCCGACTGGCTCGCCGAGTACCACCGCATCGGTCGCCACGAGATCAACCCCTACCTGTTCACGTATCCCGAGCGCGACGCCGTCCGTCACGCTTTCCGCGTTGCCAGCGGCCTCGACTCGATGGTCATCGGCGAGCCGCAGATCCTCGGCCAGATGAAGGACGCGGTGCGCGCCGCCGAAGAGGCCGGTACGCTCGGCACGACGCTGCACAAGCTGTTCCAGCGCTCCTTCGCCGTCGCCAAGGAAGTGCGCTCGACCACCGCCATCGGCGCCAACATCGTTTCCATGGCCGCTGCCGCGGTGCATCTGGCCGAACGCATTTACGAACGCATCGACGAGCAGCGCATCCTGTTCATCGGTGCCGGCGAGATGATCGAGCTGTGCACCACCTACTTCGGCGCGGAGAAGCCGAAGCAGATCGTTGTTGCCAACCGCACGCTCGAACGCGGGCTGGCACTCGCCGAGCGCTTCGGCGGCAGCGCCATCCGCCTCGACGAAATCGGCGATCGTCTGGCGCAGTTCGACATCGTCGTTTCCTGCACCGGCAGCCCGCTGCCGATCATCGGTCTGGGCATGGTCGAGCGCGCCATCAAGCTGCGCCGTCACAAGCCGATCTTCATGATCGATCTGGCGGTGCCGCGCGACATCGAAATCGAGGTCGGCGAACTCGACGACGTCTTCCTGTACACCGTCGACGATCTGGCGCAGGTCGTCCAGTCCGGCATCGAATCGCGCCGTGCTGCCGTCGTCGAGGCCGAGGAAATCATCACCGCGCGTGTCGAAACCTTCGTGCAATGGTTGTCGACGCGCGACACGGTGCCGCTGATCCGTTCGTTGCGCGATGCTGCCGAGCGCACACGCCGGCACGAAATCGAGCACGCCACCAAGATGCTGGCCAAGGGCGAAGATCCGGCGCGTGTTCTCGACCAGTTGTCGCAGCGGCTGATGAACAAGTTCCTGCACGCGCCGACGCAAACGCTCAACCAGTCAGCCGAAGAAGAGCGCGCCGAGATGAACGCGTTCGCCGCGCGTCTGTTCCACCTGCACAGCGCGCACGATTAGCTGATACTGCGCTGATGGCGCCTGTTGGCGCCGCCGGCGTGGCCGTTCGCGGCAGCCCCTTCCAGCGGCTGCCGTTTTCTTTTTCCGACTGCCGACCGAAGCGTTCGCCTACATCGATGAAACAAAGCATCCTCGACAAACTCGAGCGCCTCTGCGGCCGTCTGGAAGAACTCGATCGCGTGCTGGCCAGCGGCGAAGCGACGCGCGACATGGACCAGTACCGCAAGCTGACGCGCGAGCACGCCGAGCTCGGACCGGTCGTCGCCCGCTATCAGGAGTGGCGGCAGTGCCAGGACGACATCGAGGGCGCGCTGGAAATGCTCGCCGATCCCGAGATGAAGGATCTGGCGCAGGCTGAGGTGGACGAGGCGCGCGCGCGCCTGCCGGGACTCGAGACCGAGCTGCAGACGCTGCTGCTGCCGAAGGACCCCGACGACGACCGCAACCTGTTCCTCGAAATCCGCGCCGGTACCGGCGGCGACGAGTCGGCCTTGTTTGCCGGTGATCTCTTCCGCATGTATTCGCGCTACGCCGAGCGCCGTCGCTGGCAGGTCGAAGTCGTTTCGGCGAACGCGTCCGAACTCGGCGGCTACAAGGAAATCATCGCGCGCGTCATCGGCAACGGTGCCTACGCCAAGCTCAAGTTCGAGTCGGGCGGCCACCGCGTGCAGCGCGTTCCGGCGACCGAAACGCAGGGGCGCATCCACACTTCGGCGTGCACCGTCGCGGTGATGCCCGAGGCTGACGACATCGCTGACGTCGTGCTCAATCCGGCCGACCTGCGCATCGACACCTTCCGTGCTTCCGGCGCCGGCGGTCAGCACATCAACAAGACCGATTCGGCGGTGCGCATCGTGCACTTGCCGACCGGTATCGTCGTCGAGTGCCAGGACGACCGCTCGCAGCACAAGAACAAGGCGCAGGCCATGTCGGTGCTGGCAGCGCGCATCAAGGACGTGCAGGAGCGTGCGCAGCACGAACAGATTGCGTCGACGCGCAAGAGCCTGATCGGCAGCGGCGACCGTTCCGAGCGCATCCGCACCTACAACTTCCCGCAAGGGCGCGTCACCGATCACCGCATCAACCTGACGCTGTACAAGATTGACGCGCTGATGGACGGTGATATCGACGAACTGGTCGGTGCGCTGTCCGCCGAACACCAGGCCGATCAGCTGGCGCAGCTCGCCGAGGGCGGCGAGTAAGCCTGCGCACGCCCGATGGCGACGGACGCGCTGCCGGCGAGCATCGGCGAAGCCTGGCGTCTTGCTGCGACGCGCATCGATCGCCTCGACGCACGCCTGCTCCTTGAACACGTCGCTGGCTGCACGCACGCGACGCTGATCGCTTCGCCCGAGCGGCCGCTTGCCGCTGCAGCAGCGGCGCAGCTTGCTGCGCTGGTCGAGCGCCGCGCCGGCGGCGAGCCGCTGGCTTATCTCGTGGGCAGTGCCGGGTTTTACGGGCTCGTTTTTCAGGTATCGCCAGCGGTGCTGATCCCGCGTCCGGAAACCGAACTGCTCGTCGAGCTGGCACTCAAGCAGGTGGCCGAATTGCCAGCCAATGTCGCCGCGCCGCGCCTGCTCGACCTCGGTACCGGTTCCGGCGCGATCGCCGTCAGTCTCGCCGCTCACTTGCCGCAAGCCGAGGTTTCGGCCGTCGAGCGCTCGCCGGCGGCGCTCGCCATCTCCCGCGGCAACGCGATGCGCAACGGCGTCAGCGTCAGCTTCCATCAAGGCGACTGGTTCGCTCCGCTCGCCGGTGAGCGCTTCGACATCGTCGTCGCCAACCCGCCCTACGTCGCCGCCGGCGATCCGCATCTATTGCAGAACGGCCTGCCTTTCGAGCCGCAGGAAGCACTCAGCGACGGCGGCGACGGACTCGCCTGCCTGCGCGCGATCGTCGCCGCGGCGCCGCAGCATCTGGTCGCCGGTGGCAGCCTGCTGCTCGAGCACGGTTACGATCAGGCGGCGGCGGTACGCGTCTTGCTCAAGGAGGCGGGTTTTGTCGAGGTTGCCAGCCATCGCGATCTGGCGGGAATCGAGCGCGTCAGCGGCGGTCACTGGCCGGGCAAGAGCCTGCGCTAAACGCCGCGCGGGCGGCCGGCGCTGTCGCTGCCTTCGCCGCCTTTTCGTGACCTGCCGCTGCCGTGGATTGAAGTCACCCGCGAGCGCATGGCCCCTGAGGCATGGGCAATTTTACGACTCGCTTGCCTCGCCGGAACTTCGCTATCGTCGCCGCGGTCAGTCACTGGCGCTTCATCGCACGCCTTATCTCACACTCGACGAGGGTTTCATGGACGTTCAGCAACTGATTCAGGAGCAGGTCAGCAGCAATCCGGTGGCTTTGTACATGAAGGGCACACCACTGCAGCCGCAGTGCGGATTTTCGGCGGCAGCCGTGCAACTGCTGCGCAATTGCGGCGTGCACGATTTTTTCAGCGTCAACGTACTCGAATCGCCGGCGATCCGCGACGGCATCAAGACTTTCGCCAACTGGCCGACGATCCCGCAGCTCTACGTCAAAGGCGAATTCGTCGGCGGCAGCGACATCATGCGCGAGATGTACGCCAGCGGCGAACTGCAGCAACTGCTCGCCGGCTCCGCTCAGGAGTAGGCGGGTTCCGGGCAGTCGGCCGTTCCTGCCGGCTTGCCGGTGGCCGCCGGCAGGGCGCTGACTGTTGCGGCGCCCGTTTCTGCCCTCTGCATCGCGGCGTTGACGAAGGCGATCGCCGCATCAAGCCCCTTGTCCATTTCGGCGTAATCGTCGTGGCTGCCGGCGATCAGCAGCAGTTCGCTGCAGTTCTGCCGGGCGTGCAGCAGGCGCGCTTCCTCGGCCGGAACCGTCTCGTCGTCCAGTCCATGCACCAGCAACACCGGGCAGCGCAGCCGGGTGATGCTGCGTAGCGGCGCGATGTCGGCAAAGCGGTGACCGATCACATGCTGCACGTATTGCAGGACGTACCAGCCAAAGGGAACAAAAGGCACGCTCTTTGCGGCGAGATAGCGGCGCATCAGCGTTTCCGGGTGCGCAAAGGCGGCGATGCTGACCACCGCCGCGATGTCCTTGCGCCGCGCAGCGACCAACAGGGCCGCTGCGGCGCCGACCGAGTGACCGATCAGACCGATGCGCCGGGAATCGACATCGGCACGCGCCTGCAGCCAGGTCGTGGCGCTTTCCATGTCTTCGGCGAAACGCGGCAGCGAGGAAAAGCTGTCGCTGTCGCTGGCACCGTGGTTGCGCGCTTCGACCAGCAACAGGCCGTAGCCGGCGGCGTGGAAGGGCGGTGCCAGCGGCATCATCGTTGCCGCGTTGCCGCCCCAGCCGTGCATGACGAGCAGCGCCGGGCACGGCGACTTTGCCTCGCCGGCCGGCGGAATCCACCAGCCGCGCAACTGCCGGCGGCGGACGGTGGGAATGCGCACTTCGCTGAACCCCAGCCCGTAGTCGCTGGGCGTCGCCGGATCAATGAGGCGCGGTGCGCGCAGGCTGAGCCGGATGGCGAGGTTGATGGCGAGCAGCGCCAGTCCGGCAATGCCGCAGAGCAGGGCGAGCGTGGGCAGCGCAGTCGCCGGCCATTCCGTCATCGAGCGCTCGCCGCCGGCACCGGTGCGTACGCCGCCTTCGCCATCAGGCGGCAGCCGCTGGCGCCGCAGCAGCAGTGAATTCGTCGTAGGCGCGCACGGCTTCGGCGGCGTACATCAGCGACGGTCCGCCGCCCATGTACACGCAGACGGCAAGCATCTCCATCAGCTGTTCGCGCGAGACGCCGAGGCGGATCAGTGCCTTGACGTGGAAGCCGACACAGGCGTCACAGCGGCTGGAGACACCGATGGCCAGTGCGATCAGTTCCTTGTCGAGTGCCGACAGCACGCCGGGCGCCAGTGCCGATTTAGCCATTGCGCCAAAGCCCTGCATGGTGCCGCTGGCTTCCTTGTGCAGCGAGCCGAGCGCTTGCGAAACGTCGCGGGTGATCTCGGTGAATGATTTGCTCATGATGAACTGTCCAGAATATAACGAGATGCTAATATATCACGGCGAAAATAGCGGCGCCAGATCAGCGGGCGCGCACCCGCGTCAGGAAGCGATCAGAGAGGAAAGGCTGGCGCGCGACAGGCGACCCGGCCGCCGTCGCCTTGACTTGCCAGTGCCGCCGGTCTGTTGACGCTCAGAGACGAAAACGGCCGATGGCGCCGCGCAGCTCGCCGGAGAGCTGTTCCAGTTGCGCCGCTTCGGCGTTGGCCTCGGCGATCGAGAGCTCGTTCTGCTGCGCCATGTCGGCGATGCGGCCGATGAACTCGTGGATGCGGCGGATGGCTTCGGTCTGTGCATTGACGGTTTCGGCAATCTGCTCGACGCCGGCGCAGGTACGTCCCGCCGAGCCATGCGCTGCGGCGAGTTGCCCGGCAACGGTTTCCAGATAGCCCTCGCTGGCGGCGAGCGCTTCATGGCCGCGCTGAATCGCTTCGCTGACGCCGCCGGAGCGGGCGTTCAGTGCTTGCGTCAGGCGGTCGATTTCATTCGCCGATTGCGCCGACTTCTCGGCGAGCTTGCGCACCTCGTCGGCGACGACGGCAAAGCCGCGTCCGGACTCGCCGGCGCGGGCCGCCTCGATTGCCGCGTTGAGCGCCAGCAAGTTGGTCTGATCGGCGATTTCGCGTACCTGGCCGGTCATGTTGGTGATCGCCAGCGTGGTGTGCACGAATTCGTCTACGGTCGTGCCGATCTGCCCGACGGCGCTGCCGACGACCTTGATCTCGCCGAGCATCCGTTGCAGTCCCTTGTTGCCGTCTTCGGCCTGGCGCAGGCTGTCGCGCGCCATGCCGCCAAGCTCGCCGGCGCTGGCCTGCACCAGTTCGACACCTTGCGCCATCTGCTCGGTGGTTTCTTCGGTGTTCTGTGTCAGTTCGCTCTGCTGCGCCGACAGGGCGGCGACCGAGCGCGTCGCTTCCGACACCGTTTGCGCCGTGTTCAGCACCGAGTCGGCACTCTGCCGCAATGCGCCGACCACTTCGCGGATCGAGCTGGCCATGCGGTTGAAGCTGGCGGCGATGTCGGCGTGTTCGTCGCGCGAGCCGACGTCGATGACGTGGCGCAGGTCACCGTCGGCGAGTTGCCGGCCGCCTTCGATCAGGCGCGAGGCGCCATGCTGCAGCGAGAAATAGAAGCCGCCGATCAGGTAGGCGACGAGAAGGACGCCGCAGGCGACCAGTGCGATATTGAACAGCTGCTGCCGCTGCAGATGCTCGCTGCGGCTGCCCAGGCGTTCGGCAAGCGCGGCGCTGACGCGCTGGTTGAGTTCCAGCAAGGCCAGCGTGGTGGCTTCGGTTTCTTTCAGTGCTTCGTCGGTAGCGAGCGAGATCTGCCCGCTGCTGACCAGACGACTGTCGATCAGTTGGCGCGTATCAGCGAGCGACTTGTCGAGTACGCGCAGGCCGCCTTCCAGCGCTTCGCCATGTTGCGGCGCGGCGGCGGTGACTTTCGCCAGTCCCTCGCGCGTCTGCTGGGTCTGCGCGATGGCGTCGTTGGCCAGTCGATCGAGGCGGGCGGCGTCGGCGACGTCGATCATCTGCAGTTCGGCGATGCCGGCGATTTTGAGGCGCAGCTGCGCAATCGAATCAGCCAGCTGCGGCAGGCGGTTCACCGTCGCATCGACGAGGTAGTACGAGTCGATTTCGGGGTCGAGGATGAGGCCGCTGATGTCGGCGGTGAGGCGCAGTTGCGTTGCCAGCTGCGCGGCGACGCGCTCGTGGAGCTTGCGGATTTCCGGTGTCGACGCGTTCGCCAGCTGCGCCTTGAGCTGCTTCCACTCAGCGGCGAGCCGCTGCCAGCCTTCGCCGAGCGGGCCTTCGCCCGGCGCATTGCCGGCGAGCAGGGCGTCGATCTTGCTGGCCGCGGCGTCGGCCGCCGTCTTTGCCGCATCATTGCCGAGCGAGACGAGGCTGCTGGCAATCAGGTGCTGATCGAGCGCCTGCTCGATCTGGTTCAGCGGCTGGACCTGCGCCGTGCCGACAATTTCTTCATCCGTCACCCGCAGCTTGTCGCCGACCTGCAGCAGGAACTGCAGCAGCAGCGCGCCGATCAGCAAGGCCGCGGCGCAGCCGATGATGATGAAACGCGTTGCGAAACGCAGGCGCTGCAACAGCGCGATGGCGGGGGAAAAAATCTGACGCATGCTTGTCTCCTGCTTTCCCCTCTGGGGTGTTTGCTGCCAGTCCGCGACACCAGCGAAAAGTGGCTGGAACGGTTTATATCACAGGAGCGGCGCCAGCTTTTACAGCGCGCACAGGCGGTCGTTGGCAAGCCGCAGCCGTTCGCCGAGAACGCCCATGAACGACTGGTAGAAATGCATGCGACAGGCGTCCGACGCCTGCTGCAGCGCGTCGCCGCGAACCGTCAGGATGCGCGCGTCAGTCAACGCGATGACGTCGGCGCCGCGGCGCGCCGGCTGGCGTCCGATCAGCGCCATTTCGCCAAAGCAGTCGCCGGCGGTGAGCAGGTTGAGCAGGCGGCCGTTCTTGATCACCTTGAGTTCGCCAGCGGCGAGAAAGCAGAAGGAATCGCCGGTCTCGCCGTCGCGCATGATCTTCTCGCCAGGCAGCACGGTGTGCCAGTGCGAAAAACGCAGCACCTCCCAGAGCTCGACATCGGGAAAGTCGGCAAAGAAGTCGAGCGCGCGCAGGGTATTGAACTGCGCCGACTCGGCGAATTCGCGTGCCGGCAAAGGCTGTGTACCGTCGCCGGCAAGCAGCGCCAGATCGTCGGCGAATGACTCCCAGTCGGGGTAGCGCTCAGCCAGCTCGCGCGCCATGGCACGCGCAACGATGGCGTCGAGCCGCGCCGGTACTTCGGCGCGCAGGGCCGACGGTGGCGGCGGCTTTGCGTTGAGGATCTGATGAACGACGTGGTAGTGGCTGCCCGCCGGGAAGGGCAGTTGCCCGGCGAGCAGCTGGTACATGACGACACCGAGCGAATAGATGTCGGTGCGCTGGTCAAGCGGCTGTTCGCGTACCTGTTCCGGCGACATGAAGGCCGGCGAGCCGATGCCGGCGACCTGCGTGCGTTGCGGGTGGCCGACGATGGCGGCGCCGAAGTCGGAAATGCGGATGTCGGTGCACTCAGGCGAGGCGTCGACGAGCAGGATGTTGGCCGGCTTGATGTCGCGGTGCGTAATGCCGAGACGGCTGGCAAAGTCGAGCGCGCGCGTGCATTTGAAGATGATGTCGACGATGCGCGCGACCGGCAGCAGGCGTCCGCCGCCGCAGAAGCGCTCGAGTGTGCCGCCGGCGACGTACTCCATGACGATGTAGGTGACGCGCTCGGCGACAACCGCGTCGTAGATTTGCGCGATGTGCGGATGCGCCAGCTTGCCGACGAGCGAGGCTTCGGTGAGGAACAGCTGCGCATAGCGGCGCCCCTGTTGCGGATTGCGCAAGGCTTCGGGCGAAGCGAGCTTGATCGCTACATCGCGTCCGGCGAAGGGGTCGCGGCCGAGATAGACGGTGGCGCTGGCGCCGCGGCCGAGTTCGCGGACAATCTCGTACTTGCCGATCCTGTCCATGCCGGCGCCATCCTTGCCGGAACGTGGGCGCTGCGCGTCAGGAACGCGCGCGGGCGCGGGCGATCGCCGCTCGGACCTGCGCTGGCGCAGTGCCGCCGATATGGTCGCGTGCCGCCAGCGAGCCTTCGACGGTGAGTACGGCAAAGACGTCTTCGCTGATCAGCGGTGAGAAGGTCTGCAACTCGGCCAGCGACAACTGCGGCAGATCGACGCCGAGTTCCTCGGCGCGGCGCACGGCGAGACCGACGGCTTCGTGCGCATCGCGGAAGGGCAGACCCTTCTTGGTCAGGTAGTCGGCAAGGTCGGTCGCCGTCGCGAAGCCCTGCTGCAGCGCGGCGCGCATGTTCTCGGGGCGGGCGCTGATGCCGGCAATCATCGCGGCAAAGATGGCCAGCGTGTCGCGCACCGTGTCGGCGGCATCGAACAGCGGTTCCTTGTCTTCCTGATTGTCCTTGTTGTACGCCAGCGGCTGGCCCTTCATCAGCGTCAGCAGCGAGATCAGGCTGCCGTTCACGCGGCCGGTCTTGCCGCGCGCCAGTTCGGGAACGTCGGGATTCTTCTTCTGCGGCATGATCGAGCTGCCGGTACAGAAGCGGTCGGCGATGCGCACGAAGCCGACGCGCGGGTTCATCCACAGCACCAGCTCTTCGGAGAAACGCGAGATGTGCGTCATCAATAGTGAGGCCGCGGCGCAGAATTCGATGGCGAAGTCGCGGTCGGAAACGGCGTCAAGCGAGTTCTCGCAGACGCCGTCAAAGCCGAGCTGTGCGGCGACGAACTCGCGGTCGATCGGGTAGGTGGTGCCGGCGAGCGCGGCGGCGCCGAGCGGCAGGCGGTTGAGGCGGCGACGGCAGTCGGCGAAGCGGCCGGCGTCGCGTTCGCTCATTTCCACGTAGGCGAGCAGGTGGTGGCCGAAGGTCACCGGCTGCGCCACCTGCAGGTGGGTGAAGCCGGGCATCGGCGTTTCGGCTTCGCGTTCGGCGAGGTCGAGCAGGTTGCCGCGGAACTCGCGCAGCAGGCCGAGGATTTCGTCGATGGCGTCGCGCAGCCACAGGCGGATGTCGGTGGCGACCTGGTCGTTGCGCGAGCGGCCGGTGTGCAGGCGCTTGCCGGCGTCGCCGACCAGCGTCGTCAGGCGCTTTTCGATGTTGAGGTGCACGTCCTCAAGGTCGAGCGACCAGACGAATTCGCCGGCCTCGATTTCGGCGACGATCTGCGCCATGCCGCGTTCGATGTCGGCGAGATCGCCGGCGGCGATGATCGATTGCTTCGCCAGCATGCGCGCGTGCGCCAGCGAACCGCGGATATCCTGCCGCCACATGCGCTTGTCGAAATCGACCGATGAGGTGTAGCGTTTGACGAGCTCCGACATCGGCTCGGAAAAGCGGCCGGCCCAGGTGTAGGCGGTGGCCGGTGCAGTGCTGGTGGATGCGTCGACGGCAGGGGTGGCCGCGAGCGGCTTGGGCGAAGAGGAAGTCATGATGATTGCACGCATTTGCACGAGAACGGGCGCAAATCGGCCATTTCCCGCGGTTTCGAGAGAATGGCGAGTATAAGGCAAAACCCGGCGGCCCGGCCCTGGCCGGACTTCCGCAATCTCGGCGTCATGCTGCGCGTACTGCTCGGCGCCAACCTGCTGGCGCTGGCGGCGGCGCTGGTGGCGAGCGAAGAACTCGTCGACTGGCTGCCGCGGTATTTCGCCTGGGCAATGTGGGTGCAGCCGCTGCTTTTTTTCAATCTCGCCGTGCTGGCCGCTGTTGCGCCGCTGCTGCGTCGCCTGTCTTTCGCGGTCGCTACCGTCGTCATGCTGGCGCTGGCCGCCGGATCGGCGGCGCTGTGGCAGGATTTCTGGCGGTTCATGGCCTACGCCGACGGCGATGCCGGGCATGTCGCGCGCAGTGCGCTGCTCGCTGCCGCGCTCGCCGGCGCACTGCTCTTCTACTTTGTTCTGCGTGCGCGCGCCTTTCCGCCGGCACTCGCCGAGGCGCGTCTGCAGGCGCTGACCGCGCGCATCCGTCCGCACTTCCTCTTCAACAGCCTCAATGCCGTGCTCTCGCTGATCCGCAGCGAGCCGCGACGCGCCGAGACGGCGCTCGAGGAACTCGCCGAACTGATGCGCGCACTGCTGCGCGATGCGCGCGAACTGAGGCCGCTGGCCGACGAGATCGCGCTGTGCCGGCAGTATCTCGACCTCGAAAAGCTGCGACTCGGCGAGCGGTTACGCGTCGAGTGGGACGTCGCCGCGGTGCCGGCTGACCTGCGCGTGCCGCCGCTGATGCTGCAACCGCTGGTCGAAAACGCCGTCTATCATGGCATCGAGCCGCTGGCGGTTCCCGGCACGCTGCGCATCCGCTTTTCGCGCCACGGCGACGAGCTGGCGATCGAACTGTTCAACCCGCTGCTCGGCGGCAGCACTGGCGGTGGTGAGCACCACAGCGGCAGCCGCATGGCGCTGGCCAATATCCGCGAGCGGCTGGCGCTGCATTACGATCTCGAGGCGCGGCTCGATGCCGGCGAGCATGTCGCCGCCGACGGCACGCGCGAGTATCGCGTGCGCATCGTCCTGCCCTGCCGCCAGTAGTCAGCCGGAGCCGCCGTCGCCATCATGAATCCTCCCGCCACACCAGCCGTTGCCGCCGATGCCCCGGTCGGTGCCCTGCGCCTGCTGCTCGTCGACGACGAGGCGCCGGCGCGGGCGCGGCTGCGCGAACTGCTCGCCGACGTGGCCGACGAAGTGCCGAATACGGTGGTCGGCGAGGCCGCCGACGGTGTGGCCGCACTCGCCGCGATCGATGCCGGTGGCGTCGACGTGGCCTTGGTCGACATCCGCATGCCGCTGATGGACGGCATCGAGTTCGCGCGCCATGTGCGCAACTGCGCGCAGCCGCCGGCGGTGATCTTCGTCACCGCCTTCGACAACTACGCGGTGCAGGCTTTCGAGCTGAACGCGATCGACTACCTGCTCAAGCCGGTGCGCGCGACGCGTCTGGCGGCGGCCTTGCAACGCGCGCGCGGGCAGCGACCCGTGCCGTCGGCCGCCTTGTCGGCGCTTGGGCAGCGCGCACGCACGCACCTTTCCTGCCGCGAGCGTGGCCGCCTGCTGCTGCTGCCGCTGGCCGAGATCGTCTACCTCAAGGCCGAACTGAAGTACGTGACGGCGCGCACCGCGGCGCGCGACTACCTGATCGACGAGCCGCTGGCCGCGCTCGAGGCCGAGTTCGCCGAGCGCTTCGTCCGTGTGCACCGCAGCGCGCTGGTGGCGCGCGCGGCGATCGCCGGTTTCGTCCGTGCCGAGGCCGCCGACAACGCTACGATCGGCGAGGGCGACGCGCAATGGCAGGTGATCCTCACCGGCCTTGGCGAACGCCTGCCGGTCAGCCGTCGCCAGTGGCCGCAGCTCAAGGCCTTCGCGCGCCAGCTGGCGTCCTGAGCATGGACAGCCTGCTCAGTCACCTCTGGCGCGACGAGACGCCGTACATCTTCGGCGCCGCGCTGCTGCTCTCGGCGCTGCTCTTCCGTGCCCTCGCCGGCAGCCGCGCGACGCTCAAGCACACGCTGCTGTTCCTTGCCTTCTGGTTGTTCGTCGACGTCGCCGCCGGCGTGTTTGCGGTGCGCGGCGAACTGACCATTGCCGCCGGCGTGCATCAGCTGGCGCTGCTCGGTTTCGGGCTGGTGCTGATCCGCCTGTCCGGGCTGACGTTGTTCCGGGCACTGCTGCCTTTGCTGCACGTGCGGCCGCCACGCATCCTCGAGGACATCCTGGTCATCGTCGGCTACATCATCTGGGCGATGGTGCGCATGGGCTACGCCGGCGTCGACCTGTCCGGGCTGGTCGCCACCTCGGCGGTGATCACCGCGGTGGTCGCCTTCGCCATGCAGGACACGCTCGGCAACGTCCTCGGCGGGCTGGCGCTGCAACTCGACAACTCGCTGGAGATCGGCGACTGGGTGCGTTTCGACGATGTCTCCGGCCGCGTCGTCGAAATCCAGTGGCGCTACACGGCGATCCTCACGCGCAACGGCGAGAAGGTCGTTGTTCCCAACAGCCAGCTGATGAAGAGCAAGTTCACGGTCATCGCCGACGGCGATCTCGGCGTGCAGGGCTGGCGGCGCTGGATCTGGTTCAACATCGATTACGCGGTGGCGCCGGCGCAGGTCATCGCCACCGTCGAACGCGCCATCGCCGAAGCCGAGATCGGCAACGTCGCGAAGACGCCGCCGCCCTCGTGCGTGGCGATGGAATTCTCCGATGGATCAATACGCTACGCCTTGCGTTACTGGCTGATCGACCCGCAGGACGACGATCCGACCGACTCGGCGGTGCGCGTGCATGTCTTCGCCGCGCTGGCGCGCGCCGGCTGGCGCATCGCGCTGCCCGATCAGACGCTGCATCTGGTCAAGGAGAGCGACGCGCACCGCGAGCGCGTGCATGAACGCGAGCTGGAGAAGCGCCTGCGCGCCTTGTCCGGCATCGAGCTGTTCGCGCCGCTCTCCGATGGTGAACGGCGCACGCTGGCCGAACGCCTGGTCGCCGCGCCGTTCGCCGCCGGCGACGTGATGACGCATCAGGGCGCCGTCGCGCACTGGCTGTACATCGTCGCCAGCGGCGAAGCGGCGGTGATGTGGCAGGCGCCCGACGGCCAGCAGCGGCAGATTGGCGTCATTCCCGCCGGCGCCGTCTTCGGCGAGATGGGGCTGATGACCGGCGCGCCGCGCTCGACGACAGTGGTCGCGCGCGCCGACGTCGAGTGCTACCGGCTCGACAAGTCGGGCTTCGAGGACATCATCCGCGCGCGTCCCGAAATCGCCGAGGCGATGTCGCATACGCTCGCCGAGCGCGTGCGACAGATCGAGGCGATGCAGGCGCAGCTGCGCCGCGAAGGCAGTGAGAACGTGCCGGCCGGCGGCTACGCGGCGATTCTCGAGCGCATCCGCGAGTTCTTCGGCCTGCCCTGAGCCGGCTGGGTGGCGCCGGCAAGTTCCGGCGTGCCTGCCGCGTTCAGCGGCGTTCCCACACCTGCCAGCGCTCGCGGCCGGCAAAGACCGGCAGCGAATCCGTCACCGGCTGGTCGTCGCGCAGCGCGAAAGCTTCGCCGAGCAGCGCGTCGAGCTCCGCCTGCCGGATGCCGAAGGGCGGGCCTTTCGGCTGCTCGGCGATGAAGAAGTGCCCGGCAAGAACGCCGCCGCCCGGCAGCAGTTCGGCCATGCGCCGCGCGTAGTCCGGCCACCAGGCGCGCGGTAGCGCGCAGAGGAAGGCGCGTTCGAGTACCACCGCGAAAGGCGCCGGGGGCTGGAAGCGGAAGAAGTCGGCGCAGACGAGCTGGCCGCGAAAACCGTCGCCGAGCGTCGCGCGTGCGGCGTCGACCGCCGCCGCCGAGAAGTCGAGCGCGGTCACTTGCCAGCCCTCGGCGTCAAGCCAGCCGGCGTCGCGCGCGCTGCCGCAGCCGGGAACGAGCACGCGCCGCTGGCCGCCGGCGTGCCGTGCCATATAGGTCTGTGCGAAGTCGCGCAGCGCTTGCGCCACCGCGCTGCCTTCCCACGGCGTCGTTCCCTCGCGGAAGCGCTTGTCCCAGAAGTCCGGCAACTCGGGCCGCTGGTGCGCCGGCTTGGTGGAAATGGCAGGTTCGCTCATCGTGCTGCGCTTTCAGTCCGGCAAGACAGCGGCGCCTTCTGCCGGCAAGGCGTCACCGCTACCTGCCGGCGAGACGCTGCCGGCTGGCGTGGTAGAATCTCGCGCGCATTGCGGCCTGCTGCCGCGCTTTCGACGAACCTACAGAGAACTCGCCTTGGACTCCTCAACTTCCACTCCTTCCCGCATCGTCATCGCATCGCGCGAATCGCGTCTCGCCATGTGGCAGGCCGTTCATGTGCAAGGACGTCTCGCCGCATTGTATCCGCAGTCACAAGTCGAGATTCTCGGCATGACGACGCAGGGCGACCAGATCCTCGACAAGCCGCTGGCCACCATCGGCGGCAAGGGCCTGTTCATCAAGGAACTCGAAGTCGCCATGCAGGAAGGCCGCGCCGACCTCGCCGTGCATTCGCTCAAGGATGTGCCGATGGTCATGCCCGAAGGCTTCGTACTGGCCGCCATCTCGGAACGCGAAACGCCGTTCGACGCCTTTGTCTCCAACAAGTACGCCGCGCTTGACGACCTGCCGGCTGGCGCCATCGTCGGTACCTCGAGCCTGCGCCGCGAGTCGGTGCTGCGTGCGCGTTACCCGCAACTGGTGATCAAGAGCCTGCGCGGCAACCTCGACACACGTCTGAAGAAGCTCGACGCCGGCGAATACGACGCGATCATCCTCGCCGCCGCCGGCCTCATCCGTCTGGGTCTCAAGGACCGTGTCCGTTCGGTGCTGACGCCCGAGCAGTCGCTGCCGGCTCCCGGCCAGGGCGCGCTCGGCATCGAGATTCCGGCCGATCGCCCGGACGCGGCAGCCATCGTCGCCACGCTCAACGACCCGGACACGGCGCACTGTGTGCGTGCCGAACGCGCCTTCTCGCGCGCCCTCGGCGGCAGCTGCCAGGTGCCGCTCGGCGGCTACGCGATCATCGACAACGGCCAGCTCTGGCTGCGCGGCTTTGTCGCCACGCCCGACGGCAAGCAGATGGTCTGCGCCGAACTGCGCGGCGCGCGCGCGGACGACGAAGCGATCGGCCTCAAGCTCGCGGCAATGCTGCGCGAACAGGGCGCCGACGCGATTCTCGCGCAACTGGCGACGCACACCGCAACGCAATGACTTCGCGCTGGTACTTTGCCAGTGAGGAAGGATTTTCCGGCGCACCCGGCGACACGCACGGCCGCCCGATGAGGATGCCGCTGCAAGGCGTCACCGTCGTCGTCACCCGGCCGCGCGCGCAGGCTGCCGGTCTGGCGGCGATGATCGAGGCGGCGGGCGGCGAAGCGGTGATCTTCCCGGTGCTCGAAATCAGCGCCGCCGACGATCCGGCGCCGCTGGCGGCAGCGCTTGCCGCGCTCGACGATTACGCGCTGGCGGTGTTCATCAGCCCCAACGCCGTCGCCTACAGCGCGCCGGCGATCCTCTCCCGCGGCCCATGGCCCGCAGGCTTGAATGCGGTTGCCGTCGGTGGCGGTACCGTTGCCGCGCTGGCCAACCTGGGCGTCGCACCAACACTGGCGCCGACGACGCGATTCGATTCGGAAGCGCTGCTCGAACTGCCCGAAATGCAGGCCGACGCCGTCGCTGGCAAGCGCGTTGCCATCTTTCGCGGCAACGGCGGCCGCGAGCTGCTCGCCGACACGCTGCGCGCGCGCGGCGCCCGCGTCGACTGCATCACCTGCTATCACCGTTCGGTGCCTGCGGGTGGCTCGGCACCGCTGAAAGACCTGTGGGATTCGGGCTGCTTCGACGCGATCACCGTCTCGTCGAGCGAGGGCCTGCGCAACCTCCACGAGCTGCTCGACGCCGAAGACCGGCAGCGGCTGGCGGAAACGCTGCTCTTCGTGCCGCACCAGCGCATCGCCGAGGCGGCACATGCTCTCGGCCTGACGCAAACCATCCTGACCGCACCGGCCGATGCCGGCATCATTGCCGGACTCTGTGCCTATAATTGGCGGCAATGAGCCAGGATGACACTTCTTCTCCCAAGGCTGCCCTGACGGCAGCGCCCGCCGCCGAATCCGAGGTCAACACTGCCGCTGATTCCGCGGCGGCTGCCGCTGCCGGCCAAGCTGCAAGCGCAGGCGCTGCCGCCGGCGCCAGGTCTTCGCCGCTACCGTCGTCGCCCGCTGCTCCTGCCGCTGGTCCTTCCGCGTTCGCCCTGCCGCCGCCGCGCCGCGCCGCCGCTGCCTCGGCCTGGCGCAATCCCTGGCTTATCGTCGCGCTGATCGCGCTGGCGCTGGCCGGCTGGCAGTGGGTCGAAACGCGGCTGAAAATCTCCGGCACGCAGCAGGAGCTCGCCCGCCGTCTTGCCGAAAACGACGCCGGCGCCGCCGAAACGCGCGCACTGGCGCGGCAGGCCGAGGAACGCACGGCGGCGCTGCAGGAACGCTTCGGCGCGCTCGAAGCGAAGATCGCCGAATCGCAGAGCCAGCAGGCAACGCTGGAAAAGCTCTTCCAGGATCTGGCGCGCAGCCGCGACGAATGGGCGCTCGCCGAAGTCGAACAGAACGTCACCCTCGCCGCGCAGCAGTTGCAGCTGTCGGGCAACGTGCGCGGCGCCGTCGCTGCACTGCAGACCGCCGACAGCCGCCTCGCCGCCGGCGGCCGGCCGCAGCTGCTGGCGCTGCGCAAGGCGATCAATCACGACCTCGAGCAGCTGCGCACGCTGCCGCTGGCCGATCTGCCGGGGATGAACCTGCGTCTGGAATCGGTGCTGATCGCCGTCGACTCGCTGCCGCTGGCGATCGACGCGCGGCCGCGCGCCGAAACGCAGACGCCGGTGCCAACGGAAGAAGGCGCCGCCGACGGCAATGCCGCTCTGGCCATCGTCCATCGTTTCGCCAGCGAGCTGTGGCGCGAATTCCGCAGTCTGGTGCGCATCCAGCGCTTTGATCGCGACGAGGCGGTGCTGCTGGCACCGGGGCAGTCTTTCTTCCTGCGCGAAAACCTGCGCCTGCACCTGCTCAATGCGCGTCTGGCGCTGCTGTCGCGCGACCAGACGAGCTTTCGCAACGAACTCAAGCGCACGCAGGACTGGCTCGAGCGCTACTTCGACGGCCGCGATCCCGCGGTGCAGGCGGCGCAGGGGCAGATGAAGCAGCTCGCCGGCGCCGAGATCGACATCCAGCTGCCGACGCTGAACGAGTCGCTGTCGGCGATCCGCAACCTGCAGCTGGCGCGGGAGCGCAAGTGAGCGCGCAGCGCACGCTCGCGGCGTCGGCATCGGCATCGGCGGCGCGGTGAAAGGCGCACGGTGAGAGGCCTGTTCTGGCTGCTCGGGCTCTTCGCGCTGGCCGTCGGCGCGTCGCTGGCCGCGCGCTTCAACGACGGCTACGTGCTGCTGGTTTTTCCGCCCTATCGCGCCGAGGTTTCGCTCAACCTTGCCATCGTCCTGATCATCGTCGGTTTTGCCGCGCTCTACGCCGCCCTGCGGGCCGGCGCGCTGGCCTTGTCGCTGCCGCAACGCGCGCGCGAATTCCGTCAGCGGCAGCGCGAACTGCGCGGTGTGCAGTCGTTTCAGGACGCCGTCCGCCTGCTTTTCGAAGGGCGTTTCGGTCAGGCGCTGAAGAACGCGTCGGCGGCGCACGCCGCCGGCGAGTCGCCGCAGCTGGCCGCGCTTGTTGCCGCGCGCGCGGCGCAGCGCATGCGTGACCCGCTGCGCCAGCAGGAATGGCTGGCGCGCATCGACGACGGCGACAAGCATCTGCAGGCGGCGCGGCTGATGCTCGAAGCCGAGATGCACCTCGACCAGCGCCGTCCGGCCGAGGCGATCGCTGTTTTGCAGCGCCTGCAACAGATCGCCGGCCGCCATCTGGCAGCGCTGCGCCTCGAACTGCGCGCGCAGCAGGCGATGGCGCAGTGGGACGAAACGCTGCGGCTGGTGCGCCTGCTCGAAAAGCGCGAAGCGCTGTCGGCAACCGCCGCCGCCGAAATCCGCCTGCACGCGCACCGCGAGAACGTCCGCGTCTATCGCAAGGACCTGCCGCAGTTGTTCGACTACCGCCGCCGTCTGCCGCGCGAGGAAATGACGCCGCGGCTGGCGCAGGCTTTCGCCGAAGCCTTCGTCGATCTCGGCGCCAGCGACGAGGCCGAGCGGCTGATCGCCGCGCAACTCGACGCCGCCTGGCCGCAGCCCGGCAGCGACGCGCCCGACGACCGCGCCGGTGCCGCGCTGCTGCAGATTTACGGCGAGTTCGCCGGCGGCGAGGCAACGGCGCGCATCGCCCGCGCCGAAGGCTGGCTGGCGGCGCGTCCCGACGACGCGGCGCTGCTGCTGGTGCTCGGCCGCCTGTGCCTGACGCAGCGGCTGTGGGGCAAGGCGCAGAGCTATCTCGAAGCGGCGCTGGCGCGCTCGGCAGCGCTCTCGCCCGGTGACCATCGCCGCGCCCGGCTGGCGCTGGCGCGCCTGTTCGAGGATACCGGGCGCACCGAAGAGGCGATGCCGCACTATCGCGCCGCGGCGCAGCTGGTCGGGTGATCGCCGGTTCTGTCCTTCCTTTCCCGCTGTCGATGACGTTTTCCCCGCACCCTCGTTCGGTCTGCGCGCTGGCGCTCTGCTTGGGCCTCGCCGCATGCGCGACGAACACACCGGCACCGGTACGCGAACAGCCGCCGACGCCAGCACCGTCCGCGTCTCCGTCAGTGTCGCCAGCAGCGCTACCGGCCGCAGCCTCGCCGCCGCCGGTGAAAGCGCGCGTCGCCGCGCCGCCGGTCAGCGTCGGCGTCAGCGAAGGCCGCGCGCTGGTCGCTCGCCGTCTCCCCGCGGGGCTGGCCGACCGCGACGGCTGGGCGACCGACATCTACACCGCTTTCGCCAGCCTGCACATTGCGCCGTCTGCTGAGAACATCTGCGCCGTCGTCGCGGTTATCGAGCAGGAATCGGGATTTCACGCCGACCCGCCGGTGGCCGGCCTCGGCGCGGCGGCATTCCGCGAGATCGAAACGCGCCGGCGCGCGGCGGCGGTTCCGCAGTGGGCGCTCGACGCCGTGTTGAAGCTCCCTTCATCCGACGGCCGCAGCTACCGCCAGCGCATCGCGCAGGCGCGCAGCGAGCGCGACCTGAGCGAGACCTTCGAGGATTTCATTGGCCGCGTTCCGCTCGGCAGGCAGCTGCTCGGCAACCACAATCCGGTGCACACCGCCGGCGCCATGCAGGTGGCGATCGACTTCGCCGAACAGCAGGTACGCGCGCGCCGCTACCCGTATCTGCACAACGGCGACTGGCGCGCAGAGATGTTCTCGCGCCGCGGCGGTCTTTATTTCGGCATCGCCTTCCTGCTCGATTACCCGGCGGCGTACGACCAGCCGATCTATCGCTTCGCCGATTTCAACAGCGGCCGCTACTCGAGCCGCAACGCGGCTTTTCAGCAGGCCGTCGCGCTGCTTTCCGGCACCCGGCTCGCCGCCGACGGCGATCTGCTGCGCTACGAGGGGGCGACGCCGCGCACCGATCCGCCGAGCGCGACGCAGCTCGCGCTGCGTTCGCTGGCGCCGCGCCTGCAACTCGGTCGCGAGGCGATCGACGCCGATCTGCTTCTGGAAAAGACCGCCGAATTCGACGGCAGCAGGCTCTATCGCCGCGTCTTCGCACTGGCCGACGCCGCCCGCGGTACACCCTTGCCGCGCGCGCTGCTGCCGGGGATCGTGCTCAAGAGTCCGAAAATCCAGCGTCGGCTGACCACCGCGTGGTTCGCCGAGCGCGTCGATGCGCGCATGCACCGCTGCCTGGCGCTGGCGCCGGAAACGGCGCTACCGCGCTGATGCGGCGCCGCCGCTCTGATGCGCCGCTAGGCCCAGTCGCGAGGCGGCAGCAACTCGTAGATATTCGTTTCTGGCGATCCCGGTTCGGGCTGCCCTTCACGTCCAATGTTAGCCAGAGCACTATAACGAGCGCCGTAGAGCGCTAAAATGAACGCGCCGAAACACGATTGGTGTCTCTCAGAGGTGGCCTCCTGAGACTGATGATGGCAGGCTATGTTTATCTTTGTTTTGACTCCATGAGCTTTTTCGTGGAATTCGTCGTTTCGGAGTGCATTGCTTGGCTGTCTGAGTTCAGCGGAAAGGAGGGTTTGCTTATGGTGAAGAAGGCTATTCGTGAGGTAATCACATTGGCAAAACGCATTAAGGGGCGCGTCATCGCGTCTTGGGAGGCCCACCTCCCTTCCAGGGTTACCCTGCTGATGAGCCCGTGCAAGTCGGGCGAAAAGAATCGTGGGAGTTCGTACTTTATCAGCAGCAGCATGGGCGCCAAGACAGCTACAGGTTAGCGCCGCTGCTTAACTGCTAGGTCAAGCGGACGCAAATATTGGCCACGCCTTTGGCGGTTTAATGTCCTGTGTGGTGCACTGTCGCCACCGCGCCTCTTCAGGCGGCGCCAACGTTGGACGCTAGGCACACCCTTCCTCACATGGAACGAACTGCAGCCCAAGCTGAAGCTGACAACATCGCTGTTATGGGAGGCGAGATCGGGAAGGTCTACAGTGCTCTTTGGCAGGAGGTTGCGTGGATCAACAAGAAGTGGAACCAGTACGTCGAACTCTTTGGAACGAGTCCAGAGCGCATTGAGCTGCTAAATCGCGCCGCGCCGTCATTTTTCCGAACTTTCCAAGACTCGCTCCTCGACGATGTACTTCTTCACTTGGCCAGACTGACCGACCCCCCCTAAGTCCTCGGGAAGGGCAAACCTAAGCCTTCGTCGTCTGTCGCAGGCGTTGGTGTTGGCGTCGGCGCCGATCGCCGCAAACGCTGATGCTCTCGCAAGCGAGGCTCTCTCCTCCTGCGAGTTCGCCAGAGACTGGCGAAACAGGCGCTTGGCACATCGCGATCTTGACTTGGCCGTAGGTATCAATCCTGAGCCGCTCGCGCCTGTGTCCCGTGCGTCCGTTAAGGTGGCGATAGCTAGTCTCGGTCAACTGCTCAACTTGGTTTCGCGACATTATTTTGACTCGACAACCATGTTTGATTTTCGGCAGGGAGATACAGATGCAGCTAATCTCTTGTACGTAATCCGTGACGGCCTACGCTATGAAGAGGACCGCTTCGCCCGCGTCAAGAGTGGGGAACTGCCATCAAGCGCACTTAAGCCTGATCCGCTGTAGTGCGGCCTACCCCTACCTCAAAGGTGCGCCTCTAGGACCCAGCTGCAGGCAGGCGATACATTGCGTGCTTACAGGTGCTGGATCCGGCTTTTCTGGAGCGTTAGCCCCCCTTTGCTCTGGCGAACATGGCCACATTGGGCCGTTCGGAGTTACTCGATCCTGCAGGGGGGCTCAGGTGAGTTGCGCGAATCAACCAGCTCAAACCCAGTCGCGCGGCGGCAGCAGCTCGTAAATCTTCGCTTCCGCCGATCCGGGTTCGGGCTGCCAGTCGTAACGCCAGCGCACGAGCGGCGGCATCGACATCAGGATCGATTCGGTGCGGCCGTCGCCGTGCAGGCCGAACAGGGTGCCGCGGTCCCAGATCAGGTTGAACTCGACGTAGCGGCCGCGGCGGTAGGCCTGGAAGTCGCGTTCGCGTTCGCCGTAGGGCGTGGCTTGGCGGCGTTCGAGCAGCGGCAGGTAGGCGGGAATGAAGGCGTCGCCGACGGCGCGCGTGAGCGCGAAGCAGCGCTCGAAGCCGCCGGCATCGCGATCGTCTAAATCGTCGAAGAAGACGCCGCCGACGCCGCGCGGCTCCTTGCGGTGCGGCAGCGTGAAGTAGGCGTCGCAGTCCTGCTTCAGGCGCGGATAGACGTCGTCGCCGAAGGGCGCCAGCGCGCTCTTCAGTGTGCCGTGGAACTGGCGGATGTCGTCTTCGAACGGGTAGTAGGGCGTCAGGTCGCAACCGCCGCCGAACCACCACAACGGCTCGCCGTCGGCCGGGGTGACGGCAAGCGCGCGCACGTTGAGGTGCGCGGTCGGGCAGTAGGGGTTTTCCGGGTGCAGCACCAGCGAGACGCCCATCGCCGAAAACGGCGAACCGGCCAGATGCGGGCGGGCGGCGGTGGCTGCGGCCGGCAGCGCCGCGCCGCTGACTTTGGAGAAGGCAACGCCGCCGCGTTCGAAAACGCGGCCGCCTTCGATGACGCAGGTCAGCCCGCCGCCGCTGAGGACGCCAGCGCCGGCCGGTTTCTGCCAGGCGTCGCGGACGAAACGTCCGCCGCGGCTGCCGTCGGCGTCTTCGAGCGCTTCGCAGGCGGCAACCAGACGCAGCTGCAGTTCGCGGAACCAGGCTTCGACGGGGCTGGCCCGGCGAGCGGCAGCCGCGCAGGCGTTTTCGCCGTCCGGAACATGCGGCATTCCGGCGGCTTCGCTCATCGGCTGAGCGCCCGGTGGCCGATGTCCGAACGGATCTGCATGCCGTCGAAGTGGATGCGCGCAACCGCTTCGTAGGCGCGCTTCTGTGCCTGACGCACATTGACGCCAAGCGCGGTGACGCAGAGCACGCGGCCGCCGCTGGTGACGATGCGGCCGTCGACCTCGCGCGTGCCGGCGTGGAAGACATGCGCGTCCTCGCCGATGCCGTCGGCGCCGGGCAGGCCGCTGATCGGGTCGCCGAGACGCGGCGTGTCCGGGTAGTTGGCCGAGGCGAGCACGACGCCGAGCGCGACGCGCGTGTCCCATTCGGCTTCGACCTGGTCGAGCGTGCCGTTGATGCCGTGTTCGAACAGACGCACCAGGTCGGACTTCAAACGCATCATGATCGGCTGCGTTTCCGGGTCGCCCATGCGGCAGTTGAATTCGAGCGTCTTCACCGTGCCGTCCTTGCCGATCATCAGCCCGGCGTAGAGGAAGCCGGTGAAGGCAATGCCGTCGGCCGCCATGCCACGTACCGTCGGCAGGATGATCTCGCGCATGACGCGCGCGTGCACCGCCGGCGTGACCACCGGTGCCGGCGAGTAGGCGCCCATGCCGCCGGTGTTGGGGCCGGTGTCGCCGTCGCCGATGCGCTTGTGGTCCTGGCTCGAGGCGAGTGTGAGCACGTTGCGGCCGTCGACCATGACGATGAAGCTGGCTTCCTCGCCGTCGAGGAAGTCCTCGATGACGACGCGCGCGCCGGCTGCGCCGAGCTTGTTATCGGCGAGCATGTCGTCGACGGCGGCGTGCGCTTCTTCAAGCGTCTGCGCGACGACGACGCCCTTGCCGGCGGCGAGACCGTCGGCCTTGATGACGATCGGTGCGCCGTGGCGGTCGAGGTAGGCGTGCGCGGCAGCGGCATCGGTGAAGGTTTCGAAGGCGGCGGTCGGAATCTTGTGCCGCGCCATGAAGCGCTTGGCGAAGTCCTTCGAGCTTTCGAGCTGGGCGGCGGCCTTGGTCGGGCCGAAGATTTTCAGTCCGCGCGCGCGGAAGATATCGACCACGCCACCGGCGAGCGGCGCTTCCGGACCGACGACGGTGAGCGCGATCTTCTCGCGTTCGGCAAAGTCGGCGAGCGCCGTGAGGTCGGTGATCGGCAGGTTCTCGACGTAGCGCTCATGCGCGGTGCCGGCGTTGCCCGGTGCGACATAGACCTTCTGCACGCCGTTCGAGCGGGCCAGCCGCCAGGCCAGTGCGTGTTCGCGGCCACCGGAGCCGATGACGAGGATTTTCATGGTTTTCCCGGAAATCAGAGGCGAATCGGTGAGCGATCAGTGACGGAAATGGCGGGCGCCGGTGAGTACCATGGCCAGGCCGTGTTCGTCGGCGGCGGCGATGACTTCCTCGTCGCGCATCGAACCGCCCGGCTGGATCACCGCTGCGGCACCGGCGGCGGCGAGCACATCGACGCCGTCGCGGAAGGGGAAGAAGGCGTCGGAGGCGACTACCGAACCCTGCAGTTCAAGGCAGGCGTGCTGCGCCTTGATGCTGGCGATCTTGGTCGAATCGACGCGGCTCATCTGGCCGGCGCCGACGCCGAGCGTCATGCCGCCGCCGCAGAAGACGATGGCGTTCGACTTGACGAACTTGGCGACGCGGTAGGCGAAGAGCAGGTCCTCGATCTGCGCGTCGGTCGGCGCCTTCTTGGTCACCACGCGCAGGTCGGACGCCTGCACGTTGAAGGCGTCCGGCGTCTGCACCAGCAGGCCGCCGCCGACGCGCTTCAGCTCGAAGGCCTGCAGCGCGCGGGCGAGCGGCACTTCGAGCACGCGCAGGTTCTGCTTGGCGGCGAGCAGTTCCTTCGCCGCCGGTGTGAACGCCGGGGCGATCAGTACTTCGACGAAGTGCTTGCGCTCGCTCATGGCGGCGACGACGTCGACGTCGACTGTGCCGTTGAAGGCGATGATGCCGCCGAAGGCCGAGGTCGAGTCGGTCTTGAACGCCTTTTCATAGGCGCCAAGCAGCTTGCCGTCGATGGCGGCGCCGCAGGGGTTGGCGTGCTTGACGATGACGCAGGCCGGCGCGCCGAAGGTCTTGACGCATTCCCAGGCGGCGTCGGCGTCGGCGATGTTGTTGTACGAGAGTTCCTTGCCCTGCAGCTGCACGTAGCTGGCGATGCCGCCCTCGACCGGCTGCGGGTCACGGTAGAACGCCGCCTGCTGGTGCGGGTTTTCGCCGTAACGCAGCGTCTCGACGCGGTCGAAGGCGAACTGCAGCGCTTTCGGGAAGGTTTGCGGCACGTTGGCGTCGTCGAGCGAGGTCAGCCAGTTGGCGATGGCGCTGTCGTAGCGCGCGGTGTGCGTGAACGCCTTCTTGGCAAGATTGAAGCGCGTCGCGTCGGAGAGGGCGCCGTCGTTGGCCGCCATTTCGGCGAGCAGGCTGGCGTAGTCTTCCGGGTCGGTGACGATGGCGACCGCTGCATGGTTCTTCGCTGCCGAGCGCACCATCGCCGGGCCGCCGATGTCGATGTTCTCGATGGCTTCATCGAGCGTCACGCCGGGCTTGGCAATCGTTTCGCGGAAGGGGTAGAGGTTCACGCAGACGAGGTCGATCTGCGGAATGTCGTGCGCGGCGATCGTCGCCAGATGTTCGGGCAGGTCGCGGCGGGCGAGGATGCCGCCGTGCACCTTCGGGTGCAGCGTCTTGACGCGGCCGTCGAGCATTTCCGGGAAACCGGTGTAGTCGCCGATCTCGGTGACGGCGAGGCCGGCGTCGCGCAGCAGCTTGGCGGTGCCGCCGGTCGATAGCAGGGCGACGCCCTGCGCGGCGAGGCCGCGCGCGAAGTCGAGCGCGCCGCGTTTGTCGGAAAGGCTGATCAGGGCTTGACGGATTTTCATGGGGTGTCGGGACTCGGAAGTCGGGAGTGGTCAGTCGGGAGAGTCGGGTCGTGAAGCCGGCGTTCAGGCGAGCAGGTTGTAGTCGACCAGTTTCTTGCGCAGCGTGTTGCGGTTGATGCCGAGCATCTCGGCGGCCAGTGTCTGGTTACCACCGGCCTGACGTAAAACGATTTCGAGCATCGGACGTTCGACGCTCTTCAGCACCATGTCGTAGATGCCGGCCGGTTTTTCGCCGTCGAGGTCGACGAAGTAGTTTTCCAGCGCGCCGGAAACGCACGCCGAAATGTCAGTACTCTTTTTCATGCGGCCAGCCCTCCCCAGGCTGGATTGCTGTTGTCGGTGTCAATAAAGCCGGCAGCAGCCGGCTCGTCGATGTAGCTGAGATGCTCGCCGTGCGTGCCGAGCGCCAGGAAGAAATCGTCGACTGCCTGCTGTTGCAGGTCTATCGTCGGCAGCTGGTTCATGGCGTGGCGGAAAGCCGCCGAGCCGACCAGTCCCTTGGTGTACCAGGAGATGTGTTTGCGCGCGACGCGCACGCCGGTATCGACCCCGTAGAACGAGTACAGGTCTTCGAGGTGCGCGCGCAGGATGGCGTGAATCTCGGCGACGCGCGGCGGCGGCAGCTTCTCGCCGGTGGCGAGGTAGTGTTCGATCTCGCGGAAGATCCACGGCCGGCCCTGTGCGGCGCGGCCGATCATCAGCGCGTCGGCGCCAGTGGCATCAAGTACCGCGCGCGCTTTTTCCGGCGTCGTGATGTCGCCGTTGGCGACGACCGGAATCGACGCGGCGGCCTTCACCGCGGCGATGGTGTCGTATTCGGCGTGGCCGCTGTAGCCGCAGGCGCGCGTACGGCCGTGAACGGCGAGCGCACGGATGCCGCTCGCTTCGGCGATGCGCAGGATGTTGAGCGCGTTGCGGTTGGTCTTGTCCCAGCCGGTGCGGATTTTCAGCGTCACCGGCGTTCCCGGAACGGCATTGACGACGGCTTCGAGGATGCGACCGACCAGCGGCTCGTCCTTCAAGAGCGCCGAGCCGGCCATCACGTGGCAGATCTTCTTCGCCGGACAGCCCATGTTGATGTCGACGATCTGCGCACCACGGTCGACGTTGTGGCGGGCGGCGTCAGCCATCATGCGCGGGTCGGCGCCGGCGATCTGCACGGCGATCGGCGCCACTTCGCCTTCATGATTGGCGCGGCGCTGCGTCTTGGCGCTGCCGTAGAGCAGCGAGTTGGACGTAACCATCTCGGAGACCGCGAGGCCAGCGCCCATCGTCTTGCACAGCTGGCGGAACGGGCGATCGGTCACCCCCGCCATCGGTGCGACGAAGAGATTGTTGCGCAGGGAAAATCCGAGGTAATTCATCGCGGGCGGCTGTGTCGGAGGCGGCAAAACGGCGAAATATGGGCGGTGCCAGGCGGGTACGCAAAGCGCGTGCGCAGCGTCTGCGCACGCGTCGGGAACTGCCGGGAAGGCGCGGATTCTACTCTTTTCGCCGCTTAAAAAATAGTCAATTACCGTGCCGCGCCGGCGCGTCGATGGCGCCCCGCGCGAGGCGACGGGCGAGCGGACGGCGCAGCGCGGGCAGCAGGTCGAGCGCCAGCAGGGCGGCGCCACGTACGGCGGCGGCAGCCGGCAGCCTGAGGCTGAAGACGCGCAGCAGGCCGTCGGTGAAGGCGATGGTGCCGAGACGGTCGCTGCGTCGCCGGCGCTGGTAGCGGGCGAGGCAGGTAGCGACGTCGGGCGGGGCGCCAGTTGCGCTGCTGGCTGGGCGTGAAGGCTCGTCAGCAGCGAATGTGCTGGCGAAGGCGGTGGCAATCTCGTCAGCCAGCACCCAGGCATCGCGCAGGCCAAGGTTGAAACCCTGGCCGGCAACCGGGTGCAGGTTCTGCGCGGCGGCGCCGATCCATACCTGGCGTTCGCCGACCGTCTGCCGGCGCGCACGCAGGGCGAGCGGGAAGGCAGTGCGCGGGCTGATCGCGGCAAAGTCGAGGCGGCCGCCGAAATCGGCGCGCAGTGTCGCGAGAAAAGCCGTGTCGTCGAGCGCCAGCAGCGCCGGCGCGCGTTCGCTGCTCGTCGTGTAGACGAGCGAGAGTTCGCGCCCCAGCGGCAGCAGCGCGAGCGGGCCGTCGCCGGTGAAGCGTTCCCAGGCGCGGCCGCCGTGCGCACGGCTAGGCGTCACTTCGGCGACGATGGCGACCTGCCGGTAATCGCGGCCCCAGTATTCGATGCCTTCTGCGTCGGCGACTCCCTCGGCGTGCACCACGAGCGCCGCTTCGATCGGCCAGTTGCGCTGCGCATCGCGCAGGCTCAGCGTCAACACTGCAGCGCCGTGCTTGATCGCGGTGACGCAGGTCTGCGCGTGACGACTGAGGCACGCGCCACCGCTGGCGTTTGTGCTCGCCGCAGTCAGCGCCTGTTCCAGCGACGAAACGAGCGCGCCGTAGCGCAACACATGTCCGAGCGCCTGCCCGGCCGATGCCGTGCTTTGCCGTGCGGCGTCGCTGGCGTCGATCAGCGTACGGCCGAAGCCGCCGCGCTGCGAGACGTGGATTTCGCGGATCGGCGTCGCTTCAGCGGCCGGCCAGGCGCCGAGGCGCTGCAGGATCTGCCGCGAACCGGCGGCGAGCGCCAGCGCGCGCGGATCATCGCGACCGGCGCCTTCACCGCGCCGGTCGAGCAGCGCGATGCGCAGCGGCTGCCCGCTGGCGAGCAGTGCCGTCGCCAAGGCCAGACCGACCGGGCCGGCGCCGAGGATGGCAACGTCGTAGCGTTCCGGCACATTGGCCACCGCCGCGGCGGGTGGATTCGTCGCGCCGGGCGCCTGCGCGCAGCCGGTGTGTGGCGAAGGCGCTGCCTCAGTCACGGCGCATCACTTCCTCAATGTCGGCGATGCTCTTCGGCGCCGTCGTGTAGACATGCGCGCCGTCGGCGGTGACCAGCACATCGTCCTCGATGCGGATGCCGATGCCGGTCAGTTCCGCCGGCACGCCCTCGCCGGGGCGCAGGTAGAGGCCGGGCTCGACGGTCAGCGTCATCCCCGGCGCCAGCGTCGTCCACGCCTCGCCCTGCTTGTAGTCGCCGGCATCGTGCACGTCAAGGCCGAGCCAGTGGCCGGTGCGGTGCATGTACCAGGGTTTGTAGGCCTCGGACTCGATCACACCATCGACGCTGCCGGCGAGAATCTTCAGGTCGATCAGTCCCTGCGTCAGCACGCGCAGCGCGGCGTCGTGGTAAGCGGCGAACGGCACGCCGGGGCGAATGGCGGCGACGGCGGCGGCCTGTGCGGCAAGCACGATCTCATAGACGTCGCGCTGTGCCGGTGTGAAGCGGCCATTCACCGGAAACGTCCGCGTGATGTCGGCGGCGTAGCCCTCGACTTCGCAGCCGGCGTCGATCAGCACCAGCGCGCCGTCGGCGAGCAGGCGGCGATTGTCGACGTAGTGCAGGATGCAGGCGTTGGCGCCGCCGGCGACGATCGGCGAGTAGGCGTGACCGTCGGCGCCGCGGCGGCGGAATTCGTGCGTCAGTTCTGCTTCCAGCTCGTATTCGGCCATTCCCGGCCGGCAGGCGTGCATGGCACGCGCGTGGCCGGCCGAGGCGATGTCGGCGGCGCGGCGCATGACTTCGATTTCGTGCCGGTCCTTGAGCAGACGCATGGCGTCGAGCGGCGCACGCAGGTCCTGCAGCGTGCGCGGTGGCCGACGGCCGGCGCGCGCCATGCCGCGTACCGTCGCCATCGCCGAAAAGATGCGTGCATCCCAGGCGCTGTCGTCGCCGAAGGAGTGCCACAGCGTTTCGCGGTCGGCGATCAGCTCGGGCAGGCGGTTGTCGAGTTCCTCGATCGGCCAGGCTTCGTCGAAGGCAAAGGCGTCTTTCGCTGCTTCCGGGCCGTAGCGGAAGCCGTCCCAGGTTTCGCGCTCGACGTTCTTGCTGCGGCAGAAGAGCACTGAGCGCGCCGGCGCAGCGCCGCTGGCGCCGAGCAGGACGAGAACGGCTTCGGGTTCGGGGAAACCGCTGAGGTACCAGAAGTAGCTGTCGAAACGGTAGGGGTGGTGCGTGTCGCGGTTGCGCACGCGCTCCGGCGCCGTCGGCACGATGGCAACGCCGTCGCCGAGTTGCGCCAGCAGGCGCTGGCGGCGGTTCAGGAACGGCGTGTGAGTGCTGGCTTGCGGGTTGGCAGTGTTGGTCATTGGCGCGTGTTTTCCGGCGGGGCAGGGCGGGAGAAGTGCTGGCTGGGTGCGGCTCAAGCGCCGGCTGCGGAGGCCAGTGAAGTGCGCAGCGCGCGGTCGAGTTCGGCCAGGCGTTCGGGTGTCCCCACGTCGACCCAGCGGCCGGTGTGGCGTTCCCCGCCGAGCCGGCCGGCAGCGATGGCGGCGTCGAGCAGCGGCCGCAACTTCATCACCGCGCCGCGTTCGACACCGCTGACCAGTGCCGGCGAGAAGACGCCGATGCCGGCGTAGGTGAGCGTTCCGGGCGCTGCTGGCAGAAGTGTCTCCGCAGTTGTTCCCCGGTCGCTCGCGCGCAGCGTCGGCGCGGCATCCCTCGCAAAACGCAGCGCCTTGTCAGCAAGCAAGAAATCGCCGCCCGGATGCTGCTGCGGGTTGTCGACCATGAGCAGATGTGCGTCGTGGCCACGCGTGGCGAGCGCGTTGCCGATCGCCGGCGCCCGGGCGACGTCCCAGTCGCACCAGACGTCGCCGTTGATCACGAGAAAGGGTTCTGCACCGAGCAGCGGCAGCGCCCAGGCGATGCCGCCTGCGGTTTCGAGCGCGCCTGCCGGTTCGCGCGACCAGCGGATGGCGACGCCGAAGGCGCTGCCATCGCCGAGCGCCGCCTCAAGCTTGTCGGCGAGATGCGCGCAGTTGATCACCACTTCGGTCAGGCCGGCAGCGGCCAGCCGTTCTAGATGCCAGACGATCAGCGGCTTGCCACCGGCGACGAGCAGCGGCTTCGGCGTCGTGTCGGTGAGCGGGCGCATGCGCTCGCCGCGGCCGGCGGCGAAGATCAGCGTCTTCATCAGACGTGGAAGCCGAGCACCGTCTGCCGGTTCTCGATCACGTCGAGCAGGCGCGCCAGCGGCAGCAGTTCGCGGTAACGCTCGCAGGCGCGGCGCAGGTAGGCGGCAACGCGCGGCATGTCCTTCAGGTAGCCGTCCTTGCCGTCGCGGTAATTGAGGCGGGCGAAGATGCCGAGCACCTTGAGCTGGCGCTGCGCGCCCATCCACTCGTAGTCGCGGTAGAACTCGTGGAATTCGGCGGGCAGCGGCAGGCCGGCGCGGCGCGCTTCCTCCCAGTAGCGGATGACGAAGTCGAGCTCCTGCTCTTCGTCCCAGTCGATGTAGGCGTCGCGGAACAGCGAAACGACGTCGTAGCTGGCCGGGCCGAAAACGGCGTCCTGGAAGTCGAGCACGCCGGGCGAGGCCGGGAAGGCGTCGCCGGAGACCATCAGGTTGCGCGAGTGATAGTCGCGATGCACGAACACCTGCGGCTGCGCCAGCGCGCAGTCGAGCAGCGTGGCGAAAGCGCCGGCGAGCGCTTGCTGCTGCGTGGCGTCGAGCGTGATGCCGAGGTGGCGGGCCAGATACCAGTCGGGGAACAGCGCCAGTTCGCGTGCCAGCAGTTCGCGGTCGTAGGCCGGCAGCACGCCGGGGCGGCTGGCGCGCTGGATGGCGATCAGCGCCGCGCGCGCCTCGCCGTAAAGCACCGGCGCCGCCGCCGGCTCGACGCTGAGCGCGTCGAGATAGGTGCATTGACCCAGGTCGGCGAGCAGCAGGAAACCTTGTTCGACATCGGCGGCGAAAACCTCGGGCGTGTTGGCGCCGGCGGCGCGGAACAGCGCGCCGATGTCGAGGAAGGGCCGGCAGTCTTCCTGCGGCGGCGGCGCGTCCATGACGATGCGCGTCGTCCCGTCGGGCAGGTTGACGCGGAAGTAGCGGCGGAAGCTGGCGTCGGCCGAAGCCGGCGCGATCTGCCAGTCCTCGCCAGCAAGCTGCGCTGCAAGCCAGGCGTGCATGGTCTGGCTGCGCACATCGGTGGCGGGGTTTGCGGACAAAATCTCGGCCTTGTCCTGCGTTGGCTGGCTCATCGGGTTTCTCCGGAAAGGCGGGCGCATCGTGCTTGCTTCGGGCGGGCGTTGGCGCAGCGTCGCAAAATGTCACGGAATGCCAGCTGGCGCGGCCGGATCAAGCGCTTTGATGATGCTAAAATGCGCCGATTTTACACCTGCTTGGCTGGCCGCCGCCGGCAGGTGCTTTCGAGGCTACAGTTCCCTGTCCCCTACTGCCGACACGCTTCCTGCCCACCCAGAACGGCGGAATTTCCGGATGACTCTTCCCTTTCGCGCCAGACCGATGGCGATCTTCGTCTGCTGTGCCTTCTCCGGCGCGGTGGTCGGTGGTTTTGCCACGCCGCTCGCGGCGCAGGGGCTGACGCCGTTACGCGTCGATCCGACCTTGCTCGGTCTGCCGGCACCCGAGCCGGTCAAGCCAGCGCCGCGCGCCGAAGTCAAGCCGGTGCAGGCGCCGGCGGTCGAAGAGCGTAGCGGTGCGGCGGCGAACGTTGCCGGGAGCAGCGCCGGATCGGCTGCCGGCACCGGCGACGTGTCAGCGGATACGGGACGTTCGGCGACCAAGGCCGTCGCGCGCCGTGCCTCACCGGGCGCCATTCCGTCAGCTGCCGCCGTACCTGCGGGCGAGCCGGGACCTGTCGTGCTGCCTGTGCGTCCGCCGCGCGCGGAGGATGCAGCCAGCGCCGACCGGTCAAGCCAGGACAGGCCGCTGCCAGTGGCGCCAGTGGTCGTCGCGCCGGCGCTGGCTGCGCCGGTTGCGAGCGCAGCTGCGGCAGTTCGCCCGGCCGAACGCAGCCGCGAGTATTCGGTGCCGCGTTCGGCCAGTGTTGCCAGCACGGGAACGCCGCGTGTTGCCGGCGCTGCGCCGTCTTCGATGGCGCCCTTGCGCGTCGATCCTGCGCTGCTCGGACTTCCTGCGTCGGTCGCGTACGTCAGCGATGGCGGCGGTGCTCCGCCTGTGGCAACTGCGGTAGCCGGCGACGCGCGTGCGAGTTCCCGGCCTGCAACAAGCTCGCGCCGTGCGCGCGCTACCGGCGCGACGGCACGGGCTGCTGCCAGCGAGGCCGGTGCGCCCGCCTCCGGATCCTGGTACGACCCGGTGTGGAAGCCGCTGAAGAACGTCTGGGACGTCGGCACGCTCGAGTTCTACCTGCCTTTCCACACCTATCACCTGCGCAGTTCCTATACGCAGGAGCAGATCGCCGGCTATCAGGAAAAACCTCTCGGTTTCGGTATCGGTCGCGGCCTGTACAACGAGAAGGGCAACTGGGAAGGCATTTACACGATGGCTTTCCAGGACTCGCACTTCAAACCGCAGTACATGGCCGGTTACGGCTGGAAGACCTTCTGGCGACCGGTCGACGATGTACGCCTCGGGCTCGGCTATACGGCTTTCCTGATGTCGCGTTCCGACGTGTTTGGCTACGTGCCTTTTCCTGGCGTGCTGCCGATCGCGTCGCTTGGCTACAAGAACCTCAGCGTCGAAACCGCCTTCATGCCTGGCAAAAAGGGCGCCGGCAACATCTTCTTCTTCTGGTTCAAGTGGGAGCTGGGCAAGCCGGGAGAGGCGATCGGCACCCCGGCACCGGCACCGGCGCAGCCCGAGCCACGCGCTGAAATGGTCGCCGGTCCGTATCGCTCGCCGCAGTCGATCAGCGCTTCGTCGCTGCGCTATCCGTCGGCGAGCACGGGCGGCATGCCGTCACCGACGCCGCTGCCGGCGATTACCGGTACCGGCAGCGAACGGCCGTCGCTGGCGCCGACGCAAGAACTCCTGCCGCCCCTGGTGCCGGCAACCGGGCCGCGCGACGAGGAGGAAGTGCCCGACGATCTGCCGCCGCTGGCATTGCGCCCGGCCAAGCGCCTGACGCCACTGGCAAAGAGCGACGAGCCGCGTCCGGTATTCCTGACTGCCGAGCGCATGTATGGCCAGGCCGAGACCGAGATGGTCGCCGAGGGCGACGCCGAGTTGCGCAAGGTTGGCACCGTGGTCAACGCCGATCAGCTGACCTACTGGCCGATCAACGACGAGATTGACGCCAGTGGCGATGTTCTGCTGCTGCAGGGCGACGACGTCATCAGCGGTCCGCACATGCGCCTGCGTCTGCAGGATCAGGTCGGCTTTTTCGAACAGCCGGCCTACACCTTGAAGCGGCAGCCGAAACTTCTTGGCACGCCCACGCTTGGAGCGTCGGCCTCCTCTCCTTTGGCAAACGGAGGAAGTACTCTCGGTGGTGGCAATGCTTTCTTTACGGCGACGACAGGAGGCACCGAAACAGGGTCTTACAAGAGATCCTACGGGAGCTCGGGTCCGCTCGTTCCTTCGGCTTACGCGACATCCGAGAACTTCGATGCGTTCACGCCATCACTTGGTTCGCTTGGGCCCCGCGCTGCCGTTGAGGGGCGTGGCGAAGCGGAGCGCATCGACTTCGAAGGCGAGAACCAGATCCGCATCACCGACGGCACCTACACCACCTGCAAGGCGGGCAACGACTCCTGGTACGCGCAAGCCAGCGAGATGAAGCTCGACTACGACCGCGAGGTGGGAGAAGGTCGCCACGGCAGGGTGTATTTCAAGGACGTGCCGATCCTCTATTCGCCCTGGCTGACCTTCTCGCTCAACAACCAGCGCAAGTCAGGCTTTCTCGCGCCGACCTTCGGTTCCACGAGCCAAGGTGGTTTTGATTTCACCGTCCCGTATTACTGGAACATCGCGCCGAACATGGACGCGACGATCTCGCCGCGCGTGCTGAGCAAGCGCGGTCTGCAGGTGAACAGCGAGTTCCGCTACCTCGATACGAGCTATTTGGGTCAGGCTCGGCTGGAGCTGCTGCCGAACGACATGATGCGCAACGAGAACCGCTACGGTCTGTCATTGATGCACACGCAAGCGCTGGCGCCGGGCCTCTCGGGCATGATCAATTACAACCGTGTTTCCGACGACAACTACTACACGGATCTTTCCAGCCGCATTGGCAGCACCTCGCAAACGCAACTGCTGCGTCAGGGCATGCTCACCTGGGCGCCGAGCGGCTGGTGGACGACGACGCTCAACGTGCAGTCTTACCAGACACTGCAGCCTGATCCGACGGTTAGCGTGACGCGGCCGTACAACCTTGTTCCGCAAGTCACTTTCAACGCACGCAAGCCCGACTGGTACAACACCGACAGTTCGCTGTTCGGCCAGTACACCGCGTTCTCGAATGCCGATCCGACGAAGCCCGAGGCAAAACGTCTGGTCGTCTACCCGCAGGTCGCGCTGCCTTTCATCCAGCCCGGCTGGTACGTGACGCCGAAGATCGGCGTGCACGCAACCAGTTGGTCGCTGACGCGGCAGGGCGCCGACGTGCCCGATTCGATCAACCGCACGCTGCCGGTCTTCTCGGTCGATGCCGGCATGACTTTCGAGCGTCCGCTCGACTGGCTGGGCAAGAACTTTACGCAGACGCTCGAGCCGCGACTCTTCTACCTGAATGTTCCCTATCAGGACCAGAGCAAGATTCCGCTGTTCGACAGCGCGCTCGCCGACTTCAATTTCGCGCAGATCTTCGCCGAAAACCAGTTTACCGGGCAGGATCGCTTCAACGACGCCAACCAGCTGACCGCGGCTCTTACTTCGCGCCTGATCGCGCCGGACAGCGGACGCGAAGTGATACGCGCGATGCTTGGCCAGCGCTACTACTTCAGCAGCCAGCAGGTGACGCTCAATAACACCGACGGTGAAAAACGCATCTGGACCAAGTCCGACCTGCTTGCCGCCGTCTCGGGTGAGGTCGGGCCGAAGATTTATGCCGACGCGGCGATGCAGTACAACGTCGAGCAGGCGCGCAGCGAGCGGATGACGCTCGGCGGGCGCTACCTGCCCGAGCCGGGCAAGGTTTTCAACGCCGCCTACCGCTTCAACCGCGACCAGATCAAGCAGGTCGATTTCTCCGGGCAGTGGCCGATCGGCGGCGGCTGGTATGCCGTCGGCCGCATGAACTACTCGCTGAAGGACCAGCAGCCGATCCAGAACATTGCCGGTTTCGAGTATAACGGCGGCTGCTGGGTGCTGCGCGTTGTTGGCCAGCGCCTGGCGACGACGTCGGGGACGGCGTCGTCTTCCTTCTTCGTGCAGCTCGAACTCAACGATTTCTCACGCATCGGTTCCAATCCGCTCGACGTTCTCAAGCGCAACATCCAGGGCTATGGCCTGATCAATCAGCCGACCGCCGACCCCGTTTTCGGTCAATGAGGAAGACTGCATGAACGCTCCCCGCCATTTCCGTCCCCTGCGGGCATTTCTCGCTGCCGTTCTTGGCGCGGCCGTCCTCTGCCAGGCGCCGACCGCCTTTGCCGCGCCGCGAGCCGAACCGGCGATGGCCGACCGCATCGTTGCCGTGGTCAACGACGAGGTGATCACGCTCAACGAGTTGCGCGCGCGCCTCGATTCGGCGCAGGGCCAGCTCAGGCGACAAGGGACGCCGTTGCCGCCGCAGGAGGTGCTGCTGCGGCAAATGCTCGAACGCATGGTGATGGACCGCATCCAGTTGCAGTACGCGCGCGACACCGGCTTGCGCATCGACGATGCGCAGCTCGATCAGGCCTTGCAGCGCATCGCCGCCAACAACCGCATGTCACTGGCGCAGTTCCGCGAGACACTGGCGCGCGACGGCATCGCTTTCGCGCGTTTCCGTGAGGAAATCCGCGAGGAAATCACCATCGCCCGCGTGCGCGAGCGCGAAGTCGAGAACAAGATCGCCGTTTCCGAAGGCGAAATCGACAACTACCTCGCCGGCGATGCTTCGCAGCGTGGGCAGACCGAGGAATTCCGTCTGGCGCACATCCTCTTCCGCTCACCGGAAGCGGCGAGTCCGGAGCAGATCCAGAGGCTCAAGGCACGCGCCGAACAGGTGCTCGAGCGACTGAAGAAGGGCGAGGATTTCGCCCAGCTTGCCGCCGCCTATTCCGACGCGCCCGATGGTCTCACCGGCGGCGATCTTGGCTGGCGCGCACTCGACCGAATGCCGGCGATTTTTGCCGAGTCGGCGACGCAGTTGAAAGCCGGCGAGACTTCGGCGCTGCTGCGCAGCTCGAACGGCTTCCACCTCGTCAAGCTCGTCGCCCGACGCGGCGGTGCCGAGGTGCCGGCGGTGCAGCAGACGCGCGTTCGCCACATCCTGATCAAGGTCAATGAGGTCGTTTCCGAATCCGAGGCGCGGCACAAGCTCGAAGGCTTGCGCGAGCGGCTGCTCAACGGTGGCAATTTTGCCGAACTGGCGCGGCTCTATTCGCAGGACGGCTCGGCGCCGAAGGGCGGCGACCTCGGCTGGATCTATCCCGGCGATACCGTTCCCGAATTCGAGCGCGCGATGAACGAACTGGCGCCAGGCCAGCTCAGCCAGCCGGTGCAGTCGCCTTTCGGATTCCACCTGATCGAGGTGCAGGAGCGGCGCGTGCAGGACGTTTCCAGCGACCGCCAGCGCATGGCGGCGCGGCAGGCATTGCGCGAACGCAAGTTCGACGAGGCCTATCAGGACTGGCTGCGTCAGGCGCGCGATCGCGCCTACGTCGAACTGCGTCTGGAAGAGCGCTAGGCGATGCCCGACTCCGCTGCCAGTGCCGCCGCGCGCGAAGCCGGGTCGCCGCGTGTGTTGCTGCCTGACGCGCTGCCTCTGATTGCCGTCACTTCGGGCGAGCCGGCCGGCGTCGGCCCCGAGCTGTGCCTGCGCCTGGCCGAGCGCGACTGGGCGCGCGATTGTGGCGCGCGCGTGGTCGTCCTATGTGATCGGGCGCTGCTCGCCGGACGCGCGGCGCAGACCGGCTTTGCCGGCCTGCTGCGCGAGTGGCCTGCGGCTAGCGGCCATCTGCCACCACCACTGCCTGGCGTGCTCGATGTGCTGTCGCTACCGCTGGCGGCGCCGGCGACCGCCGGCCGGCTCGATCCGGCCAATGCGCGCTACGTGCTGGCGCTGCTCGACCGCGCGCTCGCCGGCTGTCGCGGCAGTGACCGTCAGTCGCCCGAGTTCGCCGCGATGGTCACCGCGCCGGTGCACAAGGCGGTGATCAACGCCGCCGGCGTTCCCTTCACCGGCCATACTGAGTACCTCGCCGACGCCTGCGGCGTGCCGCGCGTGGTGATGATGCTCGCCGGCGGCGGCCTGCGCGTCGCGCTGGCGACGACGCACCTGCCGCTCAAGGACGTTCCGGCAGCGATCACGCGCGAATCGCTGGCGACGACGCTGCGCATCATCGCCGCCGACATGGTCGCCAAGTACGGCATCGAGCACCCGCGCATCCTCGTCGCCGGACTCAACCCGCACGCAGGCGAGGACGGCTGCCTCGGCCGCGAGGAGATCGAGGTGATCACGCCGACGCTCGCTGCCTTGCGTGCCGAAGGCCTCGACCTGATCGGCCCCTTGCCCGCCGACACCATGTTCACGCCGCCGCAACTCAAGCGCGGCGACTGCGTTCTCGCCATGTACCACGACCAGGGGCTGACCGCGCTCAAGTACGCGAGCTTCGGCCACGGCATCAACGTCACGCTCGGCCTGCCGGTGATCCGCACCTCGGTCGATCACGGCACCGCGCTCGACCTCGCCGGCAAGGGAACCGCCGATCCGGGCAGCCTGTTCGTCGCCGTCGAGCAGGCGATCGAGATGGCACGCCGCGCCGCCGCGCGGCATGGTCAGCGTGCGACGGTGGCGCCATGAGCGCCGGCACCGGACACCGCGCGCGCAAGCGCTTCGGCCAGAACTTCCTGGTCGACCGCGGCCTGATCGGCGATATCGTCAACGCCGTCGCGCCGCGCCGTGAGGACTGCGTCGTCGAGATCGGCCCCGGCCTCGGCGCCCTGACCGAACCGCTGCTAGCGCGTGTTGATCACCTGCACGTCGTCGAGATCGACCGCGATCTGGTCGCACGCCTGCGCCGCCGCTTCCCGGCGGAACGCCTGACGGTCAACGAGGGCGACGCGCTCAGCTTCGACTTTGCTTCCTTGCCGCGTGCTGCCGGCAGTCATCTGAAAATCGTCGGCAACCTGCCGTACAACATCTCGACGCCGCTGCTCTTTCATCTTGCCGACTTTGCCGACAGCGTGCGCGACATGCACTTCATGCTGCAACGCGAAGTCGTCGAACGCATGGTCGCCGAACCTGGCAGCAGCGATTACGGCCGGCTGACGGTGATGCTCGGCTACCGCTTCGTCATCGACTGGCTGCTCGACGCGCCGCCGGAAGCTTTCGACCCGCCGCCGAAAGTACACTCGGCGGTGGTGCGTCTGATTCCGCGTCCGGTGGCTGACCGGCAGGCGGTCGACGAAGCGCTGTTCGCGCGCGTCGTTGCCGCCGCTTTCGGCCAGCGACGCAAGATGCTGCGCAATACGCTCAAGGGAATCGTCAGCGACGCCGGCTTTGCCGCGCTGGGCATCGATCCGACGCGCCGCGCCGAGGAATTGCCGCTCGCCGACTACGTGCGGCTGGCCAACTGGCTCGCCGCGCAGCCCCCGGCGCCAGCCGCCGCCTGAGCGCGCAACAGAATTCACAGCAAAACGGGGAGTAAGAAAATGAGCGGTAACGAACAGGTAGCGACCGAGCCACCCGGGGCGCTGGCGCCGCCCGAACGTCACGTCGAGGAACTGGAGCGCGTCGTCATCCGCTTCGTCGGCGATTCCGGCGACGGCATGCAGCTTACCGGCAGCGAGTTCTCGCGCGTGATCGCGCGTGCCGGCAACGCCTTCGCCACGCACCCCGATTACCCTTCGGAAATCCGCGCGCCGACCGGTACGCTGTTCGGCGTTTCCGGCTTCCAGATCCAGTTCGCTGCCAATCGCGTGTTCACCTCGGGCGACGCGCCCGATGTGCTGGTGGCGATGAACCCGGCGGCGTTGAAAACCAATCTCGGCGAGCTGGCGCGCGGCAGCGTGCTGCTGGTCAATAGCGGCGCCTTTACTGCGGCTAATCTGGCGCGTGCCGGCTATGCGAGCAATCCGCTCGAGGACGGCAGTCTCGACAGCTACCGCCTGATCGCCGTCGACATCTCGCTGCTCACGGCGCGCGCGCTCGCCGGTAGCGGGCTGTCGAAGAAGGAAGCCGACCGCTGCAAGAACTACTTCGCGCTCGGCCTGATGCTGTGCCTGTTCGGGCGCCCGATCGAGGGCGAAATCGCCGATGTTGCCGAACGTTTCGCGCATATCCCGCGCTTTGCCGAGGCCAACGTCACCGCCCTGCGCGCCGGTTACGGTTTCGCCGAAGCGAGCGAGCTGTTCGCCTCGACTTTCGAAGTGCGCGCGGCGCCGCCGCAGCCCGGCACCTACCGTTCGATTACCGGCAACCAGGCCACCGCGCTCGGTTTTGTCGCCGCTTCCGAACTGTCGGCAACGCCCTTGTTTCTCGGCTCCTACCCGATCACGCCGGCGACCGACATCCTGCACGAGCTCACCACTCTGCGGAACTTCAACATCACCACCTTCCAGGCCGAGGACGAGATCGCCGGCATCTGCTCGGCAATCGGCGCCGCCTGGGGTGGCCATCTGGCGCTGACCACCACCTCCGGCCCCGGCATGGCGCTGAAGACCGAAGCGCTCGGTCTGGTGACGATGCTCGAACTGCCGCTGGTGATCGTCAATGTGCAGCGCGCCGGCCCGTCGACCGGGCTACCGACCAAGACCGAGCAGGCCGACCTGCTTCAGGCGCTGTACGGCCGCCACGGCGAATGCCCGATCCCGGTGATCGCCGCGCGCTCGCCGGCCGACTGCTTCGACGCGGCGCTCGAAGCCTGCCGCATCGCCGTCAAGTACATGACGCCGGTGATTCTGCTCACCGACGGCGGCATCGCCAACGCCGCCGAGCCGTGGCGTGTTCCCGACGTCGCCAGCCTGCCGCGCATCGAGGTGAAGTACCGCACTGAGGCTGACGGTTTTGCGCCCTACGCGCGCGACGAGTTCCTGGCGCGCCCCTGGGTGACGCCGGGAACGCCGGGAATGGAGCACCGTATCGGCGGGCTGGAAAAGGACTTCCTCTCCGGCAATCTGTCGCACGACGCGCAGAACCACCAGCGCATGGTCGAGGTGCGTGCAGCCAAGGTTGCCGGCATCGCTGCCGAGCTGCCGCCGCTGGTCGTCGACGGCCCGGACGCAGGCGAGCTGCTGGTCGTCGGCTGGGGCAGCACCTGGGGTGCCATCGCCGAGGCGCGGCGGCAGGCCGAGGCGGCGGGGATCGCCGTCGCGCATCTGCACCTGCGCCACCTCAACCCGCTGCCGGCCGATCTCGACGAAATTCTCGCGCGCTACCGGACCATCCTCGTTCCCGAACTCAATCTCGGCCAGCTGTCGCGGCTGCTGCGCGAACGCTGCCTGCGCGAGGTGCAGACGCTGCACAAGGTGCAGGGCCGACCGTTCCGGGTGAGCGAGATTCTCGCGCGCATCAAGGCCATCAGCGCAGGAGCCGAACATGAATGACCGCCTCGACTGCAGCAAGGAAAGCGTCGCCGTGTCGCTGACGCGCAAGGACTTCGAGTCCGAACAGGACGTGCGCTGGTGCCCGGGCTGCGGCGACTATTCGCTGCTCGCGCAGATCCAGAAACTGTTGCCGCAACTCGGCATCGCGCGCGAAAACTTCGCCTTCGTCTCCGGCATCGGCTGCTCCAGCCGTTTCCCGTACTACATGGACACCTACGGCATGCACGCCATCCACGGGCGTGCGCCGGCGGTCGCCAGCGGCCTCAAGCTGGCGCGGCCGGAGCTGTCGGTGTGGGTCGTCACCGGCGACGGCGACGCACTGGCGATCGGCGGCAACCACTTCATCCACGCCATCCGCCGCAACATCGGGCTGAAGATCGTCCTGCTCAACAACCGCATCTACGGGCTGACCAAGGGCCAGTTCTCGCCGACCACCGAACTCGGCGAAAAAACCAAGACCTCGCCCTACGGCAACATTGACCGGCCGTTCTCGGCGGCGGCGCTGGCGCTCGGCGCCGGGGCAACCTTCGTCGCCCGCGTCGTCGATACCGATCTGGCGCAGCTGGGACCGATCCTCGCGCGCGCCGCCGCGCATCCGGGAACGGCTTTCGTCGAGGTGCTGCAGAACTGCATCGTCTTCAACGACGGCGCCTACGCCGCACTGACCGACAAGAAGCAGCGCGACGAACTGCGCCTCGTGCTCGAGCACGGCCAGCCCTTGCGCTTCGGCAGCAACGGCGAACGCGGCATCCGTCTCGCCGGCCTGCGCCCGGAGATTGTCAGCGTCGCCGGTGCGCCGGGCGTTCCGGAAGGCGAAGGTGTTGCGCTCAGCGAACTGGCGGTGCACGACGAGTCCGATCCACACGGCAGCCTTGCCTTCCTGCTCGCGCAGTTCGCGGCGCCCGAGTTTCCGCTGCCGCTGGGTATTTTCCGTGCGGTCGCGGCGCCGGCTTTCGAAGACATGAACGCCGCCATCGAGGACACCGCGCGCCAGCAGCGTGGTGCCGGAGATCTCGCCAGCCTGCTTGCCGGCGGCGACACCTGGACGGTCGCCTGAGCGGCCGGAGCACGGTGCTGCAGCTCAGTGCGCACCCCGCCGGCGCCGCGACGCGCGCCGCAGTCGCCGTCGCGGCAGCGCGGCGCGGCGATGGCGCGCTGCTCATCGATTACCGGCTTGACTACCCCGCCGCGCGTGCCGGCGCGGTCGGCGAGACGGGCAGCTTCGCGCCGCTGCTGCAGATTCCCGCCGCCGGCACGCCGCTGCCGGCCGACCGCCTGTGGGCGTTCACCTGTTTCGAGCTGTTCGTCGGCCGGGTCGGCCAGCCCGGCTACCGCGAATTCAACTTCTCGCCGAGCGGGCAATGGGCCGGCTGGACATTCCGCGACTATCGCCAGCGCGATGAGGACGCCGGCGCACCACCCTTGCCGGCGCCGCAGCTTGCTTGGTGGCGTGCGGGAGACGCCGCCACCGCCGCCTTGCCGCCGCGCATTGCCGAGCCCGTTGCGTTGCCAGACAACGCGTCGCCGCTGGCGCTTGGCGGGAAATGCCTGCCCTTGCTCGTCCTGCGTGCCGTGCTGCCCGCCGCGGCGCTGCCCACCGGCGCAGGCGCGCTGCAACTCGGTCTGAGCGCCGTTGTCGTGCGCGGCGATGGCGATGCCGCCTATTTCGCGCTGCAGCATCCGCTGGAGCGCCCCGACTTTCACGATCGTGCCGGTTTTGTCCTCAGTCTGCCGGGCTGAGCACTGCCGGCGCTTGCCGCATATCTTTGCTTTCTGACCATGCTCACCGGACTTGACCGACTGCTCGCCGAACCCGAACTGCGCCGCCCGCTTGCCGGCCGGCGGCTGGCACTGCTCGCCCATCCGGCGTCGGTGACGCGCCACCTGACGCACGCACTCGACGCGCTCGCCGCGCAGCCTGAGTTGAACCTGACGGCCGCCTTCGGCCCGCAGCACGGCCTGCGCGGCGACAAGCAGGACAATATGGTCGAGTCGCCCGACTACCTCGACCCGCGCCACGGCATTCCGGTGTTCAGCCTCTACGGCGAGCTGCGCCGGCCGAGCGAGGCGATGCTCGATACTTTCGACGTGCTGCTGGTCGACCTGCAGGACCTCGGCACGCGCATCTACACCTTCATCACCACGCTGCGCTACGTGCTCGAAGCCGCGGCGCATCACGGCAAGGCGGTGTGGGTGCTCGACCGGCCGAACCCGGTCGGCCGGCCGGTCGAAGGGCTGACGCTGCGCGCCGGCTGGGAGAGCTTTGTCGGCGCAGGACCTTTGCCGATGCGCCACGGCCTGACGCTCGGCGAGCTGGCGCGCTGGTTCGTTGCCGAATTCGCGCTCGACGTCGAGCTGACGGTGATCGACATGGCCGGCTGGCAGCCCGACGCAGCGCCGGGCTACGGCTGGCCGCTCGGCGAGCGCAGCTGGCTCAACCCGAGCCCGAATGCACCGAACCTGTCGATGGCGCGCGCCTATCCGGGAACGGTGATGCTCGAAGGCACGACCCTCTCGGAAGGGCGCGGCACGACGCGGCCGCTCGAACTCTTCGGCGCGCCCGACCTTGACGCTGGCGCGCTGCTCGCCGAAATGCGCCGTCTCGATGCCGCCAATGCCGGCAACGGCGGCGCCACGGACTCCTGGCTCGCCGGCTGTGTGCTGCGCGAATGCTGCTTCGAGCCGACCTTCCACAAGCACGCCGGGCAGCTGTGTCACGGGGTGCAGATCCACGTCGAGGATCCGGCGCACTACGCGCATGCCGCCTTCCGCCCGTGGCGGTTGCAGGCGCTGGCGTTCAAGGCGCTGCGCCGGTTGTGCCCGGATTACCCGCTGTGGCGCGATTTCCCCTACGAGTACGAGCACGACCGCCTGGCGATCGACCTGATCAACGGCAGCCCGCTCTTGCGCGAGTGGGTTGATGACGCCGCAGCGACGCCGGCCGATCTCGATGCGCTGGCGCGCGCCGACGAGGCGGCGTGGGTCGAGCGCCGGCGCGAGCTCCTGCGCTACTGATTCGCCTCAACACGTCTCCGTGATTGGCTGATCCGTTCGGTGATCAGTCGACGATCAGCTGCGGCGCAGCGTTTTCCAGCCGGCCGATGCACGCCGCTTCGCCAAAACCGGCATCACGCAGCAGCTGCAGCACTTGCGCCGCAGCGCTGGCGGCGCAGGCGATGAGCAGGCCGCCGCTGGTCTGCGGGTCGGTGAGCAGGTTGCGCTGCCAGTCTTCAAAGCCATCGGGCAGTTCCACTTCGCCGCCGTAGGCAGCCCAGTTGCGGCCTGAAGCTCCGGTGGCGATGCCGTTCTGGCTGTGCGCCACGGCTTCACCGATCAGCGGCAGCGCGGCGAAGTCGAGACGCGCAGTGAGTTGCGAGCCGCGGCAGATTTCCAGCAGGTGGCCGGCGAGGCCAAAGCCGGTGACGTCGGTCAGCGCGTGCACCGCGTCCAGTTCGGCGAGCGCCGTTCCCGGCGTGTTCAGCCGCGTCGTCCACTGCAGCATCTGCTGATAGCCCTCGGCCGAGAGCAGGCCCTTCTTCAGCGCCGCCGAGAGCATGCCGATACCGAGCGGCTTGGAGAGGATCAGGCAGTCGCCGGCCTGTGCCGAACTGTTGCGCTTGATCCGTTCGGGATGCACCAGCCCGATGCCGACCAACCCGTAGATCGGTTCGAGCACGTCGATGCTGTGGCCGCCGGCGATCGGGATGCCGGCTGCAGCGCAGATCGCTTCGCCACCGGCGAGAATGCGCCGGATCGCGTCTTCCGGCAGTTTGTCGAGCGGCATGCCGACCAGCGCGAGCGCGAACAGCGGCTTGCCGCCCATGGCATAAACATCCGACAAGGCGTTGGTCGCGGCGATGCGGCCGAAATCGTAAGGGTCATCCACGATCGGCGTGAAAAAATCGGTGGTGGCGACGATCGCCTGGCTGTCGTTGAGCCGATAGACCGCCGCGTCGTCGCTGCTTTCTGTGCCGACCAGCAGATCGGCGGGAAAGCTGCGCCAGGGCGATTCGGCGAGCAGGCGCGACAGCACCGCCGGCGAAATCTTGCAGCCGCAACCGCCGCCGTGGCTGAACTGCGTCAGGCGGATCTCGCTGGCGGTTGCGCTGGTGGGTACATGCGGCGGCAGCGTGGCGCTCGGGGCTGCGCCGGAAACAGCGGCAGCGCCGACCGTCGGTGCGGTATTGTCGTTCATGATCTGTCTGATGTCGTTAAGATGCGAGGCTGTCGGCGGCGTACGCCGCCCCCTCGATCGAGTACTGGCAGTGTCTGATTACACCCTTGCCACCGTAGCACAAGTCGCCGAATTCGATACCGTGATCGACGTGCGCTCGCCCGCCGAGTTTGCCGAGGATCACGTTCCCGGCGCGATCAACTGCCCGGTGCTCGACAACGACGAGCGCATCCGCGTCGGTACCCTGTACAAGCAGGTATCGCCGTTTGCCGCGCGCAAACTCGGCGCCGTGCTGGTCGCGCGCAACATCGCCCGGCATCTCGAAGAGCGCTTCAGCGAGCAGCCGAAATCCTGGCGGCCGCTGATCTACTGCTGGCGCGGCGGACAGCGCAGCGCCGCCTTCACGCACATCCTGCGCGAAATCGGCTGGCCGGCACGGCGCCTCGAGGGTGGCTACAAATCCTGGCGCCAGCATGTGCTGACCGGCATCGACGCGCTGGCGGCGAGGCTGTCGTTCCGGGTCGTCGCCGGCCCCACCGGCAGCGGCAAGAGCCGCCTGCTCGCAGCGCTGGCGGCGCAGGGCGCGCAGGTGCTGCCGCTGGAAACGCTGGCGGCGCACAAGGGCTCGGTCCTTGGCGATCTGCCCGACGCCGTGCAGCCGACGCAGAAGATGTTCGAAACCCGGCTCCATTCGGCGCTGGCGGCGTTCGATCCAGCGCGCAGCGTTTATGTCGAGGCCGAAAGCCGGCGCATCGGCGCCTTGCGCCTGCCCGAATCGCTCAACGCCGCGATGCGCGCCGCACCCTGTCTGACGATCGACGCCAGCCTGCCGGCGCGCGTCGATTTCCTGCTGCGCGACTACGCCTATCTGTGCGCCGCCGATACGCTGCGCGAGCCCCTGCAGCGCCTCAAGGAATGGCAGGGGCGCGAGCGCGTCGAACGCTGGCAACGGCTGGCGGCCGACGGCGACTTCCCTACGCTGGTCAGCGAACTGCTCGCCGAGCATTACGACCCGCAGTACGCGCGCTCGCAGCAGCGCAATTTCGTCAGTTTCGCGCAGGCGCCGCACTGGCCGGTCGAGGATTTAAGCCCCGGCAGCCTGCAGCAGCTGGCGGGCCGCATTCTCGCCGCGGCGCTACAAGCCGCATAATGCGCTCCCCGCAGCTTTTCCCTCCGCCGTCAGCCCGCCACGCGCATTCACGCGTGCCGCCACGACTGGCGGCGCCACACCGCAAAAGAAACGAGCCATGACCGAAGCCATCGCCAACGAATTCCCCGAATCAGCCAGTGAAGCCGCATGCGACAGCGCCATCAACGAGCCACGCCTGTGGACCGGCAAGGGCTGGACGGCGCGCGTCATCAAGAACGAGGAAGACGAAGGCTGGGCGGTGGCGATGATCAAGGACGGCGAAAGCGAGCCGGCGCTGGTCGGGCCGTGGACGATGGGCCGCGACAAGAAGAACCCGAAGCCGCTCGACGCCGCCGCCTTCAACACGCTGGTGAAAACCGCGGCCGAGGTGCTGCGCCGGCACGAGCAGCAACTGCACGCGCAATTGCACAAGCAGTTCAGCGTGAACACGCCGTCCGGGCGCGTCTGCGTCACGCTCGACATCGTCGCCGACGAATACGACCCGCACGCGATCCTCGCTGCCAGCGACGCCGCCGGCGATGAAATCGCGCGCGTGCGCGTTGCGGCGAGCTTCAAGCTCAGCCCGGCGAGTGCTGCGGCGTGGATCGACGACGAGTTCCGCAAACCGGCCTGAAGCGTCCTGCCGTGCCGTGCATCGGCGGCGCCCGCCGGGCGTGAACGGCTATCATGCATGGCTCAAACCAAGGAGTAGTCCGGTGACACAGCACACATTTCCGCTCGACCGCGAGTTCATCGAACTCAACATTCTGCTCAAGCTGCTCGGCATCGCCTCTTCCGGTGGCGCCGCCAAGGCGATGGTCGCCGCCGGGCTGGTCAGCGTCGACGGCGTCGTCGAATCGCGCAAGACACGCAAGCTGCGTGGCAACGAGACCGTGCGCGTCGGCGACGAGGAAATCCGCGTCCTTACTGCCTGAGCCAGCGACGCAGCGACGGCGTGCGCTTGCTTTTCGAGCAAATTGCGAAAGGACCAGCAGCATGGAGATGCAAGCCATCCAGGCTTTCTTCAACAAGGCCGATGCCTTTGCCGTGCACAACGGCATGACCATCAGCGAACTGCGCGCCGGCTTCGCGCGCGCCGAGATGCAGTTGCAGCCCTGGCACCTGAACGGCGCCGGTACGGTACATGGCGGCGCGCTGTTCACGCTGGCCGATTTCGCTTTCGCCGGCGCCAGCAATTCGAGCGGACAGCTGGCCTTGTCGATCAACTCGTCGATCTCGATCTTCAAGGGTGCGCGCGAAGGCCGCCTGATCGCCGAAGCGCGCGAGGTGAGCTGCACGCCGAAGCTGGCGAGCTACGAGGTGAGCATCCGCAACGAGGCTGGCGATCTGCTGGCGACTTTCCAGGGAATGGTTTACCGGAAATCGCTGGCGCTGGCGGCGTTGATGGCCGAATAACCGGCCCGGCTGCCTGTTCTTGCGGCTGCTTTTCAGGCAGCTTCGCAGTCCGCTTCTCAGGCTGTTTTGCGGGCACATTCCCCGTGCCGCATGCATCAAGCGTCGATGGTGAAGCCCTGCTCGCGGAAAATGCGCAGGCAGGCATCGACCACGGCGCTGTCGAAGGTGATGCCGCGATGCACCGAAACTTCCTTGAGTGCGGCGTCAAGGCCCAGTGCTGCCCGGTAGGGTCGGTGCGAGGCCATCGCTTCCACCACGTCGGCGACAGCGAGAATCTGCGATTCCAGCAGCAGGGCGTCGCCCGCCAATCCATCCGGGTAGCCTGAGCCGTCGATGCGTTCGTGATGTTGCTGGATGATTCGCGCAATCGGCCAGGGGAAATCGACGTTCTTGAGTATTTCGTAGCCGATCTGCGGGTGCTCCTTCATCAGGCCGAACTCCATCGCGCTCAGGCGTCGCGGCTTGGTCAGTATTTCGGCAGGAATGCCGATCTTGCCCAGGTCGTGAATCGTCGCTGCCAGATGCAGGCCGCGAATGCGTTCGGTCGATAGCCCGAGTTCGCCGGCGATGCGCGAGCTCAGCTGCGCCACCCGCCGCTGATGGCCGGCGGTATAGGCATCGCGCTCTTCAACAGTGTCGGCAATCACCTGGATGGTCTGCTCCAGGCTGACGCGCAACCCCTCCTGGTAATGCGTCTTGGCGATCGCCGTGCGCAGCGCGTTGATGCCGAAGGCAAGATCGGCCGAGATCTCCTGCAACAGCTTTTTCTCCGGCGCCGACCAGACATCGCGCGTCGCGCCGTAAAGGCTAAGGCAGGCCATCGTTCCGTCGGCGAAGCGGAATGGCAAGGCGATCATCGAGTGGTAGCCGTGTGCCAGTGCCGCGCTGCGCCAGGGCGCCATTCCGGCGGCGACGGCAATGTCTTCGACCAGCTGAACCAGTCCCGTGCGCAGGGCCGTGCCGACCGGACCGCTGCCGCTGGCGCTGTCGTCCCAGGTGATTCCGGCCAGCGTCAGGTAGCCGTCTTCTTCGCCAAAGTACGCCACCGGTCGCACCAGCTTCTGCCCGCCTTCTTCGGCAAAGCCGATCCAGGCCATCCGGTAGAAGCCGGTTTCGACGGCGATCCGGCAGTATTCGGCGAAAAGCGTCGGCTCGGACGTGGCCCTGAGCAGGGCGACGTTGCTCTCGCTGAGCATCTGCAGGGCGCGCGCGGTCGCGCGCAGGGCGATTTCCGCCAGATGCCGTTTGGTGTTGTCGCGGATATTGCACTGGATGACATTGACGCCCGCGCAGTCGTAGAGATTGCTGACGAATTCGACCGAAATCCGTCTGCCGTTACGGGTTTCCAGCGGCAGGTCGTCGTAGCGGATGTAGCGCTTGCTGCGCAACTCGACGAATGCGTCGATGTTCAGCGCCGTATCCTTGAAGGCGCCGATTTCCCAGACCTTCTTGCCGAGGAATTCGGCGTGCGAGTAGCCGAGCAGTTCGATGAGAAAGGGATTGACGTCCTCGATCTGCGCCGTCTCGGCGTTGAGCAAAAGGATACCGTCCTGTGCGGTTTCGAACAGGCGCCGGTAGCGCGATTCGGACACGCGCAGTGCAGCCTGCAATTGTGATTCGATCATGACGTTCTCTGCGCGGCGCTGGTTTTCGGCCTGGAAGTGTCGGCCCGCCCGGAAAGCAGCGGCAGCTGCGAGCGGCACATTTCAGCGAGCTTAACGACCGGCCGAAGGTGCGTATGTGCAGCAGCGTACAGATCACGGTGCCGTGCTTGCCCAGAATGAATATCTGCTGCGGGTCCGCTCACTTGGCTCTTTCGGGGCTTCGCGGCGAAGGGGATCGCCCGATAGCAGACGATCACGACTGAGGAAGCGGCCGTGGAACACTTGAATCATGCAGGCTGAAGCTGGAGGCGATTTTCAGACGCGGCTTGCCCGCTCGCGAAGCGGCGGCGATGGCGCGGGCGAGTTTGCCCATTCGGCCTTCGTCGCGTGGCGCGAGCTGGAGGCAGCCCTCGCACCGATCGTCGGTGCGCGTGGTGTTGCCGCGCTCTACCAGCGCAGCCTGTCGCTCAATCGTGCCGCTTATTCATTCCTGCCGACACTCGCGGCCGGTGATCTTGATGCGGCCAACTTCGCCGCCTTGCGTACCGCGCTGGCGTTGCAGAGCAGCGCGGTCGCAGCGGCTGCCAACGGCGCCTTGCTGCGCACTTTCTCGGCAGTCCTCGGCAAGTTGATCGGCGAATCGCTGACCGCGCAACTGCTACCGCCGCCTCCCGGCCATGCAGACGGCAAGGACGCAAGGGAGTTGCCATGAGCAGCGGCAAGGTGACGATCAAGCGCCTGCAAACCGGCGTGCCCGGCCTCGACGAGGTGCTCGGCGGCGGTTTGCCTGAGTTTTCCTTCAACCTCATTGCTGGCGCGCCGGGCAGCGGCAAGACCAGTCTGGCGCACCAGATCATGTTCACACTGGCGACGCCGGAGCATCCGGCGCTCTATTTCACGGTGCTCGGCGAACCGCCGCTGAAGATGCTGCGCTATCAGCAGCAGTTCGATTTCTTCGATCCGCGCAAGGTGAACCAGGCGGTGCATTTCATCAACCTGGCCGAGCAGATCGCAACGGGTGATCTTGATGCCGTACTCGGCTGCATCGCCGCCGAAGTCGAGGCGCGCAGCCCCGGCCTTGTCTTCGTCGACTCCTTTCGCTCGGTGCTTCTGGCCAGCCAGCAGGAGCCGGCGGCGGCGATCGGCGCGCAGCATTTCGTGCAACGGCTGGGCATGCTGATGACCAGCTGGCAGGCGACGACTTTCCTGCTCGGCGAATACGACAGCGAGGGCGCGCCGGACCCGGTTTTTACCGTTGCCGACGGGCTGATCTGGCTGCGCCAGAGCGTGCAGCGCAACTCGGTCGTGCGGAAAATGGAGGTGATGAAGATGCGCGGGCAGGCGACCCGGTCCGGCTTGCACAGCTTTCGCATCAGCGCGGCGGGAATCACCGTCTTTGCGGCGCCACAGTTTGCGCAGCTGGCGTCGGTTGAGCTCCCCGCGTCAGCCGCCGCCAGCCGTCTGTCGCTGGGGGTTGCGGCGCTTGACGCGATGATGGGTGGCGGTTTGCCACGCGGTTATTCGCTGCTCGTCGCCGGTCCGTCCGGCTCGGGCAAGAGCATCCTGGCCGCGGCTTTTCTCACCGAAGGGGCGCGTTGCGGCGAAACCGGGGTGATCGCGGCCTTTGAGCAGCGCCCGACGCAATCGCGCGGCCCGGCCCTGGCCGCACTCATCGAAAGCGGGCGTATCGGCGTGGTTAATACGCGTGCTGCCGGCCTGTCCGTCGATGAGGTTTCGGTGCTGCTGATCGCGGAAATCGTGCGGCTGAAGGCCAGTCGCGTCGTCATTGATTCGCTCTCCGGCTTTGAGCTGGTTCTGGCGCCGACTTTTCGCGACGACTTTCGCGAATCGATGGCGCGCATGGTGTCGGCGCTGGTCAGCACCGGGGTCAGCGTGCTGATGACCTCCGAGCTGGAAGATCGCTACAGCGACCTGCGTTTCAGCCCCTACGGAACGGCTTTTCTCACCGACGCGATCGTGGTGCAGCGCTATGTCGAGGTCGACAGTCGCCTGCTGCGTGTCATGGCGGTGGTCAAGGTGCGTGCTAGCGCACACTCGAACCAGTTGCACCTGTTTCACATCGACGACCAGGGAATCCAGGTCGGTGCCATGCTGCCCGGCCACGAAGGCCTGCTCGGCGGGCAACCTTCGCGGGTTCCGGAAGCGTGTGCCTACGAGGTCGGAGCGGTGGATGCTGCCGCTTGCGCCGCGGTTGACTGACGATGGCAAGCGAGCCCGGCGAATTGCCCCTGCTGTCGGCTGCCGCCTTGGTCGTACTCAACGAACAGGCGGTGAAGCTGCGTGCCGAATTGCGCGACTTGCACGGAGAGCTGGCGCGGGCGCAGCACCAACTCGGCACGCAGCAGTCAAGCCGGCTTGTCGCGGCAAATGAGAAACTGGTGGTCGCCGCGATGCAGGCGGAGAGCATCGCCGAAACGGCGGTCAGCGATCTTGACGCGCTGGCGCGTAGCAGCCAGTACGATGCCCTGACCGAAACGCCCAACCGCAGGCTGATGCGTGACCGGCTCGACAGCGCCATCGTCATGGCGCGACGCCGCAGCGCGCATCTGGCCGTGATCTTTGTTGATGGGGATCGGTTCAAGGAAATCAACGACACGCAGGGGCATGCCGTCGGCGACGCCGTGCTGCAGCGGGTGGCGCGGCAGCTGAAGCTCGTTCTGCGCGATTCGGATACGGTGAGCCGGCATGGTGGCGACGAGTTTCTCGCCTTGCTCTCGGAAGTGAGACAGGCCTCGGATGCGGCGCTGATCGCCGGCAAGATGCTCGCCGGGCTTGCTGTTCCCCACCCGCAGGGCGATCAGCTGTGCGGCGTCTCGGTGAGCATGGGCATTGCCGTCTATCCCGAGGACGGTGATGACGCGGAAACCCTGATCGGCCATGCCGACGCCGCCATGTATCGTGCCAAGAAACAGGGTGGCGGGCGTTTTGAGTTCCACCAGCCGGCGCATTTCGCCAGCGGCCATGCGCCGCTGTCCGGCACCTGTGCGTTGCTCGCGCCGCCGCCGCACGAGCAGCGACGTGTCGGCGGCCTTGTTGCGGTTTGCGCTGAGCGACGGCGCGGCGAGCGCCGGCAGGGCCGCGTCGCCGAGCGGCGGCGCCATCCCGAAGGCACTCGCTCCTGACGGGGCCGCTGCGGCGGATCGAGACAACGCAAACGCTCGCGCACTAGAATGCCGGGGCCAAAGCCCGGCGATTGCTGCGCCCGCAGCAACCGGCCTAGGCCGGACAGCAGGGGAATGATCCGGCGACAGTCTGCCCGTGGCGCTCGCCAGACTTGCCGCCTGTCCGCCGCGCGAATAAAGGACCGTAAAAAATGCAAGGCATTGCGGCGATCGCTCTGCTCGGTATTTCGGCGCTGCTCGGCGCCTATCTCGGCTGGCAGTATTTGCGCCGCGTGCGCAGCAGCCCGGCGCTGACCGGATTCCACCTGATCTTTGCCGCTGCCGGGCTGGAAGCGATGGTCATGCTGCGTGGCGAGCTCCCGGCGCAGGTTTTCGCGCAGGTCGCAGCCCTGGCGAACGCTGCCGGGCTGCTGCTGGTGCTGGCCGTGCTCACCGGGCTCGCGATCCCGATGATCGCCAAGGGGCGGCCGCGGATCGCCGGCAGCACGGCGCTGGCCGTGCATGCGCTGGTTGGTATGCTCGGCTTTGTCCTGCTGCTGATATGGGCGCTGCGGCTGTAGCGCGGCAGGTGTCCGCGCACTTCGTCAACGCAGCACCGGCGGCGGCCGGCCGCTACGGCGTTGGTGCGATGGCTGTGGCCGATACTTCTGCCGAACGCGCGCGCAACTGCCCGCAGCCGCCGTCGATGTCCTGCCCGGCCGAATTGCGCAGCTTGGTCAGGATGCCGCGCCGGTGCAGGCTGCGCGCCATTGCGCGCGCGCGTTCGTGCTCGGGACGGCGAAAGTCGAGCGCATCGACGCTGTTGTACGGGATCAGGTTCATCATCGCGTACTTGCCGGCGAGCAGGCGGACGATGCCGTCCATTTCCGCCTCGCTGTCGTTCACGCCGTCGAGCAGCGTCCATTGATACTGGATCGGATAGCCGGTGCGCCGCGCGTATTCTTCGCCGAGTTCGACCAACTCCGCCGGATCGATGCGTGGCGCGTTGGGCAGCAGGCGCTGGCGCAGCGCCGCGTCGGTGGTGTGCAAGGAGAGCGCCAGCGCCGGTTTGACGCTCTGCTGCGGCAGGCGTTCGAAGACGCGGCGGTCGCCGACGGTCGAGAAAACAAGGTTCTTGTGGCCGATAGCGCCGGCAGTTCCGAGCAGGTGAATCGCTTCGAGCACGTTGTCGATGTTGTGCGCCGGCTCGCCCATGCCCATGAAAACCACTTTCTTCACCGGCCGGCGGGTGCGTGCCAGTACCACCTGCGCAACGATCTCGCCGCTTGAGAGCTGGCGCAGCAGGCCACTGCGGCCGGTCATGCAGAAGGTGCAGCCGACCGCGCAGCCGACCTGCGTCGACACGCACAGGCCGTCGCGCGGCAGCAGCACGCTTTCCACCGTGTGTGCGTCGGCGAGTTCGACCAGCAGGCGCAGCGCGCTGTCGCCGCCGGCGTGCTCCGAGCGCACCTGCGCCAGCGCCGCCAGATCGGCGACGATTGTCGGCAGCGCGTTGCGCAGCGCCAGCGGCAGGAAATCCTCGGCGCGTCGCTTGCCGCTGTCGAGCGCCAGCGCCTGCGACCAGATGCGCAGCAGCCGTTCTTCGTGCTCGGGTTTGGCGCCGTGCGCGCGCAGGCGTTGTCGGAGTTGGTCGATGCGCATCAGGAGGCGAATGCTAGCACCGGCGCGCCGGTGCCGGCAGTCCGCCGCCGCTTACTTTTTGCCGCAGGTGTTGAAGCCCAGCAGCGGGTAGGCCGGGCACCAGCCGATCAGTCCGGTGGCGAGCGGGATGACGCCAAGCCAGCCCCAGACACCGACGTAGCCGGTGGCTGCTGCGCCGGCGAGGCCGGCACCGAGGGCGATGCGCAGGATGCGGTCGATGCCGCCAACGTTCGAGGTCATGTGAGTCTCCATGTGGGTGAGTGACCGCTTCAGATTACGGCGCCGTCGGTGGCGCGTATGTAACCTGGGTCACATAGCCGGAGTCCCTCGTGCATCCCCTCGCGCGGGGAAGGCTGAGCGCCGGATCAGCGTTCAGCGTCGGCGAGGCCTTGCAGGCGCTCGCGGTCGAGCAACGTGATCTGCTCGCGGCCGAGCGCGACCAGCCCCTGGTCGGCAAAGCTCTTCAGCAGGCGGCTGACGATCTCGCGCACACTGCCGAGCTCTTCGGCAAGCGCTTGATGCGTGCTGCGGATCGGCGTGGAGCGGCCGAGCAGCAGACGCGCCAGCCGCTGGTCGAGGCGCTGGAAGGCGATTTCCTCGATACGCTGCATCAGCGCGGCGATGCGCTCGGCGAACAGCTGGAAAACGAAGCCGCGAAAGGGCGGGCACTCGCCGAGCAGGCGGTCGAATGCCGGCGTCGGCAGCATGCGCAGCGTCACCGGCGTTTCGGCGACGCCGCGTGCCGAATACGGGCTGCTGCCGAGCAGGCAGCTCGAGGTGATGATGCACGAGCCGCCGGGCTCGACGCGATAGAGCAGCATTTCGCGCCCGTTCGGCGCGCTTTTCACCACCTTGATCGTGCCTTCAAGGAGCAAGGGAAAACCGAGGCACGGCGAATGTTCGGCGAACAGTTCGCCGCCGCCCGGCACCTGCAGTCGGCCCTGCGGGCGCAGCAGGCTGGCGAGATCGGCTGCCGGCAGCGTGCGCAGCGCCGGGTAGCGCGCGAACAGTTCATCCGCAGCAGCGGAAACTTCCGTGATGCTCATTGGACAGCGGTTTGCGCGGTCTGGCCGGAGCCGGCGGCGACGCCGGGTGGACTGCCCAGCGGCGCGTCAGCGATTTCGGCGAAAACCGGCGCATGGTCCGAGGGCCGCTCAAGCGCACGCATCTCGCGGTCGATGCCGGCGGCGGTGCAGCGTTCGGCCAGCGGCGTCGACAGCAGCACGTGGTCGATGCGCAGACCGATGTTGCGGCGGAAGGCCGCCATGCGGTAATCCCACCACGACCAGCTTTTTTCCGGCTGTTCGTGGCGGCGGAAGCTGTCGTGCAGGCCGAGTTCGAGCAGGCGGCGAAAGGCCGCGCGTTCGGCGTCGGAGCAGAGCACCTGGCCGGCCCAAGCGGCCGGATCGTGCACGTCGCGGTCTTCCGGCGCGATGTTGAAATCGCCGGCGATGGCCAGTTGCGGATGCGCCTGCAGTTCGTCGCCGAGCCAGCCGGCGAGCCCGTCGAGCCAGGCCAGCTTGTACGCGTACTTGTCGCTGCCGACCGACTGGCCGTTCGGTACATAGGCCGAAATCACGCGCACGCCGTCGATGGTGGCGGCGATCAGTCGCTTCTGCACGTCCTCATAGCGCGGGTTGCCACAGACGACATCCTCGGCCGGGGTGCGCGACAGCAGCGCGACGCCGTTGTAGGTTTTCTGCCCGGAGAAAACCACGTGGTAACCGGCGGCCTCGATTTCGGCGCGCGGGAAGTTGTGGTCTTCGAGCTTGGTTTCCTGCAGGCAGACGACGTCGGGCTGCGCCAGCGGCAGCCACTCGAGCAGTTGCGGCAGGCGCACTTTCAGCGAATTGACGTTCCAGGCGGCGATTTTCAATGGTTTTCCAAATTACTGAATGGATTGCGATTTATTTGGAAATCTGGCGGGCGGCGTGGTGGCGGCAGCAGGCGCTGCGCTACTGATCGTCGGGGCCTGCACCGGCGGCCCGCAAGCGCACCGCGACCCGGTGTCCGCTCAATCCACCTTGTCGGTGCTCGCGTCCTTCGCGTGCGCGCCGCTGAAATTGCCGACCCGGAAAAACTGCTGCGCGGTGAACGCATCGCATATCGCCGTCGATTCCGGCGAGCGGTAATCGAGATGCGCGATGCAAACGACCAATGTCGTCGAGCCTTTCAGCTGCGTTGCAAAACCGCAGTCACCGCACCGCCGCTGCAATTCAGTCACGAGGCGCACCTTGCTGTTTGTTGGATGCTTGCCGGGGAGTGGGCAGATCGTTTATTACCGGGAGAGATTCTACCGGGGCGCGGCGTTTTTGGTGAGCCCCGCGGCAGCGAAAACAGCGAATCGTCACCCGTGCACTGCCGGCACCGAAACATCCGCTTGCAATCCGACACGCGCCGCAAAGGCGCGCGCGCGATGTGGCGCGTAAGCTTGCGTCCGTGCTTGGCACATTCTCCCTGGCAGTATTTTCCCGCTACGGCGGGATTTTTTTGCGCAACGCAAACGCAGCGCACGACGCCGGGCAGCGCTCAGCGCGCGCAAACCGCTTCCACTCGTCGCAGTCAGGCCCCTCCCACTGCGCTCCGGGGTCTTGGCATCGCGGAAGATAAGCGCGCCAGACCCGGCGCAATCAGCGCGCGAAGGCGCCGGCTGCCTTGCTGCCGGGGGCAGCGCTGCCCGGATAACCGGCGAGATCGAGCAGGTTGTTCCACGAGCCGGCCTCGAAGCCGCGATAGAACTGCGAGCCGACGGTGATGCTCGGCACCATGATCTCGCCGCCGCCACCGCGTTCGCGCAGTTCGGCGGCTTCGGCGTCGTTCTGTAGCATCTTCTCGCTGAACGGAACGCCGCGTGCGTTGAGCAGCGCGCGTGCCTGTGCGCAGGGCTCGACGCAGCTGGCGGCGGTGTAGAGCTTCACCGGGTACTTGCTCGCCGCCTGCTTCGTGGCGAAGGGCAGCGGCGTTTCGCCGCCCTCGCCGGCCAACGCTGCATCGCTGCTGCCGCGGCTCTGTACGCGGCGCGCGCCGGGCGGCGGTGGCTGGTCGGAGAAAACCGTGCGCCCGCTGACCGGGTCGATCCAGCGGTAGTCGGCCTGTGCGCTCGCGTTGCCGGCTGCGAGCGTCAGCAGCAGCGAGGCGAGTAGGGTGAAGAGGCGGGGAGCAAGGCGGGCAGTACGCACGGCGTTCTCCTTTGCAGACTCAGTTTTCGACCATGCCGCTATGCCGCAGCAGCGCCTCGACCGCCGGATCGCGGCCGCGGAAGGCGCGGAACGAATCGAGCGCCGGCCGCGAGCCGCCGACCGAGAGGATTTCGTCGAGGAAGCGGCTGCCGGTGGCGGCGTCGAAGGGATCGCCGGCTTCCTCGAAAGCCGCGTAGCAGTCGGCGGAAAGCACCTCTGCCCACTTGTAGCTGTAATAGCCCGCCGCGTAGCCACCGGCGAAGATGTGCGAGAAGCTGTTCGGGAAGCGCTGCCAGGGCGGCGGCAGCAGTACCGCGACTTCGCGCCGGATGTCGGCGAGAACGTCGAGCGGTGTGCGCCCGGCGGCGGCGTCGGCCACCGGATCGTAGGCGCTGTGCAGCAGCAGGTCGAACAGCGAGAACTCGAGCTGACGCACCGCCTGCAGCCCGCTCTGGAAGTTCTTCGCCGCCAGCATGCGCTCGAACAGCGCGCGCGGCAGCGCTTCGCCCGTATCGATGTGCGCGCTCATGCCGCGCACCACGTGCCATTCCCAGCAGTAGTTTTCCATGAACTGCGAGGGCAGCTCGACGGCGTCCCACTCGACGCCGTGGATGCCGGAAACGCCGAGTTCCTCGACGCGCGTCAGCAGGTGATGCAGGCCGTGTCCGGTTTCGTGGAACAGCGTGATCACGTCGTCGTGCGAGAAGGTCGCCGGCCGCGGTTGGCCGTCCGCTTTTCCGTCCACTGTGCCCACGGGGCGCGGGAAGTTGCAGTTGAGGTAGGCGACCGGCGTCTGCAGGTAATCACCGACGCGCCGCCGGGTGATTGCCTCGTCCATCCAGGCGCCGCCGCGCTTGGTTTCGCGTGCGTAGAGGTCGAGGTAGAACTGGCCGACGAGTGCGCCGGCCGGCGTTTCGATGCGGTAGAAGCGCACGTCTTCGTGCCACACCGGCGCGCTGTCGGGCAGTACGCGCACCGAGAACAGGTTCTCGATGACGCCGAACAGCCCGGCCAGCACTTTCGGTTCGGTGAAGTATTCCTTCACCTCCTGCTCGGAGAAGGAATAGCGCTGCTCGCGCAGCTTTTCCGAGGCGTAGGCGAGGTCCCAGGGTTCGATGTCGGTCAGGCCGAGTTCCTGCGCAGCGAATTCCTTCAGCGCGACGAGGTCGCGCTCGGCGAAGGGTTTCGCCTTGCCGGCGAGGTCGCGCAGGAAAGTCTCGACCTGTGCCGTCGACTCGGCCATCTTGGCGGCGAGCGAGACTTCGGCGTAGTCGCCAAAGCCGAGCATGCGCGCGGCTTCGCGGCGCAGTTCGAGGATGCGCCGGATGAGCGGCGTGTTGTCGAGTTCGGCCGGGCCGAATTCCGAGGCGCGCGTGGCGTGGCCGCGATAGAGCGCGGCACGCAGGCGGCGGCTGTCGGCGTACTGCAGCACCGGCAGGTAGGACGGCATGTGCAGCGTGAATTTCCAGCCCTCGACACCAGCTTTTTCGGCGGCGGCGCGTGCCGCTTCGACCACGTCGGCAGGCAGGCCGGCGATTTCGGCCGGGTCGGTGATGATCTCGGCGAAGGCATTGGTCGCGTCGAGAACGTTTTCCGAGAACTTGGCGGCGAGGCTGGCAAGCTCTTCCTGGATCGCCTGGAAGCGCGGTTTGTCGGCTTCGGGCAGTTCGGCGCCGGAGAGGCGGAAGTCGCGAATTTCGTTGTCGACGATGCGCTGCTGCGCTTCGCTCAGGCCGGCGAATTCGGCGCTGTCGCGGATCGCCTTGTACTTGGCGAACAGCGCAAGGTTCTGCCCGAGTTCGGCGAAGAAGCGCGACACCTCGGGCAGCATGGCGTTGTACGCCTCGCGCCATTCGGGAACGTCATTGACCGAATGCAGGTGGCCGACGACTCCCCAGGCGCGCGAGAATTCCTCGATGCCGTCGGCGAGCGGTGCCGCGAAAGTCGCCCAGCGCGCCTCCGTCGCCGGGTCGGTCAGGCGTTCGACCAGCGTGCGTGCGCGCGTCAGCAGTTCGCCGATGGCCGGCTGTACGTCGCCCGGCGTCACCGTGTCGAAGCGCGGCAGGCCCGAGAAATCGAGGAGAGGGTTGGCGAGCGGGGAATTCGTGTCGGTCATGGAGCGCAGCCTGAAAGTAAATTCCGTCGCCGGCATCATGGCGCGGCGGGCCGTGATCCAGCGACGGGGTAGTTCACGCCAGAACGGCGGAAAACACCGGCTGGCCGCGGCCTTGTGGGCGCAGCCAGCCGTGCTTGCGAGACTCAGTCGACGAAGCGCGCGCCGGTCAGCGTTTCGCAGGCTTCGACGTACTTGCCGCGCGTGCGTTCGATCACTTCCGCCGGCAGGCGCGGGCCGGGAGCCTGCTTGTTCCAGTCGAGCGTTTCGAGGTAGTCGCGCACGTACTGCTTGTCGTACGAGGGCGGGCTGATGCCTTCGCGGTAGCTGTCGGCCGGCCAGAAGCGTGAGGAGTCGGGCGTCAGCGCCTCGTCGATCAGGTGCAGCGTGCCGGCGGCGTCGATGCCGAATTCGAACTTGGTGTCGGCGATGATGATGCCGCGCGACAGCGCGTAGGCGGCGGCTTCGCTGTACAGCGCCAGCGAGACGTCGCGCGCTTCGGTCGCCAGTTGCGCGCCGTTCTTGCCGGTGCCGGCCAATGCGTCGCCGAGCACGGCAGAGCAGTGCGTCTGCGATTGCGCGAAGGAGATGTTCTCGTCGTGTTCGCCAAGTTCAGCCTTCGTTGCCGGCGTGAAGATCGGTTGCGGCAGCTTTGCCGCCTGTTGCAGTCCGGCCGGTAGCGCCACGCCGCAGACGGCGCCGGTTTCCTGATAGTCCTTCCAGCCGGAGCCGATCAGGTAGCCACGTACCACCGCCTCGATCGGCAGCGGCCGCAGACGCTTGACCACCAGCGCACGGCCGCGCACCTGTTCGCGCTCGTCAGGCGCCACGACGTCTTCCGGCGCGATGCCGGTGAGCTGGCCGGGAACGATGTGCGCGAGGCGGTCGAACCAGAAACCGGCGAGCTGCGTCAGCACCTTGCCCTTGCCCGGAATCGGGTCCGGCAGGATGACGTCGAAAGCCGAGAGGCGGTCGCTGGTGACGATCAGCAACTTGTCGTCACCGACCGCGTAAATGTCGCGCACCTTGCCGCGGCCGAGCAGCGGCAGGCTGGTGATGGTCGATTCGAAAAGGGATTGGCTCACGGTATCGTTCCTGTAGGCAGTGAGGGAGTTGGGGGTATTTGCGGCGCGGGCTGCAAGCGGAGTGGTGAAATACTGCGGTTTCTTGTGCGGTGGCGGCTCTTCGCCGGCCAGGAGCGCGCGTCAGGCGCGTCAGGCCGAAATTATAGCTGCCGCCGGAATCAGCTGCTGCCGTGCTCTTCGCGCGCCAGCTGCCGGCGCATGCTGCGGATGCCGATCAGCGAGAAGATGGCGATGACCGGTACCGAAGCGGCGGCGATCAGCTCGGGCGACAGTGCCGGCAGCTGCGTGGCGAAACCGCTGGTCACGGCTTTCACCAGCTGCGAGCCGTAGTAGGTGATCGCCACCACCGACAGGCCTTCGACGGTTTCCTGCAGGCGCAGTTGCAGGCGCGCGCGGTTGTTCATCTGCGCCAGCAGGTCCTGGTTCTGCCGTTCGAGTTCGATGTCGACACGCGTACGCAGGAGCTGGCTGCTGCGCACGACGCGGCCGGAGAGGTCTTCCTGCCGCCGCGCCATCGCTTCGCAGGTGTTCATCGCCGGCAGCAGGCGGCGCTGCATGAATTCGCCGAAGATCGGAAAGCCGGGGATGCGCACCTCGCGCAGTTCCTCGATGCGTTGCTCGACGAAGTCGTGATAGGCGCGCGACGCGCCGAAACGGTAGGTGGTGCGTGCCACCGAATCCTCGACTTCGGCGGCCAGGCCCGACAGTTCGCCGAGCACTTCGCGCTCGTCGTCGGAATTCTGCGTCTTGACGATGCGCGCCATCATCTCGGCCAGTCGCTTCTCGGCCGTGGACAGCCAGCGGCCGACCTGCTTCGCCACCGGCAGGCCGAGCAGCGCCATGATGCGGTAAGTCTCGATCTCGACCAGCCGTTGTACCGTCCGTCCGGCCTGCCGTTCGGTGAGCGAAACGTCGAGGACGAGAAAGCGCGAAAAGCCGCGGTCGAACATGAAATCGGAAAAGACCCAGGCGGCGCCGCCGGACACCAGCGCGCCGCCGACCTGTCGCGGACTCGCCGAATAGCAGGCCATCGCTGCTTCCGGCGTGAGGTCCTTCGCTGAACGCAATTCGACATGCGTCGCCACCATCAGCTGGCCGGGGATGGCTTCCAGCCAGTCGTGCAGCGAATCGTCGAGCGCCGTTTCGGCCGACTGCGTCGGCTCGCCGGGTTGCAGCGGTCGCGAGAAACTGTAGCTGGAGAATTCGGTATGCAGCTCCCAGCGCAGCGTGAACTTTTCGGCTTCGAGGACCAGATGCGTGTCGGAGTTTTCGATGAAGCGGCAGACGCCGCCGCTGCACAGTTGCGACAGATGTTCGCGTTCGTTGGCCGAGGAGTTGCCTTCGTGCATGAAGGCCAGGTGCGAGACGAGCGACGGCACGACGAGCGGAATCGGTGGTCGCGCGTGGAATTCCTGATTCAGCCGCTGGCGTAGCGGATGTTCCTCGAAATCGAAACTGGCGAGCATGCACACCCCATAAATGAAAATCGCGCCGCCGGGAGCGGCGGCGCGATGGCAAAGCTAGACTGCTAGCGGACGATCTGGTTCAGTTCGCCCTTGGCATAGCGCTCGGCCATCTTGTCGAGTGCGATGACCTTGATCTGGCTGGCGCGACCGGCGCAACCGAAGGCTTCAAAGCGCGCCAGACAGATCTTCTTGGCGGCTTCGCGCGCCGGCTTCAGGTAGTCGCGCGGGTCGAACTTGCCGGGATTCTCGACCAGATAGCGCCGCACCGCGCCGGTCATCGCCAGACGGATGTCGGTGTCGATGTTTACCTTGCGCACGCCGTGGGCGATGCCCTTGACGATCTCTTCGACGGGAACGCCGTAGGTTTCCTTCATGTCGCCGCCGAACTCGCGGATTTCGGCGAGCAGTTCCTGCGGCACCGACGACGAGCCGTGCATGACCAGGTGCGTATTCGGAATGCGCGCGTGGATTTCCTTGATGCGGTCGATGGCGAGGATGTCGCCGGTGGGCTTCTTGGTGAACTTGTAGGCGCCGTGGCTGGTGCCGATGGCGATCGCCAGCGCGTCGCAGTTGGTCTGCTTGACGAAGTCGGCAGCCTGATCGGGGTCGGTCAACAGCTGTTCGCGCGTCATGTGGCCTTCGGCGCCGTGGCCGTCTTCCTTGTCGCCCTTCATCGTTTCGAGCGAGCCGAGAACGCCGAGTTCGGCTTCGACCGAAACGCCGATCGAATGCGAGAACTTGACCACTTCGCTCGAGACGGCGACGTTGTATTCGTACGACGAGGTCGTCTTGCCGTCGGCTTCGAGCGAGCCGTCCATCATCACCGAGGAAAAGCCCGACTTGATCGCGCCCATGCACACCGCCGGCGACTGACCATGATCCTGGTGCATGACGATCGGCAGATGCGGATAGGCTTCGAGTGCGGCGAGGATCTGGTGGCGCAGGAAAGGCTCGCCGGCGTATTTGCGCGCACCGGCCGAGGCCTGCATGATCACCGGCGCGTCGATCTGCGCGGCGGCTTCGCAGATGGCCCACACCTGCTCCATGTTGTTGACGTTGAAAGCGGGCAGGCCATAGCCGTTTTCGGCGGCATGGTCGAGCAGTTGGCGCATGGATACGATCGGCATGATTTCCTCCTCGGGAAGATCGTTATTGTCGAGAGTCGAATGAAACCGGGATGTCGCTGGCAAGGCAGGCGGCGGTGCCGCACAGTCCTGCCATTCTAGCGCGAAGCGCGGCGGCCAACCGGTCGCCGCGTGGCGATGCCGCTCAGTTCTGCAGCGGCGCGCGCTGTTCGCCGACGCGAACGATCTTCAGCGTATTGGTACCGCCGGCCGTGCCGATAGGCTCGCCGATGGTGATCACGATCAGGTCGCCGGCCTCGACGACGCCGGCCTCGATCAGCCGTTCTTCCGCTTCCTGCAGCAGCAGGTCGCGATCGGTGTGCTGCTGCGCCATGAGCAGCGGGAAGACGGCGCGATAGAGCACCATCTTGGTCAGCGAGGCGGTTTCCGGTGTCAGCGCGAAAATCGGCACGCCGCAGTTCAAGCGGCTCATCCACAACGCCGTCGATCCCGACTGCGTCAGCGCCGCCACCGCCTTGACCTTCAGGTGGTCGGCGGTGAACAGCGCGGCCATGGCGATCGACTGGTCGATACGCGTGAACACGCGGTTGAGGAATTCGCGGTCAAGCACCACCTCGGCCGATTTCTCGGCCTCCAGACAGATGCGCGCCATCGATTCGACGACCTGCACCGGGTACTTGCCGGCCGCCGTTTCGGCCGAGAGCATCACTGCGTCGGTGCCGTCGAGAACGGCGTTGGCGACGTCGGAGACTTCGGCGCGCGTCGGCGTCGGCGAGACGATCATCGACTCCATCATCTGCGTCGCCGTGATCGCCAGCTTGTTCTTCTCGCGGGCGAGGCGAATCATGCGCTTCTGCAGCGCCGGAACTGCCGCGTCGCCGACTTCGACCGCGAGGTCGCCGCGCGCGACCATGACGCCGTCTGAGGCATCGAGGATTTCTTCAAGTGCCGCGACGGCTTCGACGCGCTCGATCTTGGCGATGAGCAGCGCGCGGCCACCGGCGGCGGCCATCAGCTGGCGCGCCATGTACATGTCGGCGGCACTCTTGGGGAAGGAGACGGCGAGAAAATCGGCGCCGAGCGCGGCGGCGGTACGGATGTCGTCCATGTCCTTGGCGGTCAGCGCCGGCGCCGACAGGCCGCCGCCCTGGCGATTGATCCCCTTGTTGTTGGAGAGATCGCCGCCGTGCCGCACCAGCGTGTGAATCTCGGTGCCGACGACGCGTACCACGTCGAGGGTGATGCGCCCATCGTCGAGCAGCAGCACGCTGCCCGGCGATACGTCGCGCGGCAGATCCTTGTAGTCGAGTCCTGCGCGTTCGCTGTTGCCGAGCTCGCACTGTGCGTCGAGGATGAAAGCCTGCCCGGCTTCGAGCGTGACGCTGCCCTCGGCAAACTTGCCGACGCGGATCTTCGGTCCCTGCAGGTCGGCGAGGATGCCGATCGGCCGGCCGACGCGCGCGGCGACGGCGCGCACGGTTTCGGCGCGGGCGACGTGGTCGGCGGCCTTGCCGTGCGAGAAGTTGAGGCGCACGACGTCGACGCCGGCGCGGATCATTCCTTCGAGGACTGCTTCGTCGCTTGAGGCCGGGCCAAGCGTGGCTACGATCTTGGTGTGACGGGGCATGGCATCTCCGCAGTATCAGAAGCCGGCGGTAGCCGGCAGTTCGAGGTTGATTCTAACGCGTTCGCCTGACAGCCGTGTGACGCGCGCGGCCCGGCCGATGCGCTGGCTGGCCAGGCCGGTCCGCAATTTGCGTTTCGCTGCGCCGGTGATGCCGATGACGGCCGCTACCCGGTCGCGCATGAACGCAGCGCCTGCTACGGGCTGGCAGCAAGGGGCAGAAATGCACAGAGGCACGCATTGCGGCGTGCCTCTGTGCTTGCACAAGTGGCGAGACTGCGCTCGCTCTGCCGTCCGGATCAGCCGTTGCAGCGCTGTTCCAGTGCGGCAACGGCCGGTAGCGTCTTGCCTTCGAGGAATTCGAGGAAGGCGCCGCCGCCGGTCGAGATGTAGCCGATGCGCTCGGCGATGCCGTACTTGGCGATCGCCGCCAGCGTGTCGCCGCCACCGGCGATAGAGAAGCCCTGCGAATCGGCGATGGCGTGTGCCAAAGTCTTGGTGCCTTCGCCGAACTGGTCGAATTCGAAGACGCCTACCGGGCCGTTCCAGACGATGGTGCCGGCGTTCTTCAGCTGTTCGGCGAGTGCCGCGGCGGTCTTCGGGCCGATGTCGAGGATCAGGTCGTCGTCGGCGACGTCTTCGACGTTCTTCACCGTCGCGGCGGCGGTCGCCGAGAATTCCTTGGCGGTGACGACATCGACCGGGATCGGGATCGACGCGCCGCGGGCGCTCATGCGTTCCTGCAGACGACGCGCGTCTTCGACCAGATCAGCCTCGGCCAGCGACTTGCCGATCTTGTGGCCGGCGACGAGCAGGAAGGTGTTGGCGATGCCGCCGCCGACGATCAGCTGGTCGACCTTGTCGGCGAGACTGTCGAGGATGGTCAGCTTGGTCGACACCTTCGAGCCGGCGACGATCGCCACCAGCGGTCGGGCCGGGTTGAGCAGCGCCTTGCCCAACGCTTCGAGTTCGGCCGAGAGCAGCGGGCCGGCGCAGGCGACCGGCGCGGCCAGCGCCAGCGCGTGCGTCGTCGCTTCGGCGCGGTGTGCGGTGCCGAAAGCGTCGTTGCAGTAAACGTCGCAGAGTTTCGCCATCTTCTGCGCGAGTTCTTCGTTGTTCTTCTTCTCGCCCTTGTTGCCGCGGCAGTTTTCGAGAACGACGACTTCGCCCGGCGCGACGCTGAAGCCGCCATCGACCCAGTCGGCGATCAGGCGGACGGGTTGTCCGAGCAGTTCGCCGATGCGCGCGGCGACCGGTGCCAGCGAGTCTTCAGCGGTGAGTGCGCCCTCCGTCGGCCGGCCGAGGTGCGAGGTGACCATCACCGCGGCGCCCGCGGCAACGGCCAGACGGATGCCGGCGAGCGAGGCGCGGATGCGCGTGTCATCGGTGATGGCGCCGCTGTCGTCCTGCGGCACGTTGAGGTCGGCGCGGATGAAGACACGCTTGCCGGCGAGGTCGAGTTCGGAGAGACGTTTGAAGTTCATGGCAGTGACTTTCCCGTATGGGTGGCGGACTTGCAGCGCTATTGCGGGGGCAAAGAAAAAGGGGCGCCAGCGGCGCCCCCTTCGCTCGCTGGCTTAGGCGATGACCCGGGCCATTTCGAGAACCTTGCACGAGTAGCCCCACTCGTTGTCGTACCAGGCGACGACCTTGACGAAGGTCGAATCGAGCGCGATGCCGGCGTCGGCATCAAAGGTCGAGGTGTTCGACTCGCCACGGAAGTCGGTGGCGACGACCTTCTCTTCGGTGTAGCCGAGAACGCCCTTCATCGGACCTTCGGCGGCGGCCTTCATCGCCGCGCAGATGTCGGCGTAGCTGGCTTCCTTGGAGAGTTCGACGGTGAGGTCGACGACCGAGACGTCGGAGGTCGGCACGCGGAAGGACATGCCGGTGAGCTTCTTGTTCAGCTCGGGGATGACCTTGCCGACGGCCTTGGCGGCGCCAGTCGAGGACGGGATGATGTTTTCGAGGATGCCGCGGCCACCGCGCCAGTCCTTGTTCGACGGGCCATCGACGGTCTTCTGCGTGGCGGTGGCAGCGTGCACCGTCGTCATCAGGCCGCGCTTGATTCCCCAGTTGTCGTTCAGCACCTTGGCCACCGGCGCCAGGCAGTTGGTCGTGCAGCTGGCGTTGGAGATGATCGTCTGGCCGGCGTAGCTCTGGTGATTGACGCCATAGACGAACATCGGCGTGTCGTCCTTCGACGGCGCCGACATGATGACCTTCTTGGCGCCGGCGGCGATGTGCTTGGCGGCGGTTTCTTCGGTGAGGAAGAGGCCGGTCGATTCGATGACGATGTCGGCGCCGACTTCGTCCCACTTCAGCTGCGCCGGATCCTTGACCGCGGTCAGGCGGATCTTCTTGCCGTTGACGATCAGCGTGTTGCCTTCGACCGAGACTTCGCCCTTGAAGCGGCCATGCACCGAGTCGTACTTGAGCATGTAGGCGAGGTAGTCGGGTTCCAGCAGGTCGTTGATGCCGACAATCTCGATGTCAGCGAAGTCCTTGATCGCAGCGCGGAAGACCATGCGTCCGATGCGGCCAAAACCGTTGATGCCGACTTTGATGCTCATTGTTCTTTCTCCGATTGAATTGAAACAGATTTGATTGAAAGGGCGCCGGCTCAGAGCACGGATTTGACGCGTGCGACGACGTTGGCGACGGTGAAACCGAAGTGTTCAAACAGGCGGTTGGCCGGCGCCGATTCGCCGAAAGTCGTCATGCCGACGACGGCGCCATCGAGGCCGACGTACTTCCACCAGAAGTCGGCGATACCGGCTTCGACGGCGACGCGCGGCAGGCCCTTGGGCAGTACGGCTTCGCGCCATGCCGCATCCTGACGGTCGAAGATGCTGGTGCAGGGCATCGACACCACGCGCACTGCGATGCCTTCCGCAGCCAGCGCCTGCTGCGCGTCGAGCGCGAGCTTCACTTCCGAACCGGTGGCGATGAGCACCGCCTGCGGAGCGGCCACGTCGGCAAGAACGTAGCCGCCGCGCGCGATGGTGGCTGCGTCGATGCCGGCGGTGACCGTCGGCAGGTTCTGCCGCGACAGCGCGAGGACGCTCGGGCCATGCACGCGTTCGATCCCGGCGATCCAGGCGACCAGCGTTTCGGTCGCGTCGGCCGGGCGCCAGACGTCGAGGTTCGGGATCAGGCGCATCGAGGCAACGTGTTCGATCGGCTGGTGCGTCGGGCCGTCTTCGCCGAGGCCAATCGAGTCGTGCGTGTACACCATCACCTGCCGCTTCTTCATCAGCGCCGCCATGCGGATCGCGTTGCGCGCGTAGTCGGAGAAGACGAGGAAGGTGGCGGTGAAGGGAATCAGGCCGCCGTGCAGCGCGATGCCGTTGGCGATGGCGGTCATGCCGAATTCGCGCACGCCGTAGTAGAGGTAGTTGCCGCCGGCGTCGTGCGTGACGCCGCGGGCCTGCTTCCACAAGGTCAGGTTGGAACCGGCGAGGTCGGCCGAGCCGCCGATGATCTCGGGCAGCAGCGGTGCGAGCGCCTGGATGGCGTTCTGCGAGGCCTTGCGCGTGGCGATGTTCTCGGCCTTGGCGACGACGGCGGCGAGTGCCTGCGCCGAAGCCTCGTTCCAACTGGCGGGCAGTTCGCCGGCCATGCGCCGGCGGTATTCGGCAGCGAGTTCAGGGAAGGCGGCGGTGTAGGCAGCAAACCGCGCGTTCCAGTTGCTCTCGAAGGTTTCGCCGCGCGGGCGGCCGTTCCATGCCGCATAAACGTCGTCGGGGACCTCGAAGGGTGCGTAGGGCCAGCCGATGAAGGCGCGTGCGGCAGCGATTTCGGCGTCGCCGAGCGCTGCGCCATGCACATCGTGCGTGCCGGCCTTGTTCGGCGAGCCCATGCCGATCACCGTCTTGCAGCAGATCAGCGTCGGCCGCGTCTTGTCGGCACGTGCCTCAAGCAGCGCGCGTTCGATCGCTTCCGGGTCGTGGCCGGGCACTGCCGGGATCACCTGCCAGCCGTAAGCGGCAAAGCGCCCCGGCGTGTCGTCGGTGAACCAGCCCTCGACGTGGCCGTCGATGGAGATGCCGTTGTCGTCGTAGAAGGCGATCAGCTTGCCCAGGCCAAGCGTGCCGGCAAGCGAACAGACTTCGTGGCTGATGCCTTCCATCAGACAGCCGTCGCCGAGGAAGACGTAGGTCGAGTGGTCGACGATTTCGTGTCCGGGGCGGTTGAACTCGGCGGCCAGCACCTTTTCGGCGATGGCCATGCCGACGGCGTTGGCGATGCCCTGGCCGAGCGGGCCGGTGGTCGTCTCGACGCCCGGCGTGTAGTCGACTTCCGGGTGTCCCGGCGTCTTCGAACCGTACTGGCGGAAGTTCTTCAGGTCGTCGATCGAAACGTCGTAACCGGTCAGATGCAGCAGCGCGTAGAGCAGCATCGAGCCGTGACCGTTGGAGAGGACGAAACGGTCACGGTCGGCCCAGTGCGGGTTGGCCGGGTTGTGACGCAGGTGGCGTCGCCACAGCACCTCGGCAATTTCGGCCATGCCCATCGGCATGCCCGGGTGGCCGGAGTTGGCTTTCTGGACGGCGTCCATGGCGAGGGCGCGCAAGGCGCCGGTCAGGGGGGTGAAGGCGACGTTCACGATGGTTGGCCGATCCTAAAAAAGAGAGGAGGGGTGCTGCGTAGCGCAGGGGCAAAAATTATCTTGCACCCGCGGGTATTTATCAACCGTGGATAGCCAGCAGGGCTGCGAGGCCGGCGCTCCGTCTTGCTCAGTTGCCGCGATGGTAGGCGACCACTGTTGCAACTTCGTTCTTTGCACCGAGAACGACCGGGATGCGCTGGTGCAGGCGTTGCGGCTGGATGTCGAGGATGCGCTGGTGGCCGTCGCTGGCGGCACCGCCGGCCTGTTCGACGATGAAGGCCATCGGATTGGCTTCGTAGAGCAGGCGCAGCTTGCCGCCCTGCCCGGCGATGCGCGCGTCGAGCGGATACATGAAAACGCCGCCGCGCGTCAGGATGCGATGCACGTCGGCGACCATCGACGCTACCCAGCGCATGTTGAAATCCTTGGCGCGCGGCCCGTCGACGCCGGCGAGCAGGTCGCCGACGTAGCGCTGCATCGGTTCTTCCCAGTGCCGCTGGTTCGACATGTTGATCGCGAATTCCTGCGTCTCGGCGGGAATCTGCAGCTTGTCGCCGGTGAGGATGAAGGAGCCGAGTTCGCGGTCGAGCGTGAACAAGGCAACGCCGGCGCCGAGCGTCAGCGCCAGCAGCGTCGTTGGGCCATAGAGTGCGTAGCCGGCGGCGACCTGTTCGCAGCCGGGTTGCAGGAAGGCGGCCTCGCCCGGCTCGCAGCCTTCCGGGCAGCGCAAGACCGAGAAAATGGTGCCGACCGAAACATTGACGTCGATATTCGACGAGCCGTCGAGCGGATCGAAGACGAGCAGGTACTCGCCCTTCGGGAAGCGGTTCGGGATCGGGTGCGGCTCTTCCATTTCCTCGGACGCCATCGCTGCCAGATGGCCGCCCCACTCGTTGGCTTCGAGCAGGATCTCGTTGGAGAGCACGTCGAGCTTCTTCTGCACTTCGCCCTGCACGTTCTCGCTGCCGGCCGAACCGAGCACGCCGCCGAGTTCGCCCTTGCCGATGGCCAGCGAAATCCGCTTGCAGGCGCGCGCTACCACCTCGATCAAGAGGCGCAGGTCGGCGTCGATCCTTCCCTTGTCTCGCTGTTCTTCGATCAGGTAGCGGGAAAGCGAGATGCGGCGCATGGGCGGGTCTCCGGGAGCGAACGGGTCAGTGGTGGAACGCCGGGCGGGCAAGTGCTGGCGAAGTTGGCGTCGTTGGCACGCATTTTACCCCGCCGTCGTCTCCCCGGTTGTGCTTCCACGCGCAGCGGCGCGCAGGAAAGCCAGTGCTGCCTCTGCCGGCAGGGGCCGGCTGAACAGATAGCCCTGCACCTCGTCGCAGTCGTGCACGGCGAGCAGGGCGAACTGTGCTTCGCTTTCGACGCCTTCGGCGACGACGCCGATACCGAGGCTGTGCGCCAGCGCGATGGTCGATACGGCAATTGCCGCGTCGTTGGCGTCATGCTCGATGTCGGTGACGAAGGAGCGGTCGATCTTCAGGTGGTCGATCGGGAAACGCTTGAGGTAGGCGAGCGAGGAATAGCCGGTGCCGAAGTCGTCGATGGCCAGGCGCACGCCCATGCTGCGCAGGCGTTCGAGGATGACGCGCGCCGCCTCCGGTTCCTTCATCACCGCGCTTTCAGTGATTTCAAGTTCGAGCAGCGTCGCCGGCAGGCCGGAATCGGCCAGTGCCGCGGCGACCTGCTCGCTGAAGTCGCTACGGCGCAGCTGGTGTGCCGAGACGTTCACCGCGACGCGCACGGGTGGCAGTCCGGCGTCGATCCATTCGCGCAGCTGCCGCGTCGCGGTACGCAGCACCCAGTTGCCGAGCGCCACGATCAGCCCGGTTTCCTCGGCGATCGGGATGAAACGCGCCGGCGGTACGGCTTCACCGCCGTCGGGTCGCCAGCGCAGCAGCGCTTCGACGCCGACGACCTGACGGCTGCTCGTATTCAGCACCGGCTGATAGTCGAGCGAGAACTCGGCACGCGTCAGCGCCTGACGCAGGCGGCGTTCCAGTTCCAGCGTCTCGTGGGCATTGCGGTTCATCTCCTCGGCGTAGAACTGGAAGTTGTTCCGTCCCAGTGCCTTGGCGTGATACATCGCGGTATCGGCGTTGCGCAGGATCTGCTCGGGCTCCTCGCCGTCGTCGGGGCAGACGCTGATGCCGATGCTCGGACTGGTGTGCAGTTCATGGCTACCCGCCAGCACCGGTTCGTTGAGCGCGGCGACGATCTTCAGCGCGACACTGGCGGCGTCGTCGGGACTGTTCAGTCCGGGCAGCACGATGATGAACTCGTCACCGCCGAGGCGGGCGACGATGTCCGACTCGCGCACCGCGCCGGACAGGCGGCGCGAGACTTCGATCAGCAGCAGGTCGCCGATGTGGTGACCGAGCGTGTCGTTGATCACCTTGAAACGGTCGAGATCGATGAACAGCACGCCGACGTGGCTGTGCCGCCGGCGCGATTCGCTGCACGACTGTTCGAGGCGAGCTTCCAGCGACAGGCGGTTGGGCAGTCCGGTGAGCGCGTCGTGGTGCGCGAGATAGTGGATGCGCTCTTCCGCCTGCTTGCGTTCGCTGATGTCCGAGAAGATGCCGACCAGATGCGTGCGCCGGCCGCTGTCGCGGTCGATCACCGCGTTGACCGTCATCCACGCCGGATACGCTTCGCCGTCCTTGCGCCGGTCCCATACCTCGCCGGCCCAGCGTCCGCGCTCGTTCAGCGACTCTTCAAGTCGCCGATGAAAGTCCTCGTCAGCGGCGCCGGCACCGAGCGAGCGCGGCGAGCGCCCGATCACCTCGGCGCCGGAGTAGCCGGTGATCTGGGTGAAAGCCTGGTTGGTCGACAGGATGGCGCCTTCGGCATTGCAGATGACGATGGCGTCGGGGCTGTTGTCGAACACCTTTTCCGCGAGCAGCAGGCGTTCTTCGGCGAGCTTGCGCTCGCTGACGTCGGTATAGATGGTGACGAAGCCACCGTCGGGTAGCGGTGTGCCGCGCACCTCGATGGTTGTTCCCTGCGGGCGCCGGCGTTCAAAACGGTGAGCCTCGGCCGAACGCGCGCGTTCGACCACCGCCGCTGCCAGCTGCTCGGGGTCGCCCGGGCCGTATTCGCCGCGGAGGGCGTTGAAGCGCGCCAGTTCGGCGAGCGAGACGATGCCGCGCCCGTCGAACAGCGTGTCGGGGAAGTCGAGCAGGCGGCGGAACTCGCGGTTGCAGGCGACGATGTTCAGGCCGGCGTCCATCAGCGAAACGCCGCCGGGAATGTTGTCGATGATCGTGCGCAGGATGGCGTGCTGCCGCTCCAGTTGCAGCTCGGCGTTCTTGCGCTCGCTGATTTCGGTGTACGTGGTGATGAAGCCGGCGAGTTGCCCTTCGACCTGATAGGGCGCGCCTTCGATCAGGTAGGTGCGGCCGTTCGGGCGCGTACGTTCGAAGCGGTGCGCTTCGAAGCGCAGGGCGAGCGCAAGGCGTTGTTGCACGTGCACGTCGGGGTCGCCCGGACCATATTCGCCGCGTTCGGCGGGGGCGCGGATCAGGTCGGCGAAACGGGCGCCGACGAAGAGCTGATCCGGCGGCAGATCGAGGATTTCGGCCAGCCCGGCGTTCCAGTGCTGCAGCTGCAAGTGTTCGTCGAAGACGCTGATTCCCTGTGGCAGTTGTTGCAGCACGGCCGCCAGCTGTCCGGCGGTGCGCCGGCGTTCGCTGATGTCCTGCGTGGCGCCGATGAGCGCGGTCGGCAGGCCGTTTTCGTCGGCAATGACGCGGCAGACGTTCTCGCAGTGGCGAACCTCGCCCGAGGGCAGCAGCAGGCGGAAAGCCAGTCTTGGCTGTTCGCCGCAGGCCTTGGTGGCGTTGAGGCTGGACCGTAGCACTTCGCGGTCGTCGGGATGGACGCGCGCGCAGTAAATGTCGAGCGAGGCTTCGGTATCCGGCGGATAGCCGAGCAGGCGCGCCGTTTCGGCTGACCACCACATGGCCTCGCCCGGCAGCGGCCGCTCCCAGCTGCCGATGCCGGCGATGCGCTGGGCGGCGAGCAGGTGCTCGTTGCTCTTGCCGATTTCACGTGCGGCGTTCTGTTCGGCGCTGCGCTGTTTGTGCAGCGAGCGGCGCTGGATGTGCCACAACCAGATGGCCATGGCGCCAGCGCCGAGCAGCAACAGCGCCGACAGGCTGCCGATGAAAGAGATCTGCCGGTCGAGCGGCGACAGCACCTCGGCCTGATCGATCTTGGCGATCAGCAGCCAGCGGCTGCCGGGCACCGGCCGCGTCGCGGCGAATACGCTGGCGCCGCGATAGTCGATGCTGGCTTTGGCAGCGCCGTCTTCGTCGGCGAGCGAAGGGCGTGCCGCGAGGTCGTCGTTGCCGACCGCGCGCAGCGTCATGCCGGGCTTGCCCCGCAGTTCGTTGAGATAGATGAAATCGCGGTCGCGGCGCTCGACAAGCAGGGTTTCTGCCGATTCGCTCGGTGTCGGCCAGGTCCGCATCAGCGGGAACAGGAAGCGCTGCGGGTCGATGCGGAAGACCAGGCAGGCGATCGTCTTTGTGCTGGCGCGGCCGTTCAGCGGTATCACCAGATCGAGATAGCTCTCCATCCCCATCGACGGTTGCAGGTCGCCCATCAGCGGTGCGCCGCGTCGCTCCGCTTCCTGCAGGTGCGCGATGGTGTCGGTGAACACCGGCAAGGCATCGGCGGTCGCCGCGAGAATGCGTCCGTCGGGCGCCAGCAGCAGCGCTTCGCGGAAGTCGAAGTGGCGTACATAGCTGTTCAGCCAGCCCTTGATTTCCGCGTGCTTTTCGTCGCTCTGTCGTCCCGCGATCCAGCGGGCAATCGCTTCGCCGACCAGCGGGTTGTCGCGGATCAGCTGCGCGTCGGCGAGCCGTTCATCACGCCACTGGCTGATCTGCCGCACCTTGAGGTCGGCGATCGTCGCCAGCTGCTTTTCGGCCTGGAACTCTATTTCGCGCTGCTGCGAACGGAAGGCGTCATAGTCGACCAGGCCGATGCCGAGCGCGAGCAGGGCAAAGATGCCGAGCAGTGGCGCCAGGCCGGCGAGGGGGCGACGCATCATCGCCGACCGGCTCAGGACGGCGAGGCCGGCGTTGCCGGCACGCGCCGGCGGGCAAGGGCGCTCATCGGCTCATTGCCGCCACTTGATCGAGCAGCCCATGCTCGCGACCTGTTCGCGCGGACCGCGGCCGCTGGCGGCGATCCCGCGCATCGCCTCGAACAGCTCGCGTCGGGCCTCGGGCGGCGCCGGCGCGCGGCCCGAGGCATCGAGGCGGCCGCGGTATTGCAGCTGCAGCGCGCCGTTGAAGCCGAAGAAGTCGGGCGTACACACGGCGTCGTAGGCGCGCGCTACCGACTGATCGGCGTCGTGCAGGTAGGGGAAGGGGAAATCGAGTTCGCGCGCCAGGCGCTGCATGTTCTCCAGCGAGTCTTCCGGGTAGTCGTTGGCGTCGTTGCTGCAGATCGCGGCGACGCCGATACCCAGCGGGATCAGTTGGCGCGCGTCGCGCAGGATGCGGTCGAGCACTGCCTTGACGTAGGGGCAGTGGTTGCAGATGAACATCAGCAGCAGACCGTTCGGCCCGCGCAGGTCGGCGAGCGCATGCACGCGGCCGGCGCTGTCGGGCAGGCAGAAATCCACTGCCGGCCAACCGAAGTCGCAGATCGGGGTATTAACCGCCATGATGCAGGGTCTCCGTTGTGAATTTTCTTTGCAGGATTTGCGCTCTTGTACTGGCGAGGCCGGGCGACTGGATGCTGCGAGGAAGCGTCCGCCCGTGGTGCCTCCGATTTCGCGGCAAAGTGCCTTGCGGCCTATGATCCACGGTGTCGATCGTTGATAATAGTACGATGAATTATCCACGCTTTCATTGCCCCTTGCCGCTGGCCGCCGGCGCTTCGCTGGTCTTGCCCGAGGCGGCGGCGCGGCATGCCGGACGCGTGTTGCGCCTGCGCGTCGGCGACATGATCACGCTGTTCGACGGTGCTGGCGGCGAACATGATGCGCGCATCAGTGCGCTCGGGCGTAGCGAGGTTGTCGTCGAGGTGCTGGCGCATTCGGCGCGCGAGCGTGAATCGCCGTTGCTGGTGACGCTGGTGCAGGCGCTGCAGTCCGGCGACAAGATGGACCTGACGGTGCAGAAGGCGGTCGAGCTGGGTGTTTCGCGCATCGTTCCCGTGCTCTCGCGGCGCAGCGTCGTTCGTCTCGACGGCGAGCGCGCCGTGCGCCGGGTCGAACACTGGCGCGGCGTTGCCGCGTCGGCCTGCGAACAATGCGGTCGCAACCGCGTGCCGGAAGTCGCCGAACTTGCGGCGCTCGAGCGCTGGCTGGCCCAGCCGCCGGCTGCGGGTGCCCTGCGGCTGATGCTGGCGCCGGGGGCGCCAGCGACGCTGGCTTCGCTGCCGCGCCCGGCAGCGGGTGAGCGCATCGAGCTGCTGATCGGCGCCGAGGGCGGTCTGGCACCCGAAGAAATGCGCGCTGCGGCGCTGGCTGGCTTCGTTGCGGTCCGTCTCGGTCCGCGCGTACTGCGAACGGAAACAGCGAGTCTGGCGGCATTGGCCGCGATGCAGTGTCTGTGGGGCGACTTCAGCGAAGGGGCGGGGCATGTTTGAATCGGCGGAACTCGGGCACAAGATCGACAAGGCTACTTTTCGCGAGGAGGTGCCGAAACTGCGCGCGGCGCTGCTCGACGCGCAGTTCGACCTGCGCGAGAACGGCAAGTTTCCGGTGATCATCCTGATCAGCGGCGTCGACGGCGCCGGCAAGGGCGAAACGATCAACGTGCTCTACGAGTGGATGGACGCGCGCTACCTGTCCACGCTCGCCTTCTCGGCGCCGAGCGACGAGGAACGCGAGCGGCCCTACATGTGGCGCTACTGGCGTGCGCTGCCGGCCAAGGGGCGGGCCGGTGTGTTTGCCGGGTCGTGGTATTCCGACCCGATCCGCGACCACATCCTCGGCCATCTCGGCAAGGGCGACCTCGACCAGCGCATGGACCAGATCAACCGCTTCGAAGCAATGCTGGTCAATGAAGGCGCGCTGGTCCTCAAGTTCTGGTTCCATCTGTCCAAGGAAGGCCAGCGCACGCGCCTGAAGGCGATGGAGAAGGATCCGCGCACCGCCTGGCGCGTTACCAAGGACAGCTGGGCGCGGCTGAAAACCTACGACAAGCTGCAGGAAGCCGCCGCCCATGTGCTGCGCATGACCAACACGCCGTGGGCACCGTGGATCGTTGTCGAAGGCACCGACGACCGCTATCGTTCGCTCACCGTCGGCAAGGTCGTTCTCGACGCGCTGCAGAAGCGTCTGGCCGATCCGCGCGACCAGAACTACCCGGTGGCACCGCCGCTGGCACCGAAGATCGATACGCTTGACGTACTCACCGCACTCGATCTGACGCAGAAGCTCGAGCACAAGGAGTACGAAGCCGAACTCGCCAAGTGGCAGGGGCGGCTTGCCGAACTGGTGCGCGAGCCGGAGTTCGGCAAACGCTCGCTGATCATCGCCTTCGAGGGGTCCGACGCGGCCGGCAAGGGCGGCGCCATCCGCCGCATCACCGCGGCGATGGACGCGCGCCAGTACCAGATCATCCCGGTGGCGGCGCCGACCGAGGAAGAGCGCGCGCAACCCTACCTGTGGCGTTTCTGGCGGCACATGCCGCGCGTCGGGCGGGTGGCGATCTTCGACCGCACCTGGTACGGCCGCGTGCTGGTCGAGCGCGTCGAAGGTTTTTGCGGCGAGGCCGACTGGCTGCGCGCCTACACCGAGATCAACGATTTCGAGCATGAGCTCAAGGAAGCCGGCGCCATCGTCATCAAGTTCTGGCTGCAGATCAGCGACAAGGAACAGCTGCGCCGCTTCAAGGAGCGCGAGAAGATCAGTTTCAAGCGCTTCAAGATCACCGACGAAGACTGGCGCAACCGCGAAAAGAGCGGCGCCTATCACACCGCCGTCTGCGACATGATCGACCGCACCAGCACCGGGCTGTCGCCGTGGACGCTGGTCGAAGCCGAGGACAAGAGTTTCGCCCGCGTGAAAATCCTGCGCACCGTTTGCGAGCGGCTGGAAAGCGCGCTCAAGGCCGGCAAAGGCGGGGATTCGGAGAGGGAAGCGGGCAAGTCTTCGGCGAGGGATGCGGCTAAGAATTCGGGTAAGGTGGCGGCGAAGGTTGCGGGCAAAGGTCCGGCCAAAGAGAAGGAATAATCAGGAAATGTCCCAAGAATTGAGCTCCGCCAACTTCGTCGCCTGGTTTCGTTCGGTTGCCCCGTACGTCAATCTGTTCCGCGGCAAGACCTTCCTCATTGCCTTCGGCGGCAAGGCGATTTCCGGACCGCTGGCGCGCACGCTCGCCTACGACGTCAATCTGCTGGCGGCGCTCGGCATCCGTCTGGTGCTGGTGCATGGCGCGCGACCGCAGATCGAGGAAGAGCTGCGCGAAAAGGATCTGCCCTCGCTCTATCACGGCCGCTATCGCGTCACCGATGCCGCCGCGCTCGACTGCGTCATCGACGCCGTCGGCAGCGTCGCGCTGGAAATCGAGGGGCTGCTGTCGCAGGGGCTGCCCGATACACCGATGGCCAACAGCACGATCCGCGTCGTCGGCGGCAACTTCATCACCGCCAAGCCGGTCGGCGTTCTCGACGGCATCGACATGCAGTACGCCGGCAATGTGCGCAAGATCGACGCCGACGGCATCCGCGCGCAGCTCTCGCTCGGCAACATCGTGCTGCTCTCCTCGCTCGGCGTCAGCCCGACCGGCGAAATCTTCAATCTGGCGATGGAAGAAGTCGCCGAGTCGGCGGCGATCGCGCTCGGTGCCGACAAGCTGCTCTTCCTCACCGACAGCTGCGGCGCCACCGACATCGACGGCAGCCTGCTCGACGAACTGACCGTTGACGCCGCCGATCGCCTGATCCGCCTCGGCGACTGGCTGTCGCCCGATCTCAAGCGCTATCTGCCCTGTGCGGTGCGCGCCTCGCGTTCCGGCGTCGGCCGCGTGCACCTGATCGGCTACGACGAGGACGGTACCCTGCTGCGCGAACTGTTCTCGCGCGGTGGCGTCGGCACCATCATCACGCGCGAATCGCTCGAACAATTGCGCGACGCGCGCGCCGACGATATCGGCGGCCTCGTCGCACTGATCGAGCCGCTGGAAGAAGAGGGCACGCTGGTACGCCGTTCGCGCGAACTGCTCGAGCGCGAAATCACGCAGTTCTCGGTGATCGAGCACGACGGCATGATCGTCGGTTGTGCCGCGCTCTATCCCTACGGCGAATCGCAGGCCGAACTGGCCTGTCTGGCGGTGCATCCGAAGTACCGGCGCTGGGGCTATGGCGAGCAGCTGATGAAACGCATCGAGGTGCGCGCCCGCGCCGGCGGCGTCAGCAGCCTGTTCGTGCTTACCACCGTCACCTCGCACTGGTTCAAGGAACGCGGTTTTGTCGAGGGCAAGGTCGAGGATCTGCCCTCGGAGAAGCGGCTGGTCTACAACCTGCAGCGGCGCTCCAAGGTGTTCATCAAGCCGCTGTGACGGCGCGCCGGACGCTCGCGTTATAATCGCCGATCAAATTTTCCCTAGCGGAGTTCGGAGCGAAACCCATGGCAAGAATGGTCAACTGCGTCAAACTCGGACGCGAGGCAGAAGGCCTCGCCCTGCCGCCCTATCCGGGCGAACTCGGCCGGCGTATCTACGAAAGCGTGTCGAACGAAGCATGGCAGCAATGGATCCGCCAGCAGACGATGATCATCAACGAAAACCGTCTGCATCTGGCCGATCCGGCGCACCGCAAGTACCTCGCCGAGCAGGTCGAAAAGCACTTCTTCGGCGACGGCGCCGACAATGTGCAGGGTTACGTGCCGCCGCGCCCCTGAGCCTGAGGTGTCCCGCACAGCAAAAAGCCCCGAAAGGGGCTTTTTGCTTTTGTGGCTTGCGCGTACTTGTTGCGTACCTCGCCTAGCTGGCGGCAGCGATCTTCTCGTCGATCTCGCGCGGCGAGACATGGCGCACGCTGAAGCCCTTGACCATGTAGATCACGTATTCGGAGATGTTCTTGGCGTGGTCGCCGACGCGTTCGATCGCCTTGGCGATGGCCATGATGTCGAGCGCGCTGGAGATCGTGCGCGGGTCTTCCATCATGTAGGTGATCAGCTGGCGCACGACCGCCTGGTATTCGGTGTTGACCGTCTCGTCGAGGTGCAGGGTTTCGGCGGCGGCGCTGACGTCGAGCCGGGCAAAGGCGTCGAGCGCGCTGCGCAGCATCGACAGCGCCAGGTCGGCGATGTGGTTCAGTTCGACCTGCGGCGCGCCGGCGGTGTGCTGGTCGTGCAGGACGACGCCGAGGCGCGCGATCTTGCGCGCCTTGTCGCCGATGCGTTCGAGATCGGAGATGCTCTTCAGCACTGTGATGATCATGCGCAGGTCGATCGCCGTCGGCTGGCGCTTGGCGATGACCTGGTTGCAGGCGAGGTCGAGCTCGTTTTCCATCTGGTTCACGCGATTGTCGTCGCGGATGACCGCTTCGAGCAGCGCCGTGTCGCCCTCGTGCAGGCCTTCCATCGCGCGCCGCACCTGCTGCTCGACCAGTCCGCCCATCTGCAGGACGCGGGTGCGCAGGTTTTCGAGTTCGAGGTCGAAATTCTTCGAGGTATGTTCATTCATGCTGTTTGCTCCCGCGGTTGATGGCGTGCCTAATCGCCCAGTGTGCCGTTTCCGGATGACAGCAATATTTCAGGCGCTGAGCGTACGCACGCCGGCGCTGCCGCCGAGCAGGCAGATGTCGGCCGGCCGGCGCGCGAAAAGTCCGCAGGCGACGACGCCGGCGATCTGCGTGATGCGGGCCTCCAGTGCCTCCGGATCGACGATCGACAGGCCGTGCACGTCGAGGATCAGGTTGCCGTTGTCGGTGACGAAGCCCTCGCGCAGGCGCGGCTCGCCGCCGAGACGCACGAGTTCGCGCGCAACGTAGGCGCGCGCCAGCGGAATCACTTCGACCGGCAGCGGAAAGCGGCCGAGCACCGGCACCAGCTTGCTTTCGTCGACGATGCAGACGAACTTCTGCGCCACCGCGGCGACGATCTTCTCGCGCGTCAGCGCGCCGCCACCGCCCTTGGTCATATGCATCTCGACGGTGATTTCGTCGGCGCCGTCGATATACACCGGCAGGTCGTCGACCTCGTTCAGGTCGAAGACGCGGATGCCGTGGCTTTCGAGGCGCTGCCGCGTTGATTCCGAACTGGCGACGGCGCCGGCAATGCGGTCCTTGATTCCGGCCAGCGCATCGATGAAGAAGTTGGCGGTCGAGCCGGTGCCGACGCCGACGATGCGGCCTTCGACAACGTGGGCGAGCGCGGCGCGGGCAACGGCCTGTTTGAGTTCATCTTGGGTCATGGCAAGGGCTGGCTGCGTCAAAAGTGGAAGCGCCCATTCTAACCGCAAGCGCCATTACGGCGCCGCTTCGCCGGGGCCGCGGCTGGCCACCCGCGGCGGCAGGCGGCCAAGGCCACGCTCCCTGCCCGCTGGCGACTGCGCTGGCGACGCGCTGCGCGCCGCCGACTCTCTGCCGGCGTAACCGAACGGCAACTGCCGGGTAACGCCCATGTAACCTCGCGCCCTCAGCATCGACGCCATGCCAAGCGTGCGCTCGATCTTCCTCTCCGACATCCATCTCGGCACGCGTGCCTGCCAGGCCGACCGGTTGCTCGACTTCCTGCGCAACTACTCGGCAGAAAACGTTTTCCTCATCGGCGACATCGTCGATTTCTGGTCGATGAGCCGCGGCATCCACTGGACGCCGGCGCAGAACACCTTCGTGCAGAAGATCCTGCGCCGCGCGCGCCGCGGCGAACGCGTCGTCTTCATCCCCGGCAACCACGACGAGGCGCTGCGCGAATACGCCGGCGTCGCCTTCGGCGACATCGTCGTCGTTCCCGAGCATGTGCATGAACTCGCCGACGGCCGCCGCTTCCTGCTGCTGCACGGCGACGAGTTCGACCAGATCACGCGCCACCACCGCTGGGTCGCCGTCCTTGGCGACATGGCCTACAACACGCTGGTGCTGGCCAACGGCACCCTGTCGCGCATCCGTCGCCGGCTCGGCCGGCCCGGTTACTGGTCGCTCGCCGGCTACGCCAAGCGGCGGGTCAAGAAGGCGCTGCAGTTCATCTTCGACTTCGAGGACGCGGCGATCCACAGCGCGCGCCAGCGCGGGCTCGACGGCATCATCTGCGGCCACATCCACAGCGCCGCGCTGCGCGAGATTGGCGGGCTGACCTACGTCAATTGCGGCGACTGGGTCGACAGCTGTACGGCCATCGTCGAGCATGCCGACGGCCGCCTCGAACTCGTCGCCTGGGGCACGCTGACCAGCAGCGTGCCGGCCGAATTGCCCGAAGAGTCGGTCGAGCCGCCGTTCAGCGAGCTGCCGGCGCTGGTGGCACCGTCCGTCTATGCCGCTGCGGCAAGCGTGCGGCAGGAGAATACATGCGCATCCTGATGGTTTCGGATGTCTATTTTCCGCGCATCAACGGTGTATCGACTGCCATCCAGACCTGTCGCGAAACCCTCGCTGGCGAGGGCATCGATGTGCAGCTGGTGGCGCCCGACTACGGCACTGGCACGAATCCAGGCAGCGATGGTGATACCGCCGAATCCTGGATCAGCCGCGTACGCGGCCGGCCAGCGCCGCGCGATCCGGAAGACCGCGTGCTCGCCTGGCGCGCGCTGCGCCGCGCCGTCGATCAAGCACTCGCCCGCGGCGTCGATCTGGTGCATGTGCAGACGCCGTTCTTCGCGCACTACGCCGGCCACCGCGCGGCGCGGCGCCACCGCCTGCCGGTGATCGCCACTTACCACACGCTGTTCGAGGAGTACCTGCAGCACTACGCGCCCTTCGCGCCGGTCTCGTGGCTGCGCGTGCTGGCGCGGCGTTTCTCGCGTGCGCAGTGCAACGAGCTCGACGCGGTGATCGTCCCCTCGCAGGCGATCCACCGCCGTCTCGGCGAGTACGGCGTCACCAGACCGATGCACATCCTGCCGACCGGCATTCCGCTCGCCCGCTTTGCCCCCCTGACCGCCAGCGTCGGTACTCCCTCCGCCAGTCTGCGCAGCGACTTCCGGGCGGCGCACGGCATCGCCGACGAACGTCCGGTAGCGCTGTACGTCGGCCGCGTCGCCGGCGAGAAGAACATCGATTTCCTGCTCGACGTTGCTGCGCTGGCGCGCGAGTCGACGCCCGATCTGCTCCTGCTCATCGCCGGCGAAGGCCCGGCGCTGCCGGCGCTGCGGGCGGCGACCGAGGCCCGCGGCCTGGCGCAGCACGTGCAGTTCCTCGGCTACCTCGACCGGCGCCACGAACTGCCCGCGTGCTATGCCGCCGCCGATGCCTTCGTCTTCGCTTCGCGCACCGAAACACAGGGGCTGGTGCTGCTCGAAGCAATGGCCGCCGGGCTGCCGGTGGTGGCGCTGGCGGTGATGGGAACGATCGACATCCTTGGCGCGCGCCGCGGCGCGCTGGTGCCCGATGACAATCCGGCCGCTTTTGCCCTCGAACTGAGCCAGCTGCTGCGCGACGCCCCTCTGCGCCGCCGCCTCGGCGCAGAGGGGCAGGCGTATGCCGCCGAATGGTCGGACACGGCGCTGGCGCCGCGTCTTGCCGATCTTTACCGGCGCATCGCCGCCGGCCAGCGGAGCTCGCGATGACCGAAAGTCCCTACAAGGGCAAGACCGGCCTGCGCCGAATCCTCAACGCTTTTGGCTATTCACTGGCCGGTCTGCGCGCCGCCTATACCTGCGAAGACGCTTTCCGCCAGGAGGTATGGCTGGCGGTCGTGCTCATCCCGCTCGCGTTCTGGCTGCCGGCTTCGGGCGTCGGCCACGCGCTGATGGTCGGCAGCGTGCTGCTGGTGCTGATCGTCGAACTGCTCAACTCGGCGATCGAGGCGGCGGTCGACCGCGTCTCGCTGGAAAATCACCGTCTGGCCAAGCGTGCCAAGGACATCGGCAGCGCTGCCGTGTTCATCGCACTCGGCAACGTGGTCCTCGTCTGGGCCTGCGTGCTCCTCGACTGAGCCGGCGTCGCGATGTCTGCCCGCATCAGCCCGCTTGATCTGGTGATCGTCACCGAAACCTATCCGCCGGAGGTCAACGGTGTCGCCATGACCATCGGCCGGCTGGTGGCAAGCCTGCGCGCTGCCGGCCATCGCGTGCGCGTGGTGCGGCCGCGGCAGGCGGCGGATCTTGGCGACGCCGCCGCGGCACACGATCTGTTGCTGCCCGGCTTGCCGCTGCCCGGCTACGCCGGTCTGCGCCTCGGCCTGCCGGCGCGCGGGCGGCTGTGCGCTGCCTGGCGCGCGGCGCGGCCGGACGTGGTGCATGTCGTCACCGAGGGGCCGCTCGGCGCTTCGGCGGTTAGCGCGGCGCACGCGCTCGGCATTCCGGTCACCTCGGGCTTTCATACCAATTTTGACCGCTACAGCCGGCACTACGGCTTCGGCTTCCTGCAGCCGGCGGTCGCCGCCTACCTGCGCCGCTTTCACCGGCGCACCCGGCTGACGCTGACGCCGACCGCGGCGCTGGCCGAGCGCCTCGCCGGCGAAGGGCTGGCCGGCGTGCGCGTCGTCGGTCGTGGCGTCGATTGCCAGCTGTTCGACCCGGCGCGGCGCAGCGCCGAACTGCGCCGGGCGTGGGGGCTGGCGCCGGCCGATGGTTCGGCGAACGCCGCGTCCCCCTCGCCCGGTGAAGCGGTTGCACTTGCGCGTAGCGAGGAGCCAGCGGCTACGGGCAGCGACTGCGCGGATAAGTCCGCGTCTGCTGACGGGCTGGCCGTGATCTACGTCGGCCGGCTGGCGGCGGAGAAGAACCTCGACCTCGTGCTGCGTGCCTTCGTCGCCATCCATGAACGACGCGCTGACGCCCGTCTCGTTCTCGTCGGCGACGGGCCCTGGCGCGGCAAGCTGACGCGCCGGTTTTCCACACCAGCCTCACCGGTGGTCTTTGCCGGCCAGCGTTGTGGCGAGGATCTCGCTGCGCACTATGCCTCGGGCGACCTCTTCCTCTTTCCCAGCCTGACCGAAACCTTCGGCAACGTGACGCAGGAGGCGCTGGCCAGCGGCCTTGCCGTGCTCGCCTTCCGCAGTGCGGCGGCGGCCGAACTGATCGTTGATGGCGAGAACGGGCGAACCGTCGCGGTCGGCGACGACGCGGCCTTCATCCGCGCCGCGCTGCAACTGGCGGGAGAGCCGGCGGTCCGGCGGCGTCTTGGCGAACGCGCGCGGCACAGCGTCATCGGGCGCGACTGGAGTGGCGTCGCCGAACAGTTCGCCAACACCCTGCGCGAAGCGATCGGCGGCGACTGAGCGCGCGGGCGCGCGTTTCTGCGCGGCGCGCTTGGCTAGCCGAAAGGCCGCACGCCGAACAGCCAGGCGTGCGCAAAACCGGCGAAGAAGGCCCAGACGATGCCGCCGGCGAGTACGGCAATCAGGGCGTTGCGCACGCTGCCGTCGTGCCGCACGTTGCCGGCGAGGCGGTCGCGGCGGCGCAGCGAAAAGAAGTCGAGCAGCGCCCAGACGAAGAAGGCGCCGAAGAGCACGACATCGACGACGCGCCCGTTGGCGAGCAGGTGCGCCAGCGCCCACAGGGCGACACTGGCGACCAGTCCGTGGCCGACGCGGTCGCGCAGCGCATTCTTCGGCACATGCGCGGCGACGAGCAGGATGAACGCCGGCAGCATCAGCAGTCCGGCCAGATGGCGACCCCACAGCGGCGGCTGCCAGAGCAGCGGCGAGTCGAGGCGCGCCGCCGAAAACCCCCACAGGATCAGTCCGAAGCCGAGCAGCGAAACCACCGCCTGGATCGCCTTCCAGCGCTTTTCGCCGAGCCTCGCCATCGTTGCGCTGCGCCAGTCGCTGGCGAGCAGGCGCACGGAGTGCGAGCCGATGAAGAGAACGAGGCCGATGACGAGCGCAGTCATGCTACCAGCTTCCCGGTCGAGTCCTGGGCGAGTGGCGCCCGCAAGGTGTCCGCTGCGCTCATCGTCGGCCCCTCAGCGCTTTCTCTGCGCCGGCAGGTCGGTGCACACGCCCTCGAAGACTTCGGCGGCGAGGCCGATCGACTCGCCGAGCGTCGGGTGCGGGTGGATGGTGCGACCGATATCGCTGGCGTCGGCGCCCATTTCGATGGCTAGGCAGATTTCGCCGATGATGTCGCCGGCGTGCGTGCCGACGATGCCGCCGCCGATCAGGCGATGCGTCTTCTCGTCGAAGAGCAGCTTGGTGAAACCCTCGTCGCGGCCGTTGGCGATGGCGCGGCCCGACGCCGCCCAAGGGAAGACCGCCTTGCCGTAGGCGATGCCCTCGGCGCGGCACTGCGTTTCGGTCTTGCCGGTCCACGCGATTTCCGGGTCGGTGTAGGCGACGCCGGGAATCTGCAGCGGATCGAAGGCGTCCTTGCCGCCGGCGGCGACCGCCGCGGCGACGTGCGCTTCATGTACCGCCTTGTGCGCCAGCATCGGCTGGCCGACAACGTCGCCGATGGCGAAGATGTGCGGGATGTTGGTGCGTAGCGCGGCGTCGACCGCAATGAAGCCGCGCGCATCGACGTTCACGCCGGCGCTCTCGGCGCCGATCAGCTTGCCGTTCGGCGTGCGCCCGACGGCGACGAGAACGAGGTCGAACTCGGCCTTCTCGACCTTCTCACCTTTCTCGCCGCTGCTGAATGTGACCTCGATGCCGCTGGCCTGCGCGTTCGCCGCGCTGACGCCGGTGTTGAGCAGGATGCGCTCGAAGCGCTTGCCGTTCTTCTTTTCCCAGACCTTGACCAGATCGCGGTCGGCGCCGGGCATCAGCTCGCCGCCGAGTTCGACGACGGTGATGCGCGCGCCGAGCGCCGAATAGACGGTCGCCATTTCCAGACCGATGATGCCGCCGCCGATGACCAGCATGCGCCCGGGAATCTGCGGCAGCGCCAGTGCGCCGGTCGAATCTACGATGCGCGGGTCGTCGGGCAGGAAGGGCAGTCGCGCGGCCTGCGAACCGGCAGCGATGATCGCCTGCGCGAAGCGGATGACGCGCCTGCCGCCGCCGTGCAGCGCGACTTCGAGCGCGTGCGCGTCGATGAAGCGGCCGACGCCACGCACCACCTCGACCTTGCGTCCCTTGGCCATTCCGGCCAGACCATCGGTCAGCTTGCCGACGACGGCGGCCTTGTGCGCGCGCAGACGGTCGAGATCGATCGTCGGTGCGGCGAAAGCGATGCCGGCGTGCGCCAGCGTTTGCGCTTCCTGCATCGCAGCGGTGACGTGCAGCAGCGCTTTCGACGGGATGCAGCCGACGTTGAGGCAGACGCCGCCGAGCGTGGCATGGCGTTCGACGATGATCGTCCGCCGGCCGAGGTCGGCGCTGCGGAAGGCCGCCGAGTAACCGCCGGGGCCACCGCCGAGCACGAGGACGTCGCAATCGAGGTCGGCGGGCGGGGTGGCCGGTGTTGGTGTCCCCGGCACGGTCTGGGCGTCGGGTTCTGCTTCGGATTGTGAGTTTTTCGGGGCGCTTGCGGCAGCGCCGCCCGAGCTTGCCGTCGCACCTGCCGGCGCGGCGGCTTGCGCCACTATGGGGGAAATCGCTGGCGCAGCGGCAGTCGCGCCGGATAGCGCCTCGATCAGGACCACCGTCGCGCCCTCGGAGACGCGCCCGCCGACGGCGACGCGCACTTCGCGCACGATGCCGGCAATCGGGCTGGGAACGTCCATCGTCGCCTTGTCCGATTCGAGCGTCAGCAGCGCGTCTTCGGCGGCGACCGTATCGCCCGCCTTGACGTAGACGTCGATCACCGGCACGTCCTTGTAGTCGCCGATATCGGGAACAAGTACGGGGGTCAGGATCGAATCGGCAGTGCTCTGGGCCATCGTGTTCTGGGCCATCTGAATCTCCGGCAAAACGGGTTTACAGCAGCAGGCGGCGCAGGTCGGCGAGCAAACCCGCCAGATGGGCGAGGAAGCGCGTCGCCAGCGCACCGTCGACGACGCGGTGGTCGGCCGACAGCGACAGCGGCAGCGTCAGCCGCGGCTCGAAGGTCTCGCCGTTCCACACCGGCTTCATTGCCGCCTTGTTCACGCCGAGGATGGCGACTTCCGGCGCATTGACGATCGGCGAGAAAGCCGTGCCGCCGATGCCGCCGAGGCTGGAAATGGTGAAGCTGGCGCCGCTCATCTCTGCCGGAGCGAGCTTGCCGGCGCGCGCGCGGTCGGCGAGGGCGCCGGCTTCGCTCGCCAGTTCGGCGAGGCTCTTGCCGCCGGCGTCGCGGATCACCGGCACCACCAGCCCGTGTGGCGTGTCGGCGGCAAAACCGATGTGGTAGTACTTTTTCAGGATCAGCGCGTCGCCGTCGAGCGAGCTGTTCAGTTCCGGGAAGCGCTGCAGTGCGGCGACCGAGGATTTGATCAGGAAGGCGAGCAAGGTCAGCTTGATATTGCCCTTGGCGTTTTCGCGGTTGATCTGCTGGCGGAATTCCTCGAGCGCCGTGATGTCGGCGTCCTCGTGGTAGGTGACGGCGGGAATCATCACCCAGTTGCGCGCCAGGTTGGCGCCCGACATCTTCTTGATGCGCGACAGCGGGACGCTGTCGACCGGCCCGTATTTGGCGAAGTCGACCTGCGGCCATGGCGCCAGCGTCAGACCGGCGCCACCGGCTGCCGGGGCGGGCGAGCCGGTTTCGGCGGCTGCGGGTGCCTGCAGGGCAGACTTTACCCAGGCGGTGACGTCGTCGGCGAGGATGCGGCCCTTTGGCCCGCTGGCCGGAACGCGTGTCAGATCGACGCCGAGTTCGCGCGCCAGCTTGCGCACCGACGGGCTGGCGTGCGTGGCGACGGGCGCCGCGGCGGCCTCGACCGGCGGCGGCGCGATCGCCGTTGCCGCCGAAGAGACGAAAGCCTGCGGGCCGCTGCCGCTGACTTGCGCGGTAACGGCAGCCGGGGAGGAGCTTGTGGAGACGGCCGACGATGAGGCGGCGGTGGCCGGGGCGGGCGCCGTGGCTGCCATCGATGTTGCGACGGGAGCGGCAGTGATTGCTGCGTCAGCGCTGGCGGCTGGTGCTGCCTGCGCTGGCGCGGCAGCTTCGATCAGCGCCACGCGCGCGCCTTGCGCCACGCGGTCGCCAACCTTGAGCAGCACCTCGCGCACGATGCCGGCGACCGGCGCCGGAATGTCCATCGTTGCCTTGTCCGACTCCAGCGTCGCCAGCGCGCCGTCGGCGGCGATGGCGTCGCCGACGGCGACATAGACGTCGATCACCGGCACGTCGGCGTAGTCGCCGATATCGGGGACGCGCACTTCGATCAGTTCACTCATCGTGCGCTCCTCAGACGCTCAGCGGGTTGGGCTTGTCGACGTCGATGCCGTAGCGCGTGATGGCCTCGGCGACGACGGAGTGTTCGATGCAGCCTTCGTCGGCGAGTGCCTTGAGTGCGGCGATCGTCACCCAGTGCCGGTCGACTTCGAAGAAGTGGCGCAGGCGCTCGCGTGTGTCGGAGCGGCCGAAACCGTCGGTACCGAGCGTGACGTAGCGGCGGTGGATGAACGGGCGGATCTGCTCGGCGAAGAGGCGCACGTGATCGGTGGCGGCGATCACCGGGCCGCGCGTGTCGTCGAGGCACAGTTCGACATGCGAGCGGCGCGGCTTTTCCAGCGGGTGCAGCAGGTTCCAGCGTTGTGCCTCGTTGCCGTCGCGCGCCAGTTGCGCCAGCCCCGGACAGCCCCACAGGTCGGCGTCGACGCCCCAGTCCTGCTTGAGCAGCGCGGCAGCGGCGATCACTTCGCGGAAGATCGTTCCCGAGCCGAGCAGCTGCACGCGCGGCGCCGCCTTCTTGCCGTCGGCGGCGAGCCCCTTGCGGAAGAGGTACATGCCCTTGAGGATGTCGGCCTCGGCACCGGCCGGCATTTCCGGGTGCTCGTAGTTCTCGTTCATCGCCGTCAGGTAGTAGAAGACGTCTTCCTGCTCGACGAACATGCGTCTGAGGCCGTCGTGAATGATCACGGCGACTTCGTAGGCGAAGCTCGGATCGTAGCTGATGCAGTTGGGAATCAGCCCGGTGAGCACCGGCGAGTGCCCGTCCTGATGCTGCAGTCCTTCGCCGTTGAGCGTGGTGCGGCCGGCGGTGCCGCCGATCAGGAAGCCGCGCGCGCGCTGGTCGCCCGACGCCCAGTAGAGGTCGAAGGTGCGTTGCGGGCCGAACATCGAGTAGCAGATGTAGAAGGGGATCATCGCCTCGCCGTGCACCGAGTAGGCGGTGGCGGCGGCGATCCAGTCGGCCATGGCGCCGGCTTCGTTGATGCCTTCCTGCAGGATCTGGCCGTCCTTCGACTCCTTGTAGAACATCAGCTGGTCGTGGTCCTGCGGCAGATACTTCTGGCCTTCCTGGCTCCAGATGCCGACCTGGCGGAACATGCCTTCCATGCCGAAGGTGCGCGACTCGTCGGGGACGATCGGCACCACGCGCCGGCCGATCTGGCGGTCCTTGAGCAGGATGTTGAAGATGCGCACGACGGCCATCGTCGTCGAGATTTCGCGGCCTTCGCCGCTCGCCTTGAGCAGGCCGTCGAAGGCCGACAGCGGCGGAATCTCGAGCGGCGCCGCGCTGCGCCGGCGTTGCGGCAGATAGCCGCCGAGCGCCTGGCGGCGGGCGTGCAGGTATTTCGCTTCGGGCGAGTCTTCGGCAAACCTGAGGTAGGGCACGTGCTCGATCTGCTCGTCACTGACCGGCAGGTCGAAGCGGTCGCGGAAGCGGCGGATCGCTTCGGCGTCCATCTTTTTCTGCTGGTGGCTGATGTTCATCGCCTCGCCGGCCTGGCCCATGCCGTAGCCCTTGATCGTCTTGGCGAGGATCACCGTCGGCTTGCCGCGGTGATTCACCGCCGCGTCGTAGGCGGCGAAGATCTTGAACAGGTCGTGGCCGCCACGGTTGAGCTGCCAGATGTCGTCGTCGGTCCAGTCGGCGACCAGCGCGCGCAGCTCGGGCGTGTTGAAGAAGCGTTCGCGCACGTAGGCGCCGTTCTTGGCCTTGAAGGTCTGGTAGTCACCGTCGACCAGTTCGAGCATGCGCTTCTTCAGCAGGCCCTTCTTGTCGCGCGCGAACAGCGCGTCCCAGTGCGTTCCCCAGATCAGCTTGATGACGTTCCAGCCGGCGCCGCGGAACTCGCCTTCGAGGTCCTGGATGATCTTGCCGTTGCCGCGCACCGGGCCGTCGAGGCGCTGCAGGTTGCAGTTGATGACGAAGATCAGGTTGTCGAGCTTTTCGCGTGCGGCCATGCCGATGGCGCCGAGCGATTCGACTTCGTCGGTTTCGCCGTCGCCGAGGAAGGCCCAAACCTTGCGCCCGTTGCGCCCTTCGCCGGCATCGATGAAACCGCGCGAGTGCAGGTACTTCATGAAGCGCGCCTGGTAGATCGCCTGCAGCGGGCCGAGACCCATCGACACCGTCGGGAACTGCCAGAAATCCGGCATCAGCCAGGGGTGCGGGTAGGAGGCGATGCCGCGGCCGTCGACCTCGCGACGGAAGTGGTCGAGCTGGTCTTCGGAAAGGCGGCCGAGCAGGAAGGCGCGCGCATAGACGCCGGGAACCGAATGCCCCTGGAAGAAGATCAGGTCGCCACCGTGATCGGCCGAGGCGACGTGCCAGAAGTGCGAGAAACCGACGTCGTAGAGCGCCGCCGCCGAGGCGAAGGAGGCGATGTGGCCGCCGACGTTGCTGTGCTTGTTGGCGCGCACCACCATCGCCATCGCGTTCCAGCGGATGTAGGCGTGGATGCGCAGTTCGAGGTCGGCGTCGCCGGGGTAGTTCGGCTGCTGCGCGACCGGAATGGTGTTGATGTAGGCGGTGTTCGCGCTGTAGGGGATGTCGATCCCGTCTTCGCGTGCCTCGTCGATCAGGCGATCGATCAGGTAGTAGGCGCGTTCGGCGCCTTCACGCTCGACCACGCCGCGCAAGGCTTCCAGCCACTCCTGCGTTTCCTGCGCATCGGTGTCGCCGGGGGCGAGCGTGCTCAGGGCATCGGGGGCGATTGCCATGCCTGTCTCCTTATTGTTGGAACAGTCGCGCTGTCGCCGGATAGGCGACAGGGCGAAAGTTGATACTTCAGCAGCGCGGATGGCGTCGCTGTGTATCGGTTTCGTAATGTAGAAAAGTTTTTTACGATGCGCAACAGTATGGAGCCAACAAAGCTCCTCGCCGTGCGCAAGTGCAGTTCCGGCCGCTCGTTAAAAGGCGGCTTGATCTGCGTCAATGTGGAGCGGCCAACGAGGCGCTAAGTTCCGCGCTTCCCGCCCGCGACGCGGGCCTGACCCTGCCTGATGGCATTTCAAGGAAATGTAATGGCGACCGCCTCGTCAATGATCCCCGCTCCGGCGCAAAGCCGTTTGTTCATGTCCGGTAACGACGCGGTCTCCCGCGCCGTCTGGGACGCCGGTGTGCGCGTTGCCGCCGCTTACCCGGGAACGCCGTCCACGGAAATGCTCGAGGTGCTGTCCACCTACCCGGACATCTACACCGAGTGGTCGGTCAACGAGAAGGTTTCGCTGGAAGTTGCCTTCGGTGCCTCGATGGCCGGATCGCGCGCCTTCTGTGCGATGAAGCATGTCGGCGTGAACGTCGCCTCCGACGCGCTGATGACGCTGACGCTGACCGGCGTCAAGGGTGGGCTGGTGCTTGCCGTCGCCGACGACGTCGGCCTGTCGTCGTCGCAGAACGAGCAGGATTCGCGCACCTGGGGCCGCTTTGCGCACATCCCGGTGCTCGAACCAGCCGACTCGCAGGAAGCCTACGATTTCACGCTCGCCGCTTTCGACCTTTCCGAACGCTTCCAGACGCCGGTGCTGCTGCGTCTGACGACGCGCATCTGCCACGTCAAGGCGCTGGTCACCGTCGGCGAAAGGAAGACGTATCCGGCGGCCGGCTTCACCAAGGAATCGACGCGCTGGGTGATGGTTCCCGGCCACGCCGCGCGCCGGCTGCCGCTGCTGTTCGAGCGCGAGAAGGCGCTTGCCGTCGCCTCGGCCGAGTCGGCGCTCAACTTCATCGACGACGGTAGCGACCGCCGCGTCGGCTTCATCGCCACCGGTCCGGCGGCGATGCACGTGCGCGAGGCATTCCCCGACGCGCCGCTGTTCAAGCTCGGCTTCGCCTATCCGGCACCGATCGAACGCCTGCGCGAGTTCGCCGCCAGCGTCGACAAGCTGGTTGTCGTCGAGGAAATCGAACCGCTGCTCGAAAACGAACTGAAGGCCGCCGGCATCGCCGTCAGCGGCAAGGACATCCTGCCGCGCATCGGCGAACTGGCGCCGAACGTGCTGAAACCTGCCGTTGCCGGCCTGCTTGGCGAAACGCTGCCGGCGAGCCAGGTGGCGGCGCCGCTGCCGGTGTTCCCGCGGCCGCCGACGATGTGCGTCGCCTGTCCGCACCTTGGTGTCTATTACACGCTGTCGCAGGTGAAGAATGTCACCGTCGCCGGCGACATCGGCTGTTACACGCTCGGCGCCGGCCATCCATGGAACGCGCTCGATGCCTGCATCTCGATGGGCGCTTCGATGGGCATGGCGCTCGGCCTCGACAAGGGCCGCGGCGAAGCCGACGCCGACCGGCGCATCGTCGCCGTCATCGGCGATTCGACCTTCATGCACATGGGCATGCAGGGCCTGCTCGACATCGTCTACAACCGCGGCAACGTCACCGTGCTGCTGCTCGACAACCGCGCGGTCGGCATGACCGGCGGCCAGAACAATCCGGGCAACGGCCGCGACATTCACAATAACCCGGCGCCGCAGATCGATTTCGAAAGCCTGGTCAAGGCGCTCGGCGTGCGCGAGGAGCGCGTGCATGTGGTCAATCCCTACGAGCTGCCGACGCTGTTCAAGCGCCTGCGCGAGGAAACGAAGATCCCCGAACCGTCGGTGATCATCACCAACCAGCCCTGCGTGCTCGTCCAGGACTACCAGCCCAAGTCGCCGTTCATGGTCGAGGAAGACCGCTGTACCGGCTGCGGCAGCTGCGTGGACATCGGTTGCCCGGCGATCCACGTCACCCGCCGCGATACCGTGCAGAAGCCGAACGGCAAGGAAGTCGCGCGTTCCTTCGTGCGCATCGAGACGGCGGCCTGTACCGGCTGCGGCCTCTGTCTGCAGCCCTGTGCGCCGAAGGCGATCGTGCCGGCGGCCGTGGCGGCCAAGGTGCATGTGCTGCAACAGCACTGAGCCGTCTCCGTCACCCTTTCTCGCCATCGACGCGCCCGTCTTTGCACTGACCTCTGATCCGAAAGCTCTTCGCCATGTCTGAAACCACCAACATCCTCGTCGTCGGCATCGGCGGCCAGGGCGTCATGACCGCCACCGAAATCCTCGCCGAAGCGGCGATCGCGCTCGGCCACGACGCCAAGAAGACCGAAGTCGCCGGCATGGCGCAGCGCGGCGGCGTCGTCTCCTCGCACCTGCGTTTCGGCAAGCGCGTGCTGTCGCCGCAGATCACGCCGGGAACGGCCGACATCCTGCTCGGCTTCGAGGCCGCCGAAGGCATGCGCTGGCGGCACATGCTGCGCCCCGACGGGCAGGCGCTGATGAACGTCGGCCGGCTGACGCCGCCGGTGGTCGACCTCGGCCTCTACGAATACCCGGCCGACCCGGTGGCCTCGGTGCGTGCCGCCGGCACGCGCGTCGTCGCCTTCGACGCCACCTCGATCGCGCTCGGCCTTGGCGAAATCCGCCTCGGCAACACGGTCATGCTCGGCGCCATTTCGAGCTATCTGCCCTTCCCGGCCGAGGTGCTCGAAGCTGCCGTGCTCAAGCGTTTTGCGACGCGCAAGCCGGCGCTGCTCGAACTCAACCGGCGCGCTTTCGCCGCCGGCCGCGACGCCGCGGCGAACGCCTCCGCGGAAGAACTCGCCGCGGCCGTCGCCGGCTGATTTGCGTTAAAATCCGCGCCTTAGCGATCCCGCACTTCCCTCCCGGCGCCCTGGCGCGGGAGGGTTTTGCTTTTTCTGCTTTCAACTTTCAAAGCGGCGGTGTGACATGACGGCAAAAATTCTCGACGGCGCGGCACTCGCGCAGGAACTGCGCAGCGAATTCAAGCTGCGCGCCGAAGCGCTGGCAGCACAGGGCGTGCGCCCCGGTCTGGCGGTGGTGCTGGTCGGCGAAGACCCGGCCTCGCAGGTCTATGTGCGCAACAAGGTCAATGCCTGCGCGCAGGCCGGTTTCCATTCCGAAAAGATCGTGCTGCCGCCCGATACCACGGCCGCAGCGCTGCTCGAACGCATTGCCGCGCTCAACGCCGACCCGGCGATCCACGGCATCCTCGTGCAGCTGCCGCTGCCCAAGCACATCGACGCCGACGCCGTGCTCGAAGCGATCCTGCCGGAAAAGGACGTCGACGGCTTTCACGCCGAAAACATCGGCGCGCTGACGCAGGGCAATCCGCGCTTCGTGCCGTGTACGCCGCAGGGCGTGATGGAACTGCTGGAAAAGGGCTGCATCTCGCTCAAGGGCCAGGAAGCGGTGGTGATCGGCCGCTCGAACATCGTCGGCAAACCGATGGCACTGTTGCTGCTCGCCGCCGGCGCGACGGTGACGATCTGCCACTCGCAGACGCGCGACCTCGCTTTCCACACGCGCCGCGCCGACATCCTCGTCGCCGCCATAGGCCGTCCGCGCTTCGTCACCGGCGACATGATCAAGCCGGGTGCGGTGGTCATCGACGTCGGCATCAATCGCGTACCCGAGGGCCAGCCCGACGCCGGCAAGCTGTGCGGTGACGTCGATTTTGCCAGCGCCAAGGAAGTGGCTTCGGCGATCACGCCGGTGCCCGGCGGCGTCGGCCCGATGACCATCGCCATGCTGCTCGCCAACACGCTGCTCGCCGCCGAGCGCGTGCTCAACGGACAACACTGCTAAACCAAGGAGATCGAAATGTCGAATCAAGCACTTGTCGGCATCGTCATGGGCTCGGACAGCGACTGGCCGGTGCTGCGCGCCTGTGCCGAAACGCTGAAGAGCTTCGGCGTCCCCTATGAGGCCAAGGTTCTCTCGGCGCACCGCACGCCTGACGCCGCGCTCGATTACGCCGCTGGCGCCGAAGCCCGCGGCATGAAGGTGCTGATCGGCGCTGCCGGCGGCGCCGCGCATCTGGCCGGCGTCCTCGCCGCCAAGACGCAGCTGCCGGTGCTCGCCGTGCCGATGCCGTCGAAGCACCTGCAGGGGCTCGACTCGCTGCTGGCGATGGTGCAGATGCCCGGCGGCATCCCGGTCGCCACCTTTGCCATCGGCGAAGCCGGCGCGACCAACGCCGCGCTCTTTGCCGTCTCGATGCTGGCGCTCTCCGATGCCGAGATGGCGGCCAAGCTCAGCGATTTCCGCAAGCGCCAGACCGAGAAGGTGCTCGCCAAGACTCTGCCCGATCTGCCCTGATCGACATGTCTGCCGAGCTTGCCGAAGCTGTCCGCCTGCTGCAGGCCGGCAAGCTCGTCGCCCTGCCGACCGAGACCGTCTATGGTCTCGCCGCCGACGCGGCAAACCCGGCGGCGGTGGCGCGCATCTTCGCCGCCAAGGGACGCCCGGCCGATCACCCGCTGATCGTGCATCTGCCCGGCGCCGGCTGGCTCGAGCGCTGGGCGCGCGAGATTCCACCGCTCGCCTGGGAACTCGCCGAAGCCTTCTGGCCTGGCCCGCTGACGCTGATCCTCAAGCGCGCCCCGGGTGTTCCCGATGCCGTCACCGGCGGCCAGGACACGGTCGGCGTGCGCGTGCCGGCGCATCCGCTGACGCTTGAACTGCTGCGCGCCTTCGCCGCCGCCGACAACAAGGCCGGTCCGGCCGGCGGACTCGCCGCGCCTTCGGCCAACCGCTTCGGCCGCATCAGCCCGACCAGCGCCGAGCACGTGCGCGACGAACTCGGCGACGCTGTCGACCTCATCCTCGACGGCGGCGCCTGCCCGGTGGGAATCGAATCGACGATCCTCGACCTGTCGCGCGGCGCCGGCGCGCTGCCGCGATTGCTGCGCCCGGGCCGGATCACGCCGGAAATGATCACGCGCGCCACCGGCGTCAAGGTCGAACTGCCCGGTTCGCCTGATTCCTCCGCTTCGTCGGCACAGGCGGCCGACGCGCCGCGCGTTTCCGGATCGCTCGACGCGCACTACGCGCCGCGCACGCCGCTACGCCTGCTGGCGACGGCCGATCTTGATGCCGCCGCCGCCGCGGCCTCTGCCGCAGGACGCTCGCTGGTCGTCCTGCGCCGTCAGCCGGCAAGGTCCGTCCTCGCTTTTCCGGCAACTGCGGCACGCGTGCAGACGCGCTGGCTGCCCGCCGACGCAGAAGGCTTTGCGCGCGCGCTCTACGCCGCGCTGCGCGAGGCCGACGCGCTCGGTGCCGAGCAGATCGTCTGCGAAGCGGTACCCGAGTCGGCTGACTGGTCGGCCGTCGCCGACCGTCTGCGCCGCGCTGCCTGTGGCGCCGGCGCCTGAAGCCGGCCGCAAGCCCGCAAAAGCACCCGGTACAGGCTTTTCTTTCGTTTCCCGCACGCCTATAATCCGCAACTCGCGTGGGGGGGTAGCTCAGCTGGGAGAGCGCCGCGTTCGCAATGCGGAGGTCGTGAGTTCGATCCTCATCCTCTCCACCACCAATTCACTGAAACAGCTCCGGATTTCGCAAGCCATTCTCGCTGATCGTTAAAAGCATGGGCAAAACGCCGGGGCGTCATAGTTTTCCAGCCGTCAGATCTGCCTGAAAAAGCCCGAGCTTGCTCGGGCTTTTTTTTGGCTGTTTTGCCTTACGGTGGTTGGCTTGCAGCAGCGAGGGGGCAGCAGCGTGAATCAGTTCGGTGGCGCGGTTGGAACGATGGATCAAGAGGCGGCGCCTGCTCCGTTACGTGCCGACGAATGTCCGGTCGAGTGGTACGGCGGCAACATGGTCGGTGTGCCGACACCGATTCTCGCTTCGTCGGATTTCAACCTGCATCCGGTCAGGCTGCGCATCCACGGCACGCGTGAGTCGCAGGGCTGTCTGTTTCGCCGCCTGGCGGAATGCAGCACGCAGCGAGAGGCTGCCGATGTCTTCGAGCATGTGATGTCGATGCAGTTCGGCCGCAACCTGCCCGAGGACGAAGATTCCCTCAATCCGCGGCGTTATTCGACCAGCTATCTCGAGCTGCTGCGCGGCTGGGGCTTCGATTCCAACAGTCCGCAGGGGGCGGTGCTCAAGGGCTGGGTGGAAAGCCGTTTCGGCCTGATCCCCACCTTCCACAAGGAGCCGCTCGGGCGTTTCCCGTCGCCGCCGTGGGTTGGCTATCTGGAAGAGAAAGCCTGCAGCCGCTTCCACAACAACGCCATCAACTTCCAGCTCGATGCGCTCTATGAGTACTGCCAGTGGAGTCTGCGTCGCTTCGGCAGTCCCGGCCCGACGCACGTCCGCCTGTGGCGGGGCACCAACAATGTCGAGGAGCAGGTGGTGCGCGGCGATCTGCGCAAGCGTCGCTGCGTGATGCGCTTCAACAATCTGGTGTCGTTCAGCGCGTCGTGCGAACGCGCCGAGGAGTTCGGCGACTGGGTGCTCGAAACCACCGTGCCGACCTCGAAGCTCCTGTTGTTTCCCGGCCTGCTGTCCGACCCGGTGCTCAAGAGCGAGAGCGAGTATCTGGTGATCGGCGGCAACTACTCCGTGCGCGCCATGCACGGCTATCTCTAGGGCGCGACGGTTTTCCCCCGCAATGCCTGCGGCCGCAGCGCGGCGCAGCGAGCAGACGTCGCTGTGGCGCCTGGCAGCCTAGCTGCGCTCACTCCTCGCGTGCCGGGATGACGCGGACCGCCTTGCCCAGCGTGTGCATCAGCCGGCGCCGGATGCCGCCGAGCGTTTCGCCCGACTGGATGCAGCCCATGCATTTGCCGCCGAGGCGAACGACGACGGTGTCGCCGTGCGCCTCGACCAGCTGCAGTTCGCCGCCGTCGGCGTGGATCATCGGTCGCAGCTCGGCGAGCACTTGCTCGATCAGCGGCAGGTCCGCCGGCGCGATCGGTTCGGACGAGATTTCTGCGTGTGCTGACATGGCTATCTCATTCTGTCGCAAGTCGCTGCGGCGGTGGTTGTTGCCGGGAATGTCGCTGGCGCGGCAGCGGCAGTTCAGGCGTATCCGTGCTTCTTGCCCTTGATTGACTCGATGTCGATGCGGAGGACCGCGGTGCGGTCGAGATTTGTCTGCGGATACTCGAAGTGCTTGTCGGTGAACAGCGCGACGATGCGGTCGAGCGCCGCGATCTTTTCCGCCTCGTCCTTGACGAACACCGCCCGGCCGAGGCCGATCACCGTCTTGTGCTTGGCCTCGAAATCACAGGCCATCGCGTCCTCGATGAAGCCGTGCTTGATGCCGATCTCGAAGCAGACCTTGTTGTTGCGCTTGATGATGTCGATCTTGCTTCCCGACTTGGCCGAGTGGAAGTAGATCGACTTGCCGTCGTAGCAGTAGAAAATGGGGACCAGAAACGGCGTGTCGCCATCGACCAGGGCAATGCGCATGACCTTGCCGGCATTGAGAATGGCGTCGATTTCGGCCCGGTCGGTGATTTCGCGGTCGCTGCGGCGCATTTCGCCGTGCGGGTGGCTGGCTGTTTCCATGAAGAACTGATTCCTCTGAAGGGTGGGTGATTCAGCAGTTGCAGGCGCTTTCGATGCTGAAGAACTGGCGCAGGGTGTTTTCGCGCGGTACGCGATAGCTTGCCGGCTTGCTCTGGAGTGCCTGCAGGCGCTTCAGATAGTCGGCGGGCAGCCCGTGTGCGCGCGCGCCGGCGACAATGTTAGCGAGGAACTCGCGGCTCGGCAGTTGCGCTTCGCCGTGCGTGCTGCGCAGGTAGGTGAGTGCCTCGTGCACGCTGCCGTCAGCGGTGACGACCTCGACCGGGATATGAAAGTACGCGCCGCTGCCGTCGAGGCGGACGCACTGCTCGGCGTCGAGGCGTTCGGCGTCATCCGGGGCAAGCTCGTAGAGCACGCCCCAGGTCTCGGCACCGGCGCTGGGTAGCAGCGATTCCTCGGCGCCATCCCATTTCATCGCGTAGCCGAAGAAGGCCAGCGTGTAGTCGGCGAGGCGCGCGCTGCCGAGCAGTCGCGGCTGCTGGCTGCAGCTGGCGAATTGCCGCGGGTCGAGATGCGCACCGTAGAAAAAGTGCAGGCGGCGAGCGGTGGTGCGTGGGTTCATGGATAGTCCTTGCAATCGGCTGGCGTCAGGCATCGATGACGCGCCCGCCGTTGTTCTGGCGTTCGCGCGGACACGGCAGCAGCAGGGCCGGGCCGGCGCCGAGCAGGCCGACCTTGCGCGCGCGTCCTTCGGGGGTGTTGCGCGGATAGACGGTGACGCGCAGGCCGCTGCCGGTGGCGTCGATCTCCTCGCTGTCGGCGCTCATGTCGAGCCGCTCCATTTCCCAGGTCATCCACTTCGGCAGGTGGTCGCAGAGGACTTCTAGGCGGCGGAACTGGCCGCGCTCGAGAAAGGGGATGAGGATCTGGCGCGAGGTCTGTCCGGATTCGTGGTTCAGCGCTTCCTTGAGGTCGATCCAGAAGCAGCCGTCGCGCGGGTCGCCGACCAGCATCGGCGTCGGCAGCATCTTGCCGGCGAAGGCGACGATCTCGAAGCGCTTCTGCGCCTCGTGCTCGGCTTCCTTCTGCCGCACGCTGTCGAGCTGCAGCAGCAGCGGGCCTGCGGATTTCCAGATGCGGAAGCCGAGTTCCTCCTGCAGCACCGAGTAGAGCACGCCGCGCACTTCGGCTGAGAGCAGCGTCCTGCAGTCGTCGAGCCCGGCGATGGCGGCGTGCAGCGCCGCCTTGATTTCCGGCAAGGGCCTGGCGTAGTCGGTGACGAACGGGATTTCCTGCGCCGACAGCCAGCCTTTGCCCGCTGCGCTCGCCTGGTAGAGGCGAAAGCATCCGGGCTCGTAAAGGCTGGCGACTTCTCCCTGCGGATTGAGGTAGGCGGCGATTTTCATGGTGATTCCTGATGGGCCGAACAGGGTGCCGGGGCAGCGTTGCGCCGGCCGGGCGGGACGGGCACCTGCCGGCACCCGTCCCTGAGGCAGCCTTACCAGACGTTGAGGATCCACTCCTTGTTCTTCTTGTATTCCATGTCGGTGAACAAGGCATTGGCCATCTGTTCCGCCAGCCACGTCGCGCCCTTGTAGCCGACCACCGGGTAGCGGTAGTGGCCGGCACGGTCGTAGACCGGGAAGCCGACGCGGACCATCGGAATGGCGTAGTCGATGGCGACGAAGCGGCCCTTGGAGTGGCCGAGGATCAGGTCGAGCTCGAGGCCCTTGTTCTTGATCCGGTCTTCCAGCTCCCAGAAGTCGGCGTTGGTGATGACTTCCATCTCGAAATCGACGTTTTCCTGCAGTGCGAGCAGGCGCGGGTCGGTCTTGTAGTTCGGGTTGTCATCGCCGAGCAGCAGCAGTACCGGCTTCATTTCCAGATCGAGACAGAACTCGGCCAGGCCGATCACCAGATCCGGGTTGCCGTAGATGGCGACCTTCTTGTCGGCGAGGAACATGTGCGTCAGGTCGGTCAGCGCATCCATCGCGATGCCGCGTTCGCGCACCAGCGATTGCGGAATCTGCTTGCCGGTCATCGACTTCAGGTTCTGCAGGAAGGTGTCGGTGTTGCGGATGCCGATCGGTGTCGGGCCGATGATCGCCGGCACGTCCCAGCGCTTTTCGAGGAACTTGGCCGCCTTGCTGCCTTCGTAACGGTTCAGTGCGATGGTGCCCTGTGCGTCGGCGGTGGCGGTGAGATCCTCGATGGTCGTGCCGCCGTGCGAGATTTCGCTGCCGTCAGGCATCAGCGGCGAATCGAAGCTTTCGATCTCGAACAGCACGTTGGCTTCGACGTCCATCTCGGCCAGCAGGTGCTTCAGTTCGGTGACGTCGCCCGGATTGACCCAGCCGGTGATCAGGTTGATCTTCAGGCTCGGCTTGTCCTTCTTGGAGAAGTATTTGACGAAGTCGTGCACCGCGACGTCGTAGCCCGAAACCATGCTGCCGACAAAGCTCGGCGTGTGGATCGGGATCAGATGCACTTCGCGGTCCGGGTATTTCTCCTTGAGCAGGCCTTCGTTGAGCTTGCGCACCACGCCATCGACGTCGTCACCGATGATTTCGGTCGAGCAGGTGGTGATGATCGGGATGATCTTGACGTTCGGATAGCGCGACAGCAGCACGTCGACGCCTTCCTCGACGCGGCCACAGGCACCGAACACCGCGCCGTCTTCATGCACCGACGAGGATGCGAGTTCGAAGCTCTCCTTGAAGTGCTGCGAGAAGATCAGGCGCACGAACATCACGCAGCCCTGGCCGCCGTGCACGATGCCGATGCAGTCCTTGACGCCGATGCTGACAAACTGGGCGCCCGCCGGCTGGCAGGTGAAGATCGGGTTGACGGTGCCGACGCGTGTTTTTTCCTTGATTTCGCAGGTCATGGCGATTTCCTTAGTAGTTCTGGACGATCAGTTCGGTGTTCAGGGAACCGTCGATGGTCAGCCAGTCCAGACGCGCGTGCAGCGCCTTGATCAGGGCCTTGATCTCGTCCGCGGGCAGGGTGGTGATCCACGGAAAGAGCTCCCGGTACGCGCGGTCGAGGCAGACGGCATCTACCCAGTAGCACTTCTCCAGCGGCGTCGGGTTGTCGACCGGCTCGCCGCAGAGCAGCTGGGCGGTCTTGCCGAGGATGCCGGCGTTCTGCTTGCGCCGGTCCCAGCCGCGTGAATTGAACTGCCACAGGCAGTGCTTCATGATGTAGTTTTCCAGCTGACCGACGCGCTCCTGGGTGAGGGGGTCGCAGTCGGCCAGCGGATTGCTGGTGTAGATCGGCTGGTACTTCCGCTCGGCAGCCTTGGCCTGTTTTGCAGTAACACTCATGGTTGAACTCCTTACTCGACGACTGCGATGATTTCTTCGGCGTCGCCAGCGGTGTCGGCTGCGCGCGGGAAGTCCGGATAGGTCTTCGTGCGCAGATGGCTGACCGAGTCGAACTTGCCGGTGTAGGGCGACAGCACCGTCGATGAGGTGATCTCTTCCGGCAGGCCCTTGTCGGAGAGCATGCGGCGCGTGACGAAGCCACGGTCGGTCGGGATCGCGTCCTTGCTGATGTCGACCATCGCCAGCTGGTGGATCGGCGAGTAGATCGCGTTGTAGATGTCGCGCGCGAAACGTACCCAGCCTTCGTAACCCTTGTACGGACCGTTGTGATAGGCGTGTGCGTTCAGATACGGAACACCGACCTTCTTCGCCATTTCGCCCGGGCGCTTGCCGGTGAAGATGACATCGGGCTTGAGCATCTCGAGTGCTTCGAGACCTTCGAGCTCGTTCGGATCGTCGATTGCCAGCGCGCCTTCGCCGCAGCGCGAAATGCCTTTTTCCATGTCGCCCTGGTGGCCGAACTTGGTGTAGACCGAAACGACCTTGACGCCCATTTCTTCCTGGATGGCGTTGGCCCAGTGCCACAGCTTGGAGCCACCCGGCCACAGGCAGACCTTCTTGCCCTGCAGGCGTGCCTTGTACCAGTCGAGCTCGGGCTGCCAGCGTGCGGTCTCCTCGGCGATGATGGCTTCGGCGCGCTCCTCGATGCCGAAGAACAGGCCGATCTTGCGCAGCGAGTCGCCCAGCGCCTTGAAGCCGAAACCGTCGATGTCCAGGCGCGGGATGCCGTAGCGCTCGCGCAGCTCGTCGCAGATGTATTCGGCCGAACGCGCGCACTCGAGCACGTTGAGGTGCGCGCGGTGCATGCCGCGCAGGTCGTCGTAGGAGCCGTTGCCGGTGAAGGTCGACAGCACCTGGATGCCCATGCGCTTGAAGAAGTCGGTCATCACCTCCTGGTCGCCCTGGATGTTGTATTCGCCGACGTAGTTGATGACGTAGTCGCTGGTGATCTCCGGTTCGAGCGTGCCGACCTTCTGGTTGATCCAGGCGATGTTGATCTTGTGGTGGCCGCCCGACTGGCTGGGGCCGGCGAAGCCCGGCGAGTTGCAGACGAAGATGTCGACGCCGGGCAGTTCGTCCATCACTTCCTGCGCGATGGCGTCGATGTCGTCACCGATCAGTGCGGTCGCGCAGGTCTGGTAGATCGTCATGCGCTTGATCTTCGGGAAAGCCTTGAAGGCTTCGAGAATGTTCTGCTTCAGGAGCTTCTCGGCGCCGAAGACGATGTGCTTTTCCTTGACGTCGGTGGCGAAGGTGTACTTCAGCTGGTAGTTGTCGTTGTCGCTGATGTAGCGCTTGGTCTGCCAGGTGTCGTAGGTGCAGCCGACCGGGCCGTGACTGATGTGGATCACGTCCTTCATCGGCGTGCCGATCACGTGCTTGGCGCCGCAGTAGGCGCAGCCGCGCTCGGAAATCGATCCCGGAATCGTGTTCAGATAACCTTTAGGCAGGCAGGAGGTCAAATCCTCTCCCTTGCCCTTGATTACCGCATGTTGCTTGCGCTCGGGAATTACCTTGCTGCATTCGAATTCATGATGAGGCATGATTCAATCTCCTTTGCCTGTATGAGAGTTGGGCAGCAATTCCCGTGAAGGAATTGCTTGCTCAATGATTGAAGTCCTGAATGTCCGGACTTTTCTCAATCCGCCAGGCCGTACTTGACGACCATGCTTTCCAGCTGGTCCATCGTCAGCGGACGCGGAATCACGAAATCTTCGTTTTCGATGATTTTCCGGCCAAGCTCGCGATATTCGAATGCCTGGTTTTCTTCCGGATTGAATTCCGTCACCGTCTTCTTGTTGAATTCGGCCTTCTGCACGACGTTATCGCGCGGCACGAAGTGAATCATCTTGGTGCCGATGGCGGCGGTGAACTCTTCGAGGAATTCCCTTTCGCCGTCAACCTTGCGGCTGTTGCAGATAATGCCGCCGAGACGCACGCCGCTTTGCTTGGCATATTTAACCAGGCCCTTGCAGATATTGTTGGCGGCGTAGATCGCCATCATTTCACCGGAGGCGACGATATAGACTTCCTGCGCCTTGCCGTCGCGGATCGGCATGGCGAAACCACCACACACGACGTCGCCGAGAACGTCGAAGAAGACGAAATCGAGGTCGTCGGTGTAGGCGCCGCGCTCTTCCATCAGGTCGATGGCGGTGATGACGCCACGGCCGGCACAACCGACGCCGGGTTCCGGGCCGCCGGACTCAACGCACTGAATGTCGCCGAAGCCCTTGCGGATGACCATTTCGTTGGTGACTTTCTCGGCGCCATGGTCACGCAGAACGTCCATCAGCGTCTGTTGCGGCATGCCGCCGAGAATCAGGCGGGTCGAGTCGGCCTTGGGGTCGCAGCCGTGGATGAAGACCTTCTTGTTATGGAAGTGGGCGAGTGCCGCCGCCGTGTTTTGCGTGGTGGTGGACTTGCCAATACCACCCTTGCCGTAAATAGCAACCTTGCGTGTCATGGTAATACCTCCTCAGTTAATCGTGAAAATCAGATAATCCGCATGCCGTGCGTACGCACACCGGTCGACGGACTCGTCGATATATTCCAGCGGAGATATTGATTGCCGATTTTGGAATCGGCGGTTATCACTCCTTCGCTGCCAACTGTGCGAGCCGTACGCAGCTGGTAATTGCATGGACTGTGCCAGGCGCAGCGGGAGCGGGGATATTCAGGAGGTCCGGCCTTGATTTGCCAGTGAAATTGCGCAGGGGTGTGCGGCTTTCGCTGCTTTCGCCGGTACTTTCGGCGCCGCGGCATTTTTACGTTTGCGAAGGATCGGCTGCGATTCGCACGTTTGCGAACGTTTTTCTTCAGCTCGTAAATCGCTCAGTGGGCGCCGCTGGCGATAATGCGGGGAGGCCGGCCGCAGCTGCACGCGCGCTGCGGCGGGCGCCACTGCGGCAGCTTGGGTGATCGGGCTTGTGCGCTGGCGCTGCGGGGCGTTTCCCGGCCCGGGCGATGAGCCGCCGCTGAAACGACGACGGGGACCCAGGGTCCCCGTCGATTTCCTCGGACGCGCTACGCCGATCGCGCAGCGCGTCGATCTGCCACTGCCGTCAGTTTCAGGCCGGAACGCCGACGAGAACGTGGCTGGCTTTGAACAGGGCGACGACGGAAGAGCCTTCCTTCAAGCCCAGTTCGGTGATCGCCTCGTGCGTGACGACGGCGCTGACCGTCGAGCCGCCGGCGAGCTTGATCGTCACCAGGTCGTTGATCGCGCCCTTGCCCAGACCGGTGACCGTGCCCGGCAACTGATTGCGGGCGCTGAAGCGGTATTCCGGCGTGCCGGCGAGCAGCGTCACCCAGGACGCCTTGACGACGCCGACGGCGTCCTTGCCGACGGCCAGCGCGAGCGACTTGACGCTGGCGTCGGTGAGCGTGGCGACGATGGTGTCGCCACCGGCGGTGGTGATTTCGACTTCGGCGTTGATCGGTCCTTCCTTGATGCTGGTGACCTTGCCCTTGAATACGTTTCTTGCGCTGATTGCCATTTTCCAGACTCCTTATGTCGATAACGCAGGGTGCGCTGATTGCAGCCCTGCCAAGCCACTCCCGCCGGCATATGCCTGAATCGTTCTGCCGCCGTGAGTACATCCGTGAGGGACAGCCTGATGATCCGGCAGGCGGTAAGTGCGTGCAACCATAGCGCTCCCCGCCGGTTTCACCCGGGGCACTTGCGATGGCACCGATTTTGCCTCGCCCCGCCGGGCGCGCGGGTTTGCTGTCGGCCGCCGTCGGCGGATGACGGGTGCTTGCAGCGACGGTGGGCCGCGCCTGTTTTGGTCTGCGCTATGTATGGCGCTATATTACGGCGACAAGAACCTCTCTTTGGGCGAAAGAAAATGCCTGTTTCTCCTGATTTTCATCGACCGCACGGATATTCGCCGGTCGCTGCCGACGCCGGAACGGCTTGGCCGCTTGCCGCCTGCCGCTTGCCGTGGCCTTGTCTTTCCCGGCGACGCCGGCACTCCGCCCGGCGCGCCCGGCTGCCTTGCCGCTCGCTGCCGCAAGCAGAGCGCAGTCGCGTTCCGCAAAGGGGCTTTCATGCTCGCCACCGGTAAGCCTGCCAGCAGAGCCGTGCCCAAACTTTGCGAGACCAATCTCGGCGAGTGCCGCACCAACCTGCTGCCGCTGCTTTACGAGATGAGCCGCATCACCAGCGATTGCGGCGATCTGTCGAACATCCTGCATGTGCTGCTTGGCCTGATGCAGCGGCACATGAAGGTCATTCGCGGCATGGTCAGCCTGTACGACCCGGGCACCGGCAAGATCTTCGTGCACGAGAGCATCGGCCTGACCGAAGACGAGGCGGCCAAGGGCGTCTATCACCTCGGCGAGGGGATTACCGGCAAGGTGGTCGAAAGCGGGCAGAGCATCGTCGTGCCGCGCATCGGTGACGAACCCGACTTTCTCAACCGTACCGGCAGTCATGACAATCGTCCGGATGCCAAGCTGTCGTTCATCTGCGTGCCGATCCTGCGCGGGCGCAAGGTGATGGGAACGATCAGCGCCGAGCGCCTTTACGACAACCGGCGGCTGCTTGGCCTCGATGTCGAAATCCTCGGCGTGCTCGCCGCGGTGACGGCGCAGGCGGTCGAGCTGTACATGGTCGAGAACTTCTACGCCTCGCGTCTCGAGGACGAGAACTCGCGCCTGCGCAGTGCGCTCAAGGAACGCTTCCGGCCGAGCAACATCATCGGCAATTCAAAACCGATGCTCGACGCCTACAGGCTGATCGAGAAGGTGTCGAAGTCGATGACCACCGTGCTGATCCTCGGCGAAAGCGGCGTCGGCAAGGAGCTGGTCGCCAGCGCCGTGCATTACAACAGTCCGTGTGCGTCCGGGCCCTTCGTCAAGTTCAATTGCGCCTCGCTGCCCGAGAGCATCATCGAGAGCGAACTGTTCGGTCACGAAAAGGGATCGTTCACCGGCGCGACGACGATGCGTCGCGGCCGCTTCGAGGAAGCCGATGGCGGCACCATCTTCCTCGACGAGGTCGGCGAGTTGTCGCTGCCGATGCAGGCGAAGCTGCTGCGCGTGCTGCAGGAGCGGAGCTTCGAGCGCGTCGGCGGCAACACGACGATCAAGGTCAAGCTGCGCATCCTGGCGGCGACCAACCGCAATCTGGTCGAGATGGTCGCCAACAACACTTTCCGCGAAGACCTCTATTACCGGCTCAACGTCTTCCCGATCACCATTCCACCCTTGCGCGAGCGCGGCAACGACATCATCGCGCTGGCCGATTATTTCGTCGCCAGGTTCGCGCGCGAAATGGGAATCGCGGTCGAGCGCATCTCGACGCCGGCGATCAACATGCTGCTCTGCTACCACTGGCCGGGCAATGTGCGCGAACTCGAAAACGTCATCGAACGCGCGATGCTGCTCGCCGAGGACGGGGTCATCCATGGCTACAACCTGCCGGCGTCGCTGCAGTTGCCGGTGCTCGCCAAATCGGCCGACGGCGGCACGCTCGACACGAAACTCGCCGCCGTCGAATACGAGATGATCGTCGATGCGCTCAAGGTCAATCAGGGCAACATGACACTGGCCGCCAACCATCTCGGCCTGACCCGGCGCATCCTCGGCCTGCGCATGGGCAAGTACGGCTTGAGCTATCGCGAGTATCGCTGAAGCGTTCGCGACGGTACGTCGACATGCCGTTCGTACGTTCGCGAACACAATGGCGCAACCTGTCTCCGGGCATCCCGGTGCCTGAACCACCGCGACGGCGCGGATACGGCACCGGCAGCCAGTCCCGGCGGGCGAAGGCACGAGACTTGCAGAACGTCTCGTGGGCGAGCGCAGCGCCTAACCCGTCAGGCGCGCAAGGCCTTGCCGCAGCTGCCGCGCGTCGGCGGCGCAGGGCTCGCCGTGATGTCTGCCCGGATTCGATCACTTCAGGAGATACCCGCATGGCCATGGCAATCGACACTGAAACCTGTTCCACCTGCGGCGACTGCAAAGCCGCCTGCCCGACCGGCTCGATCGTGAGCAAGAAGGGCATTTATTCGATCAACGCCGCAACCTGCGACGAATGCGATGGCGTTCCGGAATGCGTTTCGGCGTGCTCCGCGGACTGCATCCACCCCGTCTAGGAGAGCACCATGCGCTCAGGCGGACTGCCGCGCGACGTGGCCTTGCGCATCGGTCTGGCTGCGCGCAGCCAGACCGAGCCGGGTCTTCGGCTATCTGCGCGGCACTCTCCAGGCAAGCATCATCGAGGATGCCGAGCCACTGCTGGTCGGCTACGAGGAAGGCGACATGCCCGGATCGGTGCGCGTTGCCGTCGCCACGGATGCCGACGAATCCCTGTCCCGCAGCTTCGGCAACTGCCGCGCTTTCCTCATCTATCAGGTATCGGCAAGCGCGATTCGCCTGATCGATCGACGCTTGCCCGACGCCTCCGCCAAGTAGATCGGGTGCGCAGCGCCTTGCCGCTCGCGCTGTAATGCGCTGTTTCCACGGCATTGGGGCGGCGCGTCGCGCGTCCTCGCCGCGCATTGCGCCGGCAAGTGCTTCGCAAATCACCGCCGTTTGCCGATGTCGCGCGTCAGTTGTGGCCGACTTGGTGTATTGTTTTCGGCCAGTTCGCCTTGATGGCGCGCAAATTTCCGCAACGAAAGCCCTGTTCATCCATGAAACGCGATCCCAATCCTTTCAAGCCTTTTGCCGTCAGCCGTCCGGCCCCCGGCATGTTCGAAGTACCGGCGCTCGGCATGGATGCCGAATCGCTCGACCAGGACATCCGCCGTTACTTCGGTACCTTTCTCGGTCAGGACAAGCATTGCCGTCTGGCCTATTACCCCTATCGGGCATTGGCGCTTGCCCTGCGCGATCGTCTCCTCGAGCGACTGAAACAGACCCGCTATGCCTACGAGGAGGCCGGCGCCAAGCACGCTTACTACCTGTCGCTCGAATTCCTCATGGGGCGCACGCTGAACAATGCACTGCTCAATCTCGGCCTGGTTGAAAACACCGAAAACGTCCTGCGTCAGCTTGGTCTCGACATCGAGGAACTGATCGACAACGAAAGCGACGCCGGCCTCGGCAACGGTGGCCTCGGTCGTCTGGCCGCGTGCTTCCTCGACAGTTGCGCGACGCTGCAACTGCCGGTAACCGGCTACGGCATCCGCTACGAGTACGGCATGTTCCGTCAGCGCATCGAGAACGGCCGGCAGATCGAGGAGCCCGATCACTGGCTGCGCAACGGCAACCCGTGGGAAATCGAGCGCCCCGAACACTCGCGGCGCATCCAGTTCGGCGGTCACACCGAATACCACCGCGACGCCAATGGTCAGTTGCACGTGCGCTGGGTCGATAGCAAGGATGTGCTGGCCGTTCCCTTCGATACGCCGGTTCCCGGTTACCGCAACGGCACCGTAAATGTGCTGCGCCTGTGGAAGGCGGCGGCGACCGACGAGTTCGATCTTGGCGAATTCAACGCCGGCTCCTACACCGAGTCGGTGGCGGCGAAAAACGCCGCCGAGAACATCACCATGGTGCTCTACCCGAACGACGCCAGCGAGAACGGCAAGGAACTGCGCCTGCGCCAGCAGTACTTCCTCGCTTCGGCCAGCCTGCAGGACATCCTGCAGCGCTGGGTGCTGCAGCATGGCAAGGAGTTTTCGCGCTTCGCCGAGCTCAATTGTTTCCAGCTCAACGATACGCACCCGAGCTGCGCCGTACCCGAATTGATGCGCCTGCTGCTCGATGAGCACGGCCTGTCGTGGGATGCGGCCTGGGCCATCGTCAGCCGCACCATGGCCTACACCAATCACACGCTGCTGCCCGAGGCGCTCGAGAAATGGTCGGTGCGCCTGTTCGGTCAGCTGCTGCCGCGTCTGCTCGAGATCATCTACGAGATCAACGCCCGCTTCCTCAAGGAGGTCGCGCGGCGCTGGCCCGGCGACAATGCGCGGCTGGCGCGCATGTCGCTGGTCGAAGAAGGCCGCGATCCGGCGATCCGCATGGCTTACCTTGCCATCGTCGGCAGTTTCTCGGTCAACGGCGTTGCCGAACTGCATTCGGCGCTGCTGCAGCAGGGCCTGTTCCGCGATTTTCACGAGCTGTGGCCGACCAAGTTCAACAACAAGACCAACGGCGTCACGCAGCGGCGCTGGCTGGCCTCGGCCAATCCGCGTCTGGCGGCGCTGATCTCCGAGCGTATCGGCGACGGCTGGGTCACCCGTCTTGACGATCTGCACGGCCTTGCACCGTCGGCCGACGATGCCGCCTTCCGCACGCGCTGGGCCGAAGTGCGCTACGCCAACAAGCAGCGTCTGGCCGACCTGGTCAAGCGCGATTGCCATGTCGACTTCGATCCGCAAGCGCTGTTCGACGTGCAGGTCAAGCGCATCCACGAATACAAGCGCCAGCTGCTCAATGTGCTGCACGTGATCCACCTCTACGCGCGCATCAAGAATGGCGAGCTGACTGATTTCACGCCGCGCTGCGTGCTCATCGGCGGCAAGGCGGCGCCGGGCTATTTCATGGCCAAACGCATCATCACGCTGATCTGCAAGGTGGCCGACATGGTCAACGACGATGCCGAGGTCGGTGGCTTGCTGAAACTCGCCTTCCTGCCCAACTACCGCGTTTCGGCGATGGAAATCATCGCCCCGGGCAGCGACCTTTCCGAGCAGATTTCCACCGCCGGCAAGGAAGCCTCGGGCACCGGCAACATGAAGTTCATGATGAACGGCGGCGTCACCATCGGCACGCTCGACGGCGCCAACATCGAGATCCGCGACGAGGTCGGTGACGACAATTTCTTCCTCTTCGGCCTGACCGCCGAGCAGGTCGAAGTCACTCGCGACCATTACAACCCGGAAGCGATCATCGACACCGACCCGGATCTGGCGCGCGTCATGGCGCTGATCGAGTCTGGCCACTTCAACCAGCTCGAACCCGGCCTGTTCGATCCGGTCATCAAGGCCATCCGCAGCCCGCACGACCCCTGGCTGACCGCCGCCGACTTCCGCAGCTACGTCGACGCGCAGGAACGCGCCGCCGCGGCCTACCGCGATCGTGACGGCTGGATGCGCATGAGCATCCTCAACACCGCGGCCAGCGGCAAGTTCTCGACCGACCGCACGATGCGCGAGTACAACGCCGAAATCTGGCACCTGCCGGTTGTCAAGGTCGAGGCCTGACCGCGCCAGGCAGTTGCGGCGGCACTGCCGGCGGCGGGCGGGCCATGATCGCGCGCCCGCCCGTCGCCGACAGCAACACCAGCTTACAAACGGTTGCAGTCACGACACTTGAGCATCGCTTCATCCGGTACAAGATAGGCTCTGTCTCATAACCGGATGGAGTCATTCCGTGAATGCTCAGGAACGTGAAAAGCTCGCCCGTTTTCTTCAGCAACTGGCGCAGGCGCAGACCGGCCCGAAAGACCTTGAGGCCGAGCGGCTGATCGCGGACGCCTGCCGCAGCCAGCCTGATGCGTACTACCTGCTGGTCCAGCGCAATCTGCTGCTCGAGCAGGCAGTCGAGAACGCACAGGCGGAAATCGCCCGCTTGCGCAGCGAACAGTCGGCAGCACCCGCCGGCGGCGGTTTTCTCGACAGCAATGCCTGGGGGGGCCGGCCGGCGCCGGCGCCCGCTTTTACCCGGACACCCGCTTATGCCGCGGCGCCGGCTTCATCGCCGCCGGCAGCGACCGCGCCGGCACAGTCTTCATTCTTCAGTTCCGGATTGCTCGGCAACGTGGCGACGACCGCCGCCGGCGTCGTCGCTGGTTCCTTTCTCTTCCAGGGGATCGAACACCTGATGGGCAACCACGGTAGCAACTCCGGCTTCCTGCCCGGCGCAAATGCGCTGGCGCCCGAGGCCCTGACCGAGAACGTCGTCGTGAACAACGACCACGACTCGCCAGGCAGCAGTATCGACGACGCCGACAGCTTTTCGGGCGACGGCGATGTGGACTGGGTGTAGGGAAAAAGCCGGCAGAACCTGCATTGCCTTGCACGCCAGCCGACCGAAGAGCGCGCGGGGCGTCAATCGCGCCGTCTTTCCTGGCGCAAGCCGTTTATCGATGAACCCATCAACGAGGTGAAAATCATGCAGCACTACCGCAAATTCGTCGCTCCCGCCCTGCTCGCCAGCGCGCTGGGAGTTTTTTTGGCATCTCCCGCGCTTGCCGATCCGGGCTGTGCGCTGCCCGACGGGCATCAGGCGCATTACGAGGGCCACGGCAAGGATGTCGAGCGACATCACCAGCAGTTGCACGATGCGCTGAAGCTGAGTGGCGAACAGGAGGCCGGCTGGAAGAAGCTGATCGATTCCGAGCGGCCCAGACCCGCGACTGCGGGCGGCGAATCGCGCGAAGACTGGGCGAGGCTGACGACGCCCGAGCGCGCCGAGAAGATGCTGGCGCTTGGCAAGGCGCGTCAGGAGCATATGAGCGACTACGTCACGGCGCTGAAGGACTTTTACGCGACGCTGAGCGCGGAGCAGAAAAAGACCTTCGAGGAGATGCATGCCGTCCAGCGCAAGGACATGCGGCCCCGCCCGGCGCCGCGCAATCCCTGAGTCAGCGCGCTGTTTGCCGGAAGAGTCCGGATAAACAGCGGCGTATAGAGACTCCGCGGCGCGACGTGGGCTTCGCTCCTGCTGTTCGCGCCGCATCAATTCCGCTTCAGCAAAAGAAAACGGGGATGCCCTCTGCATCCCCGTTTGCCTGTCGCCAGCAGCACCTGCCGTCGCTGCTGCCTCAGAGGCTGATGCGCGTGCCGAGCAGTTGCAGGAACTGCGCCATCCACGCCGGATGCGCCGGCCATGCCGGCGCGGTGACGAGATTGCCGTCGGTCACGGCAGCGTCGATGGCAATCCTGGCGTAAGTGCCGTTCGCCTGTTCGACGTCGGTCTGACAGGCGGGATACGCCGAACAGTGGCGGCCCTTCAGCACCTTGGCACCGGCCAGCAGTTGCGCGCCGTGGCAGATCGCTGCCACCGGCTTGTCCTCGATGAAGAAATACTGCACCACCGAGATGACCTGCGGATTGAGGCGCAGGTATTCGGGGGCGCGGCCGCCGGGAATGAGCAGCGCGTCGTAGTCTTTGGCGTCAATCTCGGCGAAGCTGGCGTTGAGCACGAAGTTGTGGCCGCGCTTTTCCGAATAGGTCTGTTGCCCCTCGAAATCGTGGATTGCCGTGGCGACACTCTCACCGGCTTTCTTGTCGGGGCAGACCGCATGCACCGTATGCCCGACCGCCATCAGCGTCTGGAAGGGGACCATCGCCTCGTAATCCTCGACGTAATCGCCGACCAGCATCAGTATCTTTTTACCCGCCATGAATGTCTCCTTCGTTTTGATCGAGAACGCACCGACTCCACGCAGGGCAGTCATACCCTGCACGGAGTTTCTATGTTGGCCGCTGGGGCGGCCAGTGGCGCACGATGGCCGGGAGCTGGCTCGATGCGCTGGTCCGATGAACTGGTCGCGATCGATCGGCGCCGCTTGGGTCCTTCGGCAAGGCGCCAGCCACGAATAATGCCCGCGCCGCGAGCGGCAGTCGGCGTGGAGTGGTGGAGAGTGGCGAGGGCCGGCGGTGGGCTAGGCCGTGGTGTTGACGATCTGCCCGGTCTGTTGGCCCTGCGCATTGACGACCGGCTTGGTTTCTGGCGTCTGCTGCTGCGCTTTGGCGGCCTCGGCCTTCCTTGCCTCCTCGGCGGCCTTTTCGTCTGCGCTCTTCTGCGTTTGCGGAGTCTGCTGCGTTTGCCGGAGCAGATCGACCGCGCTGGTCGATGAGCCAACTGCACCAATAGCCATGACTTCTCTCCTTTCCGGCCGTTCAGGCCGTCGTGTTAATCGTCGTGCCCGTCACCTGTCCACGGGAATTGATCGTCGGCGCTGGCGGGCTGCTTGCCGCTGTCGTCGGGGCTGCCACGCTTTGCGCAGCTGCCGGCTGAGCGACCTGCGCCTGCGCGACGGTACGTGACACCTGTGTCGCCGAATTGTCAGCTGAGCGCAACGCGGCCAGACCCTGTCTGGCCTGACCGGCGCGGCTGTCGGCCTGATCGGATTGCACGGCGAGGCTGCGCGCATCTTCTTTTGCCCGCTCGGCGACACGCTGGGCGTTGCTCGCCTGCGCCTTGAGCGCGCGCGCGGCCTGTTCCGCCTGCTCGGCATTGCGTTGCGCCTGTTGCAGTTGAAGCTGCTGCAGGCCGTACTGACTCGCGCCGGAGATGGAGGAAACGGAAGCCATTGATCATCCTCGATAACTGCTCAGCGAAGTATAGGTGCCGGTCATGCGATCTTCAAGGCGGGCGATCGGCCCGGCATCCCCGGCTCAGTCCGCTGCCGGCCCCGTCTCCGCCTGCAATTCTTTCAGTTCGGCCGCACTGAACAGGCGCGATCGCGTGTGGAAGGTCTTGCCTTCGGAAGCTTCGAGCGAGAAGCTGCCGCTGTTGCCGTCGACCACGTCGATGATCAGCTGCGTGTGCTTCCAGTACGCGTACTGCGCACGGCTGATGTAGAAGGGGCAGCCGCCGATCTCGCCGAGCTGCACATCGCCGGCGCCGACGGTGATTTCGCCGGGCAGGAAGCAGTTGGCCGAGCTGTTGTCGCAACAGCCCCCGGACTGGTGGAACTCCAGCGACGGGCCGTATCTATCCTTGAGCAGGGCGATCAGGTCGAGCGCCGCTGGTGTGGCCAGGACTTTTTCAGGCATGTCGGTCTCCAAAAAAAACGGGGCGGTCGACGACCGCCCCGCGTGCTGCCTTGCCGATCGGCTGCCGCTCAGAAGAAGCCGAGCTTGCTTTCGCTGTAGCTGACGAGCAGGTTCTTCGTCTGCTGGTAGTGGTCGAGCATCACCTTGTGCGTCTCGCGGCCGATGCCCGATTCCTTGTAGCCGCCGAAGGCGGCGTGCGCCGGATAGGCGTGGTAGCAGTTGGTCCACACGCGGCCGGCCTGGATGGCGCGGCCCATGCGGTAGGCGACGTTGCCGTTGCGTGACCAGACGCCGGCGCCGAGGCCGTAGAGTGTGTCGTTGGCGATCGCCAGTGCGTCGGCTTCGTCCTTGAAGGTGGTCACCGCGAGCACCGGCCCGAAGATTTCCTCCTGGAAGATGCGCATCTTGTTGTGCCCCTTGAACAGCGTCGGCTGCACGTAATAGCCGCCCTCGATGTCGCCGCCGAGGTGGGCGCGCTCGCCGCCGATCAGCACTTCGGCGCCTTCTTCCTTGCCCAGCTTGAGGTATGACTCGATCTTGTCGAGCTGGATCTGCGAGGCTTGCGCGCCCATCATCGTCTCGGTGTCGAGCGGCGAGCCCTGCTTGATCGCGGCAACGCGCTTCAGGGCGCGTTCGATGAACTGGTCGTAGATCGATTCCTGGATCAGCGCGCGCGACGGGCAGGTACACACTTCACCCTGGTTGAAGGCGAACAGCACCAGACCTTCGATCGCCTTGTCGAGGAAGCCGTCGTCGCGGTCCATGACGTCGGCGAAGAAGATGTTCGGCGACTTGCCGCCAAGTTCGAGCGTCGCCGGGATCAGGTTGTTGGCGGCGGCCTGCGCGATGACGCGACCGGTGACGGTCGAGCCGGTGAAGGCGATCTTGGCGATGCGCTTGCTGCTCGCCAGCGGCATGCCGGCTTCGCGGCCGTAGCCATTGACGATGTTGAGCACGCCCGGCGGCAGCAGGTCGGCGATCAGTTCGACCAGTACCAGCATCGAGATCGGCGTCGATTCGGCCGGTTTCAAGACGACGCAGTTGCCGGCACCGAGCGCCGGCGCGAGCTTCCACGCCGCCATCAGGATCGGGAAGTTCCACGGGATGATCTGGCCGACGACGCCGAGCGGCTCGTGGATGTGATAGGCCATCGTCGTTTCGTCGATTTCCGAGATGCCGCCTTCCTGCGAGCGCAGGCAACCGGCGAAGTAGCGGAAATGGTCGATGGCGAGCGGGATGTCGGCGGCGAGCGTTTCGCGGATCGGCTTGCCGTTGTCGACGGTCTCGACGTAGGCGAGCAGTTCGAGGTTGGCTTCGAGGCGGTCGGCGATCTTCAGCAGCACGTTCGAGCGGTCGGCGGCGGCAGTCTTGCCCCACTTGGGGAAGGCGGCGTGCGCCGCATCGAGCGCGAGTTCGATGTCTTCGGCGGTCGAGCGCGCGGCCTTGGTGTAGACCTTGCCATTGACCGGGCTGACGACGTCGAAGTACTGGCCCTTCACCGGCGCGACCCACTTGCCGCCGATGTAGTTGTCGTAGCTGGCCTTGTAGCTGAACTTGGCGCCGGCGGTGCCGGGGGCTGCATAGATCATTCTTGTCTCCAGTATTTTTCGATGAGTGGTGGCGAACGCTGCGGCAAGCCCGGCAACTGCTGCACGACGCAGATGAACTGCTCGGGTCCAGGCTCGTGGCTGTTGAGCTGCATACGCCATGCCAGTCTCGGTTGCTGCGGGCTTGTTCAGAAATAGCTTTATTAATCAATTAATTGCGAGTTAATTCCGGGGGCGGGCCGATAGCCCTTGCGGCGCTGGCTACTCTACGATGCAGCAGTTGTTCAAAAAAGGAGCAGCCCTGTCGATCTCATTCGCTATAGAAGCCGACAGCAATCAGGCTGCCGTTTTCACGCCGGATGAAGCTGCGCTTTTTCTCGACGCTGTTGGTCACCGGGTTGCGCCAGACGTAATCGACGACGCCTTCGCCGCGCGTCTTCGCCAGATCGATCATTTCCCTGATCAGCGGATGGCCCTCGACATCGCGCAGATCGCTGGCGTCGGTGCCAACCCAGCGCGGGTTCATGCCGTGTGCCTCGAACTTGCCGTTGGCGAGGTTGACCGCGAAAACGTAGAGGTCGTCGCGGATGAAGCGGCCGTGTGCGTCGTTGAAACTGTTGGCGGCACGCGCGATGCCGAGGCGACGTACTTCGGCGACGGCGGTGTCGAGGAGCTTGCGCGCATCGTCTGCGGTCGACCGTGGCGCGTAGTAGCCGACGCCGACGATGTAGTTGCCCTCGCGGTGCAGCCAGCTGACCTTGGGTTCGACGCGGTTGCTCTGGCGATTGAGCCAGACGTAGCGGATGCGTGCTTCCTGCTGGTTTTCGGTAACGGCGATCATCTGCCGGAAGAGCGGGGCGCCGGCAGCGTCGACGGTGTCGAGCACCTTCAGTCCGATCAGGCTGTCAGGGGCGGCGCCGTTGGCGACATAAACGCCTTCTCGGTCAATGACGTAGACGTAGAGGTCCTTTTTCACGAAAGCCCCTTTCCGGTCGTTGAACGCCGCCCAGGCTTTTTCCGGGCCGTTCGCCTGGAGGTACCTGACCGCCTGGCTGAACAGCGCGTGCGCCTCGCGCGGCGTGGCGTGCTCGGCGGCGCCAGCCAGCATGCTTGTCGCGAGCAGGAGGATCCCGGCCAGGCCGAGCGTGAATTTCTTGTGCATTGCTTTTTCTCCGGTAAGGCGGGTTGAGGTGTTTCAGGCGCCGATGCCCTGGCGAATGTCGACCAGACCGTGACGGGCGGCCAGGTGCAGCAGCTTGAAGTCGCTGTCGGTGTCGAGTTTCTGGCGGATCAGTGAGAGGTAGTTGAGGACGGTTTTCGGGCTCAGGTGCATCGCATTGGCAATGACGCTGGCGGGTTCGCCGTGCGCGAGCAGGCGCAGCACTTCGAACTCGCGCGGCGTCAGCTGGCTGATCACGCTGTCGCCGTCGATCGCTTCGCGCGCCAGCACCTCGGCGATTTCCGGCGAGAAAACGCGTTTGCCGGCGGCGACGCGGCGGATACCGGCGATCACCTCTTCGGGCTCGCAATACTTGGTCAGATAGCCATGTGCGCCGCTCTTCAGTGCCTGCGTGACGTGGCCGGCGCTTTCGTGCATCGACAGAACGATGATGCGCAGCGTCGGCAGTCGCGCCAGCATGCCGCGGATCGCCTCGATGCCGCTGCTGCCCTTCAGGCTCAGATCGACAACTGCCACGTCGGGCCGACAGCGCAGTACGAGCGCGTTGGCGGCGTCGGCGCTGGCCGCTTCACCGACCACCTGCAGGCCGGGTTCGCCATCGAGCAGCCGGCGATAGCCGGTACGCACGACGGCGTGGTCGTCAATCAGGACGATTCTGGTCATTGCCTCTTCCCGTCATTGTTCGCGCCTGCTGTCAGCGGCAGGACCACGCTCAGGCGCAGGCCACCGTCTCTTTCCTCGTTCGCCTGCACGTGTCCTCCGGCCATGGACAAGCGCTCGGCCATGCCGCGCAGACCGCCACCGCTGTCCGGATTGCCCCTCGCCATGCCGCAGCCATCGTCGACGATGTCGATGCGGATTTCGTTGGCAGCCGTCGTCACTGCCACCGCGCAATGCCGCGCTCCACTGTGCCGGACGACATTGGTCAGTGCTTCCTGGACCACCCGGTAGAGCGTCAGCGCGGCGTCGTCGCCCATCGGCGGCAAGGACGCCGGCAACTGCAGGTGAAAGCCGATGCCGGTATGGCGTGCCTGCCAGCCGTCGACCAGTTCGCGCAGGGCGCCGGGCAGCTCGCCGGCAGCAAGCCCTTGCGGGCGCAGCGCCTGCAGCATCTGGCGCAGCTGCAGCGCAGCCTGTCGCAGGTCGCGGCGCAACTCGCCGGCACAGGTGGCGATCTCGCTCGCCGGCAAGGTCACGGCGTGCCTTTCAAGGTGCGCGGCAGTCGCGTTCATCGCGGTCAGCGTCTGTCCCATCTCGTCATGCAATTCCCTTGCCAAAGCCCGGCGCTCCTCTTCCTGAACATGAACGAGCTGTCTGGCGAGTTGGTGCCGGGCGGCGCGCGAACTGGCGAGCGTCGTGGCGAGTGTGTCGATCGCGCCGGCGACGCGGCGCAATTCCGGCTGCCGGAAGGTGGGCAGGCCGGCTTCCGGCTGGCCCCGCGCAAGGCGTTCGAGACCGGCTTCGAGCTCCCGTAGCGGGCGCAGCCGGCGCTGTACCGACCACCATGCGGCCAGCAACGTTGCTCCAGAAAGGAGCAGCAGGGTGATGAATAGTCGAACACTGTCAGCCACTGCATCGGCTTGCGCCGGGTCACTGCGCGCCACTTCGCGCAGCGTTTGCGCCAGGCCTGCCGAGGCACTCGTTTCCGCGGCGACATCGGCGCGCAGCGGGTTCAGGTTGATCACCATGGTCACCAGCAGCAGTCCGCCGAGCAGCCCGCCGAGTGCTTGCAACAGTCTTTTTTGCAGTTCCATCGCTATTTCCCCAGGAGTGGTCGCCAGCATCTCCGCAGGTTTCATACCCGGTGCCGCCGGAGGCCGGGATTTTTTCCCGGATCAGCGGTGAGCTTTTCCCGGGACGGGCGCCGGCCGGCGATTGAATATGCGACCGCCTGCTGCCCAGTTCAGGCCGACCACTCGCGCCGGCCGACAGAAAAACAATTCGGGAGACACACGATGCAATCGATTCGCCTCACTCTGCGCCCAAGCCTTCTCGCCGCCCTGCTCGCGACCACTTTCTGCATGCCGGCGATGGCAAGCAAGCCGGTCAGCTGGGACGACATCCTCAACGACGACAAGACGACCGGCGATGTCCTGTCCTATGGCCTGGGCCTGAAAGCGCAGCGCTACAGCCCACTGTCCAAGGTGAATACCAGGAACGTCGACGCGCTGGTGCCGGCGTGGAGCTTTTCCTTCGGCGGCGAGAAACAGCGCGGTCAGGAAGCGCAGGCGCTGGTGCACGACGGTGTCATCTACGTTACCGCGTCCTACTCGCGCATCTTCGCGATCGACGCGCGCAGCGGCAAACGGCTCTGGGAATACGAGGCACGCCTGCCCGACGATATCCGTCCGTGCTGTGACGTGGTCAACCGTGGTGCCGCGATCTACGGTGACAAGCTCTACTTCGGCACGCTCGACGCGGCCATCGTCGCGCTCAACAAGGACACCGGCAAGGTCGTCTGGCGCAAGAAGTTCGGCGACCACAAGGTCGGCTACACGATGACCGGTGCGCCCTTCATCATCAAGGATCAGCAAAGCGGTCGCGTGCTGCTGGTGCATGGCTCATCGGGCGACGAGTTCGGCGTCGTCGGCTGGCTGTTCGCCCGCGATCCCGATACCGGTGAGGAAGTGTGGGCGCGGCCGATGGTCGAAGGCCATGTCGGCCGCCTCAACGGCAAGGAATCGACGCCGACCGGCGACAAAGACGCGCCGTCGTGGCCGCGCGACAAGGATGGCAATCTGGTCGATGCCTGGAATCACGGCGGCGGCGCGCCCTGGCAGACGGCCAGCTTCGACAGCGAGAAGAACACGATCGTCATCGGAGCCGGCAATCCGGCGCCGTGGAACACCTGGCACCGCACCAAGGAAGGCGATGATCCGCGCAACTGGGACAGCCTGTTCACCTCGGGGCAGGCCTATGTCGACGCCAGTACCGGCGAACTCAAGGGCTTTTTCCAGCACACGCCGAACGATGCCTGGGACTTTTCGGGCAACAATTCGATCGTGCTCTTCGAGTACAAGGACGCGCAGACCGGCAAGCAGGTCAAGGCGTCGGCGCACGCCGACCGTAACGGTTTCTTCTTCGTCACCGACCGCGACAAACTGTCTTCCGGTGCCGGCTACCCGAACAAGCCGACTGCGCTGATCGGCGCCTGGCCCTTCGTTGAAGGCATCACCTGGGCGTCGGGTTTCGATCTCAAGACCGGCCGGCCGATCGAGAAGAACAACCGGCCGCAGTTGCCGCAGGATGGCGCCGAGAAGGGCGATTCGATCTTCGTTTCGCCGCCCTTCCTCGGCGGCACCAACTGGATGCCGATGAGCTACAGCCAGCAGACCGGCCTGTTCTACATCCCGGCGAACCACTGGGCGATGGACTACTGGACCGAGAAGCTGACCTACAAGGCCGGTTCTGCCTATCTGGGACAGGGCTTCCGCATCAAGCGCCTGTTCGACGATCACGTCGGTACGCTGCGCGCGATCGATCCGAAGACGGGCAAGATCGTCTGGCAGCACAAGGAGAAATTCCCGCTCTGGGCCGGCACCATGACCACCGCCGGCGGGCTCTTGTTCACCGGCACGTCGGACGGTTTCGTCAAGGCCTTCGACGCGAAGAACGGCAAGGAGCTGTGGAAGTTCCAGACCGGCTCCGGCGTCGTTTCTGTGCCGATCACCTGGGAGATGGATGGAGAACAGTACATCGGTATCCAGTCCGGCTACGGCGGCGCCGTGCCGCTGTGGGGCGGCGATATGGCCGACCTGACCAAGCAGGTGACGCAGGGGGGCTCGATGTGGGTGTTCAAGCTCGCCAGGTCGGCGCGCAAGTAGGCGTCTGCGGGCACGCGGGTCGGCTGTTGGCGGACTGAGCCGGCAACAGCCGACCCGCGCGCTTGCGCTACTGAGTGATCACCGATGAAACGACTGTCAGTAATGCTCCTGCTGCTGGCCGGCCGCGTTGCGCTCGCCGAGCCGGTCGAGCCGCTGGTGATCAATGGCTGCGGCATCTGGCCGCATGCCCGTTGTCCCGGTGCTGACCTGCGCCATGCCAATCTGGCCGGCAAGAACCTCGCCGGTGCCGATCTGCGCGGAGCGCAACTGGTGCGGGCCGATCTGCGCGGCGCCAATCTGGCCGGCGCCAACCTCGATGGCGCCGATCTGACCGCCGCCCGCCTCAACCGGGTTAGCGCGCCGACCGCGACTTTCCGCGGTGCCCGACTGGTCGGTGCCGATCTCGAATTCGCCCGCCTGTTCCGTGCCGATTTTTCCGATGCCGACCTGAGTGCTGCCAACCTGGAAGCGGCCAAAGCCAGTTTCGCCTGGTTCATCGGCGCCCGGCTGGTCGATGCCAACCTGCAGGAGAGCAAATTCTTCACGGTCAATTTCCGGCGGGCCGATCTGTCCGGCAGCTTCCGCCGCTTCACCGTGTTCCAGGATTCCGATTTCGAGGGTTGCCGCGGCTGCCCGAGCGACTGGTGAAGCCCATGCGCAAGCGTTTTTCCCTGTTCTGTGCACTGCTCTTCAGCCTCGCCGTGCACGCCAACGAAATCGCCGTCGCCCCGAGCGTTTCGCCGGATGGCCTGACGCCGCTCGGCGAAACCTGGCTCGAGGCCAATCCCTACCGCGGTCAAGCGGCCGCCGTCGCCATCGGACGCGCCGCCTACAACCAGGCCTGCGCGCGCTGTCATGGCGTCGACGCGGCGACCAACACGGCACCGGCACCCGATCTGCGCCAGATCAACCGCTATTGCCGGCGCATCGCTGATCGCGAACTCAACGCGGCGTGCATGCGCGACAACGATGCCTGGTTCGCCAAGTCAGTGCGCAATGGCAAGGTGATCGTCGGCGTCAGCCACATGCCAGCCTGGCAGGGGGTGCTCAAGCAGGAGCTGGCCTGGGCGATCCAGGTATTCATCGAAACGCAGGCGGCGACCGGGCGTGAATGAAGCTCCGTCGCTTCCATCGCTCCGCACATTGGCATGCAGTTTGCCGATGCACTCCTCGCAAAGTACCCTCCGAGGGGCGAGAGGAGGTAGGTCGATGAGCGTTCCTGCACGCCTGGCGATGAGTCTTCTGGTGGCGCTGGGTGCCAGTGGCACGCTGCCAGCCAGCGCCTTTGCCGCGGCCGCCGATCCGCTCGCTTCGGCGCGCTGGGAAGAAATGCGGCGAGGCGTTCTCGGCGGCACGGCCGCGGTATTCGACGCGCAGGTCAAGGTGCTGGCGCCGGCGAACGCGGAGAACCCGACACAGGTGCCGGTCACGGTCGATGCGACGGCGCTTGCTGACGTTGCCGAGGTCGTCGTTTTCGCCGACTTCAACCCGATCGTCGAGGTGCTGCGCTTCTATCCCGAAAGCGCCGCCGCGCTGCTCGGTTTTCGCGTCAAGCTGCAGCAATCGACGCCGCTGCGCGCAGCGGCACGCGGCGCCGACGGCGTCTGGCACGTCGGCGGCAGCTGGGTGAACACCGTCGGCGGCGGCTGCACTGCGCCGTCGGCGGCTGCCGCGTCGACTGCCTGGCAGTCCCGGCTCAACGAGGTGAGCGGGCGGCAATGGCAGCTTGGCGCAGAGCGCGTCCGCCTGCGCCTGCGCGTCGTGCATCCGATGGATACCGGCCTGGTCGCCGGAACACCGTCCTTCCATCTCGATGACGTCGAGCTGCGCGGCGCCAGCGGCGAGCGCCTGATGCGTCTGCGCCTGTTCGAACCGGTGGCCGAGAATCCGGTATTCACCATCGAGTATCGCGCGCCCGGCCAGACGCTCGTGTGCACGGGTGGCGACAACAACGGCAATCGCTTCAGCGCGAGGATCGCACCGTGATCCGCTGGCTTTGCGCCGGTCTCGTCTGCTGTGCGCTGGCCCTCCCGGGGGCGGCGCCGGCGGGCGACTTCGACTATGCGCTGCAGGCGCGTAACGTTGCTCCCGACGCTTACGCCTTTATCGGCCGCGACGAGGACTTCGATACGCTCAACGGCGGCAACATCGTCAATACCGGCTTCATCGTCGGTCGCGACGGCATCGTCGTCATCGACTCCGGCCCGTCGCTGCGCTATGGCCGGCAGATGCGCGAGGTGATCGCCAGCGTGTCGGCGCTGCCGGTCGTCCTGCTGATCAATACGCACCACCATCCCGACCACTTTCTCGGCAACCAGGCTTTCGCCGATCGGCCGATCGGCGCACTGCCCGGTACCGTGCAGGCGATTGCCAGCGACGGCGATGCCTTCGCCGAAAACCTCTATCGCCTGTGCGGCGACTGGATGAAGGGCACCGAGCCACTGCTGCCGACGACGACGCTGCGTGCCGGCAGGCTTGATGTCGCCGGCCGTTCCTTGCGCCTGATCGCGCTCGCCGGCCATACCGGCGCCGACCTCGCGGTCTACGACGAGACGAGCGGCGTGCTCTTCGCCGGCGACCTCGTCTTCAACGGCCGCGCGCCGACGACGCCGCACGCCGATATCGACGTCTGGTTCAAGGCCCTTGACGAACTTGAGGCGCTCAGCGACAGCCCGGGTTTCGTCGCGCTGGTCCCGGGACACGGCGCGATCAGCCGCGATGCTTCGCCGATCCGGCAGACGCGCGCCTGGCTTTCCTGGCTGCAGGCGAGCTTGCGCGAGGCAGCCGAGGCCGGTCTCGACATGAACGAGGTGTTGACGCGAGCGCTGCCCGCCGCCTTTGTCGCGCTGCCGGTGGCCGCCAGCGAATACCGGCGTTCGGTCGGTCACCTCTTTCCGGCGGCTGAAAAGCAGGCGCTGGATCATGCCCATTGATTGGCGGCGGGCGGCAGCGGCCGCCACTGCACCAGTGCCGCCCGCCGCCCGTCCATCAGCTCCCGGCGCAGCTGCCGAGCTTTGCCCGCCCGTCATCCAGAGGAGTGCCATGTTCCTTGCCCTGCGCCCCCGCTGCTGCCTGTCGCTGGTCCTGGCAGTTTCCTTTCCCGGCGGTGCTGCCTTGGCCGCCGACCTCGACCTGGATCTGGATCCGGTGGTCGTCACCGGCAGCCGTGTCGAGCACAGCAGCTTCGACCTGCCGGCGGCGCTGACCGTTGTCGCTGCCGATGCGATCAGCGCCGATCAGCCGCGCGTCAATGCTTCGGAAGCACTTGCCAGCGTGCCGGGGATCAGCGTGCAGAACCGCCAGAATTACGCACAGGATCTGCAGATATCGTCGCGCGGTTTCGGCGCGCGTTCCGCTTTCGGCGTGCGTGGCGTTCGCCTGATTGCCGACGGCATTCCGGCGTCGATGCCCGACGGTCAGGGGCAGGCGGCAACCTTCAACCTCGACCGTGCCGAGCGCATCGAGGTCATGCGCGGGCCGCTGTCGGCGATCTATGGCAACCACGCCGGTGGTGTCATCCAGCTGTTCACGCCTGACGGCAAGGGGGCGCCGAGCATCAGCAGCAGCTTCGTCGCCGGCAGCTACGGAACGCAGAAGAGCGACCTCTCCGCGCAGGGCGAAACTGGCGGCGTCGGCTACGTCATCGACACCTCGCACTTTGCCAGCGACGGCTACCGCGAGCACAGTGCGGCCAGCCGCGACCAGAGCCTGCTCAAGCTGACTTTCCGGCCGAGCAGCGACGGCAAGCTGAGCTTCGTCGCCAACAGTTTCCGGCAGCAGGCTGATGATCCGCAGGGTGTGCAGTGGCGCGAATTCCAGACCAACCCGAGGAGTGTCGCCTGGGATGCAACACTCAACAATTATCCGGCGCTCGCCTACAACACGCGCAAGACGATCGAGCACACACAGGGTGGACTGAACTACGAACACCGCTTCGGCGACAACACCCTGCAGCTGTCGGCCTATGCCGGACAACGCTCGACCATTCAGTACCAGTCGATTCCGGTCGGTGCCCAGTCCAACCCCGCACACGCCGGCGGCATCATCGATTTCGACCGCGATTTCAGCGGACTGTCGGCGCGCTGGATCGGTCGTCAGGCGCTCGCTGGTGGCCGGCTGACGACGACGCTTGGCTTCGACTACGAGCAGTCAAGCGACGACCGGCGCGGCTACGAAAACTTCATCGGCAGCGGCGCGCCGGCCAACTGTGTCGCCAACGTCTGCGGTGTCAAGGGCGCGCTGCGTCGCCAGGAGCGGGACCGGGTGGCGAGCTTCGACCAGTATCTGCAGAGCGAATGGCAGGGCGAACGGTGGACCTTGAGCGGTGGTCTGCGCCATAGCCATCTCGCCTTCAAGGTCGACGACAACTACCTCGCCAACGGTGACGACAGCGGCCGCGTCAGCTACGACAAGACGACGCCGACGCTGGCAGCACTCTACCGTCTGGATGAGGCCGTCAATCTCTATGCCAGCGCGGCGCGCGGCTTCGAGGCGCCGACCTTCAACGAGATGTTCTATTCGGGCGGTGGCGGCGCGTTGAACCTGGCACTCACGCCTTCGACCAGCACGCACTTCGAGACCGGTATCAAGGCGATGCTAGGCAACCATAGCCGCCTCGACCTGGCGCTTTTCCGGATCAGCACCGACAACGAACTGGTTGTTCTTTCCAGCACCGGTGGGCGCACGGCCTACCAGAACGCCGGCCCGACGACGCGCCAGGGGATCGAACTGGCACTCGACAGTCACTGGGCCGACGATCTGAACAGTCGCGTCGCCTATACCTGGCTCGATGCGCGCTACGACGATTCGTTCAGCTTCCAGAGCGGAACGCCGGCCGTCACCCGGACGGTCAACGCCGGCAATCGTCTGCCCGGCGTCGCGGCGCAGAACCTGTTTGGCGAGCTGGTGTGGAAGGATGGAGCAGGCGGTTTCCACGCCGGCATCGAGGCGATCGCGCGCGGCAAGGTGTACGTCGAGGACACCAATACCGATCAGGCGGCGCCGGGCTACGCCATCGCCAACCTGCGTGCCGGCATCGACCGCCGCTTCGGTCCGCTCAAGCTCGCGACTTTCGTCCGTCTGAACAATATCTTCGATCGGCAATACGTCGGCTCGGTCATCGTCGGCGACAGCAACGGCCGCTATTACGAAGCCGCACCGGGGCGCAACTGGCTCGCCGGCGTCAGTGCGGTCTATGCCTTCTGATCGCGGCAAGCGCTGGCGCCGTCGACTGCTGGCGCTCGCCTGCTGCCTGAGCGGTGTCGCCGCGGCGGCCGAAGACGTCGTCGCCGAGCGACTGGCGGGTACCGATTTCCGGACGGTGCACGAGTTGCTGGTCGAGAGCATCGAGGCCGAAGGGCTGCGCGTCAGGGAGGTGATCCCCTTCAACGCCATGCTCGAACGCACCGCACCGGCTTTCGGTCGCGTCGGCAGCCCTTTTGCCGAGGCCGAGATCGTGCAGTTCTGCAGCAGCGCGCTCGCCTGGCAGATGCTCGGCGAAGATCCCGAACAGATTGCGCTCTGCCCGATGTCGATTGCTGTTTTCGTACCCCGTGGCGAGGCTGCCGTGGTGACGCTGGTCTATCGCTCGCCGGGGCAGGCGAGCGCCGGCCGGCTGGCGGCCGGGCGCCTGCTGCGCCGCTTGCTCGATCAGGTTGGCGAGGCGCTGCGTCAGCGCGGTGGGCCGCCGGCGCAGTAAGCCGCCGCACTGCGCTTACAGGCGGCCAAGTTTGCGATAGAGCGTATTGCGGCTGATGCCAAGCTGCCGCGCCGCTGCCGAAATGTTGCCACCGACGGTGGCGAGCGTGCGCTGGGCAACGTGGCGGCCGATTTCCTCGAGGCTGCCGTCGGGCATGGCCGGCGCACCGGACTCGTCGCGCGAGGCAGGCGAGTCGGCCTTGCTCTCGAACAGTTCCTCGGGCAGGTGTCTTTCTTCGATCAGCGTCTCGCCTTCGTCAAGCAGCGCGATGGCGACGCGGATGGCGTTGAACAGCTGGCGGATGTTGCCCGGCCAATGATAGGCCTCGATCGTTTGCAGCGCCGCTTCGGAAAAGCGCGGCGCGTCCATCGCCGTCCCGGCTTCCGCGGTGGCGATCTTGTCGACAAGGATGCGGATGTCGGTCCGCTCGCGCAGCGGCGGCAGGGTGACGGCCAGACCGTTCAGACGATAGTAGAGATCTTCGCGGAAAGCGCCGCGTGCGACTTCCTCGCGCAGTTTGCGGTGGGTGGCACAGACCAGCGAGATGTCGACCTGAAGTGCGCGCGTGCTGCCGAGCGGCGTCACGCAGCGTTCCTGCAGCACGCGCAGCAGCCGCGCCTGCAGGTTGAGCGGCATGTCGCCGATTTCATCGAGGAACAGCGTGCCGCCATGCGCCTGCAGGATCTTGCCTGGTGCCCCTTCCTTGCGTGCGCCGGTGAAGGCGCCGCCCTGATAGCCGAACAACTCGGACTCGATCAGCGTTTCCGGGATCGATGCACAGTTGAGCGCGACGAAAGGTGCGTCGCGACGCGGGCCGCTGGCGTGGAAGGCGCTGGCGAACATTTCCTTGCCGGCGCCCGATTCGCCCTGGATCAGGATCGGGATGTCGCGGCCCAGGATGCGCCGGGCGCGGTCGATCGCCGCCTGCAGGCGCATGTCGCCGGTGTTCAGCGTGTCGAGCGTCAAGTTTGCCTTGGTCGGCGTTGTCGCAATTGCTTCCGTTCGGCGCTGCGTGCGCTGCGCCGGCAACTCGTCATAGACCCGGCCGGCAATCGCCAGCGCCGGCAACTCGCCGCGCAACTGCAGGTGCAGGTTGCGGCCATTGACGCGGACCTGGCAACTGCTGCGCGGCTTGTGGCGCAGGCGATCGACGAGCGGCGCGAGGCTGTTTTCGAAGACGATCGAAAAATCACGGCGCACCGCGTCAACCTGGCGGATGCCGAGCAGTTCGGTCCCGTTGCGATTGATTGCGATGACCTGGCCATCGGCAGAAACGGCGGCAATGCCTTCCTTCGGACTGCCCAGATAATCCGCATGGTGATGGAAGCAGACCAGGATGTCGTTGGTGTGTACCGCCTCGAACAGGCGTTTTTCGACGATCGACGCCGACAGTCGCGCCAGACCGAGCGTGTGCCGCTGCCGGCTGCGACTGTCGCCGGAGATGTCGAGGACGCCGATCGGCCGGCCGTCAGGCCCGAAGATCGGGCTGGCACAGCAGGTGAGCAGGCCGTTGTGCTGGAGGAAGTGCTCGGCGCCGAGAACGGCAACGGCACTTTCTTCGTAGAGCGCCGTGCCGATGGCGTTGGTGCCGCGCAGGTTTTCGTCCCACGATGCGCCGGCGACCAGCGAAACGCGGTCGGCTCGACTGACAAAATCGGCATCGCCGATCGTCTCGAGCAGCAGGCCGTTGGCGTCGGCCAGGATGACCATGCTGCCCGAGTCGCGAATCTGCTCGTAGACGTGCTCCATGATCGGCCGGCTCTGCAGCAGCAGCGTGCGATTGCGTTCGAGCTCGGTTTTCAGCGCGATGCGGTCGAGCGACTCGCCGGGAACGCGCTGCTCGATCTCGCTCAGGCCGAAGCGTCGGCAGCGCTGCCAGGAGTGTGCGATCAGGGGCGGCAGCAGGCCCTCGGGCAGCGCGTCGTGCGCAAAAAATAGCTCTCTTGCCTGTTGCAGTCGATGACCGTGGTTGTCGGTCAGCAGGTGGGCTGTCTCCATGCTTCTCCTCCGGGGCTTGGCGTTTTTGTTGTTGTTGTTCCAGAAACTAACACCTGCCCTTTTTCTTAGCAATGCGCCGGGCATGGCGGTGCCGGTTTCAGCAAGCAGCGTGCCATGACTCGAACTTTCGCCGGCATGTCAGCCTGAGCGCAGGTTGATGCGGTACTGGCACAGGCTTTGCAGAAAGCAGGCGCACAGATGCCGGCACAGGCATTCAACCAAGGAGACACTGTGAAGCAATCCGCCCGACACCTGGCATCGTTCGCCGCATCGTTCATTCTCTGTTGCGGCGCAATCGAGGCTTTTGCCCACGGCGACGTCGTGCCGCAGCCCGTCGTCACGACAGGTCTGAAAACCCTCGGCACCACCTGGCAGACGAGTAATCCGTATCGCCAGAACAAGACGGCGCTGCGCATCGGCGACTCGGCATTCAACCAGAATTGCGCGCGCTGCCACGGTCTTGGCGCCGTCTCCGGCGGCATCGCGCCCGATCTGCGCTACCTGCCGCTTGGCGACGAGGGCGATGAAATCTTCCTGCAGCGAATTCGCAAGGGCTCGGTGCGCGATGGCCGCGTCTACATGCCGCCGTTCGAAGGCACGCTCAGCCAGGAGGCGATGTGGTCGATCCGCAGCTGGCTTGAGAGCGTGCATCAGGAGTGATCGCCGACCCCGGGCGCATTGCCGTCATCGGCGCGCGCTCTCGCGGCCACGCCTGCGGGCGTTCGGGCTGCGCCGGGCTGTTGCATGCGCTCGGGCTGAAGCGCTACGCCGTGATCATGGTCGACGAATTGCCTGGGGAGGGCCCCATCCAGTGAGTGGCAGCACTTACACACGCCCCGCGGTCCTGCTGCACTGGCTGCAGGCGATCATCGTCGTCTGGCTGTTCTGGCTCGGCTGGACGATGACCGATCTGCCCAAGGGCGCCGAGCGCAGCGCGGCCTATGCGCTGCACAAGTCGCTTGGCCTCCTGAGCTTGTTGCTGGTAGTGGTCCGCCTCGCCTGGCGCAGCACGCACCGCCCACCTGCCGGTGCCGCAGGCTGGGAAGGCTGGCTGGCCCGTGCCAGCCAGCATGCGCTCTATTTCCTGCTGCTTGCCGCGCCGCTGGCCGGCTACTTGGCATCTGCCTTCACGCCGTATGCGATCAGCTTCTTCGGCGTCGAGCTGCCGCGCATCAGCGCGCCTGACGCAGCAAGCAACGCCGTCGGCAAGCAATTGCACGTCGCTCTCGTCTGGGCTTGCGCCGCGCTGATCGGCCTGCACCTGCTCGGCGCGCTCAAGATTGCCAGTCGGCGTGACGGTGCCTGGAAGGGAATGTTGCCAGCGCGCTTGTTCAGTAAATGAGCAATTGCTGCGCGCCGCAGCAGTGTATCGGCCTCGCCTGTCGGCGTCGCGCCGTCGTGCTGCGGGCGCAAGGCAGCGCTTGCCGGCGCGACGCGTCGAGTCCGGAGTAAGCTGGCGAGTCTTTTTCCCAGTTGCAGGCTCGCCGCATGAAGTCCCGCGTTGCGAAATACCGTTGGAGTGTCGCCCGCATGAATCCTGTCCCCCGTCGCTACCGCCTTGCTGCGTCGCCAGCCTTGCCGCTGCCCGGCGGCGGCTGCCGTGCCAGAGGTGAACTCCGGTGAGCGGCGACGCCGCTACCTCTCCGGTCAGTTGCGCCAGCTGCGAAGCCTGCTGTTGCCGCCTGGAAGTGATGCTGATGGGCGGCGATGAGGTGCCGCCAGCGTTCACTCGCCAGGATCGCTGGGGCGGCTGGGTGATGCACCGGCGGGACGACGGCTGGTGTGCGGCGCTCGACCGGCAGAGCATGCGCTGCACCATCTATTCCCGGCGTCCGCAGATCTGTCGCGACTATGCAACGGGTGCCGATGACTGTCTCGGCGAGCGCGCGCAATACCTGCCGCTGCCGCCAGCAGACTGAATTTTCCGTCATCGCTCGCCGTTGTCGCTATTCGCCGCATCGGGCTGGTGGCGAGCGCACGGCGACGGACGTGGCGACGGCGGAGGCGCCCATCTCCCATGCAGTCGAGCGCAGCCAGGGCGGTGGTGGCATACTTCGCCCGCGGCCGGCGAAATTGTCGCTTTCGCCCGCTTCGCCCCATGCTTTTCTCCCGTTAAACCGTTCCCCATGGAACGCTCAGCTACAGAAGGAAACTCTCTTGGCCAAACCCAATTACCAGTTCGAAAAACGCCAGAGGGATCTGGCGAAGAAGAGCAAGCAGGAAGAGAAGCGCCGGCAGAAACTCGCCGCCAAGGCGGCTGGCGAGAGCGGTGCCGAGACGGGCGACGACGCTGACGCAGACGCCAGCCCGGGCGATTCCGCTGCAGCCGGCGCGGACGAGACCCCGTCCAACGCGTAATCCGCGTTTCCGTATCTGCAGTACCTCGGTGGCGGCGCATCGTCGCCGGCCGGAAAGCCTCGTCAATGATTACCCTCAAGAACGTCACCCTGCGCCGCGGCGCCAAGGTGCTGCTGGACAGCGCGTCCGTCACCCTCAATCCCGGCGAGAAAGTCGGTCTGGTCGGGCGCAACGGCGCCGGCAAGTCGACGCTGTTCGGCCTGCTCAACGGCACGCTGCATGAAGACGCCGGCGATTACTCGCTGCCGGCGCAGTGGCGGATGGCGCAGGTGGCGCAGGACATGCCGGAAACCGCGCAGAGCGCGACCGATTTCGTCATCGAAGGCGATACGGCGCTGCTCGCGGCGCAGGCCGAGGTGCACGCCGCCGAAGCCAGCGACGACGGCATGCGCATGGCACACGCCTATATGGAACTGCACGACGCCGGCGCGCACGACGCCGAAGCGCGCGCGCAGGCACTGATCCTCGGTCTCGGCTTCAAGTCGTCCGAACTCACCAATCCGGTGAACAGCTTCTCCGGCGGCTGGCGCATGCGCCTGCAGCTGGCGCGCGCGCTGATGTGCCCGTCCGACCTGCTGCTGCTCGACGAACCGACCAACCACCTCGACCTCGACGCACTGGTCTGGCTGGAAGCCTGGCTCAAGCGCTACGCCGGAACGCTGATCGTGATCAGCCACGACCGCGAGTTTCTCGACGCGATCACGCAGGTGACGCTGCACATCGACAACGCCCGGCTGGTGCGCTACGGCGGCAATTACAGCGCCTTCGAGGACATGCGCGCCGAGCAGATGGCGCTGCAGCAGTCGGCGATGGCCAAACAGGCCGACAAGATCGCGCACCTGCAGGCCTTCATCAACCGCTTCAAGGCCAAGGCGAGCAAGGCCAAGCAGGCGCAAAGCCGGGTCAAGGCGCTGGAGCGAATGGAGAAGATTGCGCCAGTGCTGGCCGACGCCGAATTCACTTTCGAGTTCCAGGAGCCGCAGAATCTGCCCAATCCGATGCTGTCGCTCTCCGATATCAGCATCGGCTATCCGCCGCCCGAGGAATCGCCGGCTGGTACGCCGCCGAGCGTGATCGTCCGCCACATCAACCGCTCGGTGCACGCCGGCCAGCGCATCGGCATTCTCGGCGCCAACGGCCAGGGCAAGTCGACGCTGGTGAAGACGATCGCCCGCGATCTGGCGCCGCTGGCCGGCGAACTGAGCGAGGGCCGCGGCCTCAACATCGGTTACTTTGCGCAGCAGGAGCTTGATGTGTTGCGCCCGCACGACACGCCGCTCGAGCACATGATCCGGCTGGCCAAGGAAGTGATCGCCGCGGGAAAAAGCGGCTACGTCGCCGGCCGCGAGCAGGATCTGCGCAACTTCCTCGGCACCTTCAATTTCAGCGGCGAGATGGTCAAGCAGCCGGTCGGCACGATGAGTGGCGGCGAAAAGGCGCGGCTGGTGCTGTGCATGATCGTCTGGCAGCGCCCCAACCTGCTGTTGCTCGACGAGCCGACCAACCACCTCGACCTCGCCACGCGCGAGGCGCTCGGCGTCGCACTCAACGAGTTCGAGGGAACGGTGATGCTGGTCAGTCACGATCGCGCGCTGCTGCGTGCGGTGTGCGACGAGTTCTGGCTGGTGTCGCGCGGTGGCATCGAGCCATTCGACGGCGACCTCGACGATTACCAGCGTTACCTGCTCGACGAAGCCAAGCGTTCGCGCGACAGCGACGCTGCCGGCGTCCGCCAGGCGCGCTGACGAGAGCAGGGCTGCCCCGGCACGAGGATCGGCTCGCATGCGGCCAGCGAATACCGGATTACAGCCCGCTGCCTGCTGCCATGAGGGCCGCCCTGTCGGCGTTGTCGACACTCCGTCGCGACCCGCCTTGGCGCCGCTGCGCTTGATACGATCGGCGGGGGCGCTCAGCGGCACGCTGCGGCGTGCCGCTTTCATCCTGCTGGCGCTGGTGATGCTGCTGTGTGGCGGCGTCACCGCTACCGGGGCTTTCGCCGCGACATCGCGCGCTGCGCAGCAAGGCACGCTCGATCTGCGCGCCGCCGATCTTGCCCGCCGCGGCGTGCTGGCGCTTGACGGCGAGTGGGAGTTCTACCCGGGACAGTTGCTGTCTCCCGAGTGCTTGCACGCAAGCGAGCCGCCAAAGCCTGCCGGCTATCTCGATCTGCCGACGGCCTGGAACACCTTTGCGCAGCAACGCATCGACGGACGCGGCGTCGCCACCCTGCGCCTGCAGGTCTTGCCGCCCGCTCAAGCGCAGGATCTGAGGCTGCGCGTGTTCGACGTGCATGCGGCGTATCGCCTGTGGCTGGATGGCAGGCTCATCGCCGCACGCGGCACCCCGGGCGAGCGTCCTGAAAACGAAGTCGCCGACCCGGCGATCGATCTACCGCTCATTCACAGCAGCGGCGCGCCCTTCGAACTGGTGCTGGAAATCTCCAATCACGTCTACCGCGATGGCGGTGTCACCAGTTCGCTGCTGCTCGGCAGCGACGCGGACATCCGCCTCTTGCAGTCGCGCAACTGGGGCGTCGCGCTGTTCTTTGTCGGCAGCCTGCTGATGATGGGCTGCTATCACCTGTTCTTCTACTTCTTCGGCCGCAGAAGCGTTGCGCCACTCTGTTTCGGCCTCTACTGCCTGCTCTGGGCGGGCAACTTCGCCGCCTCGAATGCCAGTGACTGGGTGCTCCGCCTGCTCGTTCCGGGATTGCCGATCGACTGGCTCAATCGCTTTGACTCGGCGTGTTTCTTCCTCTCGGTTCCGGTCGGTTACTGCTTTTTCCGCGCACTTTTTCCCGGCGAGTTTTCGCCGCGCGCGCAACAGCTGAGTTCCGCTCTCGGCGCGGTCTTCACCGTGCTGGCGCTGTTCGCGCCGCTGCCGACGCTGCACAGCGCCATTCCGCTCTACTACTTCATTTCGCTGGCGCTGATCGGCTATTGCGTGCAGCGTCTTGCCGTGGCGAGGCAGCGCGCACGCGAAGGCGCCAGCTTCATCCTTGCCGGTTTTGCCGTTCTTGGTCTGATCGCCACCAACGACATGCTCTACGACCTGCAGCTGATCCGCTCGGTCTACCTCATTCCTGTCGGCATGTTCTTCTTCATCGTCGCCCAGGGGTTTGCGCTGTCACTCAGCTTTTCGCGCAACTTCTCGGCGATCGAGCGTCTTTCCGACGAACTGGAGAGCCGGAACCGGGCGCTGGAGGAGGAAATCGCCGAGCGCGTCCGTCTTGAGCGCGAGATCGTCAACGTCGCCGAGAACGAACGGCGTTGCCTCGGACACGATCTGCATGACGGGCTTTGTCAACAGCTGACAGCGGCGCGTCTGCGCTGCTTTGCCATGGAAGGCACGCCCGCCGGCAGTGAGCAGGCGAAAACCGATCTGGCCGCCTTGTCCGGCCTGCTCGAAGAGTCGGTGAACGTCGCCTACGATCTGGCGCGCGGCCTCTGGCCGGTCGAGCACGAAGGACAGGGAACGAGCGCCTTGCTGCAGGAGTATTGCCAGCGTATGGCGGCTAGCCATGGTGTGGCCATCGTGGTCCGTGAGACACGCGCCTGCCAGATCTGCGGCAACGACGATCTCATCCAGTTGTGCCGTATCGCACAGGAGGCAGTCAGCAATGCCGTCAAGCATTCCCGGGCGACGCGCATCGAGGTCAGTCTCGATTGTGCTTCGTCGTTCGGCACCGTTTCGCTGCGCGTGCGCGACGACGGCATCGGTCGCGAGGCCGCATCGGCAGTGGCGTCGCCCGGTGGTCTGGGCATGCGCATCATGGCGCACCGCGCCCGCGCGATCGGCGGCGAACTGCAGGTTGTCGACGTCGCCGGCGGCGGCACCGAGGTCAGATGTAAAATGCCTTGCCAACACTGCGCGCAACAGCGCCTCCCGACGCAATGACCAAGAACAGCGGCGCCCGCATCATCCTCGTTGACGACCACCCGGCGGTGCGTCAGGGCTTGGCTTTGCTACTTGCGCGCGATCATCACCAGGTGTGCGGCGAAGCCGGCAGTCGGGCCGAGGCCTTGCGGCTGAGTAGCTTCGCTGCCGCCGACATGGTTCTGCTCGACCTGTCGCTGGGCGAGGAAAGCGGTCTCTCGCTGCTCGACGATTTTTGCCGGCAGGGTATCCCGGTGCTGATCTATTCCATGCACGAGGATACCGGCACCATCCGTCAGGCTTTTGCCCGCGGCGCCCTTGGTTACGTCTGCAAACGCGAGGCTTCGCGGGTTCTGCTCGACGCCGTGCGCGAGGTACTTGGCGGGCGTTGCTACCTGAGCCCTTTCGTCTCGGAAAAAATGGCTGGCGGCAGCCCCGCCGCCGCCACTGCTGTGCGGACACCGCCCGCAGACGGGGCGCTCAGTGAGCGCGAAGGGCAGATCATCGAGTTGCTCGGCCAGGGCTGCGGCAACCAGGAAATTGCCGAGCAGCTTGCACTCAGCGTGCGCACGGTCGAGTCCTATTGCGCACGGGCCATCGAAAAACTGAGTCTGGCGGGGATGAAGGATTTGCGCCGCTACGCCATTCAGCAGCAGCGCCGCACGGATGCCGGCGACGCGCAATGACCGGCAGAGGATCGCCGCTGCCTTGCCGACTGAGCCAGCGGGCGGCGCAGCCGGGCTGAAGACACCGGAGAAGCCGGGCGGTGAATAAAAAAAGGGCTCGCCCAATGGCAAGCCCTTTTCCCATCAACCTCTCGAGTCCTCAGGGTCTCACACCCCGGTGCGGTGCTCGGTGCTGACGCGCAGAACGCCTACTTCGCAGCAACCGTGGCCTTGAAGGTGGCGCCGGCGGCGAACTTCGGCACGGTGGTCGCGGCGATCTTGATCTTTTCGCCGGTCTTCGGGTTCTTGCCTTCGCGGGCGGCGCGGGCAGTCGCCTTGAAGGCGCCGAAGCCGACCAGGCTCACGGTTTCGCCTTTGGCGACGGATTCGACGATGGTATCGACGACAGCGTCAAGTGCCTTGCCGGCGGCAGCTTTGGAAAGATCGGTACGGGCGGCAATCGCGTCGATGAGTTCGGACTTGTTCATGTTATCTCCTGAGATTGGTGGTGGGAGAGCAGCTCCGCCGCAATTCTTGCATTTCATCGGCAAGGAGGGAAGGGGGTAATGACTGCCGGCTTGGGCTTTGGCCTTGTCATTCGCTTATTTTGCCTCTCCGCGCGCCCGCGTTTTTGGTGTACTGTTTGATGATGGTCAAATGCAAGTGCCGCCGTTCACAGCTGCGGCGCTTCCGACGCGCGAGGAGAGTGCATGCCGGAACTTGCCGCAGACGATTTCATCTCGATCGACGATGATCCGGCAGGTGACAGCTCTGCGCCGGAACAGGCCCGCTGGCGCGTGCTCATCGTCGACGACGATCATGAGGTGCACGAGGCAACGGTGTTTTCGCTCGGCAAAACGGTGATCGAGGGGCGCCGGCTGGAGTTCCTGCACGCCGCTTCGGCGGCCGAAGCGCTGGCGATCCTGCGCCAGGAGGACGACATCGCGGTGATCATGCTCGATGTGGTCATGGAGCGCGAGGACAGCGGGCTGGAACTGGTCCGCCGCGTGCGTGACGAGCTGGCGCGCAGCGATGTGCGCATCGTGCTGCGTACCGGGCAGCCCGGGTATGCGCCCGAGTTGCAGGTCATCCGCGACTACGACATCAACGATTACAAGACCAAGTCCGAGCTGACGCTGACGCGGCTGACGACGACGCTGGCGACGGCGATCCGCTCTTACCGGCAGTTGCACGACCTTGCCGCCGGACGGCGCGGGCTGGAGACGATGGCGCTCTCCTTTGCCGAGTTGTTCGGGCAGCGCGACCTGCGTGGTCTTGGCCGTACCGTTCTGCAACAGGCGGCGGCTTTGCTGGGTGGCAGCGTCTCGGGTCTGCTCGTTCTCGCCGACGCCTGCCGCGTTGATCAGGATTCCTCCGCGCGTGCGATGAGGGCGCCCGACGGCGCCGAGCCCGCGCCGACGGCGAGCGGACTGCGTGTGCTCGCGGCGCTGGGTGATTTTGACGTCGATGCACAGCTTTCGCCCACGCTGCTCGCGCGCCTGCACGCCTGCCTGGCGCAGGCGCGCAACATCCATGGCGATTGCTCGACCCAACTCTGTCTCGGTGGCCCTGGCGGAGTCACGGGAGTCGTTCATCTGCAGACCTCGCGCTCGTTGAGCGAGATCGAACGCCGCCTGCTCGATGTTTTCGCCATCAATGCCGCCGCCAGCGTGGAAAACGCCAGGCTGGTCGAAGCTCTCGACCGGCAGGCGTTTGCCGATCCGCTGACGCGCCTGCCCAACCGTGCCTGTTTCATTGCGGCCATCGATCAGGAGCTTGCCGCGCGGGCGCCGCTGACCGGACAGCACGTAGCGCTGTTCGATCTCGACCGTTTTTCCGAGATCAACGATGCGCTGGGGCATCGCCTTGGCGATCTGTTGCTTGGCGAAGTGGCGCGTCGTCTCGGTAGCGCAGCGCCGACGGCCTTGCTGGCGCGCGTCGGCCCAGATGTGTTCGGTCTGCTTGGCGACGCCGCGGCGCTGGCGCCCGACACGCTGCTGGCGGTACTGGCCGTGCCTTTCGTCATCGAAGGCTTTGCGCTGAGTCTGCGCGCTACACTCGGTTGCGCGGACCTGCGGCTCACCGACGACGGCGGGCGCGGCGCCCTGCGCGCGGCGACGATCGCGCTGAACATCGCCAAGCGGCGCAACCGTGGCGGCTTTGCGGATTACAGTCGCGCCATGGCCGCCGAACGCGAAGAGAGCCTGGCACTGCTCAACGATCTGCGCGCGGCGATTCGCGGCGAGCATGACCTGCAGTTGTTCTACCAGCCGCAGATCGAGCTCTGTTCGGGGCGGGTCATCGGCGTCGAAGCGCTGTTGCGCTGGCGTCGCCATGGCGGCGACTTTGTCCGCCCCGATCACTTCATCCCGCTGGCCGAGCGCTCGGGTTTGATCGTCGATCTTGGCGCGTGGGTTCTCGATGCGGCGCTGGCACAGATTTACGAGTGGGAGGCGCGCGGCATCAGCGGCCTGCGCATGTCGATCAACGTCTCGCTGGCACAGTTTCGCTCGGCCAGCTTCCTGCCGCTGGTCGAGGAACGCATCCGTCGCCTGGCCTTGCCCGCCGGTTGCGTCGAACTGGAAATCACCGAGTCGATGGCGATGCTCGGTGCCGACAGCCTGATCGAGACGCTCGGTCGTCTGAAAGCGCTCGGCCTGTCGATCGCCATTGACGACTTCGGCGCCGGCTTTTCGTCGCTGGCCTATCTGCAGCAGTTGCCGGTCGACCGGCTGAAGATCGACCGCGCCTTCGTGACCGCCTTGTCGCAGCCGACCAGTGGTCAGCCGATCGCGCGCATGATCGTCGACCTCGGCCGCGCGCTTGGACTGGTGGTCATCGCCGAAGGCGTCGAAACCGCCGAGCAGGAAGCGCAGCTGATCACGATGCAGTGCGCCGAGGCGCAGGGCTATCTCTACGCGCGGCCGCTACCAGCGGCCGAGTTCGAGCGCTGGCTGGCAGCGCGCAGCCTGCCAGCGGCAGCAGCCTCAGCGGCGCGCCAGTAGCGGCGCCAGGAAGCGTCCGGTGTGGCTGTCGGCGGCGCGCGCGGCGATCTGCTGTGGTGTTCCCGTCGCCAGGATGCGGCCGCCGCCGCCGCCGCCTTCCGGACCGAGATCGACGATCCAGTCAGCGGTCTTGATCACGTCGAGGTTGTGCTCGATGACGACGACGGTGTTGCCGTTCTCTGACAGCCGGTGCAGCACGCGCAGCAGGAGTTCGATGTCCTGGAAGTGCAGGCCGGTGGTCGGCTCGTCGAGGATGTAGAGCGTGCGGCCGGTGTCGCGCTTGGACAGTTCGAGCGACAGCTTGACGCGCTGTGCCTCGCCGCCCGAGAGCGTCGTCGCCGACTGGCCGAGCGTGATGTACGACAGGCCGACATCGACCAGCGTCTGCAGCTTCCTGGCGACGACCGGCACGGCATCGAAAAACTCGCGCGCCTGTTCGACCGTCATCTGCAGGACGTCGTGGATGTTCTTGCCCTTGTAGAGGATTTCCAGCGTCTCGCGGTTGTAGCGCTTGCCGTGGCAGACGTCGCAAGGCACGTAGACGTCGGGCAGGAAGTGCATCTCGACCTTGAGCACGCCGTCGCCCTGGCAGGCTTCGCAGCGGCCGCCCTTGACGTTGAACGAAAAGCGACCGGGGCCGTAGCCGCGCGTGCGCGATTCCGGAACGCCGGCGAACAGCTCGCGGATCGGCGTCAGCAGGCCGGTGTAGGTCGCCGGGTTGGAGCGTGGCGTGCGCCCGATCGGGCTCTGGTCGACGTTGATCACCTTGTCGAACTCGTCGAGGCCGATGATCGCCTCGTGCGCGGCGGGTTCGGCGGTCGAGCCATAAAGGTGCCGGGCGGCGGCGGCGTAGAGCGTGTCGTTGATCAGCGTGCTCTTGCCCGAGCCGGAAACGCCGGTGATGCAGGTGAACAGGCCGACCGGAATCTCCAGCGTCACGTCCTTGAGGTTGTTGCCGCGTGCACCGATGACACGCAGCTGGCGCGCCGGGTCGGGCTGGCGCGGCTGGCCGGGGACTTCGATCCGGCGTCTTCCCGAGAGGTAATCGCCGGTCAGCGAAGCCGCATTGGCAGTGACTTCGGCCGGCGTTCCCTCGGCGACGACGGCGCCGCCATGCACGCCGGCACCGGGGCCGACGTCGACGACGTAATCGGCGCTGCGGATCGCGTCCTCGTCGTGCTCGACGACGATCACCGTGTTGCCGATGTCGCGCAGCTGCCTGAGCGTCTGCAGCAGGCGGTCGTTGTCGCGCTGGTGCAGGCCGATCGACGGCTCGTCGAGCACGTACATGACGCCGGTCAGCCCGGAGCCGATCTGGCTGGCCAGGCGGATGCGCTGCGCCTCGCCGCCGGAGAGCGTTTCCGCCGAACGGTCCAGCGACAGGTAATCGAGGCCGACGTTGATCAGGAACTGCAGGCGGCTGACGATTTCCTTGAGAATCTTCTCGGCGACCTGCGCCTTCTGGCCGACGAGCTCAAGCGACAGGAAGAAGTCGCGCGCCGCGGCCAGCGGCAGGTGGCTGATCTCGTGCAGCGTCAGCGCGTCGGACAGCGCCTTGTCGCCGGCATTCGAGCCGATGCGCACATTGCGCGCTTCTTCGCGCAGGCGCGTGCCGTTGCAGCTCGGGCAGGTCTTGTTGCTGATCAGCTTCGACAGTTCCTCGCGCACGGCGACCGAATCGGTTTCCTTGTAGCGCCGTTCGAGGCTGTGCACGACACCCTCAAAGCTGTGCTCGCGCACCGTCACCTTGCCGCGCTCGTTGAGGTAGTGGAAAGGCAGCGCGACGCGGCCGGAGCCGAACAGCACCACCTGTTGCACGTGCTCCGGCAGTGCGTTCCAGGCGGTGTCGATGTCGAACTCGTAGTGTTTGGCCAGCGACTGCAGCATCTGGAAGTAGAACTGGTTGCGCCGGTCCCAGCCGCGGATGGCGCCGGCGGCGAGCGACAGGTCGGGGTGCGCGACGATGCGCTTCGGATCGAAGAACTGGATGACGCCAAGGCCATCGCACTTCGGACAGGCGCCCATCGGGTTGTTGAACGAGAAGATGCGCGGTTCGAGTTCGGCCAGCGAGTACGAGCAGGTCGGGCAGGCGAACTTGGCCGAGAACAGGTGTTCCTTGCCGGAATCCATTTCCAGCGCGATGGCGCGGCCGTCGGCGTGGCGCAGCGCCGTCTCGAAGGACTCGGCGAGGCGCTGGCGCATGTCGTCGCGCACCTTCAGCCGGTCGACGACGACGTCGATGTCGTGTTTCTGCGACTTGGCGAGCTTGGGCAGCGCGTCGATCTCGTGGATTTCGCCATCGACGCGCAGTCGCGCGAAGCCCTGCGCGCGCAGCTCGGCGAAAAGATCCTGCTGCTCGCCCTTGCGGTTGGCAACCACCGGCGCGAGGATCATCAGCTTGGTTTCGGCCGGCAGCGCCAGCACGTGATCGACCATCTGCGACACCGTCTGTGCCGCCAGCGGCAGCTGGTGTTCGGGGCAGAAGGGCGTACCGGCGCGGGCGAAGAGCAGGCGCAGGTAGTCGTGGATTTCGGTGACCGTGCCGACCGTCGAGCGCGGATTGTGGCTGGTCGCTTTCTGCTCGATCGAGATCGCCGGCGACAGCCCTTCGATCAGGTCGACGTCGGGTTTTTCCATCAGCTGCAGGAACTGCCGTGCGTAGGCTGACAGCGATTCGACGTAGCGGCGCTGCCCTTCGGCGTACAGCGTATCGAAGGCGAGTGAAGATTTGCCCGAGCCGGAAAGGCCGGTAATCACGATCAGCCGGTTGCGCGGCAGGTCGAGATTGATGTTCTTCAGATTGTGTGTCCGCGCGCCGCGGATTCGGATTTCGTCCATCGAGGGGTCGGCTTGGGGGCTAAAGTAAACCTGCTAATATACGCACTCCCCGAATTCGAACCAACTCCGCGAACAACTCCGCGAACCAAAGCGGCCGGGCGCGGGTCGGATGCAGCGAACCGTTTCCCTCCTGGCGGTGCCATGCGTCGTCGTCTGCCGCCGCATCTGCCCGCATCTGCCCTCTTCGCTACTGTTGACTCCCTGATGACCGCACCTAACGCCAGCCGGATGAATTCCGTCGAAATCCGCTCCGGCGTCAGTCTCTCGACCATCTTTGCCCTGCGCATCCTCGGGCTGTTTTTGATCCTGCCGGTGTTTGCCGTCGCGGCGAATGGCCTGCCCGGTGGCGACAACGTCGCGCTGGTCGGCTTCGCGCTCGGCGCCTACGGCATCACGCAGGCGCTGTTCCACATCCCCTTCGGCTTTGCGGCCGACCGTTTCGGCCGCAAGCCGGTGATCGTCTTCGGCCTGCTGCTCTTTGCGCTGGGCAGTTTCGTCGCCGCTTTTGCTGACAACATCTACTGGATCATCGTCGGCCGCGTGCTGCAGGGCGCCGGCGCCATTTCGCCGGCGGTGACCGCGCTCGCCGCCGACCTGACGCGCGAGGAGCACCGCACCAAGATCATGGCGATGATCGGCTCGTCGATCGGGCTGGTGTTCGCGCTGTCGCTGGTGATCGCACCGCCGCTCTACGACGCCGGCGGCCTTTACGCGCTGTTCATGCTTACCGGCGTGCTCTCGCTGGCGGCGATCGTGTTGCTCTTCGTCGGCGTGCCGCCGGCGCCGACGGGTTTCGCGGTGAAACATCAGGCACGGCTGGCCGACGTGATCTTTCATCCGCAGCTGGCACGGCTCAACTTCGGCATCTTTGCGTTGCACGTGCTGCAGGTCGGCATGTTCATGGTCATCCCGGCGGCGCTGGTGTCGGCCGGCGACCTGCCGCTGGCCGAGCACTGGAAGGTCTACCTGCCGGCGGTGGTCGCCTCGTTCGCGGTGATGATTCCGGCGATCATCGTCGCCGAAAAGTACGGCAAGTTCCGCGCCGTTTTCGCCGCGTCGGTCGCCCTGCTGCTGCTTACCGAAATCGGTTTCGCCTTCGGTCGTGGCAGTTTTGTCGCCATGGCCGCGCTGGTGTTCGTCTTCTTCGCCGCGTTCAACGTGCTCGAAGCGCTGCTGCCGTCGCTGGTTACGCGTTTTGCGGGTCCGGAATCGCGCGGCATCGCGCTGGGCGTCTACAATACGGCGCAAGCGATCGGCCTCTTCCTCGGCGGCGCTGCCGGTGGCTGGCTGGCGCGGCACTTTGGCGCCGATGCGGTGTTCTGGGGCGGCGCCGTCGTCTGTCTCGGCTGGTTGCTGCTCACCGCGTCGATGATTGCGCCGCCGCTGCGCGCCAGGCCCGAAGCCGTTGCGGCTTGAACCAGGGCGGCGTCGGCAGGACGCGGCAGCCGGTTCGCTTCACCATTTTCGTAAAAACCATACATATCATGGCCAGAGACAATTAAAAATGTCCGGATTTTGGGTGTAAAGGCTAATTTTTTTTGTTCGTAATTGCCAGGGGGTAATTTATTTTGTCCGCTGGCTCTGCGCGGCCTTGCTGCTTGGAGCTCTTGCCTTGGGCGGGACAACCCGAAGTACGACATGCGCTAACGTCGTGAAGGTGGCGTTCCATCCCTCCTCGCCGCTCGTAAGGCCTCCGATCCAATAGGCGCGTACATATGGCTTTGGCTCCGGGGTCGCTTCGATTTCGTCGATCATCTTGATCATTCGCGCGCCTGGAGGATACTCCCGGAGGCTATCCGGTGAGACATAGATCGTGATCGGCTTTTCCTTCCATGGGTCGATGAACTTCAGCACGAAGCCATTCCCGTATCGTTTGGTTAGAGGTTTCGCTCCGCCGTAATAGACGGCAAAACCCGAGGTAGGGCCTAGCTTGGTATGTCGAAAAGCCTGGCGGAACGTGAATACTCCCTGCCCAGAAACTTTGAAGGTTTGCCCCAATTCATCGAGATCCTTTAGCTCCTCGAAGCAGCTGACCAGCGCTTCAAGACTGGTTGCGGTGGCACCGAGTCCACGCACGTACTGCCGAAGGGCTCGTCGCCGCTGGCGTGGATCGGGATATTTCCGGATTCGGTCAATCTCGGATGTGATTTGCGAACCGCCTGACACGTCGGTTTCAGCGACGGGTATGGTGAGTTTTGTCACCAGGCGCGTCACTTTACGAGTAGCGCGTCGACGCGCCTTCTCAATCTCGTCAACAGGGGCTGGAGCCTCCTCTTCTTCTTGGAGCGCGAGTTCGAGCTCCATCCAGTAGCAGTTTTGTCCGAGTGCGGGTCGATCTCACGGTAATGCGCGCTTCTTTCCCGTTCCGTCGGGATCCGATAAGGATTGACCGCTGTTATCCCCGTCTAGCGACAAATCACATGTGGCGATCCACGGCGGAGATTGGACATATCAGGGAACAAAGGCGTCGCCCGGCTCTATCGAATTGCTACTCCAATGGTTAGCCGTACAACCAAAACGAAGGCAGTTGGCTCAAACCAGATATTACGGAAGCAACGAGCTGAGTGCCGCCTGGCTCACGGAGTTCGTCTGCTCCTGCCTCACAGCATTAGTCGCGACCTCGAAACCATTTTCAGCAACCGGCGCAAAGGGGGCGTGAGGATGTTGATGTCGTAGTATCGCAGCGCATTTCCGAACTTACCAAGAGCGACACCCTTGACCGAGGCGGCACCGGCGTCGTTAAAAGAGGCTGCTGCCACTCCGAACGACACGCTGTACGTAGCGCAGTCATCTACCGCGATGACATGCCTTCCCGAAATGTTGTTCCTATACTCGGGATTCAAGTGAAGGCTGACGATCTGCCCGCTCGGATCGGTGCGGTCGACAGAGCCACCAGCACGTGATCGCTTGGTAGATGGCGTGTGTCAGATAAATAGAGGAGCGTTGCATTTCGCATACGCCACGCGAGAGACGGTCGTTCGTAGCCTATGGGTAAAGTCACACAGCACATCGATATCGTCGTTCGCGCTGCTCGAGGACGGATAGACGCCCCAGATAAGATTCGTGACTTGATCAGTACCTTCGATAAGCAATGACCTCGCCGTCAGTGCCAACAAGGCACTGAGGCGGCCCCCCTGTTCTTGACGGTGTTCGTGAGTTGGCGGACGAAGGCCTGCTGATCGACGGTCCTCCCATATGCGGAGAGGTCCGACAACGCTTTCACACAGTACCGCTGCCCATGACCATTGGGCCACAACTGGCCAGACCAGCCCGCAGTCAGGTTCAAGATATCCTGAAGCTCGGTGGCGTTAGCCGCAATTATGTATCTGATGCATAAAACTCATCTAGTCAGGTGGTTATGACTGGCTCTGTTGTATGTTCAGGGGGCTAGCCAGTCTCCGACTGGACTTCTCTCAATGCCTGTGAAAGCGGATATCGAGAAAACTCTTCTCATCCTATTCAAGTGGCGAGCAGGCATGTTGGCCTCTAACTCCCCAACAGGTTCCGATGGCACCTGGTTGCAGGGGAATTGGTCGCAATGACGATAAGTTGATGTCAATCTGGGAGGCATTGACTACCAAAAATTCAAATTTCCGGTATTCCTGTTGATTTTTCAATTAGGGCAGCGCTGAAGGGGCGTTGGTCAATCTGGCCAACACCCCTTTTCTTTTGTTCCAAAACTACTTTTCGGAGATAGGTATATGAAACTGACCGGTTTCGCCGACGATTACAAGGTCGATCCCGCAAAAAATTCAGCCAAAATACCAGTAGAGACTGACGTCTCTTGGCTAGGGGAAATTAGCCATAACGGCACTTCTATCTTGTGCCTAGACGTCGATCAACAAGACAACGATCTCTATATTGATGGCGTAACATCAACCCAATGGGTTGTCGGTTACGGCTACGGTACTGCCTATCTTTGTCTTGGTGTTTTCGATAACTTCCTCGAAGCCTCCGAGGTGGCAAGGGAAACTCTATCTCGCTTTTCTTTGGCTCCTCTCCATTGAGCGACGGGCATCGTGAAAGAATGGAACATTCGAAGGGATACCGTCGGATGCTTTGGGTTTCGATGGTCCGCTTTCTGGCGGGGGCTCATCGATAAACCAATAACAATGCTTAGCCGCACGGGTAATAGCCACATAGGCTAGACGCCGAATCTCTTCGCGTTGGGACGTATCGTAAGGCTGCGGGTCGCCGGATGCGCCCAGTTGTGCCACGCGGTAGGCCTGATTTTTGTACGGTGAGCTGGTCAAAAAAAGGCAGTCGCCCAGCAAAAACACCGTATCGGCCTCTAGTCCTTTAGATTTATGGAACGTCATAAGCTGAATTCGCCTCTGCTTTTTCGGTTGCTTCTCATCCTCCGCGAGAAGATTCCTCAATAGCTTTTCGACCACCGCCCGTTCGGCGCCTCGCCGGAAGAGAATCATGATTGATTCTCCTGCCCGATAATGCTCCTCGGCGCGCTCGGCTAGATACTTATCATTACGGTAGCTAATACTGACCGGAATGGGGTTTTTAGCGGCAGGCCCTGCAGACGTCGCGGCTTTGTTTGGTGCTGTTGGGATACCTTTGACGATTTGCTCGGCGGCATCAATGATGTATTGATGACTACGGTAGTTTTCCCTAAGCATCAGATTTGAAGTGGCTGGCGACTTGAACTCGGATTTAAATTCAAGAAAGTATTTAGGGGCGCTCCCCCGCCAGCCATAGATGGACTGCCAATCGTCCCCGACGCAGATCATCGAACTCCACTGTGCTACCCGTCCTGCATGTAAGTCGCGCCCTCTGCGTCTAATCTCGCGTTGGGCCCCGCGGACCCAGGATACGATCTGGGGAGAGATATCCTGGAATTCATCGATCATCAAGTGCGACATTGGTCTTAACAAGGAAGCAGGCAGCCGCTCGAAAGTGGAGGTATTGCACTCGTTGAAAAGGGCAAACATGCGGTTGAACATCATGACCCTTGGCCGCTGTTGTTCGAGGTGGCTCATGAATTGCGGCCAAAACAACCCCAGTGCTTCAAAGAACAGAGCATCTCGGCTACCTTTTGGAAATTTCATGGCATTGACCGCCCTCGAGACATCTAGTGCCAAGTTCTCGATGAATCCGGCTGCTCCGACGAAACAATCAAGAATGGGCTCCGCCGAGAGTTCGCCATCGATCTGGTAATCAAAACCCGGGGATGCACCGGGGGTTGGGCGGATGCATGCAATTAGCTTCTTCAGCTCATCTTCGTTTTCGATCCAGAAGACGCGCTCGTAGCAATAAGTTTGAAATAGTTTCTGCTTGGCTTTTAGTTCCCGCGCCAGTTGAAATTTGGATCCCGCTCGCCGGAAATCGCTCCCTGGATATTGCTGTGCTCCAAGTACGAGCACAGCTTTCTTTTCCGGAATTCGCCCATTGATTCTGAATGGGTGTCCTTCTATTTGAATTGTCTCCTGTTTGAGTATCAGACCTGCCTGCGGCAATAGCCCAGCAGTTAGCCATGCCTTTTCAGTGATGTCCGTACATTCGGCGTCACGCGCGGAAATGTTCTCAATCATCGCATGCCGACGTTTTGCCTTGTCGTCATCTGCCGATAGGTGCTTCAATTCGAGCGTCGAGGTTAGTAAGTCCAACATCAGATCACGGAACCGTGGATTGTTGGAGCAAAGGTCGTCGTAGCATTTATTTAGCAGGCTTCTCTGGGTCATGCCAATCCTGAAATCAAACGGATTGATATCGACGTCATCTGGTTCCGCCGACAGTTGCTTGCCATCGAGAAATTCGAATGCCTTCATGTCCTGACTCCCGGTCACCGCACGGGCAAAATTCAGGATCATGGAGTGGAAGGTGCGCACTAGCGTCCGCGCCTCCTCTGACGTAATGGTGAGCCCCCACAAGAGGAACGTGTCCCGAAATTTCCCGATGAAATCCCAGCGAGACATGTTGGTGAAGGTTACGACTGTTAGCGAATCCAGTTCGAACCCGAGGTAATGATGCAAGAGTAGGATTCGCAAAATCAGCGTTGTAGACTTACCCGACCCAGCACCCGCAACGACGACAGTGGTAGGCGTTTTACTCAGAATCATTTCCCACTGACTGGGCGTTGGCTGTTTGTGGGCAGGAAGGATTTTCAGCACATCCGCCCGCATCCGGGCCTCAAGGTGCGGCGTGATGGGCAATCGCCAGTCCTCGAACAGATCATCATCCAGGCCGGGCACCGGTCGATCGACCGCCCGATGATCACGGATTTCCAAGACTACCTGCCCTGCATCAAACCCTTCTTTGTAGCCGCTGGAGTGCCCCTCTTGGTGGCCCCGCATATATCCAGCCGCATCGCCCTGTGTCTCCCCCGAACGATAGCCTTGTTCCCAAGATTCGGGATGAAGTAGTCGTAACTTACCTAGCACCCGTCCAAGCTGGGCCGCTAATATTCTGGGAAAAAATTTCGCCTTTTTCGGGTCTCGTAGAGATGACGGATTTTTCTCTGAAAAGTGGGTGGGTGATGTCATTTATTTAGTGGAATCCAATCAAAGAGAGATTGTGAAGGCCGTATTGCCTGAGACGGGATCGGTCGTCGTCAATATTCGGAATCAGCGTTTCTGCCGCTGCGGAGGCCTAGTTGCCGCCCATATGGAAAGTCGAATTGCTGTCGAAATGGCCGTCATTCATCAATGCAGGCTCAGATGTCGCCTTTCAACTCTCGGTGGCGTGTAACCAATGTTCGCCAGGCGGGTTTCTTGAAGGCGGTTGCGAGGTTGCCCACCAGATCGCGTACTTCCTGTACAGAGAGACCGAGCCGGTAGCCTCCGTTAGTGTGCATAACTACGTGATCGCCCATCCTGGCCAACTCAAACTTGCTGCGGGAAAAGAAATGAGCTTCGTCATTGATTGCCAGCACGTCATTGAGCGCTTCACACTCAATCGCCATATAGATACTCAGAAGTGCATCAGATCCGAAAGCGTATGTGTGGTGCCCTTCGCTCACAACCAGTGCCATTTCTTTGCCGTATAGCCTCCAATTCATATCGTTGATCTTGAATTGCTCCGTTTCTGGAAAGAGCCCTTCCATATCGCGCCGAACGATATCCTCGTCGACTCCCAAATTTGCCCCCTGTACAGCAACAGGGAGCAGGGTTTTGAGATGTGGTGCAAATACCCTAGCAACCATGGCTGAATTAAGATATTGAAGATCATCAGCCATGGCCTCAAGGGGGCGCGTCAGCATCTCTGCATACCCCATGCCGAGACCATGCTTAATCTCTTTCTTGATACGTCGAATGCCGGCATCAATTCCTTCATCCTCTTTAATGCCTAAGCAGCTGTAGGTGTGGTGATGGCCGTCCGTGAAACGAAAATTCTTTCCCAGCGCAACCAGATCGCGAATGATGTCCAGCATTGCAATGGCGTAGCGCGGATTTGCGTAGCCGCCGACACCTGCGCGTAGATACGCCCAATGCAGGAAGTACATGAGGCCAGAATAGACTGGCAGCGGCAGCATGATCTGTTGGTTGGCCTCCGCTACAGCACCACGCAGGGCACGTAGTGTGCCGGCTCGGTCAGCGTTAGCAGCATCGAGTGCCAGTATCCGATACTCGTTAGAAAATGCCGCCTCAATGCCGGCACGAACGGCATCAGGAGCAGGTTTGCCGATCTTTTTGGCGAACTGGTCAATGAGCTGTGACAACTTGGTTGGCAAGCGCAGAGAATAGGGAGTGCTGCTTTGCGGAGTGCTCATAGGTATTCTCGCCGTGTAGTAACGACGGTGAGTATAGCAGGAATATTGCCCGTAGTTACTACGGATCAATGAGGCAGCTATAGCTCGGTGTTTAACGGATACATCTCATGCGACGACTCCAGCACGCCTGACTTGACACTCAAGTCCGGGTACGCATAATGGATGAAGGCAATACGGACTGCCCGCCGCCCGCAACGGCGAAACCTGATGGGTTCCGGAACGATGATTTCCCTCTCTCCATGTTCATAACCTTGGCGTTATACGTGGCGTAGAAAGCGGGCTTACTACCTTGTCACCGCCATAGTTTATGGAATGGATCATGTCGATTGAACAAGCAAAAAAGCAGGCGAAGAACCTTCGCCGTCTTCTCCCTGCCTTCATTGCAGAGCACCCCGATGGGGGCAAGCTCGCTGATTTTCAGGAGTTGGTAGCCAGAACCCACGGCTATCCCAGTTTTCACGCAATGTCGGAAGCTCACAAGGGGGCTGATCAGGTACACCAGGACCCCATTGGTCTGGGGGCATTGCAAGTTTCGTATCAGGGTGTCGAGTCCTGGACGATGTACGACCAGAATGGAAACCCGAAGAAGCCCAAGAGGATGGCCTATGGCGAATTGCTCCTCCCTGTTCCCGAATACTCCGAGGAAGACACGCTGTACAAGGTGGCCGAGGAATTTGACGAGGCCTGCGAAATGGAAGGCGGGCTCACGGGGGACTTTGACGACTACTCACCGCAATCGATCAACAAGCTTCTACGTCTTGCCGCGAAATTGACTAAGCAGGAACCGGCTTTCGTCGACGGATATGCCTTCCAAGTTGGTGCCTATGTTCATACCGCTCAGAACAAAAAGGCCATCAGTCTCGCAGAACCGCTTGTCGCGCTGATCTTTGACATGATTGCCAAGTGTGCTGCCGAGCACAAGACCAAGGCGTTGCTGATGCCCTACGCGCATCTTTCAAATCGACCATTTCATCGCCTGGCACATGGCCTGGTGTTGGCTTATCTGGCTGAGCACGAAACGGAGAAGGGAGTTTCGCTAGCCAAGCGGATGTTGGACCTCTGGCCAAACGACAATATCGGCTTCCGCTTCATCATTGCGGATCCTTACGGCAACGATTGAGTTTCGGTCATTGCCAGTCCATCGGCGATGGCACCTCTTTGGGAAGTACGGTGGTGTGTCGGACGTCGACGAAATTTAGCCCGTCCCCCCCCCTCGTCCGTGGTGGCCTATCTCAATGATGTCGATAATCCAAGCAGAGAGCGCGACCCGAAAGCCGTGGTCCCGAAGCCGCCAGGCGGCGCTCCATGGATGAATGGTCAGCGGTCGGAAATATCGTTTTATCTCGGTGACAATGTTCATCCATGCTTCCTTACTACCTGGGTGGCAGTAGATTATCCAAACGAATCCATTGTATGGCTGGAGTAGCGTTTTCCCACTGAACATAGGCTAGGGGCGGCTTCATTTCGACGACCATTCCGACGAGCAAGTTGCGGCCATCTCGCCACATGGCGGCAACCCGATCACCGGGCCGTAGGCGGCCTCGAAAGGCTATCAAGGCATCCTCCTCTGCCTGGCGCCGGATTTCCTGCTGGCGCTGAACTTCGGCTCGCGTCGCCGCTTCCATCGCCTGCTGTCGGACCTGCGTCTCTTCCCTGGCTATGGCGGCGGGCAGTTTCTCCTTGGCCTGCGCTACCAACGACTCTGGATCATAACTCCCCTCGAACGTCGCGATGAAGGCGCGTAGATGCAGCGGGGTACTGGCATTGGCGTACAGATTTCGATATTCGAGCAGTGGTGCCGATTCTTTTGCCAAGGCAACTGCTCGGGATTCGGCGACAGCGCTATCCAGCGTGGGCTGATCAATGGAAACGGTGAACGACGTATTGCCCGACGCCGCATCCGCCGCAGTCAAAATGCCAAGGGTCAAGACACCCCGGATCAGGGTGGACGCCGCTGCCGAACCTTTGTTGACCGAGTAGAAAGCGGAATTACATTCCAGGTAACCGAACTCGCTCCGGTCTTTCATTTTGGTCAGGCATTGGCGTCGACCACTAGGTGGTGGCTTGGTCAGCGCTCGAACGGAACCACTTGGCAATGCAATTTCAACCAGCTCCGTGGCCGCGTCTTTGAGATCGCCTGTCAAGCTGGCTGACCACCGCCCGTCGTCGTTGTGCAGATAGACGGGAACTGCTCTCAGTGATGAACCAGGACGGTAACCTGAGACCGGCGCTGCCTGCTGAGCCAAGGCTGGTAAGCCGGTCACCAGCCCGCAGAACAAGATCCACTGGGCCAGGTATCGCATATCAGTGAGCCCCGTTGTTTTTCAGCAAAGCGACGATATCTTGCCGCCCGCTGCTCTCAGCAACGGCCAAAGGTGTCGATCCCGGAGACCCGCTATTCAGGTCGACGCCGGCACCGATGATGAAGAGCTCTACCGCAAGCGCATCGCCGCGGCGGATCGCCGCCACGAACTGCTCCTGGTTGAAGTATTGCAGTCCCGTGGCCGTCAGCTCCTTGCGTGCGTCTGCGGTGGTGAGTTTCTTGCTGCTAGAACCTGCAGCAGCTTGCTGCGCCGCCAACTGCTGACGAGTTTCGCGCTGCTGCATCAGCGCCGTCCGCAGTTGAGCCAACTCCGGGGGAAGGGTTCTCGGGTCGATCTGATGTCCCGGCACTGACGGGGCAGGCTGCACAGTCGTTGGCTGAATTGGCGTCGGTGCAGCGGGAGCCTGGGCTACCACTCCGGTCTGGGCATTCGGTCGAGGCAGGTCATCCTCTACGACCACTCTGCCGGCCAGATCCTTCGGGTGTAGCTGCACCAGTTTGAAGGCCACGCCGGCCCCCTGCAGATTGCCTTCCAGGCGGACCAGTAGCTTGTTGATGGCGCTGCTGCTGTCACCGAGGCCGACGGCGCTGCCCATCGCCCGACCAAGCATTGCTGCCAGCACATTAGGATTGGAATTGCCGGCTCCAGACTGCTGACCGTAGATAGCGAAGTAGTTGATACGGTATCCCGCGGCGTGGGGGAAGAGGCAGACCCGGTGATAGGTCTTCTCGCCGTACTTCGCCATTGAAGAGTCAATGCCTTCGATGGAGAACATCTCACCGGCGCAGTCAGGCTTGGGGCCGCCGCTCAACCGTCGGCCTAAGGTCATCTGACCAGGATAGTCGGGAAAGATCGACGGTGGGATGCCCTGACGTACCTGGGCATCGCGAGCGTAGAGATGAATGGCATCGAGTACGGCGGTTTCGATGACATCGATCTTGAGGTCCTTGCCCGGCAGGTCATAGACGGCGTACACCGTCTTTTCCCGATAGGTGGAGCCGCTAAGCTCGCTCAAGATGTTCTGGGCCTGGACCGGAAAACCGGTGACGGCAATAGCCAATGCCGCCAGAAGGCGAAGCAGATTCATGGTCGTTCCTGAAGCTCGCTCCAACCTTTCCCGGTAGGGAATGGGGGAGCGAAAGGGGTTAAGTAAATGACAAGGCAATTCTACCGAATGAGATATAAAAACAGTAGATCGATGCACTGTAGATACGTACCCCGTAGACGGCCACTCTTCGGCCCACTATGGACAAAACTGATCAACCCGCAGGAGAAGCACGTCGTCGCGTTGCGGAAAATCTGCGACGCTTACGCAAAGAACGCGGCCTAAGCCAAGAGGCCATGGCCGAATTAGCAGAATTTCACCGGACTTACGTGTCGCAGTTGGAGCGTTGCGTCACGAACATTTCGCTGGATGGGCTGGAACGATTGGCCAAAGCCCTGAACGTAGACGTACTTGATCTCTTGGCGCGCATAGAAGCGTAGGTATCAAGTGATGGTCGTTCTCCGCCAATAGCCTAATGGCGGTCATAGCCCCATTTTGGGCACCGAGCCTGGCGACTCCTCAATCAGCTCAACCCAAGTTGTGCGAATGCCCTGGCTGGTAGCCCATACCTTGATGCGTGGGGGGGAATCGCAATTGCCGACGATTGCCATTAGGTAGTGAGCCCGATCACCCTGAAAGGCAGACAGATACTCCTCAGTCGTTTGTCGATCTCGGCCAGATGGACAAGGGTGAGCTTCCGGATGGGTGTGCCACAATCCGACAGCGTGCAAGCCCACGGCGAACTGTCGTTCCCGATCACGCTTTGCTGCTTCGATGTCCGGGTTGAAGGAACACCGGGTGCGACGGTCACCTTTGTTCGGCCCCACGGCTGCAGTAACGAAAAGACCATTGGCGTCTGGATCGATTGCATAGATTTCCCCGCCGGCTTCCTTGTGCCATATTCGTCGCTGAGCGTGTCGGTACATATGCTCGAGTGCAGCGGCAGTGAAGAGAACGTATCGGCCATGGCCGGGGAAAAAGAACAGTCGATTGTTCACGGGAATGAGCGCTCAATCATTAATCCATCATGCGGTGCCGCAGGAATGGCCCAATCCCGCAGGGTCAAGTCAGATCGCTGGGCGTTCAGATAATGTTGACCACGCACCCAACTGATGAGGCGAGGTTCAGGGAGAGCTCCATCCACCATTTTCAAAGCGTTTTCCGCCACTAAGGCTACCGCGTAAGCGGCGGCAGCTGCAGTGTAGCTCTGGAAACGGCTGCTACAGCCCGGTTCCTGCCTGATTACGTCGTCGGGCCAATCCACTGCGCCGAGTTTGCCCATCAAATCTTCATTACCTTGTAGCCATAACGTATCGAACGGCAGGCTGCATACGTGGGCGGCGGCAACATAGGGCTCCATCCAACCAATCAACAACGGACAGGGGTGAAGCCGCCGAGCCTGTTCCACCTGCCAGCGAACGTCGGGCTCCCCGGTCAAGTCTAGTACCAGATCAACGCCCGCCAGTGTATTGTTATCGAGCCACTTGCCCGCACTCATCACCATTGGGGTGACGTGACTTGCCGGCTGAGCAGCATTGACTTGTCGGGCAACAGCCTCGGCCTTGTCTTGCCCGATAGTGTCAGCACCGAGCAAATGACGGCCAATATTGGCCGGGGCAAGATTGTCTCCGTCAACCAAAGTGATGTAGCCAACGCCGGCTTTGGCCAAGTACTCAACGACCGGGCTACCCAATGCGCCGGCGCCCAGCACCAGGACATGTTGAGTTTGACGATGAGCCACCTCCGGATGCTGGTCGCGCCCTACCGTCCATGCGGGGTCCAGGCGGTGGACACGCAATGGGAGCGGCGCGGAAAGAGGCGGATAAGTCTTCTTGCCTCGTTCCAGCTCAATTACGGTCGCTGGCCCGCCTGGAAGCAGATAAGCAAACGCGCAAGTGCTATGGCGCAGCAAGACGATCCGATGAACGCTGCCACCTCGTCGGCGTAGAGGGTGGCGAAACGAAGCTCGCTGTGCGGGTCGAAGACGCCCATTCAACAGTTGATCCAAATCGGCGGCCGTTCGCGGCCACGTCGCTGGCGTAAGGGGATGAGAGAGAGGAATGTCGGCAATCAGCACCCGGATTTGCTGGGATGCCCTGGCTGCGCCGAGCGAGTTGATGACTCGCCCAGTGATCGGCATATCCCGATCCCCGGCAATGACTATCCGGCTGGGAAGCACCAGCAAGCCCTCCCGGACTTGCGGGCGAGTCGGGCATTCGTCGATGGCCCATACCGCACGAACCGGATCAGCGTGAGACCGAGCTTGCGCGACCTTGATGTACCAGTAATTCAGCGGTTCCGTAGAAAAGTCGCCGTCCAGGGCACCGGCCAACCAAGGCCCCAGAAACTTCTCTTGGTAGGCAAGCAATAATAGCAGGGCACGATCATTGGCTGAGTAGCCAAACCCCGGTCCCGGATCGCCTTCGATGCACAGGGCCCCTGAGTCCTCCACGTGGGGAATTCGAAGCACGGCATCGGGCGACAACATGATCTTCGCTACTGCATGATCAGGAAAACCGTGGGGCAAGACCAGTTCCGCCCACGCAAAATCGCGGCCCCACGGAAATGACGGCGGCTTCAGCCGATAGGCCGTTGCCCCACGGGCTCGACTGAGCGGTTCAGGAAGCAGATCGGGACAATCGTTCCGAAGGCTGGTTACGTCCAAACTCATCAGGTAGATGTGTCACGCGAGGCCCGTTGTTTTGGGCGGTGGCGGTGGAGGACGGCGCGTCGGCTGTTGATTGCCGGTTCCACCTGATCCATTTGAGCCGCCAGACCCCGAGGTATTGCCACCGCATCCAAATACGGAGCGTACCCGCTCGCGAATTTCCTGTGGATCAGTGGCCGCAAGGATGGTGCGCATGTCGGCGGCAAGAATATCGCACCAGGTATCAAACGCCTCGTATCGTTCTCCATCATCTTGATTCCAGCGCTCGGCAAAGTTTTCACCCTCCACCGTGGGGTTGTCGACGCGGTATTGGCCGTTGAGTTTTAGGACCATGCCCGGCAACAGGTCGGCGAGGTCGGCCAACAGCTCAACGGGGTGGCTGTACGTCCGCCCAAGATCCGCAAGGCCGGCATAGCAAGCCGTCAGCAGCGTAACGATGATGATGGAAATCGGCTTGAAATCCTTGCCGATCTGCTGGCGATAAACACACATGTCTCGGTGCCGTTTGAACAGCCGGATCGCGACCTTGAGCGTATCGGTGATTTCGACGTCCTGGTCCGGAACGGGCTTGATGCTGAGGGACTTATTGAGGGCAGTGGCCGAATCGAGAGCAACGAAGCGAATTAGCTGAAGCTGGGCGATGTCGTTCACCCACTTCGTCATTCCCTCCGGGTTGGACGTCTTCCATTGACGGGTCTTATTGTCGACTACTGCCAAGGCCGTGCTTCGATATTGCTTAACAGGAATGTATCGGCGGGCCACAGCTTCGCGTACTACCGTGGGCACCGTATCTAGGGGAACGGAAGGAGTGAACTCAAGGTAGAACGGTTCGCCGATGAAGTCGACGTTCCAGCAGCGGTTCTTGCGAGTTGGCTCAAGGGGCTCCAACGCTTTGCCAACCTCGTCGAAGAATGCAACGGGATCGCGGGCTGCGATGCGGTTCAAATCGACCTGACAGACTGCATCGACGTCGAATTTTGAGCAGTCGGGCGATCGGATCAGGGTCTGGGTGCTTGCGGAGCCTTGCGGCAGAACCTTGATCGCATCGTTCGGCCATTTCAGCTCACTTACCAGGCGACGCGCTACCGAGTGGTAAGCCTTTGCGGCGTCGTCAATTTGCTCCTGCGGCACCGTAATGTGCTGGTTGACGTAGTTCAGTTCCCGAGCCCATGGCCCCAGTGCCAGTAACTGGTCGTGATAGCTGTCTAGAGCGATACCTTTACTGAGAGAAGCCACGGCTTCCACCAGCCGCACACGACGGCTCCGTTCGGCGTTCAAGACGAGATTGGCATTTTTCGAGGTAGGCATGACAAGTTCCTTAGCGGATGGCGATGCAATAGGACTGGGATCCGTCCGAGGCGCTTACCTCGTGGCCACTGATGGAAAATGCCGGCACGAATTTGTCCTCGCGACTGGCACGGTCGTAAATCGTGTACAGGGGATGGTGACCGGCCTGCAGCATCTGGCCGAACCGGAAAACGGTACTGGCCGGACTGATCGCGATCAAATGGACCTTGCACACCCGCATCACGTCCTGGACGTGGTTGATTACCCGTCTGGCCGCTTGGGTGAACTGATCGAGGTCTTTCGGGTGCACTATGCAGTCGAAGCTCGGACTGGGGGTGCTGATGCGGATCCATGGCATTTGCCCGTCGGCGACCTTGGGCGCCAGTTCCGTCGGCATCGCCTGCTCATCCAGACTGGCCGTGAGTTCGAGCGTTATTAGGACCTCATCAGTCCGGTCGTTGCGAAGTCCCTCCACAGTGAAGGTGCCGGTCGGCTTGGGGATGGCGCTCTTGCCCCAGGCCCAGATACGGCGATCTCGCTGGTATTGGAAAACCTGGATGGCTCGCGCTTCTCCCATGAGGCGGCCGGCCAATACCATCGTGGCGTTGTGATGGAGCGGGAATACCGCCAGCTCGTCCGTATCGGCCTCGCTGGGGCTGTTGAACCGAGTGACCAGCTCCCGGATTTGGTTCTCATGCTCCCGCAGATAGTTTGGCCAGAATCCGGGCGTATTACGGTCGTCGCGCTGGGAAGTGCGCCGGACATAGTGCGCGACACCGGGCAGCATGGCCCGGTCCATTGCCAAGATGGCCTCGATGAATTCAGTTTCGTGGAAACACGTGGGGACGTTTGCCAGGTTGGCGTGAAGGGTCAACGCCTTTGCACGCGGAAACCGCATCGATTCCATATAGCCCCTGACCATATCCCGATGGGTCTGGCGCATTTCAACCAGTGCCGGCTCGTCGTAGACATCGGGAGCGAAAGAGTCGATGAGCCGATGATGCGCATCGCACATCAGCATGATGTTGTCCGGGGTGTCGGAAAGCAGATGCGACCTCTGTTGGCAGCCTCGAGGCCCCTGCGGGTCCGAAGCAACGATATGGGCAAGGTAGCCGACCCGAGCCGGCTGGCTATACAGCGGGATGTTCGAAAGGTCCTCCGCGCATCCTGTAAACATGCAGCGGCCGCCCGCATCTGCCCAGACCTTTTGCGCAGTCCTGGCCGTGATCGCCTGGCCTCGACCGCTGACGCGGCCCAGCATTTCCTGGCGCGCGTCAATGATGTTTGCAATCTCGTCCTCGGATACCACCGGAGTAAACGTCCAGGACGGATCGGCGACGCCTGCCGGCGTCAGCGCGGTTCGCGGCAACTCCAGACGCTGCAAGCGATTGCCGCGGGCAAGTTTCTTCAGGGCCGTCTTCGATTTGCTTTCCGGATCAGCCGGAAACAGGATGAGCGACGGATCGCTGCAGTCGACGACTTTGCATACGAAACCGGCATGGAGATATCCGACCGTCCGCTTGCGCTTAATGCAGTCGTTTAGCCAGTCGGCCAGGGCCTTGTCGTCCAGGTTCTTGGTGTTGGGCGCGGTATCGGGAATTTGTGGCGTTGCGCAAGGGCTGTTTCGACGCATGCTAATTCTTGGTTCTGGTGGCGATCAAGAATGACTGCCGATTGGTGTGGGCTATGTATCTGAGGGTGGGATACATGATTTTAATGTTGAAGTCATGCGCTGTTCAATGCGGTGTCAATTTTCTGAGCGGGGCTCGACGTTAGACGCGTCAATTTGGCGCTTCGGGCCCCATTGATGCCTATCCTGATGGTGTGGAGCGCCCGGTGTTTGCTTGACCCGTTGTTCATTATGTGGCGCGCCACATTTAGGTATGACGGTGCTTCTACCCCTTTCCGCAAGGCCACTTCTTGCCTTGAGTATCAAGCAGTGAGTCGGCAATCAGTTTCGTCAACCATGTGTTGACCGATTCCAGATTGCGTCAAAGTTTCAAGAATCCAGGTCCTTCGGTGGAGCCAGAATTGACATACGCATTGACCCGGCGATTTGTTCTGGTCACAATCGAACCATCTCCAGAAACGCATATGGCATGTCATGGGCAGGGCCAAGCAATCCACAATTGAAGACCTGATTGATATCGCTGCCCGCCTACCGTGGAAGATCGGTGTCGTTCTCGCACTGATCGCATATTTCGGATTTCACTACGCCGCCTCCCTGCCTTTGTTGCCGGTAGCGACCGCGGACATGAAGAGTTATGGCGAGTCTCTCGGAGCCGGCATCGGACGACAGTTGATTGTTACGTTCGCCTCAGTGTTGCAGTACGCCGTGCCCTTGGCTCTATTGTTCGGATCTGCGCTTTCATTCTTCAGGACGCGTCGTCAGCAGGAACTTCATGGTTCGGTTGCCCGTAATCCATCGCAGGACGCGCTGGATGGAATGACGTGGCGTGAATTCGAGAGCCTTGCTGCCGAGACCTTCAGGCAGCAGGGCTACCGAGTTCGTGAGCGGGGAGGAGACGGCCCCGATGGCGGTGTCGATATTGAGCTGCACATGGGCAAGGACACGTACCTCGTTCAGTGCAAGCAATGGAAGGCTCAGAAGGTTGGCGTCGCCACCGTCCGAGAACTGTATGGCGTCATGACCGCGGAGCAAGCTGTGGGTGGCTTTGTCGTTGCCTCCGGACGCTTTACTGACGAAGCGATAGCATTTGCCGAAGGGCGTTCGATCACTCTCGTCCCGGCGCATTCGCTGTTGAACATGATCCGGAGGAATGAGGGGCGCACATCGCCCTCTCCTGCCGTTCCTTCCTGCCCGAAGTGCGGCAGCCCGATGGTGCAACGCGTGGCCAAACAAGGAAGCCGAGCTGGCAGCAGTTTTTGGGGCTGCACCCGATTCCCGGCGTGTCATGGCATACGCAGTTGATCGTTCAATGACGACTCTTCTTCGGTGCGGAAACCATGACAACCAAAGATGAATTGGTCCGGCACGTCAGCGAGCTCGCATCCAAGGTGACGTTGGGCGAACTCGCGCCTGCGGACGTAAATTGGCGTCACATCCTCGACATGAGCATCCAGGTCCGGATTGGGGAGCGAGAGCGACACCCATTACCAAGCAGTCGGGGCGGTGTTGCTGCGCAGGCCAAAGGAACATCACCGTTTTGCTAGGGGAAGGCAGCTAAGCACAAGCTGCTTCTCGCTTGCACAGATCGCCCACGACTTGCGGCGCGTGGCTTGCAGCCCAACCAAGATCAGTTCTTGTTTCCACGGTGATACGCTTCGCCCGGCGACGACTCGCGCGCAGCGTCATCAAGTTCAAACAGGCATTCGACATACGGCCTGACCTCTCCCCACGGTTTCCCCCCGAGATCGGCCAGCATCCTGGATGCTGCGATTGCCTCGGCGCGCTGCTCCACTGCATGCGTGACCATCGCCTTACGCTCATCTTCTGCGTCGTGCAGATGACCGTCCTGGGAACCATAGCTGTGGAACTCGATGATGCGTCCCGGGCGCGGATACTGTTCATCACTCGCACAGAATCCTTCTGCTGACGTCGAGCGTTGCGAATGGCTGCTTGAGAAGGAATCCTGCACCGTATGCAGTACCGAACCGAAGGCAATATCACGGAGGCGCGGGAGCAGCTTGTCTTGACGACCCAAGATGTAGAGGTCAGCAACCGTCCATTCCGAGCACGAGAAGCGATCTTTCATCAGGGGGATGTTCAGTTCGGCGAGCCGCTGATTTGCCTTGATGTCGCCAGTCGACACTCGCCACGCGAACTCTATCCAGCCGAGTATCTGGTCGCGTGTTTCCGCAGCGGGCATCTCGTTACGAGTGGCCATAGAGTGCAAAAACTGCAGATCACCGTAGTGCGAGCGCGTCAGCAGATTACCCAGCGCGACATGCCTTCCCTTGCTCTTATCCGCCGGGCAGCCGCCAATCGTGCCCCCCTTACCGGTGAAGTCTTCCGCGGCCGAGAAAATGCAGTACCAGCACTCGGGCTGTGTCGAGAAGCGGATCGTCTGCGAGGTGTTGCATGCAGGCCCTCGGGTCAGGAATTTCTTGCACTTGCGGCCCTCGTTTTCCTTCAACTGAAACGGAGGGAGGTCGTTCCAGCGCACTCCGTAGATGACGAATGCCGAGGCGAAGGGGACGTCTCGCTCTGCGCACAGTTCGTCGTTGGCCAGCGCAGGTATGTCTGCAGGGCAGTAGAACGCCAGTTGCGTGATTTCCTCATGGACCGGTCGTTTCACCAGCTTGCCGAGCTTTCCTGCAACCCTAGATAAGGTCGACTCCGGTTCGTTGGTCAGCTTCGCCTCAAAATTGCTGCCAAGCGGAGCAATCTGGAAGCCGTAAGACTCAAATGGCAGAAGAAGACACAGTACGAGGAGTGCCGGGGCCAGTCGCCCAAGAAGGTGCGCGGGCAGATGAATCGTCATGATGCGTCTCCGGGAAATCGTTAGCGAAGAAACACGAATAGCATATCTGACCCGCCGCGCTGGTGGGTAAGTGTCTATGCGAATCTGCTACTCAAGCGAGCTCTCAGCCTTGCATCGAGGCCGCATCGCTTCATCCCGGAGCAACCGATAGCTGCCTGAGCGACTGCAGGCAGGCTTTCTGAATTCCCAGGGCTGCATCAGGTCGGAGTCAGTCCACAAGCCGAGGCTCATGGCGCGGGCACCAGAGACAAACGACCAGGAACAGCGGAGGCCGAATGCGCAGGAGCATGATCGGTAGTGGAGAAAGAGGCGGAGAAGACGGCTGATGGTTGGGGGAGACCGGGATATTAGCGTCGCCGGTCCGCGACTCGCCTGAAAATTGGGCAATTCAGAAAAAGCCAATGCCGGCAGGTAGATGACGGCCTTATCCAGAGCTTATCCACAGACTTGCCCATGCATTCTGTGGAGAGACTCTGACCTGCCCGGGGATTTTCGGACCATCCGAAACTTGAGAGGATGGCTTCCTTGAAGAGAGGAAGTCATGAGGAAGAGTCGATTCAGCGAAGCGC